>CAVXTC010000020.1:0-180729 GCA_963764525.1 uncultured Pseudomonadota bacterium | reverse complement strand
ACTCACCGGCGTGGAAATCGAGCGTTTCACCGGCAACCAGCCGCCGATCCGCGCGTATGACCCGCCGGAGATGACGCTGGCCTGACCGCTGGTCGATCCCTCAGGTCGTCTTCTGCACCCCATAGAATTGCGGCCAGCCGTCGCGCACGTCCTTCAGATAGCGGTGGAACGCGGTCGGCATGTCGTACATGCCGAGCGGCACGTAAGCTCGGGTTCTGGAAGAACTGCACCTGCATCTCCCGCGTGATCTTCTGCTGCGCGGCAAGGTCCGGCGCCTCGAACCACGCGTCGCGCAACGCCTCCATCTTCGGGTCGGTCGGCCAGCCGAACCACGCGCCGGCGCCGTTTCCCCGGATCGCGATATTCGGGGCCGGCGAAATGTTGCCGAATCCGCCAAGATACGTATAGAAAACGTTCCAGCCGCCCTTGTCCAGCGGCTCCTTGCTGGCGCGCCGCTGCACCACCGTGCCCCAGTCGGTGACACGGAAATCGACGTTCATGCCGATCTGCTTCAGCACGTCGGTGGCCACCTGCGCCTCGGCAAAAATCGACGGAATGGATTGCGCGCCGAGCACCACCACCTTTTCACCCTTGTAGCCGGCGGCGATCAAATCCTGCTTGATCTTCGCATAATCCTTGGGCCCCCGGGTGACCTCGACCCCGACATCGCTCGCCATCGGCGTGCCGGGAACGAAGATGCCGACATCGGTCTTGATCAGCTCCGGTACCGCGCCGGCAACCGCTGTCATGACCTCCTTCTGGTCGATCGCCGACAGCACCACGCGGCGTATCGCCGCATTGTCGAACGGCGGAAACAACTGGTTGAACCGCAGGCACCCGATTTCCCCGGTGCGGTCCTTCACCGTGATCACCAGATCCTTGTTGCCACGCAACTGCGGCACCAGGTCGATGGTCGGGTTCTCCCACCAATCCACCTCGCCTTCCATCAGCGCGGCCGAGGCGGTGGCGGGATCGGGGATGAAGTTCCACACCACGCGATCGACGTACACCACCTTCGGACCGGCGTTGAAGCTCGGCACGCCGTCCGGGCGCGGGACGTAATCGGTGTTCTTGGCGAACACCACCCGCGCGCCCGGTATGCGCTCGGCCGGCAGGAAACGGAACGGGCCGCTGCCGATCGCCTCGGGGATCTGCTTCATCGGATCGGTCGCCGCCAGGCGTTCCGGCATGATCGCGCAATCCACCTGGCCGAGCGCCGTCGGCACCAGGGAGAACGGCTTGTTCAGCCGGATGCGGATCACCTTGTCCGATGGCGCGCTGAGCTCCGCCACGCGGGTCATCAGCGCCTGCCCAAGCGGATTGCGCACCGCCCAGCGTTTGATCGTGGCGACGCAATCGCGCGCCAGCACCGGCGCCTTGTCGTGGAATTGCAGGCCGTCGCGCAGCGTGATGTCCCACTGCTTGCCGTCGCTGTCCACAGTGTGGCCGGCCACCATCTGCGGCTGCACCGCGAAGCCGGCGTCGAACCCATACAGCGTGTCGAACACCGCCAGTGAGTAGTTGCGGGTGATATCCGCGGTGGTCCAGACCGGGTCGAGCGACGCCAGGTCGGCGTGCGGGACGAAGGTGATGGTCGTTGCCCCCTCGGCTCGCACGATCCGCGGCGCAGCCAGCGCGGCAGCCCCGGCAAATGCGGTTTTCAGGACATCCCGACGTTTCATGATTGTGCCTCCCTGGTCGTGTTGCCGGAAGGCTACTCCCGCAGCCGCGGAACAAGCCAGAGGGGAAGAAGCCAGAGCGGATAGCGCCGCCGCACCGCCGCCGCCATGCGCCGCCCGACACCAAGCGGAACGTCGCGACGGAACTGCCGCAGCACCACAAACCCGTCCGCCACTGCCAGCGTCACCTCGCCACCGCTTCGGTGCACCACCGATCCGGGCGGCCGATCGTGCGGCTCGACCCATCCGGACGCAGCGGTGACGTTCCAGACGGAACCCTCGAATACTGCCCCGGACCCGAAATTGCCGAATGCACGGACAATGCGCAGGTTCTCCGCTACCGTCCGTCCGCCGTCCAGCCGGCGTTCCGCCGGGCCCGGAAACCGCCAATAGCTGCCGCCTGCCTGCGGGATGGCGGCCCGCCAGTGCGCATCCAATTCGCCGAGCAACCGGCTCACCAGCGGCGGCGCCGCCATTTGCAACCGCGCCGTCAGCGTCTCCAGGTCATCCGTCTCGGACAGCGTCAGCCGGTGCCGCAGTCAGGACGTCGCCGGAATCCCAGGCGTCGGTCAGCTTGTGCAGCGTCAACCCGGCGGCCTCCGGATAGCGCAAAATCTGCCAGGGCAGCGGCCACCGCCCGCGACCTTCCGGCAACAGCGACGGGTGCAGGTTGACGCCGCGAACCCATCCGGTGCACGGGACCTTGTGCGGATAGCCGCAAACCAGCAGCAGCTCCGCCCCGCCGCGCGTCAGGGCATCGATCTCCGCCTGAAGCGGCTTGCCGAACGACACCGGAATGCGGTGCCGCCGCGCCAGACGCAGCACCTCCCGATTGAAGTTCCATCGGTTATCCGTGCAGTAGGCGTACAGCCGGGCAACCTCATGCCCGTCCGCCAGCACCCGCCGAAGCACCCCGGCAAAAAAGTCGAAACCGAAATATATGAGCTTCACCGCCGCAGCGCGGCCCTGAGCGCCTGGGCCCGCTTGGCCAGCACATAAGCACGGCCCCAGGCCGATGCCGCGGCCCGCCAGGTCACCGTCGGTTCGGTCCGGTTGGCCCAGAACCGCTTGTGCTCCCCGTCGCCCAGCCGCATGTCGAAATCGAGGCCGCGGTCGAACGCCCAATGCAGCGCATACTCCTTCAGCACGTGTCCCGGCGAGTATCGGCGAAACCCGGCATCGAACGTGCCCATGTACCAGCCCACGCGGACGTCATCGATGCTGGCAAGATCGGCGGCGACGATGCGGTCCCCGATCCGCAGCACGAAAATAGCACAGCGTTGGCTCGGTCCGAACGCCACCATAAGGTCGTAAAGAAACGCCCGGAACCGATCGTCGCGGATCCACGTCGTATCAGATTTCTCGGAATGCTCCAGCCACACTGCCTTGTGATGCAGCATCCAGTCGATGACCGGGCGCGCGGCATCCGATGCGGTCACGATTTCGAACCTCATGGAACCGGTTTCCGCCAGCCGGCGGTGCTTGCGCCCGAGGTCGCGACGCTGGTCCGGGCTCAGGCCGTGCAGATATGCGTCCCAGGTGCCGATCCCCTGCCAGCTCACCCATGGCGCCGGCAGCGTATGCAGGTGCACCGCGGCGCCCGTAGCGGCGACCACTGCGGCCAACCGCGAGCCGGCGCGCATGAACGGCAGATGGATCAGGTCCGCCGGACAGGTGGCCCGCAATCGCCGCCACGCGGCCTCGATCAGCCCAGAATCGTCCGTCAGCACGGTACTGTAATCGCCCCAGACCGTCGCCAGTGGCTCCGCGATCGACCACGGACGCCCGCCACGCAGCAGGAATGGCCAGATCAGCGCCAACCGTCCCCCCTGGCGGCCGCTCAGGCAGAACAGCCGACCCGCATCGTGCGGGTGGATCCAGGTCAGCCGCGCCCAGTCGAAGCTTTCGATCAGATAACCGGTTCGGGCCCGCTGCCACAGGGCGTCCCATTCAGCGGCCAGCGCCGACAGTTCGTCCCAATCGGTGCAGGTTTCAAAGGATGCCGTCGGCGCCACGATGGTTGCCTGGCGGAGAGGGTAGGGATTCGAACCCACGATACCTTTCGGTATAGCGATCGGAACATCGCCGCCTTCGACCACTCGGCCACCTCTCCATCCGATCATTGATATCGTGCTGAAGGATTGTCGCAATTCAAAACACTGAGACGGCCGGTTGTGCCGAAGCCGCGCCGCCAGACATCTACGATAGCGTCGGGAGGATTTCTTCAGCCATGTCGGGGACCGGGATGTTGGCCGGAACCGTGCGCCATCGCGCTTCGGCCCCCACGCGCCCCGAAGATAGCTACGAAATTGTCACCGACCCGGCCGAGCTGAAGGCGTTGCAGCCGGAATGGGACGCCCTGTGGCGGCGCGCCACGCACGACTACCTTATGCAAACCTGCGAATGGACGCGGGCCACTCTGGAACACCCACCCGATCCTCGTCCCCGGCGACTGGTCTGCCTGCTCGGGCGGCGCGATGGCCGGCTTGGACTGGCGTGGCCATTCGTTGTTTATCGCAACAATCATTGGCGCATGGCGACGCCGGTCGCCGCCGAGTGGGGCGACTACAGCAGCGTCCTGGTCGAAGACTGCGCCGACGCCGAACACCGTGTCGCCAGCGCCTGGCGCCAGATACGCGCCGCCTGCCGCTGCGATCTGTTCGATCTGCGCTTCGTCCGTGAAGACTCCCTGCTGCACCGCGTGCTGCAGCGCGACCGCACGCCGAAATCGATGCTCTACCAACTGGACGCTCCCTGGATCAGCCTGCGCGGCTTCGCCGATTGGGACGCGGTACTGGCACACCATCAGCGCCGATCAGCGCCGCGATCTCGGCCGCAAGCGCCGCCGGCTATCCGAGCTCGGCAGCATCACCACGGAGCAGGTCACCGATCCGTCGCGGGGGGTGGAGATCATCGACTGGATGATCCGCCACAAGCGGACATGGCTGGATCATGCCGGGCGGGAGGACAAGATTTGCCTGCGCACCGATGAGTACCCGCGTTTCCTCAAGGCCCAGGTGCGCGCGTTCTTTCCTTCCGGGCACTGCATGATTTTCGTGCTGAAGCTGGACGACCGGATCATCGCCATGGACCTCGCCAGCATCGACAAGGTCCGTTTCGAGTGCAACGTCGGCACGTTCGATTATGAACTGCGCAAGTACTCGCCCGGCCATGTGCTAAAGGAGCACCACATCCGCTGGGCGCTGGAGCGCGGCCTGGACTACGATATGCGGCTGGGCGACGGCGAGCATAAGCGCTTCTGGGGCAACCGGGCGGAGCGCACCTTCACCTGGCGAGTGGCCAACTCGCCCTGGGGCATGGCGTATATCGCCGGCAAGATGGGGATCGCCGCGGCACGGCGGATGGCGCGCCGTGGGCTGCCGGCAACCTGACGCTGCCCTTTTCTGACACAAAGGTCACCAAGGCGCAAAGGTCGCCGAGGTAATTCCTTTGCGAACTTTATGTTCTTCGCGAACTTCGTGTCAAATGGCAATGCCGCATTCAGGTATCGGGCAACCTGCAGGAAATCCAGGCTGGCGCCCGGTGCCGGTTGCCAATGATGCCGGGGCGACTACCATGCAACCCGGTTTTCCGGGAGCGTGCGGCATGATCACCAAGTTCGACAGCCTGTTCGCCGGCCATATCGACATGGACGATGTGGGGTATGGCGGCGTCCCGGTGAACCAACGGCGGTTCGGCAACGAACGCCTGGCCACCGTGTTCGACAAGGCGCAATCGATGGCGGAGCTGATGGACCGCCTCGGCTACCACACGTTCTGGATGGCCGAGCACCATTTCCAGCGCGAAGGATACGAATGCATCCCCAACGTGCTGATGATGGCGGTGCATCTGGCGCACGTCACCCGGCGGCTGCGCATCGGCTGCGGCTTCAACATCGCGCCGATGTGGCACCCGCTGCGGTTGGCCGAGGATTTCGCCGCCGCCGACATCCTGACCGGCGGGCGCGTGACATTCGGCGTCGGCCGCGGCTACCACACGCGGGAGGTTGAAACCTTCGGCGCGCCGCTGCTAGACCAGGCGGCCAATCGCGAGCTGTTTGAAGAACAGGTCGATATCATCTTCAAGGCCTTCAACGAGGAAGCTTTCACCCATCGCGGCAAGCACTACACGCTGCCGCCGGAGGTGCCGTATCGCGGCTACGCGCTGAAGGAACTCACCCTAGTGCCGCGCCCGCTGCGCCGCCCGGTGGAATGCTGGCAGCCGATCCAGGGCGGCACGGCGCGCGGGCTGGATTTCATGGCGAAGCACGGGATCCAGGGTGTTGTCGGCGGCGGCTCGGCCGAGGGCGGCGCGATGCACAAGGTGGTGCTGGCCTGGCAGGAAGCGCACGCCCGCGCCGGCAAACACATCGAGCCCGGCGAAAGACTGTGCTTCGGCTTCCACTTCTACATTGCCGACAGCCGCGAACAGGGCGCGCGGGAAGCGGCGAAATACTACGAAGAGAACATGAAGATGTTTGGCGAGCTGCGGCTGGTCCGTGCGATGACCGAGGAGCAGATCGAGGTCATGCGTGACCCCGTGCGTGCGCCAGGTGCGAAGCTGCCGCGCATCGAGGAAGCGATTGCGAGCGGGGGGTTCCTGTGCGGCTCGCCGGCGGAGATCGTGGATCATCTGAAGGCGCTGGAGGCAAAATATCCGGCGCTGGACCGGATCTCCGTCAGCCTGTCGGTGGGGGTGCCGAAGTCGGTGGCACTGGAGCAGTTAGAACGGTTTGCAATGGAAGTGATGCCGGCCTTCGGGCGCGCCGCGGTGCCGGAGCGTGCGATGGCGGGCTGACGGATCGGCACGGGCGCACCTTGGTGAAAGTCGCGCTAGTGCTAAACAGGCTGCCAGCCGAACGCGTCAGGCAATCGAGCCGCGCCGGTCCGGCACCCCTCGCCCGCATCAAACCCGCACCCGCACGCCCTCCCATAGCTCAAGAAATCGCCCCGCTTCCTCGCGGGTCGGATTGAAGGCCGGCAGGCCCGAGCGGAGCAAACGTTCCCCGTCGCCGGCTTCGGCGATTGCGTTCCACACCGGCCCGCTCTTCACCCGGTCCTGTATCTGCGCCAACAGATCGTTCCCGTGTTCGGCAAGCGCGCGCACCACCTCCAGGTCGGCAAGCGCAGTCACGCCCAATCCCACCAGAACGCCGCCTGACAATGCGGAACCGCGCCCCGCCGCCGCGAAACGCAGGTGATTGAGGAACCGCTTCATCTCCCGCGGGGATCCGCAGCCAAGCCAGGCGGCTCCCGCCCAATGATCCAGCGCACGCGCGAACTCCGGCGTGTCAACCTCCTCCGTTGCGTACGGTCTGCGCGCATGCAGCAATATTGCGACCACTGCGCCGCCTAATACGGGAACGAGCAGCAGCAACCATAGACGTGATGGCGCCGCGGGACCGCGCGCCTCGAAAGCCCAGGTCTGCGGGGCTGGCGATGCTGCAGGTGCATTGCCGGACATCGCGCCCACCGTAGTGGCTGCCGCCGGTGCCTGGACGGCCCCTGACTCTATGGGCAGCGATCGGCGCCGCGCGCTGCCAGGCATCCACCAAAGGCGCATAGAGGCTGTGTCCAGCCGTTCCAGCAAGAAACAAACAGCCGCACAATAACAACGCCATCACCGGCGCGAGCCAGACGCGGTCCGCTGGACCCACTGGCGGCTCCGCGGTCGCCGCCCCGAGCAACCGTTCGACTGCGGCGGCATTGAACCTGGGAACCGGAACCTCGATCTGAATCAACTTGCGAAGAAAATCCCGCGCATAAGCGTCACGTGCAGTACGCTCGTCCAAATCTGGGCGAAGCTCCGTCGCAATCTCTTTGTTCGCCAGCCCGATGCCCGCGAGAACCTGTTCCTTCGCAATGGCCAGCACCATGAAGCAGCCACCGCTCGCCGCAAGATAGTTCATCGACTCGAGCACCTGGGCGATTTGCGCTGGCTGGCAACGATCGAGATCATCAATCAGAATGGTCAGTGTGCGCCGGCCCAGCGCTGCCATTACCTCTTGCAACGCAGCGTCGAACCGCGCCCGGAACCCGAGCTGCGCCCCAAGATCCTTCCACCGCACCGATTTTCGCGCGGCGGCCATCAGCTTTCCGGGATCAAGCCCTGCGGATTTCAGCCGATCGCGAAATCCGGCAAAAAACAGCAACGCACCCAACGTCAGGCCGAACGGAGCCGCCAACCCGCCCAGCAATGTCCAGACCGGGGCTGTTTCCTTTGAATCCTTCTGCTGCTCGGTAAGCGCGCGAAATGCACGCAAAATATCGCCGAAGGACGGCCATTCGATCGCAAAGCCAAACCCCAGGAGCGCCGCCGCCGCTGCCAGCGCAAGTCCGGTGCGCACCGGGTTGCTGCGTAGCCGCCCGAGGAACAGGCGGGTCCGCACGTCCGCTCCCGCCAACGAGAACCAAGGTGGCACAGCGTCCTGGCGGACCGCTTCGAGCAGCGCGGCGAACAGGTTCTCCTCACCCTGATGGTGCCAGGCGTTGAACCAGACGGGCCGACGCCCGCTCGCTCTTAGCTCATCCGTCAGGCGACCCACGACGCTGCTCTTTCCGCTGCCCCAGGCGCCGATAACCGCGACGGTCAGCGGCGGTTCGGTGCGTGCGTTTCGCAGGAAGCTGGCAATCTGACCGGCGAGAGTTCTCAGCCCCGGCGACATCGACATCGCCTGGACGCAACGGGCGATCCGTGGCGAAGATCTGCGCCAGGTCGCCGACTTCTCTGCGCTGTGGTGCCAGGGGAGTGAAGCTCGGAACCACAAGCACGAATCCGAGCACCCAAAGCACCCAGCAAACCGGAGCTGGCCGGCGCAGGTGCTGGAGCCGCCGCCAGCTCGTCCCGCCATCGAGGCTGCGCAGCAACGTGCCACCGTCGCCCGCGGCCAGCGCGCCGCGCCCGTCCGGCGCGAACGCCACAGACTGGATGGTCTGCATCGTTCCCGACGTAACCGCCTGCCAGCTCGCCCCGCCATCGAGGCTGCGCAGCAGCGTGCCACGACCGCCCGCGGTCAGTGCGCCGCGCCCGTCCGGCGCCAACGTCACCGACTGCAGATGCTGATGCTGCGGCGTTCTCGACGTAGCCGCCTGCCAGCTCGCCCCACCATCGAGGCTGCGCAGCAGCGTGCCAAAATCGCCCACGGCCAGCGCGCCGCGCCCATCCGGCGCCAACGTCACCGACTTCAGGTTATTCGTCGTTCCCGACGTAACCGCCTGCCAGCTCGCCCCGCCATCAAGGCTGCGCAGCAGTGTACCACCATAGCCTGCGGCCAGCGCGCCGCGCCCGCTCGGCGCGAATGCCACCGACAGCAGGGGCTGCGTCGTTCCCGAGGTAACCGCCTGCCAGCTCGCCCCGCCATCGAGGCTGCGCAGCAGCGTGCCACCACCGCTCGCGACCAGCGCGCCGCGCCCGTCCGGCGCGAACGCTACCGACCCCAGCTCGCGCGTTGTTCCCGACGTAACCGCTTGCCAGCTCGCCCCGCCATCGAGGCTGCGCAGCAGCGTGCCACCCTCGCCCGCGGCCAGCGCGCCGCGCCCGTCCGGCGCGAACGCCACCGACCAGAGGGTCTGTGTCGTTCCCGACGTAACCGCCTGCCAGCTCGCCCCGCCATCGAGGCTGCGCAGCAGCGTGCCACCCTCGCTCGCGGCCAGCGCGCCGCGCCCGTCCGGCGCGAACGCCACCGACACCAGTGTCTGCGTCCTTCCCGACGTAACCGCCTGCCAGCTCGTCCCGCCATCGAGGCTGCGCAGCAGCGTGCCACCATCCCCCACGGCCAGTGCGCCGCGCCCGTCCGGCGCCAACGTCACCGACGAGAGGTTCTGCGTCGTTCCCGACGTAACAGCCTGCCAGCTCGCGCCGCCATCGAGGCTGCGCAGCAGCGTGCCACCAAAGCCCGCGGCCAGTGCGCCGCGCCCGCCTGGCGTGAACGTCACCGCCAGCAGGTTCTGCGTCGTTCCCGACGTTACCGCCTGCCAGCCCGCCCGGCCATCGAGGCTGCGCAGCAGCGTGCCACCACCGCCCGCGGCCAGCACGCCGCGCCCGTCCGGCGCGAACGCCACCGACACCAGTGTCTGGGTCGTTCCCGACGCAACCGCCTGCCAGCTCGCCCCGCCATCGAGGCTGCGCAGCAGCGTGCCACCATCCCCCGTGGCCAGTGCGCCGCGCCCGTCCGGCGCGAACGCCACCGACAGCAGTAGCTGCGTCGTTCCCGAGGTAACCGCCTGCCAGCTCGCCCCGCCATCGAGGCTGCGCAGCAGCGTGCCACCATCGCCCGCGACCAGCGCGCCGCGTCCGTCCGTCGCGAACGCCACCGACACCAGTGTTTGCGTCGTTCCCGAGGTAACCGCCTGCCAGCTCGTCCCGCCATCGAGGCTGCGCAGCAGCGTGCCACGATCGCCCGCGGCCAGTGCGCCGCGCCCGTCCGGCGCGAACCCCACCGACCAGAGGTTCCGCGTCGTCCCCGACGTGACCGCCTGCCAGCTCGCCCCGCCATCGACGCTGCGCAGCAGCATGCCATTAGTGCCCGCGGCCAGCACGCCGCGCCCGTCGCGACTATACGCGATTGCTCGCAGCTCCACACCGACCACTGGAAGTCGTGCGAAGCTGTTGGTCTCAACTGGTCCCAGCCACCCCTCGAAAGACAGCCAGGAAGCTGCGGGCGCATACGCGTTGTTTCGAAGTGGCAGCAACAGCGACAAAGCGCTCCCGAGTGCGACCAGAAAGACAGCCAGCACGAGCATCCACCCGCGCCCGAACCACCACCGCTTCCACGGAACCGAACCTCGGCCGCGCGTTTGTCGAAGGCCCAGCGCGGCGCTCCCGGAACTTTCGTCCATGCAGGCAGCTTGCGTCTTTTCCTGCCGCTCCGCGACATTTATTCGGCTGGCAGCGCCGCTGCGGAGCACTGTGTGAAAGAATCTGGCCCGTGATTGCAGCGGCTTAAGAGGCGGGAAAACGCCGGTGTTGAGCGTAAACGGCGACCTGCCCGCGTTCACGTCGCTGGCCGTGACCCCGGCGAGCGCTCGCGCTCGATCGGACCGAAACGGGGCCACAGCAGTGCTTATGGACAATCTGACACTCCCGCGGCTCGTTTGCCACCCTCGCCTGCGTCCCCCGGAGCACCGGCTTCGAAGTCCGCCACGGGGCAGCCATTCAGCATCGCCTGCTGCCTTGTATCAACCAAGTTGACACGCACCGTGCGCCCGCGTATCGACATTGTTGCAAACAAGGGCGACCACGCATGAAGGCGATCATCCGGAAATGGGGCAACAGCGCGTCGGTAAAAATCCCGGCTTCCGTAATGCAGGATGCCAGGATCGGAACTCGACCAGCCGGTGGACATCCGTGCCGACCGCGGTCGCATCATCGTAGAACCGATTCGGTCTCAGGAATACGACCTGGCGCAGCTTGTTGCCGCGATCACCGACGACAACCGCCACGACGAAATCGACTTCGGCGCACCCGCCGGTAAGGAAATCCAGTAATGCCGCCGCGCGTAGCGCCGGAAGCCGGTGATATCGTCTGGATCAATTTCAACCCGCAGCACGGTCACGAGCAGTCCGGCCACCGTTCCGCCGTGGTGCTCAGCCCCGCAAGCTACAACGCCAAAGCGGGCCTGATCGTCTGTTGTCCGACAACGACGCAGATCAAGGGGTATCCGTTCGAGGTACGCCTGTCGGGACACCCGGCAAGCGTCGCTCTCGCCGACCAGGTCAAAAGCCTCGACTGGCGCGCCCGCAGGGCAAACAGGAAGGCGCGGGCGACGCCGACCGAACTGGGAGAAATCCGCTCCAAGCTCCGCGCTTCTCCGGCAAACTCACCCTGACAACTCACCGTCCCACCAACTCCCCCAGCACCTGGTTCGCTCCCCCCACCAGCCCAAAGAACATCCCGAAATCCACCCGGTCCACCGCCACGAACACCCCCACCCCACGCCCCGGCGCGAACGCCACGTATGTCATGAAACCACCACCGCCGCCGCTCTTCTCCAGGATCATCGGCATACCGCCATGACCCGTCTGCATCACCCACGCCAGCCCCAGCCCGGCCATCGGCCCCGCCTCATCGAAGCCGATCGCCGCCGGCATCGTCTGCCGCATCCGGTACACCGCCTGGGACACCGCCAGCACCGGCGCCCCCGCATCCGAAGCGCCGAGCAGATGCCGCAGCCACACCACCATGTCATCCGCCGTCGAGTACATCCCGCCACTCGCCGCTGTCGCCTCGGTATCCCCACAGACCGGTTCCGCCGGCGCCCCGAGGCCCGTCCCCATCATCAGCCGCCCGCACTGCCCGGCATCCGGGGTAACACCGGTATCCGCCATCCCCAACGGGCCGGTGATCCGCTCCCGCAGTAACGTCGCATACGAAACACCGGAAGCCCCCACCAGCGCATCGCCCAGCAGATCGAACCCCACATTGGAATACGCCGCCACTGTTCCCGGTGCCCACCCCAACGATTGTTTCGCCAGCCACGCAACCCGGTCCGCCCGCGTCGGCCAGGTGAACGGAGCCGTGCCATCAGGCGCGAACCCCATCTCCCGCGGCAGCCCCGCCGAGTGCGTCGCCAGGTCCAGCAGCGTGATCTGCCGGCCGCCGAATGCCGGCACCGTTGCATCCGTACCCAGGTACTGCCGCAACGGATCGGTCAGCCGCACCCGCCCATCCACCACCAGCGAGGCCAGCAGCTCCCCCGCAAACGCCTTGGAAATCGAGCCCAGCCGCAGCAGCGTGCGCCCATCCGGCTCCGGGTTCGGCAGTTCCGGATGCACGGCCTTCGGGCGCACAGTCCCAAATCCAACGACAATACTATCGGCGCCGCGCACTACCCCCAGAACCATCCCCGGCGCCCCGGAATCGCTCCACATTGCGAACCCCGGCAACTCGACCGCCTGCTCCAGCAGCGGGCTCGCCGCGCGCGCCCCCGGCGTGAACAGAATGCCACAGAGCAAAAGCGCGAGACGCCAAGCCGGCATGGGCATGATCCCTCCGCTTCGGGATGCCTCACGCTATCCCGGATCGGACCTGAAATGCCAAAACTGATTTCCGAACCGTTAACGCCAGATGTACATCCGGGCCACCGCGTGAATCCCGATGTACATCAGCCGTCGCGCCCACGTCCCGCAAAGCCATGGGTAATAGTGCACGGGTCAAACCTTATGGGTCATGGTCCATGGGTCATAGGGCACGGGTCAAAGGCCGCAGTGGTCCAGCACGGGGTGTAGTCCCCGGTCACACCACACCGGTAAAAAGACCCGTGGGGCGCCCCAAAACCCCCCGTTGTACAAACGTAGCGCTATGCCTGCTTCAGCTCGATCAGGCTCCGACGGATCTTCCGCCCGCGCTCCACCTTGTCCTCGATATAGCCCGGCATCCCCCCAGCGCACCGCCCGCGCCATCGCCTGAGCGTCCTCCATGAACCGCGCCAGCATTTCCAGCAGCGCCTCCCGGTTGTTCAGGAACACGTCCCGCCACATCGTCGGGTCCGAGGCCGCGATCCGGGTGAAATCGCGGAACCCGGAGGCCGCGAACCGCAGCACCTCCGACCGGCTCTCATCCGCCAGATCATCCGCCGTCCCGCAGATCGTGAACGCGATCAGGTGCGGCAGATGCGACACGATCGCCAGCACCTTGTCGTGGTGCCCCGGCTCCATCCGCTCCACCATGGACCCGCAGCGCCGCCACAACTCAGCAATCTTTTCAATGGCTTCTTCGTCGGTCCCAGGCGGCGGTACCAGCAGCGTCCAACGTCCCTGGAACAGCTCCACGAACCCCGCATCCGGCCCCGAATACTCGGTCCCTGCCAGCGGATGCGCCGGCACCAAATGCACGCCCGCCGGCACCAGCGGCCCCACGTCGCGGATCACCGACTGCTTCGTCGATCCCACATCCGTCAGCACGCACCCCGGCGCCAGATGCGGCGCGATCACCGCCCGCCAGCTCGGCGAACGCTCCCACCGGGGCGCACAGCATCACGCAATCCGCCCCTTCCACCGCCCGCGCCGCGTCGCGCTCCACCCGATCGACGATGCCGAGTTCCATCACCCGATCCAGCGTCTCCGCCGTCCGCGCGTTCGCCACGATTTCGCCGGCCAGATCGCCCGCGCTCGCGGGCGATCCGGGCCACCGAGCTGCCGATCAGCCCGATCCCGATCAGCGCCAGCCGACTTGAAACAGCGGCTCAGCCATGGGCGCTGCGCCATGAAGTCCCGCAGCGCCTCGATCACCGCCGCCACCTCCTCGGCGTTGCCCACCGTGATCGCGCAGGCAGTGCGGCAGCCCGTAAGCCCCCACCGGCCGCGACGATCACCCCGCGCCGGCGCAGGAACGCAGTCCGCCGCCTTCGCCCGCTCCGCCGTCCCGAAATCGGCCAGCACGAAATTGCCCTCGCTGGGCCAGACCTTGACGCCCGCCGCCTCCAGCCCGCGCGTCAGATCGCCCGGTATTCGCGGTTGTGCGCCCGGCCCTTCTCCACCCAGCCCGGCTCCGCCAAGGCCGCGATCGCCGCCGCCTGAGACGCCAGGGTCACGCTGAACGGCGCCCGCACCCGGTTCAGCACATCGACCACCGCCGGCCGGAGCATAGGCCCAGCCGATCCGCATCCCGCCCAGCCCGAAAATCTTGCTGAACGTCCGCGTCATCACCGTGTTGTCGCCGGCCTTCACCAGCCGCACGCCGGGATCGTAATCCGGCCGCTCCACATACTCGGCATAGGCGGCATCCAGCACCAGCAGCACGTCCTCCGGCAGCCCGGCCCGCAGCCGCGCCACCTCCTGATACGGCAGCATGCTGCCGGTCGGATTGTTCGGATTGGCGAAAAACACCAGCCGCGTCGCCGCGCGAAACCGCCGCCAGCATGGCGTCCACATCGGCCGTCAGCTCCCGCTCCGGCGCCTTGATCACCCGGCTGCCCGCATAAGTCCCGGCAATTTCGTAGATCGCAAAGCCGTGCGCCGACATGATGATGTCCCGCCCATGCCCGCCATAGGCCAGGCAGAGCAGATAGATCAGCTCGTCCGAGCCCGCCCCGCAGACGATCCTCGCCGGGTCCAGCCCGAACCGGGCGCCGATCGCCCGGCGCAGCTCCAGCGCATCGCCGTCCGGATACCGGAAGATCTCGCCCGCCGCCTTCGCATAGGCGGCCTGCGCCCCTGGTGGAACCCCGAACGCCCCCTCGTTCGACGACAGCTTGAAGACCCGGTTGACCCCCGGAACCGTCGGATTCGCCGCCCACATACGGCGAAATCTCCAGGATCTCCGGACGCGGCCGGGGCCCAGTCATGCAGTGCCTCCCGCCGGAACGGCATACGCCCCCAGCACCACCGGCGCCCGCAGCACGAGCCCACAAGCGCCAGCCTGATGTCGCCGTCGGGCGACGTATCCCTCCACCTCCACCAGCGCATGAGCGGCCGGCACGCCCGCATCCCGGCGCAGGATCACCTGCCCGGGATTGAACCCGGCGGTCGCCAGTGCCGCGGCTCAGCCGCGCCCGGCTCACGTCGCGCTCCAGTTCCAGCCCCAGCAGCGAGCGGTCGTCGCCGCTCGGGTCCGGCGCGATCGCCGCCACGGCGAAAGCCTGCGCCGCCGGGGCGCCCTCGGTCCGGGGTGACCAGAACGGCAGCCGGCCGACCACGTGGATGCGCGGCTCATCCTTCTGCAGACAGCGCCGTCCACCAGGCGTCCGGCGGCGCTTCGGTCTCCGACGGAAGCGGCAACACCGCCACCGTCGCCCGCCCGGCGCTGATATCGGCAATCGCCTGCGCCGCGCTGCCATGCACCCGCATCGGCGTGAGCGCGCCGAACTGCTCGCGCGCCGCCTGGGATGAAGCCGGCGCCCGGATCGGTCTCGCACACCGCCACCACGAAGCCGCCCTGCATCGCCGTCGTCCCGGCCAGCAGCTCCCGCCAGATCCGCACCACCACCTGCGCCGGCAGCGGCCGTCATGCCGAGCCAGCAGGCGACGAAGGATCGCGGCTTCCCGTCCCGGGCGCAGCGCCACCCCGTTCTTCGCCCCCGAGCCGCCAGCCGCCCGACCACCTCCGGCCCGGCGCATCAGCAGATCATGGAGGCCGTCGTCGATCCGGTCGATCTCGGCGCGCAAGGCAACCGAGATCGGTGGGCCAGTGATCCTCCGGCGCCGGCGGGTCGTCCTCTGCGGTCGGCGGGACATTGGAGGTGAAAATGGACATGGTCTGCGGGCGTTTCCCTGATCGGAGAAGGGCCGGAACAGATACCCGAAGCGGCTTTGCATGCAAACCCGCCAGTGCCGCGCTGCCACTGGACCCCGGCAGGTCGGTGAACGATCTCCCAGGCGGGTTCGTTTCCATATGATGCAGGACACGGCATGCCCGGTCGGTTCATCCGACGAGCCCGACCGGCAAGTGCCAACATCCGCCAGTGGCACCTCTACGCAGACGCGCATGAACGCCGGATGCCCTCAAGCGTGATTCATGCATGCAGGAAAAAAAGCGCCACCCGGGCCAGGACCCGCGGCCGGCGCTCGGCCGGCTGCCGCCCTGGTTGCAGCGCCCCGCCCGCTGCGCCTAACTGCGCCGGCCATGGATCAGACAGCCCTGCTCACCGCACATCCCGCACCAGCACGTCACCTTCGACTGACGGCATGATGCTGGAGTGCGGCGTCAGGCTGCCTCGGTTGACCGTCGCCTATCGCACCTACGGCACGCTCAACGCCGCCCGCTCCAACGCCGTCCTCGTCTGCCACGCACTCACCGGCGACCAATACGTCGCCGAGACCCACCCGGTCACCGGCAAGGAAGGCTGGTGGGAGCAGGTGGTCGGCCCCGGCCGGCCGGTCGATACCGACCGGTTCTTCGTCATCTGCGCCAACGTGCTGGGCGGCTGCATGGGCTCGACCGGCCCGCGCAGTCCGCGCGACGAAGCCGACCTGCAGCCCAACTCCCCGCCTGCTCTCCTGGGGCACCGATTTTCCCCCGGTCACCATCCGCGACATGGTCCGCGCCCAGAAACGCCTGATCGAGCATCTCGGCATCGGCGGCTGTTCGCCGTGCTCGGCGGTTCGATGGGCGGCATGCAGGTGCTGCAATGGGCCGCCGACTATCCCGATTGCGGTGTTCGCCGCCTTGCCGATCGCCTGCGCCGCCTATCACTCGGCCCAGAACATCGCCTTCCACGAGGTCGGCCGGCAGGCCATCTTCGCCGACCCGGACTGGCAGGGCGGCCGCTACTGGCAGACCGGCAAAATCCCCGCCCGCGGCCTCGCCGTGGCCCGCATGTGCGCGCACATCACCTATCTGTCGGAGCAGGCGCTGACCCGCAAATTCGGCCGCCGCCTGCAGAACGCCCCGAAAAACCCCGGCGAGGCGATCACCCTGTTCGGCGACATGTTCGAGGTCGAAAGCTACCTGCACCACCAGGGCAGCACCTTCGTCCACCGGTTCGATGCCAATTCCTATCTGACGATCACCCGGGCGATGGACTATTTCGACCTGGCCGCCGATCATGGCGACGACCTGGCCGGAGCGTTCCGCGGCACCGCCACGCGCTTCCTGCTGGTCTCCTTCACCTCCGACTGGCTGTTCCCGACCGCCGAAAGCCGCGCCGTCGCCCGCGCCCTGAACCGCGCCGGAGCCAATGTCAGCTTCGTCGAGATCGAATCCGACAAGGGCCACGACGCCTTTCTGCTGGACGAGCCGGACTTCCACCGCACCCTCGCCGGCTTTCTGGCGGGTTGCGCCGCGCACGCGGGGCTGTGAAGGCCAGGGGGCGCTGCCCCCTGGACCCCCGCCAAGGGCCAGCCCTTGGAACCCATTCGTTTGGTTTCGGTGCGAAGGGGGCCGGGCGAGACCCAGCCAACCGCACGGTCTCGCCAAGGCCCCCTTCGCACCGAAACCAGTCGGAGGGGTCCAGGGGACTTGTCCCCTGGCGGGGGTCCGGGGGCAGCGCCCCCTGGCCTTGCCACCACCCATGAGCGAGGTCCGCTTCGTCGCCAAGAACATGCGGGTCGATCTGGCGCTGATCGCCGACATGATCGAGCCGCGTACTCGCGTTCTGGACATCGGCTGCGGCGACGGCATGCTGATCGACCATCTGTTCCAGACCAAGGGCTGCGACGCTCGCGGCATCGAGATCGACATGGCCCTGGTGACCCGCGCCGTTGCGCACGGCCTGCCGGTGATGCACGGCGACGCCGACACCGACCTGGCCCACTATCCCGACAGCGGCTTCGATTATGTGGTGCTGTCGCGCACCCTTCAGGCCGTAGAGCGGCCACGCGAAGTGCTGCGCCAGATGCTGCGAATCGCGCACGCGCGCGGTTGTCAGCTTCCCCAATTTCGGCCATTGGCTGGTGCGCAGCCAGTTGCTCGCCAAGGGCCGCATGCCGATGACCGCGACCTGGGACCGCACCTGGTACGAGACCCCCAACATCCATCCGTGCACGATCCGCGACTTCTTCGACCTGTGCGCCGCCGAGGGCTACGCCGTTGAACGCTGGCTCGCAGCGGACGAGGATGGCCGCCGCGCGCCCTGGCGCCGCTTTCCCCGATTGGCCAACCTGTTTGGCGAGCAGGCCTTGTTCCTGTTGCGACGCCAGGCCGACGCGTCCATTGCGCGCGGCGACCATCCGGGTAGCATTCGCGTATGAACAGACGAAACCTGCTGCAGAATGCAGGCGCGATTCCGCTGTTGCCGTTCGCCGGGCTGGCGGTGGCCGCCCCGTTGCGACGCGTTCGTCCATCCGATCCGGCCTGGCCTGGCCAGGCACGTTGGAACGCCTTGAACCGAGCCGTCGGAGGGCGTCTGATCAAAGTCCAATCTCCGCTTGCACATTGTCGCGCGGAGCCCGACAGCGCGGCCTGTCGCGATATCTTCGAGCAGTTGGAGAATCCCTACTACATACGCGACCAGGCTGGTTTGACCCAGACCTCCGGCTGGGTTGACGCATGGACCTCCACACCAAGTGCCTGCGCGGTCGTCGCCCGGCAGACCGCCGATGTCGTCGCCGCCGTGAATTTCGCCCGCGACAGCAATCTGCGGCTTGTCATCAAGGGTGGCGGTGGCGGGCATAGCTATCAGGGCACCTCCGCCGCACCCGACTCCCTGCTGATCTGGACGCGGGAGATGGACGCCATTACCCTGCACGACGCGTTCATCGCCCAAGGTTGCGAACGAAAAGATGCACCGCAGCCCGCCGTAACGGTCGGGCCGGGCGCGATCTGGATGCACACCTACGACGCCGTGACGACGAAGGGCGGGCGCTACGTCCAGGGTGGCGGATGCGCGACCGTGGGAGTTGCCGGCCTGATCCAAAGCGGCGGGTTCGGGAGTTTCTCGAAGAACTATGGCATGGCGGCGGCCGGCTTGCTGGAAGCTGAGATCGTCACCGCCGACGGTGCCGTGCGGATCGCAAGCGCCTGCACCAATCCGGACCTGTTCTGGGGGATCAAGGGCGGCGGAGGCGGCAGCCTTGGCGTGCTGACGCGTCTCACGCTGCGGTCGCGCGAATTGCCGGATTTCTTCGGCGCGGCGTTCGGCACGGTGCGGGCCGTGTCGGACGCCGCCTTCCGCCGCCTGATCAGGGAATTCGTGAACTTCTATGCTGACGCTCTGTTCAATCGCCACTGGGGCGAGAGCGTCACGTTCACGCCGGACAACACGATCCAGTTCCACATGGTATTTCAGGGACTGGACAAAGCACAGGCCGAGGCCGTATGGCGGCCATTCCTCGACTGGGTGGCCGCATCGCCGCTTGATTTCACGCTTGCTCCGGCGCCGCGAATGATGGCGGCGCCGGCCCAAAGGTTTTGGGACCCGACGTTTCTGAACGCCGCGGCGCCGGGTCTGCTGGTCGCCGACAACCGCCCTGGTGCGCCCGCCGACAACGTCCTGTACGCCGGCGATCAGCACGAGGCGGGACAATTCATCTCGGGCTACGATTCCGTTTGGCTGCCGGCGTCATTATTGAGCAAGGGCCAGCAGCAACAGTTCGCCGATGCGTTGTTCGCCAGCACGCGGCACTGGCGTATGGCGTTACATTTCAACAAGGGACTGGCGGGGGCACCCGCCGGTGAGATCGCCAGCGCGCGGGACACGGCGACGAACCCGGCAGTGCTGGATGCCTTCGCGCTGGCAATCTGCGGCGCCACCGGTCGGGCAGCATTTCCCGGGGTTCTCGGTCATGAACCGGATCTTCCGGCGTCGCGCCACCGCGCCGGGGCCGTCGCGGCGGCGATGCAGGAGCTGCTGAAGCTTGCACCGGCTGTCGGATCTTATGTATCCGAAAGCAACTTTTTCAATGACAGGTGGCAGGAGGCGTTTTGGGGTAGCAATTACAAGCGGCTGGCAGCGGTGAAGCAGACATACGACCCTGGCGGGTTATTCTTCGTGCATCACGGCGTTGGTTCTGAAAACTGGAGCGCCGATGGTTTCACGCGGCTGAACTGAGCGCCCGGTCGTGTCGCAGGCGCTCTAACCTTCCCCCTTCCCGCCCGCCTCCCGCTCCCGCGCCTGATCCTTGCGTCGCTTCAGGTTGGCGCGCAACGCCTTGGCCTCCCGGTCGCGCCGCGCCTCCTGCTCGCTCGGCGGTCGCGGCTTGCGGGCCACTGGCGGCGGCTTGCTCGTGTCGTTCTCCATCCGACCAGCTTGCTCCCCTTCCCCCGGTCGGCGACCATGCGCCATCAGCAGCAGCACCCCAATAGGACCCGGAATGACCGCAGATACCGAACCGCAGATCACCGCTTGGCTCGCCACTCAGCAAGACGCCATGATCGCGCTGTTGCGCGAGATGGTCGATATCGACAGCGGCAGCTACAACAAATCAGGCATCGATGCGGTCGGCGACGTCGTCCGCCGGTTCATGGCGGCACACAGCATCCCGGTGGAAACCGTCCATCAGCCGAAGCACGGCGATTGCCTGCGCGCCGTCGTTCCCTGGGACGGCCCGGCCGGCAATGCCGGCGGCAACGTCGTGCTGATGGGGCATCGCGACACCGTGTTTCCGGATGGCGAGGTGGCGCGCCGCCCGTTCACCATCCTCGACGGCGTCGCCTATGGCCCGGGCGTTGCCGACATGAAGGCCGGACTGGTGATGAACTGCTTCGTGCTCGCCGCCTTCGCGAAGTTCGGCGGCGCCCCCGCACCGCTGCTCGGCCTGTTCACCGGCGATGAAGAGATCGGCAGCCCGGAAGGCCGCGCCGTCATCGAAAACGAAGCGCGCCGCGCCCGCGTGGTGTTCAACAGCGAGCCAGGCCGGGTGTCCGGAAACGTCGTCACCGGCCGCAAGGGCGGCGTGTTCATGCAGATGCGCATCACCGGCAAGGCAGCGCATTCCGGCGGCAACTTCACCGACGGCATCAGCGCGATCGAGGAACTCGCGCGCAAGATCCAGGCGATGCATGCGCTGACCGACCTGGATCGCGGCATCACGCTGAATGTCGGGCTGGTGCGCGGCGGGCAAAGCGTCAACACCGTCGCCCCGTGGGCCGAGGGCCGAGATCGACCTTCGTTATGTACGCCCGGAGGACCGCGACGACGCGATGGCCCAGATCGGCCGGATCATCGAGCAGAGCTCGGTCCCCGGCACCAGGGCCGAACTGGCGATTCAACGGCGAATTCCTGCCGCTGACGCAAACCGCCGCGGCAAAACGACTGTTCGAACTGTATGTCGATGCCGCCGCGGCCACCGGCTTCGCGACCGCCGGCGAATTTACCGGCGGCTGCGCCGATTCCGGCTTCACCGCCGGGGTCGGCACGCCGACGATCTGCGCTGTCGGGCCGGTCGGCGGCAAGGCGCACACGACCAGACGAGTTTCTCCGGCTGGACAGCCTGGTGCCGCGCGCACAAGCCTGCGCCCGGGCGATCCTGCGCCTGGATCGTGCCGGATTGTAACATCCGGCTATGTTCAGTGACGCCAGTAGCCGCCGTGATCCCAGCCGCCGTGGCCCCAGCCACCGAACGTGAATCCAACGCTGGGCGCCGCATAGCCGTAATTGTAGGCGTACGGATAGCCGCCATAGCCCGAGGGATATCCGTAACCATACCCGTAGCCATACGGATATGACGCATCCGCCCAATGCCGCGGCAAGCGCAATGGCCGCGAGCGGAAGCAGCCTGCGTGGTCTGAACCGGATGGACATCGCATCCTCTCACTGGTTGTAGCCAACCCTCAATGGTGCGTCATCGCGGCGATTTGGTGACGCACGCGGTCGCGATTTCGCCACCTTGTCGGCCGACAGACTTGCGTTGACCTGAACGAAGTTCTCGTCCGCAGGTTCGCAGCCAGGGGTTTCGCATGCGCGCGCAGAACACGCTGTTTCGCCTTACCGCCTGGGCGGCGGTCGACCGGCATGGTGCTTGGCCCGGCGTTGCCGGTGACCGGACTCGCGCAGGGCGCCCCGCCGCCGCCCCCCGGAGCCGGCGCACCCGCACCCGATCAGGGACCCGAGGTGAACCCGCCGTCGCGCGTCGGCCGACTCGCCTGGATCCAGGGAACCGTCTCCTTCCATGCCGCCGATCAGGACAGTTGGAGCCCGGCGGTGGTGAACTACCCGGTGACCTCGGGCACCGCATTCTGGACCCAGCCGGGCGCGCAGGCCGGCATCGAGGTATCGGACGTGCTGGTCGCGATGGACGCCGCCACCGAACTCGACGTGGACACGCTGGACGACACCAGTTTCCTGGCCACCGAGCCGCAAGGTGAGGTGTATGTCCAGGTTGCCGGCCTGGCGCCAGGGCGAGAGCTACACCCTGATGACGCCGCGCGGCACGGTCACGATCGCCGCACCGGGACGCTACGAAATCGCTGCCGGCACGACGGACAGCCCGACGCTTGATCACGGTGCTGGATGGGGCGGCACAGGTCAATCCGGTGGATCGGCGGGAACCCAGCGTCGCAGCCACTCGACGTCCCCACCGGCCAGACCGCCGTGATCACCGGTGACCAGACCTTCCAGGCGCAGCTTGAACCGGCGGTGCATGATGCGTTCCTCGACGCCATGGTGGCGCGCGGGCAGCAGCGCCGTGCCGGCCCCGGCCGCCAACGTGCCGGCGGTGGTCTCGCAGATGCCGGGCGGCGCGGAGCTGGGGAATACGGAAGCTGGTCGCAGACCCCCGACTACGGCCAGGTCTGGTATCCGCAGGTGGCCCGCAACTGGGTGCCATATCGAGAAGGCTCCTGGTCGTATGTGGCGCCCTGGGGCTGGACCTGGGTGGATAGCGATCCTTGGGGGTTCGCGCCGTTCCATTACGGGCGCTGGGTCTATGTCGGCAACCGCTGGGGGTGGTCCCCCGGCGCCGAGGCGGTCGCCGACGCACCGCCCTATCCGGTCTATGCGCCGGCGCTGGTGACGTTCTTCGACATCGGCGCCGCCGCCGCGGTGGGCATCGGCATCGGTCTGGCGGCAGGTGCGTTGTTCAACGGCTCCGTCGGCTGGGTGCCGTGCGGCTACAATGAGCCCTGGCACCCGTGGTTCCGCTCCAGCCCGGATTATTTCCGCCGGGCCAACATTCGCAACGTCACCAACATCACGAGGATCAGCAACACCACGGTCAACAACGTCACCATCAACAATTTCCGCAATGCGCGAGGCGCGACGGTGGTGCCGGCCGCGGCGATGGTGACCTCCCGGCCCATCCAGAGCGTGGCGCGGGCGGTGCGCCCGCAGGAACTGGCGCACGCCCGTCCGGTGATCGGGCGCGTGCCGGTGCCGCCGACCACCGCCACGCGCGGCGTTACGCCGGCGGTCGCACGGCAGATGCACATTGCGGCGCCGCCGGCCGGCATGGCCGTCTCCCGCCACGTGGCACCTGGGCCGGCTATCCGTCCGCAGACCATCGCGGCGAGCCAGCCCGGCCAGCGCCCGCCGCGGCCGGAGTTGCGTGGGCCGGCCACACCGGCTTCGGCCGGGGTTGCCGGGGTTCCGCGCGTGCCGGTGCCCGGCAGGCCGGAAATCTCGCCGGCGCCGCGTCCCGGCGGCGTCGCCGGCCGGCCGGAGACTGTGCCGACCCCGCGTCCGGGTGGCGCCCCCGGTCCGGCAACCACCCGCGGGCCTGCCGGCCCTGGTGTCGCGCATGAAATGCCGGCGCTGCGTCCGCCCGGCGAAGGTCGGGCCGGGCCCCCGCCGATCCAGCATGAGCCCGGTCGCGCGGCGATCACCGAGCCGCGCCCGACAGGGGAGCGGTGCCGGCCGCCCGAGGGGTAGCCCCCGGGGCAGCAACAGGGGCGGCCCGCCCGACGCCGGAGCGCGGCGCGCCGTTGCCGCGCGTTGCCGGTCCGGGCATTCCGCCGGCGCGTGAAGCGCCCGGGGCGATCACGCGTGAAGCGCCCGGCGGGGTGACGCGCGCGGCGCCGATCGCGGCTCGGCCCGGAACGCCGCCAGTGCATGAGGCACCGCGCCCCGCTCCAAGCCCGTATCAGGCACCGCGCCCAACCGCCATGCCGCGGCCGGCCGAGCCACGGCCGGCGCCTGCGCCGCGACCTGTTCCGGCACCGGAGGTGCATGCTGCCGCGCCACGCCCGGCCGCACCGCCGCGCCCGGCTCCGCAAATACACATCGCCGCCCCGGCGGTGATCCACCCGGCCGCCCCGCCACCACGTCCCGCTCCCGCGCCGGCGCCGCGTCCGGCCCCCGCACCACGCCCGGCCCCGGCGCCGGCGGCACACCAAGCGCCGCAGCAGGCGCAGCATCAGAAGCACCCCGGGGAACCGTGACGCCGGAATTCATGGACCGCCGCCTGGCTTGACGGAGGCAAGGGCAACTCGCTGAATCCCCCCGCGCTCGACGGCGCAGGGGGATAGCGATGCGCGTTCTGGTGATGGGCGGCGGCGTGGTGGGCGTCACCACTGCCTACCAGCTTCTGCAGGACGGCCATCAGGTGGTGCTGCTGGAGCGCAACCAGGACGTTGCACTGGAGACCAGTTGGGGCAATGCCGGCATGATCGCGCCGGGACATTCGTTCGTCTGGTCGTCCCCCCGTGCCCCTGTCACCCTGCTGAAATCGCTGGTGCTGAAGAACCAGGCGCTGCGCTTCCGCCCATCTTTCGATCCGCGGCTCTGGCGCTGGTCGTTGCAATTCCTGGCCGAGTGCACCGAGTTCGAAGGCGCGCAGCAACACCCTGCGCAAGCACCAGATCGCCGTGTATTCCCAGTGCATGCTGCACAACACGCTGGCGGCCGAGACGATCGACTACGACCGCAACGATCGCGGAATCCTGTATTTCTACCGTGACCAGAAATCGCTCGATGCCGGGGTGGCGCACATGCAAATCCTGGCCGACGACGGCCAGCAGGTCCGCGTGCTCGATCGCCGACAGATGCTTCAGATCGAGCCATCGCTGTCGGGCGTTGCGGACAGGATCGCCGGCGCCATCCACTGCCCGACTGATGAGAGCGGAAGCTGCAACAAGTTCACCACAGGTCTGGCGGCGATCTGCCGGGCGCGCGGGGCGGAGATTCGGACCGGCACGGAAATTACCGGCATCGACACCGCGGGCGATGCGATAACAGGCGTGCGCATTCCCGGCGGCTCGGTCAGCGCTGATGCCTATGTTATGGCGCTGGGGTGCCAGAGCCCGATCCTGGCGCGCGGCCTGGGGGTCGATCTGCCGATCTATCCGATCAAAGGTTATTCGCTGACCATTCCCATCGGCAACCATCGCGCGCCGCCGACCGTCAGCACGATCGACGAGAACAATCTGGTGGCCGTCTCGCGCATGGGGGAGCGCATTCGCGTGACCGCGACTGCCGAATTCGCCGGCTGGAACAAAAGCCACAAGCCGGCGGATTTCACTTTCATGAAGGGCGTGGCGCAGGAGTTGTATCCGGACGGCGCCGACTATGACCGGGCCGAGATGTGGGCGGGACTGCGGCCGATGACACCGGACAATCTGCCGATCGTCGGCCGCAAGCGGCATCGTAACTTGTGGTACAATACCGGCCACGGGCATATCGGGTGGACCATGTCGCACGGCACCGCGCGGATGGTCGCCGACCTGATCGGCGGGCGGTTGCCGGCGATTCCGGCCGAGGGTCTCGCGTAGTTTCGATTTTCGGAATTGACGCTTCAGGCCAGTTGGCGGCTGGTTTCAGTCGCCACGGAAAACCGCCTCTATATTGTTGCCATCCGGATCCAACACGAAGGCGGCGTAGTAATTTACCTTGCGCAGACCGGGCGCCCCATTTTCGGTCCCGCCCGCCAGGAGCGCGGCGGCGTGGAATGCATCGACCTCAGCCCTGCTCCTGGCTGCAAAGGCGGTATGCTGTTTGACGGAGTGCGGATGGTATCGATCAATCCAGAAGACCGGATAGTCGAAACCGTAGCCGATGCCGTCGGTCCCGACCTTATCGGGCATCTGCATCACGCGGCGCATGCCAAGCGCCGCCAAAGCCGCGTCGTAGAAGGTGGCGGACCGGCTGACGTCCGCGACTCCAATGCCGGTGTGATCAATCATCCTGGTCCTCCTCAACCCATGACAGCTTACACCCATCCCGCGAATGCAGCCGGCATGGCGGTTCGCCCCCGGCTGTGCCAGACTGTCGCCCTGAGCAACATCCTGTCCGGGGGGAACGCGCACATGGATGATTTCGCAACCAACATGGTGGATCTCGGCGTGCTGCCCTGCACGCTGGATGGCGGCATCGGACGGCGCGCCGCCATCGGCCTGCTGGTGCTGGCCACCGACCAGACCATGGAACACGAATTCCGCCAGTTGATCCGCCAGCCCGGCGTCGCCCTGTACGAAAGCCGGCTGTGGAACGACGCCGACATCACCCGCGCCACCCTGCGCGCCATGCGTGAGCGTATCACGCCGGCGACCGAACTCATCCTGCCCGGCAGCAAGCTGGATGTGGTTGCGTTCGGTTGCACCTCGGCCAGCATGGAACTGGGTGAGGACGAGGTGTTCCGCCAGATCCACGCGGCCCGCCCGGACGTCGCCTGCACCACGCCTGTTACCGCTGCGTTCGCCGCGTTCAAGGCGCTCGGTGCCCGGCGGATCGGCGTGCTGACGCCCTATTCGGCCGAGGTGAACGCCGGCGTGCGCGCCTACCTGACCGGCCACGGCGTCGATGTCGCGGCGTTCGCGACCTTCGACAAGCGCGACGACCGGGAAGCCGCGCGGATCACCCCGGACTCGATCGCCGCCGGCGTCAGCGCGCTGGCCCGCGGTGCGAAGCTGGATTGCGTGTTCGTCTCCTGCACCAGCCTGCGACTGACCGAGGTGGTGGAACAGGTGGAAGCGGAAACGCGGTTGCCGGTGACCTCAAGCGACCACGCGATGGCGTGGCATTGCCTGCGCCTCGCCGGGGTGAGCGACACAGTAAGGGGGGCGGGTCGGCTGTTCGAGGTGTAATAGCAGGCGGCGAAAGGGTTGACGTACGCGAGAGGCTCGCGGCCTCGATGTACGGCGGATAAGCGCAGCGCAATCCGCCGTGACGCCGGCGGAATGCGCTGCGCTTTTCCGCCCTACCGTTCACGCATGACCGGCCGTGGAAGATACCAGCGGAGCCATCAGCCGTGTCCAACCAGGTCATGCTTGTCGTGCTGTTCGCGGCATTGCTGCACGCCACCTGGAACACGCTGGCGAAGTCTGGCAGCGACGCACTGATCGACACCACCCTGATCCTGATCGGCGGGTCGGTGTTCGCGATAGTCGTTCTCCCCTTCATTCCGGCTCCAGCGCCGGCGAGTTGGCCGTTCATCGCGGCGTCGAGCATTCTGCAGATTGCCTATTTCGCCCTCGTTGCGTCCGCCTACCGCGGGGGCGACATGAGCCTCGCCTATCCCCTCATGCGCGGTACCGCACCACTGGTGCTGGTATTGCTGAGCGTAACGCTTGCGGGGGAACCAGTCAGCGTCGGCGCGGCTTGCGGTATCGGTCTTACCTGCGCCGGCGTTCTGACGATGGCGCTCGCCCGGCGCCGGCAGGCGCCCGAACGCCGCACGATCGCCTTCGCCCTGGCCAACGCCGTGGTGATCGCCAGCTACACGCTGATCGATGGTCTCGGCGCGCGTCGGTCCGGGCAACCATTCGCCTATACGATGATCATATTCGTTGCTGCCTGCGCGCTGTTCGTTCCGTGGGTCGCCTGGAGGCATCCCACCCGACTGGCCGCGGTGCTTCGCCGGCGCTGGCATCTCGGCCTGGCCGGCGGGGGCTGCATCGTCATGTCGTACGGGCTGGCGCTCTGGGCCATGACCCGTGCACCGATCGCACCGGTGGCGGCGTTGCGCGAGTCCTCGATCCTGTTCGCCCTGGTCCTTGCGCGTGTTGTCCTGCGGGAACAACCGAGCCCGGTTCGGCTGGCCGGTGGCCTGCTGATTCTCGCCGGCGCCGGTACCTTGCGTTTCGGCTGACGACGAACTGTTCTAGCTGACCCCGTACACCGCCTTCGCGTTCTCCAGGAACACCGCCCGCCGCTGTGCTTCGGTCATGCGGATCGGCAGTGCCTGCGCCGGATCGTCGAAATCCCAGTGCGGATAGTCGGTGGCGAACAGCACGCGATCCCAGCCGATCCATTCGATCGTTTCGGCCAGATGCTCGCGCGGCTCGGGTTCCTCGATCGGCTGCGTGGTGAACCACACGTTGCGCCTGATGTACTCCGACGGCGCGGATTTCAGGTGCGGGGTTTCCTTGCGCAGCTTCGCCCATTGCCGGTCCATCCGCCACCCCAGCGCCGCGGCCCAGGCCAGCCCGGCCTCGATCAGCACGACCTTCAGCGTCGGGAAACGCTCGAACACGCCCTCGAAGATCATGCTGACCAGCAGCGCCTGCTGCGCCTGCGCGTGGCCGACCATTTCCTCCAGGTAGTACGACCCCCAGCCGCCGGACGTGATCGGCCAGCCGCCATACCCGAACGCATGCACCCCGACGGGCAGGCCGGCGGCCACGGCGGCCTCATAGATCGGCCAGTAGCGCCGGTGGCCCAGCGGCTCGGCGCTGCGGCTCAGCAGCAGCACCTGGGCGAAATTGGCATCGCCGGCCCGGAGTTCGATCTCCCGCACCGAGGCCGGCGCGTCCTCATACGGAACCACCACCGAGGCGCGCAGCCGCTTGTCGCGGGAGGTCCATTCCGCCACCTGCCATTCGTTGGTGGCGTGCGTGATGGCGGCGGACAGGTCGAGGTTCTGCGCCCCTGCCCGCTGGTCAGCGGATTGAGGATGCCGAGCGTCACGTTGTTCGGATCCAGGTGCTGCGCCGCCATGAAGGCAAGGTCGCTGCCGGGCATGTCGCCGTCCGGCCAGGCGTCGCGGCGGCAGGCCTGCGGCTGCGCCTTGGGATAGGCGGACCCCTTCTCCCAGGGCTGGCGATAGATCGCGCCGAAACTCTCGACATGCTCGCGCCAGCGCTGTGGCAGGAACGGGTACAGCGCCGTGCTGATCCCGCCGATCGCGGCGCCGCTGGGGCGCGGATGCACGTCGCAATCGGCGATCGCCAGGCGGGAGGCAGCTTGCGGCTGCAAGCCGGAGCGGTTCAGGACGTCCACATTCATGATACGGTCTCCTGCAGCCGAGAATAGGTATGCAGCGGGTTCTCCGCCATGATCTTCCGCGCCAGCCCGGGATCAAGCCCGTCCGGGATCGCCGCAATTCCCTCGAACTGCCAATGCGGATAGTCGGTCGAGAACAGCAGCGTGTCATCCGAGCCGATATGCTCGATCACCCGCATCACCGCGGCGGCGTCCGGCGGGGCGTCGAACGGCTGCAGGGTCAGGCGCACGCGGTCGCGCACGATGCTGGCGGGCGGGTCGGAGACCCACGGGACCTCGCTGCGCAGCCCCTTCCAGAACTTGGTCAGCCGCCACAGATAGGCCGGCAGCCAGGTTACGCCGGATTCCAGCAGCACCACGGTCAGGGCCGGGAATTTCGCGAACACCCCCTCGGCGATCAGGCTGGTGAGCTGCGACTGGAAGCCGGGCGCCTGGTTGACGTAGTCCTCGGTGAAGTAGCTCGGCCAGCCGACCGGGGTGACCGGATGGCGATAGGTGCTGCCGGCATGGATGCCGATCGGCAGGCCGTGGCGCTCCGCGGCGGCATAGATTGGCCAGTTCTGCCGCCGTCCCAGCGGCAGCTCGCCGCCGACCAGCAGCATCACCTGGATGAAGCGGCGATCCGGCGCGACGCGGTCGATCTCGGCCGCGGCCAGTTCGGCGTTCAGCATCGGCACGATGATGGAGGCGCGCAGTCTGCTGTCGCGGTCCAGCCATTCCCGGGCGATCCAGTCGTTCACCGCGCGGCAGAAGGCGGCGGCGATGTCGTCGCTGAACGGCACCTGCGCGCTATACAGGCAATTCAGGATGCCGATGCGTGTGCCGAACGGGTCCAGCGCCTGCGCCGCCAGCCGGTCCGGCGTGGTCGCACCCTTGCCCTGCGCGTCGCGCCAGTCGGCCCGCGCGCTGAGCGGATTGATGCGCGGGTAGGAGATCGGGGACAGCTCGTCGAAGCCGCGACGAATGACGGTTTCGCGCCAGTGATCGTCGAGATACGGCATCAGCGCGGCCAGCCCCGGGCACGGTTGGATGCAGGTCGCAGTCGATGGGGGCGGGATGGTTCACTCCCCCGTCATACGCGGGCTTGACCCGCGTATCCAGCGCAAGCCCCGCATTGCTCGAACCAGGCGTTGGGATATGCGCTTTCGCCGGAATGACGGCCGGAGTTCACTATTATCGGCCGCAGGGACCGTTCGTCGTGGCACAGCGGCCCCGTGTCAACGCACCGATCGGCGGCGGGTGGGCCAACCGATTCGCACGAGACCTCCGTCGGGATCGGACAGCGCGAACTCGTACATACCCCAGGGCTCGTCCTCGGGACCGGCGTTGCCGGTGGGGCACGATCCCAGTCCACGCAAAAGACGTGAGTTAATTGCCCTCGGAAGCAACCTTGATTGGGTCAGGCGACCGGGGTTCGCCGGAGGCGTCGAGTGGATCGTGCGCCAGGGGTGCCGCTTGCGGCGCCAAGATCTCAAAAGGTCGTTCCAGGCGGTGTGCCGCCGCCGTGGTGAAACTTCGGCCCGCAGCCAGGAAGGTCAAGATCAGCGCGGCCGCGGCCATGAAGTAGAACACGCCGTCGATTTCGAAATGCGCCATCAGAATCGAGCCGACCAGTGGGCCCACCACCGAGCCGAGCCCGCTGAGCAGGATCAGCCAGCCGCTCACCGCTACGACCCGACCAGCTGGCATGCGGTCGTGCGCGTGGGAGACGCAAACCGGGTAAAGGGTCGACATAAATCCGCCGAGCAGCATGGCGGCCGGTAACACCGCCGGCAGGGAGCGCGGCACGTGAACCAAAATAACGGCGATGCCCGCAAAGCCAAGGCTGAGCCCTGCCAGCACAAGGCGCCGGTCGAAACGGTCCGAGAGCCAGCCGATCGGAACCTGGAAGGCAAGGCCGCCAAGCACCGCCACGAGCATGAACAACGCGATCGTCGCGCGCGTGGTTCCCACGTCCTGCATCCACGCTGGAACGAGCGCGTAGAACGCACCGCTGATGAGCCCGCCCAGCACGCAGCCGACGACCGCAACAGGTGCGGCGCGCGCAAGCTGGCCGTAGGGCAGGGTTTCGGCGGAGGTGGCTATGGGCGGCTCAGCTCGGGTTGTGCTCACCATGACCAGCGCCACCGCGAACAGGGCGACAATCGCACTAAATGGCCCTGTGGTCTCGATCTTGGCGCGGCCGATCAGTAGCTGTCCCAGCGCAAGAGCGAGAAACGTGCCGACCATGTAGATCGAGAAGATCCGCCCGCGCTCCGCTGGCTGGGCTTTGGCATTGAGCCAACTCTCGGTAGTAATGAACAGTCCTGCACAGCCGAACCCCACAATCGCGCGCAGGACGAGCCAACTGAGCGGTCCGACCATGAGTGGCATGGCCGCCGTCGCGGCGGCAACGAGACCGGCGAAGGCGGCATAGCCACGGATGTGCCCGATCCGCTCGATGATCCGTCCACAGCGCAACGCGCCGAACGTGAAGCCGGCAAAATAGCTGCTGAGCACGAGACCGGCCATAGTCGACCCGAAGTCCTCAACCGCCACCCGCAAGGAGATAAAGGTCCCGAAGAAGCCGTTGGCGAGCTGAATGAGGCTCGTCGCGATGATCAGCGTCGTGATCTGCGCTTGCATCCGCCCGCTCGACTGCATATCAGCTCTCCTCATCTCTGGCGGTACATCTGGGAAAACACAGCACATCTGGGAAACCACAGCGGCCGGTTCGCACATCTTGCCATCATCACGCCTCACCGATCAAATTCGCGGCTCAAAGGTCCGATTATTGTCACATGGAGTGTTGGCGAACTGAGCTGAGACCGTCATATGCACCCGCAGGGCTGGTCTATGCTGCCCGCGCAATTTCCGCGTTTGCTCCAACAAGCCATAGCAGAGGCCCCGATGATGGAAGGTTCCGTGACAAGGCGCATTGGCGGGACAGTCTTAGCATTTACGGCCGCGCTGCTGGCGGCTGGCTGCGGTCCGGTGTATCTTTCGGATACATACGCCACCTCGACGCCCAGGCCGGAGTCCTTCAAAGCGGGCGCGCTGGCGGGTGAGCCGGTGGCAACGCTCGGGGTAGTCGCGCCGGCTAGTCTCCAAGGCCTCAGTCCCACCCTGTCACTGGCTCTCGCTGCTGCCCTCGCGAAAGTACGCCCGCCTATCCGGGAGATTCCGACCTTCGAGACGATAAATCGGCTCACCGATCGGGGTTTAGCGGCAGAATATGCCGATCTGCTCACGGGCTTCGCACGCGACGGGGTCTTGGAGCGTCGGCGGCTGCGGCGGATCGGATCCGGACTTGGATTGCGGTATGTACTGCTGCCCGGGCTCGCGCAGGTCGACGAAACCATAATCGACAAGTTTGAGGCTGCCGGCCTGAAGTTGCTGAGGAACCGGGTGACCACGCTGCGATTGTGGCTGCAGCTCTGGGATGCGCGAACGGGCCATATCGTGTGGGAATCGGCTGGGGAAATCACCGTGTCGACCGTACTTTTGAGCCCGAAACAGGCTGTCCCTCTGGAGGAAACTATTCAAAAGCTGTTGTTTAACATGATCCAAGATGGACTGCTGCGGGGGAAGACCAAAACGGAATCTTACTTCGCCTGAAGCGAAAGGTAATCAGCCGTAAATCGACGAGCAATGCGAATCCAGAGAAGACGACGACCGTTCGATTGCCCGCGAATGGGCGTTGGTGCAGGGAGACAGTGGCTCAGCGGTTGTTATCGCCGTACGGTTGGATCATGCCGTTCAAGTTCAACGCCGCTCGTCGTCATCGCATCCCAAGAGCGCGTTGCCGCGTCCGCAACTGGCCAGCCTACGAGGCAGGACCGAAGCGGCGCGGCGATCTGACGCTCTGCATCGACGAGGCTGCCCTCGACGGTTGGCGGGCACCACGAGCCAATGTCGGAGCACCGATCATTATATCGGAGGCGCCCCCGTCTTGTCCGGATAGCGGCACCATTCGGCGGCGACACAGCGCCAGCACTCGGGCACCCGCGCCCTGCACACGTAGCGCCCGTGCAGAATGAGCCAGTGATGCGCGTTGCGCAGCAGTTCAGCCGGGACGCGCTTCAGCAACCCCTGCTCGACCTCGAGCGGGGTCTTGCCCGGCGCGATCCCGGTGCGATTGCCCAGCCGGAAGATGTGCGTATCCACCGCCATGGTGCTTTCGCCGAACGCCACGTTCAGCACCACGTTGGCGGTCTTGCGGCCGACGCCGGGCAGCAACTCCAGGGCCTCACGCTGCGGTGGCACCTGTCCGCCGAAGCGTTCGAGCAACTGGCGCGACAGCTCGACCACATTGCGCGCCTTGCCCTGCCACAGCCCGAGGATACGGATATGGCGCCCAACGCCCTCCACCCCCAGCCGAACCATCGCCTCCGGCGACGATGCTTCACGGAACAGGCCCTCGGTGGCGCGGTTCACCCCGGCATCGGTGGTCTGCGCCGACAGCACCACGGCGATCAGCAACGTGTACGGATCGCGGTAGTCGAGCTCGCTGCGCGGATCCGGATTGGTACGCGCCAGCGCCTCCAGGAAGCCGTGGACCTGGGCACGCGTCATGGTGCGGGGCGCGATTTTGGCCATCACGACGGTTGTGGCGTGGCCTTGGCGCGACGGCAAGCCGCAGCGCCTTGGTTGGCACCCCCGACAGGCAGTATCGTGACGGCGCGGGTACGTGTGGACGAAACAGGGAGGCAGGCTTGCCCAGGTTGCAACAGCTCGAACGGCTGAACGTTCAGGTGCTGGTGGACAACGTGACCGACTTCCTCTCCACCACCCCCGCTTTCGTTACCCGCGAGTGGACGACGCTGCAGCGAAAGGGCGCGTTGCGCATGTCCGGAGCAAGCATGTGCTGCGCCAATCACGGTCTGTCGCTGGTGATCACCGGGCATCATCGTGGCCGCTCACATACTCTGTTGTTCGACGCTGGCCCGGTGCAGTACGCGGTGGAGCATAACGGCACACGCCTCGGGATCGATTTCGCCGCGATCGAGACGGTGGTTCTGTCGCATGGGCATTGGGATCACGCCGGCGGACTGCCGAAAGCATTCGAGCTGATCAATGCCGCCAATGGCGGCCGCGCCGTGCCCTGTTTTCTGCATCCCGGCATGTTCGAGGAACGCGGCCTGAAAATGTCCGATGGCGGTGTGTTTCCACTTGAAAGTGTACCGTCGCCGGACGAACTGCGGGCGAACGGGGCCGACCCGGTGGTTGTTGCAACGCCACAATACGTGCTCGATGACATGTTCTTCATCAGCGGCGAGATTCCGCGGATCACCGCGTATGAACGCGGCTTGCCCTCGCAGGTGCGGCGTGCCGCCGATGGCACGGGATGGGAACCCGATCCGCTGGTTTCAGACGAACGTTTCGTTGCCGCGCGCGTGGCCGGCAAGGGCGTCGTCGTGTTCACCGCATGCTCCCACGCCGGGGTCGTGAACGTTCTGAAGCATGCGCAAAACTGCTTTCCGACCGAGAAGCTGCACGCCGTCATGGGCGGATTTCACTTGTCGGGCGAAAATGAAGCCAGCATCCCGGAAACCGTACGGGACCTGGTCGGGTTGGAACTTCCGGTGATCGCGCCGGCCCGCTGCACCGGCTGGCGCGCAATCAGCGCACTGGTGCAGCGGTTCGGGGATGCGGTCGTGGTCCCGTCCGCGGTCGGCAAGAGCTTTGCTTTCTGATCCCGACACCCCATCCACCCCGGCAACGCTCAGGCGCTATATCTGACGCCATGACGCCGATCCTGTTCGAGGCAGTCATCGTTCCGCACCGCAGCCTGTCACCGCGCGGGCTGCGCATCCTGATCGGCGTGATCTGCGGTCTGGCCGCGCTGACCATGCTGCGCTTCCTGCTGATCCGCGCCTGGCCGGTGATCGGCTTCAGCGTGGTCGAGGTCGGGCTGGCCGTTGTGCTGCTGCGGCTCAATGCGCGTCGGGGGCAGCAGACCGAATTGGTGCTGCTGTCGGACTCCACGCTGGAGGTCGTGCGTACCGATGCGTCCGGCCGCAAGCAGTCGCAGTGCCTGTCGCCGGCGTGGCTGAACGTGGTGCTGGAGGAAGTGCCGGGGCGCATTCCCCGGCTGCTGCTGGTCGCCCGCGAACAGCGGCAGGAGATCGCTGCTGCGCTGGGGGAGGCCGAAAAGCGCGATTTGGCGGCGGCGCTGCGCGCGGCGCTGCACCGGCTGCGCAGCCCGAATTTCGATAATCCGCAATTGCGGAACCCGCCGTCAACGTAGGGCGTGTGTGGACGGCCTTTTCGGTGCAAGGGGCTGGGGAGAGATTTTTTCTGACCTGGTGCGATTGCGGTCGTGTGTCCGGCCTGTTTGGTGCGGCACTCGGCCGCTGGCCCAGATGGGTTCCGCGATCCACTCCCAAACGGAACAGCGGCCTTGATGGCCACCACCCTACGCGGGTTCTGTGGATCGTCGGATCGACCGATCAGCATCTCTTCCTGTCAGCCCTGCACCGGCGGCACCAACGAGCGGGTCAGGTGGTCGCCGGGGGGCACAATCCCGGCCGGCGATACGCCTCGCCGCGCGTCATCATGGCCCACACGATGCGGGCCATCTTGTTGGCCAGCGCGACCGCCGCGAGCTTGCGCGGCCGCCTCGCCAGCAAAGCCAAAAGCCACGCGGAGGTTCTGCCCGGCCTGGCGTGTCGGATCACCGCGGTTGCCCCCAGCACCAACAATTGGCGCAACCGTTCGTCGCCGGCGCGGCTGATGCCACCCAGACGCGTCTTGCCGCCGGTGGAGTGTTCCCGCGGCGTTAACCCCAGCCAGGCCGCGAAGTGCCGCCCGGATTGGAACTGGGTGAAATCCACTCGCAGCACCAGGCTCAAGGCACTGATCGGCCCGATACCCGGAACCTCCGCCAGCATCTTGCTTGTCGGCGTCGCCTTGTGTTGTGCGGCAAGCCTGGCGTCGATCTCGGCCAACCGCGCCTCGAGCCGGTCGATCTCCCGCCCGAGCAGCGCCAGGGCCTCTGCCGCCGGACCTGGCAGCGACCTGTCGCTGGCGGCATCGGCGCGCAATTGCGCGAAACCTTTGTCGCCAACCGGCGCGACCAGGCCGAATTCGGCGGCATGGCCACGCACCGCGTTGACCAGTTGTGTGCGCTGAACGATCAGCAGCTCGCGCACCGTCAGCAGCATCGCCTGCGCCTGCTGCCCGGCCGATTTTACCGCGACCTGGCGCATCCCTGGCCGCGCCGCAGCCTCGCTGATCGCTTCGGCGTCATTGCGATCGTTCTTGCCACGCTTGACCAACGGCTTGACGTATTGCGGCGGGATCAGCCGCACGCCATGGCCGAGCGCCTGCAGTGTGCGGCCCCAATGGTGCGAGCCGCCGCAGGCTTCCAGGGCTACCTCGGTCGGTGGCAGGGCTTCGAAAAACCCAACGACCTCCTGGCGGCGCAGGGTCCGCCGCAGAACCGGACGGCCCTCTGCATCAACCCCGTGCAGCGTAAACACAGACTTGGACGTGTCGATGGCAATGCGCTTAATCTCGGTCATGGACGGCTCCGGTTCAGGTTTCGACAGCCGAACCTTGGCACAAGATGCCGCGGGGCCGTCCACCCCAACGGATAAGCGCAGCGCATTCCGCCATGACGGCGGCGGAATGCGCTGCGCTGTTCCGCCCTACGCCCTACGCACAGGTTCAGGCCTCGGACGGGCCCATCGACTTGATCAGCTCAAACACTTTCTTGCGCAGCGCCGGATCCGCGATGCGGTAATACGCGCGGACCAGTTCCAGCGTCTCCCGCCGGCTCATGGTGTCGTCGCCGAACGGGTCCTGCCGGTCTTCAAACCCGGCGGCCCGTCGCGCCACCGCCGCCGAGCCGGACAGGCCGTCCGGCATATCGTCGAAGAAGAAGCTGATCGGCACATCCAGCACGCGCGACAGGTCGAACAGCCGGGAGGCGCCAACCCGGTTCACCCCGCGTTCGTATTTCTGCACCTGCTGGAAGGTCAGCCCCAGCGCGTCGCCCAGCCGCTCCTGCGACATCCCCAGCAAGGTGCGGCGCAGCCGGATGCGGGTGCCGACATGCACGTCGATCGGGCTGGGCCGGACGTCCTTGTCGGCCACGGCACCCGATTCGGGACGCGGCGGGGAGGAACTGTCCTTGGTCTGGTCCAGCATGAACGTCCCTCCCTGCCACAACCCGCTGCGTCACAACCTACCTGGGCCATCCGGCCAATCTTACGCAACCGGACTTACACAATCCTGCAATCGGACTTATACGACCGCCCCCGCGTTAGGGAAATCGAAACCTACAACCGGGAATAGTCGATCTCGGGGGTGAACACAAGATGATCCGTACCGAATACCGCTTCTTCTCAAAAAAAGAAGCGCGGCAGGGTCTCGACGGCCCGCTCAGCGCCCCCGCCGCCTTCCCGGCAGGCCGCCCAGCAATCCCGCCGCCAGCCCGATCGCGGCGATTCCCAGCGGAATCGGCAGCCCGAAGCGGGCGAACAGGGTGGCCGGCAGCGGCCCGGTCAGCGGAACCGCCAGCACGCCGATCCGATCGATCCCGATGCGCCCCAGCTCGTGCCCGTGCGCATCGAATGCCGCCGAGATGCCGGTATTCGCCGCCCGCATCAGCGGCAGCCCTTCTTCCACCGCACGCATCCGTGCCGCCGCAAGATGCTGGCGCGGCCCGGTCGAGTTGCCGAACCAGGCGTCGTTGGTGATGTTCACCATCCAGGCCGGCCGGTCCGCGGCATCGATGATCTGGCCGGGGAAAATCGCCTCGTAGCAGATGAACGGCCCGAACGGAGGGGCTCCCGGCACGCGCAGGGTCGCCGGCCCCGAGCCACGTGCAAAGCCGCCGCCGGGCACGACCTGAACGGGAATCGGCACCCAGTCCGGCTGATACTCGCCAAAGGGGACCAGATGCCATTTGTCATATTTTGCGGCGATCCTGCCCCTGCCGTCCAGTGCAAATAGGGTATTGCGTGGACGCCCGGCCGAGTCGAAGCTGACCGCACCGACCAACGCCGGCGCCCCGCCCGTCGCCGCGACGATTGCCTCCCGTGCCAACGGTTCCCGGTCCAGCAGATAGGGGCTGGCAGTTTCCGGCCAGATCACGATTTTCGGGCCCGGCCCCGCCTCTGCGACACCCTGGCGCGTGAGGTCCAGGTAGCGGGTGAAAATCTGCTGCGCGATAGCCTGGTCCCATTTCTGTCCCTCGGCGACATCGCCCTGGACAAGCACCACCGGAAGCGGCGTGGCCATTGCCGGCAGCGGCGCGTGTGACCGCTCGAACCCCGCCGCCGCCCAGGCCACCAGCACCGCCGCGCCCGCTATCTGCAAGCGCCCGCCGAGCAGCGGTGTGGCGGCGAGTAGCAGCGTGGCGAAGGTCAGGCCGTGGATGCTGACCCAGGCCGCAGGCTGGATGAACACATCGCCCAGCACGCCCGGAAACTCCCACACGCTGCCCCACAGGTTCCAGGGAAAGCCGGTGAGCACGAATTGCCGCGCCAGATCGCCCAGCACCCAGGCACCAGCTAACGTCAGCGCGCGCGGCCAGCCCGGCGCGGTCAGCCGCGCCAGCGCCGCCGCCGGGGCGATGAACAGCGCCAGCGTGGCGGCCAACGCCGGCACCGCGATCGGCACGAACCACCAGAACCGCGCCGCCTCGACCAGGATTGCCTCGGTCACCCAATAGAGGCCGAGAAGATGCAGCCCGAAACCGAACCACCAGCCGCGCCGCGCCGCCACCGCCGGGCTGCGCGCGGCGCCGATCAGCACCAGCAGCGCCGGCACCGCGACCAGCAGCACCGGCAGGGCGAACACCGGCGGCAGGGCGGCCGCCGACAGCATGCCGAACAGGAACGCCGCCAGGTCGGCCCGCCAGCCGGCAAGTCGCTCCAGGGTAAGCACCGATTCGGCAACCAGCGACTCGCGGTGTGCCGCGGACGTTCCGGAAGCCCGGGGATCGCCCAGGCGATCGCCCAGAGGATCGTCGGGGGGGACGATCGCGTTGCGATGGCGCGTCGCCGTCATGTCCGGAGTCTCGCACCTGCATCCAGCAACGGACGATTGAGAACCACCACCTGTCTAATCGAGCGCGTCGCGGAGCTGCCGTTCATAATGACGGTAGTATTTGTCGGTAACGAGATCGGTCTTGACGACAACGGCGACATCCGTGGTGTTGAACTGCGGGTCGATCACCGCGCCGTCGCCGACGAAACCGCCGAGCCGCAGGTAACCCTTGATCAGCGGCGGCAGCCCATTCAGCGTGTGCGGATCGATGGCGCCCGGCAAAGCGCGGCGCATATCGACATAGCGGTGCGGCAGGGCGCGCGGCCGCAGCGCTGGCGGCGCCAGATGGTTGTAATAAAGATAGCTCAGTTCGGGAGCCAGCACGTCGGGATCGATGCCCGGCAGGCTGGCGCACCCGAACATCAGGTCGATCTGGTACTGGAACACATAGGCAGCGATGCCGCGCCACAGCAACTGCATTGCCGCGCGGTTGCGGTAGCCGGCATCGACGCAGGACCGGCCCAGCTCCAGCAGGCGCCCCGGAAAGCCCAGCAGCGGGGTGATGTCATACTCGCCGGCCGAATAGAAGCGGCCGATGCGGGCCGCCGCATCGTGCTGGATCAGCCGGTAGGTGCCCACCACCCCGTCAGGGCCGGAGCCGATGGCGTGATCGATCACCAGCAGATGGTCCGCCACGGCATCGAAATCATCACGGTCGCGCCTGGTGCCGGCGGTCACCGGATCGGCGGCTGCTCCCATCTCCAGATAGAACACGCGGTAGCGCAGCGCCTGCACCGCATCGAGTTCGGCGTTGGTGACCGCCAATCGGACACCGAGATTGCCGGCGCGCAATTCCGGAAAGGTCTGGCCGCCCCGGGGGACCCCATTGGGGCCGCCATGCGGGCCATCAGGGGCAGCACCACCAGGGGGAAAGCCGGCGGCGGCCGGGTGCTCGGCGGTCACCGCGCCGGCCTGTCCTGACGCGTATCGAGGTCCGGGTCGGCCAGGCGCCGGCGCTCGGCGTCGCGTTCGGAGCGCCGTTCGCGCGGCGCCGGCTGATCGATCCGCCGGCCGAACAGCTCGAGCCGCAGCGAAACCAGATCGAAGCCCAGCCGCCTGGCAATGCTTTGCATCAGCCCTTCATGCTCCGGGTTCTGGAACTCGATGACCTTGCCGGTATCGACATCGATCAGGTGATAATGATGGCCATGCTCGGTCGGCTCATAGCGGGCCCGTCCGCCGCCGAAATCGCGCCGCTCCAGGATGCCCTTTTCCTCGAGCAGGCGCACGGTGCGATAGACCGTGGCAATCGAGATGCGCTCGTCGAGCGCAGCGGCGCGGCGATAGAGTTCTTCGACGTCGGGGTGGTCGGACGCCTCCGACAGGACGCGGGCGATCACCCGGCGCTGGCCGGTCATCTTCAGCCCCCGTTCGACGCAAAGGCGCTCGATGCGCGATTCCATCCGGTTCCTTATGGTCCCCCGTCGCGTGGTCCCGTTTGGGTCGCCCCCTTTGGATTGCCGCCTTTCGGCGTCCCCTTATGGTGGCCCCTATGGTCCTTTGTCGTCCCCTGCGTTTACCCGTCCCTGCGTTTACCCCCTGGGGGAACCGTCGGCTTCGGAGCCGCAGCTTCCCGCCAGGCCATTCGGCCCGGGACCCGACGGTCAACGCCGACGGGCCCTGCGGGAGAGATTACCGGGGCGAGCGGGGCGGGCGCAAACCCCGCATGACGACACCGCGCCGGCGGCTACTTGCGAACGACTCGCGGCTTGGTGCCGAGCCCGATCTTCTTGGCGAGGGACGAGCGGTGGCGCGCGTAATTCGGCGCGACCATCGGGTAGTCTGGCGTCAATCCCCAGCGCTCCCGATACTGTTCGGGGGTCATATTGTAAGCGGTCTTGAGGTGGCGCTTCAGCATTTTCAGCTTCTTGCCATCCTCCAGGCAGATGATGTGGTCGGGAAAGACCGATTTCTTCACCGGTACCGCCGGTTGCGGGCGTTCTGCCTCGATCGGCTCCTTGCCGACACCAGCCAGGGTCTTATAAACCTCCTGGATCAGCGACGGAAGCGAGTCCGGAGAAACCGAATTATTGGACACATGGGCAGAGACGATTTGTGCGGTCAATCCCAGCACATTACTGTTTGGCGTATGCTCGGGCATTGCAATCCCTTTCGAGCCGGAGAATTTGGCCCATATAAAGTGACGCGCGGCCGTTTCGCAAGAGTATTTGCGTCGCCAAGAAGCAGCCCAGTATCATGACCGATATGCCATCGGCTGATCAGGAACTCGACATCACGAAGGAAACCTGTCCGATGACCTTCGTGCGGACACGCCTGGCACTTGACCGGATGAACTCCGGACAAATCCTGCGGGTCCGGCTGCGCGGCGACGAACCCTTGCGCAACGTGCCGCGCACCGCGCGCGAGCAGGGTCACCAAGTGCTTGCGCTGGAAACCGATGCCGCCGGCATCAGCACGCTGCTGCTGCGCAAGGGCTGAGCTCGGCGCGCAGCACCAGCGCGTCGGTGCCATCCGGATAGTATCCGCGGCGCCGCCCGACCGGATGAAAACCGGCGGCTTCATACAGCCCGCGGGCGGCTTCATTGTGCTCGGCCACCTCCAGGAACAGGGCGCCGGCGCCGCAACCGGCCGCCTGATTGATTGCCGCCATCAGCAGCGCCGCCCCGAGCCCCTGCCGGCGACTGTCCGGCATGACCGCCAGCGTCAGGATCTCCGCTTCGTCGCCGGCCACGCGGGCGAGGATCATGCCGCCGCGCCCGTCCAGCAGCCCAAAGCTGCCGGGCAGCCCGAGCTGCAGCGGCAATCGCGTCGGCCCCCCAGGATTCCTGCGGCGGGAAAGCGGACCGGTGGATCGCCGCAAGCGCCCCGGCGTGCGCGCCAGTGGCTGGGATCATGGGTTGGCTGCGATCATTGGGTTGGCGGCGGACGCTGCCCGGTCGGGAGGCGCGCTTCGGGCGGATCGACATAAAGCGGCTGGGGCGGGCGCGGCAGCAGCTCACCCCGATGGCGGCGGCAGGCGGCGACCGCCACGTGGCGGGGCTGCGGCAGGCGGGCATCGGTCAGCATCACATCGGCACCACGCGCCGCCAGCCGCGCCGCCACCTCGATCGCAGCGTCGCCGGCGATGGCGAGCGGGCCGTCGGTATCAGGCAGGGACTCCAGGGCAAAGGCCTGAACAGCGCCGTCCCGTTCAAGGAAGATCCGACCGCGCCGGCTGTCGATCGCCACCCACAGCGTCCGATGCCCGAGATGCGGCAGCGCCTCGGCCAGCGCCTCACCCACGCTGACGCCGATCACCGGGACGCCGGCAGCCAGCGCGATGCCGTGCGCAAGTGCCAGCCCTGCACGAATGCCGGTGAAGCTGCCGGGGCCGACCGTTGCCGTCACCAGGTCGAGTTCGGTGGCCAGCAGTCCGGCTTCAGCGAGTACCGTTTCGGCCATGACCGCCAGCAGGCTCGCCTGGCCGCGCTGAACGGATTCCTGGCGCAGCGCGATGACCTGGCCGTCTGTGACGATCGCGGCTGAACAGCGCGCCAGCGCGGAGTCGAGCGCGAGGATATTCATTGGGGCCAAGCCCATCCCCTCCGGCGGGGGGCTCTGTTCTCACCCTCCCCTCGTAGGCTCGGGCAGCGAAGCAGACCCAGGCCGGCGGGAGGGGTCACGCCGATCGGCAGCATCCCCGGACGAGCTACAAGAGCTGGCAGGCTTCCTCGAAGTCGAGCCTCGGCGAGCGGGGGAACACGCCCTCCGGGTCGCCGTGGCCGAGATTGACCAGAAAGTTCGAGCGCCAGCCGCGGCCGCGCAGGAACTCCGCGTCGACCTTGTCGTTGTCGAAGCCGGACATCGGCCCAGTGTCCAGCCCAACCGCGCGGGCCGCCATGATCAGGTACGCACCTTGCAGCGTGCCGTTGCGAAACGCGGTGGTCGCCGCCAGCGCATCATTGCCGGTGAACCAGGAGCGCGCCTCCTGGTTGTGCGGGAACAGCCGCGGCAGATGATCGTAAAAGCGCGGATCGTAGGCGACGATCACGGTCACCGGCGCCGCCATCGTCTTGTCGTGGTTGCCGGCCGACAGCGCCGGCGCCAGCCGCTCCTTCGCCTCCCGCGTGCGCAGGAACAGGAACCGGGCCGGCGAGCTGTTGGCCGAGGTCGGCCCCCATTTCAGCAGCTCGTACAGCTCCCGCAGCGTGTCGTCGGAGACGGCTTCGTCGGTGAATTTGTTGTAGCTGCGGGCATTGCGGAACAGCCGGTCAAGCGCCTCGGCGTCGAGCATCAGAGGTCCACCTGCTCGACCGCGACCACCTCAGGCACGTAATGGCGCAGCATGTTCTCGATGCCGTGCTTCAGCGTCGCGCTGGACGACGGGCAGCCCGAGCAGGAGCCCTGCATGTGCAGCTTCACCACTCCGTCACGATAGCCGCGGAACACGATGTCACCGCCGTCGCCGGCGACGGCCGGGCGGACGCGGGTGTCGAGCAGCTCGCGGATTTGGGCGACGATTTCTTCGTCCTCGGGCAGCACGTCCTCGGACTGGGCGTCTTCGGCGGCGCCTTCCAACATCGGGCGGCCGGACAGGAAGTGTTCCATGATGGCGCCGAGCACCTGCGGCTTCAGAGCGGCCCAGGCGATCGCATCGGTCTTCGTCACCGTCACGAAGTCGCCGCCCAGGAACACCCGCGCCACGCCGGGCAGCGCGAACAGGGCGGTGGCGAGCGGGCTCCGCACCGCGGCCTCGGACGAGGCGAAGTCGGCGGTGTCGGCGCCCATCACGTCGCGGCCGGGCAGGAACTTGAGCGTGGCGGGATTGGGCGTGCCTTCAGTCTCGATGAACATGACCAGACCTGAGGTTGTGTTGAAGTGCCGGCGCCAGGATGCGGACAGGACCGGGGTAGCGGCTACATCGGTCCGAATCCCGACGAACACAAGGGGCGGCTGGGCCAGACCGGTGATCACAGCGGGGCGGCTGTTGCAAGACGGGGTCAGTCGGGACCTGGCCTTCCCGTGCATGCACGCCATTTCGCGGTGTTCACGGACCGGGTGGCGGCACGCTGTCGTAAGCTGCCAAACGATCGGCGACTTTTCTTCCGGAGGCCAACCCCGAAGGGCCAGATCGTCATCGATCCCTCGTTCGAGTACCGATTACTGGTCGCAGATCCAGCTCGGCGTCAACGGATTTCAGATCATTTCCGGAATTACCTTCGGGAACATTTTCATCAACCGCGTCGAGCAGAATATCGGCACGGCAGCGGTCACCGTGCGCGGCGGCATCACCAACCGCCTCGAAGTCAACATCAAGATAGATATATCCTATGTCGTGATTCGGCACGATCACCAGCCTGATCCAGGAAGGTGCGGCCGCCCAGATTTTGACCGCGAGCGCGCAAAACAAGGCCGTCGGCGACATACAGCTCGACCCCAAGTTACCAGATCAACTCGGGACAGAGCGGCTGGCCGATACTGACGAGATTCTCTCGATCCGCAGGAATGTCTGCAGATATGCAACTTACGATTGCAAATCCTTTACTTGCGGAATGCTCTATCGGCGCGCCAGGGCGCCGAGGCGATCCGTGCAAAGACTGCCTGTGGTAGCCCGCTACCTTCAGGGAAGCCTTGACCGGCCAAGGCTTTGCCGCCATAAGCCGCCGCCTGTTCCAAGGGACCGCACATGTTGAAATCCACCCTCTCGCTGAAACCCGCGGAGGTGCAGAAGGCCTGGGTGCTGATCGATGCTGAGGGCGTGGTGCTCGGCCGCCTGGCATCGGTCATCGCCAACCGGCTGCGCGGCAAGCACAAGCCGCAATTCACCCCGCATGTCGATTGCGGCGACAACATCGTGGTGGTGAACGCCGGCAAGGTGCGGGTCACCGGCAACAAGGCCGAGCAATCGATCTTCCACTGGCATACCGGCTATGCCGGCGGCATCAAGGGCCGCAGCATCCGTGAGCGGCTGGAGAGCGCGCATCCCGAGCGCGTGCTGGAAAAAGCCGTGGAGCGGATGATCACCCGCGGCCCGCTGCAGCGCAAACAGATGAAGCATCTGCACGTCTATGCCGGCGCCGAGCACCCGCATGAAGGCCAGCAGCCGCGCAGCCTGGACGTCGCAGCGATGAACCCGAAGAACAAGAGAGACTGAGCGCATGTCCGGAACCCAGACCCGCACGCTCGCCGACCTGAAGGACCTGGCGGTTGCCGCCGGAACCATTCCGGCTGTGGATCAGCGGCCCCGCCAGGAGCCGAAGCGCGATACGCTTGGCCGATCCTACGCGACCGGTCGGCGCAAGAACGCGGTGGCGCGTGTGTGGGTGAAACCCGGCAAGGGCGCGATCACCGTGAACGGCAAGCCGGCGGCGACCTATTTCGCGCGCCCGGTGCTGCGCATGCTGATCACTCAGCCGTTCCTGGTGGCGGATCGCTACAACCAGTTCGACGTGTTCTGCACGGTGAACGGCGGGGGTCTGTCGGGTCAGGCCGGCGCGGTTCGGCACGGCATCAGCCGCGCGCTGACCAATTACGAGCCGGACTTGCGCGGCATCCTGAAGGTGGCCGGATTCCTGACCCGGGATCCGCGCGTGGTCGAGCGCAAGAAATACGGCAAAGCCAAAGCTCGGCGAAGCTTCCAGTTCAGCAAGCGGTAAGGCGGAAAAGCGCAGCGCATTCCGCCGCCGGCGAGGCGGTCCGCCGGTTGCACGCACCGACAGCCGCCGCTTACCGTGCCGCCGACACGCAGCCTGGAGGGCGGGATGACAAACGAGCCGCTGGTGTTCATCGACGGCGAGGCCGGTACCACCGGCCTCGGCATCCGCGAACGATTGCTGGCACTGCCCGGCGTCAAACTGCGCAGCCTGCCCGCCGAGCGCCGCAAGGACGTCGCCGCACGCCGCGACATCATGGCCGAGGTCGATCTCGTCGTGCTGTGCCTGCCGGATGAGGCGGCGCGCAAATCGGTTTCGTTGGCCGAATGCCTCGGCGCGGCCGCGCCGAAGCTGCTGGACGCCAGCACCGCGCATCGCGTGCATCCCGATTGGGTGTATGGCTTCCCGGAAATGCTGCCCGGCCAGGCGGAGCGCATCGCCGCGGCGCGCAATGTGGCCAATCCGGGGTGCTATCCGACCGGCGCCATCGCGCTGATCCGCCCGCTGGTCGATGCCGGGCTGATGCCGCCCGACTATCCGGTGACGATCAACGCCGTCAGCGGCTATTCCGGCGGCGGACGGTCGATGATTAAATCGCACGACCGCGACCTGGGTCCGGCGTTCGAGTTGTATGCGCTCGGGCTGGAACACAAGCACATCGCGGAGATGGAACGCTATTCCGGGCTATCGCGCCGGCCGATCTTCGTGCCGTCCGTGGGGCATTTCCGCCAGGGGATGCTGGTGTCGGTGCCGCTGCACCTGGATACGTTGGTTGGGAAACCAACCGGCGCCGATCTGCGCACTGTGCTGGAGAGCCGCTTTGCCGGCAGCGAACTGATCCGGGTGGTGTCGCCGGACCGGCCGGGCAAGCTGGAGCCGCAGGCGCTGAACGGCACCAACCTGCTGGAGTTGTACGTCAACACGAATGAGAAGCGCCGGCAGGCGGTGCTGGTGGCGCGGCTGGATAATCTCGGCAAGGGGGCTTCGGGCGCGGCGGTGCAGAACCTTTCGCTGATGCTGGAGGTGGGACGTGGCTGACATGCAGCTTGGACGGGCAGAGCTTCCGGCGATTGGAAATGGGCCGTTGTATGTCCTGGACGGTGTCAGGCCGCGCGTGCATTCCACCGCCTTTGTGGCGCCCACGGCGGCGGTGATCGGGGATGTGGAGATTGGCGCGGAATCCGGCATCTGGTTCGGCTGCGTGCTGCGCGGCGACACCAATTTCATCCGCATCGGGGCGCGGACCAATATCCAGGATGGCACGATCGTGCATGTCGATGCAGTTACGTTTGCAACGATTATCGGTGACGATGTAACGGTAGGGCACGGTGCGATCATCCATGCCTGCACGTTGAAGGACCGCGCGTTCGTCGGCATGGGCTCCACCGTGCTGGACGGCGCGGTGATCGAGGAAGGTGGAATGCTGGGCGCGGCGGGGCTGCTGACGCCGGGCAAGGTGATCGGGCGGTATGAGTTGTGGACCGGCGCGCCGGCACGGCTGAAGCGGGTGATGACGGAGGAAGAACGCCGCGGGTTCGACCGCAATGCCGCGGAGTATCGGACGCTGGTGGCGCGGTATCGAGCGGGATTTGGTGCGTAGCACACCGGTGGGAAACTCCGCTCCCTAATTCCGGAATCCGGCGCGATGTTTTTGACAGTAGAGTTGAGGAGGGGCGCGGTGCCGCGAACGGTCCGTTTCCCCTCCCCGCTCATCAAACCGGACGGGCGGATTTCCCGCATCCGACTTTCCGAGTGGTTTCATGACAGGCTCACGACAGGACGCCCTCCCGCCGGCAATGGCGCATCCTGGGCACGCCGAGCGTGCCGAACACTGCCGCCATCGTGAACGGCCCGATGCTTCGCGCGGGCATCTTGTGGCGTCGAACGAGGAAGTTGCGCACGCGATCATAGATGTGCGCCTCGATCGCCCGGTCCCTGACGTAATGCGACCCCGGGCTGAAGTAGCCGCCCCATCCCCGCATCAGGGGGTCAGTTGCGCGCGCACCTCATCCCATCGTCCCATGTTGCCCGGTATCAGGATGGCACCCACCTTGTCCTTCAGACGCTGCACGCTCTTGTCCGACGGACTGGCGCCGAGATAGCGGCGCCCGTCCTGTCGGATGCGATGCAGACCGAAGCTGTACCCCAGGAAGTCGAACCGCTCCGTCCGTGCGTTGCACAGTCGGGTTTTCGTGCGATTGAGGGTCAGTCCCAGGCGTGTCATCGTGCGATCCGTCCACGCCAGCGCCGCTTCCGCGTGTCCGCGGCTGAGGATGACGAAGTCGTCCGCATAGTTGATGACGTGTGCCTTCCAGGCTTCCCCTCTGCCGGTCTGGCGCCAGTATTTCAGGAAGCGGTTCATGTAGAGGTTGGCGATCAGCGGGCTGATGACGCCGCCTTGCGGGACACCCTGTCTGCTGGCCTTTCCCCCCGCCATGCGTCGCTTACCATCCCCGTCGGTCGTTGCGACTGGCGCTTTGAGCCACTGCTTGATCAGCCGCAGCATGTCGGGATCGACGATGCGGCGGGCGATCGACTGCATCAGCTCATCGTGCGGGATGGTGTCGAAATACTTGCTCAGATCGGCATCGACCACATCGGTGTAACCCTGCCGCAGCAGGGTCAGCACCGTCTGGATTGCCTGACCCGCGCCGCGCCCTGGCCGATAGCCATGGGCGGCAGGGTCGAGAGTGTCCTATATCTTGTGTAAGCACGCCGATTGTGGCCACCATATCCTGTGGTGGAGGAGTTCACAATGGCTGCGAACATCAACCCCGAAGTGATTGATCAACTGCTGGCGGGTTGCACCTCGACGTCGGACCTGTTCGACGACAACGGCTTATTCAAGCAACTGAAGAAACAGGTTCTGGAACGGCTGCTGGCGAGCGAGCTGACCCAGCACCTGGGCTACCGAAAGGGCGCGGTGACGGGCCGCAACTCCGGCAACAGCCGCAACGGGCATTCGGCGAAGACTGTGCTGGGCGACGACGGCGCGCTGGAGTTGGCGATCCCGCGCGATCGCAACGGCACGTTCGAGCCGCAGATCGTGCCGAAAGGCAGCCGTCGCCTGGACGGCTTCGCCGATCGCATCGTCAGCCTGTATGCGCGCGGGCTGACGGTGCGCGAGATCCAGGGCCACCTGCGCGAGATGTATGGCCTCGAGGTGTCGCCGGATCTGATCAGCCGGGCCACCGAGGGGGTTCTGGAGGAGGTTCGGGAATGGCAGGGCCGGCCGCTGGAGCGGCTCTATCCGATCGTGTTCCTGGATGCGCTGCGGGTGAAGGTGCGCGACGAAGGTCTGGTACGCAACAAGGCGATCTACGTGGCGCTTGGGGTCACTGCGGAAGGCGAGAAGGAGGTGCTGGGGCTGTGGATCGAGCAGACCGAGGGGGCGAAATTCTGGCTCAAGGTGCTGAACGAGTTGAAGAGCCGGGGGGTTGAGGACATCCTGATCGCGGTGGTTGACGGGCTGAAGGGTTTTCCCGAAGCGATTGCGGCGGCGTATCCGAAGACCATCGTGCAGACCTGCATTGTGCATCTGATCCGGGCCTCTCTGGCGTTTGTTTCATGGAAGGATCGCAAGGCTATCATGCCGGACATGAAGGAAATCTACCGGGCGGAGACGGCGGAGGCGGGGCTGGAGCGGTTGGATGCGTTTGAAACCAAATGGGCCAGGCGCTACCCGACGATTGCGGCAACCTGGCGGCGGGCCTGGGATCAGGTGGTTCCGCTGTTCGCCTTTCCGCCGGACATCCGGCGCATGATCTACACGACGAATGCGGTGGAAAGCCTGCACCGGAGCCTGCGGAAAATCATCAAGACGCGGGGCAGCTTTCCCAATGACGACGCGGCCCTGAAACTGCTGTTCCTGGCGCTGCGCAACGTCGGCGTGCGCTGGCGTCGGCCGGTTGCCTGGACGGCGGCGATGGCGCAGTTTGCCATCCTGTTCGGCGAGCGTTTCCAGTCTGTCAGCCAGCTCGCTGGCTGACAGACTGGAATGGGCCACAGTGGCGTTTACACAAAGAAACGGACACTACCGCAGGGTCCAGGTCAGCTTCGAATATCGGTTCCACGACCAGCTTCGCAGCGGTCTGCACCACCCGGTCCCGAATCGTCGGGATACCGAGCGGCGCTCGCCGCCGCCGGGCTTCGGGATCATCACCCGCCGCACCGGTTGGCACCGATACGTCTTCGTGGGCAGTTCCTCGCCCAGCCGGATCAGCCAGTCCGCCAGCCCCGCCACTTCGATCTGTTCGAACGTTGTCCCGTCCACCCCTGGGACGCCCTTGTTGGAGCGTGCCAGGTCATACCGCGTGGCGCAGAATGTCCGCCCGCCAAATCTTATCGTAGAGGATGTAGAACCGGAACCCCGGCTCAGCCTTCGCCTTGCCATAGAGTTTCCTCTGCAAAGTCCGGATCGCATCTGGTGTTTGAAGGCTCATCGCCAATCACCTCACCTCATCTGCTTCGAAAACGTACCAGAAGTCAGGGTCCTTCCCTCCCCCGGCGTTACCCGGCTTCGGCGGTACTACGACCCTGTCCGACTCCCGCCTGGACCGTTGCCTTGCAGCGCCGTTGAGGCCGCTACCCTCATCCAGAACGGGTCTCCCCCGCTTGCGCGATCCCCTGTCTCGACGTGCCGTGCCCCTTACCCCGGTGGACCGGTCCAGGTGCACTCGTCGGCTGCTTCCCCGGACTGTGCTGCCTTCCCCGAACTCCGGGCGGGTCGGCGTCCACAACTTCCCTTTCGAGGCCTGCTCAGGCTTCACACATGTTACCGCCTGTCGATTTGCTCGGATGCCAAAAGCGGCGTTTGTCGCAGGGGCTTCGACGCAGACAGTTGCCCGTCCACGCCGCCTGCCAGCTACCGGGCCAACCGACCATAGCCCGGGTGGGACTTGCACCCACGAGGTGATCGCGCCCTTCGGGGCGCACCGGAGTTCACGAAGCAATTTCCTTTGTGACCTCTGATCTTCTTCGTGGCCTTTGTGTTTGGATGGGAGCTCCCAGCCGGCAACGGCAACGCGGAGCAGGGCAGGAACGCGTGCCACGAGTTCGGCCTGACATATGGTTTCTTCGACTCTCAGAACCGATCGGCCCGGAACGGCGCCAGGTCGATCGGCGCCGGCCGCCCGCCAATCAGCGCGGCGATAATCCTGCCGGTGAACGGACCGCCGGTCATGCCGACATGGCCGTGGCCGAAGGCATGAAACACGTCCGGCGAGCGCTTCGACGGCCCGAGCACCGGAAGCGAGTCCGGCAAGCTGGGGCGATGGCCCATCCAGAGCGAAATCCGGTCCTCCCGCGGTGCGTCGTTCAGCCCCGGAAACAGCCTGGCGCCCTGGCGCAACAGCATTCGTGCGCGCCGCCAGTCCGGCGCGGCCTTCAACCCGGCCAGTTCCACCGTACCGGCGAAACGAAGGCCGCCCGCCATCGGCGTGGCGACGAACTTTGCATCGGCGTCGGTGGTCGGGACGCGCGGCATCACCTCGGGGTCGCGCAACATCAGATGATAGCCGCGCTCCGTCTCCAGCGGCACCCGATCGCCGACCGACGCGGCGAGTTGGCGCGAATACGCGCCGGCGGCGATTACCGCTGCATCGGCCGGAACATCGCCCTCCGGAGTGCGCACCGCGCGCAACCGGGCGCCATCCAGGGCGAAGCCGGTGGCACGGCGGCGCAGCAGGTGGCCGCCGTCGCGCTGTACCGCCTGGGCCAGAACGGCGACGAAGCCAGCCGGATTGAGGCTGTGCCCGTTGCCGGGGACCAGCTTGCCCCGCGTATAGTCGCGCGACAGGTTGGGATCGAACTGGCGCAGTTCGTCGGCATCCAGTTCTTCCCACGCGATGCCGTTGCGGCGGCGGAGGTCCCATGCCCGCTGGTCGTCCTCCCATGCGGCCTGCGTCTGATAGGCGATCAGGATGCCGGTGCGCGCCACCAGCGACTCGGCGCCGGCATGGCGCGCCAACTCCATCACGGTCTCCAGGCACGGCGCCAGCAGCGGGGTCAGCGCCCGCGCCTGCGCCTCGATGCGCGCCGGAGTGCCGGCGCGGATCAGGCGGGCCAACCAGGGGGTCAGGGCGGGTAGATAGCTCCAGCGGATGCGCAGCGGTCCGAGCGGATCCGCAAGATACCCAGGCACCTTGCTCAGCATGCCCGGCGAGGCAACCGGCACGACCGAGGACGGATTGAAACACCCGGCGTTTCCGAATGAGGCGCCTGACCCGGGCGGCTCGGGATCGATGATCGTGACATCGTGCCCATCCCGCACCAGCCAGCTTGCGGTGGCGATGCCGACGATGCCGGCGCCGATCACCGCAACCCGCTTCCTGTCCCCCGCCATGGTGTGCCGGTCCCCTCCGCAACAGGAGCCTAACAGCCGATCCGGCCGGCGACCAAATTTGGGCGCCGGCTGGCCGGCTTGCCGTGGCCGCGGCAGCCCCGTATTCTCTGCCTTATTCTGCGAATCATTCGCAACAAGGAGCCTGTGCCCGATGGGCAACGACTTCAGCCGGATCGCCCGCCGCTGCGAGCGCGCCGTGGTCACCGCCTATTGCGACCTGCGCCAGCTTGGCTCGGACGATCCGGCGGCGTTCCGGGCTTGCACCGTGCTGTATCGCATCCACCACCCGGAAGCCTCGGTGAACGAGGCGCGGCGGCTGGTCGCGGAATGGATCGACCACCACTTGGTGCGCGCCGACCGCGGCCCGACACGCGGTTGCGATTGTGGCTGAATAGTCTTCCGGTGGCGGAATGCGCTGCGCTTTTCCGCCCTACGTCGTTCCGGTTTCACGCGCCCAGGCAATCGCTGCGCGTGCCAGGGCGTCGATGCTGTCCACCATCTTGACGCCGAGCGAATCCGCCGGCCCTGCCTGAATCCCCAGCGGGATCTCGGTGCATCCCAGAACCACCGCCGCGGCACCCCGCGCCGCCAGCGACTGTACGGTTTCGGCCAGCGGGGCGAAGGCTTCGGTCACGCAATTCGCCTTTACCCGTGCAATCGCCGGCGAAACGAGGCGGTTCATTTCATCGGGTCGCGGCGTCAGGCAGTCCCAGCCGAGTTGGCCCAGCCGGTCCTGATAGAGTTGCATGTCCAGCGTCCCCTGCGTGCCCATCACGCCGATGACCCCTCCGGGCACCCCAAGCCGTCGAAGCTCGTCCGCTGCCGCATCGACGATGTGCAGGATGGGACAGCCGGCGGTCGCCTGCATCTCGTCGTACCAGCCATGGGCGGTGTTGCAGGGAATGGCGATCGCCTTGCATCCCGCCTGCCGAAGCCCGGCGATGCCGCGCAGCAGATATGGCAAAGGGTCCGGACCGCCGCCGAGCTTACCGCGCGACCGGTCCGGCACGCGCGGATCGGACCATAGCACGGCTGGAATGTGCTCCTGGTCGCGCGTGGCGGGAGTCAGCAGGGTCAGCCGCAGCATGAAGTGCGCGCTCGCCAGCGGCCCCATGCCGCCGAGCACGCCGAGCACCTTCTCTTCCACTCTATCCATGCATCCGCTCCATCCCGGCGCGCACTGTGCCCGAACTTGACGCGCCGGCAAGCGCCGGTCTAGGCGCGGTCATGCCACGCAAATTCACCCTGATCGGCCATCGCGGCGCCCGCGGGCTGTTTCCGGAGAACACGATCGAGGGTTTCGCCGCAGCAATCGCAGTGGGGATCGACGGTATCGAGCTCGATGTGGCGGTCACGGCGGATGGCGTACCGGTGATATGCCATGATCCGGCGCTCAATCCGGACCTCGTCCGCGGCCCTGGGGGGCGTGGCTGTCGGCCCCGGGGCCGCTGATCCGCAACCTGACGGCGGCTGATCTCGCACAGTACGACGTCGGTCGAGTGCGGCCGGGCAGTGCCGCGGCGGCGTTGCATCCACAGCAGGTGCCGCACGACGGCGCCCGCATACCTCGGCTTGAGCAGGTGCTCGCGCGAATTGACACGCGGTTCGTGATCGAGCTGAAGACGCTGCCGGATCACTCGGATTGGACCGTCGCGGCTTCGGAGATGGGGGAGCTTGCGGCGGCGGTCATCGATCGGCTCGGCGTCGGTTCGCGGGTGGTGCTCGAGTTGTTCGACTGGCGCGGTCCGCGTCACCTTCGGCGCACGCGGCCGGACCTGCGCCTCGCCTGGCTCACCCGGGCGGAAACCGTGGCGAAGGCCCGACTGTGGTGGGACGGACCGACACCGGCCGATTTCGGCAATTCGGTGCCGCGCGCCGTGGCGGCCGAAGCTGGGTCCCGAAGCGACGACGGACGGTTCCCGGCAGGCCGGCCGATCTGGGCGCCCGAGCACGTCGATCTCACGCCGGAGCTGATCACGGAGGCGCATGCGCTCGGCCTGGACGTGCTGCCCTGGACCGTCAACCGGACGGCGGACATGACGCGGCTGATCGACTGGGGGATCGACGGTCTGATCACTGATCGGCCGGATATTGCCCGCGAGGCCATGGCACAGGCCGGGCTGCCGGTACCGGTGAGGACAGCAGGGGGCCAATCTTGTATTTAGCGCCGAGTTGGAGTTCCGAGCAGAATGGCGCGGATCCAACCCGGTCTTCGACGTCGGTTCACGTTCAGCGGCGACCGGCCAATTCGGAAGGAATGCAACCACCGGACGGCCCTGTCGAGCAGCCGATCGCGGACTGGTGGGCGCGTGACCGCGCGCCAGGATCGCAAACCCGCAACGAAAGGATACCGACGCGGTCTTGCAGGGTGGGCGACACGGATGGATTTGCTCACAAACGAACGGGTGCCATCCCGTCCCCTTGAAGCCAGCGGCCTTGGCCTTCGCATTGCCCAGCCAGCGCCGACCGGGACGCCCAGCGCCAGCAGCATCGACAGGAGCGGCCACCGACGTATGGGATCGCTGATCCCGTGCGAAATGGTGTGCAACGTTGCGGTGCTCTGATCGACAGCCGCCTGAACGTCAGCCGCGTCCTTCACCTGCTCTCCGGCGATTTTATCGACCTCGGCGCGCAAATCACGAAGTTGGTCGGTGTCGGACTGGCTCATTTGGATATGACGCTTCGCTGCGGAGCGTGGCAGGAACGCCGGAGGGGGTGCTCGGTTCGATAGACCGACCACAGGCTTGACTGCCGTCGCGGCCCGGACCGAGCATCCGCGACACAGAGGAACGTCCGAGTGCGCCAACAGACAACTGGGATCGGGTCGGAAGCGACGTTGCCTAGGGTGCCGAGGGCCTCGCAGCTCGTCCTGGTGCCCTGGGCCGGCGTGCTGGTCGCCCTGGTCGCGGTGTCCGCCGCGATCAGCTTTGTCTCCCCGTATTTCCTCACCGCATCGCAATATCCTCGGCAATGTTGCGGTGTATTTCTCCTGGATCTGCATCGCCGGATTTGGCGAGGCGATCGTGATGATCGGCGGCGGGCTCGATCTTGCGGTCGGCTCGACGATGGGATTGGCCGGGGTAATCGCGGCGCTGGTGCTGTCGGCCGGCGGCGGCGCGGTGATCGCGGTCATCGCAGGCCTGGCGGCGGGCCTGGTGGTCGGCGCGATCAACGCGTTCGCCGTCACGCGCATCCGGCTCAACCCGTTCATCGCGACGCTGGGCTCGCTCAGCATCGTGCGCGGGCTGACGTACGGCATGGTTTCCGGCGCCGCTGTCACACCGCCCGACGATGTCGCCGGCCGGGCTTTCTCGGCCCTCGGCACCGCGACGGTCTGGCTGGTGCCGGTTCCGGTGACTGATCATGCTGGCGATCGGCGTGCTGCTGACGGTGCTGATGAACCAGACCGCGTTCGGCCGGCACGTCTATGCGGTGGGCGGCAATGAGGCGGCCGCCCGGCTGCTGGGGCTGAAGGTCGAGCGTGTGAAGGTCGCGATGTATCTGCTGTCCGGGCTGCTGGCCGCGCTCGGCGGGGTGCTGCTGACCGCCAAGGCGGGGACCGCGCTGCCCGATGCGGCCACTGGTTACGAGTTGCAGGTGATCGCCGCGGTGATCATCGGCGGCACCAGCCTGTATGGTGGGCGCGGCACCATTCCGGGCGTGCTGGTAGGTGCCGCGCTTCTGGGTGTTATCAACAATGGCATCGTGCTGCTTGGGCTGGCCGGGTACTGGCAGGAGCTGATCACCGGGCTGGTGATCGGCGCCGCCGCCACGCTGGACGTGGTGCGCCAGCGGCTGGAAGCAGTGCGAAGCGCGTGAACGACAGGAGGGACCAGGAAATGAGCAAACAAGCTATCGGCCGTCGTGCGATCCTCGCCGGCGGGGCAGCATTGGCGGGCGGTCTGGCCTGCCCGTTCGTTGCCCGCGGCGCCAAATTGTCGATCGCCGTGATCCCGAAGGCGCTGGACAATCCGGTGTTCTACTACGCCCATTACGGTGCCGATCTGCGGGCGAAGGAACTGGGCGATGTGGATGTGGTCTGGACCGCATCCTCCACCTCGGACGCCAACCAGGAGGCGCAGATCCTGGCCGGGCTGATCGCGCGGCATGTGAACGGCATGGCGGTCGATGCCAATGCGCCGCAGCCGCTGGTGGGGCCGATCGCGCAGGCGGTCGCACAGGGAATGAAAGTGATCACCTGGGATTCGGATGTGCCCGACAGCAAGCGCCAGTCTGTTCTACGGCGTGGACAGCGTCGGCATGGGCCGCGCGCTGGCCGAGCAGACGGTCAAGTTCATGGGCAACTCGGGCACGGTGATCCTGGTCAGCGGCGGGCCAGGCGCGACGAACCTCAACGCCCGGCTGAAGGGCGCGACCGACGCGCTGAAAGCTTATCCCGGCATCAAGACGATCGGCCCGTTCTTTCATGACGACGATCTGGTGAAGGCGCAGCAGTTCACCAACAACCTGCTGGTTTCGCATCCCGACGCCGGCGCCATCCTGATGGTTGCCGGCGTGCCGTTCTTCGGCAAGATGAGTGCGCTGCCCGAAGTGGCGAAGAACAAGGGCAAGGTGAAGATCATCACCACCGACGTGCTGGCACCGGAGCTGCCGTTCGTGAAGGAAGGCTACGTGCAGGCGCTGGTCGGCCAGGATTACTGGGGATGGGGCTACCAGACCGTGTCGATCCTGCACAATCTGCTGACCAACAGTTCCTGCCACTATCCGGCGCTGGTGCCGCAGGCGATGCCGGTGGTCACCGCCGACAATGTCGATGCGTGGATCGCCAAGTGGAAACAGGCGGAGACGCCGGCGGGCGCCGCCGAGGCGTTCAAGGAGCCGCCGCTCGGTTGCATGTGATACATGCCGGCAGCCCGATCCTGGAGCTGGATGGCATTGTCAAGCATTACGGCCCGGTGCATGCGCTGGACGGCGTGTCGTTCGGCTGCGTGCCGGGGAGATCGTCGGGCTGGTCGGCGACAACGGCGCCGGCAAATCGACGCTGGTGAAGGTGATGTCGGGCGCGGTGCAGCCCGACGCCGGCACGATCCGGTTCGAAGGCGCGCGAGGTGCGGATCGCCTCGCCGCTGGAGGCGCGGCCGCTGGGGATCGAGACGGTGTATCAGGATCTCGCAGTGGTACCGCACATGGACGTGGAGGCGAACCTGTTCCTCGGCCGCGGAGATCACCGGCACGCGGTGGTGGAATCGCTGGCGGCTGGACAAGGCGGCGATGCGCCGGGAAGCGACGGCGCACATTGCCTCGTTGCAGGTGGGATTGACTTCGGTACGTCAGGCGGTGGGGCTGCTGTCAGGCGGACAGCGGCAGAGCGTCGCGGTGGCGCGGGCGATTTCCTGGGGGCGCAAGGTGGTGATCATGGACGAGCCCACGGCTGCGCTGGGCGTGCGCGAATCGCGCGGCGTGCTGGAGCTGATCCGGCGGGTGAAGGAGCGGGGGATCGGCGTGGTGCTGATCAGCCACAACATCCCGCAGGTGTTCGAGGTGGCGGACCGGATCTTCGTGCTGCGCCATGGCCGGCAGGTTGGCGACCTGCTGACGCGGGAGGCAGCGATGAATGACGTGCTGGGGTTGATTACTGGGGTGAGGGTGACGGAAAGCGTGCGGTAGATTTGTGCTACTGAAAAAGAGAGCGAGAAGTTTACAAGTCACTGTCTTGCGGGAGAACGCATTAGCGGCTGGGTGTATCCGTGTTATAGTAAGCGGCGGAACGACCGACTTTGCCATCGTCATGCCCACCTTCGCGCATAGGCGCTGCATTAGAGCCGAATCACCCTGACTCGCGATAGCCATCATGGGCAAGGTAGTTGGCGCATTCCTTGGCGGTGAAGCGGTCGAGTAGCCGCCCGACCGCCGACCAGAGGGCGTCGATCTTGCGTGCGCCCTCGCTACGCAGCATCGCCTTCAGCTTGGAGAACGCCTGCTCGATCGGGTTCAGATCGGGAGAATACGGCGGCAGGTACAGCAGGCTGGCGCTGCGTGCCTCGATCGCCTGGCGCACGCCAGTGACTTTGTGCGAGCGGAGATTGTCCATGATCACGACATCGCCCGGCGTCAGCGTGGGAGCGAGCTGCTGCTCGATGTAGGCGAGGAAGAGCTCGCCGTTGATGGCGCCGTCGAACAGGCAGGGAGCGGTGATGCCGTCGTGGCGCAAGCCGGCGAGGAACGTCGAGGTCATCCAGTGGCCGTGCGGCACGTAGCCGATCACTCGCTGTCCGCGCGGGCCACGGCCATAGCGGCGCGCCATATTGGTGGTGACCCAGGTCTCGTCGAGGAAGACCAACCGGGCCGGGTTCAGCTTCGGCTGGTTCGCTCGCCACTCGGTTCGCGCCGCGGCAACGTCGGCGCGCTTTTGTTCAGCGGCGTGCTGGGTCTTTTTTTTCGCGTCAACTTGAGCCGGGCCAGCGTCTTGTGCATCCCGCCATGGCTGATCGACACCTGATGCTCGCGCTTCACCCACTCCCGCAATTCCATCAACGTGAGGTCCGGTTCGGCCGCGACCTTGGCACGGATCGCCTCATACTGCGGTGCCAGCCTGGGCGGCACATGGTTACACTGGGCACGGGCCGTGGTCTCCCCAGGTACTCCGCCGCCGGGCGCGCGCCTTGTAGATCCACGACATGCTCACCTGGAAGACCTTGGCGGCCGGATTGGCGCCCAGCCCGCCATCCACCGCCGCCAACACCCGGTCCCTCAGGTGTTCCGAATAGGACTGCCCTCGACGCCAACTCATCTCGCCCCCGGCTCAACCTCACCAGGAAGCCCATGAATTACAGATCGACCCCGTTTCGGAAGCCCCGATTCCACTCAGGGTGATTCGGCCCTAGCGCCGCGGCCAGGCGTTCCGCCATTATGCCAGGCCTTCCCGAGATGCGGTGCCATCAGGAGAATGCGACGCAAAGTTCACCAAAGCTCACGACGGTCGCTAAGAAGGTTGCAAGAAATCGCTTGGTGGCCTTCGTGAGCCTTGGCGACCTTTGTGCCGAAGACGGCGCTCGTCGCAACGACGGGCCGCGCGACATGAGGGCTGTAAATGCCGTTACCGCTTAATTCGCGCCTACGCGCGAGAGCTGGCACCCACGAGCCGCTCCGATTTTGTGAGCGAGCCCGTGGATTCCCGCTTTCGCAGGAATGACGATAGAGGGTCAATCCTTTCGACGGCTGATCCGAGCGTCAATGATTTCGCCGCCTGATATTGATCGCGATTGCCGGATCAAGTATCGCCGGCGCGACTATGCGTGGATATCGAGCGCGCGAACTCGGAGACTGCTGCGCGGCCGAGGCTGCGGCCGCCGTGGTGCCGTCGTTGTCACCATCACTGTCTCGGCGGGCCGAGGCGTTGAGGGTGGCGTCGCTGGGGTGGCAAGGGCGGGGCTGGTGGAAACCGGGGCGATTGAGATCATGGAATTGGATCCTTGGTCTGTTGCCGATTTGGGTCTGTTGCCGATTTGCTGACCTTTTGTCCGCCTTCTGGTCGTGACGCCTGGCGTCGGTGCCGGGACATGGGCCCACCCGGTAAAGAAATGGATAACCTGGCAAAGCGGTCACGGGTCTCGGTTCTGACGAAGTCCCGGTGAAGCCGAGGCGCGATCCGCCAACGGTTTTGGAGTTGTCGGTCGCGTCGGGAGTTGGATCCCACTGCCGCGGCAATGACCGGTGCGATCAGTCGGCCGCGGTAGCCGGGATCACGCTGCGGTGTCGCGCGCGAGCTTGCGTTCCACCAGCCGGGCGTACAGCGCCGATCCGTACGGGATCGCCTCGTCGTTGAAATTGTATTTCGGGTTGTGGACCGGCGCGCTGCTTTCGCCGTTGCCCAGATTGATGTATGCGCCGGGCACCTGCTCCAGCATGAAGCTGAAATCCTCCGACGCGACCGCCGGCGGCTTGTTGCGATCGACGTTCTGCGTCACCCACCAGCTCGGCCGCCGCGTCGGCGATTTCCTTCGCGTGCTCGGGGTGGTTGATCAACGGCGCAAAGATCAGGCGGAAATCGACCGAGGCGGCGGCGCCGAAGCCGGCCGCGATGTTGGTGGCGATCCGCTGCATCCCCTGCTCGATCAAAGTCATCGTCTCCCGCCGCATGGTGCGCGCGGTGCCCGACAACGTCGCCGTCTCCGGGATCACGTTGTAGGCGTCGCCGCCATGGATGCGCGTGATGCTGAGCACCGCCGTGTCGCGCGGCGGCACGTTGCGGGCAACGATCGATTGCAGCGCCGCGCCGATGTGGCAGGCCACCAGAACGGGATCGATGCTTTCCTCCGGTCGTGCGCCATGGGCGCCCCGGCCGGTAATGGCGATGTCAAAGAACGCGCCGCCCGCCATCGCGGCACCGGGGGCGATGCCGTACTGGCCGACCGGCATGCCGGGCCGGTTGTGCATCCCGAAGATCGCGTCGCAGGGAAAGCGCTGGAACAACCCGTCCTTCAGCATCGCCAGCGCGCCGCCGATACCTTCCTCGCCAGGCTGGAAGATGAAGTTGACGGTGCCGTTGAAGTCGCGCGTCTGGGCCAGATAGCGCGCGGCGCCGAGCAGCATGGTGGTGTGCCCGTCATGGCCGCAGGCGTGCATCGTGCCGCGCGCGCGGCTGCTGTACGGCAGGTTGGTGGCTTCCTCGATCGGCAGCGCGTCCATGTCGGCGCGCAGCCCGATGCGCCCGTGCCCGTTGCCGGAGCGCAGCACGCCCACCACGCCGGTGCCGCCGACGCCGCGATGCACCTCGATGCCCCATTCCTCCAGCTTCTGCGCCACGATTTCAGCCGTGCGGTGCTCCTCCAGCCCGAGTTCCGGGTTGGCGTGGATGTCGCGGCGAATGTCCGTCAGCTCGGGGTGATAGCGGCGGATTTCTTCGATTGCTGTTGGCATGTCAGGCTGCTTCCATGATCAGTTGAGTCGGTGGCAAAGACGCGGCGCGCTTGCGCAGGCGGAACCGCGGCGGGTGGTCGGGCTGAGTGGTTACGACGGCAACCGGCAGCACCGGGCGGGGGTCGTCCAGCGCCACCTCAAACGACTGGATCAGGGCCGCCAGCACCAGCGTTGCCTCCGTCAGCGCGAACTGCGCGCCGACGCAGACGCGCGGGCCGGCGCCGAACGGCAAATAGGCGAAGCGCGGCGGCGGCGGCGCGTCCGGCAGAAAGCGCGAAGGGTCGAACAGCTCCGGATCGCGCCAGAGCCGGCGATGCCGATGCAGCACCCAGGGCGCGATCATCAGGATGGCCGCCGGCCGGAATGTCGATGTCCCCGGCTCGGTCCGGACCGATCGCGGCGCGCGCCATCGTGAAGGCGGGCGGATACAGTCGCAATGTTTCATGGATCACCGCGCGCGTGCGCACCAGGCCCGGCAATGCGGCGGCAGCGCAGTCCGGACCAAGATCGACGCCGCGCACTTCATTGGCGATAAGCTGCTGCTCGGCCGGCGCCCCGCACAACATCAGCAAGGCCCAGAACAGGGTCACCGCCGTTGTCGCATGTCCGGCCAGCATCATCGTCGCGGTCTGGTCGCGAAGCTGGTCGTGGCTGAAGCCGCGCCCGGTTTCCGGGTCGCGCGCAGCCCGCAGAAGATCGAACAGGTCACGCGCGTCGTCGGCCGCAGGGGCCTGCATGCGCGCCTGCATGATCCCGTCCATGAAGCGCATCCAACGCGTGTGGAACCGGCGGCGAAACAGGTCACGTATGGTCGGGATCGCCGGCGGCAGCAGCAGGTCGAACAGATGCGGGCGCGCCCAGCGCAGCCCATACAAGGTTATCCGCGAGCGCATCTCCGCGCCATACTGCCACATTTCCAACGAAAACATCGACCGGCCGGCGATTTCCAGCGCGGTCCCCTCCATTGCCGCGAGCAGGTTCACCGGGTCGTCCGCCTGCGCGGACAAGGTGGCGATGGTTTCTTGTGCGACCGCGGCTATGTGGCGCGCCAGCATCGGCATCACGCGCGGGGCGAGCGCCGGGGCGATGGTGCGGCGTTGCAGCTTCCAGTCCTCGCCCTCGCTCAGCAGCAGGCCGTTGCCGGTGATCGGCCGCAGGATGCGCACGGAAGCGGGGGAGCGGCGGTAATTGCCCGGATTATCGACCAGCACGCGATGGATCGCCGCCGGGCTGTTCAGCAGCATGTAGGTGCGACCGAGCAGCCGGCGCGTGCGCAAATCCTGCTCGTACGCGGCGACGGGCCACATGGTCAGCGCGTTGGTCCGGATGGCGCGCAGGAAGCGCGGCAGCGACAACTCGCCGGACGGCACCGGAGGGCTGGGGGGCGCGTACAATGCGGCGGTCGCCATCGCCCCAGGCTACCGCAGCGGCTCCGGCCCGTGCCAGAAGGTTCCGGGTGGCCGTGGGGCTACCGTTCGGTATAATCGCGCCTCGTATCGATTGATCAGGGGGAGTTCAGACACATGAGTCTTAAAGGGGCAGCGTACATCGCCGGAGCCTATGAGCACCCGACGCGCAAGGCGCCCGACAAGTCCGTGGCCTTGCTGCACGCCGAGTGCGCCAAGGGCGCGTTGGACGATGCAGGCCTGACCAAGGACGACGTGGACGGATATTTCTGCGCCGGCGACGCGCCCGGAATGGGGCCGCTGTCGATGGTCGATTACATGAACCTGAACGTCCGCCATATCGATGCGACCGACATCGGCGGGTCTTCGTATCTGATGCTGGTGGCGCACGCCGCCGAGGCGATCGCCGCCGGGCGCTGCAACGTGGCACTGATCACCCTGGCCGGCCGGCCGCGCAGCGAGGGCCAGGCTACCGGCACCGCGGCGCGTGCCGGCAATCCGGCACAGCCGGACATGCAGTTCGAATATCCGTACTCGCCCACCGTGGCGAACATGTACGCGATGTGCGCGCAGCGGCACATGCATGAATTCGGCACCACCAGCGAGCAGCTCGCCTGGATCAAGGTCGCCGCGTCGCACCACGCGCAATACAACGAGCACGCCATGCTGCGCGACGTTGTCACGGTGGAGCAGGTGGTGAACTCACCTGTCATCGCCAGCCCGCTGCACCGGCTGGATTGCTGCGTGATCAGCGACGGCGGCGGCGCGCTGGTGGTGGTGAAACCGGAGATCGCACGTAGCCTGAAGCGCCCGAAGGTGAAGGTGATCGGCATGGGCGAGCACCCGAAAGGGCAATTCGCCGGCGCCGTCGATCTGACCTATTCCGGCGCGCGCTGGTCGGGGCCGACCTCGTTCGAGATGGCAGGGGTCAAACCTGGCGATATCAAATACGCCTCGATTTACGACAGCTTCACCATCACTGTGCTGATGCAGATCGAGGATTTGGGGTTCTGCGAAAAAGGCCAGGGCGGCAAGTTCGTTGCCGACGGCAACCTGATCTCCGGCCAAGGCAAGCTGCCGTTCAACACCGATGGCGGCGGGCTGTGCAACAACCATCCAGCCAATCGGGGCGGCATCACCAAGGTGATCGAGGCGGTGCGCCAGCTTCGCGACGAGGCGCATCCGAAGGTGCAGGTGAAGAACTGCGATCTTGCGCTGGCGCACGGCACCGGTGGGTCTCTGGGCACGCGCCACGGTTCGGCGACGCTGATCATGGAACGGGAGTGAACACGATGGCTTATCAGCAGCGGAAGATCGGATTCGTCGGCGCGCCGGACAGCAACCCGGAAACCAAACCGTTCTGGGACGGTTGCGCGCAAGGCAAGCTGGTGCTGCCGAAATGCGCCGATACCGGGAAGTTCATCTGGTACCCGCGCGGCATATCACCCTTCACCCTGGGCAAGGTCGAGTGGGCGCAGGTCAGCGGCAAGGGCAAGATCTACTCGTTCAGCGTCATGAAGCGCGCCGAGGTGCCTTATTGCATCGCCTATGTAACACTGAATGAGGGCCCGACGATGATGACCAACATCGTCGATTGCGACCTCGACGGCATCCGCATCGGCCAGCCGGTAACGGTGAAATTCGTGCCCAGCGAGGGCGGTCCGCCGATGCCGATGTTCGTGCCGGCCTGATCCCGCCGCGATACGCCGGTTGGCTCAGGAGCCAACCGGCTCCGGCGCGGCAATCGGCTGCGGGGCAGATGGCCCGGGCACAACTCCTGCCGCGGCACGCGTGATCAGCCCGGGGTCAGCGCCGGCAAACTCCAGCAGCAATTGCACGAACTGCGAGGAAGACACGGCGCCCTGGTTCAGTTGGCTCAACACGACTCAGCCTCCGGGGACAGCAAAAGCCCAGGTTACCACGAAACCGGCAGCGCCGCTCATGACAACGCCGCGACCTCGCAGAGTTCTGCGAGGTCGCCCGCCTTGCGACCCATGCTCGCGGACGGTTTACTCCGTGGCCATTGCCGGACGTGCGGGTTTCGCGGCCGGGGCGGGGAAATGCTCCGCCAGCCAGCCGGCCAGCAAGGCGAAAAAAGCCTCGCGCGCATCGTGATGACTGAGCGTGTGATCCGCATTCTCCAGCACTTCGAGACGCACGTTCGGAAAATCCCCCAGCCGTCGTCCGGCCGGCCCGAAATACTCTTCCAACTCGTCCAATCCGGGATCGTTGAAGCTCAATGTGTACAGCACGGGAATGCCGCGCTGTCGCAGGAAGTGGAACCAGCCGCGCACCGTGACCGAAGCGGCTCGGGTTTCCGAGCGGGGCGAGCAGCGGAATCCAGCCTGGATCGCACGCGCCGCAATACGCGGCCGGCCAGCGTGCGTCCGATACCGAACACGTCGATGTCCGCCCGCAGCAACCGGTGCCATACGGCCTTGCTGCCGATATTCTCCATATAGAAGCGGGTGGTACGGCGCGTTGTCCGCTGCACGACGCGCAGTGACGTACCTGATGTCCACACGAATCGCTGAAGATTCCCAACCACGATTCCGGCGATTCGCTCATCCTGCACGCCAAGGTGCAATGCGGTGTACGCGCCCGAGCACAACCCGAGCACCACAACCTTGCCGCCGCCCGCGGCAACCAGCCAATCGATTGCGGCCTTGCCGTCGGTCTGGCCGGACGCGTCGTAGAATTGCCCGGCATCGCCGCAACCCGGATCGCTGTCGCCGATCCCCGATGCATCCATCCGCAGTGACGGAATGCCGAGTTCCGCCAGCCGACGGGCGAAGCTCACCGCGAACCGCGAATGCCCGACGTGACGATGGCCGCCAGTATTCAGGATCAGCAAAGATACGATGCTTTTGAAACCTCCTCGAGGTGCGCAAAAAACGCCGAACAACCGGCTGTCGGGGCCAAATCGGACCGGCGCCTCGGTCGCCTGGTTGAGATCAAGGCAGGGCAGGACTGCCGGTGTCGTGAATGGGTCCGCCTCGCCGGCGATCTGCTCCGCAGTCATCCAGGCCGCCACCTCGTTATGCGCGGCATGGGGAACCTCCGAGTAAAGCGCGTCCCGAAGCAGCGCTTCGTAGCCGGGGAACGGCACTCCTGCGACCTCGGCGCCGAGGGTCGCCAGGCGTTCCGTCACTGCCTGTACCGGCAGCGTGTTGACGGGGTCCATGACCAGCACGCGGGGCGCCGGGCAGGTCGGCAGTTTGCGAAGGTCGATCGCATCCAGGTCGCGCTTCAGGCTTATTGGAACCCGCAGGCCGGCAGCCTCGAACCAGCAATCCTGTTCGATCGGCTGATTCACCATCCAGATCGCGTCCCAGGCGCGGGCGGTAATGACCTGCTCGCGCATGTAGGACCGGCCGGATACCACCGGAGCCAATAGCGCCAGACCAGCCAGGCCAGGCACCAGCGGCGCCGCGATGGTCGCCAGTGCCGCACCGGCGCGCAGCCCGCATAGATAGATCTCGGTAACACCGGCGTTGGCTTGCAGCCAAGCGGCGGCATCTGTTATGCTGCGCGTCCAATCAGCGAGACACAGGCCCTCGCTTTCGTTCATCACCGAATCGCCGGTACCGGGATAATCGAAGCGCAGCGTCGGTAAACCGGACGCGGCGAGCGTCTCAGCCAGCATCACCCATGCACGGTGTACATTCATCGCCTCGTTGCCGAGGGTGGCACAGAGCACCACGCCGCGCGTGGCCGATGGCCGCTTCTCCGGCAAATGCAACCAGCCGATGGAGCCGGACACCTGGACCGGGATCATGGACGGCTCCGGAAGCTGACGGCGCCGGCAAGATTGAGCGCTCGCACCTCGCCGTCCGGTGCGGCGGCGGTGGTGCCGAACGGGATCAGTCGAGTCCGGCGTTCGATACCGGGCGGCAGATGAAACCAGTCCGGCTTGGCGCGGAAATGCGGGTCCTCGACATGCACGAACTGTGCAAAGGCGTCGGTGCGGAGGCAAAGCGACCAGCCGTCAGAATCCTGTGTCACCGCCGCCGTCAGGCCAAGCTCTTCCCGGGCCGGCAGGATGCGTCGCGGGAAATGGTATGCATCAGCGATCAGCGCTCCCCCGGCGTGGGTAAGCCAGGCGGCGGTGACGCTGTGGAACGGTGGTCCGAAGCGATAGGCGTAGGCGATATCGAAGAACTCCGGAATCAGCGCCGTGCTGGGCAGCATCGCGGCACCGTGCGGTGCCAGTTCCACATCGCGTTCCGCCTGACGGATCGGCACGCGCCCGTCGCGCAGGCAGACCAGCATCAGCTGCGCGCGCAGCGGCTCAGGCGATTCATTCAGGATGTGCAGGTGCAGGCCGTTCAGCCCCTCATCGGTGATGACAAGCTGGCGTGGGCGGAAGGCACGCTGCAAGGCATGCCAGGCAGGCTTCGGCCGGCCCAGCGAGTCGATCACACCCCAGCCAGCCCCGGGCCGCAGATCCCGAAGCTGCCAGACGATTCCGCCGGCGCAGATCGAGCCCACGCGCCGCCATTCGGCGAACACCGCTTCCATCACCACGCAGCCCACCGCGCGGGAGGCATCCAGGTACCGCTCGAAATCTTCATAGCGGAGCTGGATGGGATCGACGCCGAACAGCTCGCGCAGGTAATGGTCGCGAATGTCCTCGAAATCCCAGGCCACCCCGATGTCGTGCGGTGTCGCGGCCTTCCAGCGCGGATCGGTGGTCGATGAAACCGGCAAGGTCTGCTCGACCGTGCGCGCGCAGGGCACGTTGGCGAAGCCCAGGCATTCGGAGGTGAAGCGCACCCCGGCCCGGCGCGCGTCGGCCACCGGCAGTAAATAGGCGCCGACACCGTAATAATGCGTCACGCCCTCGTTGGGCAAAAACGGCCAGTCGCCGCCGGACGGGCTGTTCGAAACATACGGCACATCCGGGCGCAGCGCGGCGCAGCGGTCCGGAACAAGGCCGCTGTGCGGCCCCTCTTCCCAGACCGCCCGCGGCAGGCCGAGCATCGCCGCCTGCTGCATCACCTCGCTGCCACCGCACAGTATTGCGATGCAGGCGCGCGGCTGCGTCCGGCACAGGAACTGATCGACTTCGGCGGTGAGCGACGCGCGGAAGCTTTCATCCTTTACCGGATAATCGAAATTGGACAGCATGAAATCCTGCCAGACCATCACGCCGAGCTCGTCGCACAGTTCATAAAAGGCATCGCTTTCATACAGCATCGTTCCGCCGAGACGGATCATGTTCATGCCGGCGTCCTGCGCGGCCGACAGCAAGGGGGCATAGCTGTCGCGATCGCCCGGCAGGCTGACAATGTCGGGACTGGTCCAGCATGCGCCGCGGCAGAACACGCGCCGGTCGTTCACCAGCAACGTGAAGCCCCTGCCGTCCTCACCGCGGTCCAACATCAGCGTGCGGAAGCCGATCGGCGCCAAAGTCTGTTCATCATCGCCGATCATCAGCGAGGCAGGATAAAGAAAAGGGTCGCCATGCGTGTGCGGCCACCAGCAGTGCGGCGCCGGTATCCGAAGCTGCCCTGCAAGCGTTCGCGCCTGGTCCGGATGCAGGCGTGCGGACGCCCCTCCGACGCAAAGCCATGCCGGCGCATCCACGTCCCGGTCCAGTGTGACGCACAGCGTGACGACGCCATCACCATCCTGAATCCCGGGGCGCAGATCGAGCGTCAGGACCTGCGGTGCCGTGCCGATCGGTTGCAGCGTGATCGGCCGCCACGGCCCCACCGCGTGCACACTCGGACACCAGCCCGGCATGTGCCCCAATAGCGTGGTGCGGACGAAGCGAAGGCCGGGCGGCGAGATCATCCGTGGCCGCCACCGTGCCCGGCCGCGCTTGCCTGCCAGAAGACGGGAAAGGCTCCGGAAACACAGATGCAGATCGTTTTCGGCGCGCGTCTTCAGGTCGAGCCGGTGCGCCAGGAACATGTTGTCCGACGTAAGCACAAGATGGCCGTTCAGCCAGACCTCGCCAATCGTCGCCAACCCGCCCAGGCGCAACCGGTCGCTCCCGGTACCGGCAAAGTGCAATCGATACCAGATGTCTTCATCATCCAGCGGCGCTGGATCGCGCTCGTTCCACAGACCGCACGCCTTCATGGACTGCGCGGCGGTACCCGGTACGATCGCGGGGCGCCAGCCATTCGCCGGCAATTCGGCGGGCGATGCCGCCGCGTCGGCCGTGCTGCGCTGCCACTCCCAGCCCTCCGACAGCGCGGTTTCGCCCGGGGCCATCGGCGCCGGCTCCGCTGCCTCAGCCGAAGCGCGCGGCCAGCTTGCCGATCAGCCCGGCATAGGTTGCCGCCATCCCGGCCAGCGTGTCCTCGCACGCATCGAACTTCCTCTTGCCGGCAACGCGTGCCAGTTTGAACTGCAACGCTTTCGACGATGTCGCCAGCTTGTCGGCTTCGACCGCCATGCTCTCCAGTCCAGTCTGCCCGCGCTGCTCCAGCCACTGCAGGTACGAGCCCAGCAGTTCGAAATTGCTGCCGATCTGGCGGGTGACATGGAACGCATAGAGATGGAAATAGGGATCCCCGCCGTCCATCAGGCGGCGCACGTGATCGCCGATGACCTGGCGATAGAGTTCGAACGGATTGGCCTCCGGCCGGCGCCTGATATGCTTGCGCATGAGATCGAGTGAAGCGGCAGTCAGCTCCTGCCCCTGCAGCGCCGGCCAGCGCCGGTAAGCCAACTCGGCGAACGGCGGCAGGATGTCTTCCTGCGCGTCGAACGTGGCGCCGCGACGGAACACGCCGTCGTAATCCTCGTCGAACAGTTCATGGCAGCCGTTGGCGTGGAAGTAGCGCAGCCGCCGCTCGGTGGGATCGATTTCGATGGCGCCGATCGTCGTCTTCACGTGGACCATGCGATAGCTGGTCGCCCGCGTGTCCGGCAGGTACCAGCCGTCCACTTCGGCCAGCACGACCCGGCCACGCTTCAACTGCTCGATCGTATGCCGCTCCAGCGTATCGTAGCAGGAGATCTCGTGCACGATCACCCCGTATAGCCGCTCCAGGTCTTCGTGCGGGTATTTGAAGAAGGTGAACTGATCGCCCTCGAACTCCATCGCCACAGTGAACGGCAGGCAGGCAGTCGGATCCAGGCCCCAGTGATCAAGCACGCCGATCCATAGATCCATATAGCAATTGGCGAGCGGCCAATTGCGGTCCGGCGCCTGCAGCGCGCAGCCGCCAGGCGGAGTGAGCAAGCTGATCTGGTTCATGCCCGGTCCCAAAGCACGTCCCGCACATTCCCCGGCCATTCGCGTGCGTCCAGGCCGTGATGGCGGAACAGCGCCAGCACGATGCGCTCCAGCCCGAAGCCGATGCAGGCGGTGTGCGCCACGGAATCGTCGGCCGTGCGGATGCCCCAGGTCTGGCCGAAATGATCGCCATGATAATTGAAGCTCATGACCGCGGTCGGCTTGTCCGTGCTGGTCACCGGGACCAGCAGCTCGAACTTGAATTTCTGTTCGCGCTGGCTGTCGGCCAGCAGCTTGCCGGTGCGGCCGAAGAACGGATCATTGGCCACATCGACTGCGTGCGGCACGCCGAGCGCGGCGAACAGCCGTTGCCCATACTCCATCCAGCCATTGCGGAATTCCAGTACCTGTTCGGGCGCGCCGATGCGGACGTATTCCTGCATCTGAAACAACTGCATCCGCACCGGGTCGAGCGAGGGCTCGCGGCGGAAGCACCAGGACCGCACGTCGAACAGGCGGCCATCGGTGGGCAGCCTGCCGCGCCGCGCGACGATCGGATAGATAGGGTAACAGGCGGCGGGCGTCAGCGCGAGGTCGGTCGGCTTCTGCTGATCCATCCAGCCGTCATCGCCGACTTCCATGCAGCGCAGCATCTCGCGATGGTCGCGGTCGGTGCCGCAGAACGCATGGATCGTGCCGGCAAGCTGCGGGAAACTTTTGAAATACCCGGCCTTCACCAGCATGTCGCGTTGCATGCCGGGTGGAAACCGCAGCAATTCGGCGTGCCGCTCGCGCCCCCAGGTGCCGAGCTTAGCGGCCATGCGCTCCAGGACGTCCTCGAACATCTGGCTGCGGCCATACAGGCCATCGACGCCGGTGGGCAGCAACAGCCCGGCACCGAAGAGCTGCTCAAGGTAGGATGGCACTGCGTCCATTTGATAACATCCCTGGGTCAGAACATCCGCGGCGATGGCTTGTGCATCAGCAGGAGATTCGCCGTGTTCTCCTGGATGCGATCGTTGTTGATCATCAGCGGCGCCGACATAAGGTCGCGCAGGTGCCGGCCCAGGCTGCACGTGCTGTCGTTGCGATATCCGTTGATACCGCAGATGCGGAACGCCTGCTGCACGGCGTCAAGGCACAGCTCCGACACGGTGGTCTTGAGGTTGTTCATGTCGGCGGTGAACGGCAGCGACAATGCGCCGCCGGCCTGCGCGCGCGCCGCCTCATAGGCCCGCAACGCCGCGCCGAGCCGCGCTTCCACAAGCTGCAGCACGCTGTAGCCCTCAGCGAGCCGCCGCCCGGCCGCGCCGGGACCGCTGCTGCTGCCGCGCGACGCCTTACGCACGTAATCGCGCGCCCGGCTCATGGCGTCGGTCGCGATGCCGAGCCAGAGGCTGCTCCACAGCAGATGCGATATCGGCACCATGGTCTGGCTCATGATGTCGGCGAACGGCACTGGCATGACCTGCTCGGCCGAACCGGTCATGCGCATGACGAATCCCTCCGTACAGGTGCCGCGCATCCCGAGCGCATCCCATCCGGAGGTCTGTTCCAGCGTGTAGTCACCGCGGACCGCCGTGACCATCACCTGATCGTTGGGCGGCGACGCGGCTGCCCGACGGGCGGTGATCAGCAACACGTCTGCGGCACGCCCGTAGGAGATCGACGGCGCCTGTTTTTCCAGCCGTATGCGCTGATCCCCGGTTTCCACCGCACAGACGCTGTGGTTCATCTTGCCGCCGGTGCCGACTTCCGAAGTAACCGATGCCAGAAGAAGCTGCTCGCCGGCGATGCGTCGCGCCAGATCGTGATACCAAGCATTGTTACCGCAATGATCCACAATCGCACAAACCTGAATTTGGTGCATCGCATAGATCATCGCGGTCGCCGAGCAGGATTGCCCGAGTGTGTGACAAAGCGAGGCGGCATGCGCCAAGCCCTGCCCGCGACCACCAAATTCCACGGGGATCAATGTGCTGAGCAGCTCGCCCTTCCGCAACGCGGCGAACGCCTCGTCGGGGAAACGGCTTTCGTGATCCACGTCCGCGGCGTGCTCGGCGGCGATTCGGGCCGCGAGTTCGGCCGCCGCTTCCTTGGGGTCGGTCATCGCACGGCCTGTTCGCCCCGAAGTTCCGCCACCGCCCGCGACAGATTGCCGATCGAGGAAAATGATTTGCGGGACAGCAGGTGCTCGGGGAATTCGATGTCAAAGGTCTCCTCAATCGACATCAGAACGTTCACGATGGCGAGGGAATCAAGGCCAGCCGCGAACAGGTCGGTATCATCGCTCAAGGTCTCAATCGGCACCGCGAGCCGGCCGCTGCTGGCGAGGATTGCCCTGATGTCTCCGTTCATTACGTTCACGTTCATACGACCGGCTCCATGATCCCCCGATTGAGCAAGCCTGCGCCGCACGGCAGAGGGATCCGGCCGGTGCGGAACGACAACCGCCAGGATTTCGGACTCGCAGGTGCGGCAGGGCTGGCGAGGCGGAGTCTTGAAATCGAAGAGTTCACTTTTGCTCGAGTTTCCCTTTCCGCTTTGGCTGAAGACCCGACTGCCGCGCGGATGGCCCGCGAGCCCCGCGGCGATGTCCCTGCATACCCACCAAGAATAGCAAACTATATGCAGGATCGCAAGCTGTATGCCAGCACTTCACGCATTGCCGCGCGTCCGCGCTGCGGCGAGTGTCTTCGATACGAAGGCGTCTTCACGCTACCCCTTACGTATCACCATTTACGGCAATCTCACCAGCTTAACCAGCCGCGCCGGCGCCGTCGGATCCGGCATAATGGACACCTGAAAACGACCACGTCTCGACCGCATCAATCGCCGGACCTACGGGAGCCGCGGAGCGATCCGGCAATATGGTACAGCCTCCGGCTTGGCGGCCGCACCGTGCCGCTGTTGCGTGCGATTAGCCCGGACTACCGCGCGCCAGATCCCGTCGCCGCGACGCGACTCGCCACAACCGCGACATCGCACTGGCGCTACCATCGGTTCATACGTTCGGCGTCGTTGCGATGTTCACGTCACCGAGCGCACAAATCCACCACCTGAAGCAGCAAACTTCGTCGTGGAAGCAATCTCCGATGGTGGACCGGAAAACGCATAGACCTTGATCCATCCGTAGCACCCGCACCTTGGTATTATTACATCGTGGGCAAGCCACACCCCGCAGAACCGGCCACCGTATCTGACTCCGCCAATCAGTCGCGGCTCAGTGATGTAGTGCCTGCTCCAGTTCTGCCTTGTTCATCTGAGATCGGCCGCGGATGTCGCGGCGCACGGCTTCCTGATAAAGCTGAGCGCGGGTCTTTCCCCCGGCACTTTGCGACCGGCGCCCCTTAGGCCTATTTTCGTTGGTGCTTGCCAGCGTGCGCTGCGCGCTCCGCTGACCTTCCTTCTCGGCCTGCGCGGTCTGCCCGCTGCGCTCCTTCTGCTTCGACCGCTTCAGTTGGTGCCGGTTTTCCCGCGGCGACTGGCGATTGGAAGCGCCTGCTTCCGACAAGGCGATCGCAATCGCCTGCCGGGGATTTTTCACCTTGCCGCCCCGGCTGCGCTTCAACTCGCCGTGCTTATATTCATGCATGACCCGGTGAACGGTCGCCTGCTGCTCGGGACTTTGCTGCCTGGCCATCGGGCTGTTCCTCTCTGACAAGCGCCGCCGGCACGTTCGCCGGCGGCGCTTCCGCGATCGGGATCAGGCCGCCTTGTGCGTGGCCTGCTGGTTGAGCGATTTGTTGGCAATCTGGTTCAGCAGGGAATTCAGCGTGCTTTTCCTCGTCCAGCGTCTGTTGCAGGATTTTCGCCGCGTCCTGCATGCCGCAAGCCTTGGACCAGGCGATCATCGTGCCGTACCGAGCCATCTCGTAGTGCTCCACGGCTTGCGCGTTGGCCAGGATGCCAGCATCGCGCACCGGCCCCTTCTCAAACTCTTCAATGACCTCATCGCCTTCCTCGACGATGCCGTTCAGGGCCTCGCAGGTTTGGCCGCGGGCGCGTTTGCCGACTTGCTCGAAGACCTGTTGCAGCCGCTCCACATGGCCCTGGGTTTCTTCTCGGTGGTGCATCAGCGCCTGCCGCAGCTCGTCGTTTTCGGCGGATTTCGCCATCTTCGGCAGCGCTTTCAGTATCTGTCGCTCGGCGTAGTACATGTCCTGCAGAAAGCTCAGGAACAGGTCGTTCATGCTGTTTTTCATTGCGAATGGCTCCTCGTTGCCCGGCGCCCATTCAGGCGGCGCGACCGAATAACCGAGGGCTGCACACGCCGTTCGGAGCCATGCGCGCAAATTCGTGTGTGCGCCGTTCGCCGGCCGGACCAGGTTACCGTCATTTCAACGCAACGGAGTCCGTGGGCGCGGCGTTGATCCGAAGACCGGCATTTTGAAAGGCACCCCATGGCCACGACAGTGAGTGACTTCTTCTGGCAGCGGCTGAGCGAATGGGGCGTCCGCCGTATTTTTGGCTTCCCCGGCGATGGCATCAACCATTTGGTCGGCGCGCTGGCACGCACCATCGACAAATTCGACTACGTGCAGGTCCGGCACGAGGAGATGGCCGCCCTGATGGCCTCCGCCCACGCCAAATTCACCGGTGAGCTCGGCGTCTGCATGGCGACCTCCGGTCCCGGCGCCATCCATCTGCTGAATGGGCTGTACGACGCCCGCCTCGACCACCAGCCGGTGCTGGCCATCGTCGGCCAAGTGGCGCGCTTCTCGATGGGCGGTGACTTCCAGCAGGAGGTCGATCTCGAAGCGCTGTTCAAGGACGTTGCCGGTGCCTTCGTCCAGCAGGCGGAGTTCGAGCGCAGATCCGTCATCTGGTCGATCGCGCCATCCGGATCGCCCTGTGCGATCGCCGGGTGACCTGCATCATCCTGCCGAAGGACGTGCAGGAGATGGAATACAAAGAGCCGCCGCACGCTCAGCACGGCGCCATCCACACCGGCATCGGCGCGCCGGCGCAGCCGCCGACCCCGACCGACACCGAGCTGCGCCGCGCCGCCGAGGTGCTCAACGCCGGCAAGAAGATCGCGATGCTGGTCGGTGCCGGCACGCTGCACTGCACCGACGAGGTGATCGAGGTCGCCGAAAAACTGGGCGCCGGCGTCGCCAAGGCGCTGCTCGGAAAGGCTGCGGTGCCCGACGACCTGCCTTTCGTCACCGGCTCGATCGGCTTCCTCGGCACCAAACCGAGCTGGGACATGATGCAGGACTGCGACACACTGTTCATGGTCGGGTCGGGTTTCCCTTACTCCGAGTTCCTGCCGAAGGACGGCGCGGCCCGCGGCGTGCAGATCGACGTCGAGGCGACGATGCTCAGTGTGCGCTACCCGATGGAGGTGTGCCTGCTGGGCGATTCGAAGCAGACCCTGCGTGCGCTGTTGCCGATGCTCGAGCAAAAGCAGGACCGCTCCTGGCGCAAGACCATCGAGAAGAACGTTGCCGAGTGGTGGGAGGTACTGAAATCCCGCGCCATGACCCCGGCCGATCCAATCAACCCGCAGCGGATCTTCCATGAGTTTTCGCCCAGGATCCCCGACCGGGCGATCCTGACCAGCGATTCCGGCTCCGGCGCCAACTGGTACGCGCGCGATCTCAAGATACGGCGCGGCATGATGGGATCGTTGTCAGGCGGGCTTGCCACTATGGGGGCCGGCGTGCCGTATGCGATCGCTGCCAAGTTCGCTTATCCCGATCGGCCGGTGATCGGCCTGGTCGGCGACGGCGCCATGCAGATGAACGGCATGAACGAGCTGATCACGGTTGCGAAATACTGGAAGCAATGGAGCAGTCCAGACTTCATCATCATGGTGATGAACAACCGCGACCTGAACCAGGTCACGTGGGAAATGCGCGTGCAGGCGGGCGATCCGAAGTTCGAGGCGACGCAGAGCATCCCGGACGTCTCCTACGCCCGTTACGCCGACCTGATCGGGCTGAAAGGTATTTTCTGCGATGATGCAGACAAGGTCGCGAGCTCCTGGGACGAGGCGTTGGCGGCGGATCGGCCGGTGGTCCTTGAGTTCTACTGCGACCCGAACGTGCCGCCGCTGCCGCCGCACATCACCTTGAAGGATGCCAAGGGGTTCAGCAGTTCGCTGCCGCACGACCCGGAGTTCGGTGCAACCCTAAGAGGCACCGTGAAGGAGCTCGCTGCTACCTATCTTCCCGGCGGCGGCTGAGCGGGTCCCATGACACGACCCGCCGCGCCCATCGGGGCCGTGCAGGCGCGCGCCTACACGATCCCGACCGACCAGCCCGAGCAGGACGGCACGCTCGACTGGGACGAGACGACGCTGATCGTCGTCACCGTGCAGGCCGGTGGTTGCGAGGGGATCGGCTACACATATTCCGGCAAGGGCAATGCCGGGTTGATCCGCGGTACGCTCGCGGCGGCGATTGAGGGTCGGGACGCCTTCGATATTCCCGGCGTGTTCGCGGCGATGAAGCGCGAGGTGCGAAATCTGGGCCAACGCGGGTTGGCCGCCACCGCGATCTCGGCGGTGGATCTCGCGCTGTGGGACCTCAAGGCCAAGCTGCTCGACATGCCGCTGGTTCGGTTGCTCGGCGCAGTTCGGGCCGGAGTGCCGATATACGGCAGCGGCGGCTTTACCAACTACACCGACGCGCGGCTGGCCGAGCAGCTCGGCGGGTGGGTCGCACAGGACGGCTGCCGCTGGGTGAAGATGAAGATTGGCCGCGATCCGCGCAGCGACCGGGAGCGGGTGCAAGTCGCGCGCGATGCAATCGGCACCGCCGGATTGTTCGTCGATGCCAACGGCGCCTTCGCCGCGAAGCGTGCGTTGGCATTTGCCGACCATGTGCGGATCCACGACGTCCGCTGGTTCGAGGAGCCGGTGTCCAGCGACGATCTGGCGGGCCTGCGATTGCTGCGCGAGCACATCCCGGCGCCGATCGAAATCGCAGCTGGGGAGTATCATTACACGCTCGATGATATGCGGGCGATGCTGTCGGCGGGATGCGTCGATGTGATGCAGGCCGACGCGACACGCTGCGGCGGGATCACCGGGTTTCTCGCGGCCGGCACGCTGACGGAGGCACACCACATCGATTTGTCCGGCCATTGTGCCCCGTCGGCTCATCTGCACGCGGCATGCGCGGTGCAGCGGCTGCGGCACCTGGAATGGTTCCACGATCATGTTCGGATCGAGCAAATGCTGTTCGATGGCGCACCCGCGCCGAAGAACGGCGTGATCCGCCCCGACCTGTCGCGGCCCGGTCTGGGTATCGCGCTGAAGCGCCAGGATGCCGAGCGCTACGCGGATGATTGAGTTGCGCGGAACGGCATATGAAGGCGCCGGGCTGGCCGCACTGGCTGCCGTGTCGGCTGGCGTGCTGGGCGTGGTCGCGGCACGGTCCGCTTCGCCATCAGGGTCACCGGGCAGTGCGTGGGGCGCGCGGAACCCCTCCCCGCAAACCGCTCCCGCAAGAGACGCGACAGCCACCCGGGCCGCCAAACGGCTGAACAACAGCTCGGCTTTGCTGGCGCTATCCGTGCTGGCGGACAGTTCCATCGAGCACTACCGCGGCATGTTCTTCAACAAGGGAATGGTCCTGCCAATCATCGCCGCGGCGCTAACCCTTGGCACCAGCCTGCACGGCGCGCATGACGAAACGCCACGCGCGCATAAGCTGCGCCACGCCGTCGCCGCAACAGCGGCGGCAATCGGCGTGGCCGGCGGCGGATTCCACTCTGTACAACGTGACGAAGCGCAACGGCGGTTTCTCCTGGCACAATTTGTTCTATGGCGCCCCGCTCGGCGCACCGTACGCATTGATCCTGGCCGGCATGATGGCAACCGCGGCCGAGCACGTTCGCGACACCCGCGACGGTCGCCTCACACTGTTCGGCTTGCCGGCCGGCCCGATGCTCGCGGTGGTGACTGCCGGCGGCCTTGCCGGCACCGTCGCCGAAGTGGCGCTGCTGCACTTCCGCGGCGCCTTCCAGGATCCGTTCATGTATTTGCCGGTCACCATCCCGCCGGTCGCGGCGGCGCTGATCGTCAAGGCGGGGATGGAGGCTCCCCCTCGGTGGCCCAGGCTGACCCGGCTCTGGTTCCGGATCACCGCCGCACTTGGTTTCGCCGGCGCCGGGTTTCACGTTTATGGCGTGTCGCGAAACATGGGCGGTTGGCGCAACTGGAGCCAGAACCTTCTGGCTGGCCCGCCCATCCCGGCGCCCCCCAGCTTCACTGGACTGGCACTCGCCGGCCTCGCCGCGCTGGATCTGTTGCAGGAGGAACGACATGGCTGAGCGGACCCGTTTCCCCGGTTACAGCACGCTGGACAAGCGGGACACGCCATCCTGGAACGCGCAATCCCGCCTGGTGATCGACAAACGGCTGAACCAACCGCCGCCGCGACGTTTTTTCACCGAAGACGAGTGGCCCGTTTTGCTCGCGCTCTGCGACCGCATCATGCCGCAGCCGGACCACCCGCCAAGTGCCGATCGCCAACTTCATTGACCACAAGATGGCAGAGGACAATGGCGACGGCATGCACCAGGCAGGGCACCCGAACATGCAGCAGATGTGGCGGAAGCGGCTTGCGTGCCGCCGGGGCAGAGGCGCGACTGCGGTTCGGACAGGCCTTCGTTGATTTGCCAGGAGGGCGGCAGGACGAGCTGCTGCGCATGATCCAGTCCGGCGATGTGCGCGCCCCGGACTGGGCGGAGGTGCCGCCGCGCGATTTCTTCAAAGGCCGCGTGCTGCACGATGTGGTCACGATGTATTACGCGCACCCGCAAGGCTGGGACGAGATCGGCTTCGGCGGGCCGGCCTCGCCGCGCGGCTATGTGCGCATGGGTTTCAATCGCCACGACCCATGGGACGCCGTAGAGCGCGCAAGAGCCGATGCCTGAGCTCGTCGCCGACAGCCCGCGGGGCAAGGATGGCCGCGCGCCGGACGTGCTGCGTCCCGGCGGATGGGTACCGATGCGTCACTACCGGGACGACGAACCGGTAGACTTCGCCATCGTCGGCACTGGCGCCGGCGGCGGAACGCTGGCCGCGAAGCTCGCCGAAGCCGGCTTTTCGGTGGTGGCGTTCGATGCCGGCGGCTGGTACCGCCCGCTGGAAGAATTCGCCTCCGACGAAATGGAGCAGACCAAGCTGTATTGGCTCGACAACCGCGTGGTTGACGGTGCCAACCCGCTGGAGCTCGGTCACAATAACAGCGGCAAGGCGGTGGGCGGCAGCACCGTGCATTTCATGATGGTGTCGCTGCGATTCCGCCCGGAATGGTTCAAGGCGCGCACGCTGCTCGGCTACGGTGCCGACTGGCCGGTCGATTGGCGCGAGATGTGGCGCTACTACGACGAGGTCGAGAACGCATTGAAGATCTCAGGCCCGGTCAACTTCCCCTGGGGTCCGCCGCGCCGCCGCTATCCATACCGCCCACACGAGGTGAATGCCGCCGGCCTGGTGCTGGCGCGCGGCTGCGAGAAGCTCGGCATCAAGTGGAGCCCGACTCCGCTTGCCACCGTCTCAGCGCCGCGCGGCCTGTCGCCACCCTGCGTGTATCGCGGCTTCTGCGGCATCGGCTGCTCGACCAACGCCAAACAGAGTGCACTGGTGGTTTGGATACCTCGTGCGCTGGCCGCGGGGGCGGAAATTCGGGACTTGGCGATGGTCGGGCGTGTGGCCTGCGACAAGTCCGGCCGCGTCAGCGGCGTGCATTATCATCGTGAGGGCGCGTGGCGGTTCCAAAAGGCGAAGAACGTCGTCGTCGCCGGTTATGCGATCGAGACGCCGCGGCTGTTACTGAACTCCGCCTGCCCGCAATTCCCGGATGGGCTTGCCAATTCCAATGGCCTGGTCGGCAAATATTTTATGGTGCAATCGAATGACGCGGCCTGGGGCCTGATGGAAGAGGAGATTCGCTGGTACAAGGGGCCGCCCTCGATGGCGCTGACCGAGCACTGGAATTATTGCGACGAAGGCAAGGATTTCCACGGCGGCTATTCGTATATGAGCCAAGGTCCGCTGCCGATCGAATGGGCGCGCACTCTGTCCAGCGGGCGTGGTCTGTGGGGGCAGGCGTTGCGCGACAAGATGGGCGATTATATCCACCAGGCAGGGCTGAAAATCTGCGGCGAGGTGCTGCCGCGCGAGGAAAACCGAGTGGAGCTTGCCGATACCACCGATGCACTCGGCCTGCCGGTTGCAAAAGTGACGTTCTCGTACTGCGAGAACGACGACCGCCTGCGCCACCACGCGGTCCGGCAGATGCGCATGGCGATGCAGGCTGCAGGCGCGACGGATATCTGGGATTCCGAAAGCACCGCGCACCTGAATGGCGGCTGCCGCATGGGCGAAGATCCGGCGACCAGCGTGGTGAACGCCGACGGCCGGTCGTGGGAGATCCCCAACCTTTGGGTTTGCGACGGCTCGTTGTTCCCAACCATTGGCGGGGTGAACCCGTCGCTGACGATCCAGGCACTCGCCTGCCGGATCAGCGACCGCATCACGGCGATGGCCCGACGAGGTGAACTGGACCAGCCGGCCGAGCCCCTGACGCGCCAATACAAGCCGGCGCGGATGATCGCCTCGGAGTAGGGCGGAACAGCGCAGCGCAATCCGCCGTTCCGTGCGGCAAACGCGCTCCGCTTTCTGCGGTCATGGGCCATATACCTGCGGCCCCGCGTAGAAAGCCCGCCGCGTAGGCCAGCCGCCAGCGAACTGGTATCAGCCGCGCGCTGGTGCGCGGAAGCAACCATGCCGGGGCGCCCAGAAGCGCAATTGCCAGCCGTCGCGGCACTTCTCGCCACACCGAGCCAGGGCGGCCGAGCGCGCGGCGCGTCAGCACCGTCGATACGCCCTGCCAGTACATGCGCGACAGGAGCCATGCCGGTGTGAGACGGGCGGACTGTATCTGATGCCGCACCACCAGGCGGGAGTTGTAGCGGACCGAATGGCCGGATGCCTGCAGCCGCCAGGCGATCTGCACCTCCTCATCGGAGAGCAGCGAATTCCCGGACCGGCCGGCATCCATGGGAAAGCCGCCGGCGGCAAGCAGCGTTGATACATGGACGACGAAATTGGCCCCGCAGGGTGCCAGATCAGACGGCAGCCCGGACGTGCGGTACTCGCCGCTACCTTCGGCCTCGATGATCGACAGGACACCGCGTAGCCGGGGTGGCCACCAGGGCGGCAGCGGCACTTCCCAGCGGGGCAGCACGCGGCCGCCAATCAGCGCCGGTGGGGGATGGGCCGTGATCGCCCGCAACGCCGCTTCGACCAAATCGGGTGCCGGCACAGTGTCATCGTCGATATAGCAGATGTAGTCGGCCCGGGCGGCACGCGCGCCGGCGTTGCGGGCGAGGCTGAGGCCGGGGGTTTCCAGGCGGAGCAGCCGCGGCGACCTCTCCGCCGACCCCCTCCCGCCGGAGGAGGCTTTTTTCTCCCCATCCCCTTGCGGGAGGGGGCCCGGGAGAGGCGGTGCCGCAATCATCCATCGGATCTCATTCGCCACCGCCGGATCAGACGCACTGTCCACCACCAGCGTTTCGAACCGATCTGCCAACGAGGTCTGCCAGCGAAGCCCGTCCAGACAGTCGCGCAGATAGCCCGGTCGATTGCGCGTGCAGACGCAGACGGTGAGCAGCGGGGCGGCGTCCATGCGCCATGCTGCACCAACGAGATTGAGGATGCCTTACCGCGCCGAACGCCCGATGCCCTGGTACTCGAACCCGGCCGCACGCATCGCCGCCGGGTCGTACACGTTGCGCAAATCGACCAGCACCCGTCCGCGCATCGCCGCAGCCAGGCGATCTGGCGCCAGGGCACGGAATTCGTTCCATTCAGTGATCAGCACCAGGGCATCGGCGCCGGCGGCGGCCTCAAGCGCGTTCTGGCAATAGGCGACAGTGGCCGGCAGCAGCGGCACCGCCTGGTCCATGCCCTCAGGGTCGAACGCACGCACTTTGGCGCCGTCTTCGACCAGCCGACAGATGATCGGGATCGACGGTGCCTCGCGCATGTCGTCGGTCTCCGGCTTGAAGGTCAGCCCGAGCACCGCGATGGTCTTGCCCCGCACGGAACCGCCGCACGCCGCGATCACCCGCATCGCCATGGTCGACTTGCGCGCGTCGTTGACGCCGACCACAGCCTCGGTCAGGCGTGAGGGCGCGCCGAAATCCTGTGCGATGCGCATCAGCGCCAGCGTGTCTTTGGGAAAGCAGGAGCCGCCGAAGCCGGGACCGGCGTGCAGGAATTTCCGCCCGATCCGGCCGTCCAGACCGATGCCGCGGGCTAGGTCGTGCACGTCGGCGCCGACCTTTTCGCACAGATCCGCCATCTCGTTGATGAAGGTGACCTTCATGGCGAGAAACCCGTTGGCGGCGTATTTGGTCAGCTCCGCCGTCTCGATGCCGGTGAACACGATCGGCGCCTCTATCAGGTACAGCGGCCGGTATAATCGGCGCAGCACCTCCCGCGCGCGATCGCTGTCGGCGCCGATCACCACCCTGTCGGGTCGCATGAAGTCGCCGATGGCGCTGCCCTCGCGCAGGAATTCCGGGTTAGAGGCAACGTCGAACTCAAGGTCCGGGCGGGCGTGGCGGATGATCTCGGCAATCCGCCGTCCGGTCCCGACCGGCACGGTGGATTTGGTGATGATCACCGCGTAGCCGGTCAGTGCGCCGGCGACCTGTTCGGCGGCAGCATGGACATACGACAGATCGGCGTGCCCGTCGCCGCGGCGGGTCGGCGTGCCTACGGCGATGAACACCGCCTCCACGCCGTCCAGGGCGGCGCGCAAATCGTCGCCGAAACCGAGCCGTCCGGCCTTCACGTTCTCCGCCACCAGGCGGTCCAGCCCGGGCTCGTAAATCGGCATTCGGCCGGCGTGCAGTGCTGCGAGCCGGCTTGCATCGGTTTCTACCACCGCGACGTCGGAGCCGAACTCGGCGAAACAGGCCGCCGAGACAAGTCCCACATAACCGCCGCCGATCATCGCGATTCGCACGCCAAGCCTCGTTCGTTTTGCCGACGCTATTCAGCACATCCGGGCCGGCCATGCCACGGGCATCGGCAATCCCACCGCATCGGCCTATCGCCGCGGCCGCTGCCCGATCTCGTCCAGTTCGCGTTGCTCCTGCCGGGTCGCTTCGAGGCGCTGCACCGCGGCCTTGGCTGCCAGCATCTCTTCGGCCGCCCGGACTGCTGCCCGTGCCGCCGCCAGGACGGCGCGAACGCGCGCGGTCTCAGCCTCGGCCCGCTCTTGCGCGGCCTGGGCGAGGCGCAAATCCCGGCGGGCGCGTTTGAGCCAATGGCCGAACGCTTCCACGACGGCGTCGCCGGCCGAGAGTTGGCTGGCCGCATCGGTTTCCCGCAGGATCGCGGCTTCGACCGCTGCCACTGCCTGCCTGGCTTCAGCTTCGCCGCGAAGGGATTCGGCAAATTCGTGTCCCGCATCGTCCAGCGCCAGACGGCGCAGGCGCAGCACCGCGGTCCGAGGATCGCGCTTCACGCTGTGGGCTCCAGCGCGTTCCGCAGGCGGGCGAAGCTGTCAGGCAGCGGCGCCGGTTCGTCGCGCCCCTGCCGCAGCACGGTTTCGAGCCGCGGAGCCAGCGCCACCGCTTCGTCCACTGCCGGGTCGGCGCCGGGGCGATAGGCGCCCAGCCGCACCAAATCCGCCATGTCGGCATAAAGTGCCAGGATTGCTCGCGCGCGTGTCGCAAGGGCTAACTCCTCGGCGGTGCTGCAGCCCGAGGCGCTGCGGGAGAGCGAGCGCAGCACGTCGATCGCCGGATAACGGCCAGCCTCGCCGATGCGGCGATCGAGCACAACGTGGCCGTCCAGAATGCCGCGCACCGCGTCAGCCACCGGCTCGTTGTGGTCGTCGCCTTCCACCAGGACCGTGAACAGCCCGGTGATGTGCCCGACTTCAAGGTCGCCGCCCTCGGTTCCCGGACCAGCTCTTTCGAGCAGCCGAGGCAGCTCGGCGAAGACACTGGGGGGGAAGCCCCGTGTGGCAGGGGGTTCTCCGGCGGTCAGCCCGATCTCCCGCAAAGCGAGGCAGAAGCGGGTGACGCTGTCCATCAGCAATAGCACCGATCGCCCCCGATCGCGGAAATGCTCTGCGATGGTCATTGCCGCGTAGGCAGCCTCCCGCCGCATCAGCGGCGGCGCGTCGGAGGTGGCGACCACGACGACCGAGCGGGCCAGCCCGGCGCCGAGCTCGTCCTCGATGAACTCCCGCACCTCCCGCCCGCGCTCCCCTACCAGCGCGAGCACAGCAACGTCGCAGGCGGCGCCCCGCGCCAGCATCCCGAGCAGCGTCGATTTGCCGATCCCGGAGCCGGCGAATAGCCCCAGCCGCTGCCCCAGCCGGCTCGGGGTGAAGCAATTGAGCGCACGCACGCCAAAATCGAGCCGCTTGCCCAGGCGGGCCCGGTTGGTTGCCGCCGGAGGGCTGGCGCGCAACTTTCGCCGGTACGGACCCGGCCGAAGCGCCCCCCGGTTGTCCAGCGGTTGACCGAGCGGATCGATCACCCGGCCCAGCCAGTCCTCACTCGGCGCCAGGGTGGCCCCGCCGCCGATCATCAGACCGGCAACCTCGGCCAGTGCGGCCGCCCCAGGACCGAGCCCTTCCAGTGGGCTGAACGCCATTGTCTGCGCCAATCCTCCGCGGAAACCGACAATCTCGGCGGTGATCGCCCGGCCATCACGGGCTTGCAAAGCCAAGCGGTCGCCGATCGAAAGGTGGCCGGCCAGGCCGGCAACCTCGATCCCCACGCCGGAGACGCTGGTGACCCGCCCTTCGAGCCGAACCGGGGGAACCCGGCGGAGCGCGGCGGATGCCGAGGCAGCGCTTTCCGCGAAACTCAGATGTCTCATTTATACTGTCTTCCCGGGGTCTGGTCGGCTTGGATCAATTCCATTGATTCGACACCTGACATTGGAATGTGTCCCAAGTAATGATACACGTATTTGGTGAAAAAACTATGGCTATATACACGCTATGGTGGTAAACGTCTCGCCATCCTGTCCGGGAGGGGGAAGGCATGCGTGTTCTGCTCGTGGAGGATGATCTCACCGCCGCGCGGGGCGTCGCCATGATGCTGAAGGGCGGCAACGCGGTCGTCGATCACGCCGAATCCGGTGAAGAAGCACTCGAACTGGTCCGGCATTATGATTACGACCTCATGGTGCTTGATCTCATGCTGCCGGACCTTGAAGGGTATGAGGTGGTGCGCCGGATGCGGCTCGGCCGCAACCACACGCCGGTGCTGGTGCTGTCAGGGCTGACCCGGCCGGAGGCGAAAGTGAAGGCGCTCGGCCTGGGCGCCGACGATTTCATGACCAAGCCATTCGACCGGTCGGAGCTGTTGGCTCGCGTGCAGGCGGTGGTGCGGCGCAGCAAAGGGTTCAGCCAGCCCAAGCTGAGGGTCGGGCCGATGCAGCTCAATCTCGACAGCCGGGAGGTCACGGTCAACGACCAGGAGGTCCATCTGACCGGCAAGGAATATGCGATCCTGGAGCTGCTGGTGCTGCGCAAGGGGATGGTCCTGACCAAGGAAGCGTTTCTGAACCATCTTTACGGCGGCATGGATGAGCCGGAGATGAAGATCATCGACGTTTTCGTCTGCAAGCTGCGCAAAAAACTGGCGCAAGCTGGGGGCGAACACCTGATCGGCACGGTTTGGGGCCGCGGCTACATGATCCGTGAGCCGGCGATCGACCTTGAGCCCGTCGCCTCTCATGTGACCACGTCGCTGGAAGCGGCCCTGTCGGCGGCCTGAACAACGCCTTCTCCGGATTGCGTACCGCCGCGCTGAGGCTAGAATGCACGGGTTCGGCATCGAGGATCACCCGTGCACATTGAGCTTTTCAATCCACGTGCCCGCAAGCGAACAGTCAGTCTGACCGTCAACAGCGACTTGCTCGACAAGGTGCGGGCCGCCGGCATCAACGCGTCCCGGGTTGCGGAAGAGGCCCTGGCGACCAGTCTGCGGGTCCAATATCAAGAGCGGTTGCGCGCCGAGTTCCGCCAGGATTCTCGAGGCGCTGGTGAACTACGTCGCCGAACACGGTGATCCGGCCGCGGAGCTGCGAAGCTTGTTTGGCGGCGCTGATGCAACATGACGTGGTTGCCAACCCGGCGCCGCGCGGCCGCGCGGCGTTTCCGTTCCTGGCCGTGTTGCAAGCGGATATAACCGAGAGCGCGAACCGTATCGTGGCGCCGTTGGCTCCGCGGTCAGCAATGCCGGGCGCCACTGGGGGTGTGACCAGAGCGCGCCATTACACCGTGAACTGCTCCGCGATGATCCGCTCCGACAGTCCCTGATCTGGGTCGAACAGCACCGTCACGCTCACCGTCCGGTCTTCGCACACCGCCACCGAGACCACGTCGCGCACCTCGGTCGAATCGGCCACTGCCGCTACCGGGCGCTTGTCCGCTTCCAGCACCTCGAACAGCACATCAGCGGCGCTCGGCAGCAGGGCGCCCCGCCAGCGGCGCGGCCGGAACGCACTGATCGGGGTCATCGGGAGCAGGCCGGCCGATAGCGGCACGATTGGCCCGTGCGCCGACAGATTATAAGCGGTCGAGCCGGCCGGCGTCGACACCAGCACGCCGTCGCAGATCAGTTCGGGCAGCCGGACCCTGCCATCGATGGTGATGCGGATCTTCGCGGCCTGAGCCAACTGGCGCAGCAGGCTCACTTCGTTGAAGGCCAGCGCCTCGGCGACCGCGCCGCCCGCCGTGATGGCGTGCATGCGCAGCGGATGAAGCACCGCCGCCTGCGCCAGCATCAGGCGCTCGATCAGCCCGTCCTCGCGAAAAGAGTTCATCAAGAAGCCGACCGAGCCGCAGTTCATGCCATACACCGGGATCGGCCGCCCAAGCACCCGGTGCAGCGTTTGCAGCATGAACCCATCGCCGCCGAGCGGCACGATGACCGCGGCCTTCTCGAACGCGCAATCCCCGTAACGGTCCTTCAACCGCTGGGCGGCATCCTGTGCCAGCGCCGTCGGCGCCGCCACGAACGCGATCTGACCCAGCCTGATCTCCCGCACCCGCACCGCCGCGCCGACGATCCCCGGCGAAGTGCTCAGCAAAGCAGCGTTCACCCGAGTTTCCGATGTTCCAGCACCGGCATGTCGCGCCGCACCCGCGCGGTCACCGCCGGATCGATCCGCGCCGTGGCCCAGCCGGTCCCGTCGGATACCTTGGCAACAACGTGGCCCCAGGGATCGCAGACCAGCGAGTGGCCATAAGTGAAGCGCGGCTCGTTCTTCGCCCCTTCCGCATGTTGTCCCCAGGTCGCCGCGGCAGCCAGCCAGCATTGCGTCTCGATCGCTCGGGCGCGGATCAGCGTCTCCCAATGGTCCTTGCCGGTCTGCAAGGTGAACGCCGAGGGCAGGAATACCACCTCGGCGCCGGCGCGGCGCAAAGCAAGGAACAGCTCGGGGAAGCGCACATCATAACAAACGGCCAGACCCAGCTTCACCCCGTTGGCCTCGCAGGTGACGACCTGATCGCCCGAGCCATACGTGTTGCTCTCACGATAGCCGGTGCCGTCGGGCGCGGTGATGTCGAACAGGTGGATCTTGCGGTAGCGGGCGATCTCCGTCCCGTCGGGGCCGAACACCACCGTCGTGTTGAACAGTTTTTCGCCCGCTTTTTCCGCCAGCGAACCGCCATGCACGTGGATATTCTCGGCGCGAGCCACGTCGCGCAGGAACTCATATGCCGAACCGCCGGATTGATTGGAGCCCGGCGGCGGCAGTTCCTCCGCCTGTTCGAATTTGCCGGCCCGGGTGCCGCCCAGGCAGGTCCACATCTCGGGCAGGCTGATCAAATCGGGCCGATCGGCGCTGACCGCGCCATCAATCAACCGGCGCGCCTGCTCGATATTCGCGCCCTTGTCGGCGCCCGGGTTCATCTGCACGACACTGAGGCGCATGGCTCGGCTCCGGTTCGGTGATCCGTGTCAGGGCGATCCGTCGGGCCGGCGATTACCGCGGCCAGTCCAGCCGGGGTTCCATCCGGCCCTCACGCCGCGGCGGCTCGTTTCGCCGTGTGATACGCGGCGGGCTGCCCGGAGGCTCGCGCGGCTCGTCCGGGTCCAGTTCGTGCGCCGCGGGCGGAATCGGCGGGCGGGTCATCACCGGGGGGCGCCTCGGCTCGATCGGCTCCGGTGCGGTGTACAGCTCGTCGAAATCCACCGATTGTACGGATTCCGGCAGGCGCAGCGCGAGCGTCCGGATTTCCGCCTGGATTTCGTCCAGCCGCGCCTCCAGCCCGTCGAGGCGCGATTTCACGCCGATCACGCTGAACGGCACCAGCAGGAACGCCAGTCCCCACAGCAACGTGGGCACCAGCAACACAAGCGGCACCCACCAGGGGAGCCACAAGGGAAGGTCGAAGGGCATGGTCATCGCAGCAGCCTAGCACCGGAGGATGGCAACGATCCATGCGTTCCGGCCGAACACGCCGCATCACACGCCCGCCCCTTGCGATGCCCGGCCGTTGCGACGATCGCTCCGCAACCGAGATGGTGCGGTTAGGGCTCGCCGGCGGATTTTGCTAGTTGCGCCGGATGCGTTGTCTGATCGTCCGACCCATTGGGACTGGCGATCGCCCCGGCGACGGTCTGGAAGTCATGCAATGCCGACTTGGTCAGCGGACCGAAATCGCCGTCGAGGGTGCCGTGATAGAACCCCATCCGATGCAGCCGCTGCTGAAGCTGCTGCACCCCGTGCTGCGGCGGCACGGCACCGGAGATGGGCGCCATCGGCATTTCCCAGCCCTGAAGCTCCTGAACTTCGTCCCCAAGGGTCAGAAAATACGCCATGCCCAGACACGCTGCTCTCGGTTCTGCGGCGTTCCGGCGAGGTTTAACAGGTTGGTCAACCGGTCCAGGAACTCGGCGACGTTGATAAAACCGGGCTCGCTGGGGTCATCCACCAGGTCCCCGGTGACCGCCAGCCCGGCGACCTGCAATGTCGCGTCCGCTCCGACGTCCCGCAACGCGGCGATCAGCGCCCCGGACCAGATCGGTTGTCCCCGTGCCGGCCAGTGCAGATCAGTCAGATGGATAATCCCGAGATCGCGGGTCACGACGCCCCCTCCCGGCAGACGGCGCAATCATATCGTCCGGCGCCGCGCGCGCCAGGGGCGCCGCTGCGATGCTATCCAGCCGGCTGGATTTCACCGCTTTCCCGTGCCAAGCCTGCGGCTTCCTTCCCGAAGGTGCCTGCATGATCTTGTTGATTCCCGGCCCGGTGATGACCCGTCCGGAGGTGCGCGACGCGCTCCGCTACGACTTCGCGCCCTGGGACAACGATTTCCGGCCGCTCTATAACGCGATCGGCCGCCGCGTGATGGCCATCGCCGGCGGCCGCGAGGGCGAGCATGCCGCGTTGCCACTGCCGGGTTGCGGACATTTCATCACCGAAGCGGTGATCCGCACCTTCATCCCCGCCGGGCGCAAGCTGCTGATCCCAATGACCGGCGCCTATGCCGACCGGATGACGCGGCTGGCCCGCGAGGCCGGCCGCATCCCGGTGCTGCTGCCGATCTCGCCGGGTACTGCCCGCCGATCCGGCCGTCATCGGCGCGGCGCTGATCGCGGACCCGGAGATCAGCCACCTCGGCATGGTCTATAGCGAGACCGGCAGCGGCGTGGTGCATGACGTGCCGGCCATCGCGGCTGCGGCGCGCGCGGTCGGCCGGAGGGTCATCGTCGATGCAGTCTCGGCGTTCGGCGCGCTGCCGCTCGACATCTCCGCCCATCCGGAGATCGATGCGGTGGTGTTCACCGCCAACAAGTGCCTGGAAAGCGTGCCCGGCATTGCCTTCGCGGTTGCCCGGATCGATCGGCTGACCGCCGCGGCCGGGAATGCCGGAAGCTGGTCGCTGGACCTTGCGGACGTTTACGCCAACGCGCTGCGCCATCCGCGACGGCAGCGCCCGCTTCACCCCGCCCGCCCAGGTGCTGAACGCGCTGAATACGGCCCTCGGTTTCCACGAGGCCGAGGGCGGACAGCCGGCCCGGCTTGCGCGGTACACCGCCAACATGCGCACGCTGTATGACGGGCTGCGCGGGCTGGGGCTGGTGCCGTACCTTGCGCCCGCCGCGCAGGGCCCGGTCATCGTCAACATTCACGCGCCCGCTGACCCGGCGTGGAACCTGCAGGCCTTCGTCGATGCGCTGAAGCGGCGCGGCTACCTGATCAGCAATTTCTACAACACCGAAAAACCAAGCTTCCGGGTCGGCTGCATCGGCGCCATCACGCCCGCCGACATGCAGGGTTTCGTGGCTGCGGTGGACGCCGTGTTGACCGAGCTTTGCATTGGCCGAAGGCAGGCCGCCTGAACAATTTGGCATGTCTACCCGGGAGGAAACCAATACCGTGAACAGCGACCTGGAGATCGCCCGCGCGGCGACGCTGCGTCCGATCTACGAAATCGCCGCCCGGCTCGGCATACCGGCTGACGCGCTCGAACCGTTCGGACGCTTCAAGGCGAAGATCGGTTTCGACTTCATCCGCTCGCTCTCGCAACGCCCGAATGGCGCGCTGGTGCTGGTCACCGGCATCAATCCCACCCCGGCCGGCGAGGGCAAGACCACCACCACGGTGGGCCTCGCCGACGCGCTGAACCGGATCGGCAGCCGCGCCGTGATCTGCCTGCGCGAGCCGAGCATGGGGCCGAGCTTCGGCCAGAAGGGCGGTGCCGCCGGCGGGGGTTACGCCCAGGTGGTGCCGATGGAGGAAATCAATCTTCATTTCACCGGCGATTTCCACGCAATCACCGCGGCCAACAACCTGCTCGCCGCGCTGATCGACAACCATCTTTATTGGGGCAATGCACTCGGCATCGACAGCCGCCGCATCTCCTGGCGGCGCGCACTGGATGTCAACGATCGTGCGCTGCGCGGCATCATGGTCGGGCTCGGCGGTGTCGCGAATGGTTTCCCGCGGGAGGATGGCTTCGACATCACCGCGGCATCGGAAGTGATGGCGGTGTTCAGCCTGGCGACCGACCTCGCGGATTTGCAGGCGCGGCTCGGGCGGATGATCGTGGCGCAGACGCGCGATGGCCGCGCCATTACCGCGCACGACCTGAAGGCCGATGGAGCGATGGCGGCGCTGCTGCGCGATGCGTTGCAACCCAATCTGGTGCAGACGCTGGAAGGCTCGCCGGCCTTGGTGCATGGCGGACCGTTCGCCAACATCGCGCATGGCTGCAATTCGGTGATGGCCACGACGCTTGGGCTCAAGCTGGCCGATGTGGTGGTCACCGAAGCGGGGTTCGGCGCTGATTTGGGCGCCGAGAAGTTCATCGACATCAAATGCCGGTCCGCCGGCCTGAAACCAGCCGCCGCGGTGGTCGTTGCGACCATCCGCGCGTTGAAGATGCACGGCGGCGTGGCGCGGGCGGCGCTCGGGCGGGAAGATACGGAGGCGGTGCGGCGCGGGGTCGCCAACCTGGCGCGGCATATCGAGAACATGGGCAAGTTCGGCGTCCCCGTGGTGGTGGCGGTTAACCACTTCACCTCGGATACAGCGGCCGAACTGGAGGTGGTGCGCGACGCCACGGCGGCGCTCGGGGTCCAGGTGGTGGTGTGCCGGCATTGGGCCGAGGGCGGCGCCGGCGCCGAGGATTTGGCCCGCGCGGTCCAGGCAATGATCGGGCGCGGCAAGTCGCACGCCGCCCCGCTGTATCCGAGCGCAATGCCGCTGGCCGAAAAGATCCGCACCATCGCACGGGAGATCTACCGCGCCGGCGACGTCGCGCTTCCCGCCACCATCGCCCGCCGGCTGGAGGCATACGAGGCCGCCGGTTTTGCCGAGGTGCCGGTCTGCATCGCCAAGACACAATACAGCTTCACCGCCGACCCAGCCGTCATGGGCGCACCGGAAGGTCACATCCTGCCGGTGCGCGAAGTGCGGCTGTCCGCCGGTGCGGGCTTCGTGGTGGCGATCTGCGGGGACATCATGACCATGCCCGGGCTGCCACGCGTGCCGTCCGCCGAAGCAATCCGGCTGAACGAGAACGGGTTGATCGAGGGGTTGACGTGAGCCCGTCATTCCCGGGTCGTCATTCCCGCCCCCTCCCGTCATTCCCGCGAAAGCGGGAACCCACGCCCGCCGGCCGGCTCACGCATGTGCGCGCAGCCTCTGTCGTGACAACTGAAACCTGATGCCCCGGCCGCGCCGCAAGATCGCCTTCGTGCTGACCGCCTCTGATCACGGCACAATGATCGTGAACCGGTTCGATTACCGGATGGTCGGCACCGATACCGGCTACGGCGTCGGATTCCAGATCCTCGAAAGCTCCTCCTACGACATGTCCGAGGTCGAGACGGCGCTGCGCTTGCTCGACCTGCGCAGGCAGTATCATGGCGATGGGGTCGTGGCGCTCGACTGTGGCGCAAATATCGGCGTCCATACCATCGAATGGGCGCGGCACATGACCCGATGGGGCACCGTGCTGGCGATCGAGGCGCAGGAGCCGATCTACTACGCGCTGGCCGGCAACATCGCGATCAACAACTGCTTCAACGCCCGTGCGCTGCACGCGGCTGTTGGCACCACCACCGGGATGATGCGAATTCCCCGCCCCAACTATCTTTCGCCTGCCAGTTTCGGCAGTCTGGAATTGCGCCGCACCGAACAGACCGAGTTCATCGGACAGGCGATCGACTATGAAGACCGGCTGGCACAGGTGCGGGCACTGACACTCGATTCGCTCGGGTTTATCGCGTGTCGATCTGCTCAAGGTCGATGTCGAGGGCATGGAGCTTGACGTTTTGGCGGGCGCCCGCAGTTTGATCTCGGTGCATCATCCGATCATGGTGATCGAGCAGGTGAAGATCGACGGCGAGCGCCTGACGGCGATGCTGCAGGAGTGGGGCTACCGGTATTTTGCCTTCGGGCTCAACCTGCTGGCGGTTCACGAGAGCGACCCGAGCGGGACACACATCTCGGTCCGCGACCCCGTCCCGCTTGCGACCAACACAGGAGACCAGCCATGATCGTCGATCTGCGCATCTACACCTGCAAACCGAACAAGATGAACGATTTCGTTGTACTGTATAAGGAAATGGCGTGGCCGTTGCAGCAAAAATACCTCGGCCGATGCGTCGGCTGGTTCACCACCGTGGAAGGCCCGCTGAATCGTGTCGTGCATCTCTGGGCTTACGACAGCCAAGCCGACCGTGAAGCGCGGCGCAACGCGATGGCCGCCGATCCGGCGTGGCAGGCATTCCTGAAGCGCGGCGCAGAACTGGAACTTGTGGTGAACATGGAGAACCGGATCCTGCGACCCACCGATTTTTCCCCGCTGCAATAACCGGGATGATACTTGGCGGCGAGATCGCTGACCCGCCGCCCGTCATTCCCGCGCAAGCCCGGGCTGGCAGAATTGGTTTCATACCGGCAAAACCGAGAACGCCAAAGCACCGCAAGCAATATCTCTATCACAGATGCACACTGATGCATAGTGCAGCTCGATTTCATCTGTGTGCATCTGTGTGCATCTGCGGTCAATAATTCCTGACGTGCTTTCTTGGACGAAGCAACCCAACCGGACGATCACAGCAAGTGAGGCTGCTCCGGTTTTGCAAGCCCGGGTTCCCGCTTTCGCGGGAATAATGGGGTCAAGCGTACGCCGCTTGCTATCAATCCACCGCTTCCAACTCGAAAGCAGCCGCCATCAGCGCCCGCGTATAGTCCTCGCGCGGGCGGGCGAATACGGTGGCGGCATCGCCCTGCTCGATGACGCAGCCGTGCTTCAGCACCACCACCCGATGCGCCAGAGCGCGCACCACTTTCAGGTCGTGACTGATGAAAAGATAAGCCAGGTCGTGGTCCCGCTGCAGCCGGCGCAACAAATCGACGATCTGCGCCTGCACCGACATGTCCAGCGCGCTGGTCGGTTCGTCCAGCACGACGAAGCGCGGCTTCAGCACCATCGCCCGGGCGATCGCGATGCGCTGGCGCTGGCCGCCACTGAACTCGTGCGGGTAGCGGCCGATGCACGCCGCCTCCAGCCCGACCTCCTCCAGTTCGGCGGCGACGCGGAACACCCGTTCGGCCTCACTGAGCTGCGGTTCATGCACCCGCAGCCCTTCGGCCACGATGTCGCCCACGGTCAGCCGCGGGGACAGGCTGCCGAACGGGTCCTGGAACACCACCTGCATACGTGCGCGCAGCCGGCGGAGCGCCCGCTTGTCGAGCTTTGCCAATTCCTGTCCGGCGAAAGCGATCCGACCCTCGGCGTGTATCAGTCCCAGCATAGCGAAGCCCATCGTGGTCTTGCCGGATCCCGATTCACCCACCAGCCCAACGGTTTCGCCCTCGTGCACCGAGAGCGAAACGCCGTCCACCCCGCGCACCTCACCCACGCGCCGCCGCAGCACGCCGCGCCGGATCGCGAAATGCACGCGCACATCGCTCGCCTCTGCCAGCAGCGTCGGGTTTGGCGGCAGGTGCGCCGGGGTGCCCTTCGGGATCGCGCCCAGCAGCATGCACGTGTAGGGATGCACGCGGCGCCGCGAACACTTCCGCCACGCTGCCGGATTCGACGATGTGCCCATTCTTCATGACGCAGACCCGGTCCGCGTAGCGGCGCACGATCTGCAAATCGTGCGTGATCAGCAGCAGCGCGAGGCTGCGTTGTGTCTTCAGTGCCGCCAGCAGCTCCAGTATCTGCGCCTGGATGGTTACATCCAGCGCGGTGGTCGGCTCGTCGGCGATCAGCAGCGCCGGATCGTTGGCCAGCGCCATCGCGATCATGACCCGCTGGCGCTGGCCGCCGGAGAGCTGATGCGGAAACGCCTCCAGCCGGTGCTCGGCATCCGCGAAGCCGGCCTGTTTCAGCACCGCAAGCACCCGCTTGCGCAGTTTGTCGCCGCGGATATTGCGGTGCAGCGTGATCGCCTCGGCCACCTGCCGGCCGACCCGGTGCAGCGGATTGAGGCTGGTCATCGGCTCCTGGAACACGATGCCCGCCAGCATCGCCGCGGGCGCGGTGCAGCGCCGCCGGCCGCGCACCGATCATGCTTTCGCCGTTCAGCAGGATGCGTCCGGTCGGATTGCTGCCGCCATGCGGCAGAAGCTGCAGCAGCGACAGAGCGGTCAGCGACTTGCCGGAGCCGCTCTCGCCCACCAGCGCCAGAGTCTCGCCTCGGTCGAGCGTGAAGGAAACCTCCTGCACGACGCGGTCGCCGAAGCCGAATCGCAACCGACAGGCTCTTCCGACCTCGACGATGTTGCGTCATCAGCCCGCCATGCGGCGCGGGTCGAACGAGTCGCGCACCGCCTCGCCGATGAAGATCAGCAGCGTGAGCAACCCGCCGAGCACGAAGAACGCGGTGAAACCAAGCCAGGGCGCCTGCAAATTGTTCTTGCCCTGGGTCACCAGTTCGCCCAGCGAGGGGGCTCCCGGCGGCATGCCGAAACCCAGGAAGTCCAGGCTCGCCAGGATCGTCACCGACCCCGACAGGATGAACGGCAGATAGGTCAGCGTGGCGACCAGCGCGTTCGGCAGGATGTGCCGCCACATCACCCCGCCGTCGGACACGCCGAGCGCCCGCGCCGCGCGCACGTAATCCAGGTTGCGCCCGCGCAGGAACTCCGCCCGCACCACGCCGGTCAGGTTCATCCAACTGAACAGCAGCATGAACACCAGCAGCACCCAGAACCCGGGGACGATAATGCTGCCGAGGATGATCAGCAGGTAGAGCTGCGGCATGCCGTTCCAGATCTCGATGAAGCGCTGGAACAGCAGATCGGTCAGCCCGCCATAATAGCCCTGCACGGCGCCGGCCGCGACGCCGACCACCGACGACATCACGGTCAGCACGAAGCCGAACAGCACGGAAATGCGAAACCCGTAGATCACCCGCGCCAGCACGTCGCGCCCCAGATCGTCGGTGCCCAGCCAGTTTCGCCACGACGGCGGGGACGGCGCCGGGCTCGGCAGGTTCTTCACCACCGTATCGAAGCTGAACGGCACCATCGGCCAGACCATCCAGCCATGCGTCCGTATCGACGCTCTGCACGTCGGGATCGGTGTAATCGGTTTCGGTCGGCAGGAATTCAGGGCCGAACGTGTCCTCGGGATAGTTTTGCAGCACCGGGACATACCATCGGCCATCGAAGCGGACCAGCAGCGGCCGGTCGTTGGCGATGAACTCGGCGAACAGGCTCAGCACGAACAGAACCAGGAATATCCAGAAGCAGACATAGCCTCGCCGGTGTTGGCGGAAAATCGCAAGCCGGCGGCGCGTGACCGGCGACAACTCATTGGGCAGCGTCGGCAACTCACCGCCGCGCCTCGAAATCGATCCGCGGATCGACGACGGTGTACAGCATGTCGCCCGACGATCTGCATCACCAGACCGAGCAGGGTGAAGATATACAGCGTGCCGAACATGACCGGATAATCGCGCTGGATCGCCGCCTGGAAACCAAGCTGGCCGAGCCCGTCGAGCGAGAACACGATCTCCACCAGCAGCGCGCTGGTGAACAGGATGCCGATGAAAGCCTGCGGAAATCCGGCGACGATCAGCAGCATCGCGTTGCGGAACACGTGCCCGTACAGCACCCGCGGCTTCGCCGGCCCCCTTGGCGCGGGCGGTGACCGTATATTGCTTGCGGATTTCCTCCAGGAAGCAGTTCTTGGTCAGCATCGTCAGACTGGCGAAGCCGCCGGCCACCACCGCGATGATCGGCAGCGCCATGTGCCAGGCGTAATCGCCCACGCGCGCCGGCCAGCCCCAGTCCGCGGCGCCCTGGCTGGTCAGCCCGCGCAGCGGGAACCAATGGAAGTAGCTGCCGCCGGCAAACAGCACGACCAGCAGGATCGCGAACAGGAAGCTCGGCATCGCGTAGCCGACCAGCACCACCGCGCTGGTGGCGATATCGAACCGGCTGCCGTCGTGCACCGCCTTGCGGATGCCGAGCGGGATCGAGATCACATAGATCAGCAGCGTGGACCACAGCCCGAGCGAGATCGAAACCGGCAGCCGGCTCGGCGATCAGCGACAGCACGCTTTGGCCGCGAAAGAAGCTGCGGCCGAAATCGAAACGCAGATAGCCGCCGACCATGTCCAGGAAGCGCGTCAGCGGCGGCTTGTCGAAGCCGAACATCTTGCGGATGTCGGCCAGCACGTGCGGATCGATCCCGCTGGACCCCGCGATACGCGCCCGGCGCGGCCGATATCGCCGGCTGGCGCCGGACATGACCGACGATGTTGCCATGGCCGCGAAGCTGCGCCATCACCTGCTCCACCGGACCGCCCGGGAGCGAACTGCACGATGACGAAATTGATGGTAATGATACCGAACAGCGTCGGGATCACCAGCAGCAGCCGCCGCAGCAGGTAGGCGGCCACAGCTCCGCCTACCCGCCCGCCCTGCGCGCGCGGATCGGTGCGCGCCGCCTTGGCCGGGTCAACCCACCAGAGTGTCGAAGTTGAAGCCTTCGCGGATCGGCTTGTCCGGATGGCCGAACCGGTCCCAGTAGGCGATGTGGAAGCTCTGGCTGCCCCAGCCCGGCACCAGGTACCAGCGCCACAGCAGCACCCGGTCCAGCGCCCGCGCCGCCGCCTGCAAATGCGGCCGGTCCGGCGCGTCGATCACGTCGCTCGATCAGCGCATCCACCGCCGGGTCGCAAACCCCCGGCATGTTCATGCTGCCCTGCGCCTTGGCCGACGCGCAGGAGAAATAGTCGCGCAGCTCCGTTGCCCGGCATATCGCTCTCGGGATACACCTGCAACGTCATGTCGTAATCGAAATCGTCAGTCAGGTGCTGGTACTGCGCCGGGTCGACCGGTGCGCACCTGCACCTCGATCCCGAGATGCTTGAGCGTCTCGCGCATAGGGCAGCGCGACCCGCTCATACGACGGATCGGGCAGCAGGATGGTGAACCGCATCTGCTCCCCGGCCGGATTGACGAGCTTCATGTCCTTCACCCGCCAGCCCGCCTGCTCGAACAACTTCAGCGCCTGCATCAGCTCCGCCCGGTCATTGCCGGACCCGTCGGTCACCGGCAGGGTGAACGGCTGCTGTGAACAAGGCTGGCGGCAGTTCCTTCCGGAACGGCTCCAGCAGCTTCAGCTCGTCGCCGGTCAGGCAGCCCGGACGAGGCCAGGTCGCTGTTGCTGAAATAGCTTAGCGTACGGGTGTACGCGATCGTAGAACAGATTCTTGTTGGCCCATTCGAAATCGTATGCCACGGCAAGCGCCTGGCGCACCAGCGGGTTGCTGAACATCGGCCGGCGCGTGTTCATCGCCCAGCCCTCCATGCCGGTCGGCAGGTGGTGGCGGATATCGGCCTTGATCACCAGACCCTTGCCGCACCGCCGGAAAATCGTAGTCCGGTCGCCCAACGCTTCGCGATGTTCTCCGACCGCAGATCGATCTGGCCGGCCTTGAACGCCTCCATCGCGATGGCGCTTTCGCGGTAATACTCGATGCGCACCGTATCGAAATTGTTGGTCCCGCGCGCGGTCGGCAAGTCCCGCGCCCACCAGTTCGGGTCGCGCTGGTAGGTCACGCTGCGGCCGAGCGTGAAACTCGGCGATCCGATACGGCCCCGACCCGATCGGTGCCTCTCGCAACGGATCGCTGAAGTCCCGGCCCTTGAACCAGTGCTCCGGCAGCACCGGCAACCCGCCCAGGATCAGCGGCAGCGCGCGGTTTTCGTTCGGCCGCAGATGAAACACGACCCGGGTCGGGCTTTCGACAACCACATCCGTCACGTCGGCCATCTGGATGCGAAAGCTCGGACGGCCCTCGGTCATCAGCGTGCGGAAGGTCCACGCAACATCCTCGGCAGTCAGCGGCACCCCGTCCGAAAACCGCGCCTCGGGGCGGAGATTGAATGCAATCCACGACCGGTCCGCCGGCATCTCCACGGTCTTGCAGATATGGCAATAGGCGGTGGCGATCTCGTCGGCCGATGGCGTCAGCAGGCTTTCCCAGACATGCCCCACCGTCGAGCCGGCCTCAGAGCCGCCGGGCATTCCGACCCAGGGATCCACCATGCCGGCAGCCGCGGTGCCGCGCAGGATGAACGGGTTGAAGCTATCGAACGTGCCGATCGCCGCGAGCGTGACCTCGCCGCCCTTGGGGGCGTTCGGGTTGACATAGGGGAAATACGGGAAGTCGGGCGGCAGGGCCGGCGTGCCGAGCACCGCGACGGCATGGCTGGTCGTTACCGATTCATCGGCGCGGCACGACCGCCCCGGTCAGGGCCATCAGCACCAGAAGCATCAGAACGCGCGCGACAGCCAGTTTCCTCACCCGCAATTGATGCCCGCACCGCGGCCGGCGGCATACTGAAATCCCGTTAAGCCTCACCCGGAGAGCAACGCGATCGCCGGCCCGAGCAGCGCCGGATCGCCCACCGCCAGCACCCTGCCATCGCCATCGGGCCGCAGCCGGTCGCCCTGCCAGTCGGTCACCCGGCCGCCGGCCCCTTCGATCACCGGCACCAGCGCCGCCCAATCCCATGGCTTCATCGTGGACTCCGCGATGATATCGATTTGGCCGAGCGCCAGCAGGCCGTAAGCATAGCAGTCCCCGCCCCACGACACCCGCCGCACCGCACCGGCCAGACGCCGCCATCGTGGCTCATCGTCGCCGAGCAGAGAAGGGCCGGTACAGGACAGTTCCGCATCTTCCGGCGCTGCGCAGCGACGGCAGCCGGCAACCCCGCCGAACGGCCCGGCAAAATTCGTCTTGCGCGCCGGCAACGCCGATCCAGCGCTCCCGCGTCACCGGCTGGTCGATCACGCCCAGGACCGGGCGTCCGCCGTCCATCAGCGCAACCAATGTGCCGAACACCGGCCGGCCGGTGATGAATGCCTTGGTACCGTCGATCGGGTCGAGCACCCAGCGGAACCGGGCGTCCGGACGATCGGTGCCGAACTCCTCGCCCTGGATGCCATGGTCCGGGAACCGCTCGGCCAGCACGGCGCGCATCGCCTGCTCAGCGCTGCGGTCTGCAATGGTAACGGGCGTGCGGTCCGCCTTCAGCGTCGCCGTCAGCCCGGCCCGGAAGAACGGGCGGATCACCGCCCCGGCGACATCAGCCGCGGCGTTCGCTCCGGCGATCAGGTCATCCACCGGCGCCGCTCGTCAGGGCTTTGCCGCCGGGGTCGCGCCGGCGGGCGGAGCCGCGGGGACCGGACCCGTGCTGCTGCCGGCGGTCGCGGGTTGTCCCGCGGCATTGGATGCACCTGGGGATGCCCCTGCGGATGCCGCTGGGGCCGCACCTGGGGCCGCCGCTGGGCGCGACGTTGCCGGAAGTTTCCCGGTCGGCGTGCTGTTCTCGACGGCGGCGCTGCTGGCCCCGGCCTTGTTGCCGGCCGGAGTTGCGGCGCCCGGAGCCGGAGCAGCGGCGGCCGGCTTGGCCGGCGCCTCCGGCTTCGGCAGCGGCAGCGGATGGTCGGACAGCGTGCGCAGATAGTCGATCACGTCGGCTCGCGTCTGCGCGTTGGGAATCCCGGCGAACGTCATGCGCGTGCCCGGCGCATACTCGCTCGGGTTGAACAGCCAATGGTTCAGCGCATCGAACGTCCAGGGCTGGCCTTTGAACTTCTCCAACGCCGGGGAATAGTCGAAGCCCGCTTCATGATCGTGCGGGCCGCCGACCACCCCATACAGATTCGGACCGACGATCGGCTTGCCGCCCTTGTTCAGGCTGTGGCAGGCGGTGCACACCTGACTGGCGAATTGCTGACCTTTCTGCTCATTCGCGGACGCCAGCAGCGGCGCGATCGGCGGCATTTCCGCCGGCTTCGCCGCCCCGCCCGTCTCGGCCGCCGGCTGCACGCCCGCGATGCTGAAGACCGGCTTCTCCGGCATCGTTTCGGAGATCAGATTGTCGCCGATCAGGCCGGTGACGAAGAACGCGATGCCGGCGACCAGAACCGCGGCAACCGCCTTGTTGACCTCCATACTATCCATGCGCCGCGACTCTCTCCGTCGGATTGCTCGTTGCAATGCACGCGCGCCACCTGCCGCGTCATTGCACCCGGCTGCCCGCCTGCTAAGGTGCGCGCACCATACGGAAACGACTCAAGCCCCGCAATCCGCCCCTCGATCCTCTCGATTTAGGCCGTCCATCGCACCGTGAACCCGATCGTCGTCATCCCATCCCGCATGGCGTCCTCCCGCTTGCCCGGCAAGCCGCTGGCCGACATCCACGGCCAGCCGATGATCGTGCACGTGATGCGGCGTGCGCTGGAAGCCGATATCGGTCCTGTCGTGGTGGCCTGCGCCGAAGCGGAGATCGCCGATGCCGTGCATGCCGCCGGCGGTCGCGCGGTGCTGACCGACCCAACGCTGCCCACCGGCTCCGACCGCGTGCATGCCGCGCTCGCCGAACTGGATCCGGCCGGCCGGCACGACGTGGTGGTGAACCTGCAAGGCGACGTCCCGACCGTGTCGCACGCGCAACTCCACGCGGCGATTCGTCCGCTGGAAGATCCCGCCGTCGATATCGGCACGGTCGTCACCCCGGTTGCGTCGGAGGATGAGGCCAACACGCCGTCGTTCGTGAAAGCGGCCTGCGCCTTCGGTCCCCAGCAGGAGGTGGCGCCGGCGCTGTATTTCTCCCGCCTGCCGATCCCCTGGGGCGACGGTCCGCGGTGGCACCATGTCGGCATTTATGCGTTCCGTCGCGCCGCCCTGACGCGCTTTGTTTCGTTGCCGGAGAGCCCGCTGGAACAGCGGGAAAAACTGGAGCAGTTGCGGGCGATGGAGGCCGGCATGCGGATCGCCTGCGCGCGCGTGGATCATGGGTTGTTCGGCGTCGATACCCCGGCCGATCTGGAACGGGCGCGCGGGCTGCTGTCGCCGGTGGCTGGACGATGAACGGTGTGATCGCGTTTCAGGGCCAGCCCGGCGCCTATTCGGACCTGGCGTGCCGGACGGCGTACCCGGCGCTGCGCACCCTGCCGTGCGAAAGCTTCGAAGCGGCGATCGAGGCGGTGCGCGACGGCCGCGCCGAACTCGCCATGCTGCCCTGCGAGAACACGCTGGCCGGCCGCGTGCCCGATATCCATCACCTGCTGCCGGAATCCGGCCTGTTCGTGGTGGGTGAAGCGTTCCAGCGGGTCGAGCACTGCCTGCTCGCGGCCAAGGGCGCCAGCGTGGAGGGGTTGAAGCGGGCGCACTCCCACAGCGTCGCGCTCGGCCAGGTGCGCCATTTCCTGCGACGTTTGGGCATCCGGCCGGTGGTGCAGGCGGACACTGCCGGAGCGGCGCAGCTTGTTGCGAAATGGAACAACCCCGAGGACGCGGCGATCGCCTCGTCGCTGGCGGCGGAAATCTACGGACTTCGAGGTACTGCGGGCGAATGTCGAGGACGCGGCCCACAACACAACGCGGTTTTATGTGATGGCGCGTCGCCCGCGAACGCCGGATGCGACGCTGCCCAATCTGATGACGACGTTCGTGTTCCGCGTCCGCAACGTGCCGGCCGCGCTGTACAAGGCGCTGGGCGGGTTTCGCCACCAACGGCGTGAACATGACCAAGCTGGAGAGCTACATGCTCGCCGGCCAGTTCGCGGCAACGCAGTTTCTGTGTGACGTGGACGGGCATCCCGAGCAGCCGGCATTGCGCCGAGCGTTGGAGGAATTGTCGTTCTTTTCGTCCGAGGTCCGTGTGCTTGGGGTATATCCCACTGCACCGTTTCGGCTGACACACTCGATCGAGGGACCTGAGCCGGGTTGATGGCGACCGAAAGCATTGGTTGCAACCACCACTCCGCCGGGGGGACCTGAGATTCGTGCTGCGGCAATTCGATAGCGCCGGAGCTTGTTGACCCGGACGGGCCGGGTCAAGTTGTTCGGCATGCCAGACCCACAATCGGACACCGACGGGCTGCCGCCGGCGGAGCGCCGTCGCGCGCTCGCCACCATGGCGATCGCCGTCAGCATGTCGGTGCTCGAACTCTGGCGATCGCCAATATCGCCCTGCCGACCATCGCGCAGGAGCTGTCCACGACGCCGGCGGCGTCGATCTGGGTGGTGAACGCGTATCAGCTTGCGGTCACCGTCTCATTGCTACCACTCGCCTCGCTCGGCGACATCGTCGGCTATCGCCGCGTCTATTCGGTCGGGCTGGCGGTGTTCACGGCTGCGTCGCTTTGCTGCGCGCTGTCCCATTCGCTGCCGATGCTGGTGGCCGCGCGTGTCGTGCAGGGGCTCGGCGGGGCCGGCATCATGAGCGTCAACACTGCGCTGGTGCGCTTCATCTTTCCGCGCTCCATGCTCGGCCGCGGAGTGGGGTTCAACGCCTTCGTGGTTGCGACATCGTCGGCGACCGGGCCGACCGTCGCCGCCGCAATCCTGTCGGTGGCAAGCTGGCACTGGCTGTTCGCCATCAACGTGCCGCTCGGGGTGATCGCGCTGTGGTTCGCTGCTCGCGCCCTGCCGGTGACGCCGCGCACCGGTCATCGGTTCGACATGGCCGGCGCCGGGCTGAATGCGGCGACGCTGGGCTTGCTGATGATCGCGGTGGACGAGTTCGGGCGTGGCCAGGGCTTGGCCTGGGCGGCTGTCGAGTTGGCCGCCGCGGCCGTGCTGGGGGCGGTGTTCATCCAGCGAGAGCGGGGCATGCGAGCACCGATGCTGCCAGTGGATCTATTCCGCCGCCCAGTGTTCGCGCTGTCGGTCGCCACCTCGATCTGCTCTTTCACGGCGCAGACCCTGGCTTATGTGTCGCTGCCGTTTTTGTTCGAGGACGTCGCCGGACGATCGCAGATCGCCACTGGGCTGCTGATCACACCGTGGCCGGCGATCGTGGTGTTCGTGGCGCCGGTGGCGGGGCGGTTGTCGGACAAGTCCTCGCCCGGCGCGCTGGGGGCGATGGGGCTGGCTATCATGACCGTGGGGATGCTGCTGCTGGTGTTGATGTCGGCGCACGCCGGGTGGGCGGACGTGGCGTGGCGGATGGCGGTATGCGGGTTCGGATTTGGGTTCTTCCAGTCGCCGAATAACCGGCTGCTGATCGGTTCGGCGCCGCCGGAGCGAAGCGGCGCAGCGAGCGGGATGCTGTCCACCGCGCGGCTTCTGGGGCAGACGAACGGCAGCGCGCTGGTGGCGCTGACCTTCGGCTTGTCGGGCGCGGCCGGAACCGGCATCGGCGGTGGCGTGCGAATGGCATTGGCGCTCGGCGTAGCCGCGGCGGGGGCGGCGACGCTGATCAGCCTGCTGCGGCTGCGGCAGTTGCGGATAGCGTGATGACCGAACGCAGCGTGCTGGTCTGGGATGCGCCCACCCGTCTGTTCCACTGGGGAACGGTGGTGCTGGTTGCGGCGTGCTACGTCACGGTGCGGCTGAACTGGATGGATTGGCACGCCTGGGCCGGCGATGCGCTGCTGGCGCTGCTGTTGTTCCGTCTGTTATGGGGCCTGTTCGGCAGCGATACCGCCCGCTTCGGCCGGTTCCTTGTCTCGCCCGGCGCGGCGCTGCGCCATCTTGCCCATCTGCATCGCCGTGAGGTGGACACCGAAATAGGCCACAACGCAGCCGGCGGCTGGATGGTGCTGGTGATGATCCTGCTGCTGTTCGGGCAGACGTTGACGGGCATTTACGTAAACAACGATATCGCCGACGAGGGTCCGCTTACCGAGCTGATGCCCACCTCGATCGCCGACGTGATCAGCAACCTTCACACGATATTCTGGGACCTGCTGCTGGCTGCCATCGCGCTGCATGTGCTGGCGATCCTGGCGTATGCCGCGGTCAAGAGGCAGAATTTGCTGCGACCAATGGTCACCGGGCGCAAGCCGCTGCCGGACTCGGTTGCCGCTCCGCTGATTGCGCCGCTCACCCGCGCTGCCCTGCTGCTGACCGTCGCAATCTCCGCCGCCGCACTCATCGCGACAGAGCTTTGAACCTGATGTTCCGGTGCGATACGCTGCCGACACCCGGCAGGAGGGTCCGATGAACGCCGCAGATGTGATGTCCCGCAACGTCATTGCGATCAGCCCGGACGCGCCGCTGTCGCAGGCGGTGCGGCTGATGATAGACCGGCGGATCAGCGGCCTGCCGGTGCTGGACGCGGCCGGCCGGCCGATCGGCATGCTGACCGAGGGTGACCTGCTGCGCCGGGTGGAGACTGGCACCGAGGGCAAGCGGGCCGGGTGGCTCGGCATCATCTTCACGCCCGGCCGCCTCGCCGGTGAGTACGTCCACACGCATGGCCGTCGGGTTGGTGACGTGATGACACCGGAAGCGATCAGCGTGAATGAAACGGCGTCGCTTGCCGAGGTGGCCGAAGCTGATGCGCACGCGACGGATCAAGCGGTTGCCGGTGACACGGGATGGCGTGGTGGTGGGAGTGGTCAGTCGCGCCGACCTGATCGGCGCATTGGCAAAGGAACTGGACATGCCGGCCGCCTCGGCAGGCGATGCCACCATCCGCGACGCACTCCTGGCCGAACTCGAGCGCGAGCCGTGGGTGCCGCGGCGTTCCATCAGCATTGCTGTGACGGACGGGGTGGTGGAGCTCGACGGCGTGGTGTTCGACGTGCGGGAACGTGACGCGTTGCGCGTTGCGGCGGAGAACGTGCCGGGAGTCAGACGTGTGGAGAATCGCCTGGTTTGTGTCGAGCCCAATTCCGGCATGCTGATGGTGGGACCGGAGGACGAAGACGACCGGACCGTGACGCCGTGACGGACGCGATCCTGGCGGTCAATGCCGGCTCATCCAGCATCAAGTTCGCATTGTTCGAAAGTGCGGCCGGATCGCTGACGGTTGTCGCCAGGGGACAGATCGAGGGGATCGGCAGCGCCCCGCATTTCGTTGCGCGCGATGGGCAGGGGGCGGTGCTGGAGGAGCGGCGCTGGGACGATGCGGCGCGCTCGCACGAGGAGATGCTGGGCACGCTGCTCGATTTCGTCGATCGGCATCTGGGCGCCGATGCGCTGCGGGCCGTTGGGCACCGGATCGTGCATGGCGGACGCGAGTTCACCGGGCCGGTGCGCGTGGATGCCGCGACGATGCGGCGAATGGAGGCGCTGACGCCGCTCGCGCCGCTGCATCAGCCGCACAACCTCTCGCCGATTCGCGCGATTGCCGCGGCCAGGCCGGGGCTGCCGCAGGTCGCCTGCTTCGATACCGCATTCCACCAGACCATGCCGGCGGTGGCGACCCGGTTCGCGCTGCCGCGGCACTTCGAGGCAGACGGGGTGCGGCGCTATGGGTTTCATGGCATATCGTATGAGTACATCGCCGGCCGGCTGCGGGAGGCGCGGGCTGGCGGCCGGGCGGGTGATCGTGGCGCATCTCGGCAACGGGGCCAGTCTGTGCGCCATGCAGGATGGGCACAGCATCGATACCACAATGAGCTTCACGGCGCTTGATGGGCTGGTGATGGGGACGCGCTGCGGGACGCTGGATCCAGGTGTGGTGCTGTATCTGATCGCGCAACGCGGAATGACGGCAAAGGAAGTCGAGGACCTGCTGTATAATCGCTCCGGCCTGCTCGGCGTGTCCGATCTGTCCAACGACATGCGCACGCTAATGGCGAGCGATCAGGCGGCGGCGCGGGAGGCGGTGGAGCTGTTCGTGTACCGGTTGGCGCGCGAGACGGGGGCATTGGCGAGTTCGCTGGCCGGGCTGGATGGGCTGGTGTTCACCGCCGGTATCGGCGAGCACGCGGCGCCGGTGCGCGCGGCGGCGTGCGAGCGGTTGGCGTGGCTCGGCGTGACGCTTGACGCGGCGGCCAATGACCGCGGCGATGTGGTGATCAGCGCGCCCGGCAGCCGCGTGGAGTACGCGTGATTCCGACCGATGAGGAAGCAATGATTGCGCGGCACACGCAGCAGGTGATCGGCTGACCGATATTGCAGCGGGTAAAACGGGGGAGACGACATGTCGCTGTTCGATCTGACCGGCAAAATCGCCGTGATTACCGGGTCATCGAAGGGGATCGGGCGGGCCATCGCCGAGCGCATGGCCGAGCACGGCGCGAAGGTGGTGATCTCTTCGCGCAAGGCGGATGCCTGCGAGGTGGTGGCGCGCGGCATCCGCGAGCGTGGCGGCGAGGCGATCGTGGTGCCCTGCCATATCGCGCGGAAGGAAGAGCTGGCCGCACTGGTGGATCGCACGCATCGCGCATTGGGGCGGGATCGACGCGCTGGTGTGCAACGCGGCGGTGAACCCGTATCTGGGGCCGGCCGTGGGGGCTTCCGACGAAGTGTATGAGCGGGTGATGGGCGCCAATGTGCGCAGCAATTTCTGGCTGTGCAACATGGTGCTGCCGCAGATGGCGGAGCGCGGCGGCGGCTCGGTGACGATCATCTCGTCCATCGGCGGGCTGCGCGGGTCGGCGCAGCTTGGGCTGTATGCGATCTCGAAGGCGGCCGACATGCAGTTGGCGCGGAATATATGCGTCGAGTGGGGACCGAAGAACATCCGCGCCAACGCGATCGCGCCGGGGCTGGTGCGCACGGATTTCGCCCGCGCGCTTGTGGGAGGATCCGGAGCTTTACCGCAAGCGCACGCGCGGCACGCCGCTGCAGCGCATCGGGGAGCCGGATGAAATCGCCGGGGCGGCGGTTTTCCTGGCGTCGAAGGCGGGCAGCTTCGTGACCGGGCAGACCATCGTTATCGATGGGGGGACGATGGCGGGTACGGTGGTGGGGAAAGACGACTAACCGCCGCGAGCGAGGTGCGTCGTGCGATACAGCGCGGTAACGGGGACACGGAAACCGATGCTGTCGAGGACAAGGTCGCCATTCTCGATCAGGTCCGGCTGTTCCGGCCAACTGCCGTCCCGGTTCCGGCGCAGCAGTTCGGCGCCGATGGCGATGCTGTGAACTACCATGATTTCGCGCACGCTGGGGATCGTGGTGTAGGTCCAGATGTTGGACCAGGTTTCGGCGTGGTTTGTATCGGTCAACAATCTCGACCAGCATAATCGGGTCGGGAACGCTGAATTCCTCAATCCGGTAGCCCGAACAAGCGACCGCCAAGATCGGCCACACGAACATTCGATCGCGGACAGCACGCGTGGAACAATGCCGATGCGTCATTATTACATTGCACGGGCTGGATTGCTGCAGTAAGGTGATTGCCGATGAGGGCACCGAGTTCGGCATGGATCGCACCGCGGGTGCGACTTGCGATCTCCATCGGCTGCGGATGGCCATCGACGAGCTGCCACTGACGGCCGTCCCCGGGTCCCGGGCCGGAACTCACGACCGACATCCGGCGAGGAACTTCGAGACAGCTGCATCGGTAGGCTCACCGCAACACCACCTCCGTCTTCCGCTCGATCAGCCCGAAATCGATCTCCCCCCCCACGCCCGGCGCGGTCGGGGCATGCAGCAGTCCGTCACGGTCGATGTCGAGATCCTTCGCCATGCCGTATTTGTGCGCCCCATGCGGCAGCAGCACCTCGAACATGGTGGTGTTCCTCAGCGCCATGCAGAGATGCAAATTGGCGAGGTTGTTCAGCGAATTTCCGCTGTGGTGGATTTCGTATTTCAGCCCGAACGCCTCGGCCAGATGGGCGGTTTTCAGCATCGTGGTCAGGCCGCCCTTGTTCGGGATGTCGCCGCGCAGATAGTCGGTGGCGCGCTCAGTCAGCCAGATCGGGTAAGTGTCCAGGCCGCCCGCCGGAAACTCTGTCGCCATGATCGGGATGTCCAGCTTATCCCGCAATTTGACGTAGTTGTAGATGTCTTCGTCGGCCATCGGGTCTTCGTACCAGTAGAAACCCAGCTCCTCGATCGCCCGCCCGACGCGCAACGCGTCGGTGTAATTGTAGCTCCAGGTGGAATCCAGCATCACCCGGAAGTCGTCGCCCACCGCCCGGCGGACCGCCTCGCAGACCTTGATGTCCTTATCTGGATCCCGCGGCGGATGGATCTTGTAAGCGCGCCAGCCGTCGCCCTTGAACTGTTGTGCCTGATCGACATAAGCCGCCACGTCAGGCAGCACCTGCGAACTCGCATATCCAAGGATGGAGCCGCGATAAGTCCCCATCAGAGCGTGCACCGGCAGCCCGGCAATTTTGCCGGCCAGGTCCCACAGCGCAGTATCCACGGCGCCCACGGTGCGATAGCTCACCACGCGAGTCAGCAGGCGCATCGATTGGTGTATGCGCTCGCGCTCCAGCGGGTGCTGGCCCATCAGCAGCGGCTTCAGTGTGCGGATCAACTGCGGCCCGTCCATCGAGGCCGGGTTGCTGGCGGAGCCGAGAAACGCATGCCCCTCCACGCCCTGATCAGTGCTGATGCGCAGCAGCCCCAGGTTGGATGTGCTCGAAGCCAGCGAGCCCTGATGGTACACCGTGGCGGGAATGCCGTCCCAGGTGAAGATCGTCAGCGTGACGTCATCGATTTTCATGTGCGCTACACCGTCTCGTGCGTGCCGTCGCAGCACGGCTTGCCGCCGGTCCGCTTGCAGCCGCAGAACCAGATGTCCTCTGCGGTTTCGGACTTGTATTCCATCGGGGCGAATCCGCTGCCCTTGTGCGAGCCATCGCAGAACGGCTGCGCCTTGCTGCGCCCGCAGGCGCACCACCAGTACGATTTTCCGGCCTCGACCGCGATCATGTAGGGGCCCTTCTGGGCAATCAGCGGCAGCGTTTCGGACATCGGCCTGTCTCCCCCTGGTTATCGGGTAACGTATCCGTTCGCGATGTCTTCGGAAAGCGCCGCCGGGTCGCGCGCCACGGGCGGTCCATACCCGCCCGAGCCCGGCGCTTCCAGCACGACCCGAGAACCGGCCGGCGCGATGAACGCGCCTTTGCTGTTCAGCCGCGCTGCGTCGGACCGCCCGGCGGGACCAGGTCGATGCGCGCCGGGCCACCCCGGCGCCCCCCGGCGAGACCGAACGGCGGCGTGACGGTACGCTCGCAGCAAACGGCGGCGTGCGCGTCATGGCCCAGCACCCGCCAGACCCGACGCACACCCAGGCCGCCGCGATACCGGCCGGCGCCGCCGCTGTCGGGAACCAGCGAATATTCCTCGACTCGCAACGGGAAGCTGAGTTCCAGGATTTCAATCGGCGTGTTCATCATATTGCTGACCGTGGCAGCGACGGCGTTGATGCCGTCCTTGGTCGGCCGCGCGCCGAAACCCCCCTTGACCGATTCGTAGCTGACGTAACGTTCGCGGGTACGGGGATCCACGCCACCGAAGGTGATCACCGCCGAGGTGCCCTGCGATCCGGCCATAACCGTATCAGGCGTGATGTGGAACATCGCCGCCATCACCATGTCGGCGATGCGGTGCGACATCTCATGGTTGGCGTACACCACCGGTGATGGGTGCTGCGCGTTCACCACCGAGCCGGGCGGCGCGGTTACCACCACCGGCCGCCAGCAGCCGGAATTCGGCGGGATAAGGCTTTTCGGGTCGGCTATCATCTTCAGCGCGCAGAACACGCCGGATGCCGTTACTGTGAGCGGCGCGTTCATCGGCCCGGCAACCGCCGGATCGGAGCCGGTGAAGTCCGCGGTGATCGCGTCGCCTCGCTTGGTGATGCGCAGGCGCACGGTGAAGGTTGCGTCCTTGGTTTCGCCAGGCGCGATCACGCCGTCGCCGTCGAACACGTCGGAGAACTCCGCCGTGCCGTCCGGCAATCCGCGCAACGCAGCGCGCATCATGTGTTCCGAGTAGTCCAGCACCTCCTGCATGATCGCCAGCAGTGCATCGGTTCCATATTTCGCGGCCAGTGCAGCCAGTCGCACGCCGGCTCGGCGGCACGCGGCGACCTGCGCACGGAGATCGCCCAAACGCTCGGCGGGGGTGCGGACGTTGGCGAAGATGATCGCCTCAATGCCGGGGTCGGGCTTGCCGTCGCGATACAGGCGCACCGGCGGCAGGCGAAGACCTTCCCCATAAATCTCGGTGACCGCGCCGTAGCTGCCCGGCGTGGCGCTGCCGATGTCGGGCCAGTGCGCGCGCACGCAGCCATAACCGAGCAGCCGACCGTCGTGGAAAGCAGGGGCGATGACGTTCACATCCGGCAGATGTGAGCCGCCGTGATACGGGATCGTTGTGGATGAACACATCGCCCGGCGCGGAGGCCGGGAACGCTGCCACGACAGCACGCACCGCATCGGGCATGGAGCCGAGATGGATCGGCAGGTCGGGGCCCTGCGCGACCATGTCGCCACCGGCGTCGAAAATCCCGCAGGAATAATCGCCGGCGACTTTCAGGAGCGGCGAATAGGCGGTCTTGGCGAGGACGATCTTCATTTCCTCGGCGGCGGAAATCAGGGCGTTCTTTACCACCTCGAAGCGGGCGGGATCGGTTTTCAGCCGTGGCATCGGGCACCTCGTTCGGAGCAGACAATAGCCGCCTCAGGCGGACGCGACCACGGTCGGGGTGGCCGGGCGGCCGGGATAGCAATTCGGCGAGCTTCAAGAATGATGAACCATGCCTGATCCTTTAAGGGATGCACATTGCTGAAAGTGTCTTCGAAGTCGTTCGGATGTTAACTATGGGGTTCCGAAGGTTGTCGCAAGTGCTTGTATATGCTACAAAGCGACATAGAAGAACAACCGACCATGCGGAATTGCATCAGCTTCGATGAAATGATCCAGACCGCCTATGCCCTCAAAGGTAGGGAGATGGAGCCGGATGTTCCAAGACTACAAAGACGTTTTGTCAGCCTTCCGTGCCATGGCGTTAAATATCTCATTGTCGGAGGTTACGCCGTTATCTTTCATGCGCAGCCCCGGTTTACGAGGGACCTTGATTTCTTCGTAATACCGGACCCTTCCAATGCGTGCGCGACCCGCTGCGGGCCGAGCCTGGTTTCCGGCCACCACCATATCGGCCGAGCGACCCTACAGCCGTAAGCTCAATCAATCCCGCTTCGTTCACTCGCGCCTGCCATTCCGGCGGCACCACCACCGTCGAGTCAATCGCCTCGATGATGACCGGGCCGGCCAGTTCGGTTCGGGGCAACAGGCCGTCGCGCCAGTGCACCTCGGTGCTGGTGAAACCGATGTCGGGGAAGCACGCATCGCGACGGCGCAGCCGTGTCTTGCCCGAATCCCCGGGTTGGCGGAACGCGATTTCCGGCAGACGGCCAACCGCAGTCAGCCGCAGATTGACAAGCTGCACCGCCTCCGCCGGGTTGGCGTGGCCATAGGTCTGCTCGTGCCGCGCGTGGAATTCGCCCGCCAGACGGGCGATCGTTGCGTCAGTCACCACTCCCTCCGTCAGCGGAATCGTCAGCTCGTAGGCCTGACGGCGATAACGCACATCGGCCTGGCGGATCAGAGCGCACTGCTCCGGCGGCACCCGGGCATCGCGCAGGAACGCACGGCCCGCATCCTCCATCGCCGTAAGCGCCACACCCAGCCGCTCCGGCGCCAGCGTCGATACATCCGCATACAGGGTGCGTGACCAGTCGCGCCGAAGATCCGTTGCAACCAGGCCCAATGCGGAGAATGCACCAGGCGCCGGCGGAATGATCACCTCCGGAATGCCCAATTCCTCAGCCAGGAACGCCGCATGCACCGGGCCGGCCCCGCCAAACGCGATCAGGCTGAACTCGGCCGGATCGTGGCCGCGCTCGACCGAGACGATGCGCAGCGCCTGCGCCATGTTGGCGTTCACCACCTCAACCGTACGCGCCGCCGCCTCGGCCACCGACAGCCCCAGTGGGCGCGCGACATGCGCCTCGATCGCCGCCTCAGCAGCAGCGGCGTCGATCCGCAGCGCCCCGCCCAGCAGAAAATTCCGGTCCAGCCAGCCCAGCACGACATCCGCATCGGTCACCGTCGGCCGCGTTCCGCCGGCGCCGTATGCCGCCGGCCCCGGATCGGCGCCGGCGCTGTGCGGCCCGACCTTCAGAGCCCCGCCTGGATCGACCCAGGCGATCGAGCCGCCGCCGGCACTGACCTCCGCCAGATCGATTACCGGCACCCGGATCGGATGGCCGGTGCCGTGCATCCAGCGCTTGGCATTCCCGCCGCCCCCCACCTCGTATTCCGCGGTCAGCGCGATTTCCCCACCGACGATCACGCTCGCTTTCGCGGTCGTACCGCCCATGTCGAAGCTGATCAGGTTCGGGCGATCAAGCTGACGGCCGGCCAAAGAAGCGGCGATCACGCCCGCCGCCGGGCCGGATTCCACCGCCATCGCCGGCATGCGCAGCGCCTCGGTGACATCGACGACGCCGCCCGAGGAGCCCATGACATGCAGCTTCGGCAGTCCCAATGCGGCGGTCGCGTCTTCCAGCCGGCGCAGGTAGCGCGCCAGCAACGGCCCGACGCTGGCACACACAGCAGTGGTGCTGGCGCGTTCGAACTCTCGGATCTCCGGCAGGACGTCGCAGGACAGATAGACGGCGACATCCGGCAGCGCCGTCCGCAATGCTGCACCGACAAGCCGCTCATGCGTGTCGTTCAGGAAAGAAAACAACAGCGAGACAGCGACCGTTTCCAGCTCCGCCTCGCGGATTGCCTGGATCAGCCCCGGCAATTCGTCCTCGGCGAGCGGTGTGACAACCGCGCCCTGGGCGTCGATCCGCTCGGTAATCTCGAAGCGGTGGCGGCGCGGGATCAGGACGGCGGGTGCGTCCTGGAACAGGTCGTACAGGTCCGCGCGCGACGACCGCCGCAGCTCCAGGATGTCGCGAAAGCCGCGCGTGGCGATCATGCCGGCGCGGGCGCCCCGTTTCTCCAGCAGCGCGTTGGTCACCACGGTGGTTGCATGCGACAGCAGCGACACGGCGGCCGGATCTATCCGGTTATCCGCCAATCCCTGCCGCAGTCCGGCGATGACCGCGGCACCGAAATCGCGCGGCGTGGTCGGCAGCTTGGCGACGGCGATCCGGCCGGTCGCTTCCTCCACCAATGCCACGTCGGTGAAGGTGCCGCCGATATCGATGCCGATGCGCCAGCGCCCGATCGTCACCGTGGTTCCAGCCGCAACGTGGTCGGCAGGACTTCCGCACGGACCATCGCCGGCGCGTAGGAGCTGGTTGCATATTTGGCAAGATACGTCTGGCTGACGCGTTCGATCGTCGCGGCATCGGCAACCGGGATCGCGCGGACCGGAATGCGGCGGTCTCCGAGTTCCAGCGTCGCGCTGCCATCCGCCGCGGCGGACCTGTACCAGCGCCCCTTCGGACCCTGCACAGAACGAACGAACACGGCATCATCGACGGCGACAACCCAGATGATGACCGGTTTGGCAGCATTGCGGGCAGTGGTGATTCCCACTTCCACGGCATCGCGCAATGCGCCCAGCGTCTGCGGATCGAAATTCATGGCCCCACCTCGATTCCCTGTGGCCGGATCAGCCCGTCCGGTGTCGGTGCGAAACCGGTCACCTTGTCCGACAACGCCCACAGCCAGCGCAGATGATACAGCACCAGATGCGGCCGGTCCGCCAGATAGATGTCCGACAGCTTGCGATACAATGCCTGACGCTGCGCCACGTTGTTGGTGCCGCGCGCCTTGGCCAGCAGGTCGTCGAATTGCGGGTTGCAGTACTTGCCCCAGTTCAGGAATCCGTCGCAGGCAAGGAAGATCGAAACATTGCCATCCGGATCGGGTCGCCCGCTCCAGATCACCACGGCCGCCTGGTAGTTTCCGGCCCGCGTCGCGGCGACCAGCGCATTCGCCTCCATTGCCTGCAGTTTCACATCGAATCCGGCATCGTTGGCCATCGATTGGATCACCTGGCCGACCTGCTGCTCAACCGGGCTGTTGCCAACCAGCAAGGTGAACGGCACCCGCTCCACACCGGCCTGCTTCAACAGATCCCGCGCGCGGGCCACGTCGCGCGGCGGCACCGGGCGTGCGGAGTTCCAGTAACGCGTGTTCGGGGCCTCAAACTGGTTGGACGGAACAAACAACCCGTTCATCACCACCTGATTGAGCGCGTTGCGATCGATCGAGGCTTCCAGCGCGGCGCGGATGCGGGGATCGCGCCCCAGCGCTTGCGCCTGCGGCCCGTTCGCGACGTTGATCGACATGGTGTCGTAGGCGAGTGCGGTGGCGGTCACGAGCTTCAGCCCGGGATCGGCCTTCACCTGCGCCACATCGGCCGGCCCCAGCCGTTCGACCATGTCGAGCTGGCCGGCTTTCAGATCGACCAGACGCACCGCCGTGTTGGGGATCGGCTGATAGATGATGCGGTCCAGCTTGATCGCGGCGGCATTCCAGTAATCGGGGAACCGCTCGACGACGATGCGGTCCTGCGGAATGCGCTGCTTCAGGCGGAACGGTCCGGCGCAGGGAAGTTCATCGGCCAGGTTCGGGCCGAGCCGGGCCATCGCCTTGGGCGACATCATCATGCCGGCGCGATCCGCCAGCACGGCGACCAGCGGCGCATAGGGCTGCGACAGGCGCAGCCGCACGGTGTGCGGATCGACGACCTCCACCGCGGCGACCGGCTTCAGCTCGCCCTTGCGGACGCTTTCGGGCGCGGTGCGATACCGCTCGATGTTGGCGCGCACCGCCTCGGCATCCATCGGCTGACCGTCGTGAAATCGCACGCCATCGCGCAAGGTCAGCGTCAGGGCGCGCGAATCGGATGACCATGCCCAGGCGGTCGCAAGCTGCGGCACGAAATTGTTCTGCGCGTCGGTATCGATCAGCTTGTCGCACACCGCGGCAAACACGATGCGCCCGACGAAGGTGCCGCCACGCGCCGGGTCGAGCGCATCGGGGTCCTCATTAAGCCCGATGCGCAGCGTGCCGGCGGCAAACGCGGACGCCCCGGGGATCAACATAGGAACAACAACGGTGAGCATGATCAGCAGCGAACGCATGCGGAACTCCCGGACGAGGATAGCAGGATGATGTTGCCGCAGCCGCGCCCGGCCTGCCAGGGTTGCCGGGCGCGGCCCCGCGGCACATATCGGCGCACATATCCCCGGCAAGACTGACGGCCGACTCCGGTCGTCAATCCCAGCAACGACATGGCGATCCAGCTTGGGCAGACGGCGCCCGATTTCGAACAGGACAGCATGGAAGGTCGGCTGAGCTTTCACAAATGGCTCGGCAATTCCTGGGGCGTGCTGTTCAGCCACCCGAAGGACTACACCCCGGTCTGCACCACCGAACTGGCTGAGGTGGCGCGGCTGAAGCCGGAATGGGAAAAACGCAACGTCAAGCCGATCGGGCTTTCGGTGGATCCTGCGGACAGCCACAAGGACTGGGAGAAGGACATCGAGGAAACCCAGGGCCAGTCGCTGAACTTTCCTGTCCTGGCGGACCCTGACCGCAAGGTATCCAACCTGTATGACATGGTGCATCCGGAAGCCGACCCGGCGGTGACGGTGCGCAGCGTGTTCGTGATCGATCCGAACAAGAAAGTGCGGCTGATCATCACTCACCCGCCGAGCACCGGCCGCAACTTTGCCGAGATCCTGCGGGTGATCGACAGCCTGCAACTGACCGATGCGCACAAGGTGGCCACGCCGGTGAACTGGACCGATGGCCAGCCTGTCATCATCTCCCCGGCCCTGTCGGACGAGGACGCCCGGAAGCGCTTCCCGCAAGGCTGGAAGACGCTGAAGCCGTATCTGCGCATTGTCGAGCAGCCGAAATTGCCGCGCGCCTGACAGCAACGAGGCAGGGAGCCCGGCCGCCGGGCCGGGCTTCCCATCAGGTTCGTCAGGCTTTGGGCGGCATGATCTGGCCGCGAATTTCCCCGCCGGGATGGGCTGCTGTGTGGACGTTGATGTATGTATCGCCGGCCATCATCTGCTTCGCCTCGTCGGGTGTCAGCGTGTCCTCGCCCTTGATCGGGCTGGAGGCTGTTGATCCCTTTTTGCTCAGCCAGACTTCCACCGGAGCGTTTTTGCCCTCCGGCGCCGGGCCATGGATGTGCGCCATCGTGGCGGGACCCGTGAGCCCGCTGTAAGTGATAGTCCAGGTCAGTTGCCGAGAGCTCGGGTCATAGGTCAGGTCGGCGCTGCCGTTGCCGGAGGTCTGGACCGGCGGCACCTGCTGGGCTCCCGTCAATGGCACCGTCATCGACATCGGCGCGGCGTGCGCGACCGAAGCCATTGCCATTGCCCCTGCCCCGCCGGTCAGAACCAGCACGGTGCGTCGTGAGATCGCGTTCTGCATTCTCGGTACCCCTTTTGTTGTCCCGGCCACCGGCACCGTAACATGCCGGATCGAATTGTCCCAACCGGCGGATTGTCCGCAATCGGGCGGTGCGGCCTTTCCTGTTGCGCCGCGACGCCGCACAATGCTGCCCATGTCGCGGCGGACTGTCGAGATCACGCCGGACCTGATGCTGCGGGCGTATCGGCTCGGGCTTTTCCCGATGGCCGAGACGCGGCGCGGGGACCGGCTCTACTGGCTCGATCCGGAGCGTCGCGGCGTGCTGCCGCTCGACCGTTTCCATGTGCCGCGCCGGCTGCTGCGGACAGTGCTGTCCGGTGGTTTCGAGGTTGCCGCGGACCAGGATTTCGCCGCTGCCATCGCCGGCTGTGCGGCGCCGGCGCCGGGGCGCGAGGATACCTGGATCAACCCGCAGATCGAGCAATTGTTCAGCGCCCTGCATGGCATGGGGTTCGCCCATTCGGTCGAAAGCCGCCAGGAAGGCCGGCTGGTTGGCGGACTCTATGGCGTGGCGATCGGCGGAGTGTTCTTCGGCGAGAGCATGTTCAGCGCCGTGCGCGATGCCTCCAAGGTGGCGCTGGTGCATCTGGTCGCGCGACTTCGCCTGAGCGGCTTCCGGCTGCTCGATACGCAGTTCGTGACCGCTCATTTGGCGCAGTTCGGCGCGGCCGAGATCCCGCGTGAAGTTTACAAGACCCTGCTTGCCGAGGCGGTGGAGACGCCGGCAAGCTGGATCGATGCCCCTGATCCCGCCGCGCTGGAGGCGGAGATCCGCAATCTGGGCGGACGCTGATCGAAAGGAACCGTATGACCCGGCTCATGGCGGCGCTGGCCTTGGTGGCGCTGGTCGCATCGGGCGCCGTCGCGCAGGAGCGGCCGGCGGTGCGCCCGTCCGACGATGTCGCGGTCGTGTATCGGGTGCAGGGCATTAATCCGAACAATGAGCCGGAAGCGCGCACGGTACGCATGTTCTGGACCGGCCAGGGCAGTCGCATGCGGATGGAGATGGAGGGGCAGCCTGGTTTCGCGCTGGTGGATTTCGTCGCCAACCGTATGACCATGGTCCTGATCGCGCAGCAATCCTACGTGGAGATGCCGTTCGATCCGCGGCACGCACCCGGCCTCGATATTCCGGCCGGAGTGACGATGACGCGAAGCGGCACCGACCGCATTGCCGGCACGCCCTGCACGCTATGGGACATGCGGGGGCAGCAGGGCAGTGGCACTGCCTGCATTGCCGGCGACGGCTTGCTGCTGCGGGTGAGCGGATTGAGCGGTGGGGCCGCGGCGCTGGAGGCCGTTTCGGTGAGTTATGGAGCACAGCCGGCCAGCCTGTTCGCTCTGCCGGCAGGGTTGCACCCGCTCGTTCGCTGAAGTTTCAAACGGGTGTTCAATCGCAAGGGGAATTTAGTCATGGACATCGACCTGACCGGACGCACCGCGCTGGTGACCGGCTCCACCGCCGGGATCGGGCTGGCCACCGCCCAGGGCCTCGCGCAGCAGGGCGCCACCGTCTGGGTGACCGGGCGGGGGCAGGCGCGGGTCGATGCGGCGCTGGCGACGATCGGTGGGGCGTGCAAAGGCGCGCGGCTGCACGGCCTTGCCGCCGACCTTGCGACCGCGGCGGGCACCGAGACGATGATCCGAGCGGTCCCGGCGCTGGATATCCTGGTCAACAATCTGGGCGGCGTGGGTGCCCGCAAACCGTTCGACGAGCTGGACGATGCCGATTGGCTGAACGTGCTGGAGCTGAACCTGCTGAGCGGCGTGCGGGCGACGCGGCACTATCTGCGCGGCATGCGGGCGAAGGATTGGGTACGGGTGGTGTTCGTCTCCTCCGAGTCGGGCTTGCAGATTCCCTCGGAGTTTCCGCATTACGGGGTGGCGAAGGCGGCGGTGATCGCGCTGGCCCGCGGGGTGGCGGAAACGCTGGTGGGCACCGGGATTACGGTGAACTCGGTGCTGCCGGGGCCGACACTGGCAGAGGGCTTCAAGCGGCGGCTTGCCGCCGATGGGCGCAGCTTGGAGGAATTCTCGCGCGAGTTTTTTGCGAAGTTCCGCCCGACCTCATTGATCCGCCGGCTGGCGCAGCCGGAAGAGGTGGCAAACATGATCGTCTATCTGTGCACTCCGGCGGCTTCGGCGACCCACGGTGCGGCGCTGCGTGTCGATGGCGGGGTGGTGAAGAGCGCGTTCTGAATTTGCCGACCGCGAAAACGAGGCTGCCATCGTTCTGGCTGTCTTCTGCGCGCTTGCCGCGCTCACGCTGGACCAGGCCGCCAAGGCATGGGTGCTGCGCGCCTTGCCACCACTTCCGTGCTGGAGATGGGTTCGGCTGCGATCGGCGCGCGGAAGCGGACTGATCCTGCGCGCCGCTCCTCCGGCCGTGGTGACCACGTGGGCGGCGATGCTGGGCCTCGCGATGGCGCTGGCTGGAACCGGGCGGCTTCCCTCCATCGAACTGGTTGCGCTCGGGGCCGGCGTCGGCGGTGCCACGAGCAACCTCATTGATAAGTTGTTGCACGGCGCGGTGATCGACTTTATCGTGATATTCGATCGACCCGCGTTCAATCTGGCCGATGCCATCATCGTTGCCTGTGTCGCCGTGGCTGCATTTTCCCTGGTGTAACCTCATGCGACCCGTCCTGTTCGCCTGTTTCGGCATACGAGTCCGAAGCTTTCCGGTGATGCTATATATTGGCCTGGTCGTTGGCGTCTTCGCCGGCGTCCTACCGGCGCGCGTGCGGGGAATCGCGCCCGGCGATTTCGTTGTCGCCGCCACCGCCATCATCGCTGCCGGGCTGATCGGGGCCCGGCTTTGGTTCGTAGCGACGCAATGGCGGGTGTATTGGGCGGGCGGGCAGCGCTTATGGGGCCGGTCCGGGGGCGGGCTGGCGCTCTGGGGCGGGATATTCTTCGGCATCCTCATCTCGATCGTGCTTCTGCGGATCATGTCGCTGCCGTTCGACGAATTCTGGGATGCCGGTGCGATCGGCGCCATGGCCGGTGTTGGCGTCGGCCGCATCGGATGCCTGCTGAACGGCTGCTGCGCCGGACGCGAAACGGCGGGACGCCTGGGCTGGTGCCTGCCGAACCGGCGGGGAGAATGGCGCCGCCGTGTGCCGACGCAGGTGCTGGAGATGCTGCTGTGTCTCGCGCTGGCCGGGGGCGCCGCGGCCGCGCTGGACCGGACGCCGCACCCGGGCACGTTGTTTCTTGCGGTACTGGCCGGGCTTGGTGCCGGACGGTTCATCCTCGAGGGCCAGCGGGAGCGCAGCAGCGCCGTCTCCCGCATCGCTTCGGCGTTGCTGGCGTTCGGATGCTCGGGGGCAGCACTGGCAACGCTGCTCTCGTAACCGCCCAGGCGAGGAGAGGGAATTATGGATCACTGGCTGGTCATTGCCACTCCTCTCACGCTGCTGCTTCAACCGGGCGCTGGACAGCAATGACCTTGGCACCCTGGGCAGTGCCTTCCTCTCCTCGCCCTGAGCGACGGCAAGCGGACCACAACAACAGCAACTGGGGATCAAGACCATGGCATCGGCCGACGATATCCTGAACGCCCTGAATGGCGCGAACAGCCGGCTCGACAACGTCAAGGCTGCCGTTGACAACGTGACCGCCGCAGTCAGCGCGACCACCGCCGCAGTGAACAACTCGGCCAACCAGATCACCGCCGCGCTGAACGCCGGCTTCGCGCAGCTTGTCGGCCTGGGGCAATACACCAACCAGGCGCTGTATCATCTGTCACAGCAGGACGACACCATCATCTGCGCCCTGGAGCACATATCGCAGAACACCTGCAACCTGGTCACCGAGTCGCATATCCAGACCGCGTTGCAGGAAAGAATCGCGGACTGCACCTGCAAGCTCGCTGATCTCTATGCCAGTGTGCACGCCGAGGCCGAGCTGCAGCGTCACCGGCTGCGCGAATTGCGCGAGGAAATCGAGCGTTGCTGCCCGCCGGAAAAACCGGGGCCTGCCTGTACCTACCAGCCTTGCCCGGCGCCGGGGCAATTGCCGCCGCCGCAGCAGACGACTACCTATTCGCCGCCACGATAACGGCGCCGCGCCGCCGGCGCGATTGCCCGGACTGAGCCGCATCGGAATGGTATGAACAAATGACTGTATGGTTGGTCGTCACCACGCCTGCCGCACTCCTGCTGCTGGTACTGCTGCTTGGCTTCGTCGGCTGCGACTTCGGCAGCGCGACACTCGGTGCGCCGCCGCTGGATTACGACCAGACGGTCGCCAGCATAACGGGGGTGGTAGCCTATTGGGCGCTCGCAGAGGCTGCCGGGACCACAGTGGCAGCAGACAGCCAGGGTGTGGATGCCGGGCATCCCAGCGGAGCCAATCCCGGTACCTACACTACCCTTCCCGCCGCGGTTGCCTACAACGCGGTCCTGAAATCCGCTGCGGTGCCCGGCGCAGTGGCGCTCGGTGCGCAGCTGCTCACCAGCAATGGCGGTGGCACCTCGGTGGATTTTCAGGGCGGATTCGTCGAGGTCCCGTTCAACTCAGCGCTCAATCCCGCGGCGTTCACTATTGCCGTCGGCGTATCACCCGGCTGGGCGCCGGACCCGACGCATCCTGCCTTCCGTGTGGTGATGGAGACCGGTCAGGCGGACGGGTTTACCGATGGGTTCATGCTGCGCGCCAACACGTCGGACCAGTGGGAGATTGGTGTGGGCAACGGCAGCGCCAATGGGGTTTTCGTGACCGGCCCGCACGTGACCTCGGCGAGTGCCGTGAACTTTCTGGTCGCAACGTATGATGGCACCAGTCTGACATTATTCGTGGACGGTGACCAGGTCGGTTCGGCCGCCATCAGTCCGCCTTATGTGCCCAGCACGACTTCGGACCTGCGGATCGGCTCGGGTTCCGCCAAGAAGACCGGCATCAACCCGCCGCTGGCGCTGTTCCCGTTCGAAGGTCGGATCGGTTCGGCCGCCCTGTTCAATCGCGCACTGACCACGGCGGACATCGATACGCTGACGACGGCATTCCTTACGTCCGCCTGAATGATTTGTGGCGCGATGACCTATGGACAGTGACGGTTGGCGGCGCTGACCTTATACCAGCCCGCGTAATCCCTGACTCTCCCCGCCCCCGGCGTCGGCTGGGGCTTCCCGAATCGGCTGGAGGCTGATTCTGTGTTGGGCATCATAGCCTTGCAGGGAGTCCGCCGATGGGCCAGCCGATTGAGATCACCCGGACCGAGCTGTCCGCCGCGGCGTTGCGGGCTGTGGCAGGGAAGAGCGACGACGGCGCGGTCGTGCGTCGCCTGTTGGCAGTTGCACTGCTGCTGGAAGGCCGTTCTCGGGAAGAGGCGGCATTATTGAACGGGATGACCCGCCAGACGCTGCGCGACTGGGTGCATCGCTACAACGCCGCAGGGGTGGAGGGCCTTCGCTCGCGCACAGGTCCCGGGCGGCCGCGGTTTCTGACCGACGCGCGGATGGAGGAATTACGGGAAATCGTGCTGACTGGGCCAAACCCCGAGCGGCACACAGTGATACGCTGGCGGTGCGTTGATCTGTGCGCAGAAATCGTCGAGCGATGGTCAGTGAGGGTGTGCGAGCAGACCATGGGCAAGTGGTTGCGCCGGTTGGAAATGACCCGTTTGCAGCCGCGGCCGTATCACCCGAAGAAGGATCCTGCGGCGGAGTTGGCTTTTAAAAAAACTTCAGCGGCTTGGTGAAGGCGGCGTTACTCGGCTCGGTAGCGGGCAAGCCGATTGAGATTTGGTTCCAGGATGAAGCCAGGGTGGGGCAGCAGGGCTCGCTGGAATACATCTGGGCGCCGATAGGCTCACGCCCCCGAGCCGTGCGGGATAACCGCCATGACTCAGTCTATCTGTTCGGTGCCTTGTGCCCATCGCGCGCCATCGGAGCCGCGATCATTATGCCGGCAGCCAATAGCGAGGCCATGAGCGAACATCTGAAAGAGATCGCCACACAGGTAGCGCCCGGCGCACATGCCGTGCTGGTGTGTGACGGCGCCGGCTGGCATCAGGGCGGCGATCGGCTCCAGGTCCCTGACAACATCACGTTGTTGCCCCTCCCGCCCTATTCGCCGGAACTGAACCCGATGGAGAATGTCTGGGACTACCTGCGCGGCAACAAGCTCAGCCACCGGGTCTGGGACAGCTATGACGCCATCGTCCAAGCATGCGCCGAGGCCTGGCGATTCCTGATCGGTGATCCCGACCGGATCAGATCGATCGCCACGCGGACCTGGGCGAGTGTCAATGTTTAGGCGGGCTGGTATTACACATCCACCTCCGTCACCGTGCGGGCCCGCTCCTGGATGAACTGGAACCGCAGCTCCGGGCGGCGGCCCATCAGGCTTTCCACCAGCGCGTTGGTCTTCGCCCGTTCCTCCGGCACCGCCACCACCTTCAGCAGTGTGCGGTGGCGGGGATCCATTGTGGTCTCCTTCAACTGCGAGGGCGGCATCTCGCCCAGTCCCTTGAAGCGGCTGATCTCCACCTTGGCTGCCGGCCTTGAACTCGGCTTTCTCCTTGCGCACGCGATCAGCGTCGTCCATGGCATAGATCGATTTCGCTCCCTGGGTCAGCCGGTACAGCGGCGGTTGCGCCAGATAGATGTGCCCGTGCCGCACCAGCTCCGGCAGTTCACGGTAGAAGAATGTCATCAGCAACGACGCGATATGCGCGCCATCCACGTCGGCGTCGGTCATGATGATGACGCGCCCATAGCGCAGCTTGCCGCGATCGAAGCGTTCGCCGACGCCGCAGCCCAGCGCCTCGATCAGGTCCTTCAGCTCCTGGTTCTGCCGCAGCTTGTCGGCGCTGGCGCTGGCGACGTTCAGGATTTTCCCGCGCAGCGGCAGCACCGCCTGGGTTTCGCGGTTGCGCGCCTGCTTGGCCGAGCCGCCGGCGGAATCGCCTTCGACCAGGAAAATCTCGGTCTCCGCGGCGTTCTCGCGCGTGCAGTCGGTCAGCTTGCCGGGCAGGCGCAACCGCCGCGTCGCCGATTTGCGGGCGGTGTCCTTGCTGTCCTTGCGGCGCTGGCGTTCCTCGGCGCGCTCGATGACGAAGGCGAGCAGGTTCTCGGCCTGCGCCGGATCGCCGGCGAGCCAATGGTCGAAGCGGTCGCGCAATGCGGTTTCCACCAGTCGCGCCGCTTCCGCGCTGGTCAGCTTTTCCTTGGTCTGGCCCTGGAATTGCGGCTCGCGCAGGAACACGGATAGTTTCGCGGCCAACGGCCCGAGCAGGTCCTCGGCCACGATGGCCGCGGCGCGACGGTTGCCGCGATGCTCCCCCCAGGCACGCAGCCCCTTGACCAGCGCGGCGCGAAACCCCGCCTCATGCGTGCCGCCGAGCGGGGTGGGCACGGTGTTGCAGTAAGAATGCAGGAATCCTTCGCCTTCCTCCAGCCAGGCGGCGGCCCATTCCAGCCGGCCCGTCGCCTCCCCGGGCAGATCGGCCTCGCCGGACCAGGGTTGCGCCAGCACCAGCGCGGCATCGCCGATATCCTCTGCCAGGCTGTCGCGCAGCCCGCCGGGGAAATGCAGCACCGCCTCGGCCGGTGTGTCGCTGCCCTTCACCAGTGCCGGGGCGCACGCCCAACGGATCTGCACGCCGCGGAACAGATACGCCTTGGAGCGGCACAGCCGGTACAGCCGCGCCGGGATGAATGTCTGGGTCCCGAAAATCTGCGGATCGGGCCTGAACCGGATCGTGGTACCGCGCCGGTTGTTCACCGGGCCGGCATTGACCAGCTTGCCGGTCGGCTTGCCGCGCACGTACGCCTGCTTCCAAAGCACGCGGTCACGCGCGACCTCTACTTCCAGACGCTCCGACAGGGCGTTCACCACCGAAGCACCGACCCCGTGCAGGCCGCCGGAGGTGGCGTACGCCTTTCCCCCGAATTTCCCGCCGGAATGCAGCGTGGTGAGAATCACCTCCAGCGCGCTGAGCTGTCTGAATTTCGGATGCGGATCGACCGGCACGCCGCGGCCGTTGTCGCGGACCGTGAGCCAGTTGCCGGCTTCCAGCGTCACCTCGATGAAGCTGGCATGGCCGGCGACTGCCTCATCCATCGCGTTATCGAGGATCTCGGCCGGCAGATGGTGCAGCGCGGCTTCGTCGGTGCCGCCGATATACATGCCGGGACGGCGACGCACCGGCTCCAGCCCTTCCAGGACCTCGATGTCCTTGGCGGAATAGCTGGTGGCGTTCGCCTGCATGTCCCGCCCGGATGTCTTCTTCGAGGTCGGGCCGAACAGATCGTTCATGCTGTGTTCCCGTTTGCTGCCGGCACCCTAGCGAACCACGCACGCGCCGGGCAAGGCGATTGCCACGCGGCGGGTCCGCCGTTGCGGCGGCAAAAAAGTGGGTCCGCGAATGGATCGTTCGATCTCCCGATGCGTTATCATGGTTCGCAACCTGGCGAGACAACGCAACATGAAGACCGCTCTTCTGCTATCCATGCTGGCGGTGGGAAGCTTCGCCGCTGGCTTCGGCCCCAGGCCGCGCGGCGAACGCCGATCATCCTTATCAGAACGTCGATCCAAGCAACGACAAGGGCAATGACACCGGCGATTCTCAGGTGGACAAGCTGAACTCGGGGCAGCTCGATGAGAACCAGCACCCGCAATCGCAGCAATTTGCGACGCCTGCCGCGCCGCCGGCGGTGGTCGCGCCGCCGGGCAGTGTTGTGGTGGTGCCGAAGCAATAGCGCTGGCGGTTCGCCTCCCTGCCTCGCGCCCCGACAACGCCAAGGGGGAGAAGGGGATCAGATCAGGCGAGGATAGCCTAGCGCGGCCGCTTCCTGTTCCAATTCCATCAGACGCGGATAGGCGGCTTCATCGGCCGGCGAGACTGCCGTCAGCAGCAATGCGGCCCGCATTTCCGCGTGCTCAGGCGCGCTGCCCAAACGCGCCAGTGCGGTGCGCAACGCGGCAACCATCCGAGGCGGCGTGGCGGCCGAGGTAACGAACGGGATCGCCGGGCTTGGCGGAGTGGCGGCCAGAATGCGCGTGCGTTCGCGCACGGTATCGCGGTATCGGCAGCAGAACGCGTAGGTTACGCAATCGACGCAGGTGGCATCGATCTCCCCGGCCGCCACCCGGTCGAGATTGGCGGGATGGCCATGAGCCTCCTCCACCGAGCCAAAGAACGGCCGGCCGCCAGCCAGGTCGGCGATGGCCCGGCGCGGCAGGTTCATGCCCGAATTCGAATGGATGCTATTGAAAGCAAACCGGCACCCGGCAAGATCGGCAAGGCTGCGAAACAGCGCGTCACGATGAACCACAAACACGCCGGCGTGGGTCGGGCCATCGCAATACTCTGCCGCATAGGACGGAACGCCAAGCAAGGTCGCCTGACCCCGAAAGATCGTCTGCAACGGATAGCCGCAAACCTGGGAAAAGACGAGATCGTGCTCCAGCACCGCCGGCACGGCCGGCCGGTCGTAGCTCCAGGTCTGCCGGCAGATCAGTGAGCCCGTCGCGCGCGGCTTCGCGGCGCAACGCCGCCCAGAAGGCGGCGTTGGCCGCACGCATCTCCGGCAGGTTGTACATCGGCAGGCTGGCCCGCATGGTCAGGCCCTGCAACGCGACGTGACTACTTCACGTGGATATAGCGATACGGAAAGAAATTATCCGCCGGTTGCGCCACCTCGACGGACTTCTTCGCCGCCCACACGATCACCTGCTGATGCAGCGGAATGGACGCCACGTCGGTTTGCAGGATCTGCGCGGCCTGATCGATCTCGCCGTCGCGCTTTTCCTGGTCGGCCTCCTGGCCGATAGTGGCGATCAGGTCATCGAGCTTCGGGTTGGAATAGCCGCCGTAGTTCACTTCGCCGCGAGTGCCATTACGGGTTCCGAACAGCGTGTACAGCACGTTGTGCGCGTCGTAGGTCGCCGGCGTCCAGCCGAGCAAATAGAAATCGGTGTCGAATTTCGGCCCCTGGATCTTGGCGAAGAACTTCGCCTTGGTCTGCGCGTTCAGACTGGCCTTGACGCCGACCCGCGCCAGCATCGCGGTGATCGCGGTGCAAATCTGTTCGTCCATCACGTAGCGGTCGTTCGGGCAATCGAAGCCGATGCTGAAACCGTTCGGGTACCCTGCCTCGGCCAGCAGCTTCTTCGCGGCATCCACGTCCGGTTTGGGCCGCACGTCGAGTTTTGCGTCGTAGCCGTTCACACCCGGCCCCCACATCATCCAGGTTGGGTGCGCCAGGCCCAGCATCACGCGCTTGGCGATCAGGTCTTCATCGATGGCGAGGGCGAAGGCGCGGCGCACCCGCACGTCCTTGAGCGGGTTCTTGCCCTTGACGTTGGAGGTCGGCAGCTCGTCGCGCCATTGGTCAAGCCCGAGATAGATGGTGCGCAGCTCCGGATGCTGGATCAGTTGCAGATCGGGGGACGCGGCGATCCGTTTCATGTCCTGCGGGGGGACCGAGTAGATCATATCGACCTCGCCGGAGAGCAGCGCGGCGACGCGGGTCGGCGCGCTGCCGATCACGTCGAACTCCACGTGGTCCGCATTGCCGGTCGAGTGGTCCCACCAATCCGGGTTCTTCTCCACCACCGTCTTGCGGTCGGGCTCGCGCGAAACCAGGCGATAGGGTCCGGTGCCCATGGCGTTGTGCACCGCGTAGTTGTCATCGGTGCCGCCGATGACGACGGGTTCGGTCGCATGGTGCGCCTCGCACCACGCCTTGCTCATGATCAGGAAGTTGGTCACCTCCTGCACGAAGATCGGGTCGGGGCTGGCGGTCTCGAACTCGACGGTCTGGTCATCGATCTTGCGCGCCTGCTTCACCATGCTCATTGGCGCCCGCATGTTCGAGTTCTTGGTCAGGATGCGGGTGAGCGAGAACACCACGTCGTCCGCGGTGAACGGGGAGCCGTCCTGCCACTTCACATTCGGACGCAGATGGAAGCGCCAGACGGTGGGGCTGGTCTGTTCCCAGCTTGTCGCGAGCGCGGGCTCCAGTTTCAGGGCCGCGTTGCGCCGGACCAGCGGTTCGTAGATGTTCGACAGGAAGGAAAGCTGCACCGTCTCCTGTCTTGTGTCCGGGTCCATGGCGCCCACGTCGCCATCATTGGCCCAGCGGAAATTCGCCGCGGCGGCGGGCTGCGCGGCGGCAACGGCGGTCAGCACGAGGCCCAGCAGGGCCATGCGCGGCGTTCTCATTTGAAGTCTCCCGTCCCGTGGTCTTGCCGAGTGTTGGGCGTTACCGAGTGTTAGCTTGAACCTTCCACAAATTCGGGGGAGTTTCCAGCCGGCAAAACCGGGATGGCAGACGCGGTGGCGGACGGGCGGACGGACATCATCGGCGTGGTCGATGTGCAGCCCACGTTCATGCCCGGCGGCGAGCTGCCGGTAGCCGATGGCGATGCCGTGGTGCCGGTGATCAACCGCCTGCTGCAGGGCGGATTTGCGCATGGCTTCGCCACCCAGGACTGGCACCCGCCGGGGCATCTGTCGTTCGCCAGTTCGCATCCCGGCCGCGCGCCGTACGATACCGTGCAGATGCCGTATGGCCCGCAGATCCTGTGGCCGGACCATGCGCTGCAAGGCAGCGCCAGCGCGGCCCTGCACCCCGGGCTCGACACCGCGCGCATTGAGGTCATCATCCGCAAGGGCTGCGATCCGGCGATCGACAGCTACTCCACGTTCTTCGAGAACGACCGCCGCACGCCCACCGGACTTGACGGCTGGCTGCGCAGCCGCGGCATCGAACGCATCTTCCTTGCCGGACTGGCCGCCGATTTCTGCGTCGCCTGGTCGGCCGAGGATGCGGTGCGGCTGGGCTTCGAGGTTGTGGTGATCGAAGACGCCTGCCGCGGCATCGGACTGCCGACGGCCGACGGCCGCACCACGATGGAGGCAGCGCATGAGCGGCTGACCGCACTCGGCGTGCGTTTCATCAACAGCACGGACCTGTAAATGGCCTTGTATCTCGTGACCGGCGGCGCCGGGTTCATCGGCTCGCATCTGTGCGACGCCCTGCTGGCGCGCGGCGACCGCGTGCGGGTACTGGACGATCTTTCGACGGGCCGGCGCACCAACCTGCCTGACGGGGCGGAACTGTTTGTTGGAGACATCGCGGATCCGGCGACGGTGCGCGACGCTGTTGCCGGCATCGATGGATGCTTTCATCTGGCGGCAATCGCCTCGGTTGCGCGCGGGATCGACGATTGGCTGGGCACTCACCGCGCCAATCTGACCGGCACGATCGCCGTCTTCGATGCGCTGCGGCGGCGTCCGGTTCCTGTGGTGTACGCGTCGTCCGCGGCAGTCTATGGCGACTGCCCCGTGCAGCCGATCACTGAGGCGGCGGCGACCCGGCCGCTGTCGGCGTATGGCGCGGACAAGCTGGGCTGCGAGTTGCACGCGCGTGTCGCGTACCACGTGCATCAGGTCCCGACTGTGGGTTTGCGCTTCTTCAACGTCTATGGACCGCGGCAGGACCCGGCCTCGCCTTATTCCGGCGTGATCTCGGTATTTTGCGAGCGGCTGCGCCGAGGCGCGCCGATCGACATCCATGGCGATGGTGCGCAGACGCGCGACTTCATCTATGTGGCCGATGTGGTTTCGGCGCTGATCGCGGCGATGGATCGCCGACCCGACAACGCGGTGTTCAACGTCTGCACGGGTGCGGCGATTTCGGTACTGGATCTGGCGGGGACCATCGCCGGGCTGACGGGACGGGAGCCGGAAATCCGCTTTCAACCGGCGCGCGCCGGTGACATCCTGGCGTCCACCGGCTCGCCGCAGGCCGCTCGTGGCGCGCTGGGGCTGACGGCCGTCATGCCGTTGCGCAATGGGCTGGCGCGCGTGCTCGACTGGCTGGACGGGGCGGGCTGACCCGCATTGCCCCACATCCTCCGGAGCCTGTTGACCATCCTGGTCGTACCGCCGCCGAACCTCGTGCTGATCGCACTGGCCGGGTTGGTGCTGATGCGGTGGCGCTGGTACCGCCGCGTCGGGACGATCATCGTTGCGGTCTCGCTCGTGCTGCTGCTGGTGCTGTCGCTGCCGATCATCGGCCAGGCTCTGCTGGTGTCGCTGGAACAGGGCCTTGCCGCTGACGCCGCCGGCGGATGCCCCGCCGCAGGCGATCGTGATCCTCAGCGCGGAGGTCGAGCACACGATCGGTCCCGGCCCTGATGTCCGGGTCGGGCCACTGACGTTGCAGCGGCTGCGCGCCGGCGCCGCGCTGTATCGTCGCACGCACCTGCCGATCCTGGTGTCCGGCGGCACCTTGCAAAAGAACGACCCGCCGATCGCCGACCTGATGGCCGACAGCCTGAAGAACGATTTCGGCGTACCGGTGCGGTGGGTGGAAGCACAGTCGCGCGACACCTGGGAAAACGCATCGAACAGCGCTGCGGTCCTGGCGCCGCTAGGAATCCACTCGGTGTACGTGGTGACCCATGCCTGGCATGAGAAGCGGGCGGTAATGGCTTTCGATCATTTCGCCTTGCGGGCCACCGCGGCGCCGGTGCAACTGGACGACCTCTCCGCTGGCCTGCTGCCGGAAACCAGCGGGTGGGTGCGCAGCTACTTCGGGCTGCACGAATGGATCGGCACGGCGTGGTACTGGTTACAGGTGCGCCGGAGCTCGTGAGGGGGGTGCAGCCCACCTCTCCCGCTTGCGGCCGGCTGGCCGGAGAGGTGGACGATGTTCGAACAGTGCCGCATAGGCCTGGAACATCGTCTCCTGATCGTAATCGCGCGCCGCCCGGGCGCGGTTCGCCTCGCCGATGCGGCGCCGCAGCCCGGGATCACGCAGCAGTGCCAGCAACGACCGAGCAAGCGGCGCATCGTCGATCGGGCCGATGTAAGGCGCGTTTTCCGGCGCCAGCATCAGCCTGACATCGCCGACATCCGTGCTGGCGACCGGCAGGCCGGCCGCCATTGCCTCGATCACCGACAGCGGCATCTGTTCGGTGTCCGATGACAGCGCGAACAGGTCGAAGCCGGCATACAGCGGCGCCGGAACCGCAACATGTCCGGTGAAGTGTACCCGCGTGGCGATGCCGAGTTCGATCGCCAACCGCTCGAGCGCCGGACGCTCCGGCCCGTCACCCACCAGTACAAGCCGTGCTGGCAGCTGATCGTTCACGGTGCGGAAGGCGCGCAGCAGGCGCTGCAAATTCTTCTCCCGCCGCAGGCCGGAAACAGTGCCGATCACCGGGCCGTCGCCGGGAAAGTGCCGCCGCCAGCGTTGCGTCCGGCGGGCCGGCGAAGCGCGCCAGGTCGATCCCGTTGGGGATGTAGATCACCCGCCGCGGCGACAGGCGCCAGATCCGAGTTGCGATCCGCTCCAGATTGCGCGATGGCACCACGATGGTGCTGCGGGCCAGCACCAGCCGGCGGGTCAGCACGCGACGGCGGAGCTGGGTGGTCTGCTCCTCCGGTCCGAACCCGTCCTCGATATGCACGTGACGACACAGCCGCGGCAGATTGGCCATCGCCCATTCGATCGAGCCCCAGTTACAGGTCACCAGCACGTCCGGGCGCCAGTCGCGCAGCGCCGCACGGAAGCGGCTGCGATTTGCCAGGGCGCGGCCCTTGCGGATCTCGATTGGTGGAAACGACACGTCGAGGGCAGCGGCCAGACGCTCGCGCGCCGCCGTCACGCCGTCCATGGCGACGATCAGGTGCCGATAGCGGCCGGCAAAGCGATTGGCGATGGCGGTGAAGCGCACCTGGGGGCCGCCCACCCCGAACGTCGCGAACACGCTCAGCAGGGTCCGCGCGGCTGCCGTCATCACTCGGCGTGCACAGCGATGGCGCGGGCGTTGAATACCGCCGCGTCCGCCACCGGCTCCCAGCCGAGGTCGCGCCTGGCATCCGTGCAATCGAAGCGCGCCTTCATCCCGCGTGACAGCAGGTCGCGCAACGACGGTACCGGCGGGTGCCGGCCGCCTGCCCGCTTGATCGTCCACTTGCCGAGTTCAGCGGCCCACAGCTTCAGTGGCGATTGCGGATGGAAACGCAGCGGGCGCTGCAGCGCGACACCCAGGGCGGCGATATACTCCCGCGCGCGCGGGGCGCACATCGCCAACCAGGTTGTAGCAGCGTCCCTCGATGCCATCGGCGCGCGCAGCGAGCAGGATCGCCGCGGCAACGTCCTCAGCCAGCACGAACGGCAGCGGGTTGCGCCCGTCATTCCATCCGATACAATGCTGGTCGTTGTTGAAGAAACCGAGACCGCCGTGAAACGGCGGGCCGCCCTCGCCCACCACCACGCCGGGGCGCAGGATCACCACCGGCAGGCCCTGGTTGCCGTGCAGATCCAGCAGCATGCGGTCGCAGATCGCCTTGGCGCGCGCATAATCGGCGCGTCGGTCGGCCTGGCGGATCGGGCGGCGTGGCCCCGGTCACCGGCCGCGCTTGCGGGCCGAGGTACAGCGAAGCGATCGAGCCGACATGCACGAGGCGGCAAACCCCCTGCGCCAGGCAAACGCGCGCCACCGTCTGCGCCCCGCCTACCATGGCGGCGCGGATCTCTTCCCAGGAAGCGCCGCCGCCGCCATGTGCCAGGTTCACCACCACAGGCGCCCCGGCGATCGCCGCACCGATCGCCTGTTGGTCGCGGATGTCGCCGCGATGCAGGCTTATGCGCGGATCGCCGAACAGCGACGGAAGTCCACGGACCGAGCGGGCCATCACCGACACGCTGCAGCCCGTCTTGCAGGCAGCGGCGCACCAGGTGCGTGCCAATGAAACCAGTGCCGCCAAGGATTGCGATGTCCGGGGTCGCCGCTTCCGCGGATCGCGCTTCGGGGAGAGCCACGTCTCTCGCGCTTGCGGGAGAGAGCCTGCCCCCGACCTTATCGGGGGTCGCCCCGCCAAGCGGGGCGGATGAGGGTGCCGGGGCCATCTCGCCCATGCTGCCCAGCATGCGCTCGCACGCATCCACCAGCATCGCGCCGAACGCGCCGTCCAGCTCCGGCTGCCGGCCAGCATCGAGCGCGGCGTGGAATGCGGCGATGCTGCCACGCATGCTCTGGAAGAAAGCGTCGCTGCGCGGCTTCAGGCGCACCAGCGACATCCCGTAGTCAGCCGTGTTGCGTGCGCTGCCGCCCAGCATTCCGGCGGCGGTTCGGCCAGCCGAGGCGACGCCGTCCAGCGTTTCCAGCCAGCGCGTGCGGCGCGAGGTGTAGAACCGGTTGGCCAGTATATCGGCCACCGCCACGCCGTCATCGCAGACCACGCTGATCTGCCAGAATGGGAACGCCTGACCAACCGCAAAGCGCAAGCTGGCCGGCAGATGTTCGCAGCGCAGTATAGCGTCCAGGGTGGGATGGATCACCTGCCCCGGCGCCACCGCCAGCGGCGTACCGGCGAGCACCCGCATCTCCCCGATTGCGCCGGCCAGTGCGGCGATCTGCGACAGCGGATGGACTGCCTGTTCGAGCAGCAGATTGCCGGGCGCGGCAAACATCCAATGGCCGAACTGGCGCGCCGCGATCTGGCGCAGCGGCACGTTATAGATGCAACTCACGTGATTCGGCCGCCCGAGCCCGCGGGCCTGCACGAGCGCACGGAGCCGGGCAAAAGCGGGGTGATGCACAAAGTTCTGGTTGACGCCGAGCGTGACCCCAGCCGCCGTGGCATGCTGCATGAGTGCGGCGCAGGCGGCAGCGGTCTCGGCCAACGGCTTCTCAACCAGCACGGGCTTGCCCGCAGCGATCAGTGCGGCCGCCACCTCCGCGTGACGCTCCGGCGGGACCAGCACATGAGCGCAGTCGAACGCGTCGGCTTCCAGCGCGTCGTGAACGGAAGCGAAAACAAGCGGAATGTTCCACGCCCGGGCCAAAGAGTGCGCGCTGTCGCTGGTTGGGTCCACCACAGCGGCGATCTGCACGCCCGGCACCATGCCCAGGGCTTCCGCATGGACGCGCGAGATGAAGCCCGCGCCCACCAGGCCGACACGTCTCACTTGGCTTACTCCGTCCTGGCTCCGGGCGTTGCGGTAGTCGAGGCGCCCGACATACGAGCGACCGCCGTGGCCAGCCCGGGCTGGCTATTGAGATACGCGGCGATCGACTGCTGCGCGCGCCGCGGCCCATCGCGTTGCGCGGTCGGATCGGGATCCGGGACGACCGCCATCACCACGGGTGCAGTACGGCTGCCGACGATGCTCGCCCAGCCTTGCATGAGGCGCATGCGCAGTCCGCCGCCGCCCTGCCGACCGTTCATCCACAGCGCGCTGGCGCCTGTGCGGACCGGCTCCTCGGTTTGGATCAGCCGCCAACTCACGCCGTGAACGACCAGCACCTTGCTCAGACTGAGGTCGCCGGAAAGGCCCACCAGCCGGCGTTCCTCGGCGACCAACGCGCCAGGTGCCGTGCGTGGCGAAAAGAGCTCAAGCCGGACGGTCACCCCGCGAGCATCACAGGCAAGGTGCTGGATCAATACGCGACCCGGAGCGGCGGAAAGCGATCGCTCGGCCGGCGCTGTTTGCGCACAGCCGGCAATGCTGAGCGTCGGTGGTTCGGCCGGCAGCGCCGCCGCGCTCGCGCGGTCGAACCCCGCGGCGATCAGCGGTCCGACAATCGCCACGAGGAACACCGCCGCCACTGCACCGAAGACGTCGCGGCCAGAGGGCGCATGGCCATCCGGATAGGCCACCGGCGGAGTCGGTCGGCCGGTCGTCTTCCCGGAACGGCAACCCGAGCACGACCAGCAACAGGATCACGATCGAGAAGAAAATCCAGCCGTACAGCACATGATCGGTTGCCGCGGCCTGGGCGCTGCCGAGAAGGTGGCCGAGCACGACGATGCCCAGCGCGCGGAATCCGTTGGCGATCACCGGAACCACCATGGACACCAGGATGAACACCCCGCGCCGCAGCGGCGAGCGATACATCAGCAGCGCAGTAAAGGCATCCGAAGGCGACTGCGGCTATCAGGAAGCGCAGTCCGGCGCAGGCCTCCGCGATATAAAACGTGCCTTCCGGGATTTCGATCGAATAGGCGTCGGAGTAGTTTGCGATGCCGAGCAGATCCAGGCCGTGCGTGGTGAACGCCGCGGTGATGTCCTGCAGTTGCGGGGTGATGAAGGCGCCGAACGGGACCAGGAAGAACAGGTAGAGCAGCGGCCCCAGCAGGGCGCGATACAGGCGCCAGCCGAGCACCGCGAGGAACAGCAACTCGACCACGCACATGGCCACGAGCTGGCGTCCCTCCATGATCCCGACCCGATCAGCCAGGAACCAGGCGATCGCCACCGGCAGCACGGCCAACGCGGCGATCGGCAACGGGCGCGGCACCGCGCCCACCAATACGGCGCGGCGATCCCAGATCAGGTAGGCGACGATCGGGATCACCAGAAAACAATGGTTGTACGCCGTGGAGTCCATCCAGACCGCGATCGCTGCGGCGATCTCGGCGTGAAACACCAGCCCGAGCACCAAGCAGCCCCACGACCAGCGCCGGCAGCACCGACCGCAGCTCGCTTCGGGGCGCCGTGAGGCTTGGCGGCGCGAGGGTTTGACTGCTCATTTGATGTTACCCCAGCCCGCGCACGATCCGCGGCCCGATCGCATTGGCGACCGGCAGCGGCAGCCGCTTCCAGGCGGCGATGAACAGCCGGTATTTCGGGTTCAGCGGATTGTGGTCGGGGATGCCCTGGCCTGGCTTCAGCTTGTAGCGATAGTGCAGCGGCGCTGGTTCGAAGCCCCAGTTGTGCTTGAACGCATGCGCCCCGGTGCCGACCTTGCTGCGGCCGAAATCGAACAGACGGCAGCCGCGGGCGGCGGCGCGGCGCATCACTTCCCAGTACATGAAATCGTTGCCGGCACGCTTGCGGGCCTCCTCCGTGCCTCCACCGTAATAGGGCAGCACCTCGTCGCGAAAGTAGAAATTCATCACCGCGGCGATCGGCCGCCCCTGGTCGAGCACGGTCAGCACGTCGCAGCAGCCGCGGAACGCTTCAGTCAGCAGGCGGAAGTAGCGGCGCGAGAAGACCGGCGTGCCGAGGTTGCGCACGCTCTCGGCATAGACCCGGTGCAGCACGTTCGTCTCCTGACCGACCACCGAAACGAGCCCATTCTGGATGCCCTTGCGCACCATCGCCCGCTGCTTGCGCGGAATGGCCTTCAGGTTCTTATCGTCGTCCGCCTCGATCGGCTTGCGGAAGGTCACGTAGAGCTCCGGCCGCTCGATCCACTCGCTGATCGACCCGATTGCGGTGGCGAAACTCCACCGCGCCGGCACCGGTGCGCCGCATCAGCACCTGCGCATGGGCTTCCAACGCGGCGATGGTTTCGGCATCGGCCGCCAGCGGACCGCCATAGACACAGAACGGCACCGACACCAGAGCGTTGCCGAACAGCATGCGTCTTGACCTGCGCGAGCGGCAGGATGCCGGTGATGGCGCCGTCCCGCTCCGCCAGCGTGTAGTGGGTGGTGTGGCCGAACGCGCGCTCGATCACCGGGCGCCAGGCGGCGAGGTGAAAGAAGCTGCCATCCGGATGGGCCTCGACGAACGCGTCCCAGGCGGCCGCGCTGGCCGCTTCGAGCGGGCGAAGGACAACGCTCATTGTGTGTGCAGGACGGTCAGGCGGGGATGGTGGCGCGGGTTTCGCGCTGCGGTTCCGCGGCGTTGGTCGCCGGGGTTCCGGTCAGCAGATCGGCGAACACCGCGTCCATCCGGTCCCAGGCAAAGTCGCCGCAGCAGACGATCGAGCCGCCCGGCCATGCGATGCGAGATTGATGTAGTGCCGCAGCGTGCGATTTCCAGCCGGATCCGGCGACGCGCGGCTGGCCAGGATCGATCTCCCACGGGTGGAAGTAGAACACGCCGCACGCTGCCTTCAGCTCGATTGACATGTCGCAAGCCGGAGCGGAACAGCGCGGTATGGCAGTAAGCCGGAAATAACCGCCGCCGGCGCAGGGCAGATTGCGGCCGGCGGTCCGCACGGTGGTCATCGGGAATCTCCCACAGGCCGCCGTCTTCCGGGCGGAACGGACTGCGCGGCGCATCCGGCATTTGGCCATAAAGATCGTGGCGGATCGGGTTGATGCTGGAACTGTAGCGGTAGCCCTCGCTTTCCAGCACCGCGAACGCCCAGAGATTGCGCGCGCCGATCGAGAACGTGGCGGCGCGATACCCGATCACCGGCACGCCGCCGATATCCTCCAGCAGCCGGCGGGTGCGGCCGACATCGGCGCGGAACGCGGCAGGGTCCTGCGCATCGGCCCGGGTGTGATCCCAGCCGTGGCTGGCCAGCTCGTGGCCGGCGGCGACGATCCGCCGCACCATGCGCCGGATGGCGCTCGGCGATCCAGCCCAGAGTGAAAAACGTGGCACGCACCCCGGCAGCGGCGAATTGCGCCAGGATGCGGTCCACGTTCGGCTTCCACCCGCCGGGCGAATGCCATCCCAGGTATCGCGGGCAATACAATGGGCGAAGGCCTGGACCTGGAAATAGTCCTCCACATCGACGGTCATGGCATTGCGGACGGCGCGACCGGCCGGGATGGGCGCGCTGTCATTGCGGTGCCGCATGATAGCCGCCGAGCAGGTCCATCAGCCGGCGAAAGATGCGGTCCTGACGGGCCATGCCCTGCTCCAGCGCGCCGATGCGGCGCAGCAGGCCCTCGCCCAGAATGCCATAGGCCCCGTTGCCCAGGACGCCATCGTTCATCACGCCATCGCCCGGGGACCGTTGCCCGGGACCGTCGCCAGAGCGCCATTGCCGGACCCCGCCGGACGCAGCGGCGCACCGGTTGAACCCAGGTCCTGTTCCAGCTCGGCGGCAATCGTGCTGCACCGTCCCGGCTGCTGATCGTCGTGGGCTTCTTCCAGAGCGCCGTAGAGCAGGATGCGGGTGCACAGCGTGTTGACCCGCCGCGGGATGCCGTCGGTGTGGCGAAACACCAGCGAGAAGGCGGTTTCTTCCCAGTGCGGGTCATCGACCCAGCCGACCGTGCGCAACCGGTGCTCGATATAGCCACGCGTCTCCTGCTCGGTGAGCGGGCCGAGATGATAGGAGGCCAGGACGCGCTGGCGGAGCTGCTCGAGATCGAGGCCGGCCAGCATCGGCCGGAATTGCGGCTGGCCGAGCAGGATGGTCTGCACCGAGGCGCGGCCGTCCACGGTGATGTTGGACAGCATCCGCAGCTCCTCGAGCGCGGCGACCGACAGGTTCTGCACCTCATCGACCACCAGCAGGCAGCGCCGGCCGGCGGCGCGCTGCTCGCGCACCATCTTTTCGAACCGACGCAGCAGGCTGGCCTTGTCGGCGCCCGCCGTCGTCCATGCCGTAGCTGGTGACGATCAGCCGCAGCAGGTCGTCGCCGGAGACCTGGGTGGTGACGACCCGGCCGAGCACGTAGGTGCGGCGGTCGAGCTGCGACCAGAGCTGCTCGACCAGCGTGGTCTTGCCGGCCCCCACCTCACCGGTGATGACGATGAAGCCTTCCTGCTGGTCCAGGCCATAGACCAGGTGCGAGATCGCCCGGCTATGGCTGGCGCTGCCGAAGAAGAATCGGCTGTCGGGCGTGAGCTGGAACGGGATGCCGGTCAGGCGGTAGAAGTTTTCGTACACGATGCAGTATCAGAATGTTCGGGTGATGCCGACGAGAACGACGTTATTATACATCGAAACGCCGGGGACATTGGAGTGCCGGTCGATGAAGTTATAGGCCACCGAGCCGGTGAGCTTGTCCGAGAACTGATAGCGGAACAACGCGCTGCGCCGAAGAACTGTCTCGTTCTGCTGCGGGATGCTCATCAGAACGCGCGTTGCCGATACTCACGCTGCTGGTCAGGCTGGCCCGCTCGCTGATCTCATGGCGCCAGGTGGCGGTTCCGGTCGTGCTCACGTCGTTCACCGCCGGCGTCTGTCCGGGCGCGGTCGCCACCGCCTGCCGGTTCAGGTGCTGCACGCTCAGCGAATGGTGTCGCGATCGAGCAGGGTCGTGGCGGTGGCCGTCAAGCGTATGGCTGCGGTACAGGTTGTTGTTGATCGCCGGTCAGCGAGTTGACGATCGAGACCGGCGCGCCGGTCTCCAGGTTGACCGGATTGCCCTCGCGGGTCCACCCCGGTCTGCGACAATTGCGCTTTCGATCTGCTGCAAGTCGGTGGTGAGACCGGAGGTGTATCGCGCGGTCAGCACCGTGCGCGCGGTCACCGTATAGCGGGCGAGGCCCTGGAACGAGGTGATTCCATCGCGGTGGCCATATTCGACCGTCAGTTCACTGTCGGCGTTCGGCGTGAGCGTCGTGCCAAGTCCCCAGACGCCGTCATGGATTTTTATCGGCGGCGCCGCGTTCGGATAATTGATGTCCTCGGCCCCGAACTCGCCGAATACCAGGACCTGCCGGGTCACCACATAGCCGATCCGATTGCTCGGCGATGGCCCGGGTCGGAACCGTTCTGTATCCCCGCTGCCGATTGTGTGAGCCGCGTCGAGCGTCACCAGATCGATGGTCCGCGCCGAATTGCGGTCCGCTCAGGAACTGCGCGATGGCTTCGCCGGTCTCGGTGCGGCTGGCTGGCCCGTTCGGCGAATTGAGCAGCGAGCCGCTGGTGCTGCTCGCGTAGGTCTGCGTCAGGTTGATCCCGAACTTGCCGGTCCCGGTGTCACCGAAGCGGTGCAGCACGTAGGGAAAAAGCTGCGAGCTTTCGGTCTGCGTCAGGTTGCTTTTGTTCAGGCTCTGGGCGCCCCCGCCGAACCCTTGGGTGCCGACCGTCGGGGCGCCAAAATTCAGGCCGGTGAACCCGCCATTGGTCGGCACCTCGTCGGCGAAGGCAGTCGCCTTCACGAAAAACGTGTCGGGCACCACGATGTCATCGGCGACCCCCAGCAATTGCTGGCCGATCGAGTCCTGATGGGGGGTTCGGGCATAGACCCGCAAGATCGGATTGTAGTTCAGGCTGAGGTTCAGCCGCGGCGTATTCGCCGGCGATCGCCACGCCCGGAGAGAGCAGTGTTATGAAATCGTAGCGCCGGTCGGTTTCTGACTGGAATATGTTGTCGTTGAATTCCTCGTAGGCGCTGATCCTGGGCACGACGGTAAAGCCGGGCGCCGGAACAGCGCCCATCGCCCGGCCCGAGATTGGACTGATACTTGAAATTCGGCGTCTCGGTTCGCGCCAGGCGTGGCGGGAAACGGATTGGCGAATGGCCCGCTTCCCGGGAAACCCGAGCGGCCCCCGGAGTTGTCGAGGCCCGAGTCTGGGCATGTCCGCTGGCCGTGCACCGGCCAAGCAGCACAGCAGTGCTCGCTCCCAGCACAGGCCAGCCACGGCGGTGCGGCGTGTATTCCGGCTGCCATCCCCTCTGCCCCGCCGATTCGCGGTCATGATGCGTAGGTGTAAGAATAGACCCCGAAGCTTCGCGGCGTCGACATCTGCACCTTGTTCAAGAGCAAGGTGATCGTCGGGCAGGTCTGGATCAGGTCGAGCGAGGCTTCGACCTCATCGCGCTGGGTCCGTTCCGCTTCGATCACGAACAGGATCTGGCCGACCACCGGCGCCAGAGTTGCCGGGTCGCTGGTGGAAAGGCAGGGCGCGACGTCCAGGATCACCAACCGGTCAGCGAAGCGACGCCCCAGATTCTGCATCGCCCGGACCATTTGATCGCTGGCGAACAGCTCCGGCCGTTCACCGCGCTGCTGACCGACCGGCAGAAGCGACAGCATCCCGATCTCGGTGGAGCGCAGCAGAGGCAGCGGGTCCATTGTCGGCGCCAGTGCCAGATCGAGCAGGCCGGGTGATTGGGCGAGGCCGAGCGTGTCGCCCAGTGAGCCATTCTTCGCGTCGGCATCGACCAGCAACACCTGCCGGTCGCCCTGTCGGGCGATGCTGGCGGCTAGATTGAGCGCGGTGAATGTCTTACCCTCCTTCGGGCGCGCGCTGGTGACCATCAGCAGGTTAGTGAAGCCCGCCTCGCCGCCGGGTTGCGCGAAGGCGGCCCGCAGCACCTGGCCCTGCACCAGCCGGAACTCCTCGCTGACCCGATTGCGCGCGGTCTTGCGCATTGATCAACCCAGCTTGCCGAATGCCGCCAATGCGATCGGCGGATGCGCCGAGGCGGGCAGGCCTTCGGACAACCCGGTGGCGGGAACCCCGTTTGCCGGCGGCAGCCCGTCGGGAGGCGGCAACGCCCCGGGCGGGCTTCGGCGAGGGACCGCTCAGATCCGGCGCGGCGCCGGCGCGGCGCAGCCGCTCGGCCGCCCGCTCGACCAGGTGCAGCTTGCCGGGCGTGGTCATTCAGACCACGGCCGTGGCGCGCAGGATGCGGAACATGAGCGCCCCGTACAGGCCGATCAGGACGATCACGGCAATGCAGAAGCTGCGTGACCGCCAGCATCCGGCGCCGCAGCGAGATGCCGGTCAGCAGCGAAATGCCGCCGAGCACCGGCAGTCCCAGGCTGCGCAGGTCCTCGACCACCCAGAACGAGCGGTCGAGCTGGGACAGCAGCATCGGCACCGCCGCGCCGACGGCCAGACCGATGACCAGCACGATGCTGACCAGCAGTATCCGGTTGGGCGATGACGGGATGACGCGGAACAACCGGCGGATCGACGACGCGGATCTTGCACTTTGTCCGCCTGGGTGTCGGCCGCCTCGCCGATGTTGGCGGATTGCAGGCGGGCCAGCAATTCATCGTAGTTCGTGCGCAGAATGGAATAGTCGCGTGTGATGTTCTGGTACTCCGCCAGCAGGTTCGGCCGCAGGCGTTGCAGTTCCAGCAGCTTGACTCGCTAATCCTGCATCGCGGTTAACTGGCGTTTCAACCCGTCGGCCTCGACGCTCAGGTCCAGAATCCTCAGCTTCAGTTGATCATATCCCGGGTTTGGCATCGGCGTGTCCGCCGACGCCGCCGTGAGCCGGGCGATGCCTTTCAGTGCCGCGATCAGTTTCTGAGTGGCGATCACATCCGGAAAAGCATCGGTGTATTGCAGCCGCAACATGCGCAACTTTTGCTCGGCCCCGGCAAGCGTCGTCGGCGCGCCCTGGCCCCCGGCGGTCTCAGGCAGCGTCGGCTGCATGGTCTCCAGGTCCTTCTTCAGGGCGGCGACCAGCGCCGTCTTCTCCTGCAGGGCGTTCTCGGTCTGAGAGATATGGGCTTGCAGGGTGTCCAGCGGATTAGCCCCTTCGGCGGTCCCGTTGTTGGTATCGGCGATGACCAGACCTGGATACTTGGCGCGGAACTCCGCGCGACGCGCCTCGGCGGTGCGAAGCTGCTGCTCGTACGACGCGATCTGATGCTGGAGGAACACGCGGGCGTCCTGCATGTCACGCCGATTGCCGCCGGTGGCGCTTTCGATGAAGATCGTCAGCAGGGTCTGTACCACGTCGCGCGCCAGTTTCGGGCTCGGATTGCTGTACTGGATGGTAGAACAGGTTCAGCCTGTTGTCCGACTTGACAGAGATGTCGGTCATCAAGCTGGTGACCAGCGCGTCGCGCTGCGGCGGAGTCGGTCACGCGCGAGGTCGAGGTCGGTCTTGGAGATCAGCGTCTGGATGTTGGGACGGCTGACCAGCGTGCTCTGCAGCACCCTGAGTTGCGCGTCCGGGGAGGAATTGACGGCCAGGTTCTTCAGCAGCGGCGTCAGCACCGCATTGGTGTCGATATAGAGCCGGGCGCTGGCCTGGTACTGGTTCGGCACCTTGCTGACGCCGACCCAGCCGACCAGGCAGATCACCCAGGCGATCGCCACTCCCAGCCAGCGGCGTCGCCAAGCCGCTTTCAGGGATCGGCGGAGCAGCGTGAAAATGGCACCCATGCGCGGCGCTCCTCAGAACCAGGACTGCGGGATGATCAGCGTGTCCCCCGGCTGCATGCGGACGTTCTGGGTCATGTCGCCGTCCTTGATCAGATCGCTCAGATGCACGTGGATCTCCTGCTCCTTGCCGGCGCTATCACGGCGAACGATCACGGCCCGGTTGCCGGCGGCATATTTGGTAAGCCCCTTGGTGTCGATCATGACGTCGAGCACGCTCATGCCGTTGCGGTACGGCATCGCCTGTGGCTCGGTCGCTTCGCCGACGACCTTGATCTGCCGATCGAACGGACCGACGAAGCTGCGGACGATGACGGTGACGTTCGGGGTCTTTGACGTATTGCCGGAGCCGTTGCCCGATATTTTTCGCCAGTTCGGGCGGGGTGAAGCCGGCGGCTTGAATATCCTGGACCAGCGGGATCGAGATCTTGCCGTCCGGGCGGACGGTAACGTCTCTTGTCGCTGAGTTCCGGCGCCTGATAGACGAACACGCTCAATCCGTCGCCGGCGCCGATCACGTATTCACTGGTATCGGTCCTGCGCGGGCACCGCCGGCACCGTGGCGATCGCATTGCCGTGCTGTGTGCGTCGTGCAGGCGACAAGCCCGGCGCCGCTGATCAGGACACTCAGCAGACAGGATGGTTGGCCTCAGCACGGCGGCGATGTCCTTGGTGGCAGGTGGAAACCGGGCGGCTGGTAGGCGCGGAAGGAGTTGAACCCCCGCCTCTGCCGTGTGCGGGCAGCGCTCTGCCACTGAGCTACGCGCCTCCGATGAGGCAAGCGGACGTGAGAGGATTGGCAGGCCGACATCCCCTCCCCAAGTTGTTCTGTGGACACCATCGTTCCTACCGGCCGCTCAAGCCGACAGACCGGCCGCAGCCTGAGCGGCGGCGGCGCAGCCTGCCCTATTACCGGGCGCGACAGCCGCGCCCGCGCTGAATGCTTCGTCTAAAGCTGCCCCCAAATCAAGCAGAAAGAAGTTCTTGACGATCGAAGCGGTTTGTAGAAGTTTACGCCCCACTTCTAATCTGAGGACGGATCGGAACGGCTCCAGCCTGACTAACGGAGCCCCGCACCGTGATCCGCACGGGTAGTTCATCCGTGCGGCTGATAGCGTGTGACGGGGCTCGATCGCCTGGGCGCCGGGGGAGTGCAGTGATGACGCGAATTTTCGGCCGTTACGTGCCGGTCGAGATGGCTTTGCTTGGCCTGCTCGAACTGCTGCTCTCGTTCACCGTCATCTATGCCATGGCCGCCACGCAAGGCGTGCTCGGCACGAACCACCTTGTGCGGCTGCCGCTCGATGCCCCATCGCTGCACCATGCCGCCCGGTTGGCGGGGGTCATTGGAATTTGCGCCGTGGCGATCGGACTGTACCGGCCGGAGATTTGTCTCGATCGCCGGCGCCTGGTGTTGAATTCTGCCGTCGCCGCCATCATCGCCTTCCCGGTCGCCCTGATCGTCAGCGGTCATTTCAACGTCGGGCTGAGTGTCACGTACGCGATCTGGCTGGCCAAGGTGCTGGTGATCTGGATCGGCTTCGCCGTGGTCAGCCGTTCCGTGTTCAGCCTGGCCCTGCGGCAAAGGCTGTTTGCCCAGCGGGTTCTGGTGCGTGGGGCGCCGACGGGTCGGCCAAACAAACCGCCCAGGCGATCCGCAGCGGTCGCGGCAAGTTGTTCGAGATCGCCGGCCTTAACTACGGACTTGCCGACATTGCCGCCATAACCCCGGCGACGCTGCGCCAGCGCCACATTTGGGGCGTGGTCGTGGCCTCCGGCACGCTGGACGGCACCGAGCCGACTGAGATCGCCGAACGTGAGCGGCTGCTGGATCTGCGGCTGCGCGGCATACGAGTTTATGATGACCTCTCGTTCTGGGAACAGCACCTGGGCCGGGTCAATCTTGGCCGTATCGATGCCAGGTGGTTCCTGCGCGACGAGGGCTTCAGCAACGGCCCGCTGTCCCGCTTGGTCAAGCGGTGCGTGGACATCGTCGTCAGCCTGGTGCTGCTCGCGCTGACGCTTCCCGCTGATGCTGGTCGCCGCCATCCTGGTCAAGCTCGACAGCCCCGGCCCGGTGCTGTACCGCCAGCAACGTGCAGGATCTGTACGGCGCGCCGTTCACCCTGCTCAAGTTTCGCAGCATGGTCACCGATGCCGAGGCTGAAGGAGCGCCGCGCTGGGCCGCCAAGCGCGACCCGCGGGTCACCCGCGTCGGCGCCTTCATCCGCTCCATTCGCATCGATGAGCTGCCACAGTTGCTGAACGTCCTGCACGGCGAAATGAGCCTGATCGGGCCCCGGCCGGAGCGACCGCACTTCGTTACCCAGCTCACCCAGGTTATCCCGTTCTACAACGAGCGAAGTTACGTCAAACCGGGCATCACCGGCTGGGCGCAAGTGAATTTTCCCTATGGCGCCTCCGTGGAGGACGCTCGCGAGAAGCTCTCCTACGACCTGTATTACGTCAAGAACCGCAGCACCTTCCTTGATCTGCTGATCCTGGTTTCGACGGTTCGCGTGATCCTGTTCCGCGAAGGCGCGCGCTGACACCGGTCCCCTCCCGTAAGCGGCGACTGCATCCTGCGCTGAAACCGTTGCCCAAAGGTTAACCGATCGAACCGGCGGCAGCCGATGGCGGCGCCATTCAGCGGCGCATCCGCCTCATCCAGCGCGCGGACCAGCACCAGATTGCAGCGGAACACTCGCGAAAGCGCCGTCAGCGCCTGTTCCCGCTTGGTGACGCACCATCTGCTGACCGTGGCGCGGATGGACCGGCCCGAATCAACTTCGCCCGGCGGTTCACTAACACGGACTGAGCACCCAAGCCGTTCCCTGTGTCAGCGTGCGGCGTCCAGCGCCTGGGTCAGATCGGCGATGATGTCGTCGATATGCTCCAGGCCGACCGACAGGCGGACATAACCCGGGGTGACCCCGGTGGCGCGCTGCTCCGTCTCGGACAACTGGGAGTGGGTCGTGCTCGCCGGATGGATCGCCAGGCTGCGGGCATCGCCGATATTCGCCACGTGGTAGAACATCTGCAAGGCATCGATGAATTTGCGGCCCGCCCCGGCGCCGCCGGCCAGTTCGAAGCCGACCAGCCCACCCTGGCCGTGCGGCATGTATTTTGCCGTCCGCTCGGCGCCGAGGCCGGCATGGTGCGCCGGATGGATAACCTTCGCGATCTCCTTGCGGGTGGCCAGGAAATCCGCCACCGCACGCGCGTTGCGGCTGTGCTCGCGGATCCGCAGCGGCAGGGTCTCGATGCCCTGGAGGAACAGGAAGGCGTTGAACGGGCTCAGCGGGGCCCCGAGGTCGCGCAGCAGGGTGACCCGCATTTTCAGGATATACGCGATCGGTCCCAGCGGCTTGGCCGCCTGCGACCAGACCGCGCCATGGTAGCTGGGGTCTGGCGTATTCAGTGCCGGCTGACGCGCGGCGTGCGCCTCCCAGTCGAAATTGCCGCCATCGATCACCACGCCGCCGATCGAGGTGCCGTGGCCGCCGATATACTTGGTCGCCGAGTGCATCACCACGGCGGCCCCGTGGTCGAAGGGGCGCACCAGGATCGGCGCCGCGGTGTTGTCCATGATCAGGGGAATCCCGAAGCCGCGGCCGATCGCGGCGACTTCAGCGATCGGGAACGGGATCAGCTTCGGGTTGGGCAGTGTCTCGGCATAATAGACGCGGGTCCGGTCATCGGTGGCGCGGGCGAACGCCTCCGGATCGGACGGATCCACAAAGCGCGTCTCGATGCCGAGGTCCTTCAGCGTATTGCCGAACAGGTTCCAGGTGCCGCCATACAGGTCGGTGGACGACACGATGTTGTCTCCGGCACGGGCCAGGTTCAGCACCGAAAACGCCGATGCCGCCTGGCCGGAGCCGAGCGCCAGCGCCGCCACCCCGCCCTCGACCGCGGCGATGCGCTTCTCGAACGCATCGCAGGTGGGGTTCATGATCCGCGTGTAGATATTGCCCAGTTCCTTGAGCGCGAACAGATTGGCCGCGTGTTCGGCACTGTCGAACTGGTAGGAGGTGGTCTGGTAGATCGGGACGGCCACCGCGGTGGTCGCTTCGTCGCGTCGCCAGCCGGCGTGCAGGGCCAGCGTCTCAGGGTGCTGCGTCTGGTTGGTCGGCATGGCGGATCGCTCCCACTCGTTGGTCCGGCGACTATACCCGTCCGGCTCCCGTGCGGGACAGGGTCAATCGCCCTGATTGCCGGTCGGGCACGGTTGCAGGTGCCAGATTGGGATCGCCGCCGTCGATCGGACGACGCCCTTGCACATCTGCTCCGAGCTGAGCTCGGCGGATTGCGACCAGAGCGGCAAGGGCAGCCAATCGGCATTCGGTTCCGACGGCGTGCCGGCGTCGGCGGTGAACAGGACACTCTTGATGCCGGAAGCTGGCTGCCGCCCGGTATTCACGGAGGTGACGCGAAACACCGGGGCGCCACACGGTATCCGGGGGCGCCATCCTGCCAATGCAACTGGTGGCGCGTGCGCGCCTGCAGCAGCCTCCCCAACGCGTGCAGCGCAGTTCCAATGGCTCCGGGCGGGTCGGGAGGAGACATTCGGTCCTTCAGAACGCGAGCGGACTGAATGGGTAGCGCTTCACCGGCTCCACACCGCCCCGAGTGGCCAGGCCGCGACGGCGCATGCAGTCGAGCGTGGCCTGCCGGACCGCGGCGTTGGCATCCTCCTGCGGCGTTGTGTTGCTCTTGTCGAATATGTTGTTGGTTACAGCGGGGTTCGAGGTCGCGATCATCTCCTTTACCTGGGGGTCGTTGTAGGCTTCCTGCCGGCACGCGGCTTCGCCGGCGGTCTGCGGGTGGGGGGAACAGGCCGCCACCACGCAGACAGCAAGCAAGATCAGGGGGCGCTGCCCCCTGAACCCCCGCCAAGGGCATTGCCCTTGGAACCCTTCTGTTGGCGCCATCATGCTGCGAGCCAATCTTCGATCAGGCGGCGGGCGATGCTGTCGCCGCGGGGAAGCTGAAAGCCTTGTGCCTCGTGGTCCCGGATTTGGTCTTTGGAGAACCAGCGCACGTCGATCAGTTCGGTGTTGTCCACCGCAATCTCCTCGGTCAGACCTTCGCCGTAAAACCCAAGCATGACATTGCCGGGGAACGGCCAGGGCTGGCTGGAGTGGTACCAGACCTGGCCCACCTCGATCGCGGATTCCTCGCGCACCTCGCGGCGGACCGCTTCTTCCAGGCTTTCGCCGGGCTCCACGAAACCGGCCAGGGTCGAATACATGTTGGCGCGCGGGAACCGCTGGGAGTGACCCAGCAAGGCGCGGTCACCGTTGGTAACCAGCATGATCACCGCCGGGTCGGTGCGCGGGAAGTGCTCCGTGTCGCACCCGGTGCAGCGCATCACGTGACCGGCGCTTTGCGGCTCGCACGCCGCACCGCACACGCCGCAAAAGCGCTGACGGGTGCGCCAGTGCAGCAGCCCGCGGGCATGGGCGAGCACGGCTGCCTCGGGCTTCGGCACGCCCCAGCCGACCGAGCGCAGATCGACGAAACTGCCCAACGTTTCCGGCAACAGTGGCAGCGGATCCTCAGCGGCGCTGATGTCGATGGCGACGACGGCGCGATCGCCAAACATTCCGAGCAGCGCCCAGGGGCCGCCGGCCATGCGCGGCGACGCGGCGGCCTCGCCAGAGATGTACACCGCTTCCGGGCGGGCCTCGTCCATGCCGCTGACCAGATTGCGGTTGCGCCAAACCGGCACGAACAGCGTGGCTGGGTCGTTGAGCCGTGCTTCGATCCACGCCGCATCGTCCCTCCGCTCGCCGACACGGTCGAGCGGACTGCTGGAATAAACGTTGGGGCGGCTGGCGATGATCAGGGTCACGTTGCGGGTCCGCGGCGGATTCGACACGACTGTGCCGCATCGCGACCGATCACGGAAGCCTTCGGGCGGCCGGATATGGCTTCACCGCCCCGGCCCGATACGCCGCGATCATCGGACGTTGGGGGCTATTGAGCCCGCACGGCGATGCGGAAGCGAACCGGATCCACGCCCAGATAGCGGGACGGGCGTGGCGCGTCGCCATCGCACTGGAAGGCGGCCGCGCGCGCCAGCACGGCCCGGTCTTCGTGCGACATGCGGCTGGCCTCCCTCAGATGGTCGGTCCAGCTCTCCATCGACCAGATTTCGAGCCACCCCTCGGGGTGGGCAACATCCTCATAAAGCTGCCAGATACGAGCGCCGGCACGTCCGCGGACCAGTCGAACCTCGGCCATCACCTCCAGAAAATCACCGCGTCGACCAGGATCGACGCAATATTGCAGTGTCTCCAGCACGCGGCCGTGCGCGAGCATCGGCACGAATTCGGCGGCCGGCGCATCTGGTACCAACTCGGGGAGCGCGGTGCCGGGCGCGCGAGCCGGGACGTGATCGATCCCGAAGCCGCGCACGCCGAACGCCAGCGCGACACCAAAAGCGGCGGCGGCAAGAAGGGTCCGGTTCAGGCCGATCTCGCCGCCCAGCCAGCCCCATCCGAAGGCGCCGAGCGTCAAGGCGCCATTATAAGAGAGCTGGTAGATCGCCAGCGAGCGGGCGCGCACCCAGGGCGGAGCCACCAGTTGCGCGGCGGCCTGTATCACCGCGAAGGCCGCTACCCAGCCGGTGCCGAACAGTGCCATGCCCGCCGCGGCCACCACCCAGTGATGGGCCATACCGAGCAGCGCGATGCCGGCGCAGGACGCCAGGGTGGCGGCCACCACGGTCCAGCCCCGATTGAGACGGGCGGTAACCGCCGGCAACAGCATCCCCGATGTGACTCCGCCGACGCCCATCAGCCCGAGGATTAAACCGTACATTCCGGCGCCCAGGCCGAGTTGCTGACGCACCACCAGCGGCAGCAATGCCCACGGCGCGGCGGCCGGCAGCGAGAAGGCAAACGAACGCACCATCGCCGCCCGCATGTCGGGAGTGTGGCGAACGAAGCGCATCCCTGCCCGGATGGCCGACAGCAGGTGCTCGCGCGGAAGCGCGCTGCGCTGGTCGCGCCGGCGCTTGCGCCAGATCGCCAAAGCCCAGATCACCGCGCCGATCGACACCGCATAGAGCGCGAAGGCGAACCCGGCGCCACCGATCAGCAACAGGAAGCCAGCCAGCGCCGGCCCCAGCGCGCGCGCCAGGTTGAAGCCGATCCCGTTCAGCGCGATCGCGGGTACCAGATCGCCGCGCGGCACCAGCTCCGGCACGATGGCGCTCCAGGCCGGGGAGGTCAGCGCCGAGCCGATGCCGATCGCGAACGTCAGCCCGAGCAACCCCCAGGCGCCGGTCTGATGCGCCAATGTCAGGCCGGCCAGCAGCGCGGCGGCCAGCATCGTCCAACCCTGCGTGCCGATCAGGAAACGGCGACGATCGACGATGTCGGCGAGCGCCCCGCCCGGCAGCGCCAGCAGGAAGGCCGGCAGGATGGTTGCAGCCTGCACCATCGCCACCAGTAGAGGGGATGGGTCGAGCGAGGTCATCAACCATGCAGCGCCGGTATTCTGCAGCCAGGTACCGAGAGAGGTGACGACATAGGCGAACCACAATCGGCGATACACTGTGTGGCGCAGCGGCAGTAGGGCGGCGGGAAGGCGCATCGGTCCTCGGAGAGCGGGCGCGGGGTGGCCGGAGCGGGGCCGGAGGGCTTCAAAAGGAAAATCGGCGCCGATATTAGCGCAGGCTTGCATCGGCGGGCGAAAGAAAGCGATATTGCGCTATGGCAATCGTAATGCACGACCTTGCCGGAGCAGATCCGGCGCTGCGGTTCAGTCCGTATTGTTGGCGAATTCGCATGGCTCTGGCACACAAGGATGTGCCGTTCCGCACCACTCCGTGGCGGTTCACCGACAAGCAGGCGCTCGCCTTCTCGGGCCAGGGACGGGTGCCGGTAATCAAGGACGGCACCAAGGTGGTCGCCGACAGTTGGACGATCGCGTCCTACCTGGAAGAACGTTACGACGATCGTCCCAGCCTGTTCGGCGGCGAGATGGGGCATGCCCATACGCGCTTCATCAACGCCTGGGGCGACGGAGTGATGATGCCCGGGATCGCCCGGCTGATCATCCGCGACGTGCTGGACGTGCTGGACCCCAAGGACCGCGCCTACTTCCGCAAAAGCCGGGAAGAGCGGTTCGGGATGAAACTTGAGCAGGTGCAGGCAGGGCGGGAAGAACGGCTGCCGGCGTTCCGTGCCTCATTGCAACCGATGCGGGCGGTACTGACGGTGCAGGAATGGCTGGGCGGCGACGATGGACCCAGCTATGCGGACTATATCCTGTTCGGCAACCTGCAATGGGCGCGCTGCACCAGCCGCTTCGAGCTGCTGGCCCCGGACGACCAGATCACCGCCTGGCGAGAGCGGATGCTCGACCTGTTCGGCGGCTTGGCGCGGGCGGCCAAAACGGTCGAGTAGATCGCCCGGCGCGCTACATCGTCGCGCCGATCACCCACGGCGCGAATTCGGCGGCGCCAAAATCGAACTGCTCGCTTTTGGTGCGCTCGCCCGAGGCGACGCGCAGCATCAGCTCGAACACTCGCCGCCCGCACTCCTGCACTGTCTCCTCGCCGTCCAGGATGGTGCCGCAGTTCACGTCCATGTCGTCTTCCATCCGCCGGTACATCGGCGAATTGGTCGCCAGCTTGATGGAGGGCGCCGGCTTGCAGCCGAACACGCTGCCACGGCCGGTGGTGAAGCACACCAGGTTGGCGCCGCCCGCCACCTGCCCGGTTGCGGCGACGGGGTCGTAGCCCGGGGTATCCATGAATACGAAACCTTTCGCGGTGACCGGCTCGGCATAGTTCACTACGTCGACCAGATCGGTGCTGCCAGCCTTCGCCATGGCGCCGAGCGATTTCTCAAGGATCGTCGTCAGCCCGCCCGCCTTGTTGCCCGGCGACGGGTTGGCGTTCATCTCGGCATTCTCGCGCCGGGTGTAATCCTCCCACCAGTGCATCAGTGCGACCAGCTTCTCGCCCACTTCGCGTGACACGGCGCGGCGGGTCAGAAGATGCTCTGCGCCATAGGTTTCCGGTGTCTCCGACAGGATCACCGTGCCGCCGTGTCGCACCAGCAGATCGCTTGCTGCGCCCAGCGCCGGATTGGCGGAAACCCCGGAATAGCCATCCGATCCGCCGCATTGCAGCGCCACTGTCAATTCGCTGGCCGGCACAGGTTCGCGGGTGACCTGATTGGCTTCGGCCAGTACACCCTTCACGAAGGCCACCGCTGCCTCCACGGTTTTGCGAGTGCCGCCCATGGCCTGGATGTCCATCGACCTGAGCCGGTCCGCCAACCGCTGTTCCTGCACCAGCCCGCCGATCTGGTTCACTTCGCAACCGAGTCCGAGTGCGATGACATGGGAGAAATTCACGTGCCGCGCATAGCCTGCCAGAGTGCGCCGCAGCAGCCGCAACGGATCCCCTTCCGTCATCCCGCAGCCCGATTTATGCGTGAGCGCGACCACGCCATCGACATTCGGGTAGTCCGCCAACGGGTCATCGCCGGTGAATGGGTTGCGCTTGAAAACATCGGCGACCAGCCCCGCCACGTGCGCGCTGCAGTTCACGCTGGTGAGGATGCCAATGTAGTTGCGCGTGGCGATGCGCCCGTCGGGCCGGCGGATGCCATCGAACATCGCCGCATCGTTGGCGTATTCAGTCGGTCGCGCATCGACCCCATAGGCGTAGTCTTTTGCGAAGTCGCCCATTCCGCAGTTATGCACATGCACATGCCGACCCGGCTCGATCGGCTGTGTGGCGAAGCCGATGATCTGACCATAGCGCCGCACTGGCTCGCCCGTCGCGATCGGCCGCACCGCGACCTTGTGCCCGGCCGGGATACGTTCCGCGATCGCTACACCTGCTACCGCGGAGTCCCGGCAGCAGCGTTGTTCGCGCGATCACCACGCTATCGTCAGGATGCAGTCGGATGACAGACGGCGCCGCCATAGTGCAGGTCTCCCTGGTCGGGGGTTCCAAGGGCCAGCCCTTGGCCGGGGGTTCGGGGGCGGCGCCCCCGACCTGTTCCTTACAGCCCTGCCACCGGCCCCGCCGCCTTGCGCACCGCGGTCACCGCCTCCCGCGCCGCACGGGCCATCAAGCCGCTATCATTGGCAATGGTAACAAACCGATATCCCATATCGATCATCTTCGCCGCATAACCGGCCGTCCCGTTGTGCAGTCCGGCGAATTGCCCCCGGCGCTTGGTTTCACGGATCAGCATTTCATAGATGCCAAGGATTTTCGGCTCCTCACGGTCGAGGCTCGGCACCATCCCCAATGAGAACCCAAGATCGCTCGGGTCCCACGTAGATCCCGCTGATCCCAGGCACATCCAGGATCGCCTCGATGTTGTCGATCGCTTCCTGGGTCTCGATCATCGGAATCACCATGACCTCATCATTGGCGATCTTCTGGTAACTGCTCGCTTCGCCGTACATGGCGGCCCGGATCGGGCCGTTGCTGCGCTTGCCGGCCGGCGGATACAGGCAGGCATCCGCCAGGCGCTGCGCCTCGTCGCGGGTGCTGACCATCGGGCAGATGATGCCCCAGGCGCCGCCGTCCAGCGCCTTGCCGATGATGCCCGGCTCGTTCCATGGCACGCGGATCAGCGGCGTGACCGGATGGGCGGCCATCGCCTGGAAGCACTGCACCATTGACTGATAGTCCTGCACGCCGTGCTGCATATCGACGGTGACGCTGTCCCAGCCGCACTGGGCCATCACCTCGGCCGAGAAGCCCGACGGAATGGCCAGCCATCCGTTGACGACGGCCTTGCCTTCCTTCAGTCGCTGTTTGATCCTGTTCGCCATTGGGCGTTCCCCATTGTTTCCGAGATGGAGAGACGCTAGGCGGCGGGGTCCCCCCCGTCAACGGAGCTTGGTTGGGGCGGGCGCAATGCAAGACCGCGCCGACCCGCGACGGTTTTCGGCGCAGGTTTCGCAAGCCGTGGTTTCGACGGCTGCAACCGCGGGGCGTCACCCGCACCGGCGGCGCAGTCGCGCCCGAGCAGTCCGCGGCAACGGCACAATCCTGGGCATTCCCAGTCCTGAGTCTTAAATCGCTTGCGGATCGTTAATTTTGCATTGGCAGCGTGACGCCGGCGATAATAGCGGCTTAGCCGCAATATTCCGGTTGACGTACCCTCAAGAAACCGTGATTGAAGCTTTGAGGCACGTGGCTACTCGGAACGTTGCACATCCACAGCAGGAGATATGTTGCATGTCAATTTTGACCGTCGGCACTGGCCAGGAATTCTCCACCATCAATGCCGCCGTCGCCGCATCGCAGGACGGCGACGTCATCCAGGTCCAGGCCGGCACCTACACCAACGATTTCGCGACGATCAGCACAAGCATCACGCTGGAAGCCGTTGGTGGCCGGGTCAACATGGTGGCCACCAAGCCGCCGCCGAACGACAAGGGATTGCTGACAATCGGCACCGCAGGTTCCGCGCCGGACGTGACCATCGACGGGTTCTCGTTCTCCGGCGTGCATATTCCGGCGAAAGCGGGCGGCAATGGCGCCGGCATTCGCTACCAGAGCGGGAACCTGACACTCAATCAGGACTGGTTCCACAACAACCAGGACGGCCTGCTCGCCACGCCCCTGGCTACCGGCGACCGGCAACATCACAATCAACCAGAGCGAGTTCGGCTTCAACGGCAGCGGCACCGGTCAGACGCACGGACTGTATGTCGGGATGATCGGCTCGCTGACCATTACCAACAGTTATTTCCACGATGTCAACGCCGGCCATGAGATCAAGAGCCGTGCCGAGGTCAACACCATCGAGAACAACCGGATCTACGATAATAACAGCACCGCCAGCTACTCGATCGACCTGCCGAATGGCGGACAGGACATCGTCTCGGGCAATACGATCGAAAAGGGGCTGCACAGCTCGACCGGCAAGATGATCTCCTTCCTGGAGGCACCCGGCACCGGGTCCCCCGTTGTCGGCAGCGGCAACGGGCACTGGGCCAATTCCTCGCTGGATGTCAGCGACAACACCTTCATAAACGACCGGGTTTCGTCGAACACCATCGCGGTGTGGAACGCCGACACGCTGCCGGTCATCCCCACGATAACCGGCAACACGTTTTTTCACATGACGCCGGCCACAGCAGTGCTCGGCGCGGCAGACATGTCCGGCAGCACCTGGCTTGCCGCGAAACCCGAGATGAGTACCACGCATCCGTGGATCGGCGGCTCGACGTAAACCGCTGGTTTCGTCAGCGCACAGACAGCGTCGGCAGAGCCCGTCCAGCTCCTGCAATCGAACGGCGGCTGACCGGAGCTACACTGGGCGCTACCCGGCCAGCTCAAGTATTACGTCCAACAACAGCTCCGCACCGCGCGCCAATTGCGCGGGAGCGGTATATTCGCGCGGGTTATGCGTGATGCCGTCCTGGCTGGGGACGAACAGCATCGCGCTGGGACAGAGCGGTGCAATCAGCACCGAGTCATGGCCGGCCGCGGCAATGATGTCCCGCGTCGCCAACTGTCGCACGGCCGCCGCGTCTGCGAACAGCGCACTCAGCCGCGTATCGAAGGCGACCGGCCCGAACGTCGTATAGGGATCGATATCGACGTTCACCCGTCGCCGTGCTGCGATCGCCGCAATGCTGGCGCGCAACTCGCGTTCCATCGCCACCGCCCGGTCCGCTGCTTCGTGCCGCGCGTCGCAATGCAATCGGGTCATCGCGGAAACCGCCCCGCGCGCGTTCGGCGCAGTTCTCGATCCAGCTCGCCGAGGCACGGCCGTGCGGCTCCGCAGCATGGGCAATCCGTTCGACCGCCAGGATGATCTCGGCGCGGCTGCCAGGCTGTCGTGACGACGATCCATGGTGGTCGGGCCTACATGGCTGGGCTCGCCGGTGATGGTGAGTTGCAGGTAGCGGGCATGCATCGTGCCGGTGACGATGCCGATATCCGCGGCTTCGGCTTCCAGCACCGGGCCTTGCTCGACATGCGCCTCCAGCCAGCAGCTCCAGCCGCGCGGAGAGGGCGTGAGCGGACCGGCCTGACCGCTCGACCGCAGCGCCTGCCCGACGGTGATACCTCGGTCGTCGGCGACCGCGAGTGCGGTTTCCAAAGTCATGCTGCCGGCATGCACGCGGCTGCCCATCATGGCGGGACGAAAACGGCTGCCTTCTTCGTTGGTCCAGTTCACCAGTTCGAGCGCGCGCGGGTGCGTTGACCGGCGGCACCCAGCGCACGCATGATCTCAAGTCCGGTGAGAACGCCGAAGACGCCGTCGAAGCGGCCGCCGGTCGGGACGGTGTCGAGGTGGCTGCCGAACGCAAACGCGCCGGCGGTCCGCGCGGAGAAAACATGTTGCCGATCGCGTCCTGCTCGAAGCGCAAGCCGAGTGGGGTGCACCAGGACAGCAACAGCGCGCGCGCCTCGGCATCTTCGGCCGACTGCGCCTGGCGGTTGCCGCCGCCTTCCTGTGTGGCGCCGATTCGCGCCATTTCCATGTGGGCGGCCCAGAGCCGGTCGGCGTCGATGGCGAGGGTGGTCATGCGCCGTCCTCGAGAATGGCGGTTACGTCCCGGCACACTGCCTCGACCAGGACAGCCGAAGCCTGGCCGATGAAGCTCGCATGCCGCGCGTTGTAATCGACGCTGCGGGTTTGATCCGTCAGAACGACGCCGGAAGTCCGGGCATTCGGCTCAATCTATGCTCTCCGCTCCCGGCGAACGGGTCCAGCACCATGCGGGCGAAGTCGCCACGCGCCGGAACGTAGGGATCAGTCGTCAATGATTTCCCGACCGATATCCGGCCCTCAATCGATCGGATCGGCCGGTTTTCGGGCTTGCACTGTGCGAGTAGCTCGGCAAGCGTCACTCGGCGGACCGCGTGGATTACCAGGTGGTCCCCCCTCGAGACTGTACCTCCACCCTCGAAGCTTCGCGCAGACCCACCTGCTCCAGCATCGGCTTCGGAATCCGCATATCGACAGTGTGACCCATTAGAATGGCCGTCATCGCACTCACCCAACCTGATCATAGATATACCTGGTATAATCGCCCCCGCCGCCAAGCCGAATGTTTGCTCGCCGGTGACACCGGATTACACACCACCGACCAGACCCCAAAGGGACACCGCCATGTCACGCCCTGTCGATGCGGTGATCGACGCCGCCCGCCAGTTCCTTGGCGAACGCATCACCACCAACGCGGCACTGCGCGAGCATCACTCGCACGGGCAGGACACCCAACCACCGCATCTTCCCGACGCGGTGGCGTTCGTCGAAAAATCGGAGGAAGCGGCGCGCCTGCTTGCGCTCTGCAACACCCACACGGTTCCCATTGTCGCCTGGGGCGCCGGAACATCGCTGGAAGGCCATGTGACTCCGGTGCGCGGCGGCATCACGCTCGATCTGTCGCGCATGACCCGCATCCTGCAGGTCAGCCAGCCCGACATGGACTGCCGCGTGGAAGCCGGGGTCACGCGCAATCGCCTCAATGAGCATTTGCGCGACCAGGGGCTGTTCTTTCCCGTCGATCCCGGCACCGCCGACTGCACGCTGGGCGGGATGTGCGCCACCCGCGCCTCCGGCACCAATGCCGTTCGCTACGGCACCATCAGGGAAAACGTGATGGGCCTGACCGTGGCGCTGGCCGACGGGCGAGTGATCCGCACCGGCGGCCGGGTGCGCAAATCCGCCACCGGCTACGACCTGACGCATCTGTTCATCGGCTCCGAGGGCACGCTGGGCGTGATCACCGAAATCCAGCTACGCCTGCACGGCATCCCCGAAGCGGCGTCCGCCGCCACCTGCCAGTTCCCGACGCTGCGCGATGCCGTTGAAACGGTGATCGCGATCCTGCAGTCCGGCATTCCGGTGGCGCGGATGGAGCTGCTGGATGAGGTGCAGATGGCGGCCTGCATCACCTACTCGAAGTTACAGGGGCTGGAACCTCTCCCGAGCATCTTCTTCGAGTTTCACGGTACCCCGGCTGCCGTAGCCGAACAGGCGCAGCAGGCGGAGGAGATCGCCGGCGGCTATGATGCGCGCGGATTTCGTTGGGCAGTGGATGCGGCCGAACGCAACAAATTGTGGCAAGCGCGCCACGATGCTTTATGGGCGGCCCTGGCGACCAGGCCGGGACATCAGGGATTGGCGACCGACGCCGATCGTGCCGATCTCCCGGCTGAACGAAGCGATCCTCGGCGCCAAACAGGACATCGCCGAATCCGGGCTGTCCGCGCCGATCGTCGGCCATGTCGGCGACGGCAATTTCCATACGGTGATCCTGGTGCCGCCGGAACCGGATGGGCTGGCCCGTGCATGGGCGCTCGACAAGAAGATTGTCGCCCGCGCGCTGGCGCTCGGCGGCTCGTGCAGCGGCGAGCATGGGGTTGGGATCGGCAAACGCGAATTCGTGCTGGAGGAGCACGGGGCGGAGGCGGTCGCGGTTATGCGCTCGGTCAAGCAGGCGCTCGACCCACGCGGGATACTCAACCCAGGTAAGATATTCCTGAACTGAAAACGGCGCGCTGACCCTTACATCCGCTTAGCTTCACTGCCGAACCTGGGTCGGGGAAACAGGCCCGAGGCGCCGAAGTTAACGTCGCCGGGCGCGATCAGGCTGCTGTTGCGCCCTCGTCCGCTTCAGCCTCAGTCTCCGGCTTCGGACCGCTGTCCAGCCCCTTCGCGGCGGCGTCCCGATCGACCAGTTCGATCAACGCCATGCTGGCGGCATCGCCATAGCGCACACCCGCCCTCAGCACCCGCGTGTAGCCGCCAGCGCGGGCCCGGTAGCGATCCGCGAGGGCGCCGAACAGCTTGTTCACGATCGTATCGTCGCGAAGCTGCGCATGCGCCAGCCGGCGGGCGTGCAACCCGCCGCGCTTGCCCAGGGTGATCAGCTTCTCGGTCACCGGTCGCAGTTCCTTGGCCTTCGGCAAGGTGGTGGTGATCTGCTCGTGCTTGATCAGCGCCACCGCCATGTTGCGGAACATGGCCTGACGATGAGACGACGTGACGCCAAGCTTTCGGCCGGCTACCCGGTGACGCATGATACGACTTCCCTTCGGCTCAGAACGGCTCTTCGAGCCGCTTGGCGAGGTCCTCGATGTTCTCCGGCGGCCAGCCCGACACGGTCATGCCGAGCGACAGCCCCATCGAGGACAGCACTTCCTTGATTTCGTTCAGCGATTTGCGGCCGAAATTCGGCGTCCGCAGCATCTCCTGTTCGGACTTCTGGACCAGGTCGCCGATATAGACGATGTTATCGTTCTTCAGGCAGTTGGCGCTGCGCACCGAAAGTTCCAACTCATCGACCTTGCGCAACAGGTTGCGGTTGAACGGCAGATCGTCCTGCGGTTCTTCGGCTCGGGCCTGCTGCGGCTCGTCGAAGTTGATGAACAACTGCAACTGGTCCTGCAGGATGCGCGCTGCGAGTGCCACCGAATCCTCCGGCGTCACCGCGCCGTTGGTTTCAATCGTCAGCAGCAGCTTGTCGTAGTCGGTCACCTGGCCGACGCGGGTGGGCTCCACCTTGTAAGATACCCGGCGTACCGGCGAATAGATGGAATCGACCGGGATCAGCCCGATCGGCGCGTCCTCCGGCCGGTTGGCCGAGGCCGGCACATAGCCCTTGCCGAGGGTGACGGTGAACTCCATCCCGAGCTTCACGCCGTCGTCGAGCGTGCACAGGACCAGTTCCGGGTTCATGATGTCGATGTCGTGGCCGGTCTGGATCTGCCCGGCACGCACCTCGCCAGGCCCGGTGGCCGTCAGTGTCATGCGCTTGGGGCCTTCGCCGTGCATCCGCAATGCAAGTTGCTTGATATTCAGCACGATGTCGGTGACATCCTCGCGGACCCCGGGAATCGAGCTGAATTCATGCAGCACGCCGTCGATCTGCACCGCGGTGACCGCGGCGCCTTGCAGCGATGACAGCAGGATGCGGCGGATGGCATTGCCGAGCGTCATGCCGAAGCCGCGCTCCAGCGGCTCGGCCACAATGGTCGCGACGCGCGCCGGATCGGCGCCGGGTTCGACGTCAAGCTTTTCCGGCTTGATGAGGGACTGCCAGTTCCTCTGGATGACGGCGCTCTGTCTCATGCGATCAAATCCTTATGGCCGCGCGGACCGAAGGGCCAGCCGGCGGCGTGCTCTCCGGGATATAGGGTCCGGCCGCCCGATCAGACCCGGCGGCGCTTGCGGGGCCGGCATCCGTTATGCGGGATCGGCGTCATGTCGCGGATCGCGGTGATCGCGAAGCCGACCGCCTGCAACGCCCGCAACGCACTCTCGCGACCCGACCCGGGGCCGCTGACTTCGATCTCCAGCGTCTCCATCCCGTGTTCCCGCGCCTTACGCCCGGCGTCCTCGGCGGCGACCTGGGCGGCATAGGGGGTCGATTTGCGGCTGCCCTTGAAGCCCTGGCTGCCGGACGACGACCACGCGATGGCGTTGCCCTGGGCGTCGGTGATGGTGATGACGGTGTTGTTGAACGTCGCCGCCACGTGGGCGACGCCGGCGATGATGTTCTTGCGCTCCTTCCGGCGGGGGCGCGTGGAGGCGGCGGGCTTCGCCATGCTGCGGGGGGTCCTGTCCTGAGTTCGGGCGGATAAGCCGCTCTCCCCGCGTTGGGGGGAAAGGCTTCGGTTGACGGGTCTATTTCGTCACTTTTTTCTTGCCGGCGATCGCCACCGCCTTGCCCTTGCGGGTGCGGGCGTTGGTGTGGGTGCGCTGGCCGCGCACCGGCAGCCCTCGGCGATGGCGCAGGCCACGGTAGCAACCAAGGTCCATCAGCCGCTTGATGTTCATCGCGACTTCTCGCCGGAGGTCGCCTTCGACCCGGAATTCGCGGTCGATCAACTCGCGGATGCGCAGCACCTCGTCATCGGAGAGCTGATTGACCCGCCGATCGTCGGGGATCGTCAGGCGTGAGCATATCTGTGCCGCCTTGGAGGGGCCGATGCCATAAATATAGCGAAGTCCGATAGTTACCCGCTTGTTGGTCGGGATATTCACGCCAGCAATACGCGCCACGCCTGCTCTCCTTCCGCCTTGCCCTCAGTTGGCGGCCACGCGATTCGCCCCAGCAATACCTGTTGGAGTTGCCGGGATTGCCATTCGGGTCATTCGCGTAGCTTACGGCAACATCAACGCACCGGCGGCCTAACTCGGTCCCGGCAAGGCGGATGTAGAACTCCTTGCCTATTAGTGTCAACGCGGGCCGTTCAACTTTTCGTGAAGAACACGTTCGCGTGTGCCTCCGGTCAGGCTCTTGACACTCAGCCGGGTTGGGCAGACTGCGTCGCCCCGCTCACGGACCCTTGAGTTTCCGCGGCTGTATTGGATGGCGGGAAATTCATACCGGTAGAGTCACGGAACAATTCTGACGCTTTGACAATATCCACAGCGCCATTGTCTTGTGGACTTAACGTCCTTTCTCCCTGCATAGTTCCTGCGCGGCGCAACCATTCGGACAGTGGTATGCGTTGTAACGATAACGGAAGATATCGAACCACTGGCGGAGACCGCGCTCCGCGAAAGGGAAGGACGATACATGGATGCGCATCGAATCAATCATGCGATTGACGAGCTGCAGCGGGATTTCTCCCTCGAGGCGGCCGACACACCGGAAGCGTTGCACGAGGCATACCGACTCCGCTATCACACCTATTGTCTGGAGAGAAACTTCGAACCGGCCCAGGGCGATATCGAAACCGATGAGTTTGATGCCTTCGCTAAGCATGCGGTGTTGCGTCATCGGGCGTCGGCCGAGGTAGTTGGAACTGTGCGCCTGGTAATCCCGCCGCGCAATAGCCGCGGCATGCCCATGCAGCAGGCCACCGGCCTGCCGCATGGGCGCCACATAGCCGGCGAACGCATCGCCGAGATCTCGCGTTTCTGCCTCTCTAAACGCCTGCGCGCCGCCAGCGGGGCCAGTTCCGCGCTGCTGCGCCTCAGTCTGCTGCGCGGGATCGTGTTGCTAAGCGGGCGCGAGGATCTGACCTCGTGGTGCGCTCTGATGGAGCCAAAATTCCTGCGGCTGCTGCAGATCAACGCGATTTACTTCCACCCGATCGGGCCGCTGGTTGAACACCACGGCATGCGTCAGCCATCGCACGGCCGCATCGCCGAGGTGCTGGAGCGAATCTGGCGTGAACAGCCGTCGGTATGGCGTTTCCTGACCGAGAACGGGACCCTCTGGCAGGACCGCCGGGTCCGCAAGGTCGCGGGCTAGCCCTTCGCCGCTCATATCGTTGAACACGCGGCATGGCCGGTGGGATCGATCGCTTGTAGCTGACCGAGCTTGTCGGGCGAGCGACTCGTGATAGTGCTTCCGCCGGCCAAACGCGCCACACGCTAATCTCGGCACTACGCAACCATTTATCGTTGCGCGGCAGTGGTATGCCTCGCCGGCCCGGTTTCCAGGAGTTGCTCGAGCGGCAGCCGAACGGAGCGGCAAAGCGGCAGCCGCGGCCGAGCCTCACCGATGCGTCCGAGGAACACCGCCGCATCCGGGGAGGCATGGAATGTCCGGCGAAACTCGCGAGCGAGCACCGTCGCCGATTGCTGCTGGCGTGCCTCCGCGGTGAATGTCGTCCCGCTCTCGCCGTACCAGGCGAAGGCAAGCGTGGCGAAGGTCGGCTGCAGGCTCAGGCCGAGTTGGGTCGCGGTCAGCCAGGACCGCTGCAGTGCCTCGCCGGCCTGCAACCACCTGGTCGGCAGATCGCCGTCCGCTGGGCTCGCCGGCCAGCGCGCGAGGAAAAACCCGGCGCTCGCCATGGCGGGGAGGTAGTCCATCTCCACCGCGGAGAGCGCTGCCACGCCGAACGTGTTGAGCATCCGCGCGCGACCCCAGTTCCCGAGTTCCCATCGCATCATGCTCAGTTGCGTCGCCTCCTCGTTACGGAGAACGCGGGCAGGACATGTTGCTGCCCAATCGCTCTGCTCCCGTTCGTGACCGCCCGAACCGAGTATCGTTCCGATACCGCTTCAGAGCTTTAAACCCGCACCCGCGTTCCAGCTGCGCGTCAATCCATCGTGTCCACTTGCATGAGCTGAGCGAGCGGAAGCCGGGTCGAGCGATAGAGCGGAAGCCGCGGATGCGATTCACCAATTCGGCCTATGAAAATGACTTGGTGAGGCGCAACTTTAAGCCGTTGCTGAAACCGAGCGGCGAGCGACTGAGCCCGTTGGAGTAGTCCGTGATTGGCAGTGAACGCGGCACTCTCGGCGCCATAATCGGCAAAGATCAGCAGGGCTAGGGCGGGTTGCATCCCAAGGCCGAGGCGTGTCGCGGTCAGCCAGAAGCGCTGCATGCTCCGTCCGGCCGCGAGCAAGCGCTCGGGTTCAACATTGGCTGGCGTCACTTGGTCCTGGAAGCGCACCATAAAATAGGCAGAACTTGCCAACCCAGGAACATAATCCATCTGCAGTGCCGCCGCGAGCGTGCCACCACAGCGGTTAAGCAAACTCATGCGCGTCCAGCGATCCATTGCCCAATGCATGAGCGGAAGCGAGCAGTGCCACAGGCCGGTTGCACGCGCCGGAATGCCCTGCGGGCTGTGCGCCCGTTGCCAGTCGATAACCCGGCGATGTACCTCAAACGCCTCCGGCGTGCGTAGGCGTATGTCTGTTGCCAGAGCGCTGAGCCGGACGAACTGCCAGCGTGCGGGCAGGCTCTGGTCCATTCTATCGTGATGTCCCCCCCGGCCGCCTCCGTCAGGGCCGCCTTCTCGCGAGCCAAAAGCGGCCTCCGTCGATAAGGCCGCCGATCGACCGACCGCAACGGAATGAAAGAGCGTAACGGATCCGCCGCCACGCCTCCTTCCAAGGGGAATCGCACAGCTAAGCGATGAGGCGACGCCGACCGATCGTACTCCCACTGCATCCCGCGCCCCCATCCGGTCGCAGCGATGCGCATCGTTTCCAGCAGCATCCCCGCCGCGAGCAGCACCGGTTCGCCATTGCGATACTCATATACGTCCGACCGATTCGCCCCGCGCAGATCGACCCCGACTGTCTCGCTGTCGAGGATCCGGAACCTCCACGGCTGGGTATTGTCACCGCTGGGTGCCCAGCGGGCCAGGTTGAGGATCTCCTCAATCGGGCTCCGCGGATGGTTCGACGGGTCGGAGGCTGTCGGGTACCCCACCCCGTGTGAACACCCGCCGTGCCACGGCGAGCTTGAGGCGCTGCACGGGCCCGGCATTTCCGGCGCCGAGTCGCGTCACCGCGAGTCGTCCGCGATAAGCGTCGAATTGGTGATGGAAGGGTGCTGGCCGCAAGCCGCCACGCCCGAGCAGCAGCTTGACCGCAGCCGCCCCCGCGACGCCGGCGCAAAGCTCGCACCCGGCGACTGTGGATGGCCCCCTACGTCCGGCGAGGTCAACGCGAGTCGGGTCCACCAAGTATCGGCGGTGCAGGCCACGCGGCGCCAAGCCGAGCAGAAAGCGCATGAACTGCTCTGCTTCCGGTTGGCCGTCCAGACGGAAATATTGCTCGAAGCTCATGCCGCCGGGTACGAAAGCGAGAAACCCCACCCCCATTCCGATCGGGGCGGCGGTGAGCGCCGGGATTCTTCGCTCAGCACAGCGGGCGAAGACTCGGCGGCGGATGTCCAACACGAAGAAATCCAGGCCGTCCACGAACAGGTCCGCCCCATCGAGGAACGCGTCTAGCGACTCCGGGCTCACCCCTGTGTCGAAGCGCCGGATGTGGAGCTCCGGGTTGATGTCACGGGCCATCTCTTCCAGCACTTCGGCCTTGGACCGGCCGACGGTGTCCATCGTGGCTCCGAACTGCCGGTTGAAATTGGCGACTTCGAACCGGTCGAGATCGGCGACCGTGAAGGCGCCGACCCCGAACCGGGCGAGGGTGAGCAGATGAAGGCCGCCGACCCCGCCCAATCCGGCGATGGCAACCCGCTTGGCCCTCAGTGCCTGCTGCTCCCACTCGGTGAGCCAGCCCAGGTTGCGGGCGAAGGCAAGATCGTAGGGGAACGAGCCTGTCACGTCGGGATCATACCTTGGCTGCCGGTGTCGTATACCACGGCGGCATAGTGGGGGGGGCTTCATGGGAACTCGCCCACTCCCGAAAATGTGATCCTCGGGCCGGAGCGCATGCTCCCTAGCTAGCCGGCGGCGGTATGAACAGGGGCAACATTAAGCGCTCGGCGAAGCGCAATTTAGATTTTTCGGAAAAAGGGGGCGCACCATAAAGTGGCAATACGATCGGTCGGCACCCGCCTGATCTCCTGGCCGGCCTCGCTCGCTTGGCGGCAGCGTTCAAAAAATGGTGGTTACGATCAGCCATAGGCCGAGGGCGACCCCCATCGCGTGGTCGTCGTCCGGCAGCCAGAGGTTCACCTGCACCCGCAAATCCGCCCGTTTGCCGCTGAGGTCGAATGGGGACGAACCGGGCAGAAGGGGCGCGAGCAGGGGGTGCACCAAGCTTCACAGGGGCGGGACGGGGGGAGAAAAAAAGACTTGCAATGCCCGTTCCCTGGTGACATACCTTTAACCGTTCGTAAACGTCTATCGACGGTGAAAGGTACCCTGATGAGACAGCTAGTGCTTACTGGATTGCTGGTCAGCGCCGGGCTGGCGATCGCTGTGGTCCCTGGCCCCGCCGCCGCAACCACGTTCACTTGGAGCCCGGCGGGTGTGGTTCCCGCGCTCCCTGGTACCAACGCGGATATCACAGCGGACAATATATTGTTGGCGAACTCGGCCACAATCAAGATTGATCCGAGCACCGGGTCCTTCTCCGAACACGCGTTCGAGATCATCACCAACTTCCAGTTGGGCGGCGCGACCATCACCCCGGCAGGGTACGGCGCTAATTATAGCTTGTTCTTTGATATCACCGGAACCGGCACCCAGAGCCCTCCCGTCCCGGCAGTCGGTCAAACGTCGACCGGCGCGTTCACGTCGGTCAACTACACGCTCTACGCCGTTCCCGAAGCCCTTAGCTCACTGACGCCGACCTTCGATGCCGGGCACAACGTGAGCCTCGGTGCACCCGGAGAAATCGCGCTTGCGACGGGTGCTCTGGCAAGCGGGACCAATGTGGTCACCTTCAGCCGTACCGGCGCAAACAAGGGCATCCCAACAGCTACCGTGGACGTCACCATGTTGCCCGACCCGGCTGAGTTTGGGTTCTTCCTCAATCCGCCCGCCTCTGCCTATGCCCTTGCGATCGCGCAAGGCAACTTCTCTACTACGGACACGAATGTACTGTTCTACCCAGGGTCTCCCACGATCATCACGATAGGCGAAACGGGAACGGCTGGTGGCGGGAACGCCAACATCAGGTTCCCCGCCGCCGTCCCGGAGCCTGCCTCGCTTGCACTCCTCGGGTTTGGCCTCGTGTCGCTCGGCCTGATCCGCCGCAAGCGACTCTGAACACAGCCAGTCCCAACCAAGCGGAAGCGGCGCCCCTTACCAGGCGCCGTTTTCATTTCCGGCTGGCCTGAAGTTCTCGCCCGTCGCCGTGTGCGGGGGCGCGGGCCGTTGCCGGAGCGATCTCCCCTGGTCTGCTTGCCACAAGGGCGATTAACTGGTCCGCTCAACAGCACCGGTCGCGCCCATCGCATCGGCGATGCTGGGGTTCAGCTTGTGTTCCAGATGCGGATGCGATCCATGATGGTGCCGCGGCATCTCGATCTGGTCGGCCGCGAGAGCGCTCCGTCGATCTTCCCCGCTGATCGGCTCCGGCAATGTATCAAAACGAGGGCGCGCGGTGCGCCGAATTGTCACTCTTGCCGGTCCAGTACCGCCCCGATCTGCCGCGTCACCTCATCGATCGCAGCCATCCCATCGACCGCGTGCAACCGCCCCTGCGCCCGGTAATGCGGCAGGATCGGCGCAGTCTGCCGGTAATACGCCGCCAGCCGCGCGGCCACCGTGTCGCGATTGTCGTCGGCCCGGCGCACGAACTCGGTCGCCCCGCACACGTCGCAAACCCCCGGCACACGCGTTGGCTTGAACCGGTCGTGGTAGCCGGTGCCGCATGTCGCGCAGGTGAAACGCCCGGCGATCCGCTCGGTCAGTGCTGCATCATCGGCCTTCAGCTCGATCACCGCATCCAGCCGCTTCCCCTTGTCGGCCAGCAGCCGGTCCAGTGCCTCCGCCTGCGGCACGGTGCGAGGAAACCCGTCCAGGATGAAGCCGCGCGCGCAGTCCGGCCGGTCAATTCGCGCGCCCAGCATGCGGATGATGACATCATCCGAGACCAACTGCCCCGCCTCCATCACCGCCTTCGCCTCCCGCCCGATCGGTGATCCCGCCGCGACCTCGGCGCGCAACATGTCACCCGTACTGATCTGGGCGATGCCATAGCGATCAACCAGCCGCTTCGCCTGGGTGCCCTTCCCTGCTCCGGGGGGGCCCAAGCAGGATCAGGATCATCCCGCCACCCCGTCGCCCCCGCAGGATTCGACATGCAGGCCACGAAGAGCCCGGAGAGGCCGCTTGCTGATCTCCATGCTGTTTGCAGCCTCGGTATCGAATGGGGTCCCGCTCCGGACCACACGGGGTGTCGCGACCTGTAGCGACGTCACCGTCGCGTCCTGACGCGTGCCTTGCGGATCAGCCCCTCATACTGATGCGCCAGCAAATGCGACTGGATCTGCGTGACCGTGTCCATCGTCACCGAGACGACGATCAGGATGGAGGTGCCGCCGAAATAGAACGGCAGACCGTAATCGCTGATCAGCAGTTCCGGCAGCAGGCACACGGCGGCCAGATAGAGGCCGCCAACCGCGGTCAGCCGCGTCAGCACGTAGTCGAAATACTCGGCGGTGGCGCTGCCCGGACGGATGCCCGGCACGAACCCGCCGTACTTCTTCAAATTGTCCGCCGTCTCCTGCGGATTGAACACCACCGCCGTGTAGAAGAATGAGAAGAAGATGATCATCGCCGCGTACAGCAGCATGTACAACGGCGTGCCGTGACCCAACTGCGCCGACAGGAACTGCAGCCAGCCGGTGCCGCCGCCCGAGAACCCGGCGATCGTCGCCGGGATCAGCAGGATGGAACTGGCGAAAATCGGCGGGATCACGCCTGATGTGTTGATCTTCAGTGGCATGTGCGTCGAGTCGCCGCCGAACATGCGGTTGCCGACCTGGCGTTTCGGGTACTGCACCGGCACCCGCCGATACGCCCGCTCCATGAACACGATGAAGGCGACCACCGCGATCGCCAGGACGAAGAAACCGATGATGAAGACGGTGGACAGCGCCCCGGTGCGCCCGAGTTCCAGCAGGTTGGCCAGCGCGCTCGGCAGGTTGGCGACGATCCCCGCCATGATGATCAGGCTGGTGCCGTTGCCGACGCCGCGAGCGGTGATCTGCTCACCCACCCACATCAGGAACATCGTCCCGCCGACCAGCGTAACCACCGCGGTGAACAAGAAGGCGAAGCCGGGATGCACCACCGCAGAGCCAGCATCACCGCGCATGCTCTCGAGCCCCAGGGAAATGCCGTAAGATTGCACCAGGGCGATCGCCACCGTCAGGTAGCGCGTGTACTGGTTCAGCTTGATACGGCCCTGCTCACCTTCCTTCTTCAGCGCCTCTAGCGTCGGCACCGCGGCGGTCATGAGCTGGATGATGATGCTGGCGCTGATGTACGGCATGATGTTCAGCGCGAACACCGTCATGCGCCGCAGCGCGCCGCCGGTGAACATGTCGAACATGCCCAGGATACCGCCGCCGTGCTGGGCCATGAGCTGCGCCATGACCGAGGCATCCACGCCGGGCACCGGAATATAGGTGCCGAGGCGGTAGATGATCAGCGCGCCCAGGGTGAACCAGATCCGCCGCTTGAGCTCGGTCGCCTTCGACAGCACGCCGAGATTGAGATTGGCTGCAAGCTGTTCGGCCGCTGAGGCCATCGAGGTCAGTCCTTATCAAAGGCAACGGCGCCGACCGGTCTCCCAGGGCGCCGTCAACGGGAAGGTATGTAGGGCGCCCGACGCTCTGCAAGCAAGCTCAGCCACTTTTTCTTTCACCTCTCCCGCTCGGGGGAAAGATGGGGCCATGACAGGCCCTAGCTAGCCACTGGCGCCTCGGGGGTCGCCACGACGGTCGTCGTCACCGACCCACCTGCTTTCTGCACGGCCGCAATCGCCGCGACCGACGCCCCGGACACCGTGATCGTCACCGCCCGTGTGATGTCGCCCTTGGCCAGCAGCCGTACGCCGGTAACCTTGCGGCTTCCCATCAGCCCCGCTTCGCGCAGGATCGTTTCATTGATTGGCTGGCCGGCATCGATCCGCCCGGCAACGATCGCCGCTTCCAGCGTTCCCAGGTTCACTGGCGCATAGACCTTGCGGAAGTGATTGTAGAACCCGCGCTTCGGCAACCGGCGGTAGATCGGCAATTGGCCACCCTCGAAGCCGTTCAGCGCCACGCCGGCGCGCGCCTTCTGACCCTTCACGCCCTTGCCGGAGGTCTTGCCCTTGCCGGACCCGATGCCGCGCCCCAGCCGCTTGGATTTCAGCCGCGAGCCCGGGTTGTCGCGCAGTTCATTCAGCTTCATCTCAGGCCTCCTCCACCTTGAGCAGATGAGCCACCTTGCGGATCATGCCGCGCACCGAGGGCGTATCTTCCAGCTCACGCGAGCGGCGCAGCTTGCCCAGACCGAGGCCGCGCAGCGTCTCCTGCTGGCCAGGCTTGCGCCCGGCGCCCGAGCCGGTCTGCGTAACCCGCACCCGCTTTCCCACGTCAGGCATTCGGCTGCGCCTCCTGCTCTGGCGCGGCCTCGCGGCGCGGACCGAACAACTCCGCCACCTTCTTGCCGCGCCGATTTGCCACCGACCGCGGCGAGGCGCACCGTTGCAGCGCCGCGAACGTCGCCTTGACCATGTTATGCGGGTTACGGCTGCCGAGCGATTTGGCCACCACGTCGCCCATGCCGAGCGATTCGAACACCGCGCGCAACGGGCCTCCGGCGATGATGCCCGTCCCGGCAACCGCCGAGCGCAGCACCACCGAGCCGGCGCCGTAGCGGCCCTGCACGTCGTGATGCAACGTGCGGCCTTCCTTCATCGGCACGCGTATCATCGATCGCTTGGCCCGCTCGGTCGCTTTGCGGATCGCTTCCGGCACCTCACGCGCCTTGCCGGCGCCGTGACCCACCCGGCCCTTCTGGTCGCCGACCACCACCAGCGCCGCGAACGCGAAGCGGCGCCCGCCCTTCACCACCTTGGCCACGCGATTGATGGTGACCAGCTTGTCGATGATGCCGTCGTCGCTTTCGCGGTTCTGCGAATCGCGATCGCGGCGCCTTCCGTCACGGGCTTCACGTGCCATCCGTCGGATTCCTCAAAAGGACAGACCGCCCTCTCGGGCGGCGTCGGCCAGCGCCTTGACGCGGCCATGATAGAGATAAGCACCGCGGTCGAACACGACCTCCTGCACGCCGGCGGCCCGCGCCCGCTCGGCCAGCAGCTTGCCAACGGCTGCCGCGGCCGCCTTGTCGGCGCCGCTGCGCAGCCCCTCACGCAAAGGCTTCTCCAGCGAGGACGCCGCCGCCAGGGTTCGCCCGGCCGAATCGTCGATCACCTGCGCGTAGATGTGCTTGCCGGAGCGAAACACCGAAAGCCGCTTCCGGCCGCCCGCTTTCTGTCGCAACGAAAAGCGCAGCCGCCCCCGCCGGCGCTCTCGCAGGTCCTGGATCGTGCTCATCGGACCGTCCGCCTGTGGGAGGGGTTCTCCCCCGGGTGGGACCGATCCTGCGGGGCCACCCCCTCCCCGGTCCCCTCCCACTGAGGGAGGGGGGAAGTCTGTAGTGCCGTCGTCATTTCTTCTTGCCTTCCTTGCGACGGATGATCTCGTCGCTGTAGCGCACACCTTTGCCCTTATACGGTTCCGGCGGACGGAAGCCGCGGATTTCGGCGGCAACCTGGCCCACCAGCCGCTTGTCCGTACCCTCCACCCGCACCGCGGTGGGGCGCTCGCAGGTGATCTTGATCCCTTCAGGAATCGGGAACACCACGTCATGCGAGTAGCCAAGGTTCATCACCAGGTTCTGGCCCTGCACGGCGGCCCGGTAGCCGGTCCCGGTGATCTCCATGGACCGCGTGAAGCCGGCCGAGACGCCGCGTACCATGTTGGCGACGTTGGCCCGCGTGGTGCCCCACATCATGCGCGACCGCTGCGTCTCGTTCCGCGGCGCCACCGACACGCGGTTGCCCTCGACCTTCGCCTCGACTGCATCCGTCAGGGTCAGGCTGAGTTCGCCGAGACGGCCCTTCGCGGTCAGCAGAGAACCGGCAACGGCCACCTGCACGCCCTGTGGGATCTCGACCGGATATTTGCCGACGCGCGACATAGACTTTCCCTCAGAACACGCGGCACAGGACCTCGCCGCCAACATTGGCGGCGCGGGCCTCGGAATCGCTCATCACGCCACGCGGCGTGGACAGGATGGAAACGCCGAGGCCGGCATAGACCCGCGGCAGTTCCCTGATCTTCGAATAGACCCGCCGGCCCGGCGTGGACACCCGGTGGATCTCTTTGATCACCGGCTCGCCCTCATTGTATTTCAGCTCGATGCGGAGTTGCGCGATACCGGGCCGCAACTCTTCCGCCGCGAAGCCGCGGATGTAGCCTTCGCGCCGCAGCACGTCCAGCACGTTGGCGCGCAATTTCGATGCCGGCGCCACACACGAACTGTGGCGCGAGCGCTGTGCATTGCGTATGCGGGTGAGCATGTCACCCAGAGGATCGGACATCGACATCGTCGTTCCTACCAGCTCGCCTTGACCATGCCGGGGATCTGCCCGGAGGAGGCCAGGTCGCGGAGCGCAATGCGGCACAGCTTGAACTTGCGGTAATTGCCGCGCCCGCGCCCGGTGACCGCGCAGCGCAGCCGAACGCGCACCGCCGCGCCATTGCGCGGCAGTTGCGCCAGCTTCAGCGACGCATTGAAACGGTCCTCGACGGGCAGGCTGCGATCCATCAGGATCGCCTTGAGCGCGCCACGCTTGCCCTTGTCGCGCGCCGCCATGCGTTGGCGCCTGTCGTTGCGGTTGACCTGTGAGGTCTTGGCCATTCTCTGTCTTTGCCTCCGGAACCTTTCAGGAGCGTTCCTGCGGTTTTCCTTGGGGTTGCATGAAACCAATCAGTTGGCGAACGGAAGGTCGAACGCCTTGAGCAACGCCTTCGCCTCGGCGTCGGTCTTCGCGGTGGTGACGAACACCACGTCCATGCCGCGTACTGCATCGACCTGGTCGTAGTTGATTTCGGGGAAGATGATCTGTTCCTTCAGACCCATGGCAAAGTTGCCATGCCCGTCGAACCCCTTGCCCTGGATGCCGCGAAAGTCGCGCACCCGCGGCATCGCGATGGTGATCAGGCGATCCATGAACTCATACATGCGCGCCTTGCGCAGCGTGACCTTGCAGCCGATCGGCAGGCCCTTGCGGATCTTGAACCCGGCGATCGCCTTCTTGGCCAGCGTCTTCACCGGTTGCTGCCCGCTGATCGCCATCATCTCGGCAACCGCCGAATCGAGCGTCTTCTGGTCGGCCGTCGCTTCGCCAACACCCATGTTCAGCACGATCTTCTCGAGCTTCGGCACCTGCATGGGGTTCTTGTAGCCGAACTCGGCGGTCAGCTTGCCGCGCACCTCGTCCAGGTACTTGCGCTGCAGCCGTGGCATCTCGGCCGGCGAGGCAACCGGCGCCTCGACCCCGGATGTGGCTTCGGCCGCCCGTTTGCGCGGCGGCGCCTTGCCCGGCGGACCCTGCGGGCCGCCCTTCTGACCGCCTTGCTGGGTTTTCCTGGGTGCACCGCCCTTCTTGGGCGGCGCTTTCTTGGTTCCGCTCATGTCACGCCTCGATCACCTGGCCGGTCGCCTTGGCGACGCGCACCTTCCGTCCGTCCTCCAGCACGCGGAACCCAACCTTGGTCGGCTGGTCGCTTTTCGGGTCGATCAGCTTCAGGTTGGACAGATGGATACTGGCTTCCTGCTGCACGATCCCGCCGGGATGTACCGATGCCGGCTCGGCTTGGTGTGTTTGGTCGCCATCTTCACGCCTTGCACGAGGGCGCGCTCAGCCCTCGGGAACACCCGCAGCACCTCGCCGCGGCGGCCCTTGTCGGCGCCGGTGATCACCACCACCGTATCGCCCTTGCGAATCCGCGCGGCCACTCAGATCACCTCCGGCGCCAACGAAATGATCTTCATGAACTTCCGCCCGCGCAGCTCGCGCACGACGGGACCGAAGATGCGCGTGCCGATCGGCTCCTGCTGCTTGGTGATCAGCACCGCGGCGTTGCGGTCGAAGCGGATCGCGCTGCCATCCGGACGGCGCACCGGAAACGAAGTCCGCACGATCACCGCCTGATGCACGTCGCCCTTCTTCACCTTGCCGCGCGGGATTGCCTCCTTCACGGACACCACGATCACATCGCCCACCGACGCCGTCTTGCGCTTCGAGCCGCCGAGCACCTTGATGCACTGCACCCGCCGCGCGCCCGAATTGTCGGCCACATCCAGATTGGTTTCGGGATGGATCATGCCGAGGCTCCTTCAGCCGGAGCTGCCGCGGCGTCCGACGGGCGGTCCCACATCGGCTGGCCGTTGCGCTCGATCACCATCCACGACTTGCGCTTGCTGATCGGACGGCATTCTTCGATGCGCACGACATCGCCGACGTGGCACTGGTTGGCCTCGTCATGGGCGGCGTATTTCTTCGAGCGCCGAATGAACTTCTTGTACAGCGGGTGCATGACGCGACGATCGACAAGTACCGTGACGGTCTTGTCCATCTTTTCGCTGGTCACCCGCCCGGTCAGTACGCGTTTCGGCATTGGTATCGTCCTTCAGCTCGCCGGGGCCGCGCGCTTGCGCTCGGTCCCGATGGTCTTCACTCGCGCGATTTCGCGACGCACCTGCTTGATGCGCGCGGTGCCCTCGGCTTGGCCGGTGGCGCGCTGAAAACGCAGGTTGAACTGCTCGCGCCGAAGATCGAGCAACAGCGCGGCGACTTCATCCGGCGTCTTCGCCCGCATGTCTGACGCCTTGTTCTGCGGCGACTTCGCCATCACGAATCTCCCATCCGCTGCACGATCCGGGTCCTGATCGGCAGCTTGGCGGCGCCCAGGGTCAGAGCGTCGCGCGCGGTTTCCGGCGCCACGCCGTCCAGTTCGAACATGATCCGCCCGGGGGCGACGCGAACCACCCAGAATTCCGGGCTGCCCTTGCCCGACCCCATCCGCACCTCGGCCGGCTTGATAGAAACCGGGACGTCCGGAAAGATGCGTATCCACACGCGCCCGGTCCGCTTCATCGCACGAGTGATGGCACGTCGCGCCGCCTCGATCTGGCGCGCGGTGATGCGCTCCGGCTCGAGCGCCTTCAGCCCGTAGGTGCCGAAATTGAGCTGCGTGCCCGCCTTGGCATTGCCGTGGATGCGGCCTTTGTGCGCCTTGCGGAACTTGGTGCGCTTGGGTTGCAGCATGATCCAGACTACCGATTCATCGTTGCGGCGCCTGCTCGGCCGCGCGGCGATCCTGCGCCAGCGGGTCGTGCGCCAGGATTTCGCCCTTGAACACCCAGACCTTCACGCCGCAGGTGCCATAGGTCGTCTTCGCCGTGGCCTGGCCGTAGTCGATATCGGCGCGCAGCGTGTGCAACGGCACCCGCCCTTCGCGATACCACTCCACGCGGGCAATTTCCGCGCCGCCCAGCCGGCCGCCGCAATTGATCCGGATGCCTTGCGCGCCGAGCCGCATCGCCGACTGCACCGCCCGCTTCATCGCCCGGCGGAACGCCACCCGGCGCTCCAACTGCTGGGCGATGTTCTCGGCCACCAGCGTTGCATCGATCTCCGGCTTGCGGATCTCGACGATGTTCAGCGACACCTCGGCCTTCGCCATCCGGGTGAGGTCGCGCTTGAGCACCTCGATATCCTGGCCCTTCTTGCCGATCACCACACCCGGACGGGCGGCATAGATCGTCACCCGCGGCTTCTTCGCCGGCCGCTCGATCACCACGCGCGACACGCCTGCCCCACGCAGCTTCTCGCGCAGGTGCCCGCGCAGCTTCAGGTCCTCATGCAGCAGCTTCGAGTAATCAGCGCCGGCGAACCAGCGGCTGTCCCAGGTGCGGTTGATGCCGAGCCGAAGCCCGACCGGATTGACCTTGTGACCCATTACGCCGTCCCCTTCGATGCCGGTCGCCTGCGCGCGCTCCGTGACGACGATCTTCAGATGGCTGAACCATTTCTCCACGCGCGACGCACGGCCGCGCCCACGCGCCTGGAAGCGTCGCATGACGATCGCCCGGCCCACCTCGGCGCGCGACACGATCAGCCGATCGACGTCGAGCTGGTGGTTGTTCTCGGCATTGGCGATCGCACTCTCCAGCGCCTTCTTCACCGCCCCGGCGATGCGCCGCTTGCTGAAGGTCAGCGTCGCCACCGCCTGGGCGGCCGGGCGGTTGCGAATCATACCAGCGACCAGATTGAGCTTGCGCGGCGAGACACGCAGGTTGCGCAGAATCGCCTGCGCCTCGGTATCGTCCAGCGTGCGCGGATGGTTCGGGTTTGCTCATGGCTCAGCCCCGCCTCGCCCGCTTGTCGCCGGAGTGCCCGGTGAACGTGCGGGTGGGTGAGAATTCGCCGAATTTGTGGCCGACCATGTTCTCGTTCACCTGTACCGGCAGGAACTTGCGGCCGTTATAGACGCCGAAGGTCAGCCCGACGAACTGCGGCAGGATGGTCGAGCGGCGCGACCAGATGCGGATGATCTCGTTGCGCCCGGAATTCGCGCGCGGTCTCGGCCTTGGCCAGCAGATACCCATCGACGAACGGGCCCTTCCAGACGGAACGTGCCATCGTCTTACTTACCCTTGTTCCGCGCGACGGATGATCAGGCTGTCGGTGCGCTTGTTGGCGCGCGTCTTGTACCCCTTGGTCGGCTTGCCCCATGGCGTCACCGGATGCCGCCCGCCGGAGCTGCGTCCCTCGCCGCCACCGCAGCGGATGATCGACCGGGTTCATCACCACGCCGCGGTTGTGCGGGCGCTTGCCCATCCACCGAGAACGACCGGCCTTGCCGATCTTCTGGTTCATGTTGTCCGGATTGGACACCGCGCCGATCGAGGCCATGCACTCGGCCCGCACGACACGCAACTCGCCGGACATCAGCTTGACCTGCGCGTAGCCGGCATCCTTGCCGACAAGCTGCGCGTAGGTCCCGGCCGAGCGGGCGATCTTGCCGCCGGCACCGGCCTTCATTTCGATGTTATGCACGATGGTGCCGACCGGGATGGCCGCCAGCGGCATCGCATTGCCGGGCTTGATGTCGGCGCGCTGGCCGGCGACCACGGTATCGCCGGTACGCAATCGCTGCGGCGCGATGATGTAGGCCAGCTCGCCGTCCTGGTACTTCACCAGGGCGATGAACGCGGTGCGGTTCGGGTCGTATTCCAGCCGCTCCACCGTTGCCGGCACGTCGAATTTGCGGCGCTTGAAATCGACATAGCGATAGGATTGCTTGTGCCCGCCGCCGCGGAAGCGCGACGTGATGCGCCCATGGTTGTTGCGGCCGCCGGTGCCGATCTTGCCCTCGGTCAGCGCCTTGACGGGCTTGCCCTTCCACAGCTCGGAGCGGTCGATCAGCACCGTGCCGCGCAGGCTCGCCGTGACCGGATTGTAGTTTTTCATCGGCATCGGTCTGGCTCTCACGTCAGCCCGGTGGTGAAGTCGATCTGCTGGCCGGCAGCCAGCCTGACGAACGCCTTCTTCATGTCGGAGCGCTGTCCCGGCCGCCCCTTGAAGCGCTTGGTCTTGCCCTTCTGCACCAGCGTGTTCACCGCCAGCACCTGCACGCCGAACAGCCCCTCGACCGCCGCCTTGATCTCCGGCTTGCTGGCGTCCAGCGACACGCGGAACACGTACTGCCCGTGCTCCGACAGGCGGGTGGCCTTCTCGGTAATCACCGGGCGGCGGATGATCTGATACATGGCCTCGCGTGAAAGCTGCGGGCGGCGCTTCGGCTGCGTGTCGCTCATGCCGCGGCTCCCTCGGCGGTTTCAGAGCGCAACTTCAGGCGCCGGCGCCGTCTGCCGTTGCCGAGCCGCTGCTTGAGCCCTTCAACGCCGGCTGCGGTGATCGCCAGCATGTCGTGGCGAAGGATGTCGTACACGTTGGCGCCGATCGTCGGCAGCACGTCGATACCGGGGATGTTGCGGCTGACGCGCAGGAAACCGTCGTCCACCGCGCGATCGACGATCAGCACCGAAGCTCCAGCCGAGCACCTTCAGCTTGCGCGCCAGTTCCTTCGTCTTGCCGATCCCATCGCCGCCGGCGATGTCCAGCACGACCAGCTTGCCCTCGGCCTGCTTCTGCGACAGCGCCGAGATCAGGCCCAGCCGCCGCACCTTCTTGTTCAGGCTGTATTCGTGGCTGCGCACCACTGGCCCATGCACCACGCCGCCCTTGCGGAACTGCGGCGCCCGCAGGCTGCCCTGACGCGCGTTGCCGGTGCCCTTCTGGCGGTATGGCTTCTTCGTGGTGCCCTGCACCTCGCCCATGCCCTTGGTCTTGTGCGTTCCGGCCCGCCGTTTCGCGAGTCTGCCAGTGAACCACGCGCGCCATGATGTCGGCGCGCGGCGTCGCTGGCGAAGAATCTCGTCCGGCAGCTCGGCCGTGCCGGCCTCGGCGTTGTCCAGCGTTCTGATCGCGACCTGCATCGTCGTGTTCCTCAGCCGGCCGCTTCGGTTTCGTAGCAGCGCCGCCGGATAGGGCGCGTCGGCCGGGCGCGGGCGCTTCACCGCGTCGCGCACCAGCACGAACCCGTTCTTCGCGCCGGGCACCGCCCCTTGCAGCATCAGCAGTCCGCGCTCGGCATCGACCGCGGCGACCTCGAGGTTCAGCGTGGTCACCCGCTCCTGCCCCAGATGGCCGGCCATCTTCTTGTTCTTGAACACCTTGCCGGGATCCTGGCGGTTGCCGGTGGAACCGTGGCTGCGATGGCTGATCGACACGCCGTGGCTCGCTTCCAGCCCGCTGAAGTTCCACCGCTTCATCGAGCCGGCGAAGCCCTTGCCCTTGCTGGTGCCGGCGACATCGACGCGCTGGCCGACCACGAAATGCGCCGCCGACAGTGTTGCGCCCGGCTCCAGCAGCGCGTCCGTCATCCACGCGAAACTCGGCCAGCTTGGCTTTCGGTTCCACTTTGGCCTTGGCGAAATGACCGCGATTGGGCTTGGTGACGTTCTTCACTTTCGCCTTGCCCCAGCCGAGCTGGACCGCGGTGTAGCCGTCCTTCTCCGCCGTGCGCGCGGCGACCACCTGCACGTTGTCCAGGTGCAGCACGGTCACCGGCACATGGGTGCCGTCATCGCGGAACATCCGCGTCATCCCGAGCTTTCTTTGCCAGCAATCCGGTTCGCATCAGGGATGGCCCTCAGTGCGTCATGGCCGGCTTTCGGCGCGGCCATCGCCAGCGGTGGGAGTGGGAGGTAGTTTGCTGATGCCATCCGTCAGAATCGCCCTCAGATCTTGATCTCGACATCGACGCCGGCCGCGAGATCGAGCTTCATCAGCGCATCGACCGTCTGCGGCGTCGGCTCCACGATGTCCAGCAGCCGCCGATGCGTGCGGATCTCGAACTGCTCGCGGCTTTTCTTATCCACGTGCGGCGAGCGGTTGACGGTGAAACGCTCGATATGCGTCGGCAGCGGGATCGGACCGCGAACGCGGGCACCCGTGCGCTTCGCCGTATTCACGATCTCCTTCGTGCTGTTGTCCAGCACGCGGTGATCGTACGCCTTCAGGCGGATGCGGATATTCTGGTTGTCCATCGGTCCCCGGTTCCGTTCGTCGAAAACGATGCCGGCGCCCTGGCTTGCGCCAGAGCGCCGGCTCGCGTTGCAGTCCCTAAGCCGTGATCTTGGCGACGACGCCGGCGCCAACCGTTCGACCGCCTTCGCGAATAGCGAAACGCAGCCCTTCATCCATGGCGATCGGCGCGATCAGCTCCACGGCCATCGACACGTTGTCGCCCGGCATCACCATCTCCGTGCCCTCCGGCAGGTTCACCACGCCGGTCACGTCGGTGGTGCGGAAATAGAATTGCGGGCGGTAGTTGGTGAAGAACGGCGTGTGCCGGCCGCCTTCCTCCTTCGTCAGGATATACGCTTCCGCCTGGAACTTGGTGTGCGGGGTGATCGAGCCGGGCTTGGCCAGCACCTGGCCGCGCTCCACTTCCTCGCGCTTGGTGCCGCGCAGCAGCGCGCCGATATTGTCGCCCGCCTCGCCGCGATCGAGCAGCTTGCGGAACATCTCCACGCCGGTGACCACGGTCTTCTGGTCGGCTCGGATGCCGACGATCTCGACCTCGTCGCCCACATTCACCACGCCGCGCTCGATGCGCCCGGTCACCACGGTGCCGCGGCCGGAGATCGAGAACACGTCCTCGATCGGCATCAGGAACGGGCGGTCGATCGCGCGCGTCGGCTGCGGGATGTAGCTATCCACCGCGTCCATCAGCTCCATGCACGGATTTCTCGCCCATTTCCGCCTCGCGGTCCTCCAGCGCGCACAGCGCCGAGCCGCTTGATGATCGGGATATCGTCGCCGGGGAACTGGTAGGAGGACAGCAGCTCGCGCATCTCGAGCTCGACCAGTTCCAGCAGCTCGGGGTCATCGACCATATCGACCTTGTTCAGGTACACCACCAGCGCCGGCACGCCGACCTGACGGGCGAGCAGGATGTGCTCGCGGGTCTGCGGCATCGGGCCGTCGGCGGCGGAGACCACCAGAATGGCGCCGTCCATCTGCGCCGCACCGGTGATCATGTTCTTCACGTAGTCGGCGTGGCCGGGGCAATCGACATGGGCGTAGTGGCGCTTGGCGGTCTCGTACTCGACATGCGCGGTGGCGATCGTGATGCCGCGCGCCTTCTCCTCCGGCGCCTTGTCGATCTGGTCATAGGCGGTGAACGTGGCGCCGCCGGACTTCGCCAGAACCTTGGTGATCGCCGCGGTCAGCGTGGTCTTGCCGTGGTCCACATGGCCGATCGTGCCGACATTGCAGTGCGGCTTGGTGCGGGCGAATTTGGCCTTTGCCATCGTCTTGTCTCCGTGGACCCGTGGTCCGTCCAGTGGTCTTCTGATCTACCAGCGGTAATGGCTGAAGGCCTTGTTGGCCTCTGCCATCCGGTGGGTGTCTTCGCGTTTCTTCACCGCCGAGCCGCGGTTGTTCACCGCGTCCAGCAGCTCGTTCGACAGCCGGTCTTCCATCGTGTGCTCGCCGCGCTTGCGCGCCGCGTCGATCAGCCAGCGGATCGCCAGTGCCTGGCGCCGCTCGGTGCGCACCTCCACCGGCACCTGATAGGTGGCGCCGCCGACCCGGCGGGAGCGCACCTCGACCGCCGGCTTCACGTTGTCCAGCGCCTCGTGGAACATGCGCACCGGATCGGCCTGCGGGCCGCCGCGTCGGCGCATCACGTCCAGCGCCGAATAGACGATGCCTTCGGCGACCGACTTCTTGCCGTCGTACATCAGCGCGTTCATGAATCGGGTGATGACGACGTCGCCGAACTTGGCGTCCGGCAGGATTTCGCGCTTGACCGCGCGGCGGCGGCGGGACATTGGCGCCCTCCCCTATTTCGGCCGCTTGGCGCCGTACAGCGAACGGCGCTGGCGGCGCTTGGCGATGCCCTGGGTGTCCAGCACGCCGCGCAGAATATGGTACCGCACGCCGGGCAGGTCCTTGACGCGCCCGCCGCGGATCAGCACCACCGAGTGCTCCTGCAGATTGTGGCCTTCGCCGGGGATGTAGCTCACCACCTCGTAGCCGTTGGTCAGGCGCACCTTGGCCACCTTGCGCAGCGCCGAGTTCGGCTTCTTCGGCGTGGTGGTATAGACGCGCGTGCAGACGCCGCGCTTCTGCGGGCAGCCTTGCAGCGCCGGCACCGTGTTCCGGGTCTTCTGCGGCTCGCGCCCCTTGGCGATGAGCTGGTTGATGGTCGGCATGAACCCTCGTGTTTGGTCTATTCCGTTCCGGCTTTTCCGTGGCCAGCTGATCGACCGTCGTCCACGGGCGAAACCCGCGCACGTGGACGGCCCACGTTTGCGGGTTCAGGGCTTGCCAGTGGCCTGGGCTTCCGGTCTTCCGCCGGAAGCGGCGCCGCAGGCGCGCGTGCCTGCGATACGACGGCCACCCGAGCAACCCGGGTCGGCCAAGGGCGCGGAACCTAGTGGCGGGGTCGGGGGGTGTCAAGCGGGTGCTCTGGCGTGGTCGCGAGACACGGGAATACGCGCAGGAGGACTGACTTCTTGCGTGGTTTGACGGCTCTTGTCGGGGTCTC
>CAVXTC010000019.1:0-122379 GCA_963764525.1 uncultured Pseudomonadota bacterium | reverse complement strand
GACATCGCCACCATCTCGCTGGACGCCATGCGTCGCGCTCGCGCCGTCTCCAGGCGGGCGCCAACGAAAACGGCCAGGCGGGTCCCAACGAAAGAGAGCAGACGGGCGGGCAGACCCCGGCGCGGCGCCGGGAACTGCGGTTCGTAGTCGGCATCATCCCAGGTCGAGTGGTAAGACAACATCTTCGGTTGCTCGAAGCTCAGGCTTTGCCTGGAGGTTTGCGCAGTCATGGGTGTCGAGGCTCCTTTGCCCCCGCTGGCCTGGGGAAAACGATTGCGGATCCCGTTCAAACTTCCTGTCGCGTGGGACGGAACAATATCTCGTTGATATCGACGTTGTCCGGCTGGCTCATCGCGAAGGCGACCATGTGGGCGAAGGTGATGGCGGGGATCGCATGCCTCCGCTAGAATTTGTGACATGTTCCTCGGCATCCGGATCGGTGATGCTGTCGGGCAGTTCGGTTGCGACCGCGCCGGGCGAAATCACCGTGGTGCGCATGTTGTACGGCTTCACCTCCTGCCGCAGCCCTTCGGAGAGCACGCGCACCGCAGTCTTGGTCGCGGCATAGACCGCGCTGCCTGGCCCACCTTGTGGCCCGCCACCGAAGAGACGTTGATGATGTGGCCGCTTTTCTGCGCTGCATGTGCGGCAGCGCCGCGGCGATGCCGTAGAGCATGCCCTTGAGGTTCACGTCGATCATCCGGTCCCACTCCTCGACCCGGCCGCGCTCGAGCAGCGAATGCGGCATCAGCCCGGCGTTGTTGATGATCACGTCGATCCGCCCGAGCGTCTCGACCGCAGGGTCCACCAGAGCTTGCACCTGCTCGAAGCTGGTGACATCGGTCTCGACCGCCGCCTTGCCGCCCCGCCCCAGTTCGGCGCCAGCGCCTGAATGCGGTCGATGCCGCCGCGCGCCCAGCACCAGTTTCGCACCCTGCGCCGCAAGCAGCCGGACCGTCGCTTCGCCCAGCCCGCTGCTGGCGCCGGTGATGACGACGACCTTGCCTTGAATATTGTCGGTCATTCCCTCCTGTGAACGCCTCAGCTATTGATCCACCATCGCTTGCAGGAGCCGGATAGCGCGCGCCCTGGACCGTGATGTTCGCGACGGCGCGCGTCGATCTCGCGCAGATCGTCCGCGTCAGTTCGACATCGGCGCGCCGATATTCTCCTCCAGGCGATGCAGCTTGGTGGTGCCCGGGATCGGCACGATCCACGGCTTCTGCGCCAGCAGCCAGGCGAGCGCGATCTGCGCCGGCGTCGCCTGCTTCCGCGCCGCGATCCGCCGCAGCAGGTCGACCAGGCCTGGTTCGCCTGCCGCGCCTCCGGCGTGAAGCGCGGCACCTGTTGCGGAAGTCGCTGCCCTCGAACTGTCGTGTCCGCATCGATCTTGCCGGTGAGGAAGCCCCTGCCCAGCGGGCTGAACGGCACGAAGCCGATGCCGAGCTCCTCGCAGCGTCGGCAGGATCTCCTCCTCCGGCTCGCGCCACCACAGCGAATATTCGCTCTGCAGCGCGGTCACCGGCTGCACCGCGTGCGCGCGGCGGATCGTCTGCGACGCCGGCCTCGGACAGGCCGAAATGCCTGACCTTGCCTTGCCGGATCAGGTCCTTGACCGTGCCCGCGACATCCTCGATCGGCACGTCGGGATCGACGCGGTGCTGATAGAACAGATCGATGCGGTCGGTCTTGAGCCGCTTCAGCGACGCCTCGGCGACCTCCCGGATATGCTCCGGCCGGCTGTTCGACGCCGTGTCGCGCGCGTCCGGCCGAATCTGGCCGAATTTGGTCGCGATCACGACCTTGTCGCGGACCGGCGCCAGAGCCTCGCCCACCAGTTCTTCGTTGTTGAACGGCCCGTAGGCTTCGGCGGTGTCGAAGAAGGTCACGCCGCGCTCGACCGCCGCGCGGATCAGCCTGATCGCCTCCTGCGTGTCGGTGGCGGGGCCGTAGCCGAAGCTCATGCCCATGCAGCCAAGGCCGATGGCCGAAACCTCCAGGCCGCTGCTACCGAGTTTGCGCTTTTGCATGGTGTATGCTCCTGTCTTTGAATCGCGGCGGCCACGGTCAGCCGCGGTATTGCGCGTCGCTGACCTTTTCCATCCAGTCCACGGCTTTGCCGTCCAGCGCTTCCTGAATGCGCGATGTGGGTCATGGCCGTGGTCGGCGCGGCGCCGTGCCAGTGCTTCTCGCCCGGCGGGAACCAGACCACATCGCCCGGGCCGGATTTCCTCGACCGGTCCGCCCTCGCGCTGCACCCGGCCGCAGCCGGCGGTGACGATCAGCGTCTGACCCAGCGGATGCGTGTGCCATGCGGTGCGCGCGCCCGGCTCGAACGTCACGCTCGCGCCGCGAACGCGCGCCGGTTCGGGCGCCTGGAACAGCGGGTCGATGCGCACCGTGCCGGTGAACTATTCCGCCGGTCCCTTGCCGGACGGCTGTGAGCCGTTTCGCTTGATCTCCATGGTTGGATTGCTCCGCGTTGTTGAGACGATTGTGTGGGAACAGTGGACGTCGGTGCGCTGGCGGCGGATCAGAGCGGCTCAAGTCGCAGCGTTGTCGGCAGGATTTCTGCACGCACCATTTCCTGCGCATGGCTGTTGCTGCGGTATTTCCGGAGGATTTCCCGACTGGCCCGTTCGATCAAGGCAGCGTCATGAGCCGGGGACGCCTTCACCGGCAGAAGGCGACCGGCGAACTCCAGCGTGGCAGCCCCGCCCGCCGCCAGATCCTTGTACCAGCGCCCGCGCGCGCCCAGCCAAGACCGCACGAAACTTTGTCGCCCTCCACAACGACCCAAATCACAACAGAGCCGTTGGGATGCCGATCGGTCCGGATCGTCGGCTCCTGCACATCGCGCAAAGCGCGCAGCGTGTCGGCATCGAATTCGGCATGGCCTGATCTCCGTATTGCGTCGACGCCCGGTGCTCGTTGCAGGCGGCGGACGCGGCAAGTTCGGTGAGACTACAATGAGCGCTCCGGCGCTATCCGATTAGATGCTATGATCGGCAAACGCTTATGAGTTGGGCTCATGAATGCCGCACGAAACCTCAATGATCTCCTCGCCTTCGTCGCGGTCGCAAAGGAACGCAGCTTCACCAGGGCGGCAGCCCGGCTCGGTGTGTCACAGTCGGCGCTGAGCCACACGGTGCGCGGCCTCGAGGAGCGGCTCGGCCTGCGGCTGTTGACCCGCACCACGCGCAGCGTCGCACCAACCGAGGCGGGGGACCGTCTGTTGCGCGTGGTCGGACCGCGGCTCGACGAGATCGCGACGGAGATGGCCGCGCTGAGTGAATTCCGCGACAAACCGTCTGGCACCATCCGCATCACCGCGCATGACCACGCGTTAGCCGTGCTGTGGCCGGCTCTGCAGAAGCTGTTGCCGGACTATCCGGACATAAAAGTGGAGATTGTTATCGACTACGGCCTGACGGACATCGTCGCCGAGCGCTACGACGCCGGTGTGCGCACCGGCGAGTTGGTGCGAAAGATATGGTCGCCGTGCGCATCGGGCCCGACATGCGCTCGGCAATCGTCGGCGCGCCGTCGTATTTCGCCAGCCGCGCGCGGCCGAAGACGCCACAGGACCTGACCGCGCATGCCTGCATCAATTTGCGTTTGCCGACGCATGGCGGGTTGTATGCGTGGGAATTCGAGAAGGCGGGCGCGAGATCAGGGTCCACGTCGAGGGGCAGCTCGTGTTCAACGGGACCGCCCCGATGCTCGATGCTGCGCTGGCCGGATTGGGCCTGGCCTATGTGCCGGAGGATACGGTCCAGACCCATATCGCCGATGGGCATCTCATCCGCGTGCTGGCCGATTGGTGCCCGTGCTACCCGGGTTATCATCTTTACTACCCGAGCCGGCGCCAACCTACGCCGGCATTCGCGTTGTTGGTCAATGCACTGCGGTACCGGCGCTGAAGAAGGGTTTGGAGGTCGCTTGGACGACGCGGCCACTGATATCCGCTCTTGAGGATCGAGCCGAGGCGGCGGAGCGGCCGACGTGGGCGCGATGCCACGTGTGCCAGACAACTCGCTTCGTTTAACTTGCCACCGCACGCCTCCCACAGCGCGACCGGCCTCGTCCTCCTTTCGGAATGCCCGAAGTATCAGGGTAGCGGGAAGCGCGTGCTCCTGTGCCGGAGTAAGCAGGAGGTCAGGTAGGGACCATCTTTGCGCCACCGTGGATGGCAGGGCCTGCGCCGCCGGCATCGCATTGGGGTCGGCGAACGCGATCCTGATCAAGGTCAACCAGGTCGGCCCCCTGTCGGAGACCCTGGAAACGTCGAACTTGCCCACCGCGCCGGCTGGCGCGCCGTCATGAGCCACCGTTCGGGTGAGACCGAGGACGCCAGCATCGCTGATCTGGCAGTCGCCACCAAACGAGGAGCGAGCGTTCAAACTACAGAGGAGCGAGCGTTCAAACTACAACAGCAAGTTACCTAAACGCGATCGCCTTACCGACCCACATCGCCATAGTGTAAGATGATAAGTCCACCCGACGATCAGCGCGCGAGACGGACAATGTGGCAAACGATAATCAACCAGAACTATCTGGGGAATCTCGCTCTCGACACCTCCGGCAACTCCAACCACGGCATCCCGATCGACGTCACGCCGGAATTTCCTGGGTTCCTGTTCAATCAGTTCGGCAGCCGCATATCGATCCCGCCCTCGGTGACCCTGAGCGGGCTCGGCGCGATCCAGGCCGCGGTCCGCTTTGTGCTGCAACCGCAGGGCGCCGTCCGACGGTTCAATCTGGTCGAGGGCTTCGAGAGCTTCGCCTTGTTCGTCAACCCTGACTTCTCCATCGAGGGAACCATGCTGGACGCAGCCGGGCAGTGGTCTGGCGCGCAAAGCCCACCAGGCGCAGTCACACCCGGCACCGCGCATGCCGCGCTCATGCTCTGCGACGGGGCGGGCGCCGTGCAGCTCTTCCTTGATGGCAAAGAGGTCGGGGGCATCTACACGACAGAAGGCGGCGTGCGCTCCGTCGGCAGTCTCGGCATCGCGGTCGGACACTGGCCCGATCCACCTGCCATCTACACCTTCGAGGGTGCGATCTTTGCGTTTACCTTGCAGAAATTCGACCCGCTATCCGAGCTTTTGTCGTTGCTCGATGCATGCTGCGTGAGCTGGGCGGGTGTACTCCGGTTTCTCGGAACGCTCAGTCAGCAGGGTATCACACCGACGCGTCTGGCCGCAGCCGGCGCGGCGCTGAGTGCTGCCGGGGTCAAGAGCCAAATGGCGCTGCGCGGCGGAACCAGAGAGGGCACGCTGCGGCAGCGCGCCTTCGCCGTAGCGACCGCCGGCGCGCTTCGCCAGCGCGATCTCGCCGCGCTCGAGACCGTGCTCGCGGCCTGGGCGGCCGCGACGCCGCCGACATTGAGCGAAGGCGAACGCGCGGCTCTCGCGCAGGCGATTAACGATGCACTCTCGGAATTCGGTTTGAGCGCCAGTGCATGGAGCACGCTGATGCGCCTGTTGTGCCTGGGCACATCCGATCTCAAACGAGGAGGCTGCTGCCGTGGCTGTTAGCGCTGCAACGCTTGAGGCGTATGCCAACCAGTTCCTGCCGAAATTCTGTTTTGCCGACAGTGAGCAGGTGTTCCCGGTTTCGGTTGAACTCTTGGCTGGAGCAATGTGCCGAGGGCGACTGGCAGGCCGTCGGTGATCCGCTGCGCGGGACCACGATCGTTGGCGTGAACCCCCCGCTGACCACGGGAAATCTGGCCACGGCCGGCGGTTGCCGTGGCGGTGCGGTCGGCGCGCCCATCGATCCCACGGCGCCGCTGCCTGTCCGACGCCGCCTGTCCCTCCGGGCCGGTGGCCTAGTCGGGGAGTTCGGGGACCTGTTCATCGATTTCGCGGGATGGGCGAGCCTGGAGGACGGATCGGGGTCATTCACGGCTGGCGACGATGCCTATATCCGATCGTTCTACACGGCGTTCTTTACCCAGTGTAATCCTGCCGTTCCGGCGGAAGACACGCCGGCGACGCGCACGAAGCCGCCGGTTTTGCCAAGGGCGGTGACGATTTACTGCGAAGCGGCCTGGACCGGCAGCTTCACCCGGCTGTCGATCGAGCAGGGGCTGAATGACTTTGCGACCGCGCCGACCACGGAAGGCAATGGGCCGGTTCCCGACCCGGCACTCGATGAGCTGCTCGTGCTGACTTACTATCTGTTCTATCCTTGCACCGAGCCGCCGCCGTCCAGTTCACAGCTCTCGCCCGGCTCGCCGAACCTGATGCGCCGCGAGGGTCAGTGGGAGGCTATCTCATTTTACTTCGTCGCGAACGGCGGTGCCCTGGACGGGAGGATTACCGACGGCTCACAGCTTGATCTGGGAGAAGCGAGCACCGACACTCCGAACTTTATCGTCCTTAAGTCAGGGGATCACGGTGAGCGGCGACGGAAAGAGCCCGCAGCTGGCACGCTGCTATCCGGCCCAGGCAGTGACTGCGGCGCAGGCCTGGATCGGTCCGGGTAATGTCAGTCTCAGCGGCGGCGGGCCATTCCAGGTGTATGTCACGTCCGGCACCCACAAGAACCTGCTCACGCCGACCTATTCTGGATTCACTCCGGTCACGTCGGACCCCAACCAGGTCGGACTTGTTGTCGGCGGCGGGCTTGAGGGGATTGGCGGGATCGTGGCGGGCACCACGGGCGGCACAGGTTTTGGGCTGGTCGCGGGAGCCATACTGTGGTTCGTTGGCCTTCTTATTTCGCTGTTCTCGGCTGCACGCAGGACCCGGGCAAACAGAACCCGCCGGCCCCCGACGGCAATGGCGATATCGCAGGCGGGACCGGGCCCGCCACGGGTCAGCCGGTTCCCAGTGGATCAGCACCCGCGACCCCGCTCGATGTTACGCTCAGTCTGTTCAGCCCCTTGGCGAGCGGGCAACTGCCCTATCCTTCGTGGTGGAGCTTCCCGGGCCGATGGGGGGTGGCGATGAATGCCGCCTCCGGCGGGTGGGACAGCGGCGGGCGGCTGACCGACTTCAAAGGGCGGAGCCGGGCGTATTGGAATACTGTGGCGTTGCAGAGCCAGATGCCCGGGCTTTAGAGCGATATCCGACAGTATAAATCGAATGTGATGCGGGAGTCAATTCGAAATAGGGTGGTGCGTCTACCCGCATGGCGCTTATGGGATCAAGGCAAATTCGAACGGAAAACCTATACGGCCACGGACAAGGATTTCTGCCCGAACGCCACCGGTCTAGGTGTTTGGTCCGAGTATGTCCTATATCTTGTGTAAGCACCCGTATTGTGGCCACCATATCCTGTGGTGGAGGAGTTCACAATGGCTGCGAACATCAACCCCGAAGTGATTGACCAGCTGCTGGCGGGTTGCAGCTCGAGGTCGGACCTGTTTGACGACAATGGCTTATTCAAGCAGCTTAAGAAGCAGGTTCTGGAACGGCTGCTTGCGAGCGAACTGACCGAGCACCTGGGCTACCCAAGGGGCGCGGCGACGGGCCGCAACTCCGGCAACAGCCGGAACGGGCACTCGGCGAAGACGCTGCTGGGCGATGACGGCTCGCTGGAGTTGGCGATCCCGCGCGATCGCAACGGCACGTTCGAGCCGAAGATCGTGCCGAAAGGCAGCCGTCGCCTGGACGGCTTCGATGATCGCATCGTCAGCCTGTATGCGCGGGGGATGTCGGTGCGCGAAATCCAGGGCCATCTGCGCGAGATGTATGGCCTCGAGGTGTCGCCGGATCTGATCAGCCGGGCCACCGAAGGGGTGCTGGAAGAGGTTCGGGAATGGCAGGGCCGGCCGCTGGAGCGGCTCTATCCGATCGTGTTCCTGGACGCGCTGCGGGTGAAGGTTCGCGACGAAGGTCTGGTACGCAACAAGGCGATCTATGTGGCGCTTGGGATCACTGCGGAAGGCGAGAAGGAGGTGCTGGGGCTTTGGATCGAGCAGACCGAGGGGGCGAAATTCTGGCTCAAGGTGCTGAACGAGTTGAAGAGCCGTGGCGTTGAGGACATCCTGATCGCGGTGGTTGACGGGCTGAAGGGTTTTCCCGAAGCGATAGCGGCGGCGTATCCGAAGACCATTGTGCAGACCTGCATTGTGCACCTGATCCGGGCGTCGCTGGCGTTTGTTTCATGGAAGGATCGCAAGGCCATCATGCCGGACATGAAGCAAATCTACCGGGCGGCGACGGCGGAAGCGGCGCTGGAGCGGCTGGATGAGTTTGAAACCAAATGGGCCAGGCGCTACCCGACGATTGCGGCGACGTGGCGGCGTGCCTGGGACCAGGTGGTTCCGCTGTTCGCCTTTCCGCCGGACATCCGGCGCATGATCTACACCACGAACGCAGTGGAAAGTCTGCACCGGGGTCTGCGGAAAATCATCAAGACCCGCGGCAGCTTTCCGAATGACGATGCGGCCTTGAAGCTGCTGTTCCTGGCGCTGCGCAACGCGGGTGTCCGCTGGCGTCGCCCGGTTGCCTGGACGGCAGCGATGGGGCAGTTTGCTATCCTGTTCGGCGATCGTTTCCAGCCTGTCAGCCAGCGAGCTGGCTGACAGGCTGGCATGGGCCACAGCAGTGTTTACACAAAGAAACGGACACTACCTTTGGTCCCAAGGTGTGATGGTGCATCCTCCTGCCTGACGGGTCAAGGATCGATGATGCACCATCACACCTTGGGACCAAACATCTAGCTTGCTGGCTTGCCAGCCGGAATCCACCGACGCCGCGATTGAATCCAAAAAACGTACATCCCCCCTCCGCACCCTCCGCGATTGTACGTTCCCCCCTTCCCGCACAGCGCCCAATTCCACCGCTTTGTACCAACCGCACCCCCGAAAACCGCCCCCAGACCCCAGCTTTGTACCAAACCCCCTATCCCGCCCTCACCACCCGCCCAACCCGCCGCCCGTGCCGCGTGATCACCACCTCGGCGCCCAGCGCCACCACATCCAGCAACTCCTTGAACCGGGCGCGCACCAGGCTGCACTCCACCACCTGGCGCGAACCGACCCCCTCGATCACCCCCGCCGTCGCCCCGAGCGCCCGCCACTCCCCGGCCAGCTCCGCCGTTCCGGCCGCCAGCAGCATCCCGGTGATTTGCCGGGCGACCCGGCGCCGCTCTTCAAGGATCGGTGGCTCCGGCCAACCCGCCGCATCGCTCAGCAGCGCCCGGGCGGTCCCCAACAGCGATTCCACCGCCTCCGTCCGTTCGGCCAGCCCCTGAACCACCGCGCACACCGCCTCCATCACCGTCTCCAGCGTGATCCGGTAGCGCAGCGCGCAGGACGCCCGAGCGGGTTCCGGCAGCAGATGGGCGCAGAACAGCAGGCTCCGGTGCTCGTCCCGCTCCACGGCGACGTGCTCCAGCCAGGCGCGGACCACCGCCTCCAGCCTCGGCTCCGGCCCGCACGCCGCCTCCGCCTCGAACGCCGTCCGAACCGCCGCGTCCAGGCCCCACACGTGCTCGCGCAGCACGTCCCCCAGCAGGTCTCGGTCGTCGATGTACAGCCGCGAGACCGTGCTGCGATCCAGCCGCGCGGTCTCGGCCACGCGCGTCCGGCTGATCGCGGCGGCCCCGAATTCCGCGCACAGCCGGGCCGCGGTCTTGCGGATCAGGCGTTTGGCACTGTGCTGCTCCGGCGTCAGGTCCAACGCGACCGAGGTCCTTGCCCGTCCGGGGCGCCCGATCGCCGTCCCGGACCCCCGCCCGGGGATACACGCGGGCGGCGATGAAGCGGAATAGGCGGTCGGGTCGGACATGAACGGCCTCGCAAGAATGTTCGCTATATGTTCTTGGCCGCCCGCCAGCCCGCTTCAAGCCCCCGGCTTTAACCCCCCGCTTTCAGACCCGACCCGCTACCCCCCGTCGGCTCCGCGAGATCCGCCACGGCCAGCAAGCGCCGCTGCATTTCCAGCGCCGCGGTGGAAATGCTTCACCGATCCGATCCGCGCATCGGCCAGGGCGCGGTCCAGTTCCGCGAACTGCGGTCCTCGGACCGGCCCTTTGGCCGGACCCGTGGGCCGGGCATGCCAGCGTGAGGCGACATTGCATCTCGTTGATCAGTAAACATCAACGGCGTTCGGTATTGGCGCCCATGCGCGAAAGCGGGAATGACTATGGTTCGCCGGCATGACGATCCAGGAATCCTGCGCGCCCGGCGGTTTTCGTTAGGATCAGTTGAGGAGACGAATTGATCGCCGGCAGGCCAAACGGCGCCCCTCCACTTGGCCTCCCACCTCCTGTGCGTGCATTCTCCGGCGCAACCCAGCCACCAGCCGGAGACCGCCCGTCATGACCAAGTTCGGCCTTGCCCAGCCCGTGCGCCGCGTCGAGGATCCCAGACTGCTCAAGGGCGACGGTCGCTACACCGATGACATCCAGTTGCCGGGCATGCTGCACGGGGTGGTTCTGCGCAGCCCGCACGCCGCTGCGGCAATCACCGGCATCGATACTGGCGCTGCCGGCGCCCTGCCCGGGATCAAGGCGATCTACACTGCCGAGGAGTTGAAAGCGGACGGCATCGGCCCGCTGCCCTGCGCGGTCACGCTCAATAACCGAGACGGCTCCGCCATGGCCAGCCCGCCGCATCCGGTGCTCGCGGATGGCGCGGTCCGCCATGTCGGCGATCCCGTCGCCTTCATCGTCGCCGATACGGCCAAGGCGGCGCGTGATGCCGCCGAGGCGATCATCGTCGAGTACGACGTGCAGCCCGCCAACACCGACCTGGCGCGCGCGATGCAGGCCGGCACCGCGGCCGTGTGGCCGGAGGCGAAGAACAACGTCGTGTTCGACTGGGAGATCGGCGACAAGGCGGCAACCGAGGCGCTGTTCGCCAAGGCCGCGCGCGTGACGAAGCTGACCGTGGTGAACAACCGCGTGGTGGTCTCGTCCATGGAGGCGCGCGCCGCGATCGCCGATTACGACGCCACGGCCGGCCGTTGGACGCTGTATGCGAATACCCAGGGCGGCTGGCTGGTGAAGGACCTGATCAAGGGTGTGTTCGGGGTAGAGGCGGACCGGTTCCGCGTGGTCACCCCCGACGTGGGCGGCGGCTTCGGCATGAAGCTGTTCCTGTACGCCGAGCACGTGCTGACCTGCTATGCGGCCCGCAAGCTCGGCCATCCGGTCAAATGGGCGGCCGACCGATCGGAAGCGTTCCTGTGCGACACCCAGGGCCGCGACAACATCACCACCGGGGAGATCGCGACCGACAAGGACGGGAAATTCCTGGCGCTGCGGACCCGTAACATCTCCAACATGGGCGCCTATCTGTCCACTTTCGCGCCCTACATCCCGACCTATGCCGGCACCAGCGTGCTGGCGAGCGTGTACGGGTTCCAGCAGGTCTATGCCAACGTGCTCGGCGTGTTCACCCATACCGTGCCGGTTGATGCCTATCGCGGCGCCGGCCGCCCCGAAGCGAATTACATGGTCGAGCGGCTGGTCGATGCCACCGCGCGCGATCTGAACATCGATCGCATCGAGCTGCGCCGGCGAAACATGGTGCCGCCCTCGGCCATGCCCCACGACACGCCGGTCGGCAAGACCTATGACAGCGGCGATTTCCGGGCGGTGCTCGATGCCGGCCTGGAGAAGATCGGCTGGGCGGGGTTCGCCGCCCGACGGGCCGAATCGGCGGCGCGCGGCAAACGACGCGGGCTGGGCCTTTCCTATTATCTGGAAGCGACCGGCGGCGACCCGACCGAGCGCGCCGAGATCCGCTTCGCCGATGACGGGTTCGTCGACGTGTACGTAGGCACTCAATCGACCGGCCAGGGGCACGAGACGGCTTACGTCCAGCTCACCTCCACCCGGCTGGGCGTGGACGGCGAGAAAATCCGCATCCGCCAGGGCGACACCGACACCATTCCGGTCGGCGGCGGCACCGGCGGGGCGCGCAGCCTGTATTCCGAAGGGCAGGCAATCCTGGTCACCACCGACACGGTGATCAGCAAGGGCAAGCAGGCAGCGGCCGAGGTGCTGGAGGCGGCGGTCGCCGATATCGGCTTCGCCGACGGGCGGTTCAGCATCGTCGGCACCGATCGCGGGATCGACCTCCTGCATCTGGCCGAGACGCAGCGCATCAAAGCGTCTCGCGGCGAGCCGGCGACCACGCTGGACGCCGCCGAGGTGGCCAAGATCGACTTTCACACCTTCCCGAACGGCTGCCACATCGCCGAGGTCGAGGTCGATCCCGAGACTGGCGTGGTGGCGGTGCTGCGCTATGTGGTCTGCGACGATTTCGGCACGGCGGTGAACCCGCTGATCGTGCGTGGCCAGGTCCAGGGCGGGGTGGCCCAGGGCTTCGGCCAGGCGGTGATGGAGCACACCGCCTACGATCGCGAATTCTGGGCAACTCCTGTCCGGGACGTTCATGGATTACGCTTTGCCGAGGGCGGACGATCTGCCGGATATCGAGGTGGAACTGCTGGAGATCCCATGCGCCACCAATCCCCTGGGAGTTAAAGGAGCGGGCGAGGCGGGTGCGGTCGGCAGTCCGCCAGCTGTCATGAACGCACTGCTCGATGCGTTGGCGGGGGACGGGGTGACTGCAGCTCGACATGCCGGCCACGCCGGAGGTGGTGTGGCGGTCGCTGCGGCTGAAACGCGCAGCATGAACCAAAATTGACGATTTCGCATCCGGCGGACTTTATTCTTGGACGGCAGGGCCCGGTGCTGCTGGGGACCGGGCTGGTCGGACTCGGCTTGGTCCGGCGCCGCAAGGCCTGATCGAAACTCCGTCCAGGCTATTTGCAAAAGCGGCGCCCTCGGGTGCCGCTTTCCCTTTGCGCGTGCCGTTCAGCGCCCCGCAAATCCCGCCACAACCGCCTCCGTCTGGCGAAAAACATCCGTCAGGGCGGCCCTGAGGCCATCCACTACACCCTCCGGCGTGGCGCCCGCCATCCGCGCATCGGCGGATATCGTCCTTTGCAGCAGCACCTTTGCCGGTACCGGATGCTGGTCGATTGCCACCAGCGCCAGCGCGGCATGTGCCGTCAGCGCGCGCGGGTTGGCGACGAAGGCGGTGAGCTGCCCCTCCAGCGTCATGTCGGGCGTGAGGCCGCTGTCCGGCGCCACGACCGCGGAAAACAGCCCCGAGGCCGCCAGCCAGTGCCGGAGGTCATCGGTCACCGCCTGGGCCGGCGGCACCGCCCACTGATTGTAAAAATCCACATGCAGGCTGCCGTCGGGCAGCAGCCATTGCAGCCCCCGCTGCTCCAGCCCCGGTCCGGGCTGGATATCGCGCACCACCAGCACCTTCCCACGCCGCCGAGGCGGCAGCGTGTCCGGCCGGCGCACCACCAGTGGCCATTGCGTCTGCTGGATATATTTCGACTGCGGCAGCACGCTGCACCCACTCAGCGCTGCAGCGCCGAGCAGAATGATCCGGCGAGAAGGTTGTGGCGCTTGGTACGGGACTGGAGGGGTTCCCTCAAATATCGTCATTTCAACAACCCCCGCGTGGGCGGCGGCGGCGCGGCCAGCACCTGTGCGGGGTATCGTCGCAGCGACTCCGCCAGTTCCCGCAGGTTCTGCGATGCGGTGCCGAGATTTGTCAGGATCGGTTGCAGACTCGATTGCAGGTTGGCTGCGCCTGATTGCGCCTGCCTCACGGTCGCCTCCAGCGCGGTGATCAGCGCCGACATCCGCCCGGTCAGCTCGGCCAGATGCCCGGTCGCCAGCGCTCCACCTTCCAGCAGTTTTGGTAGCTCCGGATTCTCCGCGACTGCCCGAAGCGCGTCCGACGTCTTGCCCAGATTGGCCGCCAAGCCGGGCAGATCAGCCGCTTTCACCTGCTGGTTCGAGGTCGCCAGCAACACTTGCGCCGCCATCAGCGTCTTGTGCAGGTCGCCACTCTCCAGCTCGGCCTGCAGATCCGTCACCAGACCGGCCACCGAATTGACCAGCTTCCCGAGATCGACCTTGTCGAGCTGCGCCAGCACCTGCGCGCCGGCATTCTGCACCTGCGCGAACGCGCTCGGGATCGACGGGACGTATTGCGCCACCGGGGTCCAGGGCAATCGCTCGGGCGGATAGGCGCTGGGACTGACGAAATCCAGGTCGATATAGCTCAGTCCGGTGATCAGCCGCGTCCCCAGTCGCGCCCGCAAGCCAAGTGTCACCGCATCCTCGACGCTCGGGAACCGGCCGATCCGCGAGGTATCGACCAGGTAGCGGACGTACACCTGGCGCAACAGCGGCTCGGCCAGGCCCCGTCCCTTGCCGTATTCGGCGCTGACCACCCCGAGGGCGGTCACGCGCCCGACCGTCACGCCGCGATATTGCACCTGCGATCCTACCTCCAGTCCCTGCACCGATTCGTCGAAATAGGTCTCGATCAGCGTCCCGTGGCTTACATTCGCCCCACGCAGGAACCAGACCAACCCCAGGATTACGACGATTCCGGCGACGATCAGCAGCCCGACCCGAACCGAGGCGGCACGCCCCTCCATCACGCCGCTCCGGCGGCCAGCGGTTCGCGGCGAAAGAACGCGCGCACCGTCCGATTGGTGCTCTCGGCGCCGAGCCGGCGCGGATCGCCCGACGCGATCACTCCGCCGGCATCGGGAAAGGCGTGACGGTCCAGCATGATGCAGCGATCAGCGATCGTCAGGATGGAGGCCAGCTCGTGGGTCACGACCACGAACGTCGCCCCAAGATCGGCGCGCAGGTCAAGGATCAGCCGGTCAAGGCCGGCGGAGGTGATCGGGTCGAGCCCGGCCGACGGTTCATCCAGGAACAACAGCGGCGGATCGAGCGCCATGGCCCGGGCAATCGCCGCGCGTTTTGTCATCCCGCCGGAAATCTCCGCCGGGAACAACGGCGCGGCGTCGGCCAGCCCGACCAGACCGAGCTTCACCCTCGCGACCGCCTCGCACGCCTCGCGGGGCAGGTCGGTGAACATCTCCAGCGGCAGCATCACATTCTCCAGCAGCGACATGGAGCCAAACAGTGCGCCCGATTGGAACATCACTCCGATTTGCCGCTGTACGTCGGCCCGCGCCGCTGCCGCACCAGGGCCGGTCACCGTCCGCCCGGCGATCTCGATGCGGCCGGCGGCAAGTGGCAACAGGCCGACGAGCTGCTTCATCAAGGTGGACTTGCCGGAACCGGAGCCGCCCAGGATCACGAACACTTCCCGCGCGGCGACGGTGAAACTCACGTTGCGGTAAATGATGCGGCGGCCGAAACGCTGGGCGAGGTCTTGCGCACGGATCATCGGGTCGGGGAGCGCGAACCCCTCCCCCCAACCCCCTCCCACAAGGGGAGGGGGAGACGAAACCCCCTCCCCTTGTGGGAGGGGATTGGGGGACGGAACTGTCGCCGAGTAGGGGTCGGTCATCACACCCCCAACCGATTGAAAAACACTGCAAAAACGCCATCGAGCACGATGGTGGCGACGATCCCGCCGACCACCGCGCGGGTGGTGGACAGTCCGACCGCCCGCGGCCCGACGCCCGTCCCCAGTCCGGCGCGGCAGCCGATCGCTGCGATCACCGCTCCGAAACAGGCGGCCTTGATCAGCCCGCCAACAAGGTCGCCAGTGGTGGTCCAGGTACTGCACCTGCGTTTCTATGATCCCCAGCGGATATCCGAAGCCACGCATCACCACCGCCATTCCCAGCAGGCCGGCGAGGTCCAGCACGACGGTCATGACCGGCATCACGATGACCCCCGCCACCAGCCGCGGCAGCACCAGCATGGTCATCGGGTCAAGTCCCATGGTGGCCAGCGCGTCGATCTCCTCATTTACCTTCATCGTGCCGATCTCCGCGGCGAAGGCCGATGCGGTGCGTCCGGCCAAGACCACCGCGGCGAGCAGCGGCCCCAGCTCCCGCGTCAGGCTGACCGACACGAGATTGGCGACGAACAGCTCGGCGCCGAATTGCCGCATCGGCACCGCGGACTGGAAAGCCAGGATCAGCCCCATGAGGAAGCCGAGCAGCAGGATCAGCGGCAAGGCCCGCACCCCAGCCTGATCGGCGTAACGCAGCAGATCGGCCACGCGGAACATGCGTCGCCGGCCCGGCAGGCGCAGCATCGCCAGCATTGCCTGACCGAGGAAGGCGAACCCGTCGCCGGCCGCGATGAGACCGGCGCGCAGCATATCCCGCGTGGTTTGGGCCGCTGGGCCGGGAACTGGCGGGGTTGGCGCGCCGGCCGCACGGGCGCGGTTCAGCAGGGCGCGGATCTGCTCGCTGCCACCGGTCAGCGTGACGGGAGCGCCGTGCGCCCGCTCCGCCGTGGCGAGCATCGTCGCCCCCGCCATGTCGCAAGCTTCCAACCCGGTGAGGTCGAACGTCAGGGCACGGTCGCGCGTCCGTTGAGCGGTGTCGATCACCTGGCGCCACAATCGGGCGACTTCAGCCGCGTTTAAACGTCCGGTGAAAGCCAGCACGGCATGATCGCCGGAGTCCGCCGATGTGACGGTCGCCTCACGGACCGGCGCGATCAACCGATTACCCAGGATCGATCCCCGTCCCCCTGTGGGAGGGCGTAAGGGAGAAGTTGCCGAAGTGTAGTGGTACCTAGTCCTGATCCGGCACGGCCCGTACCCCTCCCCCGACCCCTCCCACAAGGGGAGGGGGGAAATCGTTCAGTGCGCCAGCCACGCCTCGAACCGCTGGCGCAGCTTCGCCAGATTGTCGTGCCAGAAGGTTGCGTCGATCTGCAGCCCCGACTTGAGATTGGCCGGGCTGGTCGGCGAGACCGCGAGCTGCGCGGGGGGCAATCCGTCATTGGCTCCTTTCGCCAGGCCGCCGAGACCAAACCGCTCGACCAGCCGGCCCTCGATCGCCGGCGTACCGGCGAAATACAGGAACTGGGTTGCGTCGCGCAGGTTCGGGCTGCCTTTCACGATCGCCCAGCTCAGCAGCTCGTAAAGGCTGTCGCTCCACTGGATGCCGAAATTGCGACGCGTCGCCTGAATGTCTCGCACGATCTCGCCGGACGGAGCGCTGGTCATCAGTACGTCACCGGATCCCAGAATCTTGCCGGCTTCGGCCTCGGTCTTCCACCAGACGATATAGGGTTTGAGCTGGTCCAGCTTCCGGAACGCGCGATCGACTCCCTCGTTGGTTGCCAGCGTCTTATAGACGTCCTGGGGAGCGACGCCGTCGGCCATCAGGGCGATTTCCAGATTGCCGACCACGTCCCGGCGCAGCCCCCGCTTGGCGGGCAGCTTCGCCACGTCCCAGAAGTCGGCCCAGGTGGGGTTGCCCTGAAACTTATCGCGGTCCCACGCCAGCACGAGGTTCGCGACTGTCCCACCGACCCCGCAATCGGAGACCGCCTGCGGCAGATAGTGGTCCTTGCCGCCGATCTGCGACCAATCGAGCTTCTCGAACCAGCCGCCGGCGCAACCGGTCGATAGCTCGTTGCCGTTGACCTGGACGATGTCCCAGGCGCTCGGCTGCTTCACCGCGGCGGCCAGCGCATCGGCATCGCCGTCCCAGGTTTGCTGGGTCGCCTGGATCCCGCTGGCAGCCGTGAACGGGGCCACGAACACGGCCTGCATCGCTGCCGCCATGGCCGGACCGCGCGAGACCACAGTGAGGTCGCGCGCCGCCGCGGTCTGCGACATGGCGATCAGCGCCATGGCGGCCAGAAGCCTGCGGGCAAGCATATCGGGCGGGCTCCCCCTTCTTGTTCCGGGAGACGCTACAATCCGCCCGGCCGGTGGGCAACGCGGCGGCCCGTCTGTATAGCTGCTTTCCCGCAGGAGGTAAGGGCATGCAGGAATCCAGCGTGGTCGACGGGTCAAGTGTGCTCACGTCCCTCGAGGGGCGGGTGGGGCGGATCGTGCTGAACCGGCCCAAGGCGCTGAACGCGCTGGATCTGGAAATGATCCGCGCCTGCACGTGCACGCTGGAGCAGTGGCGCGACGATCCACACGCGCATGCCGTGACGATCGAGGGCGCCGGCGATCGAGCGTTCTGCGCCGGCGGCGACATCCGGGCGGTACGGCAGTTCCATCTTCAGGGGCGGACCGATCAGGTAGAGGCGTTCTTCAGCGAGGAATACGCGCTGAATCTCATGATTGCCACCTGGCCCAAGCCGTATATCGCGCTGATCGACGGTATATGCATGGGCGGCGGGATCGGCCTTTCGGTTCACGGCGCATATCGCGTCGCCACCGAGCACGCGCTGTTCGCCATGCCGGAGACGGGGATCGGGTTTTTTCCGGATATCGGCGCCACCTATGTGCTGCCGCGGCTTCCCGGCCGGCTCGGGACCTATCTGGCGCTGACCGGCGCGCGCCTTCAGGGCGCCGATGCCGTTCATGCGGGGCTGGCCACTCAGTTCACGCCGCGCGAATCGCTGCCGGCGCTGGCGCGCGACCTGGCGCAGGACGGGCCGACGGCGCTGGCCCGGTACACCGCACCGCTGCCGGCCTTTTCACTGGCGCCGCACCGTCCGGTGATCGACAGCTGTTTCAGCGCCGACAGCATGGCGGAGGTGATGCGCCGGCTGGAGCGGGACGGCAGCGATTTCGCCCGACAGACGCTGGAAACATTGCGGAGCATGTCGCCGTCTTCGCTGGCGTGGTCGCTGAAACTGCTGCGCCTGGGCGAGGATCGGACATTGCGCGAGTGCCTGGACGCCGAGCTGCGTGCCACCCGCACCATCACCCCGTATCGCGAGTTCATCGAGGGCGTGCGGGCAATGCTGGTTGACAAGGACCGCCAACCGAAATGGCAACCATCACGAATCGAGGACGTCGATCCGGCCGAGATCGACGCGTTGTTGAGGTAGCCTCTCCGGCGCTTGCGGATGGAACGGAGCGGCGCGAATCGCCCCGGTGGCACCCCCGTTCGCCCCGTTCGTCGTACCCGGGTTCGTCATACCCTCGTTCGTGATACCCGTGTTCGTCGTACCTGCGGCCGTCATGCCGGCCGAATGGCGAAAACCGCGGTCGCTCGGAATCCGTTTTCCAGGAGCGGGTTGCATGAAGGGATCAACGAACCATGCCAGCTTTCATCTGCACCACCTGCGGCACGCAGTACCCACCGAGCGAAGCGCCTCCTGCTGGCTGCACCATCTGCCAGGAGGAGCGGCAATATGTGAACCCGCTCGGCCAGTCCTGGACCACGCTCGCACAGATGCGGCGGACGCATCGTAACGCGTTCACCCGGCATGAACCGGGCCTGATCGGGATCGGCACTTTCCCCGCTTTCGCCATCGGCCAGCGCGCACTGTTGCTGCGCACGCCCGACGGCAATGTGCTGTGGGACTGCATCAGCTTCATCGACGACGCGACGATCGAGATCGTGCAGGCGCTGGGCGGCGTGTCGGCGATCGCCATCTCTCATCCGCACTACTATTCCTCGATGGTGGAATGGGGCCGGGCGTTTGGGGCAACGGTCTGGCTGCACGCGGCCGACCGGCAGTGGGTGATGCGGCCCGATCCGTGCGTGCAATTCTGGGACACCGAGACCAGGGGGATCGCGCCGGGGGCTACGCTGATCCGCGCCGGCGGGCATTTTGCCGGTGGCACGGTGCTGCATTGGGCGGCAGGCGCGGACGGTTCGGGCGCGCTGTTGTCCGGCGATATCGTCCAGGTGATGCCGGACAAGAATGTCAGTTTCATGCGCAGCTATCCCGACCTGATCCCGCTGGACGCGAGCACGGTGCAGCATATCGCGGATGTGCTGGAGCCATGGCCGTTCGATCCGATCTACGGCGCGTGGTGGGATCGGGTGATCCCGTCCGGCGGCAAGGCGACGCTGGCCTTTTCGGTGCGGCGATATATCGCCGCGGTGAGCCGGCCGCCTGCGGATTGAACCAGTGGGAGAGTTCAGCAATTGCGTGAGAGTAAGGCTTGTCCCGGGCCTTCACCTCGTTGTCGCGGCCGGACATCGCTGGCCGACCGCAGCCTGGCGGGCGGGCCATCATGCCGGGGTGGTCAGGCGCGCCGGAGCGTCGTTTTTTCCGGGTTCAATATAGCCGTCACCCCTGAAGGGACCGGCTCACCCGACGTCCAGCCGTCCGAGGGCGCGGATTGCATCCAGGGCGAGTGATCCAGGCGCGGGCTGCACAACGCGCTGCCGGGGCAGTAGATGGCGCGGTCAGCCGTCGCCGCGGAGTTGGGCGATCGAGGCCTCCAGCTTGTGCATGAAGCGGGTGAGCGCGCTGACCTGTTCGGCGAGCGCGCGAGTTTCCTCGGAGGCGCCGCGGGCGATGCGCTCGGCGCGCTCGACATTGCCCCAATCGACCACGTGGCCGTCGCGCAGGTCGTTGAAGCCGTCCTGCAACCGGTCCATGCGCTGCATCAGGTCGGCACGTAGCCGGGTGTGTCCGGCTTCCAGCCGGGTGTATCCGGCTTCCAGCCGGGTTTGTCCGGCGTCCAGCCGGGTGTATCCGGCTTCCAGCCGGGTTTGTCCGGCGTCCAGCCGGGTGTATCCGGCTTCCAACCGGGTTTGTCCTGCGTCCAGCCGGGTGTATCCGGCTTCCAGCCGGGTTTGTCCTGCCTCCAGCCGTGCCTGGCCGGCCTCGAGCTGGTCGAGCCGGGTGACGATCTGTTCGATGGCCGCCAGGACGGCCTGGAGGGGAGCGTCGCTCATGAGCCGTACAGCGTACTACAAATGCGGGGCGGCTGGTAGATGGGCGAACTCGCGGTAATGCGTCATTTTGAACTTGGTGGCGGCCGGCCGGCTGCTTGCACGAGCTCCACCACCGCTCTTCGGAAAATGATCACCGTGGCAATGGAACCATACCCGGTCAATCAGATTCCGACATAAACGAATGGCATCGCAACAGAGCGAGCGGCAATTCCAAACCGGCTCCCCCGTAACGCTCGGACTTTTCCGCGCTGTTCTGTTTGTCGCTCATGGCCGCCCCCGTCGGTTCGCCCGCGCCAAAACGTGCGGCAGCGGTCAACGACGGCGAGCATCCACGGCCGCTCCGGTTTTGCGAACGGAGCATGCACTCCCCCTGCAGCCGTTCATGCGCGGACCGCAGAGAAGGAACCTGGTTCTCGGGCCCCCGGCGGAAGCGCGGCGTAATAGAATCGTCAAATTCCTGGTTCACTGATCGCCGGGAATGGCTCGGCCAGTTCGATCACCCTTGCCCCCCGCAACACCAGATCATCCCGATACTGCGCCCCGGCGAGCTGCACCGATCGCGGCATGCCGTCCGCCCCCTTTCCCATAGGCACGCTGATCGCCGGCTGGCGGGTGATGTTGAAGGTAAACGTCCAGGGCGCCCATTGCGTCCACAGCGCCTCCGCCGGGTTGATGGTCGGTGCATCGGCGAGGGGCGGCCCGCACGGCACCGAGGGACACAGCACCAGGTCGTAGCGCTGGTGGAAGCGCGCCATTGCATGCGCAGCGGCCACGCGCAGCGCTTCGGCATCCATGAACTCGATCGCCGACATGCCGCCTCCCCGCGCCACCTCCAGCAGCCCGGGATCGAGCAGATCGCGCTGCGCCTCGGAGAACAGCCCGACCAACCGCGCCAGCGCGACGCCCCAGACCCGGGCGAAGATGCGGCGCGTGTCGGGCAAACCGGGATCGGCTTCTTCGACCACGGCGCCGGCGTCCGACAAAAGGCGCGCTGCCCGCTCCACCGCTGCCAGGCTGTCCTGGTCCGCCGGCGCGTCGAATCCGGGATTGCGCAGCACGGCGATGCGCAGCCCGGTGACGCCGGCCTCGATGCCATCGCGCCAGTCCTCCTGGTCATCCGGGACGCAGAACGGATCGCGCGCGTCGTAGCGCGCCATCGCCGACAGCATCAGCGCGGCATCGCGCACGCGGCGCGTCATCGGCCCGGCGCAGGCGATGGTGGCGAACGCGCCGGCCGGCCATTGCGGCACGCGGCCGTAGCTCGGCTTCAGCCCAACCAGCCCGCACCACGCCGCCGGAATGCGGATCGAGCCGCCGGCATCGGTGCCGACGTGAAGCGGCCCGAACCCTGCCGCCCCGGCCGCGCCGGCGCCAGATGACGATCCGCCAGTGCTGCGCGCCGGATCCCGCGGATTGCGCGTGATCCCGGTCAGCGGGCAATCGCCCGGCGATTTCCAGCCGAACTCCGTGGTGCAGGTCTTGCCCAGCACGACCGCGCCCGCCGCCTTCAGCCCGGTCACCAGCGGCGCAGTCATCGGCGACCGGCGCCGGATCGGTCAGCTGGCTGCCGCGGCGCGTGGGGAAACCGGCAAGATCGACCAGGTCCTTCACCGTGACCGGCACGCCATCCAGCAACCCGAGCGGCCGCCCGGCCCGCCAGCGCACCGCGCTTTCGCCAGCCGCCGCGAGCGCCTGCGGATTCATCACGACAAACGCGTTGAGCCGCGGGTTCAGCCGGGCGATACGCTCGGTGACGGCTTGCAGCACCTCGACCGGGCTGAGCGCCTGGCGGGCAAACAGCGCAAGCATCTCCTCGGCGGACAGCAGGGCAGCATCGGTGCCGGGCATGGGCTTCTTCCCGCAGCATTGGAACCGGGGCAGCATGGCCCCGCCCCAGAACGGAGGAAACCCTCGATGAGCGACAAGCCGCGCAAGCCGGATTCCCTTGGGCACCCGGACGGCGAGCCCTGGCAGTGGCAGGAAGCCACATGGCGCCGCATCGTCGGCCGCGCGCGGGCCGGGCGCAGCCTGCGGCCAAACGCTTGGCCCGACGGCGCGCGCTGCGCGGTGGCGATCTCGTTCGATTCGGATCACGAGACAATTCCGTTGCGCGACGCAGACGAAAGTCCGATGCGGATCAGCCAGGGCCAGTACGGCGCCCGCTCCGCCACTCCGCGCATCCGCAGGCTGCTGGAGCGGGAAAGCGTGCCCGCCACGTTCTTCTACCCGGCGGTTTCCGCCCTGCTGCATCCCGATGAGGTGCGTGCAATCGCCGGCGAAGGACACGAGATCGGCATCCATTCGTGGATTCACGAGGCGAACACGACGCTGCCGGGGGATTCAGAACGCGAGCTGACCCTGCGCGCGGCCGAGGTGCTGGCGAAACTTGCCGGTCGTGCGCCGGTGGGGATGCGGACGGCGAGCTGGGATTTCTCGGTCAATACGCTGAATATCATCCGCGAAATGGGCCTGCTGTACGACAGCAGCCTGATGGCCGATGACGAACCGTATGAGCTAACCGAAAACGGCACGCCGACAGGGGTGGTGGAACTGCCGCCGGAATGGATCCGCGATGACGCGGTCTATTACAACATGGTGCGATTCTCGGCACTGCGGCCGTACACGCCGCCATCCGGCGTCGAGGAGATATTCCGCGCCGAGTTCGACGGCGCCTGGGACGAAGGCGGGCTATTCCTGCTGACCATGCACCCGCACGTGACCGGCCATCGGTCACGGCTGCCGGTGCTGGAGCGACTGATCAAGCACGCCAAGGCGAAGGGGAAATGCTGGTTCGCCACGCACGCCCAGGTGGCGCAATGGTGCAAGGACAACGCCGCCGAGTAACCCCGCTCAGCTCAGCCCAGCCCGGCGAGGTTGCGAGCGACGCTCTGAGTGGTGGAGTGATCGGGGCCGAGCGCCTCGTGATAGATGGCAAGCGCCCACTCGAGCGCCGCCTGGGCAGCCAGCAGGTCGCCCTGATCGCGCAGCACGCCGGCCAGGTTGTTGGCGTCGCGCCCGACGCTGGGATGACGTGGGCCAAGCGCCCGTTCGTCGATCGCCAGCGCCTGCTCGAACAGCGCCTGGGCGGCTTCCAGTTCACCGGTATCATGCAGCACGAGACCGAGATGGTTGGTATCGGTTGCAACGTCCGGATGGTCCGGCCCGAGGGAAGCGGTGTGCAGGGCGCGGGCGCGCTCCAGCAGGGCGCGGGCAGCGGTGAGGTCGCGCAATTCGTGCGTCAGGCGGCCGAGGTCGCGGAGATCGTTCGCCAGGCTGGGATGGTCGGGACCGAGCGCGCGCTGCTTTTCCGCCAGCACGGCTTCAAGGCTGGTGCGTTGATCCTGCAGGCTGGTCATCGGTCGTTCCTTTCGGACCATGCCATTTTACTCTGGCCCGGCCTGCAGGTTCAACAAACGGGTCATGTCGGCCCGGATCGGTGTAGCGGGAAGCGCGAATGCGCGCCCGCGCTGCCGCCGCGCCCGCGTGGCTTCCCGCTTTCGCGGGACTGACGGGAAAGCGCGGGCATGACGGGAAAGCGCGCGAACGACGGAAGCCCGCGGATGACGCGGATGCCGTGGGTGCCTATCCGGCGATCCGCTCCACGTCCGCCCCGCAGCCGGCCAGCTTCTGCTCCACCGCCTCGAACCCACGATCCAGGTGATAGACCCGGTTCACCACCGTTTCCCCCTGCGCCGCCAATCCTGCCAGCACCAGCGACACCGAGGCGCGCAGGTCGGTCGCCATGACAGGCGCGCCCGACAGCGTCGGCACCCCGCGCACGATCGCCGAAGCCCCATGCACGTTGATGCGCGCCCCCATGCGGTTCAGCTCCGGGACGTGCATGAAACGGTTCTCGAAGATGGTCTCGGTTACCATCGCCGCGCCCTCCGCCACCGCCATCAGCGCCATGAACTGCGCCTGCATGTCGGTCGGGAACCCGGGATACGGCTCGGTCATCGCATCCGCGCCGTGCAATCCGTTCAGACGGCGGACCACCAGCGCATCCGGTTCTTCGATGATCTCCACTCCCGCGTCGCGCAGCGTCCGCACGACCGCGCCCAGGTGCTCCAGCCGACCGTTGAGCAGCCGCACCTGACCACCGGTGATCGCCGCGGCGCAGGCATAGGTGCCGGTTTCGATGCGATCTGGAACGATCGAGTGCCGGGCGCCGTGGAGCCTCGGCACGCCCTCGATCACCAGCCGGTCGCTGCCGATGCCCTCGATGCGTGCGCCCATCGCAACGAGGCAGGTGGCCAGGTCCCCGATTTCCGGCTCGCGCGCAGCATTGACCAGCACGGTTTGCCCATCCGCCAGCACCGCGGCCATCAGCAGGTTCTCGGTGGCTCCAACTGAAACCAATGGGAACACGATCGTGGCGCCGCGCAACCGTTCGCGGACATTGGCCTGAATGTAGCCGTTCTCCAACGAAATGACGGCGCCCATCTGCTCCAGCCCCTTCAGGTGGAGATCGACCGGCCGCGCGCCGATCGAGCAGCCGCCGGGCAGCGACACCCGTGCCTCCCTGGTGCGGGCGAGCAACGGTCCCAGCACCAGCACCGATGCGCGCATCTTGCGCACGATGTCATACGGCGCCTCGGTGCAGGTGATCGTGCCGCCCAGCCATAATTCGCGCCGGTCCGCGCCGATCTGCTCGGTCATGATGCCGAGCTGCGACAGCAACGCCGCCATGCTGTGCACGTCGGCCAAATGCGGCAGGTTCTCCAGTATCAGCCGGTCCTCGGTGAGGAGCCCGGCCGCCATCAGCGGCAGCGCCGCATTCTTGGCGCCGCCGATGACAATCTCCCCGTCCAGCGGCCTGCCGCCGCATATGCGGATGCGGTCCATTACGTGGGCGGCCCGGGGTGGTGGTGGGGAGAAGCCGAGGGGGGCAACGCTCCCCTCGTCTTTGCGCTCCCACCATCGCGGGCCATCCGCGTCACAGCCGCGGCAGCGCCACGCCGCGTTGGCGCATGTATTTGCCCGCTTTGTCGGCGTAGCTGGTTTCGCATGGTTCGTTGCCTTGCAGGAACAAGAACTGACAGATGCCTTCGTTGGCGTGGATTTTCGCCGGCAACGGGGTGGTGTTGCTGATTTCGATCGTCACCTGGCCCTCCCATTCGGGTTCCAGCGGCGTCACGTTCACGATGATGCCGCAGCGCGCGTAGGTCGATTTCCCCAGGCAGATCACCAGCACGTCGCGTGGAATACGGAAATACTCGACCGTATGGCCCAGCGCGAAGCTGTTGGGCGGGATGATGCAGGTGTCGGTCTTGCGATCGACGAAGCTGGTCGGCGCGAAATCCTTCGGATCGATCACCGCCGAATCGATATTGGTGAAGATCTTGAAATCATCGGCGACGCGCGCGTCGTAGCCATAGCTGGACAGGCCATAGCTGATGACGCCCTGGCGCTTCTGCGCCTCGACGAACGGCTCGATCATCCCGTGCTGCTGTGCCATGCGGCGTATCCAGCGATCGGACAGGACGGGCATCTGGCGAGCGACTCCGGCGCGCGGGAGCGGGCAGCCCCTGTAGCCCAGCCGTCGGGCCCGGGCAAACACATCCGGGAGCTTCCGGTTGCTGGCGGGCGTCATGCAGTCCACCTGTCATGCACTGGATGCGCCGGCCGCCAACCCAACTTCCGGGCCCTGTTCGAATTGATCGAAGCGGATCAGATCCGGCGGGCGTGTTGAACCGCTGAAGCAACCGCGTCGGTTGCCGGCCTTGGCGGGCATGACACAGCCACCGATTTACGTCCTGCCGGCCACCACGCCGGCAAAGCGCCGGAACCCCGCCCATTGCTGGCCAAACCAGGTGCCGGTCGCCAGCGCTTCATCCCCGCTCGGATCGCCGGTGGGGACATAGTCGCGGGAAAAATCCGCCGTGCCGAACAGCATGTCCCACCACGGCAGCACCGCACCGTAGTTGCAGCTTCGCTGCCCGGCCGCCAGCACCCCGTGATGGGCACGATGGAAGCGCGGCGAAACCAGCAGCCGCTCGCCCAGCCAGCCAAAGGACAGCCGCACATTGGCGTGCGACAGGCTTTCCAGAAACCGCAACACCAGCACCAGCAGCGGGAACTGCAGCGGCGGCACGCCGATCAGCAGCGCGATCACGGCGAACCAGATCGCCCCGATGATGTCGTCCAGCAGATGGTTGCGGTCGTCCGACCAGAAGGTCATCTGCCGTTGCGCGTGGTGCAGCGAATGCAGCGCCCACCACCAGCCGACCATGTGCGACACCCGGTGGCGCCAATAATCGGCGAAATCGAGGATCACCGCATAGCAGACGAAAGTGACGATAGGACGCCCGAGCAAGGGCGGAAACAGCAACTCCAGCATCGGCGGCACCCAACCGTGCTCGGCCAGCCATCCGTTCAGCGCCACCTGCGCCTGATAGAACAGCACGAACGTGAACAGCGGCAGGATTCCGACGCGGGAAATCACCGTGTAGAGCACATCGACCCCGACGGCCCGCGTGTCCGGCCATCGCTCGACGGGTCGCCAGCGCTCCAGCGGAACGCAGACCGCATACATCACGGCGACCTGGACCGCGCCGTACACCGCGAACAACGCCCAGCCCAGCGACATGTCTTCCCAGCGCATCCAGCCGAACTGGTACAGGATCGGCAGCAGTGCGTGCTCCTGTATCCAGCCCGCCGCGAGGTCGAACGGATCACGCATGGCTGGCAACACCTCTCCCGCTCTGCGGGAGGGGTCGGCGCAGCGACAGCCGCGACGGGTAGGGATGTCGCGAATGGATGACCGCGACGGCGCGACAGACCGTCACTCGCCATGCTGGCGCACGGCGATCTTTCCCGAAGCGCCGGAGAGGTGTCGTGGTGCGGGTGAGGTTTTGGCTCATTCCAGGGCCAGCCTCAGCGCGCGGCAAGATTCGCCGGCGTCGGCGCCGTGGGGTTCAGGAAAATGCCGTGCGGCGAACGCCCGACATCGATCGTCCTGATCTCGCCCGTGACCGGGTCCAGCACGGCGACCGTCTCGGCGAAGCGCCGCGTGATCCATACCTTGCCGTCAGGTGCAAAGGACAGGTCATCCGGCCCTCCGGAGATCCGATACGTGCGCATTGGTGCCAGCGTCTTCGCATCCAGCACCGTAATCGTACCGGCGACCCGGTTGTTCACCCAGATCGCCTTCCCGTCCGGTGATAAAAACAAATTATGCGCACCCTTCGCGGTGACGATGTGGGCCAGCACCCGTCCGTCCGCCGGATCGACCTGGGCCAGGTAATCGGTGCCCATATCCGCGACCAGCAGGCGCCCGTCGTGCCACAGCACCCCCGCCGGGGTGTTCCCCACCGGCTTGTCCCAGAGCTGCTCCATCTTCCGCAGATCGATCGCCACCAGCCGATTGGTGCCTTGCAAGGTAACGAACACCCGGCCGGAATCGGGCGCAAAGGCCAGGTGGCTCGGCATCGACCGGATCGGGAACCGCTTCACCAGCTTGTAGTCCGGTACGCTGTAAACATCGATCTGGTTGCGGGCGAGCCCGTTCACCACCAGAAAACGCCCGTCCGGACTGAAGCCGAGCTGATAGGGATCGACCACCGGCAATCGGCGCTGCAGGACGGCGGTCTCCGGGTCGAAGAACAGCAGCTCGTTGCCCGCCGAATCGCCCACGATCAATGAGCGACCGTCCGGGGTCAGCGCCCAATGGTGCGGCTCCCGCAGCGCCGGGATGCGGCGCAGCTCCTTCCCGGCGCTCATGTCGATCAGGCTGATCGAGGCGCCGCCCGAGTTCATCACGATCGCCAGCCCGGACGCGACCGCCGGCAACGGTGCCAGGACGCTCAGTAAAGCCAGCAGGCGGCAGACAAGACGCATGACAAACCCCGCCATTGCGTGCCTAGGCCAGCCCCTTTCGTGCTTCCTCAGTCTCCAGCCGGCCACGGGCGAACACGGCCGAAATGAAGGCGAACAGCACCGAAGCCGAGGTGGAGATCAGCACGTTGTCGGTAAACGCATGGCACGCGAAGGCGACAAAGACCAGCCGGATGATGATGCGATCAGTGCGCGGCAGCCTGCGGCTGTGGCAGACACACCACAGCACGAACGACGTTATCAGCAGCGCCCGGCCGATCTGGCCGCCTTCGACCTCCATCCGCAGGTACTCGTTGTGCGCCGCCCAGGTGTGCATGTAGCGGACGATGTCGCTGGAGTGCGGGATGATCGTGTTGCCCGCGCCGACTCCCCAGCCGAACCACGGCGACTCGGCGGCCGCCTGCTCGAACAGCGGCCACAACTCACCGCGGCCGCTCAGGTTCGTGGCCTCGTGCTCCACCACGTTGAACAACCGCAGCGCCGACAGGCTGTCGGCCAGCCCCGCAAGGACCGGCAAGGCAGCCGCGGCGGCCAGCAGCAGGGTCATCCTCCGGCGGCGCGGAAGCGCCGGCGATGACACGAAGGCCAGCGTCAACACGACAACAGCGGTGCCGTACAGCAGCGGCGCCCGCGCGCCCGTCAGCAGCAGGATCAGCCACATTCGCGCCCATCAGCAGCAGGTGACGGGACCGGCCATCGCGGTACAGCTCGATCAGGCAGGCGTAGATCGCCGCCAGCGCGAATCCAGCCAGGAAGGCCGGATGCCCGAGCGCCGCCAGCCGTGCCCCGCCGGAGTCGACGAACAGCGGCCGGACTCCGGCGATTGCCAGCACCGCGCCGACCGCCACGCTGAATGCCGGCGTCCACGCGGTCATGCGGATGATCGCGCGTGTCCAGCCCCGGGACAGGCGGCTGAACGAAAATGCGAACGGCGCCACCGAGCCGGCCAGCGACCGCAGGCTGTCGGCCGTGGTCAGCCCGGGATGCAGCCCGTGCGCCCACCCGGTGACGAACATTGCCATGAAGGCCAGGCCCGGATTGAACAGGTCCGCGCACGGCCCGAACCGCACGACCGTCAGCGCCGCCAGCCCCATGCCGACCGCCTTCACCACCGCGATGATCGGCTGATAGGCGTCGGGCGAGATCAGGTCGCCAAGCGACATCTCCAGCGTGCAGCCCGTCGCCAGCAGCCAGAGCGCGCTGGCCCCGACGTTGTGGCGGAACGCCAGGATCAGCGCCGCGGTCCCGGCGGCGCCGGCCAGCAGCAGCCAGAACAGCGGCGGATCCAGCACCGCGGCGGCTGTCGCCAGAACTCCGCCGATCGCCAGGGCCAACCCCATGCGAAGCGGTTACTATACCAACCGGCGCGGCGTATGATCCTCGGCCGTCACTCCCTTGAAAATGGGAATCGATGCCCCGTTCCCAAACCGGAGCGGCCCCTGGATCCCCGCCTTCGCGGGCATGACACCGGGAGAGAGCCGGTCCTTTCGGCTGCTTGCTATCAGTGCCAGATACGGCGGGCAGGCCAACCGCGGCGGGGGGCCTTCGGCGATCGCGATAACGGCGCTTCATCCACCCAGCGTCTAGACCGGAAGACTTACCGAATCCCTTCCGGAGACCGTTGCACGTCCGGGCGCGTCATTCGTAAAGGAACGCGCCGTCATCGAGGTCGATTGCCGGAAACTGGTCCTTTTCGGCCCAGTAGTCCTGGGTGTGCTGCCATTCAGGCTTGTCGCCGCGTTTCGGCAGCAGGTGTATGCCGCGCATGATATAGCCGGGATTGAAATTCTCCGGATCGATCCATGGCAGCAAGGGCATGTCCCGATCCTGCTGGCGGAGCGCCGGCGTCACTTTCCGCGCACCTGTCCGCTTCATGCGATTGAGCAGCCGGCACACGAAATCGGCGACCAGGTCCGACCGCAGCGTCCAACTGGCACGGAAATAGCCGAACACCCACGCCATGTTCGGCACACCGGTGAACATCATGCCGCGATAAGTGACCGTATCGGCAAAAACCAGCTTCTTGCCGTCGATGACGAAGTCGATGTCGCCGAGCACGCTCAGATGGAAGCCGGTAGCCGTAACGATGATATCGGCTTCCAGAACCCTGCCGGACTTCAGCAGGATACCGCTTTCGATGAATCGCTCGATTTCATCGGTGACGACCGATGCCTTGCCTGAGCGGATCCCCTGGAACAGGTCGCCGTCGGGGATGAAGGCGATGCGCTGGCGCCATGGGCGGTAGCGCGGGGTGAAATGCGTGTCCAGGTCGTAGTCGGGGCCAAGACAGGCGCGCACCGCCGACAGCAGTTCCTGCTTCACCGCTTCCGGTTCGCTGAACGACCGTCTGGTGAATACGGACTGTTCGTGCAGGATCTTCTTGCGCACGATCTCGTGGATCCATGCCTCATTGATATCCAGTTCGCGCAACTCATCGGCGATCTCGATCGCGTTGCGTCCGGTGCGGAAGAACGTCGGCGAGCGCTGCAGCATCACGACGTGGCGGCAGTCGGCGGCAATCGCCGGAATGAGGGTGGCTGCGGTGGCGCCCGAGCCGATAACGACAACGTTCCGGCCGGTATAGTCGAGGTCCTCCGGCCAGGTCTGCGGATGAACGATTTGACCCTTGAAGCGGTCCATTCCCTCCCATTCGGGGGTGTAGCCTTCCGAGTGCCGGTAATAGCCCTGGCACATCCACAGAAAATTGGCGGTGAAACGGACGGCCTCTCCGGTGTCCGTCCGCGTGGCGTCGATGGTCCAGCGCTTCTCGTCGCTCGACCAGGCGGCCGAGGTGATCGTGTGCCGATAGCGGATGTGCCGGGCAAGGTCGTTTTCTTCGATGACTTCGCCCATGTAGCTGAGGATCTCGGCAGCGGTCGCAATCGGCGGGCCGGTCCACGGCTTGAACCGGTATCCGAAGGTGAACAGGTCGCTGTCCGAGCGGATCCCCGGATATCGATGCGTGAGCCACGTACCGCCGAAACTGTCCTGGGTTTCGAGGACAACGAAGCTCGTGCCAGGGCATTGCTGGGTAAGGTGATAGGCCCCGCCGATCCCGGAGATTCCCGCTCCGACGATCAGCACGTCGAAATGGCCGATCTGGCTCATGGCCGTCCTGGCGATCGCGGTCATCAGGGGATCGGCGGCACGGGGATGCGCATCTCGCCGGGCTCCAGATACAGGTCGTACCCCAGCGTGTACCACGGCGCGGTCACGTCCTCGGCGGGCTTGCGGCCGCCGTCATGCCTGTGGAACTTGCCGACCAGCGAGCGGACGACGCTGAAGGTCACGTCGCTGTCCAGATGCTCGTCGTCGTCGGGAAAGACCTGGGTGATCAGCGTTTTATAGCCGGGATGCGTCACCATGTAGTGGAAATGCGCCGGCCGGTACGGATGCCGGTTGGTTGCTTTCAGCAACCCGCCGACCGGCCCATCGACCGGCACCGGATAACCGGCTGGTTTCACCGTGCGGAACGCATACCGTCCCTCCGCATCGGTCGTGAACACGCCACGCAGGTTGTAGTCGGCCTGTTCGGGGTCCTGGTTCTCATAGAAACCAACCGGCGAGGCGTGCCACACATCCACCGACGCCCCGGCTATCGGCGCACCCCCGGTATCCATCACCCGGCCGGAAACAAACACTGCTGGTCCAGGCGTGAGCGAATAGGCGATCAAATCGCCGTTCTGCCGCCGCGGCGCATTCTTGCGCCAGAACGGCCCGAGCAGCGCCGGATCGGTGCGGTGCGCGCCGATCGTGTTGTTGAGCAGCGTCGCCAGCGTGGAAATGCCCAGTGTGTCGGCGGCGATGATCGTCTCGTTGCGCCGCGCGTCGGTGTGCTGGCCCAGTTCGGTGATGAAACGCAGACCGGCGTAATACTCCTCCTCCGATCGGGCGCGCCTCGCGCAGGAACGCATGCAGGTGGCGGATCAGGCTGGTCAGGACGGCGCGCAAACGCGGGTTAGGCGTGCCTGCCAGCGCGGCCAGGACCGCCTCGGTCACCTGGGATTCGTTATCGAGGATCATCGCCGCTCCCCATGCCGGATGTTGGCGCTCTGCTGCGGAATGCCGGTCTGTTCGTAGCACACCCGGGCAAACGCGGCGACTCCGGTCCGGATGGTTTCCTTGGACGGCAACGCGAAGCAGAGGCGCAGGTGGGACTTCGACGCATCCGGATCGACCGCCCATTCGGGGCCTGGATTGAACGAAATCCCCGCATCCGCCGCCGGTTTCACCAGCTTTCGCACATCGACGCTGTCGGGCAGTTTCATCCACAGGAAGATGCCGCCGCTGGGACGCCAGGTCTCGACCGAGGTGCCGAACTCGCGTTCCAGCGCATCCTGCATGGTGTCCAGCTTCTCACGCAATCCGGTGGCGAGCTCATCGATATGCGCGCCGAACTGGTGCGTGAAGTATTCGGCGACGATCATCTGATCCAGCGCGCCGGTACCACTGTCGCCCTTGTTGGCGATCATGTGTCGCAGCACCGGCCATTGCGCGATCGCGAATCCGACGCGCAGCGCCGGAGCCAGCGACTTGGAGAACGAGCCGATATGCACGACCTGGTCCGGCGCCAGCGCGTACAGTGCCGGCGGCGCATCCACGCCATGCCACAGCAGGTCGGCGTAACATTCGTCCTCGAAGATCGCGATGCCGTACTGTTTAGCGAGCCGCAGCAGCGCATGGCGGCGGTCGAGCGGCAGGATCGACCCGGTCGGGTTCTGGATGGTGGGGATCGTGTAGATGAATTTCGGCGTGATCCCCTTCCCTTTCAGGTCCTCAAGGATGGTTGCCAGTGCATCGATGCGAATGCCGTCCTCATCGAGCGGCAGCCCGACGATCCTGGCGCCGAGCTTCTTGAACCGGTTGATCGCGCCGGCGTAGCAGAACTCCTCCAGAAGAACGGTGTCGCCGGATTCGATCAGCAGCTTGCTGACGATGTCGATACCCTGGCCCGATCCTGTCGTGATCAGCACATCGTCCGGCGAGCAGCCGATGCCGCGCCGCTGCTTCGACTTTGCGGCGATGAACTCGCGCAATCCGGCGAAGCCCTGCGGGCCTTGCGCGAGATTATACATCGCCAGCTTCTGGCCCTCTCGCCGCAGCACCGCGGCAGTGGCTTCGATCAGGCCCTCGATCGGGATCAGCGTCGGGTCGTTGTGGCCGCCGACGAAATTGAACGGCGGAAAGCCGGTGAACTTCGCGGCTGGCTCGGGCAGCCCCTTGGCGAACCGATGCGTGATGTCAAATCCGTCCATTTCCAGGTCCTCCCGGCGCATTGTGCAGGCGCCATGCTGCGCAAGGGTTCGCGCCAGCGCAAGGCGACACGCCAAGTGCCGAGCAATGCCGGACGTGCTCTACTCCGCCGCCAACGTCCAGGACAGAGTTCAGGTGCAGACACGCCCCCTCGCGGCGACCTTGTCGCCGACAGCGCGCTGGCTGGCCCTTTTCGTGCTGCTGGCCGGCGGCTTCCTGGGGCCGGTGGATTTCTTCATCGTCAATGTGGCGCTGCCTTCGATCCAGCACGGGTTGCGGGCGACCCCGGCGCAGGTGCAACTGGTGATCTCCGGCTACGCCGCAGGGTACGCGGTGTTCCTGATCACCGGCGGACGGCTGGGCGACCTGTTCGGACGCAAGCGCATCTTCATGCTGGGCATGGCCGGGTTCACCGGTGCCTCGGCGCTGTGCGGGCTTGCCCAATCGGCGACGCTGCTGGTGATCGCCCGTTCCGTGCAGGGGGTCGGCGCCGCGATGCTGGTGCCCGCAGGTGCTGGGGTCCATTCGCGCGCTGTATGCCGATCGGGAACTGGCGCGTGCGCTGGGTTTCTATGGCGCGATGATGGGGTTGGCGGCAGCGACCGGGCAACTGGCCGGCGGCGTGCTGGTCGGGCTCAGCCCGTTCGGACTGGGCTGGCGGGTGGTGTTCCTGGTGAATTTGCCGATCGGCGCCGTGGCATTGGCCGGCGCCTGGCTGCTGGTGCCGGAGACCAGCGCCAGCTATCGCCCGCGACTGGACCTTGGCGGCGCCGCACTGGTGTCTCTGGCGCTCGCCTGCCTGATCCTGCCGCTGTCGGAAGGGGCGCAAAACGGCTGGCCGTGGTGGATGTTCGTGCTGCTGGCGTGCGACGCTGCCGCTGGTCTGGGCGTTCCTGCGCTACGAGGACCGGCTCAGCGAGCGCGGCGGCATGCCGCTGGTGGATCTGGAACTGCTGGCCTTACGCAGCTTTCGCCGCGGCTGCTGGGTGGCGACGCTGTTCTTCTTCACCTCGCCCTTCTACCTGCTGTTCGCGATCGAGCGGCAGGACGGCGCCGGACTCGATCCGTTGCACACCGGATTGAGCCTGCTGCCATACGGGATCGGCATGTTCCTGGGACCGCTGGCGAGCGCGCCGCTGCTGGGCAGGTTCCGGACACGGCTGCTGACGATCGGGCTGGCGATTGAGGTAGCGGGCTACGCGGCGACCGCGGCGGCGGTGGCGCTGCAGGCAGCGCATGAGCTGCTGGTTGGCACCGTGTTCATCGCCGGGTTCGGTCAGGGAATCGCCATGCCGCGGCTGTTCAACACGGTGCTGCAAGATGTGCCGCCGCGTCAGGGCGGGTTGGCGGCGGGGGTGATGAACTCGATGCTGCAAATCGGCGCGGCAATCAGCGTGGCGGCGATCGGCACGCTGTTTTTCGCGGTATTGGGCGGCGGGACCGGGCCGGCCGCGTATGCGCATGCATTCGGGATCGCGATGATCGCTGTGGTGGCGGCGCTGGCGGGGGCGGCGGTGCTGAGCCGGTGAGGCGCAGCCCTAACCCAACCGTCCATGGCAGTGTTTGTACTTCTTCCCCGACCCGCACGGACATGGCGCATTGCGCGGGGTGTTCCGCCATGTCGCCGGGTCCGCCGGATCGACAGCGTCCGCCCGCATGGGTTGCGCCGACATCGCGACCGGAGGCGCCAATGTGGCAACATCCGCGTCGCCCCCGTAAGCCGGCCCCGGCTCTGGATGCAGCTCGATGAATTGCTGCCGCTGCGGCTGGAAGTCGGGCTCCGGCGGCCGGTCCGGCGCCAACTCCACGCGGGACAGCATCGCGGTCACGCGTTCCTTCAGTTCGTCCAGCATGGCGTTGAACAGCGCGAAGGCTTCGCTCTTGTACTCGCGTAACGGGTCCTTCTGCCCGTAGGCGCGCAGCCCGATGCCCTGGCGCAAATGGTCCAGCGCGTACAAGATGCTCCTTCCACACCGCGTCCAACGTCTGGATCAGCAACGATTTCTCGATGAAGCGCATCAGCTCCGGGGTCAGATTCGCCGCCTTGGCCGCCATGAACTGGTCCGCCGCCTGTTCCAGCCGTTCGCGGATCGCGGTTTCGTCGATGCCCTCTTCGTGGCCCCACTCTTCAATCGGCAGATCGAGGTTGAACAGCCGGCGCGTGTCCTCGGCCAGCTCCTTCAGCTCCCATTGCTCGACGAAGGCCTTTGCCGGGATTCGCCGATCCACGGTCGCGACGATCACTTCGGCGCGCATTTCCGCCACCGTCTCGGAAACATCCGTCGCCCGCATGAACTCCTTGCGCTGGGCGTATACTTCCTTGCGCTGGTCATTCATCACGTCGTCGTATTTCAGCACGTTCTTGCGGGTATCGAAGTTGCGCGCCTCGACCTTCCTCTGCGCTTTCTCCAGTGCCTTGTTGATCCACGGATGAACGATCGCCTCGCCCGGCTTCAACCCGAGCTTCTGCAGCAGGCCGCCCATCCGCTCTGACCCGAAGATGCGCATCAGGTCGTCTTCCAGCGACAGGAAAAAGTGCGACCGTCCAGGGTCGCCCTGCCGGCCCGACCGGCCGCGCAACTGGTTGTCGATGCGCCGGCTCTCGTGCCGCTCCGTGCCGATCACGAACAGCCCGCCCGCCTGTTTTACCCGCTCGTGCGCGGCAGCGATCTGATCTCGTATCTCCGCCTCACGCGTGGCCCGCAGGCCCGGCTCGTCGATGCCCTCGAGCTCCGTCTTGAGCCGCATCTCCAGATTGCCGCCCAATTTGATGTCGGTGCCGCGGCCGGCCATGTTGGTGGCGATCGTCACCGCACCAGGCGCGCCGGCCTGTGCGATGATCTCCGCCTCCCGCTCGTGGAAGCGCGCATTCAGCACCGCGTGCGGGATCTTCTTCTTTTTCAATATCTCAGCAAGGTGCTCGCTTTTCTCGATCGACACCGTGCCGACCAACGATAGACTGGCCGGTCTTGCGTGTCGCGTCGATCAGCGTTGCGACGGATTCCCATTTCTCGTCGGCGGTGCGATAAACCTCATCGTCCTCGTCGGCGCGGTTCACCGCCACGTTGGTCGGGATCTCGACCACGTCCAGTTTGTAGATCTCGGCGAATTCGTCCGCCTCGGTGGCCGCGGTGCCGGTCATGCCAGCAAGCTTGGGATACAGCCGGAAGTAGTTCTGGAAGGTGATCGAAGCGAGCGTCTGGTTCTCCGCCTGCACGGTGACGGCTTCCTTGGCTTCCAGCGCCTGATGCAGCCCGTCGGAGTAGCGGCGGCCCTCCATCATGCGGCCGGTGAACTCGTCGATGATGATCACCTTGTCGTCTCGCACGATGTAATCGACGTCGCGGGCAAACAGGGTGTGCGCGCGCAGGCTCTGTTGCACGTGGTGCACGACCGAGACGTTGAATATGTCGTACAGATTGCCTTCGGTGATGATGTCGAGTTCGCGCAGCATGTCCTCGACGCGCTCCGATCCGGGCTCGGTCAGCGACACGGTGCGGAACTTCTCGTCCTTCTCATAAGTCTCGGGATCGATCACCAGCTCCTTCACGACCGCATCGACGCGCCGGTAAAGTTCAGAGCTGTCCTCGGCGGGGCCGGAGATGATCAGCGGCGTGCGCGCCTCATCGATAAGGATCGAGTCCACCTCATCGACGATCCCATAGACGAAATCCCGCTGGACCATGTCCTCCAGCCGGTATTTCATATTGTCGCGCAAGTAGTCGAAGCCAAACTCGTTGTTGGTGCCATAGGTGATGTCGGCGGCATAGGCAGCACGGCGCTGGTTGTCGTCCAGCCCGTGCACGATCACGCCCACGGTCAATCCCAGGAACCGATAGATCTGGCCCATCCACTCGGAATCGCGCCGGGCCAGGTAGTCGTTCACCGTGACCACGTGCACGCCCTTGCTGGCCAGGGCGTTCAGATAGACCGGCAGAGTGGCGACCAGGGTCTTGCCTTCGCCGGTCTTCATCTCGGCGATGCGGCCGTCATGCAGCACCATCCCGCCGATCAACTGCACGTCGAAATGGCGCTGCCCGAGCGTGCGCACCGCCGCCTCGCGCACCACGGCGAAAGCCTCCGGCATGATGTCGTCCAGGCTGGCTCCGGCGGCGAGCTTTTCTCTCAGTTCGGCGGTCTTTGCCCGCAACCCTTCATCTGGCAGCGCCTGAATTGCCGGCTCCAGCGCATTGATCTGCGGCACCCGCCGGCGGTACGCCTTCAGCATGCGTTCATTGGCGGTGCCGAGGACGGCGCGGGCGATAGAGGCGAGCATCGAGACCTTTCCGGCGATCATCCGGGGAATGGAAAGGGTGGAGATAGGACCCCCCTGCCCCAGGGTCAACGAAAGCGCGTCAACGAAGCGGTCGCGGCGACTGCCCACGCCCTTGTCCCGGCACCGCATTGCCGGAAGTTCGCTTGCAGCGCCGGGTCGGTTCGGCCATTAGTCCGCCGCCTCATCCGTCAGGAGTTGCGATGACTATCCACCCCGGGGCTCTGGCCCGCCTCGCCGCCGCCCTGGTTTCTGGTTCCTTGGCCATTCCCGCCGGCGCTGCGCTGGCGCAAGTCGCCCCACCCGGCCTGACCGCGCCGCCCACCGCGGCCGCGCCGGCCGGCGATCCGATCGTGGCGAAGGTGGATGGCCAGGCAATTCATCTCAGCGAGGTGAAAGCCGCCGCGGAGGGGTTGCCGGCCAATCTGCGCTCGGTGCCGTTCGAGATGATCTACCCCAAGTTGCTTGACAGCATGATCAGCCAGCGTGTGCTGGCCGATGCGGCGCGCAAGGCGGGGATCGACAAGGATCCCGGGGTGCAGCAGCAGATCGCCACCGCGACCGACCAGGTGCTTGACAACGCGCTGCTCACCAAGGTCGTGATGCCCGGGATCACCGACCAGGCGCTGCACGCGCTGTATGCCAAGCAGATTGCCGGCAAGCCGGGCGACGAGGAGGTGCATGCCAAGCACATCCTGGTCGGGTCCGAAGATCAGGCGAAGCAGATCATCGCCGAACTGAACAAGGGCGGCGATTTCGCGGCGCTGGCCAAGAAATACAGCAAGGACCCGGGATCGGCCGATGGCGGTGATCTCGGCTTTTTCAAGAAGGATGAGATGGTGCCGGCCTTCGCCGACGCCGCATTCGCGCTGAAGCCGGGGCAGTTCACGCAGACTCCCGTGCATACGCAGTTCGGCTGGCACGTGATCCTTCTGGTCGAGCGTCGCCAGGCCCCCCCGCCCAGCTTCGAGCAGTCACAGGGCCAGCTTCGCCAGGAGATGCTGAAGGAAGGGGTCCAGCAGGAGATCGCCAAGGCCCGCATCGGGGCAAACGTGCAGACCTTCAATATCGATGGCTCCCCAATGCGCCCGACCGACAGCGCGGTTCCGCCGCCCGCCCCCGCGAAGTAGCCCCATGCAAAGCTCCCTCCCCTTTCGGGAGGGGTTGGGGGAGGGTTACGATCATCTGGCGGCCAGAAGGCCCAGCACGTCGGCGCCGTAGCGGTGCAGCTTTGAAGCACCGACACCTTTGATCTGGCCTAGCTCCTCCAGCGAGGTCGGGCGCACCGCGGCGATCTCCCTCAGCACGATGTCGTGGAAGATCACATAAGGCGGGACCGCCTGTGCCTTGGCCTGGGTGGCGCGCCAGGTGCGCAGCAGGTCGAACAGGCCGGCCGGCGCGGTCGTGCTCCGCGACGACGACTCACGCTGTAGCCGCACCGGTCGGCGCGGCGCGGTCGGAGTCTCGCGCAGCAGTACCCGCGCATTCCCTCGAAGGATCGGCCGCGCCTTGTCCTCGACCAGGTGAAGTCCGCCATGCCCTTCGGTATCGACATCCAGTGCCCCCAGCGCAATGAGCTGACGGACCAAACCGCGCCAGAACGCCGGCGTGCGCTCGGCACCCACACCGAAGGTCGGCAGCTTGTCGTGCCGGTGACGCAGCACCGCGTCGGTCGATTCGCCACGCAGCACCGCAATGACGTGCAGGGCGCCGAACATCTGCCCGGTGCGATACACCGCCGACAGCACCTTCTGCGCCTCGATCGTGCCATCCGCCGTTAGCCGGCGGCGCCTCGCAGTTGTCGCAATGGCCGCACGGGTCAGCGAAATCCTCCCCGAAGCAGGCCAGCAGCGCGCGGGTGCGGCAGCCGACCGTCTCGGTCAGCGCCACCATCTCCTCCAGCCGCGTGCGCATCACCCGCTTCTGCGCTTCCGGCGCGGCCGATTGCGCCAGCCAATGCCGCGCCTGCGCGACATCCTGCCCGCCATGCAGCAGCAGCGTGTCCGCCGGATCGCCGTCCCGGCCGGCACGTCCGATCTGCTGGTACCAAGCCTCTGGACAATCCGGCATGTCCAGATGCGCGACGAACCGCACATCCGGTCGATCGATCCCCATGCCGAAGGCGATCGTCGCCACGATCACGACAGGTTCGCCCGAGCGGAACCGGGCCAGCGCCGCGCGTTTGTGCTCGGGCTCGAGCCCGGCATGGAATGCCACCGCCGGCCAGCCCTTGTCACACAGCCGTGCCGTGACGCGCTCCGTCTTGGCGCGTGAGCCGCAATAGACGATGCCGCACCCGCCGGGATGGCGGGATAGCAGCTCAAGGAGCTGCCCGGTCTCGCTGATCTTCGGTTCTGCTGCCAGGCGCAGGTTCGGACGATGGAAGCTGGCCACGAACAGTTCCGCATCGGGCATGGCGAGCGCGGCCACGATGTCGGTGCGCGTCCGCTCATCGGCGGTCGCGGTCAGCGCCAGACGCGGCACACCGGGGAACCGTTCGGGAAGTCCGGCAAGCCCGCGATACTCCGGGCGGAATTCGTGCCCCCATTGGGAGACGCAGTGTGCCTCGTCGATGGCGATCAGCGCGATGCACAGATGCGACAACCGCTCCAGCATGCCGTTGCCGAGCAGCCGTTCGGGCGAGACGTAGACGAGGTCAAGCGTCCCCTCGATCAGGTCGCGGGTGACGCTGCGTGCCTCGGCAGGGTCGAGGTCCGAGTGCAGCGCCCCGGCCGCGACGCCGACCTGGCGCAGCGCGGCAACCTGGTCATCCATCAGCGCGATCAGCGGCGAGATCACCACGGCGGTGCCAGGCCGGCAGATCGCCGGTACCTGATAGCAGACGCTTTTGCCGCCGCCGGTCGGCATCAGCACCAGGGCATCGCCGCCGGCCAGCACGTGACGGACCACCGGCTCCTGCAGGCCGCGAAATGCCGGAAACCCGAACACCCGCCGCAGGACCTCCGTCGGGTCCGCGAGCGTCGCGACGTGGTTCATCCGGTCAACGCGGGCGGAAGCTGACCTGCACGCGGCGGCTCTCCTGCGAGGTGAGCGCGAACTGCACCGCGCCTTCGCCGCCTTGCCGTATCCTTCCTTCGTTCACCCCATCGCCGGCGAGTTGGTCCACGACGACCTGGGCGCGCAGCTCAGAGAGCAGGATGTTGGCCTTCTTGCTGCCGGTCGGGTCGGCGAAGCCTGCCACCTCGACGCTGCTGTCAGGATGCGCCTTGGCCCAGTCCGCCGCGTGGCTGATCACCGCCTGCGCCGCAACGTCCAGCCCGGCTGACCATTCCTGGAAGAACACGACAAAATCGGGCACCGGCTGTGCGTGCGCACTTCCCGCGACGAGGCTGAGCAGCAGCAGAACGGCCAGACGCATGCCCGAGTCCCTCTTGACGGCGAAACGCTGTCTGTCTGCCTTTCGCGCCGCGTGGCGTCAACGAAGTTCTGCGCCGGAGTGGCCGGAGGGCAACTCGGCCAGTTCGATCAGCACGTTTCCGGTCGAGGCCGGATCGAGGAATGCGATCCGTGCGCCGCCATGACCGATGCGCGGCGTCTTGTCCCGCAGCTTCACACCTTTGGCGGTGAGCTCCGCCAAGGCACCGTCGATGTCCTCGACCTCGAAACAGATATGGAACAGGCCGGTGCCCTTCTCGGCGATCCATTTCCGTACGCCATTTTCCGGACCTTCGCCCTCCAGCAACTCAAGATAAGTCTCCCCCACCGGCAGCATGGCGAGCCGGGTCGTGCCGATCTGTTCCTCGTATTCCAGCGGAATGCCGAAGATATCGCGCAACAGCTCGATCGATTGATTTAGCGAATTGACGGCGATGGCGATGTGTTCGACGCGCTTGATCTTCATGGTTTCGCTCCTTCAGGAGATCGTCACGCCGCTATCCACCGGCAGGACCTGGCCGGTGACCATGCGAGATTCATCGGAGGCCAGATACAGCGCTGCGTTGGCGACGTCCTGCGGCTCGATCAGCCCCAGCAGATGCGATTGCGCCAGCCGATCGAGGGCGGCATTGCCCGCCATCAGCTTGCGCACGCGGTCGGTCATCGTGGCCGACGGGGCGAGCGCGTTCACCCGCACCTTCTGTGCGGCGAACTCGACCGCCAACGAGCGCGTCAGTGCGGCGATCCCGCCCTTCGCCGCGGTGTAGCAGTCGCGCCCGGCAATCCCCATCAGTGCCAGGTTGGATGCCATGTTGATCACCGCTCCGCCGCCCGAGCGGATGATCTCCGGAATTCCGAAGCGGCAGCCAAGGAACGTCCCGAAGAGGTCCAGCTTGATGACGCGCCAGAATTCCTCCAGCGGCGCATCCACGGCGGTGTTGTCCTGCGGCGTGGAGCCGCCGGCGTTGTTGTGCAACGACGTGCAGCGCGCCGAAATGGTCCACCGCGCGACGGAATGCGGCTTGCAGATTGTCGGGATCGGTCACGTCGGCCACGATGGCAATTGCACCGTTGCCGGCGAGATGGGCGGTTTCTTCGCCGGCCGTTTGGTTGATCTCAGCGACAACGACCCGCGCACCCTCGCGGGCGAACAGGAGTGCCGTCGCACGGCCGATCCCGGTGCCGGCACCGGTGATGAAGGCGGTTTTATCGGCAAGACGGGACATGCTGCACTCCTGCGATCCCTACCGGCTCAACTCTCGCGTCATCGCATCGATGCCGTCCGGCGTCAGCGGGAACATGCGCCCTTCCATGAGCTGGCGCACGATGGTAACGGATTGCACGTACTGCCAGGACCGCTCCGGCGTCGGGTTCAGCCATGCAGCCCGGCGATACTGCGAGGACAATCTGTCCAGCCATACGCGACCGGATTCCTCGTTCCAATGCTCAACGCTGCCGCCGGGCATGGTGATTTCATACGGGCTCATCGCCGCGTCGCCGACGAAGATCAGCCGGTAATCCGCGCCGTAGGTGCGCAGCACGTCCCAGGTCGGCGTCGTCCGGTCGTGGCGCCGGCGGTTGTCCTTCCAGACCCGCTCGTAGGGGAAATTGTGGAAGTAGAAATACTCCAGGTGCTTGAATTCGGTGCGGCAGGCGGAGAACAGCTCCTGCGACAGCCTCACGTGTTCGTCCATCGAGCCGCCGACATCGAGGAACAGCAGCACCTTCACCGTGTTGTGCCGCTCCGGCACCATCTTCAGGTCCAGCATGCCGGCATTGTTGGCGGTGGCGCGGATCGTGTCGGGGATGTCGAGCTCGGTCGCCTCGCCCTGGCGGGCGAAGCGGCGCAGCCGCCGCAGTGCCACCCGGAAATTGCGCGTGCCGAGTTCCACGTCGCCATCGAGATCGCGAAAATCCCGCCGGTCCCATACTTTCACCGCACGACGGTGGCGCGACTCCTGCTGGCCGATGCGGACGCCTTCCGGATTGTAGCCATAGGCGCCGAACGGCGACGTGCCGGCGGTGCCGATCCACTTCGAGCCACCCTGATGCCGGCCCTTCTGCTCAGCCAGCAGCTCCCGCAGCCGGTCCATCAGCGCCCCGAACCCACCAAGCGCCTCGATGCGCGCCATCTCCTCCGGCGACAGCAGCTTTTCCGCCATCTTGCGCAGCCACTCCTCGGGCAAGTCGCGGGCGTTGAGTCCCTCGGCCGTTTCCACACCCTTGAAACAGGTGCCGAACACGCGGTCAAAGCGGTCGAGATGGCGCTCGTCTTTCACCAGCGTCGCCCGGCTGAGATAGTAGAAATCTTCGACGCTGTAATCGGCGATGCCGGCCTTCATGGCGCCCATCAGCGTCAGGTATTCGGTGACCGAGACCGGCAGTCCCGCCTGCTTCAGCAACAGCAGGAAGCTGGCGAACATCAGCCGCCCTGACGCCGCGCCAGGAACGCGATCCGCTCGAACAGATGCACGTCCTGCTCGTTCTTCAGCAGCGCGCCGTGCAACGGCGGGATCACAAGATGGCTGTCCTTGCTGCGCAGCGCCTCTGCTGGCAGGTCTTCCACCATCAGCAGCTTCAGCCAATCCAGCAGCTCCGAGGTGGCAGGCTTCTTTTTCAGGCCGGGGACTTCACGGACCTGGAAGAACACGTTCAGCGCCTCACGCGTGAGGTCGCGCCGCAGGTCCGGATAATGCGCCTGGACGATGCGCTCCATGGTCGGGCGGTCGGGAAATCGGATGTAGTGAAAGAAGCAGCGACGCAGGAACGCATCCGGCAGTTCTTTTTCGTTATTGGAGGTGATGATGACGATCGGCCGATGCTTTGCGACCACCGTTCGCCGCGTTTCGTACACGAAGAACTGCATGCGGTCGAGTTCCAGCAGCAGGTCATTGGGGAACTCGATATCCGCCTTGTCGATCTCATCGATCAGCACGACAACCGGCGCATCGGCCTCGAAAGCGTCCCATAGCTTGCCGCGGACGATGTAGTTGGCGATGTCATGCACGCGCGGATCGCCCAACTGGCCGTCGCGCAGGCGGGACACGGCGTCATACTCATACAGCCCCTGCTGCGCCTTGGTGGTCGATTTGATGTGCCATTCGATCAACGGATGGTGCAGGGCGGCGGCGACCTCGTGGGCCAGCATGGTCTTGCCGGTCCCGGGCTCCCCCTTGACCAGCAGCGGGCGCTGCAGCGTGACCGCGGCGTTGACCGCCACTTCCAGGTCGCGTGTGGCGATGTAAGTGTCGGTGCTCTTGAAGGCGGCCACGCTGCATTTCTCCCGGCGGTTGGTTGCGATCAGCCGTTCACTTTGCGCATCAAGGCGGCGCAGCTATCCAGCACGGGCAGGATCTTGTCCGCCTTCTCCGATTCCACGCTGAAAACGACGCGTGCAACGCCAAGGTCCTCGTAGCGCCGCATCAGGTCCGCTTCCTGCCGCGGATTCGAGACAGTGATTTCGATCGAGTCCGCATCGCGTCCTGCCTCGGTCGCCATCTTGCGGAACTGCGGAATCAGGTCCGCGATCTCGCTGTAGCTGCCGCGGGCGGCATGCGGGATCCAGCCGTCGCCGTAGCGGATCGCGCGACGGGCCGAATACGGAAACGCGCCGCCGACGATCACCGGCGGATGCGGCTTTTGCACCGGCTTCGGCCACGCCATCATCGGATCGAAGTTGACCATTTCGCCGTGGTATTCGGGCTTCGGTTTGGTCCAGATCTCCTTCATCGCCTCCACCCGCTCGCGCGCCAGCTTGTGGCGTGTGGCGAAGACGGTGCCGTGGTTTTCCATCTCGTCCTGGTTCCAGCCATTGCCGATACCGAACAGGAACCGGCCGCCCGAGACCTGATCGATCGACGCGACCAGCTTGGCCGTCTGGATCGGATCGCGCTGGGCCACCAGACAGACGCCGGTACCCACCTTCAGGGTCCGGGTCGCCACGGCGGCAGCGGTCAGTGTCACGAACGGGTCCATGGCGTCGTAATATTTCTTTGGAACGTCGCCACCGCCCGGGAAGGCCGTCTTGCGGCTCAGCGGAATGTGCGAGTGCTCCGGCGCCCAGACCGACTCGAAGCCTCGCTGTTCCAGCGCCGTGGCGAGCTCGCCGGGGGCCATGGAATAGTCGGTGAAGAACATTGCGGCGCCAAAGCTCAGCATGTTTGCCTCCGTTGATGGGGATCGGGTCGTTCCTTGCCCCTGGTTATCGCCCTGCGACGGCAGGCGTTGCCGCGCAGGCAGCACGTGGCCCTATATTCCTCACCCGGGCGGCCTGCCCGCAAGAGCGGCCTGCCCTGTGAGAGGCCGGAAAGCTCCGCCTCTCCACCCGAGCCGGATCAGCCGATGCCCCAGCGTTCTCCTCGCCCACTTCAGATCGCCGTTGCGCTCTGCGGGTGCGTGCCGGTCGCAGCCGGGCTGGCCGGGGTGGTGCTTGGTCCGCGCATGGCGGGATCCGCGCTGGTCGGGCTGCATGATGCTGCGGCGCTGGACAGTCATTTCCGATATCTGTCGGGCCTGCTGCTCGGGATCGGACTGGCATTCTGGAGCCTGATCCCCGACATTGCCCAAAGAGGCAGTGCGTTCCGCCTGCTGACGGCGGTGGTGGTCGCCGGCGGCTTGGCTCGGCTGCTCGGCGTGGCGCTGGAGGGCGTTCCGCCACCGCCGATGCTATTCGGCCTGACGATGGAGCTGATCGTCACGCCACTGCTCTGTCTGTGGCAGGCACGATTGGCCGCGTGTAATATTGCGACAGCCGTGGGACAGCAAGATGAGCGACTATGAGACCGACATCCTCGTGTGGTCCGAACAGCAAAGCGAGTTGCTGCGCCGCCGCGCCGCCGGCGAGCTGGTGAACGACGCCGAGCTGGATTGGCCCAACATCGCCGAGGAGATCGAAAGCGTGGGACGCGAGCAGTTGCATTCGGTCGAATCGCTGCTGATTCAGGCGCTTACCCACATGCTCAAGACGGAGGCGTGGCCGCAATCGCGCGATGCTCCGAACTGGCAGGCCGATGCGATCAGGTTTCGGGCGGACGCGGCGCGCCGGAACGTGCCGTCCATGCGGCAGAGGATCGATCTCGCGCGTCTCTGCCGTCAGGCGCTCCGGATCTTCCCGGAAACCCAGGACGGCCAGGGCCCGCTGCCGGCGCCGGAGGCATGCCCAGTCACGCTGGACGAATTGCTGGCTGAAGATGCTTGAGCCTGTTCCGTCAGACCACGGGTCCAGTGCCAATGCCGATTGAGATTGATTCGTGCAACCCCTCCTCCTCCCACAAGGGCACGATGAGCAGCTCTCATCGAAACACCCTGCCGCGCCGGTTGACCGGCGCGTGGGAAGGACTGGGCCCGAATCACCCAGCGCTGCCTCGGACTCGCGGGCAGTGCCATGTCGGTGACCGGTAAGGTGCTTATGGAAAGTCGCCGCTATTCGTGTCGTGTCGTGTAAGCCCCCGATAGAAACGTCACACGCGTCCCCGATAGAAATGTCGCTGAGGCACACTGCCGTCGGAACGTTCGGGGTGACGTGCGGTGGCGGCGGTGATCCGGATGAGCGATCGGGAACTGACCCGGCTGCGTGTGATGATCGAGCTCGCAGATGGCCGGCTGACGGTTGATGCCGCGGCGACGTTGACGAGGCTGGGTCGGCGTCAGATTTACCGCCTCCGCCGGGCATTTTCGGCGGATGGCCCAGCCGGTTTGGCGTCGCGCCAACGCGGTCGGCCGAGCAACCGCAAGCGTGGCGAGAGCTTCCGGGCCACGGTGCTGAGCCTCGTGCGGGAACGTTACGTCGACTTCGGGCCCACCCTGGCCGCGGAAAAACTGATTGAGCGTCACGGTCTGCGGATCGGCGTCGAGACGCTGCGGCAATGGATGATGGCAGATAGGCTATGGATCGATCGCCGCCACAAACTGCCCTCCCCGCATCAGCCGCGACGACGACGCGAATGTCTGGGCGAACTGGTGCAGATCGACGGTTCCGAACATCGTTGGTTCGAGGATCGCGGCGAGATGTGCACTCTGCTGGCGTTTGTCGACGACGCGACCAGCCGATTGATGCGGCTGCGGTTCGTCACCTCCGAGTCCGCGTTCGATTACTTCCGCGCGACGAAGGACTACCTGGAGACGCACGGCAAGCCAGTCGCGTTCTACAGCGACAAGCACGGCATCTTTCGCGTCAACGCCAAAGACGCGATCGGCGGCGACCGCGTCACGCAATTCGGCCGGGCGCTGTCGGAGCTGAATATCGACATCATCTGCGCCAACAGCCCGCAGGCGAAGGGCCGCGTCGAGCGCGCGTTTGGCACGTTGCAGGATCGGCTGGTGAAGGAGTTGCGACTTGCCGGCATTTCGACGATCGAGGCGGCGAACGCCTGGGTGGTGGCATTCATGGCCGAGTACAACACGCGGTTTGGGCGCGATCCAGAGAACGCCAAAGACCTGCATCGGAAGCTGACCGAGGCGGACGACCTGAGCGAGGTTCTCGCCTGGCGGGAGGAACGCACGGTCACGAAGAACCTGACCCTGCATTATGACCGCATGATGCTCATGCTGGATGCGACGCCGCTTGCCCGCAGTCTGGCGCGCAAGACGGTTGATGTCGTGAACTATCCGGACGGCCGGTTCATGATTTCAGTACGAAGGGGTTTCGTTGCCGTTTCGGAAGTTCGACAAGATCCAGACCGTGGAACCTGGTGAGATCGTGGAAAACAAGCGGCTTGGTGCGGCGCTGGCGATGGTGAAGCAGCACCAGGACAGCTACCAGCCGCACCGGCGTCGCTATCACCCGGCGCGGCAGCGGCCGCCGAACAACCTGGAAGCACCGGGGAAGCCGACAAAGGGACGGCCATCCCGCCAGATCGCGGCTGCGGTGGCGGCAGAACGCGAGGCGGCAGCTGAACCCTGACGGCGCGAACCACGCCCGCCGCCTGTTCCTCCGGCCTGAGCCGAGCGTGCCACGGTGCTCGCTGCGGGGAAGGTCCGGTGCTCGCCGTCCTCGCCATGCTCGCGCCGAAGTGGGCGCTGCGCGTGGCTCCGGGTGGCTCCGCTCCTCCCATCCCCTCCGCTGCGCGCCGCGGCCCTGCTGTTGTCAGGCCGGGACGGGAAAGCAGGCGCCTCAACCGAACTGGAAAGCTGCCCTGGTGGGGAATGGGATGCCATCTCTACTTTGCCCGCTGCGACATTTCTAACGGGGAGAAAAAGTGTCTTTTCAAACGGGCACGGACATGTCGGTGCCGCCGAATTTGAATTATGGAAAGTGAGCTTGTCTATCGGCCCATGCGCCAACAAGGTAGCGAGAGCCGTCATCAAGTCGGCCAAGCATGTAGATGTATGCTTCGGCCGGAATTTCTTTGCCACCGGATTCGATCTTCGCGCGCGCCTTCATCACAGTGGACTCAATTACAGCCGGTAAGTCGCCCTCTGGCTCTCCATGAGCTATGAGCTGCGCACGTCGATTGTTGCCCATGTCCAGCGATGCCAGACAAAAGCTTGGCTCGGACTGATGGGTAAGCGCTAGATCGCCGATAGTGACGAACAAGGTTATCACGGTCAGCTTTCCCGGCGGGGCCGCTTCGATGTAGATAACGTCTTTCCAGTCTCGCGACGCTCTCTGTTCTGGGCGCAGCCCCAACTCGGAACTAGGGAACACAAGCTTGAATGCGATGACTGTGTCCGGCAGGGAGGCGGGTGGTCTATCCCAGACCTCCCACGCGCGGTTTTGTCCGGGCGGCAAGGTTACATTTTTCTTCAGCGCCTGCTCTGTAAATCCCATGCGCCACCTCCCAGACGCGTGAAGACTCACTTTTGTCTCTTTGGCATTGTCGCGGCAACTGATGTAAACGTCCCCGTTCTTCGTCGCCCAAACCCTCCAAGAATTGGAGGTAACACCGTCCGGCGCGCCAACTGCAAAGCGGACTGGGCCGCGTTTCACCGGCAATATGCCGATCTGCGCCGCAATGACAGGTGAAATTAGAGGTGACGAGGAGGCGTTTGACATCTTACGTCTCCCAGCCGCGAAAGCGTCGCCGCGCCTGTGTAGCTCTGCCGCAGAACTCCTGGCGGTGCCTACACTTACCGCATGAACGTCTCGTCATTCTATAGCTGATTGATAGGTCACGCCCCTCTTTCCCTGCCAAACGATAATGGGGACACCGAACATCCCAACCACCTGAATGCGCTGGCCGTGTGGGACCAAGACGCAACCGGCAAGGTTGAGCGCGTCGTTAGTGGTCAAGTTGCTGGATGACAGCAGACTGGCATTGTCACCCAAGAGCGCGTGCGAGAGCCTAGCCTCCTGCACTTGCGCTAGCATATGACCGGCCTCCTGCAGGCTATCGATTGAAGGGCAAAGCAACGCACCCTCCAGACGACCATCCGAGCGTAGAGGATCGTTCGGGTCGACCGCCGCCGGAATCGCGCTCGCTACTTTAGTGTCACCGGCAGTGTGAGGAGCCACTAGCCAGCGCTGGAATGCCTCTGCCTGTTGCCGCTTCTGCTGCGGCTCTGTTTGCGCTTGACGCATATTAAGCTGGTAGTGCTGCCAGCAGTAGTCGGGGCCGCTTGTCGAAGAGTTCAGTGAAAACTCCGGGCATCGGAATTTGTTGTAAGCACCTCCGATACTCGTTCTCGATGTCCTGCTGCTCGCTGGTCTGTGCAGGCGGAAGCTGACGTTGCGCCGCCTGAATGCCGTTCTGAGTCGCACAATAACTAGCTGCCCAGGTAGGCGGGTTGGCGCACGTGAATGCCTGCGCGCCTCCAACTCGCATGTTTGGCATCAGATACGAATTTGGCGTTGGATACGAATATTGAGCGCACGCGGCTAGGCCCAGGCCAACAGCGACCCCCAACAGCGATAGCCGAAGTGGAAAGTGGCCGCTCGGGGGCATCACTTGAGGCGCGCAAGCCAGACCATACATGCTATAATTAAAAGGAAGACTAAGAAGACTAAGACAACAACGATGACCGCATTGCGCTGCGCCTGCCTCTTCTTGCCGGACAAGATTTTGCTCGTGATGAGAGTGAAACCAACCTTGCCCGTCCAGCGTGCGATAACCATCAAAACCGGGGACGCCGCTAAAAGATGTGCGGCGCTGTCGGTCGTGAAAGCACGTCGAGATGGATTGGGGTCTGACACCATTGCTGATCTTCCGGCATGCCGGAATTTACGTCATGAACTGCTCCTACTCCTCTGTGGAAATTGCTGCATGGCCTTGGTCAGCGCAATCTCGGCGTCGGCTCCATTGATCGTATCTCCCTGTATCGGTTCAACAGTCACAGTGACACGATAACTAGCCTCGCCTACGTCCACCTTCACGTTCAACGTGGCGGTCTTGCCTGTAACCCCGAGCGCCTGAGTCATGGTCACCTCCTTCGCGGGGCTATGATGCCGCTAATCTCGAAATCGTCGCCCGCGCCACGTTGTAGCTCTTCGCCAGTTCCTTGAGCGTAGCTCCTTCCGCCCGCCGCCGCCGTGCTTCCTTCTGCTGCTGCGCCGTGAGCTTCGGCGGTCGGCCCATGTGCTGGCCGCGCGCCTTCGCCCGGCTGCGTCCCTCCGCCGTGCGCGTCCTGATTAGGTCGCGCTCCACGTCCGCCAGCCCGCCGAGAACGGCAATCATCAATCGCCCGGTGCTGGTGCCGGTGTCGGCCCACGGTTCCGCCAGTGACCGGAATTGCGCCTTGGAGTCCACGATCTGCTTGACGATGGCGAACAGGTCGAAGGTCGAGCGGGCCAATCGGTCGATCCGCGTCACCGTCACCACGTCGCCGGGGGCGAGGCCTTTCAGGAGCCGCAGCAACTCGCGCCGGGTCGGCTGCGCGCCGCTGGCCTTCTCGCGGTAAATCTTGGTGCAGCCCGCCGCGCGTAGCTGGTCGAGCTGCGCGCCAAGGGTCTGGCCGTAGGTGCTGACGCGGGCGTAACCGAGGCGGCGGTTTTGCGGGTTCTTTTCGGTCATACCTTACGGAACGCGCAACCCATTGAAATGTCAAGGGGCGCGCAAAGTGCCCGAAAGTCTTGAAATTCGCACCTAGCATCCCGGTCGGTAAGAAGCCGCCATCCGTTGTGAGGTGATCGTGCCTCACGTGCGACGAAGTAGAGACAGGCAAGCCGCCGCCAACTCCGCGGGTGCCTCCAGCGGTGAAAGGTGGCCGATGCCGCGCAGCGTCGTGAACATAGCCTGCGGTAGCAACGTTGACATCACCTGGCGGAGGCCGGCCTCTTGTTCCGCTTGGTCGCGGTCACCGACAACGACGCTCACCGGCACGGTCACGCCCACAAGCCCAGGACTGATGTCCTCAATCATTCCGCGCTCGGTCCAGGCCCGCTTGGCATCGGGCGTTCCGCGCAGCGTATCGGCAATCACCTGCTCGCGTAGCGTCTCGGAAAGCCTCGGTCCCGCCAGGACAGCCAGGGCTTGCAGCACACCTTCGCGAGTTTGATAGGACGCCAGCATGGCGGAGCGTTGGGCTTCCGGAACCGGCATAGGCGTCGGCGGCGCGGGCGCGACGAGCACGAGCCCGGCCAGCCCGGACACGCGCCGAGCCGCCGCGATCTGGGCGACTTTCCCGCCCATCGAGTGGCCGACCAGCACATATCGGCCGAGTTCTAGCTGCTCCGGATCTTGCCGGAAACCCAGGACGGCCAGGGCCCGCTGCCGGCGCCGGAGACGCGCCTGGTCACGCTGGACGAATTGCTGGCTGAGGCTGTTTAAGCTTGTTGTGTCAGGCTCGCGGGTCTGACAGGCCCGTTTTGTTTCTTTTCGGGCGGCTCGCAAGTCCTAGAGAAACCTGGTGGGCGCACCAGGGCTCGAACCTGGGACCCGCTGATTAAGAGTCAGCTGCTCTACCAACTGAGCTATGCGCCCGCCAGCCCGGGCCGCGGCTATAGCAGCGTCCGCATCAGTTTGAAAACCCCCGCCCGGCGAACCGTTGACACCCCCGCGCGCCCGGTCTGGGATCGCCCGCCGATGCGGGAGGATCACCATGAAGCTGCTGTATTTCAACGACTTCACGCTGGGCGTGCTGAACGAGAAGGGCGTCGTCGATGTATCCGCCATAGTCCGGGACATCCCGCATGTCGGCCCGCATGACCTGATCACCGGCCTGATCGCGCGGTTCGACCAGTATCGCGCCCGGCTGCAGGACGCCGCCACCGGCGGGCAGGCCATCCCGCTCGCCGGATTGCGGATCAGGCCGCCGCTGCCCAAGCCGGGCAACATCGTCTGCATGGCGGTGAACTACATGGAGGACGGCACCCGTTCCTCGCCCGCTCCATTGAATGCCTTCCACAAGGCCCCCAGCGCGGTGATCGGCGATGGCGACACCATGGTGCTGCCCGACGTGCCCGCCACGATCTTCGAGGGCGAGGCCGAGATGGCGGTGGTGATCGGCAAGCGGGCCGCCAATGTCCCGGCGTCACGGGCGATGGAACACGTCTTCGGGTACGTCAATTTCATCGACGGCTCGGCGCGCGGACTGCCGCCGCCCGGCAATGTATTCTTCCAGATGAAATCGCGCGACACCTTTGCCCCGATCGGGCCCTACCTGGTTACGGCTGATGAAATTCCCGATCCGCACAGGCTGCAAATCCGGCTGTCCGTGAACGGGGTGGTGAAGCAGGATTTCAATACGTCCGATATGGCGCACCAGATCCCCCGCTGCATCGAGTGGGTCAGCGCGATCCACGCTCTTGAGCCCGGCGATATCCTGGCCACCGGCACCAACCATCGCGGGCTCAGTGCGTTCCAGGACGGCGACACCGTGGAACTGGAGACGGCGGGCCTGGGACGGCTGCACATCCGCATCCGCGATGAACTCAAGCGGAACTGGGCGCGGGAGACCCGGTTGGACCGGCAGGAAAAAGGCTTCGACAGCCCGACCCCGCAGACTGCAGGGAAATACGCGCCGAGCTGACACCTGCGTGACCTGCGGGAGCCAAACACAGAGCAGTGGCACTCGGCGGATAACACCCTCCCGTCACCGGTGCCTGCGATGATTTTCTCCGCACAGCCTCCGTGATCTCCGTGGTCAAAGTAATTGCTTGCGTATGGCGGGCGCGAGAATGCGGATCACTGGAGTTCATGCGCTGCTCATCGGGAAGGTGAACGGCAGAGTGCGCCCGGCTCTGTGTGTCTCAGGCCAGCTCCGCCGATACGGCCAGCGCACTCACTCATCAACTGCGGATTAGGTTCACGGCTCGGGAACCGCGCCGCGCCGGGCAAGCTCGGCCCGGCATGCCGCTGCGTCTTGGGTGCAGCCGGCGGCCAGCCACCAGGCGCGCACTGCCCGCAGCAGTTCGCCCACGCGCGGGCCTGGCGACACACCAAGCGCCAGCACGTCGCGCCCTTCTAACGGAAACACCGGCCGCGGCGTCGCGGCAAGCCGTGCGCGCAATGCGGCCCAACCCGGGGCATCTCCCCCGGCCAACCAAGCACGGTCGATCAGCGTCGCTGCCTCGGTCTCCGCGAGCAGCCGTCGCAGCGCTGCATCGCCGTCTTCCGGCCGCGGCACCGGACCGCTGCGCAGCGCCGCCAGCCGCGCCCGTTCATCGTTGGAAAGTTTCAATCGATCCGACACACGGTCGGAATCACCGGTCAGCAGTGCCGCGAGCCGCAACAGCGGATCCGCCGGCGCCCCGGCCCTGATCAGCCGCGCCAGCCGGTCCGGGTCGGCGCCTTCGGGCAGCACGGCGTCCAGCACGCCCAGCTTCGCCATCAGCGCGATCGCCACGGACGGATCGGGCGCCGTCAGGATGCGCCTGAGTTCGCCCCACACGCGTTCGGCGGACAGCCCCGCCAGTCCCATCACGCCGGCGCCGATCGCCGCCACTGCCGCCGCATCGGGCGCGCCGCGCCCATAACGCGCATGGAACCGAAAGAAACGAAGTATCCGCAAATAGTCCTCGGCGATCCGCAGCGCCGGGTCACCGACGAACCGCACATGCCCTGCGCGCAGGTCCTCGATGCCGCCGAAATAGTCGAACACCGCGCCATCGCGCCGCATTGACATCGCGTTGATAGTGAAATCGCGCCGCGCTGCGTCGGCGCGCCAATCCTCGGTGAACGCCACCACCGCGTGGCGGCCGTCAGTCTCGATATCGCGCCTCAGCGTCGTGATCTCGACCGTCCGATCGGCAGTTACGGCTGTAACCGTACCGTGCTGCAGCCCGGTCGGAACCGCGCGGATACCGGCCGCCTCCAGCGCCCGCGTCACCGCCTCCGGCCGGCGAGGCGTTGCAAGGTCGATATCCGCGACCGCCCGTCCCGCCAGCGCATCCCGTACCGCGCCGCCCACCACCCGCGCCTCCGGCAGCGCTGCCATCACAGCGGCAAGCCCGGGCTCGGCCAGTACCCGACGGAGGGTGGATCTGCAGGGCGGGAGCTTCGCTCATTCCGCGTGCCCCGGCAGTTCATACCAACGCTCCGATATACCAGATTGGAACGTGCGAGACCCCTCCCCCTGCCCCCTCCCACAAGGGGAGGGGTGAGCCAGATCCAGCGGTTCCCCCTGCCCTTGCGGGAAGGGACAGAGAGAGGGGTTGGACCGGTCAATATCCATTGGCACCGGTATCGTTGGTTCCCGCGTGCCCAGGCACGACATTTCCCGCGTGCCCAGGCACGACACGGCCGCCTACAAGCCTGGCCGGCACATACGCCATCCCCAGCGGCAAAGCGCGTTGGGCGCTCAGCCAGATCACCGCGACCAGCATCGCCAGCAACGCCGCAGCCGTGGCGGCGACCAGCGTGGGCGGCAGCCCGTACGCCGCCGCCAGGCGCCAGACACCGAACAGCAGGAACGGCGACAGGAACAGCGCAAGCTCCGACAACCGCAGCATGGCTCACGCCGGCTCGCGCAGCCGTTCGGCCAGGTGCACAAGGATCGCGGCGGTGGCGCCCCAGATGTGATGCTCCGGATGCGGCCAGACCCAAACATCGCGCACCACGCCGTTGCGCTCCTGGCGCTCGCGCGTGGGCGCGCCGGGATCGAGCAGCACATCGAGCGGCAGCTCGAACACCGCATCCACCTCCCCGGGCGCCGGGTTGAGCCGCAGACCCGGCGGCAGCACCCCGAGCACCGGCGTGATGCGGAAACCGGTGCCGGTCAGGAAGTCGCCGATCGCCCCCAGCACCTCGACATCAGCCGGATCCAGGGCGATTTCTTCCTCCGCCTCGCGCAGCGCGGCGGCCGTCGCATCGGCATCGGTCGGGTCGATGCGCCCGCCGGGAAAGCTCACCTGTCCGGGATGCCGGTTCAAATGTTCGTTGCGCTTGGTCAGCAGGACGCCGGGGCTTTCACCGAGCACGAACGCCACCAGTACCGCGGCCGGCATCGGTGACGCGGTGACCGCGGCCAGCAGCTCATTGCCGCGCACCAGCCGCCCGGGCGTTTCGGCGCTCAGAAGGCGTGTCAGCCGCCGACGCAGCTCGGTTGCGTCCAGCCGGCGCGCGTCTGGCCTGGGCACGTCCGGCCTGGGTGGATCCACCCTGTGCGCGCTCAACCCTCGGTGGGCGGCAGCTCGCCCAACGGGAAGAAGACGCCGCTCGACCACACGCCGAGCATTCGCCGGCAGCCGACCCATTGGGGAACCCCGAGCGCCACCAACTCGTAATAGACCGCGCGATTGATCCGCGCCTCGATGGCGAACTGGCCCTTCGCCGGACCGGATGCGGAGGTAGGGCGTCGGATCGCATGTCAGGATGTCGTGGGCAACGCGGATCGGATGTTCGGCATCGGCGGTGACGACCTGATCGACATTGGTGCGGAACGACAGCACCTGCTGGCGGCCGTTGCCGGTCCAGTCCAGTTCGACGGCAGTGAAGGGGGCGTCCTCGACCTCGATGCGTCCGCGCTCGGCCGGGGTCTCGAGCCAGAAAGATCCATCCGCCTCACGTTTCAGCACACTGGCGAACAGGCAGACCAGTTCCTTTCGACCGATCGGACTGCCGCGATACAGCCATGTTCCGTCGCGCTTGATGAGGAACGGCAGGTCGCCGCACTCGATCGGAACCCGTTTCGGCCGCGGCCCCCGCTCCAGGGCTGCCATCGCCAGGCCGCCGCTGCCGTGCATGTTGGGATCGTTCATTCCAGGTCGGCATTCCCGGTGGCATCCCAGGTGGCAATTGTCCCACCCCGCTCACCGCTCGGACAGAAGAACGCGGCGTGCCGCCGGTAACACCAAACGCCATGGGAGAACCGGCGTCATCCACGTCTCCTTCTCCTTGGCCCAACCGCGCATCAATTTGGGGCGCATCAATTTGGCAGTCATTCGTTCGGGCTGACATCGGTTTCCCGGCGCTCTCTTCCCAAGGCGCGATATAGGTAGCCTCCCCCTCTCGCGGAAAGTGCCAATATGTCAGGAACGTCCCGAAACTCATCGGCGGAGACTTGGATGTCCATTGGCACGGCGAACGCGGCAACCGAGCGCGGGCATCCGGTGCTGCACGAGGTGGAGGCCCTCGGCGCACGGATCGCGGCGGTGCGGGCGGCGATCGGCCGAGTGATCTTCGGCCAGCAGGAGGTTGTGGACGAGACGCTGATCACCCTGCTGTGCGGCGGCCACGTGCTGCTGGTGGGCCTGCCCGGGCTGGGCAAGAGCCGCCTGGTGGAAACGCTTGGCGTTGTGCTCGGGCTGGCGACCAAGCGGGTCCAGTTCACCCCCGACCTGATGCCGGCCGACATCATCGGCAGCGAGGTGCTGGAGGAATCCGCCGGCCGCCGCAGCTTCCGCTTCGTCCACGGCCCGGTGTTCTGCCAGCTTCTGATGGCCGACGAAATCAACCGCGCCAGCCCGCGCACCCAGTCGGCGCTGCTGCAGGCGATGCAGGAACGCCGGGTCGCCGCCGGCGGGCATGAACACGAGCTGCCGCGGCCATTCCACGTGCTCGCCACGCAGAACCCGATCGAGCAGGAGGGCACGTATCCGCTGCCCGAGGCGCAACTCGACCGGTTCCTGTTGCAGATCGACGTCGGCTATCCGGACCTGGAGGCCGAGCGGACCATGCTGCTCGCCACGACAGGCGCGACCGAGGACCGGCCGACCCAGGCAATGACCGCCGAGGACCTGATCGGGGCCCAGACGCTGATCCGCCGCGTTCCGGTGGGGGAGACCGTGTTGAACGCCATCCTTGCGCTGGTGCGTGGCGGCCGGCCGGACACGGCGCAGGACGAAACGGTGAAGAAGCACGTCGCCTGGGGGCCTGGACCGCGCGCCTCCCAGGCGCTGATGCTGGCCTGCCGGGCGCGCGCCCTGCTGGAAGGACGGCTGGCGCCCAGCGTCGATGACGTGGCCGCGCTGGCGCGTCCGGTGCTGCGGCATCGGATGGCGCTGACGTTCTCGGCGCGCGCGGATGGCATAAGCCTGGAGCAGGTCATCGACCGGCTGGTCGAGCGTCTTGGCTAGCGGCGACGATCCGCGGCCGGCGCCCGTCGCGCCGAAGCGCTGGCGGCGCGGCTGCCGCCGCTGCTGGTCGCCGCCGAGCGGGTCGCGGCCACCGTGGCGCAAGGCGTGCACGGTCGCCGGCGGGTCGGTTCGGGCGACAGTTTCTGGCAGTTCCGTCCCTTCGTCAGCGGCGACCCGGTGACCCGGATCGATTGGCGCCAGTCAGCCAAGTCCGGCCGGCCGGAACCGCATGGCTGGTTCATCCGCGAAACCGAGTGGGAGGCAGCGCAGACCGTCTGTCTGTGGCACGACCGCTCCGCCAGCATGCGCTGGCGCTCCGCGATGGCGCCGGTCGAAAAGCGCGAGCGGGCGGCATTACTGCTGCTGGCGCTGGCGGCGCTGCTGCTGCGCGGCGGCGAGCGGGTGGCGCTGATGCGGAAGCCGGCGCTGCGGCCGCTGGCCGGCCGGGCCGGGTTGGATCGACTGGCCGAGGCGCTGGCGGGTACCGGCGATGACGACAGTCGGGCCTGCCGCCCCATCTGCCCCTGCCGCGGCACGCGCGGGTGGTGCTGCTCGGCGACTTCCTGGCGCCGCTGCCGGAAATCCAGGCGGTGGTCGCGCGGTTGGCCGGGATCCCGGTGACCGGCACGCTGCTGCAGGTGCTCGATCCGGCCGAGGCGCTGCTGCCATATAGCGGCCGCATCCGCTTCCGCGGGCTGGAGCGCGAGGGCGAAACGCTGATCCCGCGCGTCGAAGGCGTGCGGGAAGCTTACGCCGCCAAGCTGCTGGCACAGCAGGACGGGCTGCGCGCGGCTGTGTCGGTGCGGCGGGGTTCGGCTTCGCCATCCATCGCACCGACCATCCGCCGGAAGCCGCGCTGCTCGGCCTGTACACCGCGATGGCGGCACGATGATGCGCGGTATCGCGAAATCCCTCCCGCCCGTCCCCCGCTCCCACAAGGAGAGCGGGGAGCAGCCACGACTCCCGCCATGCCCGTTGCGGGAGCGGGTTGGGGCGAGGGGGTCGGCACGTTTGTGGAGCTCCGGACTACACGTCCACGCGACATTCCGCCGGTGCTCACGACATGATCTTCACCGCTCCCTGGGTTTTGCTCGCCCTGACCGCGCTGCCGCTGCTCTGGTGGCTGCTGCGGGTCACGCCGCCGGCCCCGCGGCGCGAAAGCTTCCCGGCGATCCGTCTGCTGCTCGGGCTGAAGGCCCGCGAGGAAACGCCGGCGCGCACCCCCTGGTGGCTGCTGCTGCTGCGCTGCATCGCGGCGGCCGCGATCATCGTCGGGTTGGCCGGGCCGGTGCTCGATGCCGGCTCGGCGCTGCCGGGCCGCGGCCCCGTGCTGCTGGTGCTGGACAACGGATGGGCCTCCGCCACCGGACTGGCCGCGGCGGATCCAGGCTGCGGATGTCGTGCTGGACCGCGCCGCGCGGGCCGGCCGGCAGGTCGCGCTGCTGCCCACCGCCCCCGACGACAACGGAGCCGCCCCGGCAATCACGCCGCTGATGCCAGCCAGCCGATCTGCGTGCGCCGGCTGGCAGCGATGCACCCGGAGCCCTGGCCGGTGGACCGGGCCGCCGCCACCGCCGCGCTTGACGGGCTGGCGGCAATCCGGCAGCTCCGTCGTGTATCTGGCGGATGGGCTGACCGACGGCGACGCTTTCCCGGCGTTCGCCCAGGCGCTGTCCGCATGCCGGACAGGTGACCGAGCTGTGCTGCGACGCGATTCCGCCCCGCCTGCTGCTGCCGCCCGAAAGCAAGGCTGACAGCCTGATGGCTCGCGTCGCCCAGACGCCGCAGCCGGCCCCCGGCGGTGCCAGGTGCTGGCACAGACCGGCGACGGCCGTACGCTTGCCGAGACGATCATCGCACTTCCCGCGGGTGCCACGGCGCAAGCGCCGCGATCATGCTGCCCCCGGAATTGCGCAACCGGCTGACCCGGCTGGTGCTGGCCAACGCGCCTTCCGCCGGGTCGGTGGTGCTGCTCGATGAACGCTGGCGCCGGCGCCCGGTCGGGCTGGTCGCGGCCAATCCCGAGGCCGCCGATGCGCCGTTCATCGGTCCGCTGTATTACTTGCAGCGCGCGCTCGGCCCGTACACCGAGGTCCGCGCAGGGCACCATCAGTCAATTGCTCACCCGCGACCTGTCGGTGATCGTGCTCGCCGACGACCCGCTGCCCGACGGGCCGGAGCGCGACGCGCTGACCCGGTGGGTCGAGAAGGGCGGGCTGCTGATCCGCATGGCCGGTCCCGCGCATGGCATCCCAGCCGTTGGGCGAATCCGACCCGCTGCTGCCGGTCAAGCTGCTCAGCGGCGACCGCCAGCTCGGCGGCGCGCTGTCCTGGAGCCGCCCGGCCGGGCTGGCGCCGTTCCCCCCCGGCTCGCCGTTCGCCGGCCTGGCGATTCCGGCGGACGTGACGGTGTCACGCCAGGTGCTGGCCGAACCCTCGGCCACGCTTGCCGCCCACACCTGGGCCACCCTGGCCGACGGCACGCCGCTGGTGACCCAGGCAGCGCGGGGCAACGGTCGGATCGTGCTGTTCCATGTCACCGCCAACGACGACTGGTCCAATCTGCCGTTGTCCGGGTTGTTCGTCGATATGCTGCGCCGCCTGGTGGCGCTGTCCGCCGGCGTGCAGACCGCGTCCGGACACGCGGTGCTTGCGCCATTCGAGACACTGGACGGGTTCGGGCTGTTGTCGCCGCCACCACAGGCCGCAACCGGGCTGGCCGCCGACAAATTCGGCCAGCACCGCCGTCTCCCCGCAGCATCCGCCGGGCCTCTACGGGCCGGAAAACGGGCGCCAAGCGCTGAACCTTTCAAGTGTGCTGGCACCCCCCGAGCCGCCCCGGCGATAAGCGGCGCCCGCCTGGAGTCGCTCACCGCGGCGGTGCCGGAGCGCGCGCTGGGGCCCTGGCTGCTGACCATCGCGGTGGGTTTGCTCGCGCTCGACCTGCTGATCTCGCTGTTCGTTGCGCGGTCTGCTGCGGCCGGCAACCGCCCGGCGAGCCGCCGCGGCGCTGCGTCATCGGCGTGCTGGCGGCCGGCGCGATCCCGGCAGGGGCGGCGCGGGCGGAGCTCGATCACGTTGCCAATCCGGCGCTCGGCACGCGGCTCGGCTACGTCGTCACGGGCGACCCCCAGGTGGACGGCGTCGCCAAACAAGGTCTCGAGGGCCTGTCGGACTACGTCAACACCCGCACCGCCGCGACGCTGGACGAGCCGGACCCGATCGTGCCGGGCAAGACCGATCTCAGCTTCTATCCGCTGCTGTATTGGCCGATCACCGCCGATGCCGAGCCGCTGTCGCCAGCCGCCGCGGCGGCGTTGAACGACTACATGAACCGCGGCGGCATCCTGCTGATCGACACCCGCGACGCGGGGTCGGGCGCCGGCTTCGCCCCGGACACCGGGGAAGCTTTGCAACGCGTTGCCCGCGGGCTGGCGATCCCGCCGCTCACGCCGCTGACGATCGACCACGTCCTGGCACGCACCTTCTATCTGCTGCGCGATTATCCCGGGCGCTACGACGGCGGCAACGTCTGGGTGCAGCAGGGCCAGGACCGCAGCAACGACGACGTCAGCCCGGTGATCATCGGCGGCAACGACTGGGCGGCGGCCTGGGCGGTCGATGCCGACGGGCACAATCCCTATGCGGTGATCCCGGGCGGGGAGCGGCAGCGCACGCTGGCCTATCGGTTCGGCGTCAACCTGGTGATGTACGCGCTGACCGGAAATTACAAAGGCGACCAGGTCCACGTGAAGGCCATCCTCGAGCGGCTGGGGCAATAGCATCGGAACTGCACCAGGCGATCGCCGCGCTGCGCTTTGCGCCGCTGATTCCGCTGCCGCTGCTGGGCATGCTGGCCGGGCTTTGCGCCGCCGGTCTTGTGGTTGCCGCCTGGCGCCGGGCGCGCGGCACCCTGCTGCGGGGCTTGGCCTTCGCGGTGCTGCTGCTCTGGCTCGCCGGCCCGCGGCTGGTGCAGGAAACCCAGGAAGGTCTGCCGGATGTCGGACTGCTGGTCGTTGATCAGACCGCGTCGATGCAGGTGGGCGACCGGGCGCGGCTGGCCGACGCGGCGCGAGCGGCGCTGACGGAACAGGCCGGCAAGTTGCCACGACCTGGAGCTGCGTACCATCACGGTCCCGGAAAGCGGTGATGCCGGGACCCGACTGTTCGCCGCGATCGATCAGGCACTCGCGGATATTCCCCGGGCCCGGTTCGCCGGTACCGTCGCGATCACCGACGGACAGGTGCACGATATTCCCGCGGCACCCAGGTCCGGTTCGCAACCCCAGTCCGCGGCGCCCGGAGGCGCGCCGTTCAGTGTGCTGATCCCCGCCAAGGGCGAGGAGGTCGATCGGCGGCTGCGTGTCATCGAGGCGCCGGGCTACGGCATCGTCGGCAAGACCGTCACGCTGCGCTTCGCGGTCGATGACCTCGGCGTCAACGACCAGGGGCAGGCCGCCCGGGTCACCATCCGCCGTGACGGCGAGCCGCCCACGGTGGAAAGCGTGCCGGTCGATAAGGCGCAGACGTTCGACGTGCCGATCAGCCGCGCCGGGCCGACGGTGATCGAACTCTCGGCCGACCAGCTCGCCGGCGAAGTCTCGACACTCAACAATCGAGCGGTGGTCGAGATCAATGGCGTACGCGACCGCTTGCGCGTGCTGCTGATCTCCGGCGAGCCGCATCCCGGCGAGCGCACCTGGCGGCGGTTGCTGAAGGCCGATCCGGCGGTCGATCTGGTCCATTTCACCATTCTGCGTCCGCCCGAAAAGGACGATCTGACGCCGCTGAACGAGTTGTCGCTGATCGCCTTCCCGGTGCGCGAGCTGTTCCAGCAGAAGATCAACCAGTTCGACCTGATCATCCTGGATCGGTTCCAGAACAGTGGTCTGCTGCCGCTGCCCTATCTCGACAACATCGCCCAGTACGTGCGCCAGGGCGGCGCGCTGCTGCTGAGCGTGGGGCCGGAATTTGCCGGTACCACCAGCCTCTCCGACACGCCGCTCGGCGACGTGCTGCCGGCAGCGCCGGCGCCGTACGATGCCGTGGTGGACGGGGCGTTCCGTCCGCGCGTCACCGCGCTCGGCGCCCGCGATCCGGTCACCGAGGGCCTGGCCGGCGCGAACCCGCCGGGGAACACGGACGCCGCGCCAAGCTGGGGTTCGTGGTATCGCCGAGTGGCGCCGGCCGACGTGCACGGACAAGTGCTGATGAGCACGAAAGACGGGCAGCCGTTGCTGGTGCTGGATCGAATCGGCAAGGGGCGCACTGCGTTGCTGCTGTCCGACCAGATCTGGCTATGGTCGCGCGGGCACCAGGGCGGCGGCCCACAGGCGGAATTGCTGCGCCGGATCGCCCACTGGCTGATGAAGGAGCCGGAACTGGAGGAGAACGCGATCACCGCGCATGTCGCGGATGGTCGCTTGGCGGTGCAGCGGCGCTCGATCGATCCCGCCCCGCCGGGCAACGTGACGGTGACCGATCCGGACGGCAAGACGCAGACGCTCACACTGACCACGGAAGCCCCGGGCCGCGCCAAAGCCAGCCTGCCGGCAACCACCCCAGGCGTGTGGCGGGTCACTGACGGAACGCGCACCGCATACGCCGCGGCCGGCGCGGCGAACCCGCTGGAGATTGCCGATCTGCGGGCGACCGCCACCAAGCTCGGCGCGCTCGCCCGCGAATCCGGTGGCGGCGTTCATTGGCTGGACAGCGGCCGGCCCGGGGCCAGTCCCGTCGTGCCGGAACTGCGTCGCACGGAAGCCGACCGCGCCGCGTCCGGGGACGATTGGATCGGGCTTGCGCGACGGCATGATCATCTTGTGACCGGGATAGCGTCGCTGCGTCTGCTACCGGCCTGGGCGGCGCTGCCGCTCATGCTCGGATTGCTGATCGCGGTCTGGCGACGCGAGGGCACGTGACCGGCCGGAGGGTTTCGGGTCGGCCCAAGGGTGCCTAAATCGACACCTAAATCGGAGTAATCCGCTGGCCACGAAAGGCCCCAAACCGAAAGGATCGTGTCTTCCAGATTTCGGATCCCAATGAGTGGGGCTCGGCGCCCGGGTCCTCCACACCAATGGCACCAGTGCTGGCGCTGGTCGGGTTCATCGGCTTGGCGCTACTGGTGTGCGCGGCTGATGGCGTGCTCGCCTCCGCCGCGGTGCGTGGATGGTACCTGTCGCTGGTGCGTCCGCCGGGGACGCCACCGGGTTGGCTGTTCGGATCGGCCTGGGCGGTGGTCTGCGTGCAGATGGGGGTGGCCGCCTGGCTGGTATGGCGGCGATCTATCAGCATCCTGCCGCTGCGGCTGTGGGGCTGGCAGCTTGCGCTGAATGCGCTGTGGATTCCGGCCTTCTTTGGGTTGCGCAACCAGTTGCTCGGCCTCGCGGTCGTCGTGGTGCTGTTGCCGATGGTATTGTTGACGATCCGCAGCTTCGCGCGGGTTTATCGCGGCGCTGCGTGGCTGATGGTTCCTTCCCTGCTCTGGACTGGCTATACTCTTTACCTCATTGCTGGATTCTGCTGGTTGAATCCGGCCTGAGCCAAGGGGGGCAGCATGATGTCGGGGGGGTTGCGGGCGAACGCGCGCATTGCGGGGCTGATGGTCCTCGGCGGCGGCATCGGACTGCTTGCGGTGCCGGCGTTGGCGCAAATGAATTTGCCGCCCAGTGTGGGCCAATTCCAGGGTATCACCGGCGCGCCGTCGATCGGCGGACAAGCCCCGGCTGGCATGGCGAGCCGCGCTGGCCCACCACCCCCCGCCGGGCTGCCGGGCGCGCAGAGCAATCCCGGGCACGGCCGCTCCGTCAGAAAAGCCGCCGGCCATGATGGACCCGACCGACGCGCTGTTCGATGCCATCAATCGCGGTGATATCGCCGCCGCACGCGACGCGGTCACGCGCGGGGCCGATCTTGGTGGGCACAATCTGTTGGGCATGACGCCGATCCAGCTTTCGGTCGATCTGGCGCGCAACGACATCACGTTCCTGCTGCTGTCCAACGGCGGAGGGCAGAGCGCGGCGGCCGAGCGCGGGCCGCCGGGCGGCGGCAAGACCGCGGCGCAACTGCTGTCGGCCAGTGCGGTGTCGGGCAAGCCGGTCAACCGCAAGGCGGCACGGCCGGCGCAAACCGTTCGGGCAACCGGCCCGGCGCCGCAGCAGATGCCGCGGTTGTTCGCCGGCAACGGCGGCACGCCGATCCCGACCGCGGGGTTCCTCGGGTTCGATCCGGGACACTGACCTCCGGCGGGCTATCGCGCCGGCGGCTGGCCCGGCATTGCGTCGAGGAGCCGCCTGAGCTCCGCGCGATCGACCTTCTTCGCCGGCGTCAGGGGCATCTCGGGCAGCACGAAGAGCCGTCGAGGATGCATGTAGGCGGCGCCGTGCCGCAGGAAAAACTCCTTGACGTCCTGCTCCCGCGCAGCGCCGGGGGTGCGTTCGACGACGAAAGCCACCGGCACCTCGCCCTTGAGCGCGTCGGGCATCGGGATGACCGCGGCATCGATCAGGTCGGGGTGCTTCATCAGCACGTTCTCGATCTCCTTCGGGTAGATGCTCTCGCCGGCGCAACTGATGCGATCATCGAGCCGGCCGACAATGTCGATATAGCCCTGCTCATCGGCGCGGGCGATGTCGCGGGTGCGGAACCAGCCGTTCGCGAGCAGCCGGTCGGCGGTGACCTGCGGCAGGTTATGATACGCAGTCAGGTTGCCTGGGGAGCGCACCAGCAGCTCGCCCGGCTGGCCGGCCGGAACGTCGCGACCGGCATTCCCGGGATCGACGATGCGCAGTTCGACCCCGGGATAGGGCAGGCCGGTCGTCCCTTGCTTGGTGATCCCCCAGCGCGGATTGTTGCACACGAAGCCGCATTCGGTGAGGCCATAGGCCTCGAGCATCGGCGCGAGGCGGCGGGTGAATTCCGCGAGCAGGTCTTCCGGCACGTCGGACGAGCCGCAAATCACGAAGCCGAGCGAAGAGCAATCCGAGTCACGCAACCGCGCGTCTTCGCGCAGCATCATCCGGTACATGGCCGGGACGCCGGTCGTGTAGGTGCAGCGCTCGCGTTCGATGGCGCGAATCATCTCAGCCGGGTTGACGTCATGCAGGATCACCACCGACCCGCCGCATTCCAGCATCGAGAACAGCCCGCCGAACATGCCGTTGGCATGGAACATCGGCACGGCCAGCAGGCAGCGCTCGTCAGGGCCATAGAGCAGGGCGCGTCGCAGGCTGCGCGTCGCCCAATCGATCGCGCCGTGGCTGAGCAGCACGCCCTTGGGCCGCCCGGTCGAGCCGGACGTGTAGGAGATGAAGGCAACATCGGCCGGCGCCTTCTCGGCCAGACGCCGCGCCGTGCTCTGCGTGGCGAGCCAGCCGTCGTAATCGATGCTACCGGAGGGCGCTTTGTCCATCACGAATACATGCCGCAAGCCGGGGACGGCGGCAGCGAGGGCGCCGACCTCGTCGGCGAAATCGGATGAGGCGAACAGCACCGTCGCAGTCGAGTCCGCCATGATGTGAGCAAGCGTGCTGTGATGGGCGCGTGTGGTGGTCGGCGTCACCGTCGCCCCGGCACGCAGCGCCCCCAGCAGCGTCTCGACGAAGCGATGATCGTTCTTGACCAGCACTGCGACGTGGTCACCGGGGCCGATGCCCAGCGCATGAAGTCCGTTGGCGACCCGATTGGTGCGTTGCTCCAGCGCCGCATAGGTGATCCGGTGCGGGCCGTAGATGAGTGCCTCCTTGTGGGGCCACATCGTGAGCGGCAGGTCGAAAATGGTGCCGAAATTCATCGCCCCCTCGCGTTCTATCGGTGCTCGGAGCCAGGCGGGAACTCGAACACTTCCAGCATGATCCCGCTCAGGGAGGACGGCTTCACCCAGTTGACCTTCGCCCGCGCCGGCAGATAGCGCCCGGCCGGGCTGCCGGGTGGCAGCTCGAACGGTTCGCCAAGCACCCACTGGATGCCAGCCGCCGCCCACTCGCCCATGACTTCGGTGAGGTTATCGACCCGCACCGCGATCGAATACACGCCCTCGCCGCGCTTTTCGAGGAAGCGGCTGACCGGCGAGCCGAGGCCGGTCGCGGCAATCACCGAGACCGCGCCTGCCGGACCCAGCGGTACCGTCACGTCGGTGATCTCGATCGGCGCCGCCGGCATGCGCGCCGGCGGCAGTGTCCCGAGGCCCAGCTTGCGCCACTTCCCGAGCGTGCCATCGAGATCGCCGGTCGCGACATTGACGGTGAGGAACTCGATGATCTGGCCCATTGCCTACACTGCCGCCGAGGCCAAATGCCTGCCAGCACCGCCCTCCTTATAGACGCCCATGGCCTTCGCCTGTTCGCGCATCACGCGGATATCGGCCATCACGTCTTCAGCCGGGCGCATGAAGTTGCGCGGGCTCTTGAAGTGCGGAATGACGTAGCGGCCGAACATCTCGATCGACTTCATGATCTTGTCGTGCGGCACGCTGTCGATGCGCATCACCACCTGGTCGATGCCGCAGGCGCCGCACCGCTCGATGGCACGGATGCAGCTTTCGGGCGAACCGAAGATCGCCGCGCCGGAGGCTTCCTTGAAATACTCGAAATCATCGGTCTTCTTTGCGACCTCGGTGATCTTGTTCATGTAGGCGTAGCTCTGCGCCACCCTGGCAAGGCGCGGATAGCCGTCGATTGCGATGCGCAACCACTTGATGTTCCCAGCACCGGCTTCATTTTCGGCGATCGCGTCGGTTTCGGCGCAATAGGCCTGGATCAGCGCGCCGGCACCCGGGTTGACGTGCTCGCCGCGCGCCCTGGTTGCGTCGGAGGCGCGGCGGAAGGCCGCCACCGATTCAGCGAGCGCATCCCAGCCCATGAAGTTCGACCAACTGTAAACGCCGATTCCAAGATCGCCGGCCAACTTGTGCGATTCCGGGCTGGTTGCCGCGAGGTACAGCGGCGGGTGCGGCGTTTGCAGCGGCTTCGGCACCAGCGAGCGCGGTGGAATCTTGTAGTGCTCGCCGTAGAACATGAAGGGATCCTCGGTGAACGCCCGCTTGAGGACCTGGATGCCCTCGTGGACCTCGTCACGGTTTTTCTCCAGATCGACCTCGAAGGCGTGCAGGGCGAGGGTGGTGTTGCCGCGGCCGACGCCGAGCTCGATGCGGCCATTCGAAAGCACGTCCTGCACCGCGGTGCGCGAGGCAATGCGCAGTGCATGGTTCATCTTCTTCGGCAGCAGCGTGATCGCGTGCGCAAAGCGCAGCGTCTTCGTCAGCGGGAACAGATAGCCGAACAGCACCTCCGGGCACGAGGTCGCGATGCCGCCGATCGCGTATTGCTGCTCGGAGACGCCGAAACAGTCGAAGCCCCATTTTTCGGCATGGATGACCTGTTCGACCAGTTCCCAATAGCGCGTCTGGTAGGAGGCGCCAGGCAACGTCTCGGCTTCCGAGAAGAACATGAATTTCATAGGATGGTTTCCTCTGGTTGCTTCGCGCCACCAAGGCCATGGAGGACGAAATCGACGATCTCGTCGGTCACCGCCGCTTCGCCGTACTTGCCGATCGACCAGAACCGCAGCGGCCAGATCGTGCACAGGAAATAGACGAAGTTCGCCGACAGCTCGACGTTGCGTAGCCGAAAATCGCCATTGCGCACGGATTCCATGAGTATCTCACGGAAGATCTCGATGTATTGCGCGTCAAGCTCATAGACGTGGCGCCGCGCTTCGGGCGTCAGCGCCCGTGTTTCCTGGAACATCAGTTTGATGAAGCGGTGATTCCTGTCGAACACGCCGATGATCGTGCGGATCGCCCCGGCGATGCGTTCCTCGGGAGGCACATGGACCAGGCGAGAGCGCTGAAGCGCAGTGACGATATCGGTCATGAAGAACTTGTAGATGTTGTAAAGAATGTCCTCCTTTCGCTCGAGATACTGGTACATGGTCGGGACCGGCATATCGGCGGCGGCGGCGATCTCGCGGATGGTCGCCTTGGCGAATCCTTTCGCCGCGATCACCTTCGAGGCGCCTTCCAGAATCTGCCGCCAGCGCTCGTCAACCACCGTCCTGGAGAAATTGCTTGCGACCCCGCCCCGGCCGCTGGCGCTTTGGCTGTCTGGGACCGCATCGCCGGTCGTCGTCCTCGACGGTCATCTGGGTCTGCGTCACGTCGGCAACCGACTGGTCGCCGCGAAACACCGCGGCACGCCACACCGCGACGCGGTTTCCGGAATGGATCGGGCTTGCTTCGGCACGCAGCGTCCCGCCCTGGCCGGCGGCGAGAAAATTGGTCTTCAACTCGATCGTCATCGTGGCGCCGCCGCGCGGCAGGTTCAGCACCGCCCCATACGTGCTGGCGCAGTCGGCGAGTGCCACCACGATGCCGCCGTTCACTGCACCATCAGGCGCGAGGTGCTCAGGCTCGATGTCAAGTTGGGCGACCACGCGGTGCCGCGCCGCCGCCGGGAATGTGATGCCGAGCAGCTTGCCAAGTCCGCACTGATGGGCCGCGAGGAACGCAACCGGGTCCACTGAAGCCTTTCAGGGGCGAGAGTCCGAATGAGCGATCATTCGATGGGCCAGCTCCGGAGTCAAGCCTGGCCAAACCGTTGACAAAGGCCGGGTCCGACCATATGACCGAGCGATCAGTCGGTACGCTTTGAAATGCCGTTTGGGCGAGCGGTGCGGCAACGAACGCAACTTTGACGGATCGGCCATGCAAGACGCCAAGATCGACTGTTTCGAACACAACGGTGCTGTCACCGCCGAGATCGGTGATCTTGATCTCAGGCGAAACCTCAAGATCCGCGCCTTCGTCGGGTTCGTGCTGACGCCGGTGTTCCACGATCTTCAGCCGCGGCTGAATTACGCCGAGATGGGCCGGCGCGGGGTCACGCCGATGCAATACTACGAGGATTTCGACAATTGTCCGGCGCCCTTTGGATACGGTGACCAGTTCGCAGGCCACTACGAGGTCCGGCTGTGTCGTTCTGCCAGCCATGGGCGCGGTCCGCTTGGCGAGAAGCTGCGTATCGAACGGCTCATTCTCGAGACCCGAGCGACGCTGACCGGCCGTCCGGCGACCGGCGTCCCTGCGGCGCTGGGTTATGAGCCCGATCTCGGTGTGCCGGCGACCGCAGGCACGGGACGCGTGCTTCATGTACTGACCCGTCCGCTGAACCCTCCCGGTCAGCGCTGGGTCAACGAGATCCCGGAGGAAATTACGGTCCTGCGACCCCATACGCTGGACGGCCCGTTCCCGACGATCGATCTTCTGAGCACGATCGATGACGGGTTCGCGAAGATCGATGCCGCAACCGCACAGATGCACGGCGTCTGGGGGATCGCGAACTCAGACGTTTATCAGCACATCCATGCGCGCGAGTACATCTACGCGATGGAGAACGGCATTACGGCCGCGCTGGCGACCGCACGGATTCCCGTCGAAAGTTACGTCGCCACCCGTGCGCGCATCATTTTCCGGCGTCCCTCCTTTGTCGGCCAGCATTACGTGCTCCATGTCACGGTATATCGCCGGGACGCGGAGACGGTGGCCCTCGGGGCGTTCTACCCGGCGGCGGAGCAGCCGACAGTCGGATGTCGCCCGTGCGGCGGTCTTTCTTCGTTTCGACGGCCGCCTCTCGTGACGACTGCAACGCTTTAACTTACCGCACCGCTCCGCCGCAACCCCATGATGCGCTCCGACGCATAACCCAGGCCGGCGAGGATCGCAGCAGTGTGCTCGCCGGACGCTGGGGGTTGCAGCCGGAGGCCGGGAGTTTCGTCATCGAATGCGATCGGCAGTGACGGCAGGTTGGCAGTCGTTCCGTTTGGCATGTTGATCGGCAGTGCGTGCGCCAGCGCCTGCGGATCGGTAAACAGGTCCGACGGTGTGTGTACTGGCGAGAACGGAATGTTCGCCTCGTCCATGATGCGGCTGAGTGTCGCGATGTCATGCGACAGCGCGATCTCAGCGACGATTTCGCGCAGCGCCGGACGGTTCTTCACGCGGTCGGCGTTGCCGGTGAAGCGCGGGTCAGCGAGCAGATCCGGGCCGCTTGAAAGCGGCGCAGAACGCGCGCCAGTGGTTGTCGGAGGTGATGCCGATGAACAGCAACTCGCCGCCGGTGGTCGGGAAGGTTTCGTAGATTCCCCACGCGCTGCTGCGCACCGGCATCGGCGGGGACGGAATGCCGCTGGCGGCCTCGCCGGCCATGTGCTGGCCGACCAGGAAGGCGGATGATTCGAACAAGGTGCTGGTCACCTTGCGCCCCTGCCCGTCGCGGTCGCGCTGGCGAAGTGCCGCCAGGATCGCGATGTCGCCCATCACGCCGCCCATGATGTCGATCACCGACGATCCGGCCCGCAGCGGCTGTCCCGGCGGCCCGGTCATGTAGGCGAGCCCGGTCATGTACTGGACGACTTCGTCGAGCGCCGGGCGGTGCTCATAGGGGCCGGACAGGAAGCCCTTGAGGGCGCAGTAGATCAGCCGGTCGTTGATGGCGCGGACCTGTTCCCAGCCGAGGCCGAGGCGTTCCATCGTGCCGGGGCCGAAATTCTCGATCAGCACGTCGGCGCGGGTCAGCAGGTCCTGCGCGACCGCCAGGCCGTCAGGCGATTTCAGGTCGATGCAGATGCAACGCTTGTTGCGGTTGAAATAGGCGAAGAACCCGGTGGCGAAGCCGTGCAGGCGGCGCGTGCGGTCGCCGTCCGGGGCGGGCTCGACGCGGATCACGTCGGCGCCGAGATCGGCCAGCACCACGCCGCAGGTGGGGCCCATGACGGTGTGGGAAAATTCCAGGACGACGATGCCGGTGAGTGGCAGTCCGACCTCTCCCGCTTTCGGGAGAGGTTGGATCGCGGTCTCGCCTATGTGATCACGTTGCATACGATCCGTCCTGGTCGTCCAGCAGGCGCTTTTCTTCATCGAAATGCGCGAATGCCATCCCGGCATAATCTTCCCAGTCGAGCGCCGTCTGTTCGGCCAGCGCCGGCGCTATCACGTTCAGTTTCTGACCGGTGGAATATGCCAGCACCAGCGTCTGGCACGCTCGTTCCAGGTAATACAGGTCATGGAACGCTTCGGCCACGGTGTCGGCGACCACCAGGACGCCATGATTGCCCATCATCATGCGACGGAACCCGCCGAGCGCCCCCGCCAGCCGGTCGCCCTCCGCGGTTTCGTCCGCCACGCCGCTGAAACCGAGGTCGATCGCCACCCGGTTGTAGAAGCGGGCGGTGTTCTGATCGATCGGCTTGATCTCCGGATCCAGCAGCGAGGCGATCGCGGTGGCGTACGGCGGATGCGCGTGCAGGATGCAGCGCGCGTGCGGCACGACGGCGTGCAGCCGGCCGTGGATGCACCAGGCAGACGCGTCGGGCGCATCCGGGCGCTGCATGGTGGCCGGATCGTCGGCGTCCAGCAGCAGCAATTCGCTCGCCCGCAGCCGCGCGAAATGCCGCCATTTCGGGTTCATCAGAAACCGCTTGCCATCGAGCGACACCGCCAGGCTGAAATGGTTGGCAACCGATTCATGCCAGCCGTGAACGGCCGCCAGCCGGAACGCTGCCGCCAGATCGACGCGCAGCCGCCATTCCTGCGTATCCGGCGCCACGGCAGGCCGCAGCATGTCGTCCATGACGTATCTCCTTCAGTTGCGCACGAGGTATTTGTCGATGATCTCCTGGTTCGGCTCAATGCCAAGTCCGGGTTCCGTCGGCAGATGCGCGTAGCCGTCGCGGATGCTGACCGGGCGCTTGGCCAGGCGTTGGGAGATCTCGCTGGGTTCCACGCAGTACTCCATGACAAGCGCGTTCTCGATGGCGCACAGGAAGTGCAAGGACGCCGCGGTGTTGATGTCGGTGGTGAAGTTGTGGTTGCACACGCGGCGGCCGCGGCGCTGCGCGTGTGCCGCGATGCGCATCGCCTGAGTGAATCCGCAGCGGGTCAGGTCGATCTGCACGATGTCGATGCCGCCTTCATCGATCAGCCGCTCGAACCCGACCACGCTGCATTCCTGCTCGCCGGCAGCGATGTGCTGGAGGCAGCCGCGTGAGACCTTCGCATATCCGGTGTAGTCGTCCGGATGCAGCGGTTCCTCGATCCAGAACAGACGATACGGCTCAAACAGGCGGGCGCGCTGCAGCGTGGTCTTGGCGTCCCACGCCAACCCCACATCCAGCATGAAATCGTTCTTGTCACCGATCGCCTTGCGGATCGCTTCCACGTAGCGCAAATCGGTCGTGGCATCGCGGCCGAACGGCTCCCAGCCGAACTTCACCCCGGTATGGCCGGTGTCGATCGCCCGTTTGGCACGTTCCACCGTGTCTTCCACGGTGAACTGGAACATGTTCGAGGAATAGACCCGCATTTTGTCACGCAGTGCGCCGCCGAGCAGCGTGACGATCGGCTGGCCGAGCGCCTTGCCCTTGATGTCCCACAGCGCGATATCGACCCCGGCCATGGCCTGGATAGCGGCGCCGCTGCGACCGAAATACAGCGTCTGCGCATACATCTTGTTCCACAGCCGGTTGGTATCCAGCGGATCTTCGCCCAGCAGGATAGCACGCAGACCATTGACCTGGGTATGCGAATAGCCGGCCTCGATCACCGCCTTGGCGACCGCCGGACAGCCATCCACCTCGCCCCAGCCGACCAGCCCGGAATCGGTGGTGATCTTCACCAGCAGCGCGTCCTGCGAACTGTCGGTGCGCTGCTGGATATCCGGCAGCCGGAGATAGATGGCCTGCACGTCGGTGATCTTCATGGCGGCGCCTCCTTCGGAGCTCCGGTTCGCGTCCATTAAGCAGCCGCGTGCGACTTCCGCAAAGAGGGAGATCACCGCATCGCGTCCTGCCATCTCGCCGGCATGCCGGTTGCGGTCACCGAACGCTGTGCTACCATGCCGCCACACGGGTTTACAACCGCTGCAACAACTCAGGGAGGCGTCGATGTTCCGCTCGCCGCGCATCACTATTGCTGCCGGCTTCGCCCTGGCGCTGACCGCATGGCCGGCGCTGGCGCAACTGCCGAACATTCATGCGGAAATGAAGCCGGATGTCGCGAACTGCGGCGATCCGTCCTACGACAACGCGGTCAAGAACGGCATTTCGCTCGGCTTCAACGTCAACCCGCCGGAGGCGTACCAGGACGTCAGCAAGCAGCCGACCGGGATCGACTGGGACATCAACAAGGCGGTGCTCGACCTGCTTGGCATCAAGCAGATCCACGTCGTCTGGATGCCGTGGGAATCAGTCATTCCATCATTGCTGTCGCGCCGTATCGACGTGATCGGCGCCGACATCCACGTCACGCCCGAGCGCATGAAGGTGATCAGCTTCTCCGGCCCGGCCTGGTGGTACGGCCCGGTATTGATCGTGCAGAAGGGCAACCCGCTGCACATTACAAGCTATGACCAGTTGAAGGGCAAGCGGGTCGGCGGTATCACCGGCAGCGCCGCAGACTTGTATTTGCGCAGGATCGGTGTGCAAACGACCGAGTTCAAGCAAGAGGTCGATGAACTGCAGAGCCTCAACCAGAAGCGCCTGGATGCGGTGCTGGAGGATGATGTCGTCTATAAGCAATTCGACAAGGAGAACCCGAACAACGACCTCGATCCCCTGTGGAGCATTCCGGTTCCCACCGACATCATCCAGGGCGGTGGCTATGGCATGGCGCGTTTCGGCATCCGCAAGGCGGATTGCTCGCTGCGGGCGGCGTACACCGGGGCGCTGGCGGAACTTCGCGCCGATGGCGAGGTCAGCTCTATCCTCAAGAAGTACGGCCTGTCCGACCGCAACCTCGTGATGTTCACGCTGCATCCCTGAAGCCATCGGCCGCCGGGATGGCAGTATCCGCTCCGGCGGCTCGCTGACAGCCAGTGTTTGAACTGTTCAACCCGCAGGTCGCGGTCGAGAATATCGGCCCACTGCTCGGCGGATTGTTGATAACCGTCGAGCTGACGCTGGTCGTTATCGTCCTCAGCCTGATTTTCGCGCTGTTCGTGGCGTTGGCGGGACTGTCGCACATCGCGCCCCTTCGCTGGGTGGTGAAAAGCTATGTCGAGGTGATCCGCGGAACGCCGCTTTTGCTGCAACTCATCTATGTCTATTACGTGCTGCCTTCGATCGGCATCCGGCTGGACGCCTTCGCTGCCGGCGTGCTTGCTCTGACGCTGAACTATTCGGCCTACATCTCCGAGGTCTATCGCGGCGGCATCCTGGCGATCCCGCGCGGCCAGCAGGACGCCGCCGCGGCGCTCGGCATGACGCCGGCGCTTGCCATGCGTCGCATCATCCTTCCGCAAGCGATCCGCGTCGTCATTCCCACGCTCGGGAATTACTTCATCGGCCTGTTCAAGGATACCGCACTGTGCTCGGCCGTGAGCATTCAGGAACTGGTGTTCACGGCGCAAGTCCGCGCCGCGCTGAGCTACCAGTATTTCACGCTGTACACCGTGGTCGGCGTGATGTATTTCGCGGTCAGCTTTCCCGCCGCACGTCTGGTCGGCTACCTGGAGCGCGTCACGCGGCGCGGCTACCGGCGGCGGCGCGCATGATCGAGATCGAAGGGCTGCACAAGCATTTCGGCACGCTTGCATGTGCTGGACGGGATCGACCTGTCGGTGGCGAAGGCCGAGGTGATCTGCATCATCGGCCCCTCCGGCAGCGGCAAATCGACCCTGCTGCGCTGCATCAACCATCTGGAGGTGCCGGAGGCCGGCCGTATCCGCATCGACGGCGAGCTTGCCTATCGCGACGAGATCCGGGGCGGCTTCCGCGCCCATTCCAGCCGCACGGTGGCGGCGGTGCGGGCGCAGGTCGGCATGGTGTTCCAGCAGTTCAACCTGTTTCCGCATCTGACCGTGATGGGCAACATCATCGAGGCGCCGATCCATGTGCTGCGGCGGCGCAAGGACTCGGCTCGGCGGCGCGCCATGGAACTGCTGGAGCAGGTCGGACTGGCCGACAAGGCGGATGCGTTCCCCGAGGAACTGTCAGGCGGCCAGCAGCAGCGCGCCGCCATTGCCCGTGCCCTGGCGATGGATCCCAAAGCGATGCTGTTCGATGAAGTCACCAGCGCGCTGGACCCGGAACTGGTGGCCGAGGTGCTTGGGGTGATGCGGCAGCTCGCCGGCCAGGGGATGACGATGCTGGTGGTAACGCACGAAATGAACTTCGCCCGGCAGGTGGCGTCGCGCGTGGTGTTCATGGATCACGGGCGGATCGTGGAGCAGGACAGTCCGGAACGCATCTTCGAGGCGCCGCGGGAACAGCGCACGCGGGATTTTCTGCGGACGGTGCTGGATCGGTGATCAAACCGCGTCCGCCTCGATCGGTTCATCGGTGGGCGGAGTTCAGGAAACCGGCTGGTGATGGCGGACGAAGCGGAACCGGAAGGGCATTAGGCGAGGCGCGATCGAACCCCACAAGCCAAGACGGTCCGTTCCGCCCTGCTCTCTCAACCATCTCACCGGACGCCCCGGCGGTCGCCCTACCCAGCCTCGATCCGCACCACCATCGGCGGTTCCAGCACCGCGTCCAGCGCGGCGATCCGCTCCACCGCCGCCCGCATCGCGCTCTCCGCCGTCTCGTGCGTCACCAGCACCACGGGCACCGCTTCCCCAGGCGCCCGCCCGCGCTGCAGCATGCTTTCCAGCGACACGCCGTGGTCCCGCAGCACCGCCGTCACGTCGGCGATCACCCCTGGCCGATCCACCACCATCAGCCGAAGGTAATAGCAGCCGACATGCGCGGTGATCGGCACCGAGGGCGCCGTCGAAAGCGCCCCGGCCGAGGCCCCCCAGACCGGCGTGCTGCGCCCTCGCGCCAGGTCGATCAGGTCCGCCACCACGGCCGACGCCGTCGGTCCCGCCCCGGCCCCGCGCCCTTCCAGCATCACCCGGCCGACGAAATCCCCTTCGGTCACCACCGCGTTGTAGACGCCATCGACCCGTGCCAAAGGCGACCCTTCCGGGCACCATGCACGGATGCACCCGCGCCTCGATCCCGTGCCTCGGCCGCCCGGGCGATCCCCAGCAGCTTGATCCGGTACCCCAGCTCCCCGGCAAACCCGATATCCAGCGCCGAGATCCGCCGTATCCCCTCCACGTGCACCGCGTCGAACGCCACCGGCCGCCCGAACGCCAGCGCCGCCAGGATCGCCAGCTTGTGCGCCGCATCCACCCCGTCGATATCGAAGGACGGGTCCGCCTCGGCGTAGCCAAGCCGCTGCGCGTCGGCCAGGACCTCGGCGAACTCCCGCCCCTCGTCGCGCATCCGCGTCAGGATATAATTGCACGTCCCGTTCAAGATCCCGGCGATGCGGGTGATCCGATTGCCCGCCAGCCCCTCGCGCACCGCCTTGATCACCGGGATTCCGCCGGCCACCGCCGCCTCGAACGCCAGCGGCACGCCCGCATCCTCGGCCAAGCAGGCCAGCTCCGCCCCGTGCACCGCCAGCATCGCCTTGTTCGCCGTCACGACCGGCTTGCTGCGCCGCGATGCGCGGCCTCCACCAGCGCCCGGGCCGCCCCGTCCGCCCCGCCGATCAGCTCCACCACCACATCAACGGCCGGATCGGCCGCCAGCGCCACCGGGTCCTCGTACCAGCGCAGCCCGGCCAGCGGCACGCCTCGGTCCCGCGACCGATCCCGCGCGGAAACCGCCGTCACCGCGATCGGCCGCCCGGCCCGCGCCGCCACCACATCGGCATTGTCCCGCAGCAGCTTCAGCACGCCCGCCCCGACCGTCCCCAGTCCGGCGACCCCGACCGACAGCGGCCGGCTCATGCCGCTCACCCGGGTCAATGCCTGACTCCCCGCAGAGGTCGGACGCAGTGGAACTGCGTCGGAGGTCGCTGCCATCGGAGCGGCTGCTTTCGGATTCGCGCTGGGTCATTCCAGCAACTGCGCCATCCCGCCGCGACCGGCCGCCACCGACATCACCTGGATCGCCCCGCGCGGCACCCCGTTCGCCGCCAGCGCCGCCGCAATCGCCTGCGCCCGCGCGAACCCCAGCGTCACCGCCTGCTCCTGCGCGGCCGGATCGGCCGAGGCCGCGTCGCCCCGCCCGAGCGCCTCGATCACCCGATTGCCCCGCTTGCCGGCCAGCGCCTTGAGCGCCGGCACCGAAGCTGGCGGAATCGATGCGGCTCCCGGCGCGAACTCGATCTCCACGGTGGCCGCCGGGTTGGCCGGCGGTTCCGGCGCGGTAACAACCGGTCGCGGCGGAAGCGGCGTGGTTTTGGCGGCCGGTGGGATCGGCGAAACGCCGGTGGAAGGCACCGTGGCCGCCGCCGCTGCTTCAGGAGGCGGCGCCGCCGGCGAAACCCCGGCGCTGACCGCCCCGCCTCCGGCGCCGGCCTGCACATGCCCTGGCGGCGCGCCGATCCCAGTGAAACCCGGACTCGGAGGGGGAGCTGTCGGAATGGGCGGGAGCGGCGCCTGTGCCGTCGCATCGGCCGCGCATCGGGGCCGTCGCACGCGCCGCAGCGGGTAGCGGCGCGCTCTCCACCGTGGCAACCGGCGCCTTCTGCGGCGTCGGCGCCGTGGCGGCCGGCTTCGCGGCGGACGTCGCACCCGGCGCGGCAGCGGAAACGGCCGGGGCAGCAGTGGCTGCCGGCAGGCTTGCCGACGCCACCGATGGGCCGCTCGGCAGCGGCTGACCCGATCCCGGCGCCGGCGGCGTACCGGTCCCAACCCCGAACAGCGCCGGCGAAGCAGCCGGCAACGAGGGGTCCGCCAGCGGAGAGCCGGATGCCACGTGCTGTGCGTTCGCCCGATCGGCGATCAGGCCGTTCGATATGTGCTCCAGCGCCGCCATGTCCGGAGCCGGCGGATTTTCCGGCACCGTGGCGAGGTTCGGATACGGCTGGCCGGCACCAGGCGGAGCCGCATGCGGCTGCGCGATCGTCCCGCCCTCCTCACGGTGGAACAAATTGGCCGGATTGAGCGAGGAACAGCCGGCCAGCGGCCCGAGACAGGCCAGCGCAACGCAGCCCAGCACAGCCGTTCGTCCGGCTTGAAGCCATCCGTGGCGGCGACTAGTTTGCCCCCCCATCTCCAGTACCGACATTGATGAACGCCCTGCCCCGCGCTGTCGCCGCACTCCGCGGCTCATGTAGCCGAGGGCGCGGTTCACGGAAAGGACGCCCCGCCGATGGCCATTCCACCGAAAAGCCAGAGACCGCCGGATTCAAGCTGCCCGACCCGGCGATAATGGGCCGGTCGATGGCCGACATCGCCGAGCGCTCACAACGAATCGTCAGCGAGTGGCTGAAGCGCCAGAACGACGGGCAGCCGGCCGCCGATCCGCTCAACATCGGCAGCGCCTTCATGGAAATGACCGCGCGCATGATGGCCAACCCGGCCCGCATGATGCAGGCCCAACTCGGCTTCTGGCAGGACTACATGACGCTGTGGCAGAATACCGCCAAGCGCATGATGGGCCTCGACCCCAAGCCGGTCATCGACGCCCCCGCCTCTGACCGCCGGTTCAAGGACGAGGCCTGGCGGGAAAACGAGGTGTTCGACTTCATCAAGCAATCCTACCTGCTATCCGCCCGCTTCGTGCAGGACGTGGTGAAGCAGGTCGATGGGATGGAGCCGAAAACCGCCCAGAAGGTGGATTTCTATGCCCGCCAGTTCATCGATGCGATGAGCCCGTCCAACTTCCTGCTCACCAACCCCGAGGTGCTGCGCAAGACCGCTGAAACCGGCGGTGAGAACCTGTTGAAAGGGCTCAACAATCTGCTCGGCGACCTGGAACGGGGCAAGGGCCGCCTTCGCATCAAGATGACCGACACGGAAGCCTTCACCCTCGGCGAGAATATCGCCGTCTCGCCCGGCAAGGTGGTTTTCCAGAACGACCTGATGCAGTTGATCCAGTACGCCCCGTCCACCGCGCAGGTGCTGAAGCGGCCGTTGCTGATCGCGCCGCCCTGGATCAACAAATTCTACATTCTCGACCTGCGCCCGAAGAACAGCCTGGTCCGCTGGGCGGTCAGCCAGGGCCACACGGTGTTCATGATCTCCTGGGTTAACCCGGACGCCCGCCTCGCCGAGAAGGGGTTCGAGGATTACATGACCGAGGGCTACCTGGCCGCGCTGGACGCGATCGAGCGGGCCACCGGGGAGCGTGAGGTAAACGCCATCGGCTACTGCCTGGGCGGCACGCTCCTGGGCTCCACCCTGGCCTACATGGCCGCCAAGAACGACGACCGGATCAAGTCCGCGACCTTCTTCGTCAGCATGCTGGACTTCGCAGAGGCCGGGGAGTTGGGCGTCTTCATCGACGAGGAGCAGCTCAAGGCTCTGGAAGAGAAGATGAACCGCCGCGGCTATCTCGAAGGCTCGGAGATGGCGACCACCTTCAACATGCTGCGGGCCAATGACCTGATCTGGTCGTTCGTGGTGAATAACTATCTGCTGGGCAACGACCCGTTCCCGTTCGATCTGCTTTACTGGAACGCCAATTCGACCCGCATGCCGGCGCGCATGCACAGCTTCTACCTGCGCAAGATGTACCAGGAGAACCTGCTGAAGGACCCCGGCGGGATCAGCCTGAACGGCGTGCCGATCGATCTGCGCAAAATCAGGACGCCGGCGTATTTCTTGTCCACCCGGGAAGACCACATCGCGCCCTGGAAGAGCACCTACCGGGGCACTCAGCTCCTGTCCGGGCCGAACCGATTCGTGCTGGCCGCCTCCGGCCATATCGCCGGCGTGGCGAACCCGCCCGAAGGCGGCAAATACAGCCACTGGATCAATGCCGAATTGCCGCCGGACCCCGAGCAATGGCTCGCCGGCGCGACCGAGATCGCCGGATCGTGGTGGCCCGACTGGCACCGCTGGGTCAGCGCGCTTGATAACACGACAGTGCCGGCGCGCACCCCCGGCGACGGCAAGCTGCCCGCGATCGAGGACGCGCCAGGAAGTTACGTGCGGGTGCGATTGACGTAGGGTGGAATAGCGAAGCGCATTCCGCCAACTGCTCTTCCGCCCAACCAGGAGACCCGGAATGGTCGCGCTGCGTCGGAGAGTCACGGATCGCCTGACCACGGATGAGTTCTTGCTTTGGGATAGCGGCGACCGGTCAGGACGCCGCTGGCAACTTCGCGACGGCGTGCCCGAGGCGATGGCCCCCGCGACCGAGGCGCATGGTGCAATCCAGTCGGAACTGGGCCGCCTGATCGGCAACCACCTGCTGGCCGCCGGCGACCTCTGCCGCGTGATCAGCGAGCCCGGCATCGTGCCGCGGGTTCGCTCGGCCGAGAACTACCGCATCCCCGACCTCGGCGTCACCTGCGCGCCGCCCGGGCGCGACCGGACTGTGGCTGAACCGGTGCTGCTGATCGAAATCCTGTCGCCCTCGAATGCCGAGGAAACCTGGGAGAATGTCTGGGCCTACACGACCATCCCGAGCGTGACCGAGATCCTGGTGATCTCCAGCACCGCGATCGCCGCCGAACTACTGCGCCGCGGCCCCGACGGGAGCTGGCCGGCGCAGGCCGAAGCGATCGGCCCCGGCGAAACGCTGAGGCTGGCCAGCATCGGGTTCGAGCTGCCGCTCGGCTCGGCCTATCGCACCAGCGGCATTGCATAAATCGAATGCAGGTGCCTGGAACAGGTGCCAGGCTCCCGAGGTTAGTCCGAGCGATACAACCCCCTTGCCCACCAATGCTCGCTGTGGTGCGCGAACTACGCGAGAGGCTCGCGGCCTCGATGTAGGGCGGAAAAGCGCAGCGCAATCCGCCGCGACGCCGGCGGAATGCGCTGCGCTTTTCCGCCCTACCGTTCACGCATGACCGGCCGCGGAAAGAGTCACTTTTTTCGACGCTTGGCATGATATCAACGGTCAGTATTGCAGGCGTCGTTGAACATGCTACTCCTATGCTTGGAAACTATCGCCCGCCGGCCGGTTCGGCTTGCGCCGCGGCGCCACTGCTCCCATGAAAGACCGGTGATGCGGACGGAGGCGTGCAGTGCGGATCGCGGTCACCGGTGGTCTTGGCCGCCTCGGGCGGTATGTGGTTGAGGCGTTGTCCGGACACGAAGTGCTGGTAGTCGATGTGGTCGCACCGCCGAGCCCTTCCGCCCGGCATCGCACCGCCGATCTGCGCGATTTCGAGGCACTGTGCGCCGCGTTTGCAGGCTGCGAAGTCGTGGTGCATCTCGGCGGGATCGATCGCTCGATGGCGACCGACGATGCAGCAGACCATGCAGGTGAACGCGATCGGCACCTGGAACGTCTTCGAGGCCGGCCTGCGCGCCGGTGTCCGCCGGATCCTCTCTGTGTTCCAGCAGTTCGGTCACCGGGATCGACCAGTCGAACCCGGCCATGCCGCCCTGTTATCTGCCGATCGATGAGGCGCATCCGCTGCGTCCATCGGACGCCTACGGGATCAGCAAGCGGTGTGGTGAAACGATCGCCGAAGCCTGCTCCCGGCGGGGGCTGGAGGTGCTGGTGCTGCGGCCTTGCTTCATCGCCTTCCCGGAACTGGCCGACTTCATGGCCGGACGTGCCGCCCCCGACGGACGTGCCGAGCCGATGTCGTATCTTCGCGCCTACGTCGCGCCGGAGGACTGCGCGGCTGCCTTCGCCGCCGCAGTCGCATTGTCGGAGTATCGCGGATTCGAGACGTTCTTCCTCGCGGCGGCCGATACGTTTGCGACGGAACCGACGGTCGCGCGGATGGAGGCGCTGTATGGAACCCGCATCGAGGTTCGGGATCCGACCCTGTACGCGGCGTTCCCGCGCGCCTCGCCGATCAGCAGCCGGGCCGCGCGGGAGCGGCTAGGATGGGCGCCGAGCACGGGTTGGCCGGAAGATGTTGCGGCCCCCTTCACCTCTCGTGGTCCGCTTGCGGGAGAGGTGGGTGTCAGAACTCCGGGACGCGCCTCAACGCCTCGCCGGTACCCCCGGCACGTAATTCTTGCGCGGGAATTCCTCCCAGTACTCGGTCAGCCGCTTGGTCCCGAACTCCTGGTAGGGCCGTCCGCGCAGCCGTTCCACATCGATGTCGATGCCGAGTCCCGGCACATCCGGCAACTCCGCCCAGCCGTTCTCGACCTTGATCTGCCGCGTCGCAACCGCCCCGCATGCCTCGCGGAAGTTCACGAAATACTCGGCGATGCGGAAATTCGGGATCACCGCACAGACATGCACGGTCGCGGCGAACCCGCCGAGCACGCTGTTATAGTTATGCGGCGCCATCACCACCGCTTGCGGCTGCGCCATTGCGGCGATGTCCAGCATCGCGCCGATCCCGCCGATTGCGCAGATGTCGGGGTTCAGGATGTCGGCCGCGCGCCGCTCCAGCGCATGGAAGAACTGCTCCTTCGAATACAGCGCCTCGCCGGTAACGATGGGGATCGGCACGGCGCGACGGACTTCCGCCAGCAGCTCGATATTATCGGCCAGGCAGGGTTCCTCGTACCAGGTGATCCCCAGTTCGACCAGTCGCTGGCCGATGCGAATCGCATGCGAGGGCGAAAATCGGCGATGCGCCTCGATCAGCAGCTCGAACTCCGGCCCGACCGCATCGCGCATGCGGCGGACGAAATCGATCGCGTAATTCTCGTCCTGCGGATCGACATGCGTGCGCCACGGACCCGGGAACGGATCGAACTTCGCCGCGGTGAAGCCTTCTTCCTTCAGCTTCAGCGCCCGCTCGATGTTGTCCTCGATCGTGGTGCCGTGCGACCAGCCATTGGCATAGACCCGCACGTGCTCACGCGACCGGCCGCCGAGCAGGTTGTACACCGGCTGCCCGGTCCGTTTGCCCAATATGTCCCACAGCGCGATCTCGATCGCGCTCCAGGCCGACAGCAGTTCCATCGAGTTGCGGCGGATGGCGAAGTCGTCGAACAGCACCTGCCCGGTATGGCGGATGCTGAAAGCGCTGCGGCCGATCACGTAGGGCGCCATGCAGCGCAGGCATTCCTCGATCACCTTCTCCTTGCCGCGGGTGACGTAGGCTTCGCCCCAGCCATGAATGCCGTCTTCGGTTTCCACGCGGCAGAACAGCAGATTTTTGCCGCTGCCGGGATGCAGCAGGAAGGGTTCGATACGGGCGATGTTCATGGCGAGGTCCTTTCGTCAGCGTGCCAGACGGATTCCACCGGCGGTATCCGGCAGATCGGGCACCGGCTCGATCCGCCCCATCAGAAACGTATAGAAACACACGCCTGCCACCAGCACCGCCGCCGCGACGATGAAGGCACCACTGAACGAGCCGCTCAGCTTGACGATGGCGCCCGTCACAATCGCCGATACCGAGCCGACCGCCGCGTTCATGGTGTTCATGATGGCGCCCACCGTCGCACCGCCGCCGCGCGGCGCCACCAACGATGGGAATGACCAGCCGATGGACGACGCGCTGGTCAGCGCACTGACCGATACCGTCATCCAGAACAGCACCCATCCCACATTCGTGGTGAACGCGGCGCCCAGGATTGCCAGCCCGCCCAGCAGGCACGCCACGATGGTCGATTTGCGCACCAGTGTTTCGTCATGGCCGCGCTTCACCAGCCAATCCACCAGCCAGCCGGCGATCGCAAACTGCGCGATCGTGGCGACGAACCACGGCAGCATGGTGAAGCTGGCGGATTTCAGCAGGCTCACGTTCATCGTCTGCACAAAATAGGTCGGCAGCCACGATGCGAACAGCGAGTTGGAGTAGCCGTAACAGGCGAAACCGAGCGTCAGTCCCCACACCTTCCGCTGCGTCAGCAGGTAACCCAGCATCCGCGCGGTGCCGCGGCCCGACGGTCCCTCCGGCGCGGCGCCGCCCGCCAGGATGTAGTCGCGCTCGATCGGCGACAGGCGCTCGTCCTCGCTGGGATCGCGGTAGCGGACCCAGAACACGCCCAGGAAGGCGAAGCTCAGCCCGGCGGTCATCCAGAACGCGCCGCGCCAGCCGAACCCGACCAGCGCCAGCGCGACCAGCGGCACGCCCACCACCTGCGAGAACTTCGCCATGCCGTCGAACATCGCCGTCGCGGTGCTGCGCTCGCTGCGCGGAAACCAGTGACCGACCGCTTTGGAATTGAGCGGAAAGCTCGGCGCCTCGGCCGCCCCCAGCAGCAGCCGGGCCACCAGGATGCCGCCATACCCACCCGCCATCGCCGTGATGGCCGAGGCCACACCCCATAGGAAGATGCCGACGCGCCCGACCCGGGTGACCCCGAACCGGTCGAGCAGCATGCCCGACGGGATCTGCAGCACCGCGTAAGACCAACTGAACGCACTGAACAACACCCCGAGCGTCAGCGCATCCAGATGCAGCTCGACCCGCAGCGCCGGGCCGGCGACCGACAGCGCCAGCCGGTCGAAATAGTTGAACAGCACGCTGACGCCGAGCAGGACCGCGATGCCCCACCGCCGGCGCGGGATCGCCCGCCCGTTCATGCGGCGATCATTTCGGCGGATGCGCCCGCACCGCGGCCTCGTTCACGTCGACGCCCCAGCCCGGGCCGGTCGGCACCAGCATATTACCGGCCTCGATGACCATGGGGGCGGTGAACAGCTCGTCGCGCCAGGGCGCGCTGTCCACGTCGGTCTCCATCACCCGCAAATTGGGCACCACGGCGCAGAAATGCGCGCTGATCGCGGACGCCAGATGGCCGTAATAGTTGTGCGGCGCGACGTTGACCTCGTACGCCTCGGCCATCGCGGCGATCTTCAGCGATTCCAGGAAGCCGTTCCACACGACATCGACGATCGCCACGTCCATCGCATAGGCATCCAGGAACGGACGGAACGCGCGCCGTCCGGTCAGCGACTCGCAGGATGCGATCGGGCACGGGGCGGCGCGGCGGATCAGCGCCAGCGCGGCAGGGTCCCAGGTGTCGATCTCCAGCCAGGTCATGTCGAACGGCGCGACCGTGTGGGCGACCTTGAGGAAGCCCTCGGTCTTGAAATGGTAGTTCACGTCCAGATGCAGCCCGATCTCCGGCCCGGCGCCGGCGCGGAAGGCGGCCAGCAGATCGTGGATCGCCCGCAACGTCGCCCGATCGGCGTTCAGCTCCGGGAAGCCCGGGGTGCGGCCGAAGCCGGGCTGGAAGTTGGTCAGCCGCCCATCCTGCATCGGCAGCACGTTGGTCTTCAGCGCCTTGAAGCCGCGCCGCTTCACCTCGGCGCCGAGTGCCGCGACATCGTCGTAGGTGCGCAGCGGCGGCGTGCCGAGCAACGCGCCGCTGCGCACGCGGTACGATCCGCAATGTGACCAATAGACCGGGATGCGCGCGCGCACCGGCCCGCCGAACAGCTCGTAGCAGGGCACGCCGAGGGCTTTGCCCTTGATGTCGAGCAACGCCAGCTCGATGGCGGCGATTGCGCGGCTGTTGACGCCCTGCGGCGCCTGCACCGTGCGGACGTACAGCGAGGAGGCGATGTGCTGCACCGGGCGCGGGTCCTGCCCGATCAACGGCTCGGCAAGCGCGTGGATCACACCGGTCAGGCCGCGGCTGCCGTCGGCCTCGGTGTATTCGGACCAGCCGATCAGGCCGTCATCGGTGGTGATTTTCAGGAAGGAGAAGGTGCGCCAGCCGGCGTCCGCGTGCAGGTCTTCGATTTTGGCGATCTTCATGACGCTTTCTCCGGTCCGCTGCGCCAGCTTGCCGGTCCGGGAAACCGGGGACAAGACGCGGCCGGGAATTCGGACGACCCTCGCCGGCCCCTCCCACAGGGGGAGGGGCGCAGGGCAGCGACTCGCCCTCCCCTTGTGGGAGGGGGGAAGGGGTCAAGCCGCTCAGGATCAGCGTGCGCTGCTGGCCTTCACGCCCCCACCCCCGCCCGCACGCCCCCTGGCGCAGCCAGACGCCCGCGCCCGATCCGCCGTGCCGTTGCAATCACCCCGATCGCCAGCGTCGCGATCAGCACCCAATGCGCCGGCCGCAGCCCGAAATGCAGCGTCTCGCTCGCTGCCAGCACGCGCCACGGATTGATCCGGGTGGCCAGCCCGTACCAGGCGAACTCGACCCCGGCCGCCAGGCACGCCGCGAGGACCGCCAGGACCGGATAGACCGCCAGGTTGCGGCGCCAGCCCTGCGGCAGCAGGCGCCACATCATCAGCCACAAATAAAGGCCGGCGAATATCACCGGCTCGCTGACATTCGCCTTCGACTGGATGAAGTAGTGCAGCAGCGCCAGCAGGCCGATCGCATAGGCCGCGCGATGCAGCCGTTTCCAGCCGCGCCCCATCCGCCGCACCATCGCATCGGTCGAGGTCACGGCCAGCGCCGTCAAGCCCAGCAGCGCGACGAACCCGATGGTCAGGTAGAACCGCAACGCGATCTCCGAAGCCACCGTCAGCAGCCGGAAATTCTCGTCTGTTACATACAGCGTGAAATGCGAGACCGCATAGGCGCAGGCGGTGACCCCGACCATCCGCCGCACCAGCAACAGCTTCGGCCAGTCCAGCACCACCGCCGCCGGCGTGATCGTCAGCGCAATCATCACGAACCGCACCGTCCACAGTCCGATCCACAGCAGCGCGGTGTGGATCGGGCGTGCGCTCATTGCGTCCGTGGCGAGCCAATATGCGACCACCGCGCCGGGCGCGATGCAGCCGGCCAGCGTGGCGGATTTCAGCCAGGAGAACCGGCCCTGCCGGTCGCGCCAGGGCACGATGCTGCGCCGCCGCTTTGGTCTCGTCCGCTCCATCCGGTTGCCGCTCCCACATCTTCTGCCGGTCCGTCCCGCCGTCGAAGCGGACATTACAAGTACTCCCGAGGCCGGCGCCCGGATGCACGCGTAACACCGCGATGGGATCGTGGTCGAACATGGTATGCCGTCATCCGATGGCAGCGGGACCGGCACGCCACTGGCTCCATTCCCCGGCGTCCACGCAAGGAGAGTTCCCATGATGCTGCCCCGCCGACAGCTCGGGCGAGCCACGCTGCTCGCTGCTGCCATGACCGGGCTGGCTACGGTGACGCACGCCGAGGGCAGCAGCGCCCCCAACGTGGTGGTCTATTGCGACAAGGCCCTGCGGCGCACGATGGAAGACACCGGCCGGTTGTTCACCGCGCGCCGTGGTGCCCCGGTGAACGTGTTCTGCGCCGCGCCGCCGCTGATGCTGGCACAGATCGAGCGCGTCACGCAGAACGATATCCTGATCACCCAGGCCGGCGTCATGGACCTCGCCGCGCGGCAAGGTCTGATTCGCGCGGCAACGCGCATCCCGCTCGGCCGCGACCGCTTGGTGCTGGCGGCGCGCAGCGGGAAATCCCCGGGCGACGGAGCGAATGCCGACCCGGTCGCCGTGCTGCGGGGCATCGGCGCCGGGCCGCTCGCCACGCCCGACCCGACCGCGGCGACCACGATCGACAGCGCCGCCGTACTGGCCCGCCTCGGGTTGCCGGCACCCCCGCCCTTCCGGCTGATCGGCGCCGTGGACACCGAGGAGGTTGGCTTCCTGCTCCGCACCGGCGCCGCGCCGCTGGGCCTGCTGCACGGCACCGAGGCGCAGCCTGGCTCCGGCCTGTCCGTCGCCGCCGCGCTAGCCGGCGAACCGGTTACTTATGCCGCCGCGATCACTGTCATCACCCGCAGCCGCAACGCGCAGGCCTTCATCGATTTCCTGAACACGCCCGAGGCACAGACACGGCTGCGGAGCGCCGGGCTGGAGAAACTGGCATGAGAGCGCCCGACGCGCTCACTCGCCGGCGTCCGCTCGCCGCGGCGCGCGACGAAATCCACCACCCGCTGATCCTGCGCATCGCCCACTGGCTGCTCGCCTTTGCTGTGCTGGTGTTGATCGGCAGCGGCTGGCGCATCTATGACGCCTCGCCGATCTTCTCCTTCCGTTTTCCGGACTGGGCGACGCTGGGCGGCAATGTCGATATCGCGCTGGCAGCACACAATGATCCCGGCGTCGCCAACGCCATCGCCTGGCATTTTGCGGCGATCTGGCTGTTCTTCACGGCGGTGGTGCTGCTGGCGGGATACGGCCTGATCTCGGGGCATTTCCGGCGTGACTGGCTGCCACTCACACCGCGAGGTTTCCTGCGTGACTTCATCGCCGCCGCACGGTTCCGGCTGGCGCATTCGCTCAGCACCTACAATTCGGTGCAGAAGGCGTTCTACTGGGGCGTGCTGTTCGCCTTGTTCATGATGCTGCTGTCCGGGCTGGCGATCTGGAAGCCGGTGCAGCTTGCCGCGCTGACTGCGCTGTTCGGCGGCTTCCAGGGCGCGCGTCTGGTGCATTTCATCTTCATGACGGCGCTGGCGCTGTTCGTGGTGGTGCATCTGATGCTGGTGATCCTGGTGCCGAAGACGCTGCTGGCCATGCTGACGGGCCATGCCTCGGCGCCGGCTCATGAAGGAGACGACCGATGATCCCGACCGATCGGCGCGGCCTGATCCGCGGTGGCCTCAGCCTGAGTGCGCTGACCCTGCTGACCGGCTGCGATCCCAGCGACAGCGACCCGGTGCAAAACGTGCTCGGCGCGTTCTCCCGCTGGAACGACCGCGTGCAGGCAGCGCTGTTCAGCCCGACCCGGCTCGCACCGACCTTCCCGGAGCGGCTGGCGGTAAAGGACTTCCGCTACAACGCCTGGTATGGGCCCGAAAAGGCGCCGCGGCTGGATGACGGCAGCTACCGCCTGCAGCTTGCCGGGCTGATCGCCGACAAGCGCCCCTGGACGGTCGAGCAGCTCCATGCGCTGCCGCAGGAAACCCAGATCACGCGCCATGTCTGCGTCGAGGGCTGGAGCATGATCGGCAAGTGGACCGGCACGCCGTTGCGGGTGTTCCTGGAACGCATCGGCGCCGACACGACGGCCAAATACGTCGGATTCGAATGCGCCGACGGCTATTACGAGGGCATGGACATGCCGAGCGCCCTGCATCCGCAGACCATCATGGCGTTCAGGCTGTCCGACGAAATACTGCCGGTTCGGTATGGCTATCCTTTTAAGATCCGCATTCCCACCAAACTAGGGTTCAAGAACCCGAAATTCGTCACCACCGTGTATGTTACGAACCAGCAGCCCAGGGGGTTCTGGACGGATCGCGGGTACAGCTGGTTCAGCGGGATCTGAGGCGTGCGGGAAACGAACCGCGCGGCCATCGCGGCGATCGCGGTGATGGCGAAAGCGCCGCAGCCAGGGCGTACCAAGACGCGGCTCGTGCCGCCGCTCGATCCCGCCGGCGCGGCGGCGTTGAGCGTGGCCTTTCTGCGCGACATCACCGCGAACGTGGCGCTGGCCGCCGGCGAGGCGCCAGTCGCCGGGGGGGTGGCGTATGCACCGGCGGGGGCCGAGGCGCTGTTCGACGGCGTGCTGGCCGCCGGGACCTTCCTGCTGCTGGCCGATGGCAGTCCGGCCGTGCCCCCGGCGGTGCAGGGTTTCGGGCGGTCGCTGCTGCACGCAATCCGGGGAATGCTGGAGGCCGGCTACGGCGGCGCCTGCGTGCTCAATTCCGACAGCCCGACGCTGCCGACCGCGTACCTGCGCCGGGCCGGCGCGGCGCTGATGGCACCGGGCGATCGGGTTGTGCTCGGTCCAGCCGAGGATGGCGGCTACTACCTGCTGGGCGTCAAGGCACCGCACGCGCACCTGTTCGAGGATATCGCCTGGAGCACCGGGCGGGTCGCCGCGCAGACGCGGGAGCGCGCGCGGACGCTGGGCTTGCAGGTGGTCGAACTGCCCGAGTGGTACGACGTGGACGATCGTGTCGGGCTGTACCGGCTGTTGGATGAGCTGCGCGCACCGCCGCCCGGGGCATATCCGGCGCCGGCCACGGCCGCCTGTATCGCCGGATTGAATTTTGGGCTGACCCTCGGCCGCCATTCCCGCGAACCGACGCGAAAGGTTAAGTGAAAAGCGTGGGGGAGAGGAGATTGACGCGAGACATTCCTAGCCATGAGCGATCTGTTTAGTTCGTGCGCGTTGGTGTTTTTGTTTGGGGGGAGGGGAAACCGCGCGTTTTCGCCCAGGCTCAGGCGGCCATGCCCTCTTCCCAAACCGGAGCGGCCCGTCGATCGCCGCCTTCAGCAAGAAATATGACTCTGGCGAGGGTCGGTCCGGTCTACAAGGCCCGGCCGACCGATCGGCGGGCCGGCCCCTCGCCTTTACGGGGCGTAAGGGGGTATTCACCTTGCCGGTGCTAAGGGCGCAGGGCGCGTCTGCGCCCGTCCTCTCTGCGAGGTGACCTAAATGCACATCGGCATCATCACCCCGGCCTATAACGCCGAGCCGTGGATCGGCCGCTGCATCGGCTCGGTGCTCGCGCAAAGCCACGCCGATTGGCACATGGTCGTGGTGGACGATGGCTCGACCGACGATACCGACGCGGCGATCGCCGCGTTCGACGATCCGCGCGTCCAGGTGCTGCGCCAGCACCATGCCGGCGTCTCGGCCGCGCGCAATTTCGGGATTACCGCGTTGCCGGACACCGACGCGGTGCTGTTCCTGGATGCCGATGACTGGCTGGCGCCCGATGCGCTGGCCCGTCTGGCACAAGCGCTGGAAACCTTCCCCACGGCCATCGCCGCCACCGGACCGTGCGGCTTCGTCGCCGAACGCGCCGCCGCCGACACGCGCCCGCGCCGCATCAAGCGTCCCCCGGCCGGCGATTTGCTGGCGCTGCTGCTGGAGCGGAACCTGTTCGCCAATGGTGGGCATCTGCTGATCCGCCGCGACGCCATCGAGCGTGCCGGGCGGTTCCGCATCGACCTGCGCTTCGGCGAGGACTGGGAGTACCTGGACGCGGCTCGCAGCCATCGGTCCGATCGCGGCGGTGCGCGGCCGCCCGCTGCTGTTCGTGCGGGAGCGGGAGGATGGCGCCTATCTGACGATGGCGCCGGACAGCCGCTCTTTCCTGGCCTGCACCCAGGCGATCTTCGACAATCCAGTGGTGACGTGGCGCTTCGGACGGCTCGGGGCGCGGCAGTTGCAGGCACGGGCGCTGGCGGAGAATTTGTGGGTCATCGGGCGGGCGCTGGTGCGGTACGGCCGCTACGGCTCGGGCCTGTCGGCGCTGCGGTGCTCCGTGCTGGCAAAGCCGTCGCTGAAGCGCGTCGGCCTGGTCGCTGCGGCGCATGTCCGCGGATTTGCCCGCGCTCTGGGCGGCTGAGCTACCCTCCCCTTGCGGAGCCGAGATGGGGGACCGCTTCCATCGGTGTCGCGCCCGGCAAATCTCTGCTTAGGTTTCACGTGAAGCACGGAGGCAGGGCATGGCGGAGGAGCACGAGCGCGAGTCCATGGCGTTCGACGTGGTGATCGTCGGCGCCGGCCCGGCCGGGCTGGCCGCGGCGATCCGGCTCAAGCAGATCGCCCCCGACGCCTCGGTCTGCGTCGTCGAGAAGGGCGGCGAGGTCGGCGCGCACATCCTGTCGGGCGCCGTGCTGGAACCGCGGGCGCTGAACGAGCTGATCCCCGATTGGCAGGACAAGGGCGCGCCGCTGACCACGCCGGCCGCCGAAGACCGCTTCCTGTTCCTGACCGCGACCAGCGGCGCGCCGGCTGCCGACGCCGCCGCAGATGCACAACCGAGGCAACTACATCGTCTCGCTCGGCAATGTGGTGCGGTGGCTCGGGCAGCAGGCCGAGGCGCTGGGGGTGGAGATCTACCCCGGCTTCGCCGCGGCCGAGCTGCTGGAGGAAAGCGGCCAGGTGGTCGGCATCGCCACCGGCGACATGGGCATCGGCAAGGACGGCCAGCCGACCGCAAGTTTCCAGCGCGGCATGGAGCTGCGTGCGCCCTACACGCTGTTCGCCGAAGGCTGCCGCGGCTCGCTCAGCAAGCGGCTGATCGAGCAGTTCCGCCTGCGCGACGGCCACGACCCGCAGACCTACGCGATCGGCATCAAGGAGCTGTGGGAGGTGCCGGCGGCCGGCCACAGGCCGGGCCTGATCGAGCACAGCATCGGCTGGCCGCTCGACCCGCGCACCTATGGCGGATCGTTCCTGTATCATTTCGGTGAAAACCTGATCTCCTATGGCTTCGTCGTCGGGCTGGACTATCGCAACCCCTGGCTGTCGCCGTTCGAGGAGATGCAGCGCTTCAAGACGCATCCCGCCATGCGGCACCATTTCGAGGGCGGCCGGCGGATCGGCTACGGCGCGCGGGCGCTGAATGAAGGCGGGTTGCAGTCGATCCCGCGCTGGTGTTCCCCGGCGGCGCGCTGATCGGCGACTGCGGCAGGCTTCGTCAACGTGCCGAAGATCAAGGGCACGCACACATCGATGAAGTCCGGGATGCTGGCCGCCGAGGCGGTGGCCGAGGCCCTCGCCGGCGAGCGGCCGGCGGAGCTGACCGGCGTATCCCGAAAAGCTGCGGGCGAGCTGGGTCTGGCAGGAGCTGGCCGGCGTGCGCAACATCCGTCCCGCCTTCGCGAAATACGGCCTGTTCGGCGGACTGAGTTATGCGGCGATGGACACCTACGTGTTCCGCGGCAAGGCGCCGTGGACTTTCCATCACGCACATCCGGACAACGAGACCCTGCTGCCGGCCGACCAGGCGCCGGTTATCGAGTATCCGAAACCGGACGGGATGCTCACCTTCGACCGGCTGTCTTCGGTGTTCATCAGCAACACCAACCACGAGGAAAACCAGCCGCCGCACCTTCGATTGCGCGATCCGGCGAAGGCGATCGAGGTGAACTGGGAGCTCTACCGCAGCCCGGAAATCCGCTATTGCCCGGCCGCGGTCTATGAGATCGTCGGGGCCGAAGAAGGCCGCCCGGCGCTGCAGATCAACGCGCAGAACTGCGTTCATTGCAAAACCTGCGACATCAAGGACCCGACGCAGAATATCGAGTGGGTCACGCCCGAAGGGGCCGGAGGGCCGAACTACCCCGGCGGGATGTGAGCCCAGCGGTGACGTGCCCAGGGGATGTGAGCTACGCCGGGGCGTCAAAAAAATCGTGAGCATGGCTTCAAAACCCGGTGACTTTGGCACTCACGGAAACGTTAGAGTGTCGGCCATGCACAGATTCTCGCGCCGCCCGCCAAGGCCTGCTGCTCACCGCCTCATCTGCTCGCCGCTTCGCTGCCTGCCGCCGTCCTGCCGGCCAACGCCGGCCCAGCCGCGCCGGCAAGCGGTGTCAGCCAGCAAGCCCCGCCGAGGTGACCGGCGAATTTTCGGATTTTCTGATCGGTCAGTTCGCCGAGAACCAAGCCGATCCGAACGCGGCGGCACAGCGAGTTCCTGCGCGCCGTCGCCAGCGCCCCGGCCAACCCGGAGCTGCTGCATCAGGCCCTGCTGGCCTCGATCATGAGCGGCCGGCCGAATTCGGTCGCGCTGGCACGTCGGCTGCCGGACGACGCGATGGCGCAGATGCTGCTGGGGACCGAAGCGGCACGTACCGGCGACTGGCACGGCGCCGTGCAGCGCTTCGACGCGCTGCCGGCAAGCCGGTTCAGCCGGCTGATGCGACCCTTCCTGGCCGCCTGGGCCGAGCAGGGCGCCGGCCACACCGATCGCGCGCTGGCCCTGCTCGAGCCGCTGCTGAACGATCCGCATCTCCGTGGCGCCTACGCGCTGCACGCTGGCGATGATCGCGGACCTGGCCGGGCGCACCGCCGACGCGGCACGATATTATCGGCTGGCCGATACGGAAGGCGGCCCGCACTCCCTTCGGCTGGCGCGAGATTCTCGGCCAGCTTCGCGGCCCGACAGGGCCGCGCAGGCCGATGCCCTGCGCACTCTCGGCGCCGCCGCCGACGCCACGCCGGTGCTGCGCATCGCGCTGCCCGCTGTCGCCGCCGACCTGCGCCAGCCTCCGGTTGCCAGCGCAACCGAGGGCATGGCCGAAGCCTATCTCGACCTCGCCGCGGCGCTGCAGCAGGACAATCAGAACCAGTTCGCGATGGTCCTTGTGCGGCTCTCCCTGCTTTTGCGCCCCGACTTCACGGCGGCGCGCATCCTGGCCGCTGACATGCTGGAAACCGACGGCCATCCCGATCGGGCGCTCGACATGCTCGCGGCGATGGGCGCCGATGACCCGCTCTCGGCCATGGTGCTGCTGCGCCGTGCCGATCTTGAAGGGCGGCTTGGGCAGGACACCGCGGCACTGAACCATTTGCACGATCTGGCGCTGGCCTACCCGGACAGCTCGCTGCCGGACGCCGAGGCCGGCGACATCCTGCGGGTGAAGGGCGATTACCCGGCGGCTGCGGCGGCCTATGGCCGCGCCATGCTGCGGATCGCCGCGCCCTCCGAATTCGACTGGCCGCTGTTCTATGATCGGGCCGTCGCATACGAACAAGCTGGCCAGTGGCCGCTGGCCGAGGCGGACTTCAAGAAAGCCCTCCAGCTTGAGCCGAACCAGCCGATGGTGCTGAATTACCTCGGCTACAGTTGGGCCGAACGCGGTGAGCATCTGGACGACGCGCGGCGGATGATCGAGGCAGCCGCCCGCCAACGCCCCGATGACGGTGCGATCGTCGATAGCCTGGGCTGGGTGATGCTCCGCCAGGGTGACGCCGACGGCGCGGTGCGCACGCTGGAGCGGGCAACCGAGCTGGATCCGGAAGACCCGACGATCAACACCCATCTTGGGGACGCTTATTGGGCCGCGGGCCGCAAGACGGAGGCGACATACCAGTGGCGGCGGGCGCTGACGCTCAACCCGGTGCCGGCCGAAGCCGCCAAGTTGCAGGCGAAACTGCACGAGACCACGGCGCAGGCGGCCACCCAGGACAAGCGCCTCCGCTGAGCGATCAGGCTACCGCCGAGTTCGCGCCGGCAAAGATCAATCTCTATTTGCACGTCACCGGACGCCGGGCGGATGGCTATCACCTGTTGGACAGCCTGGTGGTATTCCCCTGTGTGGGCGACGCGCTGCTTGCATCGCCGGCCTCGGCGCTGTCGCTGTCGGTCGATGGGCCGTTCGGGGCGGCCTTGGGTGTCGGAGACGATAACCTGGTGCTGCGGGCGGCGCGGGTGCTGGCGGCAGGGCGGCCCAAAACAACACCGCCGGGTTCCCGACAGGCGCCCGCATGGTGCTCACGAAAATCCTGCCGGTTGCATCCGGCATCGGTGGCGGCTCGGCCGATGCGGCGGCGGCGCTTCGGGCGCTGGGCCGGCTGTGGGGGATCGCGCCCGACACGATGGACCTTCCGGCGCTGGCACTGACGCTCGGCGCGGACGTTCCGGTCTGCCTGCACAGCCGGCCAGCGCGCATGGGCGGCATCGGCGAACGGCTCGGCCCGGCCCCGCGGTTGCCGGATTTCGGCATGGCGCTGATCAATCCGGGCGTCCCCATCGCCACCGCCGAGGTGTTCCACGCCCGCCGGGGCGCCTTTTCACCGCCGGCCGAACTGCCGGATTCGTGGTCCGACGTGGCCGCGATGGCGGCGGATCTGGCGGCGCTCCGCAACGACCTGGAACCCGCCGCCATCGCGCTGTGCCCGACGATCGGAGCGGTGCTGGAGGAACTGACGGCACTCCCCGGTTGCCTGCTGGCGCGCATGAGCGGTTCGGGCGCGACATGCTTCGGTCTGTTCGCGACCGCCGAGGCCGCGCGGGACGCGGCGGCACGGATCGCCAGGCCGGGGTGGTGGAGCTGGGGCGGTAAGCCTGCGAAACAGGACCTGCTCGCCCCAAATGTTTGAATCTGTGCTTCATCAGTACCAACAGACTTTCCCGGCGTTATGTCCGCGCAGCTTGTGCCCGCGAAAGTGGTAGCGGGCATCCACGGCTGCTTCGGTCCTGCGAGCGAAAGCATGGATTCCCGCGGCCGCTTTCGCGGGCACAAGCTTCGCGGGGATGACGATTGAGAAGTCATACCAGCGCCCTTAAATTTTGACCTGTGCCCAGGTGCGAGTGGCAATAGAAGTGATCGTCTGCGGCATCGCGATCAGGGCGTTCCAGGCGTTACGGCATGCCTTGAGGATTGCCTGGTAATCGTCGAAGACGCGGTGACTGAGATAGTTGCTGCGCCGTTGGATGTCCGCACGGTGGGCCGGTTGCTGCGCAAGCTGGATTTCCGTCGGATGTCGCAGCGGTCGGAATTGGCCAGGTGGGTGGAAGCTGGTCCGGACCTGGCGAAGGATGCCGTGGTACGCTGGCGTCGGGCTGATCTTTGTGAACGGATCGCGGCCAGCTTTGGCGTGACGGACCGTCAGACGCTGGGTGACTGGGTGCATCGGTTCAACGCCGCGGGCCTGGAGGGCTTGTCCGACCGTTCGCATCCGGGCCGCCCGCCGTCGCTGTCGGCCGAGCCATCGCCGATGCCGCGGCCGCTTCACTGAGCGAACCACCGTCAAGCACCAACGCAATCGCCAGCGCCCGACGCGTCACTTCAGGGTCGTCCGCGCGCGCCGTTGTGAGCTGCGACGATACCGGCTAGCGTGAGCGGGCGGCATTGCGGAACCGCAACCGCAACCGCCACCCCAGGGGGGAGATCTGCAAATGACCATTGCCATCCGGTCGATGCTGGCCCGTTGCTGCCTGTTGCTGGGCGTGATCGGCATTGCGCTTTCACTGTCGGCGGTCGGACACGTCGCCGCGGCGCAGCAGTCGGAGGATCTGTGGAAGGAAGTGCAGGATCGAGGCACACTGCGTGTCGCCGCGGCGCTCGCGCCGCCGCACGTGATGCGCGATCCGAAGACCGGCGAGTACAGCGGCATCTTCGTCGATCTCATCAAGGAATTCGGCGAGCAGGTGCTGGGCGTCAAGGTTGAGTTCGTCGACACCACCTGGGACAACATCATCGCCGGCATGCAGGCGGGCAAATGGGACATCGCCCCGGCCCTCAATCGCACGGCGAAGCGCGCGCTCTCGATCAATTACTCGATGGCGCCGTGGCAGTACCAGATCTCGTTCGTCTTCAACAAGTCGAACCCAAAGATCAAGCCGGAGTGGAAATCGATGGCCGACTTCGACAAGAATGGCATCATCCTGTCGGTCATGTCGGGCACCGCGCAGGATCACACGATGACCGACCTGGTCAAGCACGCCACCATCATGCGCCTGCCGGATGTCGACGCGGCGCGCCTCGCCGTATCATCGAGGCGCGCCGACGTGTCGGTCGACGACGCCGACACCAACATGCTGTTTGCCACGGTCAACAAGGACTGGTCTGCCACCGTCCTGCCGGAGCCGTCAATCGCCAAGCAGGGCGTGGCCTACGGTTTTCGCAAATCGGTGCCGCTCGAGCAGATCGAGGCCTTGAACATCTTCCTGGAAGAAGCGGTTGCCGAAGGCCACGTGGCGAAGCTCGGTGAGTTCTACGTGAACAAAGTGATCAACGGGCGGCCAGTAAAGGGCGGCCGACGGCAGCAGGTGAAGGGCATTGCGGGTGGGTCCTTCCCCTGCGCATTGCGTTGCGCCGCCCGCCCGCGGCACCGGGTTCAGTGCAGCTTCCGGGGCAACCACCGTGCCGGGGGCGCCGGTTGATGCCAGATGACAGCTTCGTCCGGATCAACGGCCTGCACAAGAGTTTCGGGCAGGGTGCCGTCCAGGTCTTCAAGGGTCTCGATCTCGAGATGGGGCGGCAGGATCGGCTGTTCATCATCGGACCGAGCGGTGGCGGCAAAAGCACGTTGCTCCGCTGCATCATGGGGCTGGACCCGATCGATGCGGGCGAGATCCACGTCGAGGGCAAGCTCTACGTTGCCGCCTGCGGAAACAACCGGCAGAACCGCATCGAGCGCGCGATCCAACGCCAGATCGGCATGGTGTTCCAGCACTATACCCTGTTTCCCCATCTGAGCGTGATCGGCAACCTCATTCTGGCACCCGTGACCTCGCGCGGTGAGGCAAAGGCGGGCGCGACGGATCGTGCGATGGCCTTGCTCGATCGTTTCGGCCTGGCCGACAAGGCGCGGTCCTATCCCGCCCAATTGTCCGGCGGCCAGAAGCAGCGCGTCGCTATCGCGCGTGCCCTGATGCTGGAGCCCCGCCTCATGATGTTCGACGAGGTGACCTCGGCGCTCGATCCCGAGCTGGTCGTCGAGGTCGAGCACATGATGGTCGAGCTCGCCGAGCAGGGCATGCCCATGATGGTGGTGACGCACGACATGTGGTTCGCCAAGAACATCGCGACGCGCGTCGCGTTCTGCGCCGGCGGCGTCATCCTGGAGCAAGGCGAGCCGCGCGAATTCTTCTCCAACCCCAGGCTGGACCGGACGCGGGATTTCATCGTCAATATTCTGCGCGTTGCCTGAGGGCCAAGCCGGAGTAGGCCGCGGGGAACGGAGGGGGGCCACGGGATGAACTACCACCTCAACTTCTTCTTCGTCCTGCGCGACTTCGACAAACTTGCTCGACGGCCTGGTCGTGACCTTGAAGCTCACGGTCCTGGCGAATGCCATTGGCCTTTCCGCCGGCTTCGGCGTGGCGCTGCTGGTGATGAGCCCGGTGCGCATCGTGCGCTGGCCGGCGACGGCCTTCGTCGAGTTCTTCCGGTGCACGCCGGCGCTGATCCAGATCGTGTGGTTCTTCTACTGCGTCCCCATGCTGTTCAACGTCTTTCTCGATGCAGTGACGATGGGCGTGCTGGCGCTTGGCCTCAATCTCACCGCGTTCAACGCCGAGGCTTACCGTGCGGCGATCCAGGCAATTCCGCGCGCCCATCTCGACGCGAGCGTGGCACTCGGCCTCGGCTGGCGCGCACGCATCATGCATGTGGTCTTCCCGCAGGCGGTGCGCATGGCGCTTCCAGTCCTCATCACCAACGCGATCGGCTGCTTCCAGCAGAGCGCGCTGGTTTCGCTCGTCGCGGTCAGCGACCTGATGTACCAGGCGAAGACGTTGTCGACCCAGACCTATCGGCCGATCGAGACTTTTACTGTCGTCGCCGGCATCTATCTTGCGATCTCGTTTCCGGTCAGCCAGCTCGTCACCTATTTCGAGCGCCGCAACGCCCGGCGACTGGCCGGGTGAGCGGGGGCGTCGGTGATGACCTATCACGTCTCATTCGCTTTCATCCTCGACTACTGGCGCGCCTTGCTCGCCGGCCTGGCCACGACGCTCGAGCTCACCTGCATCTGCGTCGTGCTTGGTGTGCTGCTCGGCTTCGTGCTGAGTCTGATGCGCACCTCCGAGAGCCGGGTGATCTATGCGGTCAGCTCGGTCTATGTCGAGTTCTTCCGCGGCACGCCGGTGCTGATCCAGATCTTTTGGATCTTCTTCTGCCTGCCGATCGTGCTGCATGTCGATATCGACAATCTGGCCTCGGCGATCATCGCACTCAGCCTCTACATGGGTGCCATCTCGAGCGAGACGTTTCGCGCCGCGATGAAGGCAATCGCGCGCGACCAGCACGATGCCTGCGTGGCGCTCGGGCTTGGCCGACTCGCCAAGACAACCTACGTCATCTTTCCGCAAACCATCCTGCGCGCCATACCGACGCTGCTGTCCAACACCGTCAGCCTGTTTAAGGAAAGCTCGCTGGTATCGGCGGTCGGCATGTCCGATCTGCTCTACGTCGGGCAGAACATCGCCACGCGCACGTTCCACCCGGTCGAGATTCTGACGACGGTCGCCTTCATCTATTTCGCGATCGCCTTCCCATTGACCCGGGCGGTCACCATCGTCGAGCAACGGCTGCTGCGGAAGATCGAGGCGTGAGCCGGGATCCTACCGGAAGAATGGCGCCTTGCGGGCGGCCGCCGCGTGGGGGCACGGTCGCTCAAATGAGCCAGCCCGTCCCCCAAACCTGCCGCTTGGCCGAGCCGGTATCGGACTGGCGGCGGCAAGGGCGTTGGTGCATGGAGGCAGGTGGGGCGGCAGTGGTCTCCACGTTCGGGTGTATCACGTGACGCGGACTGAGAGTGGCTTAGCGATGCGGATCATGCGGTTCAACGCCTCGACTGCGATCGCGACCTCACCTTGCTGAGCAGCCAGGCCACGCGCTCGCAGCTTCGATCCGATCAATTGCTTGTACGATCGATTGCCGTTTCCACAAGGCTGCGTCGGCCGTAACCAGTCGCCTTTTGCCAGCCCATGCGGCCGTTCTTTGCGATCGGTCGGATGTGCCGGTCGCGCTGGTTCTGCCCGTCAATCGTGTTCGTGCTCGGCACCGCTGATGCGCGGAGGGATCACCACGTCAGCCGGCGGATCCTGCTGTCGACAGACCACTGCTCGGTAGAACGGCTCGCCGTCATACGCACCGTCCGCGATGAAACTGGCGATCTCGGCGTCGACTTGCACGAGCAGACCGGGAACTTCGCCGGCGTCATCGGCACCATTGTCCGTCAGCGCGTTCGCGACGATTTCGCCGGTACATGCGTCGACCGCCAGATGAAGCTTCCGCCAGGACCGGCGGCTGCGGCCATGTCTCGCTTCCTGCCACTCCCCTTGTCCGAACAGTTTCAACCCCGTGCGGTCGACGATCAGATGTCTGACCCCGTGCGCAGTCATGTTGGTCGCCGCCGAGCAAAATCACGGCCACGCCGGCTGAGTGTGTGATCGGGAACGCAGAGATCGAGCCTCAACGCGCGAAACACACTGCCGGCGATTGCCTCGGCCTGGCGCAGGGCAAGGTGAAACACCAGGCGCAGGATCAGCACCAACTCGATCGCCAGATTTTGAGTAGATCGCCTGTCCGCCAGGTGTGGTCCGCCGTGGTGCCTGCCAACCGTCGAGGGCAGCCTCGTCGATCCAGAGCGTCAGGTCGCCGCGCCGCTTCAGTCCTGCCTCGTAGGCTGGCCAGTTGCGGACGCGGTAACGCTCTCTTGGGATGCAATGACGACGAGCAGCGTTGAACTTGAACGGCATGATCCAACCGTACCGCGATAACCACCGCTGAGCCACTGCATCCCTGCACCAACGCCCCGGCCAACCCCATCGGAGCGATCAGCAACGAAGTGGGGAATGTTCAGCCGGCACTTGGAGTGCGCCCCTGTGGGTGGACAGAAAGGGCGATTTGAATTGACCCTCCTTGCTGGGCTTCCGGAGGATGGAAGCCATGACGAAGCACCGATCCCACAGTGCGGCATTCAAACGGCAGGTTGCTGAGGAGTTTCTGGCCGGCGAGACCCTGCATGCGTTGTCGCAGCGCCACGACATCTCGCGCCAACTGATCCGGATCTGGGTTGGCAAGTTTGAAGCGGGCACTTTGGATGAGGACGTGCAAGCGGCCGACCTGGTCCAAGAATACGAAGCCAAGATCGCTGCTCTGGAGCGGATGGTCGGTCGCCAGGCGCTGGAGATCGAATTGCTAAAGGGGGCTTTGAAGCACGCACCCCGGCCGAGAAGCGCGACCACCTCCGTCGTCACCGGCCCGCCACCGTCTCCGTCCAAAGAGGGTGCGAGCTGATGGGCCTCTCACGATCCACTTTCTACGACAAGTCGCCCGTTCCTCTCGGCGAGGATGAGCTCATCGTCCGGATCGGCGCGATCTGCGACGAGTTCGAATGCTATGGCTATCGGCGGGTCGGGGCGGCCTTGCGCCACCAAGGCATCGTGGTGAACGGCAAGAAGCTGCGTCGTCTCATGCGCGAGCACGGCCTGCAGCCAAAGCGGCGCCGACGCTACGTGGTGACAACGGACAGCAACCATACCAGCCCGATCTATCCCGACCTGGCCAAGGGTCTTGTTGCCGACCACCCGAACCAGCTCTGGGTGGCGGACCTCACCTACGTCGCCATCCCAGGTAGCTTCGTCTATCTGGCCGCCATCCTGGACGCCTGGTCGCGCAAGGTGGTCGGCTACGCGATCAGCCGATCGATGGACGCCCGCATCGCCGTCGCGGCGCTGAAGGCGGCGATCAGGAGCCGAACGCCGCCCCAAGGTTGCATTCATCATTCGGATCGCGGTTCGCAATATGCGTCGGAGATCTATCGCGAGTTGCTGGTCGCGCATGGCTTGACCGGCTCGATGAGTCGTCGCGGCAATCCGTATGACAACGCCAAGGCCGAGAGCTTCATGAAGACGCTGAAGGTCGAGGCCGTCTATCTGGCCGCTTACGAAACGTTCGCGGACGTCACCGCCGACCTTCCGAGGTTCATCGACGAGGTTTACAACAGCAGACGTCTACACTCTGCTCTCGGCTATCTCAGCCCAGCGCAGTTCGAGGATCAACACGCCCAGAAGACGGTCAAAGCTGCCGCTTGATACTGTCCACCCGCAGGGGCGCACTCCATTCTTAGGGTCACTTTTGGCACGCCGGTTAGAGTAAGGTCAGGTTGTGCCAGTTCCAGAAATTTCACCCACCGCGCCGTCATTTCTGCTGCCCGGTGCCTCCTGCCGGCATCAATCCACTGCCTAACACATGCCCGGCTACGGTTTGCCCGTACATCGACCAGCGCGAGTTGTGGTACAGCTGTCTTGTTTCGCCGAGATGGCCGGTAAACCGCGGGTCTTGCGGACGCTCGTGGCTGTCCACAAACAAGGCAACGTCCCAGGCATCCTGGTCGGAAAGTGTCCCGCCGAGCCCGAACGGCATGTTCGCTCTGATGAAGGCGGCCGCCGCATCGACCCCCTCCATGCCGGCGCCCCAATTATAGGAATTGGCGCCCCAGAGCGGCGGGAACACGACCTGTCCACCCGACGACTGCCCGGCCCCGTCAGGACCGTGGCACAGCGCGCAATGCTGCTGATAGACGATCCGGCCGCGCGCATAGTCGGGCTGTAGCGGGGAACTTTTTAGCCTTGGATAGCCGCGGCCCGGCAGGTTGGCGCTGACGGGCGCGCCCTGCGCGAGCCAAGCCGAGTAGGTTTCGAGTGCCACCAGCACCTTGTCGCCAAGCGGCGGCGCCTTGCCGTTCATGCTAAAGCGGAAGCAGCCCTGCAGCCGCTCCTGGAAGGTATTCACGTGATGGTTCTTGGCCCGATATGCCGGAAAGGCCACCCATGCCGCCCACATCGGTGACGAGTCGGCGAGCCTGCCGGCATCGAGATGGCAGTTGCTGCAGCGCAGCTCGTTGCCGACGAAAGGCCGCGCATATTTCTCGGTCTCGCGGAAAACGTCGCGGCCGAGCTTGACCATGTCGCCATAGGGGCCGGGCGGGATCGCTTCTTTTGCGGGCGGCTGGAACACGGCGCTCTGGTCAGGGATGGCGGGATCCGGCACGCCCGGAACCATATCCGTCCGAGCGGAGTCCGGCGCGCCGGTCAGGGCGATGCCCGCGACCAGAACTAGGGCGAGGCTTGGCATCCTCATCGGCCGCCTCCAGCAGGCTGGGCCGCGAACCACTGGGACACGGCCGCGATATCGGATGGGCTAAGCCGCCGCGCCACCGCCTGCATCAGCCCCAGCGGGCCGGGCTGGCGCTTGCTCTGCTGCCATGCCTCGAGCTGTGCTTCGAGGTAAGGGGCGGGCTGGCCTGCGAGCGGCGGAAAGCTGGTGCCGACTCCGATCCCGCCGGGGCCGTGACAGGCAACGCAAGGCGGAAGCTTGGCGGACCAGCGTCCATCGAGCGCCAGAAGGGCGCCGGGGCCGGCGGACACCGGTGCGCTGTTCGGAAGGTCGGGGGCCGGAAGACCGGCGAAGTAGAGCGAGACCGCCTGCGCCTCGTCCGCGCTCAGAAATCTTGGCGATCGGCTCCATCACCGAGTTCTCGCGCTGCCCATCCGCGAACGCGCTCATTTGGGCGCGGAGATAGGATGCTGGGAGGCCTGCCAGGCGAGGAAAGCCGTTCGCGGCGTTGCCTTCCCCGTGCGCGCCATGGCAGGCGATACAAGGAGGTGCGCCTCTGGCGGTGCCGTGCACCGCGATTGCTGCTCCCGCGTCTTGCGCAAGCGCCGGAGAGGTCCCGCTCGCGCCCACCATCAGCAGGAGTTCCAGCAACCGCCTGCCGCACGAGGAGAGAAGGCCCGCGAATATTGTCGGGTCTACGATCTCGAATGCGGCTCATAGGTATTGCTCCGATGTGCTGGGCGAGCACTCCGGCAATCGGCCCGTTATGCATTTCACACCGATCTTCACGCGCCGTCCAACCCCCCTGCGTAGGCTCTGGTCCACCGCTTTCGACGCTTTTGCCGTTCCGCCTTCGCATCTTGGCTTTTCACATAGAGGGTTTCGGGCGACGGCCCCTTTTGCGAGCCGATCCACAGGCACCCGGAGCAATCGGCCGAAAGCTTTCTATGATAACCTTTGACCGTGCTCGCTGCCCGAACAGATGCTTGCTCCATTAATGCGCGAAAAAAGGCGAGCCTTGCACTGTGCTAAGCTCGCGTTCTGAAGGTCGGAGCCTCAGAGTAAGCGCTCCAGGAATTGGCCCAAGTGCGACCGCAACTTGTCTTCAGCCGCCCGCGCAATAGGTGCAGCCGGCCTCCTGCGCGCGGTTCAGACCCCACACTCCCGAGGGGAGGAGCGTGATTCCCGGCACCAGGTTTGCCGCCCATTCCTTTGCCGCGTCGTCCGCACTCACGTCGGCGTTGTTGGCGAGTCGTTTGCTTAGGCCATGCAGCGCCACGTTGCAGGCGCCGAATACCGCACCTTTTCCGAGCAGCCGGTCAACAGCCAAATCGTCCGTTGCTACAACGCCAGGCCTTGGATTTACGAAAGGATTTTTCACCGCCGGAGCCTTGGTCTCCGGATCGATGATCTTCAATGATTCACCGATCTTGTATTTCTCCCAAACCGCACTGTTGACAGCGATCAAGAGACCCTGAGAGCGCAGAATGACGACCGACGTCGCTGAACCTGGCGCCGGATCCGTGAGCAGGAACGTGGATGCGAATACAAGCGGGAAGCCGCCGTTGACGCTGTAGGCGTCGACCACCTGGCGATGGCGTCCCTTGAGCTTTCCAGGCCAGTTCGGGCCGTTGCCCGCCGGCGGTGTTGCGGCCTGCGCGCGCGATGCCGCGGATGCAAGTCCAGCCAGCCCAAGCACCGTTGCCCCCGCGAGGCGAAAGAAATTCCGGCGCGGTGCGCCGTCGGCCGTGTTTGCGTTGAGTGTGTTCACCTGCTCCTCCATTCCTGTCTTTTCTGATGTGATTGCCGCCGCTTGCTGGCCGATGGACGGCCAGCGCGTCCTATCGCAGTGCGCATTCCCGAGTATAATTCGGCGGGGCGTCAGCTTCGGGCATCGTCAGGGCACTGTCAACTTGCTGATGGGTGGTCGGCAAAGCCGGTCGGCGCTGTGGCCGTCACACGACTGCGATGACACCTGTGACATCGTACCAGGTGAGGAATGCCTCGTTGCGAGCGGCACGATATTGGCTGGCAGATGAAAGATGGCAGCGAAGCTGGAAGTGATTGTGGATGCGGCAGTGGGTCGATAGGAACCGCTGCGCATGACAGGCAGATTTGAAGCGCTTCATATGTCGTTCTCGTCGTCGGGTCGGCTGGTGTGAGGCCTCAGCATGGTTGTTGAGATAGCGGCTTTGCCGGTGCTCAACACCGGGCAGAATATCGCGCTTCGCGGCCGCGTAGCTTCGCAGCTTGTCGGTGACGATCACCCGCGGGATGAATTGCAGATCCTTCAGCAGCTTGCGGAAGAACCGTTTGGCCGCCTTGGCATTACGTCTGCTCTGCACCAGGATATCGAGCACATGCCCGTCTTGATCGACCGCGCGCCAGAGATAGTGCAACTTGCCTCGGATGCGGATGAAGACCTCGTCGAAATGCCACTTGTCGCCTGGCCGCGGGCGACGCCGGCGCAGACTGTTGGCAAACATCCGGCCAAAGCGCAGGCCCCACTCGCGGATGCTCTCATAGCTTACCACGATGCCGCGTGCGGCGAGCATCAGCTCGACGTCACGCAGGCTCAGGCTGAAGCAGTGATACAGCCACACGGCGTGCTGGATGATCTCCGCAAGGAAGCGGAAGCCACGGTAGGGGTTGGGGTCATCGGCGTCATCATACTCAGCCGGCCTCACTCGACCTGGGGCGCCAACCTGACAATGCCCCTGTGGTAGTCTGTCGATGCGATCGTGCATCTTTCGCCTGACCCGTGCTTGCATGCGATAGGTCCAGGCTCCCTCAAGCAGCGCCCGCCGGGCCTGACTGTTCCCGGCCTTCGTGACGCGGCCCCGTCGCACACTGTCGCCGGTCGAATGCTCCGATGGCACGAGACCAACGTGGGCCATGAGTTGGCGGGGATTTGTAAACCGCGCGAAATCGCCGATCTCAGCGACGATGGTGACCGCGTTGATGAACGCCACTCCCCGCATCGCCTGAATAGCCTTCACCACCGGTGTCAGCGACCGCTGCTCGAGCAGCTGCTCGATCTGCTCGACAAGCCGTGCGATCCGCTTCTCCGCATCTTCGACGGCATGGATGTAGTCCTGCAACACGATCTGCTGGGCGGCGGGATGGTCAAAACGCACCGTCGTCAACCAGCGTCGGAATGCCACCGTCCAGGCACGCGGACCGGCATAGACCTTGCCGTGACGCAACGAAAATCCGGTGAGGTGCTGCCGTGCCTTGGTCAGAACGCGTGCGGCCGTCGCCCGCGCACGGACAAGATCACGCATGGCCTCATGCGCCGCATCCGGAACCCAGACCTCGGTCAGTTCTCCGGCCGGATGCAACCTGGCCAACATCGCCGCGTCACGCCGGTTGGTCTTCACCCGGTCGCCCGCCTTTTTCGGGATCAACGACGGAGCGACCACTGCGGAATCGTGACCCCAGCCCGCTCAACAATCGATGTAGACCGTAGCCGCAGGGACCAGCCTCATAGCAGAAACGTAATGTCCGCCACGGCGCCCGAGCCGTTCCACCAGCTTGATCAGGACGTCAGCGCAATTCTCCACCATGCCATGATATCTAATTACCAGCCCCGTAATCCCTGACTTTCCCCGCCCCCGGCGTCGGCTGGGGCTTCCCAATCGGCTGGAGGCTGATTTTGTGTTGGGCATCATAGCCTTGCAGGGAGTCCGCCGATGGGCCAGCCGATTGAGATCACCCGGACCGAGCTGTCCGCCGCGGCGTTGCGGGCTGTGGCAGGGAAGAGCGACGACGGCGCGGTCGTGCGTCGCCTGTTGGCAGTTGCACTGCTGCTGGAAGGCCGTTCTCGCGAAGAGGCGGCATTATTGAACGGGATGACCCGCCAGACGCTGCGCGACTGGGTGCATCGCTACAACGCCGCAGGGGTGGAGGGCCTTCGCTCGCGCACAGGTCCCGGGCGGCCGCGGTTTCTGACCGACGCGCGGATGGAGGAATTACTGGAAATCGTGCTGACTGGGCCAAACCCCGAGCGGCACACAGTGATACGCTGGCGGTGCGTTGATCTGTGCGCAGAAATCGTCGAGCGATGGTCAGTGAGGGTGTGCGAGCAGACCATGGGCAAGTGGTTACGCCGGTTGGAAATGACCCGTTTGCAGCCGCGGCCGTATCACCCGAAGAAGGATCCTGCGCGGAGTTGGCTTTTAAAAAAACTTCAGCGGCTTGGTGAAGGCGGCGTTACTCGGCTCGGTAGCGGGCAAGCCGATTGAGATTTGGTTCCAGGATGAAGCCAGGGTGGGGCAGCAGGGCTCGCTGGAATACATCTGGGCGCCGATAGGCTCACGCCCCCGAGCCGTGCGGGATAACCGCCATACTTCAGTCTATCTGTTCGGTGCCTTGTGCCCATCGCGCGCCATCGGAGCCGCGATCATTATGCCGGCAGCCAATAGCGAGGCCATGAGCGAACATCTGAAAGAGATCGCCACACAGGTAGCGCCCGGCGCACATGCCGTGCTGGTGTGTGACGGCGCCGGCTGGCATCAGGGCGGCGATCAGCTCCAGGTCCCTGACAACATCACGTTGTTGCCCCTCCCGCCCTATTCGCCGGAACTGAACCCGATGGAGAATGTCTGGGACTACCTGCGCGGCAACAAGCTCAGCCACCGGGTCTGGGACAGCTATGACGCCATCGTCCAAGCATGCGCCGAGGCCTGGCGATTCCTGATCGGTGATCCCGACCGGATCAGATCGATCGCCACGCGGACCTGGGCGAGTGTCAATGTTTAGGCGGGCTGGTATAACCTCGCCACTCCGCCCCTCCTCGGCGAGAGCGACCGATATCGTCAATTCGTGCACGTCCGGCCCGACGTAGGTTCGTGATAGACTTCATTTGGCTCGTCTCCCATGCATGAGGCTCTGGGCCGTCTTCCCGACGGCCTAACCCTCGGATAACTGCAGGTCGTGAGGCGAGCCACGTTCAGTTCACGGCGCGAACATAGGGTCCAGACGAGGCTCCAAACTCATGCTGACCCGATCCCTTAGAACACCGCTGGGTGTACCATGATCCATCTGGAACCCCGCGACCTACTGACAGCTACTGCACCGCCCTTGCGCGCAGGCGAGCGTACTCCTGGTCGGAGATCGCTCCCGTCTTTTTCAGCCGGTCGAGCTTTTCGATCTCGTCGGCAACGCTAAAGCCCACGACTTGGCGCAGCTCATCGCGGGCCTGGTGGGCCGGAGCCTCGTCCCGCTCCGCCATGCCCCGCCCCTGTGTGAGGAAATAGGCAAAGATGCCTATGTAAGGCAACACCACCAGCAGAATAACCCAGAGTATCTTCGCCACTCCGGATACGTCGCGCCGGCGGAACAGGTCACTGGCGACGGTGACGAGCAACCAGAACCAGACCACGAACAGGAACACGGCAAAGACGTCGGTTACGAAATTGCCGAATCCGAATCCACCTTGGAACAACACGTCCATTCCCCCGATTGTTGCAATCACACCCAGTAACCCAGTCTTGGCGCGGGCACCAGTGCCTGACGCGGCAATGCAGACCGATCGGCGTTGACAGACATCGGGCGGTCATGACAACGCACAGTTTCGTCGGAAGGACGCTCATCTGCGTAAGGGGAACCTAGCCTGCACCGCGAGAGCGGATCCCGTGTGACCTCCTTTGCCCCTCTCTATGCTTACATCGTTACACCGGTGGTGTGGCCAATACGCGCGGGACGGCAAGCATTGATCCCGGGCAGGAACCGCAAGGGTAAGCAATCCATGCCGAAATTCGCGCGGAGCGCGATCATCGCCGTTCTCCTCACCGGTGTAGTGGCTTCTGCGCAGACCGTCGGCCCATTCAGCGACTGGCGCCAGGATGCACTGGGCGTGCGTCATCGGGTCACGCCGGCCGACATGGCTGCGCCGTTCTCAACCCCGCCCGCGATCAACATCCCACGCACCGTTCCGCGACCGCCGGAGGCCAGCTTGTCAGTGCCAAGAGGGTTCGCCATTGTCTCCGCCGGCCTCACCACCCCGCGCACGAGACATGGACATGCCGCTGGCGAAGGTGGCCGATGCCTCCGGGTGACATGGGTCATGCCCCATGCGCGACGCGCGGACGCGGCCGGCACTGCTCTTCGTGACGAACAGGTCGCCGTAGGGCGCGAAGCGCATTGCCAGCCGTAGAAGCGTGCGGCACCAGCCAGGTCAGGAATTCGCCCGGCATGTCTTCGCCAATTCCGTCGCGCTCGTTGGAGTTCATGTCCTGCAAGTCCGCCGATCAACGAAGCAATGATGACGTTCCAGAGGACCACCGCGGACCCGAAGGCGAGCTTGGCATGTGGTCGAAGGATGACCCGACCAACGACCAGGGCCAGGAGGCCGGCCACGAACGCGGTGACGATGGCCTACAAAACTTGGTTCGTTAACACGCTGGCCGGTATGAGCCCCACCAGCGCCCCACTGAAAACGCCGACCAGAACCATGGCGAGAACGCTTGCCGAAACCAGGCCGCTCCTATGAGGCATCTTCGTCACCTATCTCGTTGTACGTTCAATCGATATCATGGGGCACATAGTCCGCACGATCGGCATGATCCAACCCTCCGAGGCGACGCCTAGCCCCGTCCCGGAAATAGCCGAACCGGGTCGGGGGCAGGGCAGCCAACTCGGCCAGGGCCGCATATCGAGGCCCTCCTAGATGATCGACACAGCGCAAAGCCGTACATCTGGATCATGTGGCTTCTACGCGCCACAGACCGAGTTTTCTACTGCGCGACCCAACCGCCATCGATGGAGAACGGCGCCCCGGTGATCGTCGCGGCACTATCGGAACACAGGAAAGCCGCCAAAGCCCCCACTCCCTCTGGGGTGGAAAACCGAATCATCGGTTGCTTCTCGGCCAGGAAGTCGCGCGTCACCGCCTCGGCGGTCTTGCCCTCCGCGGCCGCGCGCTCGTCGATCTGTTTCTGCACGAGGGGCGTCAGCACCCAGCCGGGGCAGATCGCATTCACCGTGATCCCGTTATTGGCGAGCTCGATGGCGGTCACCTTGGTCAGCCCGATGACGCCATGCTTGGCGGCGACGTAGGCCGACTTCTCGGCGCTCGCGACCAAACCATGTGCCGAGGCGATGTTGATGATCCGGCCCCATCCGCGCCCCTTCATGCCGGGGATCGCCGCCTTGGTAGTATAGAACGCGCCAGACAGGTTGATCGCGATGACCCTGTCCCACTGCTCGTCAGGGAAGTCCTGCACGGCCGCGGTGAACTGCACGCCGGCGTTGTTCACCAGGATATCCAGCGAGCCAAGCTCGCGCTCCGCCTGCGCCACCATCGCCGCACTCTCGGCAGGCTTGGAGATATCGGCCGGCGAGTAGACGACACGGACGCCGAATTTCGTCGCGGTTGCCGCCCGAAGCTTCTCCATCGCGTCGGCATCGCCGAACCCGTTTAGCAGAAGGTCTGCCCCCTGTGTTGCCAATGCTTGTGCAATCCCCAGTCCAATTCCGCTTGTCGAGCCGGTGACGAGCGCGACCTTGCCTTTCAAACTCATCGCCAATTCCTCCCCAAGATGCTCATAGTGCGTCTGTATGGCGTGGGCGGCATTCAGAACGATCCGATCAGCTTGCCCAGCGTGATGATCACCACCAGCGCGAGGATCGTGCCGACCACCATCACCATGCCGATGTCGCGATAACTGCCGCGATGGGTGGCGCCGCAGATGGCCAGCAGCGTCACGACCGCGCCGTTGTGCGGCAGGCCGGAGAGGCCGCCGCAGCCGATGGCGGCGACGCGATGCATCAGTGCCGGGTCGATGCCCGCCGCCGCCGCCATTTTCACGTAGGTGTCGCCCATCGCTTCCAGTGCGATGATCAGGCCGCCCGAGGCCGAACCGGTGATGCCGCCGACGACGTTGGTGGCCACCGCGATCGAGACCAGCGGTCCGCCTGGGATCGATGCCAGCGCGTCGCGTATCCCGGCGAAGGCAGGCAGCGCCGCCACGACGGCGCCGAAGCCCACCATGCTGGCGGTGTTCAGCACCGGCAGGACGGAGGCATTGGCGCCGGCATCCATCGTTTCGCGCAGCGCGAGAAGGCGCCGGCGGTTCGTCAGCACCAGCACCGCGCTCGCGGCGAGCAGTGCCGTCGCCACCGACCAGATTCCCCCCACCGCCGCCAATGAGGTCGCTCCCCAGCGCGGTTCGGCGAGGAACCCGGTATCGAGCCTTGGCAGCACGACCTCGCTCATCCCGAGGTTCACGACCACGACGACAAGCATCGGCAATCCTGCCAACCAGATCGGCACGCCGCCCTCGAAATGGCGGCCGTGGTCCATCTCCTCCGGGTCGAATGGCCCGGAGGCGCTGGCGCGCTCGCGCACGAGTTGCGTCTCCGCCTCGCTTGCCTCGTGAGAGTCGGCCCCATAACCCTCGCCAGCGCGGCGCGCCGCCGCCTCGACGCGGCCGAGCCACCAAAGGCCGAAGCCCAGCATGACCGCGGCCGCGATCAGCCCGAGGCCGGGCGCGGCGAAGGGGGTGGTCCCGAAGAAAGGCATCGGGATGGCGTTCTGAATTGCCGGTGTGCCGGGCAGTGCCGTCATCGTGAAGGTGAATGCGCCGAGCGCGATCGCGGCCGGCATCAGGCGACGGGGTACATCGGCTTCGCGGAACAGCGCGTCCGCCAACGGCGCCACCACGAACGCCACAACGAAAAGGCTGACGCCGCCATAGGTCAGTATCCCGCAGGCCAGTACCACGGCGAGGATTGCCCGTTGCCCGCCAAGCCGCTCGGCAAGCACGCGGGCGGTGGCGAGCGCGGACCCGGTGTCGTCCATCAGCTTGCCGAAGAGCGCGCCGAGCAGGAACAGCGGAAAGAACTGCGCCACGAATCGGCCTGCGGCGCCCATGAAGGTTTGCGTCCAATGGGCGAGCACCGGCTCGCTGGAGAGCGCTGCCGCCACCACCGCCGCCAGGGGTCCGACCAGGAGTACGCTCCAGCCTCGATAGGCCAGCCACATCAGCAGAGCGAGGCCAAGGAGGATGCCCAGCAGGCCCATGTTGGTGATCCCGTTTCGGCGCGCTCTGGCTAGCCGGCGACGCGCGACAGCGCGAAAATCGCCGCCATTACGACCACAATCACAGCCGTGGCGAACACGAGTCTGTCGGCAACCAAACGGCGCATCGGGAGCCTCCGCTAGACGAAGCTATAGCGCTCGGAATGATATTTGGAAAGCGGTACGTTCAGCTCGCCCAGCACCTTTTCAATCGCATCCATCATCACGCTCGGCCCGCAGATGAAATACTCATGATCGGCGTAGCGCGGCGGAAGATGGCGCTTGAACACGTCGGCCGTGATGTAGCCCTGTTCCCCCGTCCAGCCTTCCGGCGGGCTCGACAACACATGGACGATTGTTAGGTTGAGCCGCGCCTTCGCCCCCTCCAGCTCCTCGCGGAAGGTGATCGACTCCCAATCCTTGCTGCCGTACAGCAGGACCACGGGCCGCTGGTCGCCGCGGTCCGCTAGTGTGCGGATCATGCTCATCATCGGCGTGATGCCGACGCCGCCGGCGATCAGCACGTGCATATCCGCCGGATTGCGACCGATGGTAAACGCGCCATAAGGCCCATCCAGATAGACCCGCTGCTGCATCGGCACGTTTCCGATCCCGCGCGTGAAGTCGCCGAGGTTCCTGATCGTCATCTCGACGCGCCCGTCCTCGGCGGCGGCGCTCGATGAAAACGAGAACGGGTGCCCGGTGATCTTGAACGGCGTTCCGAACACCGTCAGCCAGCCGAACTGGCCCGGGCTGAAGCGGAAACCGGGATGTCCTTCCGGCTGCATCACCAGTGTCCAGCTATCGCCGCGCTCGCGCCGCACCTCGGTCACGCGGTATGGCCGGCGAAGCATGAACAGCGGTTTGACGATCCGCACGTAGAGCAGCAGCCCGATCCAGAAAATCGCCAAGCCGATCCACAACGCCCGCTTCCACGGATTGACCAGGTAGTAGCCCGATCCCACCATGTGCGCGATCCCGGCCGCGATAGCGACGACCGCGAGCGCAATATGAGCGAGGTGCCATACCTCATAGCCGATATTCAGCCGCACGCGCCAAAGCGCCGTCACCACCAGCGCGATCAGCGCGATGATCGACAGCACGGCGAAACGCGCGCTCCATGGCGTCTGAAGGAAATTGAGCGGCGCGAGCATTTCGGGCCGGCCGGCTGTCAGGATGATCGTGTGCGTCACGATGAGGCCCACTGCGATCAGCGAAATCTGGCGATGGAAGTGATAGATGACGTCCTCGCCCCACGGATCGGTCACGTAGCGGAAGCGTGCCGTGAGGCCGAACTGCAGGCCCATCATCGCCAGCCCGGAATAGCCGAGCGCGACCGCGAACTCGGTCCAGAAATCACGCGTCGGCGGCAACGCTCCCGCCAGCAGGACGAACAGTGGGGCGAGGATAAAGAGCAGATAGACGATGATCCAGACGGTCCCGCGCACAGTGAAGGGAAGCTGCATGGATTATCCTACCCTTCCGAGGACGGTTCACTCGTGTCGGCGCCCGATCCTCTCACCGTCCCCAGGCCATCCGTAGGTCCACGATCCCCTTGAGCCGGCAGCCGGGCGCGATTGCTACGCGTCCGCCTCTCGCTTCCTGACTTCCGCCGCGGTCTCCGCCTGAATTTGCCCAATGAGCCCGTGCGCTTGGTGTGAAGGCAGGTGAGCACCATTCCAAGCGTTTCGCAACGGTCTGTCGCCGGGAAGCCGGTCAGACCTCTTTTAGCCGCTCGCACGCGGGCGCGGTTGAACCCTAGCAGGACGCTGCCGTCACACGTCGCGTAGTGTCGCGTCCACGCGGGCGCGAACTGTAGAGTGCACGATGCCGCTATGCAGCACCGCGCGCATCTGCGGGCGGGAGATATTGTCGTTGCTGTTTTGCTCTGGCTGCTCGATGTGTTGCTCGCCATAATGGCGATGGGCGCGCGAGCCGAGGCAGCGAAGAGGAAAGGCGGGGGGAGTCGTATAATGCCGAATCCACTGATTGCATACTGTGGCCCCGCAGCGGTCCCGGACGATCTCTGGATGCGCTGGAATTTCGATCCGCCGCTGATCGCGGCGCTCGCGGCAATGGCGTTGGTGGTCGGTTGTGGGCGTTCGTGCAACGGCCGTGCCGGCTGCGGGGCGATCGCGCTAATGGTCGTCGTCTTCGTTTCCCCCCTCTGCGCCCTGTCCTCGGCGCTGTTCTCGGCGCGGGTATTCCACCATGTCATCCTGGTCGCCGCCGTGGCGCCGCTGCTCGCACTGGCGTTTCCGCTGAGACGTGCTGGCGCGCCACCGCTCGCCGCACTGGTCGCGACGCATGCGGTTATTCTTTGGCTCTGGCACGCGCCGGGCCCCTATGACTGGGGCCTCGCCACGGTGCCGGCCTACTGGCTGATGCAGTGCTCGCTGCTGGGAAGCGCCTGGCTCATGTGGCGGGCGATTCTGGCGGCGGAGGCACAGCCTGGCCCGGCGCTGGTCGCGCTCGTGGCAACGGTCGGGCAGATGGGGCTTCTCGGCGCGCTGATCGTGTTCGCGTCCCGGCCGCTTTATGCGGTGCATTTCGCAAGCACGTGGCCCTGGGGACTCTCCCCCCTCGCCGACCAACAACTCGCGGGGCTCCTGATGTGGGTGCCTGCGATGCTGCCTTATGTCGGCGTGGGGCTCTGGCTCGCCTGGTCGAGCCTGCGGCCGGCAGAGCCGGTGCGGTGACGCTCTTCCTCAAATTCGTCCATCTCGCGGCGATCGCGATCTGGTCAGCCGGGCTGATCGTGCTGCCCTCCCTGTTCTGGCAACGCCGGACGTTCAGGCTGGGAGCGGAGCTGGACCGGCTGCACCGGTTGACGCGTTTTGTCTATGTCGGGATGGCTTCTCCCGCCGCCTTCGTCGCCATCGCCAGCGGCACGGGGCTGATCTTCCTCCAGGCCACGTTTCTGGAGTGGTTCTCTGTAAAGATGGTCCTTGTCGGGGGCATGGCGATGTTGCACGTCCTTGCCGGCCTCGTGCTGGGGCGTCTCTTCCTGGCCGACGGCCACTTCGGCCGAGCATCGTGTGTGGCGCTATCGAGCGCCTACATCGTGCTGATCACGGCCATCATCTGGATCGTGCTTGCCAAGCCGCACATCGACTCCAACCAGTTTGCCACGGATCTGTTCAGGCCCGGGGCGCTCGGTCAGCTCTTCGGCGATACCAGAATGCCGATGCCATGATCGAAGACGAGCTTGCCCCCATGCCAGCCGGCGAAGCCAGCGATCACGGCGGCCAGACCCGACAAAGCGAGGCCGTGCGGCAAGATCGATTCGGGATATTCCAGCCGCAGGCCCCAGTTGGCCCCGGCGATCGCGACCAGTGTCATCGCCGCCACGGCATGCGACCAGCTCGCCTCCAGGAGGCGGATGCCACGCACGAGCAGGAGCTCCGCCGTTCCGACGATGCTGGCCGCGACGCCGGTCCAGAAGGCGATGCCCGCCGACCAGAGGCCGACCCGAACCCAGAAGGGGTCGCCCGACCACCAGTAGAAGAGGTCGACGCCCAGGGTCGCGAGCACGAACGCGATCGGGAAATGCACCATCATTACGTGGATCGGATGACCCACCACGGCAACCGCCGACCCGACATCGAGCTGAAGCAGCTCCAGCTGCACCCGACTTTTGCGCGGGGTCACCGGATCGTCGTTCTTCGCCAGGCTCCTTGGCCTCCCCACCCTATCCATCTTGCACGCAGGATTCGTAGCGTCTCGCGTGCGGCGGTTCAACTCGGATCGGCCGTGACGCTGACCGGCTGCAGCGGGTCGCTGTCGACGCTCGCCCCGTCCGGGCCGGCGGCGGACGCGATTGCAAACCTATGGTGGGTGATGCTTGCGGGCTCCGCGGCGATCTTCGTGATGGTGATGGTTCTCTTCGCACAGGTCATCCGCAGGCCCGGCTGGGGTTCGAGCGTATCGCCGGCGCGTTGGATCGTGCTCGGCGGCCTCGTTCTGCCGGCCTTAGTCCTGACGCCGCTTGTTGCCTATGCGCTAATCGCGGGCCAGCGGCTTCTACCGCTGCCGGGGACTGCCGCGCAGCGTATCGAAGCCGAAGGCCGGCAATGGAGCTGGACTTTCCGCTATCCCGGCGAAGGCGGGGTAAAGACTGTGGATGTCCTGCACCTGCCAGCGGGCGTTCCCGTCGACATCGCCGTGAGCAGCGTCGACGTCATCCATTCTTTCTGGATTCCGCGCTTTGCCGGCAAGATCGACGCGGTGCCGGGGCATGTGAATGTCCTGCGCGTCCAGGCCGATGAGCCGGGCCGCTACGAAGGACAGTGCTCCGAATTCTGCGGCATCGGCCACACCCGGATGCGGTTCACCGTCATCGTCCATCCGGCGAAGGACTTTTCCGCCGCGCTCGCCCAAGCGGCCGCGTCATCGAAGGGGAACGAATGAGCGCGTCCGTCGACCGACCGCCACAGGGCAGCCCGGCGCTGCGGCTGCATCGACAGCTCGCCGCGATCTGGGCGACCGGGCCAGGGCTACAGCGCCTCGCCGCCGTCAACCACTCCGTCATCGGCCTGCGCTTCATGGCTACGGCGTTCGTATTCTTCGCGATCGGCGGCGTGCTCGGCATGCTGACCCGCGTTCAGCTCGCAACTCCCATGGCAACCTTCATGGCGCCGGAGACCTACAATCAGGTCTTCACCATGCATGGGTCGATGATGCTGTTTTTGTTCGCGATCCCACTGGTGGAGGGCATCGCGGTCTATCTGACACCGAAGATCCTCGGCGCCCGCGACTTCGCGTTCCCGCGGCTCACCGCTTATGGCTACTGGTGCTACCTGTTCGGCGGCATCATCCTGACGAGCGCGCTGCTGGCCGGCGTCGCGCCGGACGGCGGCTGGTTCATGTACACGCCGCTCAGTTCGAACGTCTACACACCGGGCATCAATGCCGATGTCTGGCTGCTCGGCGTGACCTTCGTCGAAATCTCCGCGCTGACGCTGGCCGTCGAGATCGTCGTCTCGATTCTCAAGATGCGGGCTCCGGGCATGTCACTCGACCGCATGCCGATCTTCGGCTGGTACATGCTGGTCACCGCGCTGATGATGGTGGCGGCGTTCCCTCCGCTGATCCTGGGTTCGATTCTGCTTGAGGTCGAGCGCGCCTTCCATCTGCCGTTTTTCGACCCGACCAGGGGCGGCGATCCGCTGCTTTGGCAGCACTTATTCTGGCTGTTCGGCCACCCGGACGTTTATATCATCTTCCTGCCGATGGCCGGCATCGTTTCGACGATCATCCCGGTCTTCGCCGGTCGGCCGCTCGTCGGCTACCGTGCGATCGTGGTCGCGATCATAGCCCTCGCCTTCGTGAGCTTCGGCATCTGGGTGCATCACATGTTCACCGTGGGCATCCCGCATCTGGCCCTCGCTTTCTTCTCCGCGAGCTCGGCGATTGTCGCGGTGCCGACGGGGATCCAGATCTTCGCCTGGCTCGCCACGCTGGCGCATGGCAGGCCGCGCTGGAACGTGCCGATGCTTTACGTGTTCGGCTTCTTCTTCGTCTTCGTGATGGGTGGGCTGACCGGCGTGATGCTTGCCATGGTGCCCTTCGACTGGCAGGCGCATAATAGCTACTTCGTCGTCGCCCATCTGCACTATGTCGTCGCCGGGGCGCTCGCTTTTCCCATGCTGGCGGCGCTCTACTACTGGCTGCCGCTGCTGACCGGACGCACGGCGACGCACGAGCTGGCGGTGCCGGCCTTCTGGCTGATCTTCGTCGGCTTCAATCTGACCTTCTTCATGATGCATCTGACTGGGCTGCGCGGCATGCCGCGGCGCATTTACACGTATTCGGGAAACGAAGGCTGGACCGCGCTCAACCTGCTGTCGTCGGTGGGCGGGTTCATCATGACGATCGGCTTCGCACTGGTGGTGATCGACCTTCTGGCGCAACTCCGCTACGGGCGCCGCGTGCCGCGCGACCCCTGGAACGCGGAGACGCTGGAATGGGCGATGCCGATTCCGCCGGCGCCATACAATTTCGCCTCGATACCGCATATCAGGAGCGGACCCGACCGCACCGCCCCCGACGGACTCGCGTCGTCGCTGGCACGAGGCGAGGGATATCTCGGCTTCGTTCGCAACGGCTGGCAGGAGACGCTGGGCGTACATATGACCTCGGGGGCAGCCGAGCAGCTCATCGTGCTGCCGCGCCCGACCTACCTGCCGTTCTACACGGCGCTCGCCACCGCGGCGGCGGTGCTGGCGATGCTTTTCCAGTTCTATTTCTCGGCGCTCGTCGCCGCGCTGGTGGTGGCCGGGCTGTTCGTACTGGCGGGGCAGAGTGCCGGGCTGAAACGGGACTACGACCCGTTGTCCGTGGGCCAGGGCGTGGTGGTGCCGCCGCACACCGAGGTGGCCGGTTCCCCGCCGTGGTGGGCACTGATCTTCACGTTGGTCGCCGATGGTACGCTGTTCGCGTCTCTGGTGTTCGGGACGCTCTATTTATGGATTTCCGCTCCGAACTGGCCGCCGGCGCAGACGTTCGCGCCGGATCGCAGGCTTGCCCTCGCAGCCTTTGCGGCCCTCGTCGTTGCCGCGGCGGCGACCCGCGGATCGCTGCGGTCGCTCGTCGCTGGCGGCATGACGCGCGGCTGGATCGGGCTCGCCGCGCTCGGGCTTGTCGTTGCCATTGCGGCGGTCGTGGTGCTGATCGGTGGTATCGTCCCGCGTCCCACCGAGCACGCCCTCGGTGCGACCGCCGCCGCGCTGCTCGCCTTTGTCGCCTTGCATGCCGGCATCGGCCTGCTCTTCCTCCTCAGCAACCTCCTGCGCCTCGGCGCCGGCTTTCTGTCGTCCCGGCGGTCGCTGGATTTGCGCCTGACGCGGCTCTGGCTCGACTACACCCTGGCGACCGGCGTTGTCGCGCTCGGCCTAGTGTTGTCACTGCCCGCCCTCGTTCGGATGCTGGGGACATGACCGTGAGCACGCGTCCCGTTCCACCTGGATACCTTTTGTGGCTCGCAGCCGGGTTCGGCGTATGGTGCAGCGCGCTCGTCGTTCTCTACGCCGTCCACGCCATCGGCTGCGCCTTTGTTTGGTCGGCCGGTCCGCTGCGCCTTGGCCTTGCCCTCGTGCTCTTCGCACATCTGGCCGCGATCGGCTGGATGTGGCGCCGCCTGGGCGCCGCCGACCCGGGCCTCGATTTCGGCCAAACCGGCGTTTTTTTGCGCACGGCGGCTATCTGGTCTACAATCGCTGCATTCGCCACGACGATCTTCACCCTCAGCGCGACGCTGTTGCTCAGTGCGTGCGTGTGAACAGCGGATAGCCGCGCCGAACGTTATAAGAAATTGCGGCAAGCGATGCTCGATCATGGCGTTACGGAAGGAAGCCAGTTAAATGTGCGACGTTTGTTTGGACACCGCCGGTCTTAGCCGCCGCCGACTGGTGTTGGCGGGCGCCGGCCTACTAGCCGTCGGCTCTTCAACCAGTGCCGCTCAGGCCCAACCCACCCGCGCCGCCGAGACACCGGACGCGGCGCTGGCGCTCCTGGTCGAAGGGAATGCGCGCTACGTTGCCAACCAGCCGCGCGAGCGAGACTTCTCTGCCGGGCGCGCCAGCCGCGCACTGGGCCAGGCGCCGTTCGCTGCGATATTGGCCTGTGCTGACTCCCGCGTGGCACCGGAGCTCGCCTTTGACCAGGGCCCGGGAGACCTGTTTGTGGTCCGGATCGCGGGCAACTTCGTAACGGATGAGGGGCTCGGCAGTCTGGAATTCGGCGCCGCTGTGCTCGGCACCAAGCTGATCATGGTCCTCGGACACACGAGCTGCGGTGCGGTCGATGCTACGGTGAAGGCTCTCCAGACGCATAACGACCTGCCGGGTCACATCGCCGGGCTCGTCCGGGCCATGAAGCCGGGCATAGAGCCGGTTTTGACGCAGCCAGGCGGTGATCTGGAACACCGGGCGGTGATCGCCAATGTACGCTTCAATGCGCAACGCCTGCAGCAGGCAAAGCCCATCCTGGCTGACATGGTCGCCAAAGGTCAGCTCCGGGTGGTGGGTGCGGTTCATGACCTCAGCACTGGAAAGATAGCACTGGTGTGAAGCCAAGCTTACAAAGCTCCGCGCCGCACTCATGCGCCTGCCCCCGGGTGATCTCGTGAGCGGCAGGCCGCAAAGAATGCCTTGTTCTCTTTCATCGAGAGTTTCTACAACCGCCAGCGCCTGCACTCGGCCATCGGTTACTGCTCACCGATCAACAAGGAACGGATCGCCACGGCCGCGTAGGTTGTAACCCGTTTTCACTTTCGCGGGGGGGGGGGCAGATCTGCCGAGGTCGGTAGCAAATCATAATTTTCGTACGTAACATAAGGACCGCTCGCCATGTCGGACGAACCAACGGACGGCCTCGATCCCGGGATTTCAGGATGGCGACCAATGCCTCAATCGGCGAATCGGGCGGTCCTCGCGGCTAATGCGTAAGCGGTGCGGCAGCGACGGGGGTGGATTTGATTTGACGTCGAAGCCGCTTTGGGTTCGGCGGCTACGCAGCCAAAGCGGCCAAGGGCAGGATTTCTGGTGGCTGCCAATTCCACGGAGCAGGGTGTGCAGCTTGTGGGATTTTGGTGCGGCCTGACACAACGCGCTCGAGCACGTCGGTGAGCCAGGCCATCGGGTCGACGCCGTTCAGCTTCGCCGTCTGGATCAGCGGCGTGGCCATCGCCCAATGACGCGCGCCACCATCGCTACCTGCAAAAAGCGCGTTTTTGCGAATCAGAGTATGCGGGCGGATGGCACGTTCCACCACGTTCGAATCCATCTCGATGCGACCGTCGTCGAGGAACGCGATGAGGCCGGCCCAATGCCGTATCGCAAAGCGCATAGCCTTTGCCAGATCGGATGCGCCCGGGACGCGGCCGACCTGGTGATGCAGCCAGTCATGCAGTGCCTCTACGACCGGTCGACTTCGATCCTGTGGTACTCGTCTTCGGTGTTCGGCGGGATGGCCCCGTATCTCCGCCTCGCTCGCGTAGAGAGCGGCGAGAGCGGCAACACGCGCCAGCAGCTCGGGGGCCAGAGGTTTCGACCGGGATCAGCTCCGGCGAGTAGGGCGGCAGCGGCAAGAGGCTGATGTTGTCCAGCACCTTGAGTTTGCCGCCGGTCTGGTGCCAACCGGCGCCGTGCAGTGTGATGACGGCGTGCGCGCCGGGGATCACGTGGGTGCTGATCTCGACCAGGTGCAGGTTCATCGCCTCGGTGTTGACGAACGGCAGCACCAGGGCGCCGCCGAGCCCTCGGGCCGCGCCGCAACCCGATCGAGTTGTGAGGGCAGGACGAAGCCCGCGTCGGCGAGCAGGGCAGCCTGAGCTATTTCTCGGCGGACAAGGGCAGCCGTCCGCGCGCGCCGCGCGATCAGCGATACGACTGGGCCAAGGCGTATCTGCCGCGGGGCGGATGCCGCATCCGGCTGGTGTATCTGCCGGCCTATTCGCCCAACCTGAACCTGATCGAGCGGTTATGGTGGTTGCTCAAGAGACCGCGCTGTGGAATGAGCACAACTCCACATTTGCCCTGTTCAAGGCGGCGATCGACGGGATCTTCCAGAAGCTCGGCAACCACCGCGCACGGTTGGTGTCGCTCATCACCGACCGGTTCCCACGTCCAGCTT
>CAVXTC010000018.1:0-170190 GCA_963764525.1 uncultured Pseudomonadota bacterium | reverse complement strand
GGTCCCGCGGCTGAACGTGTGACCGTAACGGGAACGCAGCGACCCGGCTACCAAGCCTACTTCGGCAGTTGCGCTGACCGGAATATGAGAACAGAGTTCGATATCCTTGGGGCGCGGAAACCGACAAGGGCGAGATCGACTTCTGAAGGGGCTCAGGCATGTGGTGGGTCAGGTCGGCAGTGCCACTTGGTTTCGTGTGCTCTCTCATTGTCGTAACCGGCGCTGACGCGGCACGAACTCAACCGGCCCCTCCAAGTTTGCCCATCGATAATGCGGCCAACAATGTTGAGCAAAAGGCGCTGCTTGGACTCGAAGAGTGAGCTAGAGCGCTACATTGCATCAAATGGTGGTAAGCAGGAGGGCATCGTTTCGCCAGGAGCAGATCAGCTCTCTGGTGTCGCGCCGAAATATCCATTTGACTATTATATTAGGGGGACACTCAGATTTGCGGATGGTCAATATGACCAGGCGATTTAGGATTTCAATAAAGCCGTACAGCTTTACCTCCGGACGTTCGGACTGTTCAATAGCCTGTCTTATGTCGGAACTCATCAACAGGGAGCCGCACTCCGCAGCTTTAACGAAGCCATTGTCATCAACCCCGGGGCAACCGAGACGATCCAGCTGCGAGATGCCCTCCAGCGAAATCCTAGCGCGCTTCGCTCTGACGTCCACGCATTCATATGCCGCGACCTAAGTAGCGGGAACACAAACGGAAAGCTATGGGACCGTCGATGCAACCAACATGACTTTTCGTATGGAGGAGACCACTGCTCAGACGCGTACAAAGTGTATCACCGTGCTCAAGGACGGAACCTACGGCTCAGCGCATGTCGGCCCAACAGCCCAGTACTGTAATTTGGCCGGGCTTGCTAACGTTCATCAGCAGGTGGTGATCATAGGAGATACGGCGGTCGCCAAGGCATCCGACGAAAGCGGTGGCGGAGTTACATTTACCTTGGACCTCAGGAAGGGAATTCTGAGAACCTCAAACGGCGATGTCGCCGAATGCCGTCGAGCTCAAGCTCGATGAAGTTACAATGGCCAAGGCGCTAACTAGCTCACGGGCGAGCGGTGCGTGGGCCGAAGTAACCCTGCCATGCGTTGCGGAATTCAAAACTTTTCCGTCGCGCCTGCCCTTGTCATGATGCGAGAAAGCGGTAAGCTGCCGCAATTGACGGAGGGTTTAGCATGCCAGGAAATGGCGCTTTCCGACCGGCAGGGATGCGGCGGCAATTGTCGTCCCGAATGTTGGTGGCCGGTCTGCTGCTTTTGTCCTGCAGCTCGTGCGCGATGCCCCGAGGAGGGTCTCGTGAGACTTATAGTCCATATCTCGACCACGTTACCTTCGAGAAAATGCAACGAGCCATGGGCGACGAGGCGACCGGCAGATATCAGGAAGCGCTCAACGAGCTTTTGCAGATCGACGCTCAGGGGGATTTTCCAAAGCCCGCTGGGGCCGATGCTCCATGGGCGATTAGTCCCGTATCGCCCCAAGGCCGTCAGCTACAGTTGTGGGCGGATCACCAAAACCAACTATCCCCGGCTAGGGAAATGACCGGGGACATATACGCCCATGGCCGCCTTGGGATGCAGGATCTCCCGCAAGCGGCCATGTGGTACGAGAAGGCCGTCTTTACGGATGGCGTGGGCCTCACATCAGAGCATGTTAAATTAAAACTCGCATTCATGTATGAAAATGGCCTGGGTGTGCCGAAGAGTCATGCGCGGGCGGAGCAGATTCTCGATTTGACCTCGGCCAGACAAAATCAGGCGCGGGTCGAACAGGAGAAGCGGGAAGAGCAGATGTGGGCAAGCGTGATCGCTTACGCCTTGACGCACCCCGGGCGTTCATCCAGCTCGGCAACCTCGTCGGAACCGGGCTTGATCGAATGCCACTTTGCCGGTGGTTTCGCGGGGATGATGGGCTGCCCGCCGTGGAAATGGCCATAGCGAGTATGTTCGCCGCACGAGGCTCGGCCACGATCGTTCGGGCAGTTCGGCTGTAGTGACGGATTTTGTCTTTGGCGCGTACAATTTGTGAGACTACATTTGACATCCCGATTTAAAACATGCCGTGGAGTAACCCAAACGGCTCAGGCCAATCAGTAGCTTACCATGGCACTCGGAGCGGCTTGGCGATTTCGTGGCTGATGAAGTTAACGGCACCGAACTCCGCGCAGGCCTTCGAGCAGGGAGGGCTGGCCTTCGAACAGATAGCGCGGGGGCGGCGGATTACCGGGCGCTCCCATGTCCTTCTTCATTCGCGATACCGAGCCGAGAAGCTCGTGGTGTGCAGCGTGCTTAGCAGCGCGCCATCATTGCAGAACTTAAGATTTTTGCACCGGATCGCTGCAGCAGCAGAATCAGTGACTTGGGCGTTGCATAAGTCTGGTGCGTATGGCCGCTCAGGGTCGAGACCGGCCATCCGATTGGGCCGCCGCTATAGATGGCGATGGTCGTCCGCCCCTTCCACAAGCGGGAGAGCTAAAGCGGTGCACGCTGCACAGTCCTGAGTAAACGTCCCTTTGTAATAGTTCGCGATTTTCCGGATGTGACGATGATGTCGTATCGCAGCGAAGCAGGCAATTCGTGACAAGCCATCACCCCAGATACGCCGCCTTTACCCGGTCGTCGTGCAGCAGGTCCCGCGCCGGCCCGTCCAGCAGCATGCGCCCGCTTTCCAGCACATAGCCGAAATCGGCAATCGACAGCGCCATCAGCGCATTCTGCTCGACCAGCAGGATCGTCACACCTTGCGCGTTGATCGCCCGGATCGTCTCGAACACCTGCTCGACCACCATGGGCGCCAGCCCCATGCTGGGCTCGTCCATCAGCAGCATGCGCGGCTTCGCCATCAGCGCGCGTGCTGTCGCCACCATCTGCTGCTCGCCGCCCGACAGCGTACCGGCGACCTGTCGCAGCCGCTCATTCAGGCGCGGGAACAGCGTCATCATGCGCTCCCGGTCCGCGGCGATTCCGGCGCGGTCGCGGCGCGTGAAGGCGCCCATCATCAGGTTCTCTTCCACCGTCAGCCGGCCGAAGATGCGCCGCCCCTCGGGCACCTGCACCAGCCCCATCGCGGCGATCGTGTGCGCCCCCAGTCCGGCGAGTGGCCGTCCCTCGTAGCGGATCTCGCCCTGGCGCGGATGCAGCAGCCCGCTGATCGCCCGCAGCGTGGTCGATTTGCCGGCGCCGTTGCCGCCCACCAGAGTGACGATCTGACCTTCCTCGACCGCCAGCGAGATGCCCTTCAGGGCCTCGATCTTGTCGTAGAAGACGTGGATGGACTCGATCTCGAGCAGTGGCATGTCAGCGTCTCGATCCCGTGGTTCGCATCAAATGATCTCTCGTTCCCCACGCTGCTCCCGTTCGATTTCAGCCTTGCATATCTGTTCGAGGGGCGACAAGTCGTCGCAGGCGATCTTCCACAGAATATCCGGCAATACGCGATGATACTCGTGGCGGAGCCGGTTTCCGACAGCCGCGATCCGCTCCCAGGGAATCTCCGGATGACGGGCCTTTACGGACGCCGGGAAGATGGCGACTGGCTTCGGAGATGATTTCCAGACCCCGCTCCACAAGCCATTGCTGCTGCCAGTCGTTCTCGAATTTGGCGAAATCGGTTGCTGTCGTCACTGTGCGGACGTGATCTATCGCGTGGACGATATCAATAAGGCGGGGCATGGGCGATGGGTGAGCCATCAGAACACAAGCAGAGCATCTGCCTCCACACGGGGGCGGATGTATGGATGCAGACCCTCTCGCGGCGTAACGTCGGCCTTGCACCCGAGAAGCCGGGACGCGGCCTGCTCGATGCCTATCAACTCAAGCAGTCCAAGAGTTCCCTTTTCATAATCAAAAAACAGGTCAACATCGGAGCCCGGTGTCTGTTCTCCTCGCGCGGTCGATCCGAACAGGTAAAGGTTTCTTACGCCCATCCGCTTCAGATCGGCCTCATGCTGGCGCAGCCTCGCAATGGCAGAACTCTCGGTCCATGAGTCTGAGAATATCACAGCTCACGGTGCCTGTCCGCTCGTGTGAGCGGCTCGCCGGGCGACCCAGCTACCAGTCCGCCGCCGCCGCCATCGATCACGCCGCCGTCGCCTTCACGCCAAGATACGCCTCGATCACCGCCGGATCGCGTTGCACCGCCGCCGGCGGACCCTCGGCGATCTTCACCCCGTGGTCCAGCACCGTCACCCGGTCGGACATCGACATCACCACCCGCATCTGGTGCTCGATCAGCAGGATGGTGATGCCGAATCGCCCGCGCACATCCTCGATGAAGCGCATCATGTCGGTGGTTTCGTGCGGATTCATCCCGGCGGTCGGCTCGTCCAGCAGCAGCAGGCTGGGCTTGGTCGCCAGCGCCCGGCCGATCTCCAGCCGGCGCTGCTCGCCATACGGCAGATTGCGCGCCAACTGGTCGCCGCGCCCGCGCAGGCCGACGAAGGCCAGCAGCCGCACCGCTTCCTCATGCGCGCGCGCTTCGTCGGCGCGAGTCGCCGGAGTGTTCAGCACGGCGCCCCACCAGCTTGAGCGCAGATGCAGATGCATCCCGACCAGCAGGTTCTCGATCGCGCTGATGTTCCGGAACAACCGGATGTTCTGGTAGGTGCGGCTGATCCCAGCCGCGGCGACGCGGTCCGGGCGTCAGTTTGTCGATGCGACGGTCGCGGAACCACACAGCGCCTTCGGTCGGACGCAGGTTCTGCGTGATGCAGTTGAACACCGTTGTCTTGCCGGCGCCGTTCGGGCCGATGATGCTGTGGATGCTGCCCTCGGCCACCTCCAGGTCCAGATCGCCCACCGCGGTCAGCCCGCCGAACCGCATGGTCATGCGCTCGCAGCGAAGCGTCGGCGCGCTCATCGCGGTTCCGCCGGCAGCAGGTCGGCCCCTTCATCCAGGACCGCGGTCGCCTCACCGGCGTGCAGCTCTCGCCGGCGCACCTCGGACGGCCACAGCCCCTCGGGCCGCCAACGCATCATCACGATCAGCGCGGCGCCATAGAACAGGTAACGGTATTCGCCAAACTCGCGCAGCAGTTCCGGCAGGCCGATCAGCGCGATCGAACCCAGCACCACGCCCGGCAGGCTGCCCATCCCGCCGACGATGATCAGCGCCAGCACGTTGATCGAGATCAGCAACTGGAAGCTCGACGGATAGACCGACGTCAGCATGACTGCGAAGATCGATCCCGCCAGCCCGGCAAACGCTGCGCCCAGCCCATAGGCCAGCAGTTTCGAGCGGACCAGGTTGATCCCCAGCGCCTGCGCCACGTCCTCATCGTCGCGCAGTGCCATCCATGCGCGACCGAGCCGCGAGTTCTCCAGCCGCCAGGCAACGAACGCCGCCACCGCCGAGGCGATCAATGTCAGGTAGAACAACTGCACCGGGCTGCCGAGCACGTAACTCCCCAGCCGCGGCTTGGGGATTTGCAGCACGCCTTGTGCACCGCCAAGCAGCGGGGCGGCAAAGTCCGACATCACAAGCACGCGCACGATTTCGCCCAGGCCCAGCGTCGCCACGGCAAGATAGTCGCCGCGCACGCCCAGCACCGGCAATCCGAACACCACACCGACTGCTACGGCGAGGATCACCGAGAACGGCATCGCAGCCCAGTACGACAAATGCAGCAACGCATGCGGGCTGTCGGCGGTGACCAGCGCGGTGGTGTAGGCGCCGACCGCGAAGAAGGCGACGAAGCCGAGATCGAGTAGTCCGGCCAGCCCAACCTCCAGATTCAGCCCCAACCCCATCAGGATATACAGACCGACCAGCATCAGCACCTGGCCGATGTAGGCGCCGGCCAGCACCGGCAGGATCGCCAGCACCAGCACCGCGATGCCGGCGCGCTGCATGCGCTGGCGACGAAGCTGGCGATCATCCAGCGGCACGCGGCGTCGTCGTCCCAGCATCGCCCAGACCTGATGTCCGACGGCGGCGACAACGAAGACCACGACGGCGCCCTGCGGCGTCAATCCCTCCCACGTGTACAGCGCGTCGCGGATTGCGGCGACGATGCCGTCGTACTGCAGCATGAGCTGGATCAGCTCCTGGAACACACCGGCGATCACCACCGCAACCACGCCGGCGATCACGGTGCCGCGGATCGCGATCGGGATGATCCGCAGGGCCGCTCCGGCAAGCCCGACGAGCAGCGCCGCCGCCGATCAGCACCGCCGATCCCGCGCCCAGGCTCAGTCCCGTCAGCAGCATCTTCAGCAACGCCGGCGACAGCGCGATGAAAATCGATTGCGGGTGCAGCGCCGCCACCAGCACGGCCAGCACGGCCAGCATTACCCCCACAGTCGCCCCGGCAATCGCCCCGCCGGCCAGCCGAGCGGCGGCATCCGCCGAACGGCTCCGTGGCACCGCGACCGCGCCGGCGCTGGCGCCCAGCAGCACCAGCGTCGCCTGCCCCAGGCTGACGGTATCGACAACGATCCATCGGTTGTGAAACATCAGCAGCACGCCGACCGCGGCGAGATGAACGCCGCCGGCGCCGAACATCAGGCCGCGTCCGACTGCGGTGCGCAGCATGATCAGGCCCGCTTCTTCGCCATACGCTCGCCCAGCAGCCCCTGCGGGCGGAAGATCAACACCATGATCAGCAAGGTGAAGGCGATCAGGTCGCGCAACTGGTAAGGCGCCGGGATCCCGAGCCCGCCCAGGAACAGCGACGGCCCGACCAATTCCACCAGACCCAGAAAGAACCCGCCCAGCATGGCGCCCGGAATGTTGCCGATGCCGCCGAGCACCGCAGCGCCGAACGCCTTGATGCCGGGCTCGAACCCCATGAAGAAATACACCTGCTTATAGACGAAAGCGTAGAACACGCCGGCGATGCCCGCCATCGCGCCGCCCAGCACAAAGGTGAATACCACCACCTTGTTGACGTCGACCCCCATCAGCGCCGCTGCCTCGGGGTCTTCGGACGTGGCACGCATTGCAGTGCCCATGCGCGTGCGCTGCACGATCAGGTACAGCACCGCCATGAACCCGATCGCCAGCCCGATCACCAGCACGTCGGTCCGCGGCACGGCGAAGCTCCCGAAATGATACGCAACGCCCTGCCAGGACGGGGTCGGATAGGCCTTCACCGCCGAGCCGAACATGCCCCGGAAGGTCTGTTCCAGGAAGAACGACACACCGAACGCACAGATCAGGGGCGCCAGGCCGGTCACCCGGCGGAACGGACGGTAGGCGATCCGCTCGGTCAGCAAGGCGATGGCGGTGGACACCGCCATCGCGACCGCCAGGATCGCCGCCATCCCGAGCACCGGATGAATGTCGAGGAACCCCGAATTCTCCAATGGCGTGGCGACGAAATAACCCGCGAAAGCGCCACACATCATGAAGTCGCCGTGCGCGAAGTTGATCAGCCGCAGCACGCCGTAAACCATCGTGTAGCCGAGCGCGATCTGCGCGTAGATGCTGCCGATGGTCAGGCCGAACAGCACGAAATCGAACCACTGGGCGGCGGTGTAGCGATCATCGATCAACGAGCCGATGGTGCCACCCACCACCACCATGACGATGCCGAGGCGAAGCGCCCACAGGACGATATCGACCGCGTTGACGCGCGCCAGGGCAGCGAGCCAGGGGGCCCGGACAACGACCGTCTCGCTCATGCGCTGGCGGCGCAATTCACGACACAGATGGCGCAACCGGTCTGGCGTTTTGGGTCAGAACAGGTGAGCGCCATCTGCATCGATCGCGTCACGGCAGCCGTATCATTTCGGCCAGACCTTGATCGGGTTCTTGCCGATGCCGAAGGTCTTGGGATCGGCCGAGGTGAACTGCAGCACCGAACCGTGGAACTGCGCGCACTCGCCGTATGGGTCGCACGCGATCGGCCCGCTGATGCCATCGAACTTGTATGCTGAACACCGCGTCGCGCAGCGCCTTCTTGCCGATGAAAAGGTTGCCGGAACTGTCGGTCTTGCCCACCTTCTCGATCGCCTTGATCGCCAGCATCGCGCCGTCATACGCGTTGGCGTGGAAGCCGGAGATCGGTCCCTCGCCGTAGGCTTGCTTGTACTCCTCGACGAATTTCGGGTAGCCCTTGCCCATCGCCGCCGGCGACAGGTCGGGATAGCCGATGCGGAAGCCGACCACGGCTGGACCGGCCGCTTCAATGAAATCGGCCGACAGCAGCGACGCGCCCCCATACAGCGCGGTATGCTCCAGCCCCGTCACCTCTTTCGATTGACGCAGCATCTGGGCCGCCGCAGCGGTGAAGATCGGCATATAGATGACATCCGGCTTCTCGCTGGCGATGCGGGTCAGCACCGGGTGCATGTCCACATCGGTCGGCGCCACCGCCTCGCGCGACAGCACCTTGCCACCGAGCTTCTCGAAGTCGTTCGCCATCACGGTGGCGAGCTGCTGGGCGTACGGGCTGCCATCGTGGACCGTCACCACGGTCTTGTAGCCGGCGACCTTGTACAGGTAGTCGGCATCCGACGCACCCTGGTCATTGTCGCTGAACACGGTGCGGGCGAAGCCGTCATATTCCTTCTTGCGGTCGGGCGCGGTCAGCGCCGGGGCCGTGCACGCGGTGCAGATATTGACGATGCCGGCCTGCCACAGGATCGGCGCCCCCGGCGTCGCCGCCGACGAGCACGCGGGCCCCAGCACGATCACCATGTTGGGCGTCGAGGCCAGCTTGGTGGCGGCGGTTTGGCCGCCTTCGGCGTTGCACTGGTCATCCTCGGAATCCAGCTTGATCGGATGACCGAGCACGCTGCCGCCGACATCCTTGATGGCGATCTCGATGCCGCGCTGCTCGTCCAACCCGAGCGCGGTATCCGGACCGGACAACACCAGGTAGTCGCCGATCACGACCGGCGCCCCTTTCGGGATGCGGATGACCCCGAGCGGGTCGGTGACCGGACCCGCCGTTGCCGCATGGGCAAGCTGAGCCCCCAACAGCAAGCCGAGCCCGACGAGTGCCGCTGACACGCTGCGGCATGCCCTGTGTAGGCCTGTACCCACATCCCCCTCCTTTTAATTCTTGCTCCCAGACGCATGCGCGTCGGTCATGGCAAGTATGAGGCCACCAAATGTGCCGCGTCAACGTGACGTGAACGATTACACCGGCGCCGCCAGCAGCAGCCTGTTCTGGTGTTCCAAAGTCGCGAAAATGGTGCGCCACGCGCGGGCGAAAGCCTCTCGGCTGGTGCCGCGCGCGGCCAGCGCCGCTTCGATCTCGCCGACGCTGCGCCGGCCATCGATCAGCCCGAGAATTGCCGCCGCCATCGGTGGCACCGGCTGCGGCAGCCGCAATCCATCCATCACCATGGTCAGCGTGCCGTCCGGCTGGATGAAGCGCGCGATGTCCGACCCGGTCCCTTCCCGCGCGGTCGGCACCGCGTCGGGATCCATCGGATCGCATCGCGGAGGCGCTTCCCCGCTGCGCACGCAATAGACGACGTGAATGCTCATGTTGCCGGCCAGCGCCTCGGCCAGCGCCGCACGGGCAAGCGGGTCGAGCGTTTCGGCCCGCGCGCGCAGCCGCGGATCGGGCAGCAGCAGCGACGGATCATAGCGCACCGGCTCCACCCAGCACACCGGCTGCAAACCGGCCCGCGCCAGCAGGGCAGCGAAATCCGGCACGCTGAACGCCCGGTCGCGCGGGTTGAGCAACAGGTCGAACACGCCGGCGTCGCCGCCGATCACGTGATCCCGGATGTGCTGATTGAAACGGAACCACGCCGTCTCCGGCAGATGCTTCAGCACCCGCCGCGCCGTATCCAGCCGCGCCGATACCGGCTGCTCCGGCGGCGCCAGCAGGCGCAGCGCATCCTGCACCATGTACACCCCGGTGCGGCCATGCGGCGCATAGACCATCAGCCCGAGCCCGCCGCCGGGCGTCAGGACCGACAACAATGCCCGCAGCCCCTCCGCCGGGTCGGGCAGATGATGCAGCACCCCGCAGCAATCGACGTAATCGAACGGCCCCAGCCCGGAACCGGGCAGGTCCAGCAACGAACGCTGCTCCCAGACGATGTTGGTCAGCCGGCGTGCCGCCGCGCGCGCCTGCGCGACCCGCAGCGCCGCGCCGGAGCGGTCGAGCCAGGTCACCGTGCCCGGCCGCTCCGCCGACGCAAGCTGCTGCGCCAGCATGATCGTCGCATCCCCGGTACCCCCGCCGGCGATCAGCGCGTTGAATGGCCGGCTGGCCGGGCGGCGCGCGCCGAAAATCCAGTGGTCGATCTCCCGCAGATGCCCGGGACTGCCGACCACCAGCCGCTTCGCTTCGTCGCGCGGGTCGCGTGGCGGATACGGCAGGGACTGTCCTGGGCGGCGAGAAGGGCGTCGGTTGCGTCGGTCATGCCCGAGGCATAGACCGCGCCCATGCACGAGGCCAGAAGCCGCGGCTATTTCGGGATCGGCGTGGAGGGCGTCTCGAAATCCGCCAATGTCGGCGCGCTGCTGCGCACGGCGCACGCCTTCGGCGCGGCGTTTTGCTTCACCCTGGGGTCCGGCTGGGATGCCCGCGCCGGCCGTTCGGCGGATACCGCCGATACGCCGGGGCACATACCGCTATGGCGCTTCGCCGACCTGGATGCGCTGGCGCTGCCGGCCGGCTGCGTGCTGGTCGGCGTCGAGCTGCGCGAGGACGCAACCGACCTGCCGTCGTTCCGTCACCCGCTGAACGCCGCCTATGTGCTGGGACCCGAGCGGGCCGCGCTGTCACCGGCGCTGCTGGAACGCTGCCGGCACGTGGTGCGCATCCCGACGCGCTTCGCGCTGAACCTGGCGGTGGCCGGCGCACTGGTGCTGTACGACCGGCTGTTGCAGCACGGCCGGTTCGCCGAGCGACCGGTGGGGAACATGGCCGGAGGTCCCGCGACCGCGGTTCCGTCTGCCTCCGGTCACGGACCGCCACGCTTCCGGCGCACCGTGCCGGATTGGCTGGCCGGCGACGTTTGAAAATCCATCCCTGGATACAACATTCGAACTCCCCCTGTCCCTGTGGGAGGAGGCTGGGCGAGGGGTCGAGGTAACGCTCGAAACATCGGCATAGGCGCCATAGCGACTTGCTCGCCCGGCGCCCGCGCCGTATCTCTGCGCAATGCGTTTCCTGTCAGCCTGTTTCGCCCCACTGCTGCTCGCGGTGGCGCTCCCCGCCGCCGCGGCGCCGAAAACCACGGCACCGCCCGCCAACGCGGCCCCCAAGGAACTCGGCCAGTTCAAGAACTGGATCGCCGCGACGCACACCGAAAGCGGCCACACCGTCTGCTATGCCTTCACCCGCGCCGGCAACTGAGAACCCGGCGCACCGGCACCGGCCCGGTGCTCGAGCGTCACCGACCGGCCAACCGGACGGGACGCCGTGGCGATCGCCGGCGGCCCGGCATACCCGAAGGACACCAGCCATCACCGTGCAGGTCGATCAGGCCGGGCTCGACTTCTACACCGCCGGGCACGACGCCTTCGCCCGCGACGGCCACGCGGCGGTGGCGGCGTTCCAGCACGGCACGACCGCGCTCGCCCGGATCCCCGCGTCCCACGGCGCCCCGGCGACGCTGACCTTCAACCTGGACGGTTTCACCGCGGCGCACGACGCGATCGAGAAAGCCTGCCCGGCGCCGCATTGATGCCGCCTCCCCTCCCCGACCTGACCGAGGCCGAGCGGACACGCATCCTCGCCAAATCCGCGCTGTTCGATCCGCCCTCGGCGCAGCTTGCCGACGGACGGCGCGAACTGGTCGGCCTGTCGCGCGCCGAACTCGACGCCGAGATGGCCGCGATCGGTCAGGCACCGTTCCGTGCCCGCCAGCTCTGGCACTGGATCTACCATCGCGGCGAGACCGATTTCGCCCGCATGTCCACCATTGCCCGCCCGATGCAGGCACGGCTGGCCGAGCGCTTCGTGATCGGCCGGCCGGAACCGGCCCTGGTGCAGACCAGCGCTGACGAAACGCGAAAATTCCTGTTCCGCTTCCGCGACGGCCAGGAAGCCGAGACCGTCTATATCCCCGACCCGCACGAGGATCGAGGCGCGGTCTGCATCTCCTCCCAGGTCGGCTGCACCTTGTCATGCCGGTTCTGCCACACCGGCACGCAGCGCCTGACGCGCAATTTGGGTGCCGCCGAGATCGTCGGCCAGTTCATGGCCGCGCGCGATTCCTACGGCGAATGGCCGAGCCCGAAAGGCGAGACGCCGCGATTGCTCTCGACCATCGTGCTGATGGGCATGGGCGAGCCGCTGTACAACTACGCCAACGTGGCGAAGGCAATGATCATCGCGATGGATAATGAAGGCATCGCGCTGTCGCGCCGGCGGATCACGCTGTCCACCTCCGGCGTGGTGCCGATGATGGATCGCGCCGGAACCGAGCTTGGGGTGAACCTCGCGGTGTCGTTGCATGCGGTGCGCAACGAACTGCGCGATGAACTGGTGCCGCTGAACCGCAAATACCCGATCGAGGAACTGCTCGCTGCATGCCGGCGCTATCCCGGTTCCTCGAACGCGCGGCGGATCACCTTCGAGTACGTGATGCTGAAGGGCGTTAACGACAGCATCGCGGATGCGCGCGAGCTGGTTCGGCTGATCGCCGGAATTCCGGCCAAGGTGAATTTGATCCCGTTCAATCCGTGGCCGGGCAGCACATACGAAACCAGCAGCGCGTCGGCCATCGACCGGTTCGCGCAGATCGTGATGGATGCCGGTTTCGCCTCACCGGTGCGCGCCCCACGCGGGCGCGACATCCTGGCCGCCTGCGGCCAGTTGCGCACCGAAAGCAAACGCATCCCCACCGCCGCCTGACTGTCTCCCCCCTCCCCTTGTGGGAGGGGCCGGGGGAGGGGTTCCCTCGAACGAGTCCCGGCCACCAACCAGGAGCCCCCACATGCCGCACGCCACCGCCGACGACGGCACCCGCCTCTGGTTCGAGGAAACCGGCACCGGCACGCCGGTCATCTTCATCCACGAATACGCCGGCGACATGCAAAGCTGGGAGCCGCAGCTCCGGCATTTCGGCCAGCGGTTCCGCGCCATCGCCGCCAACGCCCGCGGCTATCCGCCCTCCGACGTGCCGCCCGACGTCGCCGCCTATTCGCAGGCGCGCGCGGCCGACGACATCCTTGCCGTGCTTGATCATCTCGGCATCGATCGCGCGCATATCGTCGGCCTGTCGATGGGCGGTTTCGCGACGCTGCATTTCGGCTTCCGCCACGCCGCCCGCGCGCGGTCACTGACCGTGGCGGCTGCGGCTACGGCGCCGAGCCGGCGCAGCGCGAGCGCTTCCGCACCGAGGCCGAAGCGGTGGCCGCGTTCATCGACGGCAACGGATGGCGGCATTCGCCGAGAAATACGCCTACGGCCCGACCCGGGTGCAGTTCGAGAACAAGGACCCGCGCGGCTTCGCCGAGTTCAAGCGGATGCTCGCCGCGCACGATCCGGTCGGCGCGCGCAACACCCAGCTTGGCGTGCAGCGCGAACGTCCGTCGCTGTACGATCTGGTCGATGAAATGCGGCGGCTGACCGTGCCGGTGCTGGTGCTGACCGGCGACGAGGACTGGCCCTGCCTGCAACCAGGGTTGCTGATGAAACAGACCATCCCGTCAGCCGCGCTGGCAGTAATGCCGAATTGCGGGCACGCGATCAATATCGAGGACCCCGATGGTTTCAATCGCATCGTCGGCGATTTCCTGGCTCAGGTCGATGCCGGACGCTGGCCGATGCGCGACCCGCGTGCAATAAGCGCCTCGATCACCGGCATCCGCTGAAATCAACTTTAGAAAAGCCCCCTCCCCTTGTGGGAGGGGGTTGGGGGAGGGGTCTCTCACACCACCGAGGCGTGTTGGTGTCGGAAGCTTTGTTTGTGGGAGGGGGGTGTGGGAGGGGTCTCACACCGGAAGACAAAGCGCGTTCGGCATCAGCAGATTGTCGTAGATGCAGCGACGCTGCTGCAGTTTCAGCCCCGCTCCGGTGCGGCGGAACACATCGCGATAGACGCCGACCTGGTGCAGCGTCGCTTCCGGCTGGTCGAACAGCACCTGCAGCACGACGTAGTTCGCCCGTGCTCGGATCTCGTCGCCCCCCTGGTCCAGCAACAGGGTGTTGCCGATGATGTGGCGCAGATAGCGCGGCGCGAACATCGCCGTGTTCTCGATCGCGAAGGCGCGGTCGCGAATCATGCCCTTGTCCCTCGCAATAGATCAGCCCGACCGGCAGGCCGCGCTCCGCGTTCTCCCGCGAGAGGACCAGGTAGAACGCATCTTCGGTGAACATCTCCACCCAGTCGTCCAGCCGCTGCTCATCCAGCGCCGCTGCATACGCGCGCATTGAACATCTCGATCTCGTGTCGGCGCAGCAGCTCGAGCGAGGATCGGCGGGTCGGTCAATGGCGCATCCAGCATCCCTACACGCCCATCACCTCGCGCCAGTGCCGGTACATCGCACGGATCGCCGCTTCGGAGATCAGCGTGTCGGCGGTGCCGGCCGCGTTGTCGGGTCCAGTTCCACGATGTGCTCGCCGTCGGGCACGCGCTGCATGCCGTCCTGCACGAACTTGATCGCCTCGTTGTCCTCGAGGCCGAGGAAGCCGGCCGGGCCCATCAGATTGCCCTGGCGCAGCCGGTGGCGGGTCATCGCGTCGTCGTCGCCTGCAAAGCCGAACATGGTCCATTTCATGATGAACTCGTGCGGGCCGGTGGGCACGATCTGGCGGATGCCGAGCGTGTTCATCTCCCGCTGCACGATCAGGTTCGGCCAGATCGTTGCCATCGTCACCGACCAGGGGCTGTCGAACTCGTCGATGAAATCCATCAGCGCGGCTCGGCCAGCCGCATGCCTTCGCTGAAGGCGCGCATTTCGCCTTCGGTCCTCGGCCGCCACCTTCGACGCATCGGATTTGGCCGAGCACATCACGCCATGCCGGCCGACGGGATCGGCCAGCATCAGCGATCTGTTGCCGGCGACCAGCAGGCCGAAAGTGACCAGGAACGTGTGCAGCAGGGTGGCGTGGTACGGGTCCTTCAGGTTCTCGTGGTACAGCTTCCAGTTGCCCGGCAGCGTGTGGCGGTAGTGGCCGAGGATCGTCAGCCCGCGGCCGTCGAACGTCGCTTCGAACTCGCGCAGCACTTCCGGGCCGAGATACTCGGCGAACGGCTCCATGTCGGCGGCGTAGGTCGCGAACACCACGCCGCGATGCGTGGTGACGTTGAGCCGCCGCGGGCCGTGTGTCCGGCGGATCGAAATCCGCGGGCATGCCGCCCTTGCCCGGCGACGCCGCGGCGGAACGGCACGCCGCTGCAGCCGGCCATCCAGTTCGTAGGTCCATTGGTGATAGGGGCAGACGAACTCGCGCGGCGTTGCCGGCCAGCTCGCGGCAGAACTCCGCGGCGCGATGCGCGCAGCGATTCTCGAACACATGGATTGCGCCGTCCGGCGCCGCGCGTGACCACCACCGGCGTCGGGCCGACATGGGAGCGGATGAAATCGCCGGGATTGGGGACCTCGGCTTCCAGCGCGACATAGTTCCAGGTGCGGCCGTGGAAGATGCGCTCCACCTCGCGGTCGTAGATCGCCTGGTCGGTATAGACCCAGTCGGGGATGCGCCGTCAGGCCCTCGGCCGGCCAGCTATACCCGACGAGCGCCACGGAAAAATCGTTCGATGCGGGCCTCCTTCACGGCGCGTTGCGCCGGGGTCGCCGGGCAAGTATGACGAACCGGGCAGCGACGCTCAAGGGGGCAGTCATGGCGCAGGCGCCGTTGGCGACAAAGGGCAATTTCCTCCACATCTACGATTTTCGCGTGCAGGCCGGGCACGAGGAGGAGTTCATCCGGCTGTTCGAGGAATTCGACTACTCGGACAGCAATCCGATGCACAAATCAGCGGCCCAGGTGAAAGACGGCGTGCTGTGCCGCGACACCGAAGACCCGCAGCGGTTCTTCCTGATCGCCGAATGGGCGGACATCCAGGAACACGCCCGCATCCGCCGCATCCTGGCCGAACGAGCTCGCCCGGCTTTCATCAAGCACATCGAGGGCGGCAAATTCGTGCCGAAGTATGTCGAGGTGGTGTCGTCCACGCCGGAGGAGATCCTGAACCGCGCCGGGGGGTAAAGGACCGGGCGTCACTCTTCCGCCGCTGGATCGATACAATGCCGCGTCTCGACTCGATTTCGCTCACGACGATAGGCGATGACCGCCCGGCGTTCGAACGGGCGCAGACCCGGCATCAGGTCATCGCGTGGCCGCCCGGCATGCTGCAGGGGCCGATGCGACCACACGCTCGCAGATGCGCTCGACATAGCAGCGGGCGATGACCGGCGAGCCGGTGCCGCGGAGCACGAAACCGAAGATCTGCGCAAGATCGACCAGCGCTTCCGGACGATACGATCTCAAGCCGCGCATCGTCGGAGGCTGCGCCAGCCTCGACGAACAGCGCGTCGAGGCGGGCGTCCATCTCCGTCACATTTTGGCTCGGCCGAGGAGTTCTCGATCAACGTCGTACGCGGGCACGAATGGCAGCCAGCCGTTCAGGCATCTTCAAGTCGCTGCCGATGCCACACCCGGCGGCATCCCGCAGCGCCTCGCTGGTGGAGACGTACTCCCCGTTCTCCACGCTGTCCCGGATTTGCCGCAGCAGTTCGGGGGTAAGGGTAATGCTGATTTTCTCGGCGCTCTCCATGGAAGGATGAAATCCGACCAGCAACGGTTCCCGCTCAAGATATCCGACACACTTGGCGTTGGCTCCCGAACTTGAGCCGACCCGAGGCGCCCGCTTATCCCGAGCCCCGCCGTCCGGTATGCCGACCGCAGGGGCTCGGCGAACCCGATGCTGTCGAGCCGAAGCTCGCTCGTCGCCACCGACGATCTCCGGCTGTTCCGGCCATTCGCCGTCCGGCTGCCGCCGCAGGACCTCGGCCTGCCACCGAGGTTGAGCGCAGGACAACGATTTCAGCGACCGTCGGGATCGTCGTGTAGGCCCAGATGTTCGCCCGCGTTTCCGCCTCATTGGACGGAGACAGGATCTCGATCAGCACCACTGGGTTTGGCAGCATCTCGCGCCCGAAGGCGGCGTGCAGGTGATGCCGATATCCGGGATCAGACAGTTCTCCGCCGATCGAACGCGCGGGATAACGCCGGGCGCGGTAACAACCCGGCACCCGCTCGCCGCGCGCCTCAAGATGCGTGGCCAGCAGGTGAGCGAATTGCGCCTGGATGGTCCCATGCCGGTCCGAGGCCGGCGACATCATCTCCGGTTCGCCATCACGGAGCAGCCAGCGCTCGCCAGTACCGTCGCCGGGATCCCAATCCAGGAACTCAGCGACCGTCATGTGCCGTGACGGCAATTTCAGCGCGGTTGCCATGGCTGGACTCTGCTTGTTTTGTCGGCCGACCGCAAGGCTCAAGCCGCCTCGTGCCGCTCCCGCAGGAACCGGAAGAACTCCACCCCTTCCCGCAGCCGCCGCTTCATCATCTGCGGGCTGCGCACCATCTCGTTGACGATCGACGCGATCTTCGGCGCGCGGAAGTAGAACCGCTTGTAGAACGTCTCGACGTTGTCGAAAATCTCGGTGTGGGTCAGATGCGGGTAATGCAGCGGCGCGATCTGAATGCCGTGATCATCGACCAGCTCGGCATGGGACGCATCCAACCAGCCGTTCTCCACCGCCTGATCGTACAGGAACGTGCCGGGATAGGGCGCCGCCAGCGACACCTGGATGGTGTGCGGATTGATTTCCGTCGCAAACCGGATCGTCTCCTCGATCGTCTCCTGCGTTTCGCCGGGCAGGCCGAGGATGAAGGTGCCGTGGATTTTCACGCCCAGCTCGTGGCAGTCGCGGGTGAAGCGTTTCGCCACCTCGATCCGCATGCCCTTCTTGATGTTGTACAGGATCTGCTGGTTGCCGCTCTCGTAGCCGACCAGCAGCAGCCGCAGCCCGTTATCCTTCAGCACCTTCAACGTTTCGCGCGGCACGTTCGCCTTGGCGTTGCACGACCACGCAACACCCAGCCGACCCAACTCGCGGGCGATCGCCTCGGCGCGCGGCAGGTTGTCGGTGAAAGTATCGTCGTCGAAAAAGAACTCCTTCACCTGGGGGAAATACGACTTCGCCAGCCGGATCTCCTCCGCCACGTGGCCCGGCGAGCGCACCCGATACCGGTGCCCGCCCACCGTCTGCGGCCACAGGCAGAACGTGCAGCGCGACTTGCAGCCGCGCCCGGTGTACAGCGACACGTACGGATGCAGCAGATAGCCGATGAAATAATCCTCGATGCGCAAGTCGCGCTTATACACCTCGGTAACGAATGGTAGCTGGTCCATGTCCTCCAGGATCGCCCGGTCCTTGTTATGCACGATCGCGCCGGAGGCGTTGCGCCAGGAAATGCCGTCCACCGCGTTCCAGTCGCGCCCCTCGGCGATTTCCTTCACCGTGAAGTCGAACTCGTTGCGCGCCACGAAGTCGATCGGCGCGCCCTGCTTCAGGCTTTCCTCCGGCTGCACCGCAACCTTGGCGCCGACGAAGCCGATCTTCAGCGCCGGGTTCGCCTCCTTCAGCGCTGCCGCGACCCGCACGTCCGACGCGAAGGAGGGCGTCGAGGTGTGGATCACGCATAACTCCCGCCCCCGCGCCTCGGCCAGCACCGGCTCCATGCCCAGCCGGGCCGGAGGCGCGTCGATCAACCGGCTGCCCGGAACCAGCGCAGCCGGCTGGGCCAGCCAGGTCGGATACCAGAAGGACCGGATCTCGCGCCGGGCCTGGTACCGGGAGCCGGCGCCGCCATCGAACCCGTTGAACGACGGGGGTTGCAGGAACAGCGTTTTCATCATCTCGGGGTCAGTCCCTCTCCAGGCAGCCGGCCGGCTTGGCCGGGCCATCGGCGTGCAGGGTATAGCCGCGCCACTCCACCCGCAGCCCGGCATAGCTGGCGATCATCACGGCGACGGACATAAGCTCGCGCAGCGGCAGAAGCCAGAGGGGCGGCGCCGCGGCAACACCCTCAACCGCCGCGCCTTGCACCAGGCTCTCTGTCGCAGCGCCGGAGGGGCGGACGACAAGCCCGTTCAATGCCCGATTGATGCCGAGCACGGTCGCGGCCCGAACCATCCAGGCGCCAAGAACCGCGGCCCAGGGCCAGAGCTGGAACGGGTTCAGGACGGCAGCGAGCAACGCCCAAAAGATCGGATACTGCAGGATCGAGGCGGCGAACGGCGCCGGCGTCAGGGCACGGATCGTGCGCGCCCAGCGCAGCTCATGGCGGAACAGGGCGGATAGCCGGTCTTCCGGTACGGTCGTCAGCGGCACCGTATCCGCCAAGCCGACGGCCAGTCCTACGCCCTGCACCAGCCGGCCGAGCGCGTTGTCGTCGGCAAGATGCCCGACCAGCGCGGCAAAGCCACCGATGCGCACCAGCGTGTCGCGCCGCAGCGCCATGGTGGCGCCCAGGCAGTCCTGACGGCCCATCGCCCGGCCCAGCAGCACGGCCGGCAGGAAGCAGTGGGTAATCTGCGTCGCCCCCAGCACGGTCGGCAGCCACTGTCCCGCCGGCAGCCCGGTGTATAGCGTGGTGACCAGCCCGACACCCGGCTGCTCCAGGGCGGCGGCCAGTCGCTCCAGGTAGTCCGGGGCGACGTGCAGATCGGAATCGGCGATCACCAGCACGTCGTGCCGGGCGGTCGGAAGCATGTTGATCAGGTTGCCGACCTTGCGGTTGCGGCCGTGCTGCGTCGGATCGACCACCAAGGCCAGATCACGCCCGGGAAACCGCGATTGCAGCCGCCGCACGACGCCAGCAGCCGGATCGGCGGGATCCTCCACGCCGAACACAACCTGGAAGGCCGGGTAGCTCTGGCGACAGAGCGATTCCAGCGCCGGTTCCAGCAGCTTCTCGTCGCCGTGCAGCGGCTTCAGGACGCTGATCGCCGGTCGGGCGCGGGCCGGAGAACGAGGCCGCGCGGCAAACCGCACCACCGCAATCCAGCCGGCGACGCACTGCAGCACGGCAAACGCGGCAAACGCCACGGCGGCGGCCGCGACGGCCATCGACACGTCATCCGCCCGTCGCCGCCTCGATGCGGGCCGTGTCCAGCCCCAGCGCGCCGATCGCTGCGGCGACGATGTCCCGGGCGGTGAGTCCGGCCTCGGCAAGCTGCTTCGCCTGCGAGTTATGATCGATGAAGACGTCCGGCAATACCATGGGGCGAACCTTCAATCCGCCATCCAGCAGCCCTTTCCAGGCCAGATGGTGCAGCACCGCAGCGCCGAACCCGCCGATGGCCGCTTCCTCGACGGTGATCAGCACCTCATGGTGGCGGGCAAGCTGCTCGATCAGCGCGGTGTCCAGGGGCTTGGAGAATCGCGCATCGACGACGGTGGCCGGCAGACCGCGGGCCGCCAGTTCGTCGGCGGCCCGCAGCGAATCCGCCAGCCGCGTGCCCAGCGACAGGATGGCGATGCTGTTGCCCTGCCGCAGCAGCCGGCCCTTGCCGATCGGCCAGATCTCCGGGACGGCCGGCAGCGCAACACCGGTTCCCTCGCCGCGCGGATAGCGGAATGCGCTCGGCCGGTCGCCGATGGTCACCGCGGTGGCGACGGCGTGGACCAGTTCGCCCTCGTCCGAGGGGGCCATCAGCACGAAGCCGGGCAGACAGCCGAGATACGCCAGGTCGAAGCTGCCGGCATGCGTCGCGCCATCGGCTCCCACCGGGCCGGCGCGGTCCATGGCGAAGCGCACCGGCAAACCCTGGATGGCGACGTCATGCACCACCTGGTCGTAGGCGCGCTGGAGGAAGGTGGAATAGATCGCGCAGAACGGCTTCATCCCCTCGCAAGCCAGCCCGGCGGCGAAGGTCACCCCGTGCTGCTCGGCGATGCCGACATCGAAGCAGCGGTCGGGAAACCGCTTGGCGAACTTGTCCAGACCGGTGCCGGAAGGCATCGCCGCGGTGATGGCGATGATGTCGGGATCCTTCTCCGCCTGGGCGATCAGCGCTTCGGCGAACACTTTCGTGTAACCCGGCGGCCCAGGCGGCGCCTTGGCCTGCTCGCCGGTGATGACATTGAACTTTGAAACGCCGTGGTATTTGTCCTCGGAGTTCTCGGCGAAATGGTAGCCCTTGCCCTTCTTGGTGATGGCGTGGACCAGGATCGGCCCCTGCTCGTCGGCCTCGCGCACGTTGCGCAGGATCGGCAGCAGATGGTCCAGGTTGTGGCCGTCGATCGGCCCCAGATAGTAGAACCCCAGCTCCTCGAACAGCGTGCCGCCGGTCAGGATGCCGCGGGCATATTCCTCGGCCTTGCGGGCGGTGCGCTCGATCCCGCGCGGGAAGCGCTTGGCCATCTTGATGCCAAGGTCGCGCAGCGACAGGAAGCTGCGCGACGACATCAGCCGCGACAGATAGGCGCTCATGGCCCCGACCGGCGGGGCGATCGACATGTCGTTGTCGTTCAGCACGACGATCAGGCGGGAGCGCCGGTCGCCGGCGTTGTTCATCGCCTCATAGGCCATGCCGGCGCTCATCGCACCGTCGCCGATCACGCAGATGACGTTGCGGTCGTCTTTTTGGCCGCGGGCGGCCTTCAGATCGCGCGCAACCGCCATGCCGAGCCCGGCGGAGATCGAGGTGGACGAATGGGCCGCGCCAAACGGGTCATATTCACTTTCCGCCCGGCGGGTGAAGCCGGACAGGCCGCCGCCCTGACGCAGGGTGCGGATGCGGTCGCGCCGTCCCGTCAGCACCTTATGCGGGTAGGCCTGGTGCCCGACGTCCCACAGCAGCCGGTCATGCGGGGTGTCGAACACCGCGTGCAACGCCACCGTGAGCTCCACCACGCCAAGCGCGGAGCCGAGATGGCCGCCGGTGACGGACACCACGTCGATGATCTCGGCGCGCAGTTCATCAGCCAACTGGCGCAACTGCTCGGGCGAGAAATTGCGCAAGTCGGCCGGCACCCGAACGCGGTCCAGGAGCGGGGTGTTCACAGGGCACATTCGATCAGCTCCGACGGGACACGACATAAAGCGCCAGCGAACGCAGCAGCCGCGCCCGCTCACCAAAACTTTCAAGATGGCCGGCCGCCTGGCCGGCCAGCAGCTCGGCCTGGGCGCGCGCGCGCTCCGGCCCGAGCACCGCAACCATGGTGGCTTTTCCGGCGGCCGAGTCCTTTCTGACGGTCTTGCCAGTCTCCTCTTTGGTGCCTTCGGCGTCCAGCAGGTCATCGGCGATCTGGAACGCCGCCCCAAGGTCGCGGCCGTATGCGGCGAGCAGATGGCGCTGGGCCATCGGAACGCGCCCGAGAATGGCGCCGGCCTCGGCGCTGAACTGGATCAGCCGGCCGGTCTTGAGCGCCTGCAGTCGGGTGATCTGGTGCGCATCGAGCTGTTCGCCTTCGGTTGCCATGTCGATCATCTGGCCGCCCACCATCCCACGGGCGCCCACGGCGGCGCCGAACGCACTGACCAGCTCGCAGCGCGCCTGTGGGTCCGAGTGGGTGTCCGGTTCGGCCAGCACCTCGAACGCGCGCGCCTGCAAGGCGTCGCCGGCCAGGATGGCGGTGGCTTCATCGAAGGCCCGGTGGGTCGAGGGCTTGCCGCGGCGGAGGTCGTCGTCGTCCATTGCCGGCAGGTCGTCATGCACGAGCGAGTAGGCGTGCAGCATCTCCACGGCAGCCGCGACACGGGCAGCACAGGTCTCGGAAACCGCGAACAACGCGGCACTTTCCACCGTGAGGAAAGCGCGCACTCGCTTGCCTCCACCCAGCGCCGCGTAGCGCATCGCCTCGGCCAGCCGCGCCTCCGGCCCCTCCGGCCGGGGCAGCAGCGCGTCGAGCGCCGCTTCAACCAGACCGGCCACTCGCGCCAGTTCGGCCGGAAGATCGATGCCTGCCCACATCGCCCGCATGCTGCTGGAACCCACCCGATCATTGCCCCGATGCCCGATCATTGCCGCTCGGGTAAGCCCGGTATATCGCACGCCGGACGCCCGCCTGCCGCCGGGGAGCACAGTCAGCGGCAATTCTGTTGCAAATTGGCCACATGTGACGGCGTATGCTGTGCGCGCGCCGCCATCGCCCTCCGCAGCAGACGCTTTGCTAACCAATCTTCGGGGCCATCATCCTGCCGGTCATTGCCGCAGTCGCCGGATCCTTGCAATGCTTGCGGGGTTCAACCGTTCGATACCCTCGCATTGTCGGACCGTGGCGGGCATGTCATATGCGAATCGATATCCGATTCGGCAGCTTGGGTATCTCGGGCAGGAGTGAAGGCATGCTTCGCGTGATCCTGGCCCAGCCTCGGGGCTTCTGCGCCGGGGTGGAACGGGCGATCGAAATCGTCGAGCGGGCGCTGAGGAAATACGGCCCGCCGATCTACGTACGTCACGAAATTGTGCACAACCGGCACGTCGTGGAAGACCTGCGGACTCGCGGGGCGGTGTTCGTCGACGAATTGGCGGAGATCCCGCCCGGCGCGATGACGGTGTTCAGCGCCCATGGCGTCGCCCGCCGGGTCGAGGAACTGGCCCGCGAACGCGGCCTGCCGGTCATCGATGCCACCTGCCCGCTGGTCGCCAAGGTGCATAACGAGGGGCGTCGCTACGCCGCTCAAGGGCGGGACATCGTGCTGGTCGGCCACGCCGGGCACGCCGAGGTGGAGGGCACGATCGGGCAGATCGAGGGCACCGTTCACCTGGTGCAGACCGCGGCCGATGTGGACGGGCTGGCGGTGCGCGACCCGGACAAGCTGGCCTATATCACCCAGACGACGCTGTCGGTCGATGACACCAGGGGGATCATCGCCGCCCTGAAGGCGCGGTTTCCGGCGATCGTCGGACCGGACGTCCGTGACATCTGCTATGCCACGCAGAACCGCCAGCAGGCGGTGCGGGAACTCGCGCGGGCGGTCGATACGATCCTGGTGGTGGGATCCAAGAATTCCTCCAACTCCAATCGCTTGCGGGAAATTGGTGAGGAACTTGGCAAGCCTTCCTACCTGATCGACGATGCCGGGGCGTTGCGGGCGGAGTGGTTCGAGGGGGTTGCCATCGGTTGGCGTCACCGCCGGAGCCTCCGCGCCGGAGACGCTGGTGCAGGGCGTGCTGGAGGGGTTGCGCCGGTTCGGCGAGATCGACATTTCCACTCATGCCGGGGTGGCGGAGGACGTGCGCTTCCGCTTCCCGGCCCAGTTGGCCGACGCCGCAGACTGAAGGATTTCGCAGAATGGCCGTTCCGTTGAACCAGGCGCTTCGCGTCGGGGCTTATGTGGTGAAGCAGCATTTGATCGGGCGTAAGCGCTACCCGCTGGTGCTGATGCTGGAGCCGCTATTCCGCTGCAACCTGGCCTGCGCCGGATGCGGCAAGATCGATTACCCGGCGGAAATCCTGAACCAGCGGCTTTCCGTGGCGGACTGCCTGGAGGCAGTCGATGAGTGCGGCGCGCCTGTGGTGGTGATCGCCGGTGGCGAGCCGCTGCTGCACCGCGAAATCGACCAGGTTGTCGAAGGCGCGATCGCGCGGAAGAAGTTCGTGATCGTGTGCACGAATGCTCTGTTGCTTGAGAAGAAGATGGGGCTGTTCAAGCCGGGCCCGTACTTCACCTGGTCGGTGCACCTGGATGGCGACCGGGAGGACCATGACCGCTCTGTCTGCCAGGACGGCGTGTACGACCGTGCGGTGGCGGCGATCGGGGCGGCCAAGCGCGCCGGATTCCGGGTGATCATCAACGCGACCCTGTTCGACGGCGCCGAGCCGGACCGGATGGCCGGGTTCTTCGATGACGTGATGGCGATGGGGGTCGATGGGATCAGCGTTTCGCCCGGCTATGCGTATGAGCGGGCGCCGGATCAGCAGCATTTCCTGAACCGGCGAAAGACCAAGGAACTGTTCCGCGGGATTTTCGCCCGGCAGGGCAAGGGCTCGTGGAAGGGAAAGTGGGCGTTCAACCAGTCTTCCATGTTCCTGGACTTCCTGGCGGGAAATCAGACCTTCCATTGCACGCCATGGGGCAACCCGACACGGACCTATTTCGGCTGGCAGCGACCGTGTTACCTGCTCGGCGAGGGCTATGCGAAGACGTTTCGCGAGCTGATGGAAGAAACCGACTGGGACAAGTACGGCACCGGCAATTACGAGAAATGCGCCGATTGCATGGTGCATTCCGGATATGAGGCGACCGCGGTGACAGAAACGGTGCGACGGCCCTGGCGAGCTTTGGCTCAGGTCGCGCGGGGCATCCGGACCGAGGGTCCGATGGCGCCGGATATTCCACTCGAAGGGCAGCGGCCGGCCGAATACGTGTTCAGCCGGCACGTCGAGCAGGCGCTGGGGCGGATCCGGCACGAGAAGCGCGCGGCGGCCGGAGACTGAGGGCGGTCTTACGACGGGCGGTTAACGCGACATCTGCAGGAAGTTCATCACGCCCGCGCTGCGTCGCGCGGGCTGGGACGAGACGGCCCAAATCCGCGAAGGAGTGTTCTTCACCAAGTGCCGGATCACCGTGCGCGGGAAGCTTGTCAGACCAAACGTCGAAAAGAGTGACTCTTCCACGGCCGGTCATGCGTGAACGGTAGGGCGGAAAAGCGCAGCGCATTCCGCCGCCGTCACGGCGGATTGCGCTGCGCTTATCTGCCCTACATCGAGGCCGCGAGCCTCTCGCGTACGTCAACCTCTCGCCGCTTGGCATTACACAACGAATATTCCGTTGGCGCCGACATCAGGAATCTCCGTACGATTGAGGAGGACTACCGGGACCCGGAAAAATTGCTGGCCGAGCTGGATGCGGCCGAAGACGAGACCGTGCGCCCACGGGATCAGGTGAAGGCCATCCTTACAGCGGCGTTGGTATGGAAGACGCGCATGCACCCTGACCTTGTTGAAAAGCGCGATTCGGTGATCGCGCTTTGCCGTCGCCTCGGCGTGGCGCGGCTGGATGTGTTCGGATCGGCCGCGCGCGGCGGGGACTTTGACCCCCAGCGCAGCGACGCCGACTTCCTGGTGACATTCGGACCAGCCGCGCGGAACGATCTCGCGGCTTTCGCCGACTTCAAGGCAGCGCTTGAATCGCTGCTCGGCCGTCCGATCGATCTGGTCGAGCGGCCGGCGATCGAGGCGAGCCGCAACTACATCCGCCGTCGCCGCATCCTTGCCGAGGCCGAGACCGTCTATGGCGGTTAAGCCGAGCGGTCGCGACGCGGCGCTGCTGCTCGACATGCTGCTTGCGGCGCAGGATGCGGCGGACTTTGTCTCGGGAAGCGACGAGGCGGCGTTCATGGCGAGCCGCCTGCATCAGAGCGCGGTGATCCGCGCGCTGGAAGTGCTCGGCGAGGCGGCCGGCAAGGTCTCGGCCGGCTTGCGCGCCGCGCATCCCGAAATTGCGTGGCGCGAGATGACCGCGATGCGCCACCGGCTGATCGACGGTCACGTCGCATTTACCGGCATCATCGCCGTTCCTGATGCTACACGAGAGAGCCGCAGCGGCCGCCTCACCCGCGGCGACGGAGACATATGAAATGATCCTCAACATCAACGGCCGCGACCATTCGCTGACCATCGACACCCGCACCTCGCTGCTCGACGCGCTTCGCGAGCACATCGGCCTGACCGGCGCCAAGAAGGGCTGCGATCAGGGACAGTGCGGCGCATGCACGATCCACATCGACGGGCAACGGGTGTTGTCATGCCTGACGCTTGCTGTGGCAGTGCAGGGCAGGCGGATCGAGACCATCGAAGGGCTGGCCGGGCCCGATGGCGCCCTGCATCCGATGCAGCAGGCCTTCATCGATCACGACGGATTGCAGTGCGGCTATTGCACGCCCGGCCAGATCATGTCCGCCGTTGCCTGCGTGCACGAGGGCCACGCTGGCACCGACGCGGACATTCAGGAATACATGAGCGGCAACCTGTGCCGCTGCGCCGCTTATCCCAAAATCGTCGCCGCGATCAAACAGGCCCGCACACAGATGGAGACTGCCTGATGCGTCCGTTCGCGTACGAGCGTGCCAGCGATCTGGCTCAGGCATCGCGCCTCGGCTTTGGCACCGGACAAGGTCAGACCGACGCGCAAGTGCAGTTCCTCGCCGGGGGCACAACACTGATCGATTTGATGAAGCTGGACGTGCTGAGGCCGGAGCGCGTCGTGGACATCACGCCCCTGCGCCGCTCTCACGACGGGGTCGAGGCCGGGCCGGACGGACTGCATCTGGGGGCGTTCGCCAGCATGTCCGCGGCGGCCGAGCACCCCGCAATCCTGGCCGGCTATCCGGCGATTGCCGAGAGTTTGCACCTGGCCGCCAGTGCGCAATTGCGCAACATGGCCACGCTTGGCGGCAACGTCCTGCAACGGACCCGATGCGCCTATTTCCGTGATCCCAGTTGGGGCGCCTGCAACAAGCGAAATCCCGGCTCGGGCTGCGCCGCGATATCCGGTTTCAATCGTAACCACGCTGTGCTCGGTGTCGATCGAAGCTGCATCGCGCAATATCCCGGAGATTTCGGCGTCGCCCTGATCGCGCTGGATGCCGAGGTCGAACTGAACGGCCCGAACGGCCAGCGCCGTATAGCATTCGCGTCCCTGCACAGACCGGCCGACGGTCAACCGCATGTCGAAACCACGCTGCAACCCGGCGAGGTCATCACCAGCTTTCACATCCCGGCCGGAGCATGGACCCGCCGCTCTCTGTATCTGAAGATCCGTGATCGCGCGTCCTATGAGTTTGCCATCGCCTCGGCCGCGGTCGCTCTGGAACTCGATGGCGATACGGTGCGCAGCGCGCGGATCGGCCTCGGCGGCATGGCCTATCGGCCCTGGCGCGCGCCGGAGGCCGAGGCCCTGCTGACCGGCAAGCCACTGAATGAAGCGAACGCCGAGGCCGCCGCGCAAGCCGCCCTCGCCGGCGCCGTCACCCATGGAAACAATGATTACAAACCGGAACTTGGGCGGCGCGTGATCGTACGCGCCTTGCTCCAGGCCAAGACGATAGAGGTGTGACGATGGCACCGCCCGATGGAGTCTTCGGCGATCCTGCCAGCCTGTTTGGCAGGCCCACTTCGCGCATCGACGGCGCCCCCAAGGTGACCGGCGCGGCGCGCTATGCCTCGGATGAGCCATTGGCCAATCCGGCTTTCGCATACCTTGTCACCAGCGCCATCGCCCGTGGCCGGGTGAGTGCGTTCAGCCTCGACGCCGCCAAGGCTGTCCCGGGCGTGCTGGATATCCTGACCCACGAAAATGTCGGCGACCAGGTGAAAACCGTACCCGGCATGGACGGCGGACCGCCCACCACAACGCTTGAAAGCGACCGCATCTGGCACGACGGCCAGATCATCGCCGTGGTTGTCGCCGACACGTTTGAGGCGGCGCGCGAGGCGGCAAACAAGGTCGAGGTCAGCTACATCGAGCAGACCCCCAGCGCGACGTTCGACTCGCCCGGCGCGGAAACCGAGCCGCACAAGCCGATGTTCGGCCCCGACCCGCAAAAGGGGCGATGCCGCCGCCGCGTTTGCGACCGCGCCGGTGAAGTTCGAGGCCAGGTATGCCACGCCGACACAGCATCACAATGCAATCGAGCTGTTCACCACAAGCTGCGTCTGGGACGGGCCGAGACTGACCGTCTATGAGCCCACCCAGTACATGTGGGGATCGAAGGCCTCCGTCGCCCACCAGCTCGATATCGACCCGGCGGATGTCCGTGTCGTCAGCCGCTATGTCGGCGGCGGGTTCGGCAGCAAAGGACCCAACGCCCGCACCGGCTGGATCGCCCTTGCCGCGAAGCGCATCGGCCGCCCGGTCAAACTGGTGCCGACCCGCGATCAGTGCTTCACCATCGCAACCTACCGAGCCGAGACGCGGCACCACGTGAAGCTGGGCGCGGACAGCGACGGCAAGCTCGTGTCCTACGCGCACGAAGGCTGGGAGGTCACCTCGCGTCCCTCCGGCTTCAATATGTCCGGGACAGAAACAACCGCCCGGATGTACGCCTGCCCCAACATCGCCACGTCTGGCTATGTGGTCCATGCCGACCGCAACACGCCGGGCTTCATGCGCGCCCCACCCGAAACGCCCTACATGTTCGCTCTTGAAAGCGCGATGGACGAGTTGGCCTGCGCGCTGAACATGGACCCGATCGAGCTTCGCCGGATCAATGACACCCAGACCGATCCGGTCGAGGGGATTCCGTTCTCCTCGCGCTCGCTGATGCAGTGTTACGACCAGGCAGCGGCGAAGTTCGGCTGGAGCAAGCGCAACCCCCGGCCGGGTTCGATGCGGGATGGCGATTGGCTGATCGGCTACGGCTGCGCCACCGCGTGTTATCCCACCAATATCGGACCGGCGACGGCGCGCCTGTCGATCACGCCGGATGGCAAGGCCACGGTCGAGCTGGCCGCCCATGAACTCGGCACCGGCGCCTATACCACCGTGGCCATCACCGTCGCACGGTCGCTCGGTCTCAGGATCGAGGATGTAACCGTGCACATGGGCGACAGCGATCTGCCGCCCGTCATGCTCGCCGGAGGCTCGAACAACGCCGCCTCGACGATCCATGTCGCCAGCAAGGCATGTGCGGACGTTCGAAGCCGCGTCGCCCGCGGCCGCGGTCGAGAGCGGCGACAGCCCGTTTCATGGTGCCGATCCCGCGACGCTGAAACTATCGGACGGCAAACTGACCGGCCCTGGCGATCGCAGCGAACCCTTGAGCACGGCGATCGCCCGCACCGGCAACCGGCTTGAAGTCCTCACCGAGTTCGTGCCCGAAGGGCTGCCCCCCGCCGCCATGGAATCGTTGCGCAAGGGGGAGATGGCAATGGTGATGGGCACCGGTCGCAAGGATGTCACGGCCTACGCCTTCGGTGCCCATTTCGTGGAGGTGCGGGTGCACAGCCGGACCTGCGAAATCCGCGTGCCTCGGGTGGTCTCGGCCTTTGCTGCCGGGACCATCATCAACCCGCTGGCCGCCTACAGCCAGTTCATGGGCGGGGCGATCTGGGGCGTGTCGTCGGCCTTGCATGAGGCGACGGAGCTGGACCTCGGCGCCGCGCGCTACATCAACGACAATCTGGCCGACTACCTGCTTCCGGTGAACGCCGACGTGCCTTCTGTTGAGATCATCATGGTGCCGGAGAAGGACGACAGGGTGAACCCGCTGGGCGTCAAGGGCATCGGCGAGGTCGGTATCGTCGGAATGAACGCGGCCGTTGCAAACGCTGTGTATCACGCGACCGGTAAACGCATCCGGGAACTGCCCATTCGGCCGGAGAAGCTGCTGTAATATCATACCAACCGGCCCGCTCGCGGCCTTGATGTAGGGCGGATTAGCGCAGCGTAATCCGCCGTGACGGTGGCGGAATGCGCTCCGCTTTTCCGCCCTACAAAATATCGTCCCGGATGCACGCCTTCCAATGCCCCGGCGCCGCCTCCCGCAGAGCCGGCAGCGCATCGCCGCAGGCCGGCAGCGCATAGCGGCAGCGGTTGCGGAACACGCAGCCGGAGGGCGGATTGACCGGACTCGGGATTTCCCCCGCCAGCACGATGCGCGTGCGTTTCGCTCCGGGTTCCGGCACCGGAACCGCCGACAGCAGCGCCTCGGTGTAGGGATGCAGGGGATGCCGGCACAGCTCCCGGCTGTCCGCCAGCTCGACGATGTGCCCGAGATACATCACCGCGATCCGATCGGCGACGTGCTCCACCACGGCCAGATCGTGGGCGATGAACAGCATCGCCAGCCCCAGCCGCGCGCGCAGTTCCAGCAGCAAATTCACCACCTGCGCCTGGATCGAAACGTCCAGCGCTGAGACCGGCTCATCGGCCACCAGCAACTCGGGTGACGAGGCCAGCGCCCGGGCGATGCCGATGCGCTGCCGCTGGCCGCCGGAGAACTCGTGCGGATAGCGCCCCATGGCCTCGGCCGGCAGCCCGACGGTGCCCAGCAGGTCGGCCACGCGCGCCCGCCGCGCGCCGCGATCGCGCTCGATGCCCTGGATCAGCAGGGGTTCGCCCACCGCCTGCTCCACCGTCATGCGCGGGTTCAACGAGCCGAACGGGTCCTGGAACACAAGCTGCATGCGCCGCCGGTGCGGCTTCAGCGCGCGCGGCGACAAATGCGCGATGTCGGTGCCATCGAGCTCGATGCGTCCCGCATCAGGCTCATAGACGCGCAACACGGTGCGGCCGGCCGTGGTCTTGCCGGAACCGGATTCGCCCACCAGGCCCAACACCTCGCCACGGCCGATGGTGAACGACACATCGTCCACGGCGCGCAGCATCGCCCGGCCGACCGGGAACCATTTGCGCAGCTCCGCCACCCGCAGCAGCGGAACCGTGGCTGCTTCGCTCACCCACGCTCCTCGTCACGAAACACCAGCGGCAAGCGCATCGATCGACGCGGCTTGATCGCCCCGCTGCCGCTTATCCTGATCCGGCTTACCTGGCTATTCACGCCGGCTCTGATCACGCAAGATGGTCGAACCGGTAAGGGGGCCACATGGGAATGCTGCACATGCGAACCTGGGCCACGCTGGCAGTGACCCTGGTCCCTGCCTTCTCCGGGTGGGGCAATGCGTCGGCGGACGACGCGCTCACGCGCGAGGTGAACGGGCGCAACTTCGACCAGTTCGTGCAGTCGGCGCTGCAGGACGGGGCGGTACCGGGCGCCGTCGTCGCGATATCGAGCGCGGACGGAACAGTGTTCCTGAAGGGCTATGGCGTCCGCCGTCTCGGCGCGGCAAATCCGGTGGACGGAAACACCCGTTCCAGATCGCCTCGCTGACCAAGTTTGTCGCGGCCACCGCGGTGGGGACGCTGGTCGATCGCGGCGTGGTCTCGTGGGACTCGCCGGTACGGACGTTCTCCCCCGACACTGCGCTGGCGGAACCTTACGCAACCGAGAACGCAACGTTGCGCGACTATTTCGCGCATCGCACCGGGCTGCCGGCCTATGCCGGCGACCTGCTGATGCAGCTCGGCTACGGCCCTGAAGAATTGGTGCGCCAGGCCCGCTTCCTGCCGTTCGATCACAGCTTCCGGGCGGAATGGGCGTACTCGAACTACGGCATCTTCCTGGGGCAGCAAAGCGCTGCCCATGCGGCGGGAATGAGCGCGCCGGAACTGCTGTCGGCGGCGATCTTCCAGCCGCTCGGCATGACACGCAGCGGCCCGACGCAGGCGGAGCTGTTCAAGGACGATAACCGCGCCGCCGCACATAATTTCGACGGTTCGGTCATGCCGTACGAAAACGTCGATGCGTTCAGCGGGGCCGGCGCGGTGGTATCCACCGGCGCGGACATTGCCCGCTGGATGCGCATGCTGCTGGCACAAGGAATGTTTGAAGGACGCCAGATCCTGGCAAAGCAGACGGTGACCGGGATTTTCGCCGCCAGCATGGTGCAGGGGATCGGCGGCCCGCTGCAGGACCCCAACAATTCCGCCGGGCTCGGCTGCGAGAGCTATCATTTCCTGCGCTATCGCGTCATCGAAAAGAACGGCGCCCTGAACGGCATGCGCACGATCGTCACGCTGATCCCGGAAATTGGCCTCGGCATCGCCGTATTCGCCAACAAGCAGCTCACGGTGTTGCCCGAGGCTGTGCGGGCAGAGTTCCTCGAGCGCGAACTCGGTCCGTCCGGGCGCGACCTGCAGGCGCAGATCCGCGACGAGCAGGCGGTGTGGAACGCCTTGCTCGACGTGCCCAGGCCGCCGGCCGATGCAACGCCCCTCACGCGGAATCTGGAGTCGTTCACCGGACGCTATGCAAGTCCCCTGTACGGACCTACGACCGTGGTGCGGAGTGGCGGCAAGCTGGACGTGACGATCGGCCCGCACGCCTATCCAGGGCACCTGACCCACTGGTCCGGCGACAGCTTCCTGCTGACGTTCGACAATCCCGACCTCGCACCTGGACTGCTGACATTCGATTTCAGCGCCGGACCGGCGGCCGCAACCGGCATCGACGGCCGCAAGCTTCCCAACACGCTGACCGTCAATTACGGCCATTTCAACCGCGCCTCGTAAGTCCGCGCGCCCGCACTCATGCAGCTAACTCCCGCCACCGCACGCAGCGCACCGCACGGTCCGGCCCGCACAACTCCAACACCGGCACGGCCGCATCGCATAGCCCAGCCGCGAAATGCGCGCAGCGCGGATGGAAGGCGCAGCCGGCCGGGTGGTGCAGCGGGCTCGGCACCTCGCCGGGAATGGCGTCCAGGCGCATTTCCCGGTCGTCCAGCACCAGCCGTGGCACCGAAGCGAGCAGCCCGGCCGTGTACGGCATGCGCGGGGCGGCGAACAGCGCCGGCGTGGCGGCTTCCTCCACCACGCGGCCGGCGTACATGACGATGATCCGGTCGGCGATCTCCGCGGCAACGCCAAGGTTGTGGGTGATGAACAGCACCGCCATGCCGATCTCGGCCTGCAATGCCTTGATCAGCTCCAGAAGCTGCGCCTGGACGGTCACATCCAGCGCGGTCGTCGGCTCGTCGGCGATCAGCAAAGCGGGGCGGCACGACAGCGCCATGGCGATCATCACCCGCTGCGCCATCCCGCCGGAGATCTGGTGCGGATAGGCGGCAAGCCGCGCCCGCGGGTCCGGGATGCCCAGTCGTTCGAGCATTTCCTCGGCGATCGCCAAGGCTTCGGCCCGGCGGCGTCCCTGGTGCAGCATCACAGCATCGGCGATCTGGTCGCCGATCGGGTACACCGGGTTCAGGCAGCTCATCGGTTCCTGAAACACCATGGCGATCTCGTTGCCGCGGATATGACGCATGACACCAGGCGAAAGGCGCATCAGGTCCCGGATTTGCCCATCCCGACCGCGAAACTCGATCCGGCCGGCGATTTCCACGCCTGAACCACGGGGGATCAGCCCCATGACCGCCAGTCCGGTCACTGACTTGCCGGCGCCGGATTCGCCGATCAGCACGACGGTTTCACCAGGCCGAACGGTCAATGAGACGCCCTCGACGGCGCGGGCCACGCCCTCATCGGTGTGGAAGCGCACCGACAGATCGCGCAGATTGAGAAGCTGATCGGTCATGCGACAGCCGGTTCCGCGGCAACCGCCCGCTCGGATCGAACACCCGGTTTTCGTCGCCCGGCGTACGCATCCGGCGCAAAGCCTGGCACCAAAATACTGGCGTGCCCGTCAGCCATCAGCCTTCAACTCCTGATCGGGATGCGGCGGACGTCGGTTCACATGGAGAAGCACGAAGGGCACGCGGACGCTGCGAAGCGTCAGACGTCAAGTTTTAGCCGCCGCCCATGCCAATTCAATAGCAGGGCCCCGCCACAGCCGCTCGATTGCTGGCGGGCGATTTGCGCCTTCGGCACCGTCCACGTCCGGAACCCCGAAGCCGGCGTACGTTAACCACGGGTTCAATCCGCCCGCAGCACGTTGTCAGTTCAAGCCACCCCGCGAGACCCATGCATCCCAATCCGACCGCACTGTTCGACCTCGGGAATACCCTGTTCGCCGCGCGGGCGGATCGAAGCGGCGATCCAGGCGTTCCAGCAATCCCTGATCGCTGCGCCCGACAATGCCGGCACCCACTACAACCTGGGAAACACGCTGCTGCGGGCTGGCCGGCCGGTCGAGGCGATCGAGGCCTATCTGCGCTGCGTCCGGCTCGCCCCGAAATTCGGCCCCGGCTACGTCAACCTGGCCGATACGCTGCGCCGCCTCGGGTTACTGGACCAGGCGCGCTGGGCCGCCGCAACCGGGCTGGCCCTGCTGGCGGACGTGCCGGAGGCCCAGACCTGCCTCGCCAGCGTGCTGCACGACAGCGCCGAATACGAGCGCGCGGCGGCGCTATACCGCCAGGCGCTCGAACAGGCACCAACTCCCGGCACCCTGACCAGCCTCGGCAACACGCTGCGGGCAATGGGCCGGCTGGCGGACGCGCTGGACGCCCACGAACGCGCCCTTGCCACCGCCCCCGGCGATGCGGAGGTGCGGTTCAGCCGGGCGCTCACGCTGCTGGCCGCGGGCGACTGGGAGCGCGGCTTCCCGGAGTACGAGTGGCGGTGGCATCGCCGCGCCACGCCGGCGCGGGCGATCGGCAGGTGGTGGAACGGGGAGGCGCCGGCCGGCCGCACCATCCTGCTGCTTGCCGAGCAGGGGCTGGGCGACACGCTGCAATTCGTCCGCTACGCGGCGCTGGCGGCACGGCAAGGAGCCACGGTGGTGCTCGAGGTGCAGCCGGAGCTGGTACGGCTGTTCAGGACGATACCCGAAATCGCCGAAATCGTGCCGCACGGCCAGGCACTGCCGCCGTTCGACGTGCAATGTCCGTTGCTCAGCCTGCCCAGGGTGTTCGGCACCACACTGGAGACGGTTCCGGCGGAGCGTTCCGTACCTGCATCCCGATCCCGCCCTGGTTGCCGCATGGCGGGCGCGGCTGCCGGATGACGGCGCGTTGCGCGTGGGGCTCTGCTGGGCCGGTTCGGCCCATGCGGATGATGCGGGCGCGCGGCTGATCGATCGGCGCCGGTCGATCGCGCTAGCCGAGCTTGCCCCGCTTGGCTCGGCTGGGGGCGTGCGGTTCGTCAGCTTGCAACTGGGTGATGCGGCACGGCAGATCGCTGCATCCGGGCTGGACGTGCTGGACCCGATGGCGGACGTACAGGATTTCGCCGACACCGCGGCGCTTGTGGCCAATCTGGACCTGGTTATCTCGGTCGATACCGCGGTGGCGCATCTGGCGGGCGCGCTGGGGCGGCCGGTCTGGCTGCTGTCGCGCTACGATTGCTGCTGGCGCTGGCTGCACGGGCGCGATGACAGCCCGTGGTATCCGACCATGCGGATCTACCGGCAGGAACGGCCGCTCGACTGGGCCGGGGTGACGGCGCGGGTGCGGCGCGACCTTATCGCACTGGCTGGCAAGGCGGCCCCGGATGTTCGCCTACGGTCGGCCGCCGGCTGAACCTTCCGGGGTTGGCGGGCGACGACGGCGAAGCAGCGCAACTCCGACCAGCCCTCGAGATACCCCTCCAAACCTTCGTTCAGCAGGCCGGCACCATACACCCCGCTCAGGGACGGGAACCCTGCTTTACGGCGCCGGCCGAAAGCGCGGCTCCGGCAGCCCGGCCACGCCGGGACGCAGGCTGAACAGGCCGCCTGATAGCGGCGCGCCGGCCAAAATGTCCGCATCGAGCCCGGTGCGGGCGGACGTGATGAAGAGCGTGCCGAGATCGTCGCCGCCGAAGGCACAGCAGGTCGGGCGCGGTACCGGCAGCCGGATGCTGCGGTCCGGCGTTCCGTCCGGCAGGAAGCGGGAGACGCGCCAGCCTTCCCAATGGGCCACCCAGAGGCCGCCCGCGGCATCCACCGTGGCCCCGTCGGGCAGGCCGCGGAACGGCGGCAAGCTGGCAAACACGCGCTCGTTCGTCAGCGCGCCGGTGGCGGGGTCCAGATCGAAGGCACGGATCACCCGCGTCGGCGTATCGGCGAAATACATGGTCCGGCCGTCGGGGCTGAACGCGGTGCAGTTCGGCACCTGCACGCCGGTCAGCACAGGCACGGCTTCGGCGGGGTCGCAGCGGTACAGCACGCCGCGTTTTTCGCGCGTGCCACGCTCCATCGAGCCGACCCAGAACCGCCCTTGCCGGTCGCAGCGCCCGTCATTCAGCCGCGTGTCCGGCTGGTCGGCCTCGATCGGCAGGAACCGGTCCAGTGCACCGGAATCCGGGTCGAACCAGGCCAGCCCGGAAGCCAACGCGACAACCACCCGGCGATCCGGCCCGAGCGCGAGACAGCCGATCGGCTCGGGCATCGGCCAGGATTGGTCGTGGCTGGTGGCTGGGTCGAAGCGGTGCAACGCCGGGGCGTTGATATCCACCCACCACAGCACATGGTCGCGGTCGCACCAGACCGCGCCCTCGCCCAGCTCTGCCGCGGCGTCCAGCGCGCAGACCGGAGTATTCACCACCGCCGCTCCTGGATGAAGCTCTCCGTCGTCTCGATCAGCCCTCGGGCCATGGCGGGAGGCTTCGGTGTGGGCCCGCTCGTCGGGGCTTTCCCGCGGTGTTGCGCGGTCGAGCGGAACGTAGCCGATGGCCTTGCGGGTCGGTTCCAGGTCCCAGCGCATCCCGGCGTTGGCGGACATCAGATTGAGCACGGCGAAGCGCAGGTCGGCAGGGGCGGTGACGGCTTTCTCGAAGCCCTGACACAGGTCGCGGTCGGACAGCCACATGTCCTGGCCCCAGCGGCCCCAGCCCATGTGGTCGCCGGGCAGGTTTTCGCCGCGCTGGCAGTAGCCGATGCGAAAGCAGATGACCGACAGGCCCCAACGGTCGCTGAACGATCGGCCGAGCCGCTCGCCGACCAGCTTGGAGACCCCATAGGGATTCACTGGGTAAGGCGGGGTGTCGGGGGTCAGCGGGGTGGTTTCGTAGCGATGGCCGGCAACCACCCAGTTGGAACTGGCGAAGATCAGGCGTTTGGCGTGCTGGCGCGCGGCGGCCTCGAAGACATTCAGCGTGAGGTCCAGATTAAGCCGGGTGATGTCGGTCCAGTTCGCCCGGGGGCTCGGGTCCGCGGCCAGATGGATCACCGCGTCGGCGCTATCGAAGTGGCGTACCCAGGTGTCGCTCCAGGCGGCGAGGTCGGCCTGCTGGATGGCGGGGTCAGCCGCGTGGGTGTCGAGCAGGCGGAGCGTCCAGCCGAGGGATTCGAAGTGACGCCGGAGTTTGGTGCCGATGTTGCCGGCCGCGCCGGTGATGACGATCGTGGTCATGGATGGTGGTCCCCGCTGGGTGCGGAGAGTTTAGGGCGGCAGGTTCCACGTGGCCATGCGGGTGGCGAGCAGATGTACATCGGGGATCGGCGAAAGGCCAGATGTACATCCGGCGTTAGCCGGACCTTAACCACTGGGACAGCGTTGGGCGGAAAAGCGCAGCGCATTCCGCCATCGGTTGGTGGGATGCGCTGCGCTTTTCCCCCCTACGTGATTATTGCCCGTCCGCGTTTCACGCCACCAGACTCGCCCCGATCTCGCAGACATGCACCTGTTCCGGGGGCAGGCGCCGCGCCAAAGCCAGCAGATGGCGGTGATGGCTCAGCAGGATCACCTGCACGCTTTCACTTAGCTGCACCAGCGCCTGCATGGCCGCCGCGGCGCGGTCGTCGTCGAAGGTCTGCAAGATGTCGTCGCCAAGGAAAGGAAGCGGCGGCGCGGTGGCCACGTGCTCCTCGATGGCGGCCAGCCGCAGCGCCAGGAAAAGCTGGTCGCGCGAGCCCTCCGACAGGTCGGCAACGCCCTTGCGCTCATCCGGGAACTGCCGCTCCACCGCGACCAGCCGCGCCGAGCCGTCGCCGGGGTCTTCCGCCTCGATGCGCTTGTAGGCGCCGTCGGTGATGGTGCGGAACAGCTCGCTGATGCGGGCCATCAGCACCGATGTGCCGGCCGCCTCGACGGTGTCCAGCGATGATTGCAGCAGCAACGACGCAAGGTGCATCAGCGCCGCCTCGTCCAGCACGTGGCCGATGGTGGCGATGGCCGATTGCTGATCGGCGGCGGCGGCCTGAGCCTCGGTGTCGCGTGCCTGGCGGTTCAGGTCGCTGAGTTTCGTGGCGATCTCGGCGGCCAAAGATTGGGCGTCGGCGTTGGCGGCATCACGCTCGCGTCCGAGCTCGGCGATATCGCCCTCCACCTGATCGATGGGGATCGAAACGACCTCGTCGCGGAGCTGGTCGATGGTGCGACCGTCGCCCTTCTCCCGCAGCTCCTGCGCGGCGCGGTCGCGCGCATTCTGCCGGGCCGCACGATTCTCGGCGGCGTCGATCCGGGCCTCGGCTGCCTCGATCGTCGCCCCGCCGATGATCTGCAGGTTGGTGCGCAGCGCATCGACACAGCTTTCGTGCTGTTTGCGCTGGTTCGCGAGGATTGTGTCGGCGCGTTTGAGTTGTGCGGTCAGCGTGTTCCTGCGCTCGGCCAAGTCGCGCTGCCCGGTCAGGCGCCGGCGCAATTCCGCGACGAGGTCGAATCCGTCGGCATGCACCAGATCGGGGGCGATCCGCTGCGCCAGCGCCGCCGCTTCATTGCGGAACGCGGCCAGCTCATCGTGCATCTGTTGCAGCCGCCGGCCGAGCCCGGTCGCGCTGCGCTGCTCCTTGTCGAGCTCATCGTACAGGTCCAGCAGCGCGTTGGTGGTTCCCGGGTCTTCCGATGCGGGCCGCGCCAGTGCCTCGCGTACCGCCGACCAGTCGCGATGCAGGTCATCGCGCCGTTCGCCCGCCGTGCGCTGTTCGGCAAGCTTGCCGTCGTGCAACCGGCGCTGCACCGCAAGGCGTTCCTGAAGCCGCGCACGTTCGGTCTCGGTGTTTGCCGCCGCGGTGACGATTTCGTCGGCGAACGCCAGCAGTGCCGACAGCGTGTCGGCATTCCGATCGAGCGCAGCCGTCAGATGCGCGGTCCACTCCGCGTGACGGTGCTGCAGCGCGGCTTGTTCGCCCTGAGCGAGCGTCAGGTCCCGCCGCGCGTCGATGACCCGCTCGCGCGCGTCCAGCAGAAGGATCACGTCCGACAGCGTCGGCGCGATCAGGCCGAGCGGCGCACAGGCGTTTTGCCAGTTTGCGCGCGCGTCCTGCTGCGCCTGCGCGGCGGCACGCCGGGAGGTTTCCGCCTGTATGATTTGCGTTTCGGTGTCGTTGATGTGGCGCTGCAGCTCCGCCGCTTTCGCGACACGATCGGATTCCTGGTTGCGGCGATCGGCCAGATCGTCGGCCGCGGCGACGCTGTGCTGATACGCGAGCGGCAAGGGCCCCTGCCCCGCCCATTCCTGTTCCTGTACCAACAAGGCCGGCTCGGCGGTGAAGGCGCGCCGGTAGATCAGCCGCCAGCCGGAATCGCGATGTGCGCGCGCCGCGACGATCGCCGCGCTATCCGGCATCGTCGTTTCGCCGGCGATTGTCGCCAAATCCTTCCGGCTCTGCGCAAGGTCGCGTTGCAGGCGTTCAAGCTCCTGTGTGGTCCGGTCGAACACGTGTTCGGCCTCGGCGCAAACTGCATCGAGCCGTTGGCAGGTGTCGCGCGGCAGAACGCCGAGTGCGATCAGCGCCTCGGCGTCTCCGGTCCATCCAGGCGCGCGGGCCAGCGCCGCCGCAAGGCTTGTCTGGCGTTCGGTGACGGCGCGGGAAGCCGTCGCCGCGGTCTTTTCAGGGTCCCCGGCGGCACGTATCTCGCGCGTCAGACGCAGCAGATCGGGCGTGCTGCGCGGCGCCGGGAGAGCCCGCAATGTCGTTTCCGTTGCCTCCAGTTCCCGCGCGGCCTCGGCGATCTCCGGCGGCAGCCGCTGCAGTGTGGCGCGCGAGGTTTCATGTTCGGTGAACAGGTTGCGCGCCCGGACCATGTCGGCCTTCCTGGGGATCGCCTCGGCGGCGCGTCCGACCGGCAGCGACAGTCCGAGTTGGCGAAGCAGGCCGCCGATGCGGTCGGTCGCCGTATCGTGTTCGGTCTGCCTCTGCGGGATGTCGCGGTCGGCCTGGCGCGCGGCGCCGGCACGATCGATCAGGTGCTCGATCGCCTCGGTCTGCCCGATCAGCGCCGCATCGACAACGATGGCGTCGATCTGCTCGGCGAGTGCCTGCCGGGCGCCGGTTTCACGTTCCAGCAGCCGTTCGGCGTGCAGCAGCGTGGATCGCGCAGCGGTCAGATGCTGGCGCGTATCGGGCGGCAGCGCCGGCGCATCGGGGTGGCCAAGCAGCCAGGCCGCCGCATCATCGTGCGTGGCCAGCACGCCGACCACGCGACGGATGCGCTCCAGCCGCGCGATCCGGCGGGAGGCGTGCGCGGCGACCTTGTTGAGCCGCACTTGCTCCGCTTCAAGATGGCGGAGTTCGGTCGCCTGCTTTTCGTGCGCCTCCGGTTTTATCGTGGCGTTGCGAAGCTGTCGGCCGGAACTGATAAAACGATCGAGCGCCAGGTAGAACGGCCGCGCGGCGGCCTTGCGCGCCGGCGCCTGGTTGTCGCGCCCGGCTTCCAGCGACAGACGAAGCTGACGCGCCTGGCGCAGCCCGCCGGCGGCGGACAGCAACGCATCGGCCACCGCGCCGTCCGATGCCAGCAGCTCCTTTCCGCCGGTCCGCAGCCGCTCGGTATCGAGTGCAAACAGACGTTCCAGAAGCGCGCGATCGGTATGACCCAGCAGGCGGGCGAGTTCGGCACCAGGCAGCGGCGTTCCGTCGGCGTCGATCAGCGTGTTGCCCTGGCCCTTGCGACGGCCGAAGCTGAATGGCGCACGGTCCGGACCGATGGCCTCGGCCATCAGTTTCATGCCGTTGTAGCCGAAACGGAACCCCATCGGGGTCTGGCCGTGGATGCCGAACAGCAGGTCGCAGAACGCCTGGCGAATGATCGACTTGCCGGCGCCGTTCGGCGCCACCAGCAGATTGATGCGCCCGGGCGCCGGATCAAACACGATGCGCTGCGCTTCGAAATTGCCATAGCGGGACAGGTTCAGGCCGGTCAGGCGCACGGCTCAGCGCTCGGCCAGCCGGGCCAGCAGCAGGTTCCTGGCGCGCGCCAGCAGCTCCGACGAAACCACGCCGGCGGCGGCGAGAACGCCCGGATGGTCCGGGTGCAGCGCCGGGCGCAGGCCAGGGGCGCGATCCAGCAGTCCGGCGAAATATTGTTTCATCGGTTCCACAAATCGCTCCGGGTCGGCCCCGTCGATCTCGCGCACCAGCATGCCGACCGCGTCGGAGCGTTCGCGCATCGCGGCAATGTCGAGCGCCGGTCGGGTGCGAACCTGCACGCCCTCCAGCCAGATCGCCCCGGTGCCGGCGGCAGCGGCGGCTTCGACGCGCAGCATGTCGCGGGTCGCACCGAGATCGCGCACCAGGGCATTGTGCGCCGGACACGCTCCGCTCAACACGAGCCGAACCACCAGCGGGCGCCCGCCTGCGTCGGCGAGCGCGGCATCCAGCCGGCCGCGAACGCCGGCCAGCGCGGCGTCGTTGTCGGCCGCGTCCCACAGATCGATGTTGTCGAGCAACGCCCAGCGGACCACGTCGAGCTCGCGATGCTCGACCGCGGCGACGCGGCCATCCTGCACGGTGACGAGGCTGGCGCCTTTCACGCCGGTTTCGCCGATGTGGCGGCCTTGCGTGTTGCCGGAAAACACGATCCAGCACGGGTCGCGCAACAGCACCTCACGCTGATGCACGTGCCCGAGCGCCCAGTAATCGTAGCCGTGCGCGGCAAGCTGATCGACGCTGCACGGGGCATAATTGGCGTGTCCGTCACGCCCGTTGGCGGCCGTGTGCAGCAGGCCAATGTTGAAATGACCCGGCAGCGGCGCTGGGTAGTTGCGCGCAAGATTTTCGGTTACGTCGCGGGTGGCGAAGCTCTGGCCGTGGATGCACACGTCGAATTCCGCCAGCCGCACCTGCTCAGGCTGGTCGGCCCTGAGCATCTGGATCGTCTCTTTCGGAAGCCGGCGGGTGATGATGCTTTCCGCATCGTGATTGCCGCGGATTCCGATCATGCGGATGCCGGCCTGTGCAAGCCTGGCGGATTCCTGGATCAGGAACTGCCCGGTTCGCCAGTCCGGCCAATCGCCATCGAACAAATCGCCGGCGATCAGCACGAAGGCGACCTGCTCGCGCAGCGCGAGGTCCACCAGGTTGCTGAAAGCGTCGCGCGTGGCGGCACGGATCTGTTCTGCCGGCGCATCCGAATCCGCCGAAAGGCCACGCAGCGGGCTGTCGATGTGAAGGTCGGCGGCGTGAACGAATTGGAAGCTGCCCATCAGGTCGCTATGGTACCGGGGCAGTGTAATCGCGGCAATCGAAGAAAAACTCCTGACCCGGACTTCGCACAAGTTATCCAATATCAGCCCCGAACGCGGCAGCAGGATGCAACACGGAGTTTGCCGAGAACACTGAGTTCAAGGAGGAATTTCCTCGGTGAACTCTACGTCTTCAGTGAACTCTGTGTCGGAAAAGCGCGGCGTCAGGTGACCGCAGTATCTGCTGCGCGATCCGCGGGGATCATCCCAGGACGGCTTGCGCCTCGATCTCCACCAGCAGCTCGGGCAGCACCAGCGCCGACACCTCGACCAGGGTGGAAGCCGGGCGGTGCGTGCCGAAATAGCGCTGCCGGGCCGGGTTGATCAGCTTGCGGTCGTCAACATCGGTCAGGTACACCGTCACTTTCACCACGTTCTCCACGCTGCCGCCGACTGCTTTCAGGCAGGCATCCAGGTTCTTCAGCGCCACATCGAACTGCTCGGTCACGCCGTCGGGGATCTTGCCGTCGGGCGCCACGCCCACGGTGCCGGACACCCAGACCAGGTTGCCGGCGCGCACCACGTGGCAATAGTGGCTGACCGGTGCCGGCTGCCCTTCGACCAGTTTGCGTTCGATGCCCGGCATGTTCATGGCCCTTCCCAGCCTGGAGTGGGCCGACCATCTCCCACGTTCCCCCGGGCCGAACAAGCCAGTGCTGGCATTGACCTTTACGTGACGGCGATCAACCCTTTCGCCGGCGTGAAAGGTGCTGCCATGAACAAGGTCGGCGAGATCGCGATCCGTCCGCTTGGCCGGTTCGGTGCCGAGGTTCTGAACATTGACCCGTCGAAGCTGCCCGAACCGGCGTTTCGGCAGATCGAGGCGGCGTGGTTCACGCACAGCTTCCTGGTATTCCGCGATCTGGCGATGACGCCGGAGCAGCACATCGCCTTCACCCGCCGGTTCGGGCCGCTGCACGTGATGACGCCGCTGCACTTCAATCTGCCGGACCATCCGGAGGTCCTGGTGCTGACCAACATGCAGGGCGACGGCAAGCCGCTCGGGCTGCGCGGCGCCGGCATGGGCTGGCACACCGACGGCGAGGACAAGCAAACTCCGAACGCCGGCTCACTGCTCTATGCGCTACAGATCCCCGATGCAGGCGGCGACACGCTGTTTGCCGACATGTACGCGGGGGACCAGGCGCTTCCAGACGTAACGAAACGAAAAATCGCCGGCCGGCGGGCGCGGTTCAGCCGGATCGAGATGCACGCAGTCCACTACCCGCATCTGCCGCGCCCTTGACCGAGCCGCAAAAGCGCGAACGACCCGACGTGTTCCACCCGATCGTGCGCACCCATCCGCGCAGCGGACGCAAGTCGCTGTATATCGGCCGCTGGGCGCGCGACATCGAGGGCATGGATATCGAGGAAGGCCGCGCCCTTGTGCAGCAACTGTTCGCGCACGCCAGTCAGCCGCGCTTTGTGCATCGCCACCGTTGGCGCCTGCACGACGGTGTGCTATGGGACAACCGCTGCATGCTGCACTGTGCGACACCGTTCGACGAAACCAACCACCAACGCCTGATGCACCGCACCACGCTGGAAGGCGACGTGCCGGCGTAACGCAACGCACCACACGAGTTTCGCGGCATCCTACCACATTTCCTGCAGGTGCCGTTCCCCTGCTGCCGGATCCCGATCTACGTCCGGTCTGCGAATAGACCACTTCCTGGCGTGATGAACTGCTTCACGCCGGCACCTGGAAAAAACGCCTCCGCCATAACTTCGCCGTGATCCGGGCCGAACATTGCCCGGCTGTAAGTCAAGGAGTTTTGCCATGGTCCGATCGCTTCGGTTCGCGCTGCGGGCGGTCACCGTCGCCGGGGCTTTGGCATCGGTCACGCTCGCAATGCCGGGCGCCGCGCAAGCCGACTGGCACGGCGGCGGGCGGATGGCACGGCGGCGGCGGCGGATGGCAGGCGGTTGGCACGGCGGCGGATGGCTGGCACGGCGGCGGCTGCTGCTGGGGCGGCGGCGTGTTCTTTGGCATCGCCCCGCCGGTGTATTACCCGCCACCGCCGGTGTATTACGCGCCGCCGCCGTATTATCCGCCGCCGACCTACTACGCGCCGCCGGCCTATGTGCCGCCGGCCTATCCCTCACCCTATTATCATCCGCCGGGCTACTGACACGCGGCGACCTCTCCCGCACCGCGGGAGAGGTCTGACGAACCGCGAAATACCCCGTCAGTCCGTGCTGGCGTATTTGAAGCTCTGCTGCTTGTTGAGCGAGTCCTTGGTCGCATCCGGCAGCACCACGCTGTAATAGACCGGCTTCGCAGCGCTGGTACCGGCCGCGGCCGGTGCGGTCGAAGCCGCCGGAGCATTGCCGCCGGCCGGAGCGTTGTTGGCCGCCGTGATGGTCCCGGCGTTCGAGCCATTGCCGGCGCTCGGCTCCAGCTTGATCTGGTCGTAGGGCACCGAAACCAGCTTGCCGCCGATCCCGAGCAAGCCGCCGGTCGAGATCACCACCTGCGTGATCTTGCCGTCATCGCCCATCAACAGGTCGTCGATGGTTCCGACGCTGTCGCCCTTGCTGTTATAGACGGTCGCACCGACCAGCTTGCCGGTGCGCCACGAATTATTGTACTTCTGCAGCGATCCGGATGGCCCGCTGTTGCTGGTGTTGGCCGCCGTGGTGCTGCTCGGCGCGGTGCTCGCCGCGGTCCCGCTGGCGGGCGCAGCGGCCGGACCGGCGCCCGGGGCCGGGTTGGCGGCGGCTGACTTGTCCGACGGATGGGTCGTCGTGGCGGTGTTCGAGCCCGCCGCCGTCTTGTCCGATCCGGTGTTGGCCGCCGGCGCCGGGTTGGCGGCAGCCGGGGCGTTCGAGGCTGAAGTGTTTGCCGCTGACGTGTTTGCCGCTGGGGCATTGGACGGCGGCGCGCTGGTGCTTTGCTGGGCGAGCGCCGGCGCGGCCCCGAGTGTGGCAGCAATCAGCGCCAGGCCGAGTGATCGAGTTCCCCGCATGGGAAAACCTCCGTAATGAGTTCAACACGCGCGGTGAATGTTTCGGAACGGCCCGGGTTGCATCAGCGCCGGGTTCAGTTCATCGCGAGAGTACGGGACCGCGCGCAATGCCGCGGCCGGCCCCGGCCCGGATGGACAAGCGTTGCTACCGGTGAGTATCCTTCGCCACCAGCGTCCGAGACGGGGGAATGAATGGCGTCGAGCGCGGTGTGGACCGATACGGCGATCGAAGTTGCTGGGACCAAGCTGCATGTGTCGCAAGCCGGCAGCGGCCGGACTTTGCTGATCCTGCATCACGATATCGGCACGCCGGATCGGCTGCCGTTCTACGACCGGCTCGCCGCGCAATTCCGCGTGCTGGTGCCGCACCATCCCGGCTGGGGCAAATCGGAGCGGCCGCAATGGCTGCGCGGCGTGCGCGACATCGCCGCGATGCACCAATCGATGCTGGCCGAGCTCGGTGTCACCGATTGTTCACTGGTCGGGCTGGGCTTCGGCGGCTGGATCGCCGCCGAGATGGCGAGCCTGGCGCCGCGGCAGTTCCACCGGCTGGTGCTGGTTGGCGCGCACGGCGTCAAGCCGCCCGAGGGCGACATCCTGGATCAGGCGATCGTCAGCTACATGGCTTACCCGCAGGCCGGTTTCCACGACCAGGAGGCGTTCCGTCGCGTCTTTGGCGAGGTGTCCACCGACCAGCTCGAGCAATGGGACATCGCCCGCGAAATGAGCTTCCGCGTCGCGTGGAAGCCCTACATGTACAGTCAGACGCTGCCGCATCTGCTGGGCGGCGTGCGGTCCCCGGCATTGGTGGTGTGGGGCGATGACGATCGCATCGTGCCGCGCAGCGCGGCCGATGTGTATGTCCGGTCGCTGCGCGACGCGCGGCTGGAGATCGTGCCCGGCAGCGGGCATTTCGTCGAAATGGAAAAGCCCGATGAGCTGGCCGGGCTGATTGAATTGTTCGTGAACACGAATTGACGGTCGAAGCGGACCGAGGGAGCGCCCCATGCACCTGATGTATTTCACCGAGCAGCCGATGTCGGCGTACGACGCACAGGAAGGGCTGAAATACGGCGCCACCGCGCTGACGTTTTCCAACAAGCATTACGACCCGGTGGCCGGCAGCCAGTTGTTCAATCAGTACATCGAAGACTACATCTACGCCGAGGAATGCGGCGCCGACGGCATCATGCTGAACGAGCACCACAACGCGCCGTTCTGCATGCAGGCCAAGTGCAACGTGTTCGCCTCGATCCTGGCGGCGGTCACCAAACGGGTGAAGATCGTGCTGCTGGGCAATCCGCTGCCGCTGGCGGAAAATCCGGTGCGGCTTGGCCGAAGAGCTGGCGATGATCGACATGATCAGCAAGGGCCGGCTGGTGTCGGGCTTCGTGCGCGGCGGCGGGCAGGAGCAGTTGGCGACCGGCGTGAACCCCGCCTACAACCGCGAACGGTTTGAGGAAGCCCACGATCTGGTGGTAAAGGCCTGGACCCAGCAGGGGCCGTTCCGCTGGGAGGGCACGCACTACCAGCACCGCGTCGTGAACCCCTGGGCGGTGCCGCTGCAGAAACCGTATCCGCGCGTGTGGATCCCTGGTGTGCTATCCAAGGAAACCGTCATCTGGGCAGCGAAGCACCGCTATCCATATATCGCGCTGAATACCGCGATCGACGCGACGAAGACGATCTGGGACCTGTATTCGAACGCCGCCTCGGATGTCGGCTACACGGCGGGGCCGGAGAATTTCGGCTACCTGATCCGCGTCCATGTGCAGGACACCGAAGAAAAAGCGCTGAAGAACGCCCGCCAGTTCATGTGGATGCAGGGCGAGTTCACCGGACTGGCGCACCCGGTCTGGGCCAATCCGTCCGGCTATTTCTCGCCGTCCGGGCGGCGCAATTTCGTGGAGTTCGCGGTGGGACGGGCGAAGAACCCGCGGGGATCGCCCACCTTCGAGGAGCAGGTGGCGAACACCATGATCGTTGCGGGTACCCCCGACCAGGTGATCGCCCGGCTGAAGACGCTGGTGGAGGCCACGCGGCCGGGGATCATGGGCATGTGGGCGAATGACGGCACGGTCAGCCCCGAGGACACCCGCACCTGCATCCGCCTGCTGTGCCAGGAAGTGATGCCGGCAATTCGGGAACACGGGAAGAAGCTGGGGCTGAACAGCCCGTTCGAGGCCGATGCCCCGGTCAGCATCGATTATTCGAGGGATTTGGCACGGGCGGCGGCGGAGTAGGGTTCCTTCGCCTCTGCTCCACGCCGTCGGCCGGGGACTACGCCTAAAATTGTCATATGCCCCTTGACGGCATAGGACGGAGACGTAGTCATATATCGCCGTGCCGAAGGCGATCCTTCTCCTGCACCGGAAGCGGCACTAGACGACGGTGCGATCTCCGAGGTGAAGCTGTGGCTGCTGCCGGAACCTGTGCAGGGCTCCGCACACAGGTTCAAGTACAGCCTGTTCTATGGCTATCCGGGGCTCCGCGCGGTCGCCTATGACAATGAGCGCGGAAAAGGGGACCACCGGCACAGCGACGGCTGGGAGAAGGCATACGCGTTCGAATCCCTGGACAGGTTGCTGGCTGATTTCGAGACCGACGTTCGTGGCTGCGGGCCGAGGAGAGCAAGGATGGCTGACGAGATGAAAATCATGGTTGGCGGCAGCCTCAAGGACGACCTGGCCGCCTTCCGCTCCGCCTGGGAGCGCACGGAGCACGGCGAGCAGGTCAAGCCGGAGCGCGTCCTGGCGTTCGAATCATGGGAGGCGCTGGCCCGCGTGTTGACGCGCGAACGTCACAAGCTGCTGCGCCATCTGCACGCGCATCCCGAGCCGTCCATTTCGGCCCTGGCCCGTCACCTGGGGCGCCACCTTCGGCGCGTCCAGGCCGACGTCCGGGCGTTGGAGAGTGCCGGTCTGGTGGACCGCTCGGCCGGCGATGTGCGCGTTGCGGCGGACCGATTGACGGCGGAGATCGAGCTGTAGAAGGCGGCCCATTCCTACCAGGCCCTATTGGGTCACCCGTTGATACACACGTTGACATTTTGCAACGTACCATGCTTGACTTCTGCCCCAAGCATCGAAGCGAGTTGCTATGCGACCCTACCGGCGGGGCGTGACGGGATTCTCTGATCATTGCACTGTCCTGCCAGCTTGCGGGTTGCGCGCAGTACCTCTGGGTTAAACCTGGGGCAACGACCGCCGATTTCGAGGTGACCAAGGGTCGTTGCATAGCGTCTGCATACTCCCAGGTTTCGGCCGCGCCAGCAGTCGCGACATTCGGCGGAGGCTATGTTTCACCCTCCTACACCTCGTGTTCCGCCCTCGGATATGGAATGAATTGCATCACGACGGGTGGCCGATACACGCCTCCCGTCAGCATTCCCTACGACGCAAATGCGGGTGCCAGGACGGCGGTCTTCAAAGGCTGCATGTACGGCGATGGCTGGTCGCTCGAACGCCACGAGGCCAACACCGGCACGCCCGTGTCAGCCGACCCCGCCACGCCGCTGACCGATTGGGGCAAGGGATATTCGTGGGGCTATTTACTCGGCCTTCATGCCGGATGCGATGACCCGCCTTCCAGTGTCACGATTACGACTGAATGGATCGCCGGATGCAAGGCAGGCAGTGGTAAACGATGACCGCCCGAGCGGTGTTCACCACGCCCGGCTCCTGAACACTTGATCGGCTGCCATGGATTTAGTGGTACATCCCGCTTAGTCGATCATATAGTGGCCGTCACTGCCGGTTCAATCGCTTAACCTTGATCTCACCTTCGCGCTGCCGCATCGCGTAGCTGTCGTACCAAGCCTGCATGCGCAGAAGCATCTCCATCCTGACCCCGAATGCCTTCTCGACCCGGAGCGCCAGCTCTGCGGACAGTGCAGCCTTGCCGTTCACCACATCGGACAGCGTGGCGCGACGCACGCCAAGCACCTCCGCCGCACCGGTGACGGACAGGCCGAGCTGATCCAGAACCTCTTCGCGGATGAAGCTGCCCGGATGCGGAGGCCGCATTCCGATCTTCTCAACCGTTTCGCTCATCAGTGGTAGTCCTCCAGGTCCAGGTTGCAGATTTCCCCTTGGTCCAGTTCGAAGGTGATCCGCCAGTTGCCCGATGCCGAAATGCTCCAGGTACCGGCACGATCGCCGGTCAGTCGGTGGATGCGCCAGCCGGGAGGTCCGTCCACGCCGCTCATATCGTCCGCGACAATCAGAGCGGCCAAAATGTTACGCACCCGGTTGAGCAAGTCGGGACGTATCCCGTGCGGGTCATCATTCTCGATAAGGCGCTTCATTCCCCTGGCCGGATGGTCCGAATTATCATGGGGCTCGGGTGTACACCTATACCGTACGGACCGTCAGGGTGTTCGGCGCAATATGCACGAGGGTTCCTCGCGCACCCCGGCACGGCCCCGGTAGCGCCCCAGCCAAATTCCCGCCATAACCCGCTCACGGCCGCCGGGCAGCGACGGCCGCAGGAGCCCGACCGATGAACGCCACCACCCAGCCCTGGACGCCAGATTCCTGGCGCGACCGCCCACTCCGCCAGGCGCCCACCTACCCCGACGCCGACGCAGCTCGAAGCCGTCGAGCGCAAGCTGCGCAAATATCCCCCCCTGGTCTTCGCCGGGGAAGCGCGACGGCTGAAAGCCGCGCTGGCGACCGCGGCCGAGGGCCGACGCATTCGTGCTGCTCGGCGGCGACTGCGCCGAAAGTTTCTCCGACTTCACCGCCAACATCCTGCGCGACAGCTTCCGCGTGCTGCTGCAGATGGCCGTCGTGCTGACCTTCGGCGCGTCTTTGCCCGTCGTGAAGATGGGCCGCATGGCCGGGCAATACGCCAAGCCGCGCAGCTCCGACACCGAAACCCAGGGCGGCGTCACGTTGCCCAGCTATCGCGGCGACATCGTCAACGGCCCGGACTTCACGCCCGACGCGCGCATCCCCGATCCCGGCCGCATGGAGATCGGCTACTTCCAGGCCGCCAGCAAGCTCAACCTGCTGCGCGCCTTCGCGTCGGGCGGCTACGCCGACCTGCACGAAGTCCACCGCTGGAACCTGGGTTTCGTCGAACGCTCGCCGCTGGCCGAACGCTACCGCGACCTGGCCCACCGCATCGACGAGACGCTGTCCTTCATGACCGCCTGCGGCATGACCAGCCAGACCACGCGCGACATGCGCGAGACGGATTTCTACGTCGCGCATGAAGCGCTGCTGCTGCCCTACGAACAGGCGCTGACGCGCGTCGATTCCACCAGCGGCAACTGGTACGGCTGCTCGGCGCATTTCCTGTGGATCGGCGACCGCACGCGCCAGGCGGACGGCGCGCATGTCGAATTCCTGCGCGGCGTGCAGAACCCGATCGGCATGAAGGCCGGCCCCAGCCTGGAGCCGGACGATCTGCTGCGCATCCTCGACACGCTCAATCCCGCCAACGAGTCCGGGCCGCATCACGCTGATCAGCCGCATGGGCGCCGACAAGGTCGCCGCACGCCTGCCGCCGCTGGTCCGCGCGATCGGAGCGGGCCGGGCGCAAGGTCGTGTGGATCTGCGATCCGATGCACGGCAACACGATCGACACCGCGGCCAAGGTGAAGACCCGCAGCTTCGACGCGATCCTGTCGGAGGTGCGCGGCTTCTTCGACATCCACGCCGCCGAGGGCACCTGGGCGGGCGGCGTGCACGTTGAAATGACCGGCCAGGACGTGACCGAATGCATCGGCGGCGCGCGCCGGCTGACCGAGGCCGATCTGTCCGATCGCTACGAAACCTTGTGTCGATCCGCGCCTGAATGCCGAACAGTCGCTGGAACTCGCATTCCTGGTGGCCGAGGAACTGAAACAGCGGCGCGCCCCCACGGCGTCCCTGCCGGCGATCGCCGCGCAATAGTCCATGCCCGCCCCGCCCGCGGTGCCTGAACCGACCGGGCTCGCGGCCGATATCGCCGCGCGCACCGACACCTACTTCAACCGCACCCGCCAGATCGTGGCGCGGTTCGGCGACAAGCGGGTGACCTATGCGGTGTTCCTGCGCCGGCCGGTGATCTCCGCCCCGCGGCTGATGATCGATTGGCTGGACCAGGTCGCCGCCGCACGCGGCACGCGGTTCGAAACCGACCTGATCTATCCCGAAGGAACCTGGGTCGGGGCCGGCGAGCCGATCCTGTACCTGACCGGCTCGCTGATGCAGTTGTCGGATCTGGAAACGATCTTCCTGCAGAAACTCGGCCCGTCCTGCGTCGCCGCGCACAACGCCTACCAGATGTGCCTCGTGCTGCCCGAAGTCGGCGTTCCTGGCGATGGAGGCGCGACACTGCGCCGGCGCCGAGATGCAGGACATGATGGCCTATGCCGCCGCGGTCGGCAGCACGGCGGCCAGGAACGAAGGGGCCAAAGGTTTCATCGGCAACGCAAATGATGGCACCGCGCACTGGTTCGGCACGCCCGGCGGCCTCGGCACCATGCCGCATTCGCTGATCGGCTACGCCGGTTCCACCGTGCGCGCGGCCGAGATGTTCCGCGAAACGTTTCCCGACACGCCGCTGACCGTGCTGGTCGATTATTTCGGCCGCGAGATCACCGACACGCTCGCCGTGTGCGCCCGCTTCGCCGAGCTGGCGGCGTCCGGCGGCCTGTCGATCCGGCTGGATACGCATGGCGGGCGGTTCGTGGAAGGCCTTGACCCGGCAGAAAGCTACGCCGTGCTCGAACGCCACGCGCCCGGCGCCATCCGCCGCTACCGCAGCGAAACCGAGCTGCGCTACCTGGTCGGCACCGGCGTTTCCGCCGCCTCGATCTGGCACGCGCGGGAGGCGCTGGACGCCGACGGATGGCCGAACGTGCGGATTGTTGCTTCATCCGGCTTCGGCGTGGACAAATGCCGGGTGATGGCCGACGCGAAGGCGCCGATCGACGTGGTCGGGACCGGCAGTTTCATCCCCGACGCCTGGCACGAAACCTACGCGACGGCCGATATCGTCGAGTATGACGGGGTGCCGATGGTGAAGGTCGGGCGCGAGTTTCTGCTGCGCAAGAACGGCGCGCGAAAGCGGCCCGCATAGAGAGCTGTTCGCGCGTCACCTGGGTGCAAAAATCAGCCAGTGGCCAATCATTGTTTCGGTCCCGAGGATTGGCCAGCTCACCGCCTTCGCGGCCAGGGCGACTATTTGACTACATTCGGGCGGGATACGGTATGGGCAGAGCAGAGAGGATGGGAAGCAAGCGGGCGGTTGCAGCTGAAAATTTGACCCAATCTAACCGACCACCGATCATCGAGTTCAAGAGGGAGCTGGCGTCGGCTTTGTATTCGGGCGTCTCAACGAGCCAGCGGTCTGGCGAATGGCCCTTCCCTTGAAAGTACTCGACAATGTGCTCTCGCATATTCCGCAGATCACGAATGTTGTCCTTTGAGAATTGGTCTATTTCGCCGAAATCTACACCAGCGCACAGGCCGTGTGTGGCCACCCAATCTCGGTACTCAAGGAGCTTATAAGCCGCAATCACGAAATGATGGCAGGATGATTGAATCGCGTGTAAACGTCTACGGCTCTCCATATGATCAAACCGGGCTGGTGTCGCAAAAAGTGCCCTCTGTTGGTCGAGAGCTTCAGATATTCGTCTTCCTTGTTCAACAACATCGTGCGCCCATTGGACGAGACCTTCGAAGGCCATGAATCTTTCTTTATCCGTGGACATAATTGGTGTAGCCATATTGCTACCTTATAACGAACATCAGCTAGATTATCGGAACTTGGTCAGGTATGTAGTTCCCATCTAGTCCCATCATTCGGTTCCCTGCAACACCAGTTCCTCTCGCCGGCACGCGCTGAAATGCCCGGCTGAAACTTCGCGCAGCGGCGGCATCGCGGCGGCGCAGGCCGGTTCGGCGTAACGGCAGCGCGTGCGGAACGGACAGCCCGAGGGCGGGTTGATCGCGCTCGGCGGATCGCCGGCGAGTACGATGCGCTGGCGGCGGCGATCGGGATCGGGCTCCGGCGCCGCCGACAGCAGCGCCTCGGTGTAGGGGTGCCGCGGGCCGCGGAACAGCTCCCGTGTCGGCGCCAGTTCGACCAGATGACCCAGATACATCACCGCGACGCGATCCGATATGTGGCCGACCACCGCAAGATCATGTGCAATGAAAAGGATCGCCAGTCCAAGCTCCGCACGCAATTCGCGCAGCAGGTTCACCACCTGCGCCTGGATCGACACGTCAAGCGCCGAGACCGGCTCGTCCGCCACCAGAAATCCCGGCCGCAGGATCAGCGCGCGGGCGATCCCGACGCGCTGACGCTGCCCGCCGGAGAACTCATGCGGATAGCGGTCGGCGTAGCCCGGCGACATCCCGACCAGGCGCAGAGCGTCCGCCACACGCTCTCGCCGCTCGGCGCCGGTGAGTTGCGGACGATGGATCAGCAGCGGTGCGGCAACGATGCGCCCGATGGTCATGCGCGGGTTCAGCGAAGCGAACGGGTCCTGGAACACCAGTTGCATGTCCGGCCGGATCGGCCGCAGCGCGCGACGCGACAAATGCGTGGTATCACGGCCGCGGAAACGGATCGTCCCGCCGGTCGCCTCCATCAGCCGCAGCACTGTTCGGCCGACGGTGGTCTTACCGGAGCCGGATTTACCGACCAGACCGAGCACTTCCCCGGGCAGCACGGAGAAGGAAACATCGTCCACCGCCTTGACGGTTTCATGCGGTCCGATTGGCAGCCTGCGTGGCAACGGGAAGTGCACGCGCAGCGATCTCGACGGCAAGGATCGGTTGTTGCACCTGTTCCACTTCGCCTGACACCTGGACTGCGGTGCGTGGACGACCGCGCACCGGCTATTCCCGCGTCGCCATCCGTCATTCCCGCGAAAGCGGGAATCCATGCGGGCGCAGCGGTGGCGGGGGTCTGGACGCCCGCCTTCGCGAGTATGACGGATGGCGCGGGTATCCGCTGGGCGCGCACTGGGGCGCCACCGGCCTTTTCCGCAGCGCCGGAGCGGTGGCCAGCTCGCGCCAGCGCACACAGCGCACCAGATGCTCCGGCTCCGCCGTATCCAGCGTCGGCAGCGCGGTTTCGCACAGCTCCGGCCGCACATGCGCGCAGCGCGGCGCGAACGCGCAGCCGTCCGGCAGGTCCCCCGGGTCCGGCACGTTGCCGGGGATCGCCGCCAATGGCGCGCCCAGATCGGACAGCGGCGCCAGCCGAGGTACCGAACGCAACAGCCCCCGCGTGTACGGCATCAGCGGCGCATGAAACAACCGGCGCAGCGGCGCCTGCTCCACCACCCGCCCGGCATACATCACCATCACCCGGTCGGCGATGTCGGCCACCACGCCCAGATTGTGCGTGATGAACAGCATCGCCATCCCGGTGCGCGCCTGCAGCCCCTTCAGAAGCTCCAGGATCTGCGCCTGCACGGTCACATCCAGCGCGGTGGTCGGCTCGTCGGCGATCAGCATGTCCGGATCGCAGGCCAGCGCGATGGCGATCATGGCGCGCTGGCGCATGCCGCCGGAAAGCTGGTGCGGATAGCTCGCCAGCCGCTTGCCGGGCTCCGGAATGCCGACCAGTTCCAGCAGCCGCGCCGCCTCCCGCATCGCCGCGGCGCGCGTCACGCCGCGATGATAGCGCAGCGGCTCGGCGATCTGCTCGCCGATCGGCAGCACCGGGTTCAACGAGGTCATCGGTTCCTGGAAGATCATCGCGATCCGGCTGCCACGCACCCGCCGCATCGCCGGCTCCGGCAGCGACAGCAATTCCCCGCTGCCGGACAGCGCGACGCGCCCGCGCACCTCGCAGCCCGGCGGCGGCGGAGTCAGCCGCATGATCGCCAGGCTGGTGACGCTTTTGCCGGACCCGGACTCGCCCACCAGTGCCAGCGTCTCGCCGCGGGCCAGCGTGAACGACACCTCGTTCACCGCCGGCACCACGCCGGCATCCGTGCGGAAGCGGACCGACAGCTCGGCCACGTCCAGCACGGCCTGGATCATCGGACATCGAGCCGCGGATCCAGCGCGTCGCGCAACCCGTCGCCCAGGAAATTGAATCCGGTCACCGCCAGCGTGATCGCCACGCCCGGCAGGATCGCCAGCCAGGGCGCGCTGGTCAGGTATTCCTGCGCGTTGTTCAGCATGTTGCCCCAGCTCGGCACCGGCGGCTGGATACCGTAACCGAGGAAACTGATATAGGATTCCAGCAGGATCGCGCGCGCCACGTTCAGCGTCGCGGCGACCACGATCGGGGCGACGGAATTGGGGATCAGCTCGCGGAACATGATGTTGCGGTCCGGCGCGCCGAGCGCCAGGGCGGCCACCGCGAAGTCGCGGCTGCGCAGCGCGCGGATCTGCGCCTCGACCAGCCGCGCCACCTCCATCCAGCCGGTCGCGGCGATGATCACGGTGATCGACAGCAGACTTGGCTGCACGAAAGCGGCCAGCGCCAGCAGCAGGAAGATCGTCGGGAAACACAGCATCGCATCGACGAAGCGCATCAGCACCGCGCCGATCACCCCGCCATAATATCCGGCGAACAGGCCGACCACGGTGCCGGTCAGCGTGCTCAGGATCATCGCCGCGCAGCCGACCGTCAGCGAGACCCGCCCCGCCATCTCCAGCCGCGCCAGCATGTCGCGCCCGAGCTGGTCGGTGCCGAGCACGTGCGCGCCGGTGAACGGCGGCGCAAAGCGGTGCAGAATGTCGATGTGCAGTTCGTTGAACGGATCGAAATACGGACCCACGCCGAGCAGCAGCGCAAGCAGGATGATCGTCGCCATCCCGACCAGCGCCAGCCGGTGGCGCACGAACCGGCGCACCCCTCGCCCGGCGCGCCGGCGCGGCGCCGCGCCGACCGGCAGGACCGTTTCAGTCGAGGCGGATGCGGGGGTCATAGACGGCATACAGCAGGTCGGCGGCAAGATTGCCCAGCAGCACCAGCAGCGCGGTGAACATCAGCATGCCCATGATCACCGGGTAGTCGCGATAGCCGATGGAATTGAGATACAGCCGCCCCATGCCAGGCCAGGTGAAGATCGTCTCGGTCACCAGCGCGCCGCCCAGCAGCGTCGGGAGCTGCAGCCCGGCCAGCGTGATCATCGGCAGCAGCGCGTTGCGCAGCGCGTGGCGGATGATCACCACCCGCCGCGGCAGGCCCTTGGCGACCGCCGTGCGCACATAATCCTGGCCGATCACCTCCAGCATGGACGACCGCATGTAGCGGCTCCAGATCGCCACCGTTACCAGCGCAAGCACCAGCGCCGGCGCGATCAGGTGGTGCAGATAGTCGGCGAACGATCCGTCGCCGATGGTGTACATCCCGCCCGCCGGCAGCCACGCGAGCTTCACCGAAAAAACATAGATCACCACAAGACCGAACCAGAAGGTGGGGATCGACAGCGCCACCATCGCGCCGATCGTCGCCAGATAGTCGAACAACGAATACCGGCGCAGCGCCCCCAGCACGCCCACCCAGGTGCCGAGCAGCACGGCGATCAGGGTCGAGCTCAGCATCAGCTCCAGCGTGGCCGGCACATGCCCGCCGATGACCGTCAGCACCGGCTGGTTGTCCCGATACGAACGCCCCCAGTCGCCGGCCAGCATGCGACGCAGCCACTCCCAGTATTGCAGCGGCAGCGGGCGATCCAGACCCATCTGGTGGGCGATGCGCGCCAGGTCGGCCTGCGTCATGCCGGGGGTCAGCGTGAACTGCGCCAGCGGCCCGCCGGGCGCCAGATGCAGCACGGCGAAGCCGATGACCGAGACGATCACCAGCAGCACCAGGCTCTGGCCGAGGCGGCGGAGCAGGTAGGCGCTCACCGTGGCAAGCCGACGTTCAGGTGGCCCAGTACCACTGGCCGATGTTCCAGCAGTTGGACGACACATAGACGCTGGGTGCGTAGCCGATCAGCTTGTCCTTCATGCCCTCGATGCGGGCGTACTGGAAGATCGGCAGCATCGGCAGATCGTTGCGGATGATCGCTGCCATCTCGCGATAGATCGCCGCGCGCTTGTTGTGTTCCAGCGTCGTCGCGCCCTGCGCCAGCAGCTCGTCCACCTTCGGGTTGACGTACTGCATCGTGTTCTGCCCGGCCCCGCCCTTCACCGGGATCGCCGTGCTGCTGTAGTAGGTGGTGACGTCCGGATCGGGGCCGGTCATTTCGTCCTGCCCGACCATCACCGAATCGTATTGCGACAGATTGTAGTAGTCGCCCCAGATCACCGCCGCCGGCATGTCCTTGATCTGCATATCCACGCCGATGTCGCGCCAGTCCTGCTGCAGCAGTTCCTGCGCCTGCTCGCGCACATGATTGCCGGCGGTGGTGGAGTTGGTGAACGCCAGCCGCACGCCGTTCTTTTGCGCGGATGCCGTCGGATCCCGGCTTCCAGCCGGCGGCGTCGAGGATCTGCTTCGCCTTGGCCGGATCATACACATGCTTCGGCAGGTCGGGGTTGAACGCCCAGGATTGGCGCGGCAGGTAGGTCTCGGTCTCGCTTCGGCAGGCCGTAATAGATCGCCTTGATGATCGACTCCTTGTCCATGCCGTAATACAGCGCCTGCCGCACCGCCGGGTCCTGGAACACCGGGCGGCCCAGGTTCATCGTGATGCTTTCCGACGAAGCGCCGACGGCCCCGGCGATGACCTTGCGGCCGGGAATCTTCATCGCCTCGTTGTAGTGATCGGCGGTGATGCCCTGGATGCCGGTGTAGTCGATCGCGCCGGTCTGGAACTGCGTGAACAGCACCGTCAGGTCGGGGATGTAGCGGAACACCAGGCGTTCCAGATACGGGCCGGTGCCGAAGAAATGCTCGTTGGCAACCAGCGTGATGTGATCGCCCGGCATCCGCTCGCTCCAGCGGAACGGGCCGGTGCCGACCGGGCTGTTGTTGAACGGCGCGGTGTTCGGGTCCGCCGCCTTGCCAAGGATGTGCTGCGGCACGATGAAGGTCCAGGACAGGATCGACGGATAGGGCGCGTAGGCCTTCTGCATCCGCCAGGTGATCTCGGTCGGGCTGACCACCGTGATATCGCCGACCAGCTCGTGCCCGTTGCGGCTGGAGGCGCGGAAATTCGTGTTGTTGATCAGGTCGAGCGTGAACTTCACGTCGTCGGCGGTGAACGGCTCGCCATCGTGCCATTTCACGTCGGGGCGCAGCTTGATGCGCCAGGCCAGCCCGTCCTCGGAGATGCCGCCATTCTCCACGCGTGGGCACTTCGGCGGCGAGCTGCGGGGTGAACTCGCCCTTGTCATCGACGCCCCAGAGCGGACTGAACAGGTTCCAGTGGACGCCCTGATCGACCTCGATATGCGGCATCAGCGGATTGAAGACCGTGGGCTCCTGCGACAGCCCGACGATCACCTGGCCGGTCGGCTTGGACGGCGGCGGTGGCCGTTTTTGCGCCGCCGATGGGGCCGGCCCACAGCGCGGCGCCGGCACCAAGCCCCAACGCCAGCGCATCACGGCGTGAGATGCCCCGGCCGGCGACCGGCGGCGTCCAAAGTCGAGTGCGCATGTCGTGCCCCTTCTTGTTTGCGCGGCGGCGCCTGGCGCCCGTCCGCTCTCCCGGGCCGCAGCGTAGTGCCACGTGCAATCTGGCGACTCCGGTTCGGTAAGTGTTTCCGGCTGCGCCTCACCCGCCCCGCAGCCGCCGCACCCGCTCCCAGCCGCGCCGCAGCACGCGCTCGGCGCGGGTCATCGCGGTCGGCCGCTGCAGCAGCAGATACACGAACTCCGGGCCGGGCGTGCCAAGATTGCCTTTGTAACGAGTTTCACCCGCCAGGAAGTCGTACACCGACGCGCCTTCCCGCAAATGCCGCTCGATCGCCAGAGCGTGGCAGACCAGGCCGGGCTTCAGGCGTTTGTCATCCTCGAACAGGAAACCCGTCACGAAGGCCAGCACGTGACCGCGCAGCACCAGATTGTACACGTAACCGATCGGCTGATCGCCGCGGCTGACGCGCATCATCTCCACGCTGCCTTGCGGGATGCAGGCGCCGATCAGCCGGCGCTGGAACCGCTCGAAGAACGGAAATGCGAAACCACCCGGCTTGCCGCGCGCCTGCCATTGCCGCTGGTGCAGCTCCTTCAGCCCGTCCAGCCAGTCCAGCGCGGTCGGCACATCAGTCGCGCGCTCCGCCGTCAACCCGCCATCCGAGTCGTAGAGCCGCATGGACCGCCGGATCTGCTGGCGCGTGTTGGCGCTCAACGAATCCAGATACGATGTGCCGGCGGCGCGGATCGCCTCCAGATCGACGCGCCAGGACGGTTTGCGGTACGGCACCTGCACCAAGAACCCCGGCGGCGTGATCGCCTCGGCGTGTTGTTCCAGCATGCCGACGATGTGCAGCTCATCGCGCCGCCGCCCGCCGACCAGCGCGCGGCGCAGCAGCCAGGAAACCGCTTCGCGCGCGGCGTGAGCGGCCCAGGCGCGATCGACCAGAAAGCCATTGTATTCGATAGCGATACAGTCCTTGGTGCGGTCGCCGGTGGCGTGCAGCGTCAGCCCATCGACGCGGATCACCCCGGCCTCGCGCCGCCGCCGCGGCACCACCAGCCCGAGCAGCACCAGTGCGCCGCCGGCTTCGCCAATCAGCACCGGGGGGCACTGGCCGAGCTCGGCGATCCAGGCGCCCATCCACTCCCAGCTCAGAAAGAACGTGAGGTCGGCACGGCTTTCCAGGTCGCGCCACAGCAACCCGAGGTCGGTCGCCGGCAGGTCGGTTTGGATATGGAAGCGGATCGGCTCGGTCATGCGGCGGGATCAGTAGCGGCTGCCGCCGAAAAAGCCAGTGACTTGAGCCGGCGCGCCGGCAGGACCAGACTGCCGCTCCGCATCCAGGAGCCGCCTGATGATCAAGGTGCTGTCGCTGCTGACCCGGAAGGACGGGCTCACGCACGAACAATTCGTCCGCCATTGGCTGGACGTACACGGGCCGTTGGCGCTGGGTGTGCCGGGCATCCGCCGCTACGTGCAGTCGCACATCGTTGGCACGCGGACACGCGCGGACATTCCGGACACCGCCGCCGAGATCGATGGTATCGCCGAGCTGTGGTACGACGATGAAGACGCGCTGCGCCGCTCGGCTGCCACGCCGGAGGCGCAGCGTCTTTATGCGGATGGGGCGTTGTTCATTGGCCGCATCAAGACCTTCATCATCGACGAGAAGGAGATTATCGGCAGCCGTTGATTGCCGCCGTCGCCGCGGCGTGGTGCAATCGTGCCACCGGACCGGCCGGACGGAGGGATCGATGCATTTGTTCAAGCAGCACGCGGTGCGCGACCTGACCGCGACCGCCGGCAGCATTCCGGTGATCGACTATGGCCCGTATTTCGCCGGTACTCCGAACACGCTTGCGCCGCTTGCAGCACAGGTGAAGCGCGCCTGCGAGGAAATCGGCTTCTTCTACGCGCTGAACCACGGCGTGCCGCAGCCGGTGACCGATCGCGCCTTCGCCGCATCGCGCCGCTTCCACGCTCTGCCGCTGGAGACCAAGCTGAAGCTGCGGCTGAACGCGAACAATATCGGCTATTTGCCGATGGACGCCTCGGTGCAGGGCGCTTCCACGGTGCACAAGGCAACCCGGCCCAACCGGAACGAAAGTTTCTTCATCAGCCACGACCGCGCCGCCGACCACCCGGACGTGCTCGCCGGCAAGCCTTTGCGCGGCCGCAACCAGTGGCCCGACGGCGTGCCGGAGTTGTGCGCCGACATGATGGCGTATTTCCACGCGCTGCATGCCCTGTGCGACCGCATGCTGCCGGGTTTCGCGGTGGCGCTCGGGATGCCGGCGGATCATTTCGCGCCGTTCTTCGCGAACGAAGCGCATGCCAATTTGCGCTTCCTGCACTATCCGCCGCAGGACCCCACTGAGGACAATCTGTTCGGCCAGGCGCCGCACACCGACAACAGCTTCATGACCGCGCTGGCGCGCACCGACGTGCCCGGCCTCGCCGTCCGCCTGCCGTCCGGCGAGTGGTTTCCGCCGCCGGTGATTCCCGGAACCCTTCTGATCAACCTCGGCAACATCATGCGCCGCTGGTCGAACGAGCGCTTCCTGTCCACGCCGCACGGCGTGCTGAACGAATCAGGCACCGACCGCTACTCGATCGCCTATTTCCACAGCCCGAACCCCGACGCGGTGATCGAGCCGCTGCCGTCCTGCGTCAGCGCCGACGATCCGCCGCGCTCGCCGCGCGCGGTTTATCGCGACCTGGTGCTGGAATTTTATCGGGCGAACTACTTTCATCAACAAGGCCACCGGTCCGATGCTGCGGCGCACGCGGAGGCATGAACACCGATTGCTGCACCGCACGGTTGTTTTTTGCGCTGCGTCGCAATCATGGCGCATGCTGCCGGCTTCAATACAGCCGGAGGAACAGGACCATGACGACCGTCTCGGCAATCCTGAAACACAAGGGGAATCAGGTGGTCACCGTCGCGCCGACCGCCCGGATCGGGGACGTAGCGCAGCTTCTGTCGGACAAGCGGATCGGCGCGGTGCTGGTGGAAGACAGCGCCGCGCAGCTTCTCGGCATCGTCAGTGAGCGGGACATCGTGCGCAGCCTCGCCGCCAACGGTGCCCGCACGCTGGACATGACCGCCGGGCAGTTGATGACACGGGCACTGAAAACCGCCACGCCGGGCACCACCGTCGCCGAGGCGATGCGCGAAATGACGCTCGGCCGCTTCCGTCACATGCCCGTGCTGGATCGCGAACAGTTGATCGGCGTGATCAGCATCGGCGACGTGGTGAAAGCCCGCATCATGGAGCAGGAGTACGAGGTCGAGAGCCTGAAGACCTACGTCTCCGGCTCTGCCTGACCCCGCTGCCGCGTTTACTGCGCCGCCGGCGGCGTGTAGTGCGCGCTGCCGACGTGCATCGGCTGGTCGTACACCGGCTTGCCGAGATTGACTTGGCTGGGCGACGTTACCGCGCCGCCGGCCGCACCGACGCCGGCGCCTACTGCCGCACCCACAAGCGCACCCGGCGGGCCTGCCACCGCGCCCACCAGGGCGCCGGTGCCGGCGCCGACACCGGCGCCTCCCACCGCGCGGTCGGGTTGGCGGTTGCCGCAGCCAGCCAGCAGCGCCAGGCTGCCGAGCGCAACAGCAATGCGCATGGTTTGATTCATGGCGGTCACATCCTTCGGGTTGGTCACGCAGCAACAAGCGCGCACGATGGCGATTAAACTGTGGCGCAATCCGATGCGTTGGCGTGGCAAAGCATCACGCTTGCGTGCGAAACTCACCGTCAGGGACACGGCATAAACCCAAGGGACACATACATTGAACGATCCGGTGGCCTATTCGCCAATCCTGCACCGACCGCGGCTGCGCTGGCCGGACGGCGCCCGCGTCGCGCTCTGGGTGGTGCCGAACATCGAGCACTACGAGTACCTGCCGGGAAGCATCCGCGTCCGCGACCCCTGGCCGCGCTCGCCGCACCCGGACGTGCTCGGCTACGCGCAGCGTGACTACGGCAACCGGGTCGGCCTGTGGCGGCTGTTCGGCGTAACCGATGCGCTGAACATCCGCTGCACTGTCAGCCTGAACATGGCGGTCATCCAGCACTACCCCGCCATCCTGGAAGCGATGGAGGCGCGCGGCTGGGAATACATGTCGCACGGCATCTACAACACCCGTTACCATTGGAACGTCTCTCCGGATGAAGAACGCGCGGCGATGCAGGAAAGCATCGAGATCCACCAGCGCCTGACCAACCGCCGCCTCCGAGGCTGGTTCAGTCCGGCGATCACCAACACGCTGAACACGTTTGAACTCGCCGCCGAGTGCGGCTACGACTACATCGCCGACCTGTATCACGACGACCAGCCCTTCCCGCTGCGCACAACAACGGGCCGGCTGATCTCGATGCCGTATTCGGTCGAGCTGAACGACGTGATCCTGCATCGCCGCGGTGAAGAAGCCGCGGAATTCGCCCGCCAGATACGGGATTACTTCGACACGGTGTACGCGGAAGGCGCCGAACAGGGACGCGTGATGTGCATCGCCCTGCATCCTTATTGGGTCGGCCAGCCGCATCGCCTGCGCGCGTTCCGTGCCGCGATGGAATACATCCTGTCGCATCCCGGCGTGTGGCTCACCACCGCCGGCGCCATCACCGACTGGTTCACCGCCCAGCACCTGCCGGCGATCGAGGCGCACCTGAATGCGCGCGAGGCCGCCAATGGCTGAACAACGCGCCCCCGGCATGGACCATGCACATTATCCGTTCCGCCGGTTGCCCGAGGCGCCGCGTTTCACCTGGCCGGACGATGCGCGCATCGCCTTCACGGTAACGCTGATGCTGGATGCGTGGGAGGTGAACCCGCCCGCCGATGCCAGCCGCGACCCGCGCATGGTGTCCCCGCTCGGCGCGTTCTTCCCCGACTGGCTGACCTGGAGCCAACGCGAATATGGTGCCCGCGTCGGCATCTTCCGCGTGCTGGAAGCGCTGGATGCGTTCGCCATCACCCCCAGCGTGGCGCTAGGCGCGGCGGCGGCGAAGCGGTATCCGGAGCTGGTCGATGAACTGCTGCGCCGCAACGCCTGTTTCATGGCACACGGGACTTTCGCCACGCGCCGCATCACCAGCCGGATGAACGAAGCCGACGAACGCGCGCTGATCGCCGAAAGCCGCGAAGCGGTGCGGGCCGCCACCGGTGCGCTGCCGCCTGGCTGGTGCGGGCAGGACTTCAACGAATCGGCACGCACCCCGGCGTTGCTGGCAGAAGCGGGATTCGCCTACACCACCGATTGGGCCAACGACGACCGGCCGTATTTGCTGGGCCCCTATGACGGGCGGTCGCTGCTCGCGTTGCCCCCGCAGCCGGAATGGAACGATCTGGAGTGCATGGTCCTGCGGCGGGTCGCTGCGCCGGTCTGGGCCGACTGCATCGCCGAAGGGTTCGCGTTTCTGCACGAAGAAGGCGGCGGCATGTTCAACCTAACACTGCACCCGTTCGTCGCCGGCCAGGCGCATCGGGTACGGTATCTGCGCGACGCACTGTCGCGCGTGCTCGGCCGCGGCGAAACCTGGCGCGCCACCACCGATGAAGTCGCCAAAGCCGCACGCCGGCAGCTTGGGTGAACGCCCCGCGGCTTTCACCATCAGACAGGATCGACTACACGTCTGCCCCCAATCAGCGGGGGGAACACATGCCGACACTGTCACGCCGGACGATGCTGGCGACTGCGGCGGGTGGAGCGATGGCGCTGCGCGCGCCGGCGGTGCTCGGGCAGGCGAAATCGAAATACGCCGGCACCACGATCCGCGGCGCCGCGTTCTCCCTGCCGTTTCACCAGTATCTCCGCCAGTACTTCCCCGAGTTCGAGAACAAGACCGGCATCAAGGTCGAATTCGATATCCAGGCCTTCCCGATCTACAACCAGCGCATGGACCTGGAGCTGTCCACCGGCGGGTCCAGCTACGACGTGATCATCGTCACCTTCATCTACCAGGGTCGCTGGATCGGCGCCGGCTGGGTCTCCGACCTCGACGCGTTCACTACGGATGCCAACGCCACGCCGCCCGACTGGGATCCGGCCGATTTCGTCTCGGGCGCGCAATCGTCGCTGCGCGATGCCAAGGGCCACACGTACGGCTACGGCGTGGAGGCAGGCGCGATGCTGCTGTTTGCCGGGCGCGGCGACCTGATCGAAAAAGCCGGCCTTGCCATGCCATCCACCATGCAGGACCTGATCAAGGTCTGCGACGCGGTGCATGGCAAGGATGGAGTGGCAGCCTGGACCTCTGACAAGCTGCACCACTGGAACTGGCCGCCCTACCTGATGAACATGGGAGGCCGCATCTTCAAGGACCCGCCGGCCAACCTGACGCCGACCCTGGATACGCCGGTCGCCGCGCAATCGGCGCAGTGGTTCGCCGACCTGCTGGTGAAGTACGGCCCATCCGGCATCCTGTCCTACACCGACGACCAGTCACTGCAATCGCAACTGTCGGGCCGCGCCAACATGCGGACCAACGCGCTGACCTGGGGCCTGCCGCTCGCCAAGGACCCGTCCAGCACGGTGAAAAGCACAGTGCGCTACGGCATGGTCCCGTCCGGACCGGCCGGCGATTTCCCCGGCTCGAACTGCCATGGCTTCGGTATTCCCGCCGGATCGAAAAAGAAAGGCGCCGCGTGGGAGTTCATCAAATGGGCGCTGTCCAAGGAGATGCTGGCGCGCATCGTCAAGGACCACGGCTACCCCAGTGTCTGCCGCCGCTCGATCATCGATAGCGAGCCGTTCAAACAGGCGCTGACGCTGAACGGGCAAGATGTGGCGGCGCTGTATCTCAAGGTGCTCGAACTCGGCGGACAGAGCGGTTACATGAAATACCGCACCGTCCCGGTGTTCCCGCAGGTCGGCGACAAGATCAATCGTGCGATCGAGTCGATCGCGACCAAACAGATGTCCGCGGCCGACGCTCTGAAACAGGCTCAGCAGCAATCGATCGAAGCCATCCGGATGGGCGGCTACAAGATCGATTTGTAAAACCGCGGAGAGACCAATGTCCGATCAATCGAGATTACGGCGCCGCACCTTGTTGGGCGGCGCCGGTGCCGGCCTGATCGCCGCAAGCCCGCTGGCCGCGCCTGCCGCGCTCGGTCAGGCGAAGTCGCGCTACGCCGGCAGCACCATCCGTGTCGCGGTGTTCGCCATCACCTACTACGAATACCTGAAGCAGCTTCTGCCGGAGTTCGAAGCGCAGACCGGCATCAAGGCGGTAATGGATATCCAGGCCTTCCCGGTTTACAACCAGCGCGCCGACCTTGAACTGTCCACCCGTGGCAGCGCGCTGGATGTGGTCAACGTCACGTTCATCTATTCCGGACGCTGGATCGGCGCCGGCTGGCTCAGCGACCTGGACGGCTTCCTGAACGATGCCAACGCGACGCCGCCCGACTGGGACCCGAAAGATTTCGTCGCCGGCGCGCAGGTGTCGTTGCGAGGCAAAAATGGTGGGGTCTATGGCATCGCCGCCGAGGCCGGCACGATGGTGCTGGGTGCCGCGCGCGCCGACCTGATCGAGAAGGCCGGGCTGAACCTGCCCACCACGATGGACGAGATGATCGCGGTCTGCGAGGCCGTGCACGGCAAACAGGGCGTCGCTGCCTTCACCGCCGACAACCTGCACCATGCCGCGTGGCCGCCCTACCATCAGGCGCAGGGCGGCACGATCTTCAAGCACGTTCCGGACAACCTGACACCGACGCTGGACACGCCCGTCGCGGCGCGCACGGCGGGCTGGTACGCCGGCCTGCTGGCGAAATACGGCCCGCCCGGCATTCTGTCCTTCACCGACGACCAGGCGCTGGAGACCCAGCTTTCCGGCCGCTGCAACATGCGCACGACGGTGATCGACCTGCTGCTGCCGCTGGCCAAATCGCCGGACAGCAAGGTGAAGGAGACGGTGCGGTTCGGCATGATGCCGGGCGGCCCGGCGGGCGCTTTCCCGGGCGTCAACTGCCATGGGCTCGGCATCCCGGTCGGGTCGCGCAACAAGGGCGCCGCGTGGGAATTCATCAAATGGGCGCTGTCGAAACAAATGGTGCGGCGGATGGCAGTCGAGAAGGGCTACCCGAGCGTGTGCCGCCGTTCGGTGATCGAGGACCCGGCATTCAAGGCCAACATGATGGTGAACGGGCAGGACCTGGCGGCACTCTATCTCCAGGTGCTGGAGATGCCGGCAAAGAGCAACTACACGGCCTACCGGACAACGCCGGTCTTCCCCCAGGTCGGTGACAAGATCAATCGCGCGATCGCCGCAATCGCCACCAACCAGATGGACGCGCCAAGCGCGATGAAGCAAGCCCAGGCGCAAGCAGTGGCGGACATCATCAAGGCTGGCTACCAGATCGATCAATGAGCGTCGCCGTCCTTGCCGCCCCCCGCTTCGCCCGACGCGTCAGCCAGGAGCGGCAGCGCCGAGGCTTCCTGATCTGGTGCCTGGCGCCGGCGATCGCTGTGCTGATGATCGTGACCCTGGCGCCGATGGTCTATCTGGTGGCGACCAGCTTCACGCCGCTCAGTCTCACCAATCCGGCAACCGCGTGGAATTTCAGCCACCCGCTGGCGAATTACCGGCTGCTGCTGTCGGACGAGCGGTTCGGCAACTCACTCTGGGTGCAGGCGAAACTGTCGTTCTGGACCGTCGGCCTGCAACTGGTGATCGGCGTGGGGTTTGCGTTCCTGCTGAACCTGCGCTCCGGGCTGCTGCGGGCGCTGCGCACCGTGTTCCTGATCCCCATGGTGCTGCCGCCGATCGTCGTCGCGATCATCTGGAAGGTGCTGTACACGCCCGACATCAGCCCGGCGTATTGGATGTTCAAGGCGCTGGGCTGGAACATCCCGGCGCTGATCACCGATCCCACCTGGGCGCTGCCGGCGATCATCGCCGCCGATACGTGGGAGTGGTTTCCGCTGACCATGCTGATGGTGCTGGCAGCCTTGCAGACCATCCCGGAGGAGCTGCTGGATGCCACTCGCGTGGATGGCGCCAATGCCTGGCAAGCGGCGGTCCACGTCAGCCTGCCCTATATCCGCGGCACGCTGATGGTGGCTGCGCTGTTCCGGCTGATCGACAGCATCAAGGCTTTTCCGCTGATCTATCTGCTGACCGACGGTGGCCCCGGATCGGTCACGGAAGTAACCAACTATTACGCCTTCCAGCAGGCTTTCAACTTCTCCTACCTCGGCTACTCCAGCGCCATCACAATGGTGCTGGTCGTCGTGGCGCTTGTACTGAGCTGGGGGGTGGTACGCCTGACCGGCTGGGGCGTCGGCGAATGAGGGCGAACCGACTGTTCATCCACGCACTGGTGATCGTGCTGGTGTTGCTGGTGCTGGCACCCTTCCTGTGGCTGGTGCGCATGTCGTTCCAGACCAACGCCGACATCTTCGCCTTTCCGCCGAGGCTGTGGTTCCACCCGACGCTGACGAACTACACGGCGCTATGGCAAGGCGATTTCCGGCACTCGTTCGTCAACAGCGCCGTGGTCAGCGTGTCGTCCACGCTGCTGTCGATGATGGTGGGCGTGCCGGCGGCGTTTGCGCTGGCGCGGATGCGGTCGCGTTCGGATGCGCTGAGCCTGTGGATCATCGCCAGCCGGCTGGCCCCGCCGACCGCCTTCGCGATTCCCTATTTCCTGGCGTATCGCGACCTCGATCTGCTGGATACCAGGATCGGGCTGATCATCATCTATCTGACATTCAACATTTCCCTGGTGATCTGGCTGATGCGCTCGTTCTTCGAAAACACGCCGCGTGCGCTGGAAGAAGCCGCATGGATCGACGGCGCCGGGTTCTGGCAGGCGCTGATCCGTGTGGTGCTGCCGACCGCCGCGCCGGGGCTGGCGGCCACCGCGATATTGTGTTTTGTGTTCTCCTGGAACGACTTCTTCTTCGCGCTGATCCTGACACGGTCGGATGCAATGACCGCCCCGGTCGCGGTGGTGAATTTCATGAACTATATGGGGTGGGAGTGGGGACGGATCGCCGCCGGCGGCGTGATGGTGATGCTGCCGGTGCTGGTGTTTTCCCTGGCGGTGCGGCGGTTCCTGATCAGCGGACTGACGGCGGGGGCAGTGAAGGGGTAGACGCCTATTGCGGAAACCCCACCATCTTGTCAGGCGCAAGCTGCGGCGGTTGTGGGAAGTGGATGCCGCGCTGCCCCGACCAGCTCCGATCCGGCTTCGGCACATATGGCCCGGGATCATGGCCCACCAGCCGGCCGTCGCGCGCCCACCCCTGCTCCAGATCAATCCCCCACAGCCGCTCGATCAGCGCGCCGGTCAGCCGGTCGCGCACCGTGCGATACGCCGGGTCGTTTGCCAAATCCCGCGTTTCCGTCGGATCGGTCACAAGGTCGAACAGTTGCAACCGATTTCCCGCAGGGTACCAGATCAGCTTGTGCCGCTCGTCCATCAGCATGCGCGTCGCACCATTGTTGTCCAGGCAATCGCCATACAACGTTGCGTGCCGGTGCAGATGGATCGGCTGGCCCTCGACCGTGCCAGGCACCGGCACGCCAGCCAGACTGCACAGCGTCGGCATGACATCGGCGAGCCCGACCAGCCGGTCATCCGTGGTTCCCGCCGGCAGCCGCGTATCCCCGGCCGTGCCGATCAGGATGAACGGAACGCGCGATGAACCCTCGTAGTGGACGCGTTTCGCATACAGGCCAAAATCACCGAGCATGTCGCCGTGGTCGGCAGTGAACAGGATAATGGTGTCGTCCAGCAGCCCTTCCTCACGCAGCGTGCCGAGCACAACGCGGAACTGATGGTCGATATGCGTGCACAGCGCGTAGAACGCGCGCCGCGCCTCGCGCAGAACACCCGGCGGCAGCATCGGCCAGAAGTTGCGGCCCATCTTCAGCGTGAACGGCAGCGCGTCGGGATCGGCGCACCATTCCCCCCACAGCGGCGGCGGCGGCTCGAACTGGCGGTAGAAAGCCATGTAGCAAGATAGCGGCGTCAGTGGCGGATGCGGATGCGTGTACGAAAGATACCAGAACGCCGGCCGCGTCGGGTCGCGCCGCTTGATCACGCGGCACATCGCCTGAGTCAGCCAGTTGGTCGAGTGGCAATCCTCCGGCAGATGCCAGGGCCGGTGCATGTAGTTGTTGTTGTTCATCCCCCCGGCGAATTGCTGGCCGACATGCCCGCGCTCAGCCAGAAACATCTCGTAGTCGTCGATGCTGCCGAGATGCGGGCGGCCTTCCTCGGCCAGCATCACGTCGTCGAAGCCGATGCGGTCGCGCGGCGGATAGACGTGCAGCTTGCCCACCGAATACGCCTGATACCCGGCATCGCGAAACGCCTGCGGCAATGTGGTCAGGTGCTTCGGCATCGGCGTCACCGTGCCGAACACGCGGTCGCCATGGGTGCGCGTGCCGGTGCCTGTCATCAAGGTGCGGCGGGCGGGGATGCAGATCGGGCTTTCGGAGTAGGCACGCGTGTAGCGCACCCCGTTGCGGGCGAGCTGATCGAGCGTCGGTGTCTGCATCACCGGATGACCGGCGCAACCCAGCAGCCAGGCCGGCCACTGGTCGGCGGTTACCAGGAGGACGTTGGGGCACGGCGGGGTCATTCCTGTATCTTCTCTCAACTTGTGGCCAGCCAAGATCGAGCGCGGGTCCACCCGGCAAGGCAGGCGCTGCGCGGCAGGAGATTTCTATCAGGGCAGTCTCGCAGGAGCACCCTCTATTAGCGCCCGCAGCGGGGAGAGAAATGAGAGCACCTGATCCTCGACGTTTGCCGGAGAGCCCACCGGACAGCCATGATGCAATACGTCATTTGCGAGTTTCACCAACCGGACCAACGACTGCCGTGGTACATTGCTCGGCAAGCCCCTGCAATTATGCACCCGCTCCATAAGTGAGCCCGATGAGCGATAGTGATTCGTCAAAACCGATTCCAAAATCGATCTCATCAGAGCAATGGCTGCGTGCGGCATGCCGAAAACGAACGCATCGTTAGCCTCCTGAAGGAGTCGCGTCAGCGACCGTCCTTCCGTCTGTCCGTAATGCGCAGAAACATGACCCGGTATCAGCACGAAAGGGATGAGTTGACGTCGCTTGAACACGTCCTTCGGATTGAATCCTGTCTCGATGCGCAATCGCCGCCACGCAGCGATGCCGTCTTCAATCCGCTCCGGAAGCCCCTCCGGAAAGTCACCGAACGATATTTGCTCGTTAGCGAAATCTAAGACTGCGTCGATTGCCTCGGCAAGTATTTTGGCTTCGTCATCCGCCAACTTGATTCGATCCGTCGTTTCTGCCGGCCAACTACCGACGTCCCCCCCAGGTCGGCGAGCAATATGCCTGCCAGGGGGCAGGCATATCGCTCCTCATAATCGCGCCAGACTTTGTTGAACTGGGGATTGACCGGTCTTATAAACGTGTGCCTGCGCCATCTCATAGCAGTCTGTAGCGGAATGTCGGCATTCGCCAGAGCGAGGCAGACCCGACGTACCGACAAATCGCTGGCTGCGAGCGTCTCGAGGTCGGCTGGATCGTCATTGATCATGTCACGCAGTTTCGCGAACAATGCCATGAACGTGATAACGGCGGGGTGGTCCTTCGATGTAGACATGGTAACTCCCCCTCAGCGCCGGCCTAGACGTAACGTCCAGCGCCCTGTCGCGGCTGAGATAGCTTCAGCATCAAGCTATTAAAGCCATATTACCATCGGGAATAAACCTGGGAGCGGCCGGGTTCGCCACCAGCCACCCGGCCGGGCCGCGGTGGGGTCATGGCGGTGGTCTCCGTCAATACCTGCGCAGACCGCTCAGGCCCCCAACCCGAACCACGCGATATCCGCAATATTCGGTGCCCGTCCGAGCGCCAGCCATTCGCGCCGGACCCGCTCGATCACGGCGTCCGGTTCCTGATTGGCCCAGGGTCGGTAGCCCATCGCCGAATATGGCGGATCGCCGGCACGGAGACCCCGCGCCAGAAGCGCCCGAATCACCGCCAGCGTCTGCTCGCGCGCGGTGTCACCCGGGCCCGTCCGCCGTTCGACCTGCCGCACAATTTCCCAGAGCCCGACGAAATCGTCCCGAGCCTCAGCGCAGAACTGATCCACCAGGTCCTCAGGCAAAATGGCCGCATCCATCATCGTCAACTCCCTTGAAACTTCAGCTTGCGGATGTTGATGCCTGGAATGTTCACGTCGATTGTCGGTGCCCCGCTCTTCGATTCCGGCCGGTAGCCGATATAGCCCCCATCCGGCGTCAATACGAGTCGGCCGCGATAGCCGGGTGGCGTCACATCGGTGCCGCCCTGGCTCAACCGGTCGAAGAGCTGCTCTGCCGCCTGTCGTCCGCCGGCCAGCTCACGGATATCTTCACTGCTTCCTGATTTACCTATCAGACGGCCATCACGAATTCAACACCTCCACAACCGGTTCCGTTCCTTGTTTCCCAACCACTCACCGGTCCATCCCGAATTCTACCCGGCCGGCAGTTCCGCCAGAAACGCCCGCAACTTCGGCGCCCACTTCTCCGCGTCCAGTCCCGACGCCAGATGCCCATACTCGCTGCGCAGCTCGAAATACTCCGCCTTCACCCCCGCCGCGCGCAGCTTCGCCATCACGTCAGGCGCCAGCGTCGGCGGAAACAGCTTGTCGGTTGTTGACAGCACATACAGCACGCGCGCCTTGATACGATCCAACTGCGTCGCGACATCATAGCGCAGCGCCGCCTTGCGCAGGATCACCAACGAATTGGCATCGAACCGCTCCGCCCAGTCGCGCGCCATGCGCCGGATTTCCGCCTCGCGCGCCGTCGGATCAGGAAACCGCTGGGCCAGATCCGCCTCGATCCCATACTGCTTCAGCGTCTCGATGCGCATCTCCGTCGTGGTCCCCACCACCCCGCCGCGATCGTAATAATCGCCACCGTTCCAGTTCGGGTCCCGCGCCAGCCGCTCGATCAGTGGCTTCACCGTGCCTGCCGGCGATCGCAGCGCGGTCACCACAGGCACGATGCCATGCATGAAATCCGGAAAGCTCACCGCCCACTGAAACGCCTGGAACCCGCCATAAGACGGCCCGACCACGGCGACCAGATGCCGCACGCCAAGGTTCTGAAGCAACCGATGTTGCGCGGTCACGATATCAGCCACGCTCAGCCCCGGAAACCGCGAGCCATACGGCCGCCCGGTCGCCGGATCCGGGCTGGCGGCATTGGTAGATCCAAACGACGACCCCAGCATGTTGGACGCGACGACGAAATACCGGTCGGTGTCGATCGCGCAGCCCGGTCCCACCAACCGGCCCCACGACCCTTCCGATGCCGCCGCGCCGCCCTCGATCATCTGCGGACCAGAGGTATATCCATGCGTCACCAGAATAGCGTTCCGCCCGTCCGCCGCCAGCTTGCCGCGCGTCAGATACGCGATGCGTGCCTCAGCCAGCACCGCACCGCTGTCCAGCCGGAAGCCTTCGATCGTGAAATGCTGCATCACTCCTTCACCCCTCCCGCCATCAGCCCGCCGACCAGATAACCGCGCACGAAGAACGTGAAGACCAGCACCGGCAACATCACCAGCACGCCGGCGGCGGCGATCTTGCCCCACTCCCAGCCCGCATACTGCATGAAGTTCACGATCGCCACCGGCGCCGTCATCGCGTTGGTGCGCGTCAGGATCAGCGCAAAGAAGAAGTCGTTCCACGACAGGATGAAACAGAGTATCCCGGTCGCCGCCAGTCCCGGTGCGGCCAGCGGCAGCGCCACGCGGCGGAACGCGCTCCATACCCCGCAGCCGTCGATCCAGGCCGCTTCCTCCAAGGAACGCGGCACCGCATCGAAGAACCCTTTCATCGTCCATACCACCAGCGCCAGGTTGAACGTCACGTAGATCAGCGCCAGCCCGGCCACCGTGTCCATCAGCCCGAGCCAGGTGTACGCAAGGAAAAACGGGATGGTGAAGGTGATCGGCGGCGCCATGCGCGTGACCAGGATCCACAGCGCCACGTGGCCCTGCCCGCGAAACCGCCAGCGCGCCAGCACATAAGCCGCCGGCACGCCGACCAGCAGGGAAAACAGCGTGGACCCGATACTCGCCGCAAGGCTGTGACCGAACGAGGCGGGGAACGCGCCGCTCCACAGCGCCGCGTAATTCCCGAGAGTCGGGCGAAACGCCAGGCTGGTGCCCAACATGTCGCCGTTGCGGCGGAACGACATCTGCACCAGCCACAGCGCCGGTGACAGCACCAGCGCCAGCAGCGCGACTGCAATCGCATAGCGCGTCCAGGCACGCAACATGCGGCTACTCATCTATCACGATCCCGCCGCCGCCGCGATTGATCAGCAGGCTCAGCAGAAACACCCCGGCAACCATCAGCACCGCGATGGCGCTGCCGTAGCCCCAGTACGCGAAGTTGAAGGTCTGCTCGAACGCATAGTAGTTCGTCACCTGCGTCGCGCCGCCCGGCCCGCCATCGGTCAGCAGATAGATCAGCGGAAACGCCTTGATGCTGTCGATCAGCCGGAACAGCGCTGCCACCACCAGCGTCGGGCGGATGAACGGCAGCCGAACATGCCAGAACAACTGCGCCGCGCTGGCACCATCGATCAGCGCCGCTTCCTGCGGCTCCTTCGGCACCATCTGCAACGCCGCCAGTGCCATCAGCATGGTGAACGGAAACCACTCCCACGTATCCGCCGCCGCAATCGCCCACAACGCGGTGTTCGCGTTGGTGATCAATGAGTGGAACGGCATCCCCAGCGCAGCGGCAATGCGGTGCAGCGGGCTGATGTCCGGCGTGTAGATCACCTTCCAGATGATCGCCACCACGATCGGCGGCAGCACCATCGGGATCAGGAAACCGGTGCGCACCGTTTCCAGCAGCCTCGAGGGCCGGTCCAGCAGCAGCGCCAGCCCAAGCCCGGCCAGCAACTGCAGCACGACAGTAACCAGCGACAGTTCCACCTGCAGCCACACCGACCGCAAAAATTCCGGCGACGTCAATGCCTGCTGATAGTTCTGCCAGGGCTCGGAGAACTCGAACGATCCCGGCTCGGTCGGTGTCAGCGGCGTCAGGCTGGTCAGCACCAGCCATACCGCCGGCCCCAGCGTCATCACCGCCAGCACGATCAGCGCCGGCGCCAGCCCCCAACGATACGCGCCGCGCTGCTCGCGCGACCAGGTGCGCGAGGCGGGGCGCCGCAGAAGGCCCCGCCCGATCGTCACAATTTCACGCCGGCCCGGGCAAGCGCCCGCAATGCGTTCTGCTGCGCACGTTGCATTGCCTGCTGAGCGCTCATTTGCTTCGAAACAATGGTTTGGATGGCGACGTCAATCTCGTGATCGATCGGCGGATACGGCGGCACCGTGCGATAGACCGTATAGCCCTTGGCGCCGAGCTTCAGCGTGTCCAGGTAAAGCTGCCGCCACGTCCACCCCGTTGATCTGCAGCTTCTCCTTGAACTCCGGAAGCCGGATGATCGAGGCGCGGGTCACCGAACTGTAGCCGTGGTCATGGAACATCCGCAGCAGCAACTGTTTGGACGTCGCCCAGGTGATGAACGCCCAGCCGGCATCGCGATTGCGCGCGCCCGTAGGAATGCCCCAGCCATGCGCCGCGACATCGGGAAACCGGCCGGCCGGCCCGCCCGGCATCATCGACAAGCGAGCAGGTGGCCGAAACCTTGCTGCCCGGATTCTTCATCTGCACCAGGAACGTCTCGTTGCTGGTGGCATAGTTCAGCGAGCCATCCTTCAGTCCCTGCAGCACCTGGTCATAAGTGTAGGACAGCACGCCATCCGGCCCGTAGCTGCGCAGCATGTCGGAAAAGAACTCCGCCGCATGGATCGCTTCCGGCGAATCCAGCACCGGGTGCAGGTCATCGGGCGCGTGGCGGAACACGCTGCCGCCGAAGCCCTGCAGATACGGAATGAAGGTCCAGCCATAGTGGTTCTCGACCACGAACGGCGTCGGCCCCCCTTTGCGCTTTCAGCGCCTTCAGCATCGGCGCCATCTCGTCGAACGTGTCGGGCTGCTTGAAGCCGGCCTGCTGGATCAGGTCGTAGCGCGAGGCGCCGGCCATATGCACGTCGGCGATCCACGGAATGGCGTGCAGCCGCCCTTGCCGGTCCTTGAACGCTGCCGTGGTGCCCGGCAGAAAATCCGCGAGATCGAAATCCGCCGGCGTCTTCTGCGGATCATGCAGCAAATCATCCAGCGGCGTGGTCCAGCCGGCACCCACCCAGCGGCCCGAGTAAATGAATGTCACGTTGATGACGTCATGCGCCGCCGCACGCGTGGACAGCTCGATGTCCATGCGCTGGTTGTATATCGGGAACGACGGCGTCTCGTACACCACCTTCGCCCCGGTGGCCTGCTCGAACTCCGGAATGTAGCTCTTCAGAAATTCGGAATACGACGTGCTCCAGCACGCGACGTTCAGCGTGATCCCGTCCAGCTTCTTCTTGCCGCCCTGGGCCGGCGCCTTGCCGGGCAGGCTCAGCAGCCCCGCACCACCAGCCGCGCCGGCCAGAAGGCTGCGGCGGCGGATCGCTCGCGCAGGCTTGTTCATGCTGATCTCCCTGCTTCTGCCGGATTTCGCCGGACTGATTGATGCGCGGAAGCTTGAGCGATGGCGTCAATGGTGACAAGCCGTTGGGGTGACAAGCCGTTGGCGCCTGCAACGCGAGGATACCATGCCGGGAGACATCCCTTTTGCCGACCGATTGGCTGAACATCTGGAACCCGAGCTGGGTGACAAGGCACTCGCCCGGCAGCTTGCAGCGATGCTGGAACAGGATGCGTTAAGCTGGCGTCCGCCGGAGATCGCGCCGGACCAGGTGCGGACGATCTTCGCCTTCACCTTCGGCAATCGCATCGAGGCCAACGGCAACCGCGTGCCCGGTCCGGTCAACGAACGGCTGGCGCGAGTGTGCCGCGACGCTGCACCGGCGCTGTGGCGCCCCGATATTCGCCCAATGGGAAGTGGCGGCTGCGTTGCAGGACCACATGTCAGCCGATGCCGTCACCCCGATCTATCCGCGACGAGACGCGCGGGGCGAACCCGTGTATCTCGGCACTGCAATGGTGGCGACCGAGATCGCCGCGCGCCTCGGTCCGCCCGATACCATCGGCCCCATCGGTGTCGTCGCGTTTGCCGATCATCAGCAGCGGGCGGTCATGGCGGCGCAGCGTCTCGGCTTCGACGCCAGGGCGCCCGCCGGCCTGCCGATGCCAAATCAGTATGATCCGCAATCCGGCCAGGCCTGGTGCCGCAGCCGGCTTGGTTACCTGCTGCACGACATCATGCTTCGAGTCGCCGACCGCCGCGCCGCAATCGTCGGCAGTTCCTGGGACTGAACCGATGCGCCGGACCCGTTCCCGGGTGCTGCTGGCGGCGTTGCTGCTAGCTGGCCGCGGTGCCGGCGCTCGATCTGGGCGCCGCCGCGGTGCGCTACGGACCCGGCCTATGTCCGGCGGCTGATCGCCTGGCGCGCGCCCACGCCGCACGATGATCGCCGGTTTCCGGAGCGGACCATCGCGGCGTCCGCCAATCCCGTGCCTTTCACGAAAGACCCCGCAGGCACCGCGCAGGTTCGCGCAACCTTCCCCCGCATCGCGCCAGCCACCGCACAGTCCGGCGAAACGCTGGAACATTTCCTGCAACGCACAAACACCACCAGCCTGCTGGTGCTGCGCGACGGCCACCTGCTGTACGAGGGTTATTTCAACGGCCACCAACGAGATACCGTGCAGGGGTCGTTCTCGATGGCGAAGTCGGTGACCTCATTGCTGATCGGCGCGGCGATTGCGGACGGCAAGCTGCCGCCGATCGACACGCCGGCCGAAACCTTGCTGCCGGACATGCCCGGCCTGCACGGCTCCGGCATCACGCTGCGCAACCTGCTGGACATGACGTCAGGGTTCGGGATGGACAACGCCCGGCCGTTCGGCCCATTCAGCGCGCCATGGACCGATTACAAACTGATGTATTTCGCGCCCGACCTGCGCCGCGTCGCCCTCGCCGCCCGTCCGCGCTACAAGCCGGGAACCCATTTCCTGTATGACGACCGCAATCCGATGCTGCTCGGCATCGTGCTGGAACGCGCGACGCATGAGCACGTGGCCACGTATCTGGAGCAGCGCATCTGGCAGCCGATGGGCGCCGAGTATCCGGCATCCTGGAGCCTGGACAGCACTGCCAGCGGCTTCGAGAAAATGGAAAGCGGCATCAACGCGCGACCGATCGATTTCCTGAAACTCGGTGCGCTGGTGCTGCGCGACGGGGTGACCCAGACCGGTGCGCGCTTGCTGCCGGCCTCATGGATCGCGCAGGCGACCGCACCGACGCCTCACGTCGCCGGATTTCCATACGGGGACGACGAGTTCTACGGGCTGCTCTGGTGGGGCTTCACCCGGACCGCCGGGCCGCCGGACGTGTTCGCCGACGGGATTTTCGGCCAGGTGCTGTATGTGTCACGTGCAACCGGTATCGTTGCATTGCGTACCGGCGACGGGGAAGCCGGCGTCGATTGGCCCCGCGTGCTGCGCGCCCTGACCGACGCGCTGTCAACGCAGCCGGCCGGATGAGGGCCGGCGCGGCGTGCCCTCTCCCGCAAACGGGCGAGGTGGAAACCGGGCCACCCCCTGCGCCAACAGTTCAGCGATCTCGTTTTCCCCGAAACCGCTCCCCCGCAGGATCTCCACCGTATGCTCCCCCAGGCCCGGGGCAATCGCCCGCGCCCCACCGCCGCCGAATGCCTGCACCCCCGCCAAATTCGGCAGCGGCATAAGCTGCGGCACGCCCGGATGGTCCACCCAGGCGACCGCGCCGGATGCCGCGGTATGCGGATGCGCCAAAAACTCCGCGTACGAATTCAGCCGCTCGTGCATCACCTTGTGCGCCGCCAGCCGCTCCGACCAATGCGCCACCGGGGCGGTTGCGAAGATCGGCCGCAGGATGGCACGCATCGCCTCGGCATTCTCGACGCGGCCGTCCTGCATCGCGAAGCGCGGATCATCGGGCAGGTGCGCAACATCCATGGCGGCGCAGAACGCCACCCATTCGTGCTGGCGCGGCACGGTGACCGAGATCCAGCCATCGGCGGCCTGGTACACCCCGCTTGGTCCGGCCGGAGGACGCAGCGCGCCGCCTTCAAGATATTGCTGCATCATGCGCACCACCTGCAGGCCGGCGGCGGACTGCAGCAGGCTGGCCTCGATCAGCCGGCCGCGCGCCTCGTCGCGCCGTGCGTGCAGCGCCGCGGCAACCGCCGAGAACCCATACAGCGCCGTGCTCATATCGATGGCAATGATCGGGATGCGGTGCGGCACGCCGTCTTCGCCGATGTTCTCAGCGACCAGCCCGGTGAAGGCTTGCAGTACCGGGTCCATCGCCGGCCGTTCGGCCAGGGGGCCGGTCTGGCCGAAGCCGGACACCGAAAGATACAGGATGCGCGGCTCCCGCTCGGTCACCGCCGCATAGCCGAACCCCAGCCGCTCGATCACCCCGGGACGAAACCCCTGCACGAACACATCCGCGCCGGCGATCAGCCGCCACAGCACCTCGCGCCCGGCGGCGCTTTTCAGGTCCAGCGCGATGCTGCGCTTGCCGAGATTGCACGGGATCGAATACGCCGTCTGGTCACCGTATTTCACCCCCAGCCCGCGGCTCCAGTCGCCGCCTTCAGGCGGTTCCACCTTGATCACGTCCGCGCCGTACTGCGCCAGCAGCATCGCGCAATACGGCCCGGCAACGCCCTGGCTCAGGTCGATCACCTTCACCCCGGCATAGGGCTGTTCGTAGCTCATGCAGTCGTTTCCTCCGACAGCACCCGCAGGACCGGCGGCTCGCTCTCCGCATCGACCTCCACCATTGCGCCGTCCGGCACCGCCTCCGGTGATGTCCCGGTCGAAGCCGGAGATCATCGTGAAGCCGGCCAGCGCCGCGCCCTGCACCATGATGGGATTGATCCGGTTCAGCACCAGCGCCGCCGGCATCACCCCGCGCGCCGCCATCTCGTGCAGCATCCAGGCGGTCGCGACGCCGCCCTTCGCCGCATCCAGCACCAGGATGCGCCCGACATAGCTCTGGCCTGCCAGCTTGTGCTCCGGTCGGGAGAAGACCCCCTTGGCGCGATCAAGGTCGTATCGAGCGGAAAAACCGTCCTTGGCCACCAGCGCCCGCCCGCGAACGCGCCGGCCCATGCCCGCTTCGGCGCGAAACACCGCGGTCATGGCGCGGCGCGTCCGCTGCACGCCGCATCGACGCAGCGTTCCATCGACAACAGCGCCGGGCGATAGCCATACCCGCCCAGGATATTCACCAGCTTCGCCGAATTGGTCGCCAAGGCGCGCCATCCATTCGCCTCCGCCATTTCGCGCGCGTAGCTCTGGTAGAAGCACATGCCCGACAGCACCAACCCGCCGGCCGATTCGATGCGCGCGGTCAGGCCCAGCCGGTCGGCATCCGGCTTCACCTGCGGGCTGGTGACCACCAGCAGCGGCACGCGCGCGCGCCGCCCATCGAGCAAACCGGCCAGCGCCTGCATCTCCAGCAGACTGAGCTGCGGCGCGGCAAACACCACCACATCGACGGCATCGACCTTGTAGCCGTCCTGGAACCCGCGCAGCTCCGCGGCACCGATCGTGGCGCGTTCCGGCATCGCCGGGTCTGCGACATCGGTCATCCGCATCGCCTCCGGCGTGATGTCGATCATGTGGAACAATGCCACCGAGCCATAGCTCGCCAGCGCGGCCCCGAAATGTTTCATTTCGTCCGATTTCGGCACGCGATCGATGCCGATCAGCGCCGGCACCTGCCAGTAATCCCCGGCAAGCCGCCCGACCACGCCGCCCAGCGCGCCCCATTCGTGCAGTGCGCGCGGCGTGTGCGCGACACGGATCAGCAGCGTGGCGCGCCGGCGGTCGGTCAGATGATAGCCGTAACGCGGCGTGCGGCCGGTCAGCCCGGCGGCCAGCGCCGACGGGCCGCCCTCGAAGTTCGACCGCGCGCCGAGCACGCTGTTCGAATAGATCACCACACCGGTGTCGCCATAGGCCATGTGCTCGCCGCGCACCGCCGGCATGATCGTCTGGTAGTTGATGCAGGTATCAGTCATCAGCACGCCCATCGCCTCGAACGCGGCGATGGCGCGGCGTTCCAGCGCCAGCATCCAGTCCTGCTGCTTCAGCCGCGCCGCCGCGGCGAAATCGGTGCCACGCGGATCGGTGATGGTGGGGATGCGCACGCGACGCTGATCGTCCGGAAGTGCCGCAAGCCGTTCCAGCCACTCCACGCCGGCGGCGCCCAGCAATTCGGTATCCGCCATGATGTGCGCCTGCGACACCGGCACGAGGTCCGCCGCCCCCAAATAGCGGCCGACCCGCATCTGATGCTCGATCGCCCATTGCCGCGCCGCCCCGGCATCGCCGGCGAGCCACGCCTGTTCCTCCGCGGTCAGGTGCATGGGCGATCTTGCGGACCGGCGCGCGCCGCTGTCAAAGTGATGACAGGAACGCCTCCACCACCGCGATGAAACCCGCCGGATTGTCCGCGTGCAGCCAATGCCCGGCATGACGCAACGTGACGAAGCGCGCCGCCGGGAACAGCGTACGAATGGCGCCGCGGTATTCCGCACGGATGTAGTCCGAAGTTTCGCCCGCAACGAACAGCGTCGGGGCGGCATAGCGTGCGCCTTCCGGCACCGACCACCCCTCGATTGCAGGCATCGCCGCGGCGATCTCCGCCAGCCCGATCCGCCACGGCGACAACGCCCCGGGCGCCAGGTTCTGCAACAGAAAACCGCGCACCGCCGCCTCCGGCACCACGCCGGTCAACGCGGCATCCGCCTGCGCCCGTGTCGCACCGGGCGGGACCGCCAGCATCGCCGTCGCGTGGTCGCGGAAATGCGGCGGGTACGCCACCGGCGCGATATCCGCCACCACCAGCGCCGATACCGCGTCAGGCCGCTCCAGCGCCGCCCGCATCGCCACCTTCCCGCCCATCGAATGGCCCAGCAGTATCGCCGGCAAGGCGTCCCGCCCGGCCAGCGTCTCCAGCACGTCCGCCGCCATCGCGCCGTACTCCATCACCCCGGCGTGCGGGCTTGCGCCGTGATTGCGCAGATCCAGCGCGATCACCCGAAACCGCGCCGCCAGCGCACGCTGCACCGCGCCGAAATTGCGCGTCGAGCCGAACAGGCCGTGCAGCAGGGCCAGGGGCGTTCCCTGGGCCTCCCCTGCCCCACCTCCACCGCGTGCAGGATCATGCGCGCCGCCGCGCTGGCCACGCCGCCAGCCCGACCCCCAACAGGATCAGCGCGGTTCCCGCCAGCAGGTCGGGCGTGATCGGTTCCCCCAGAATCCAGCTCGACAGCAGGATGCCGACCGCCGGCGTGGCCAGGAAACCAACGGATGAAACCACCGCCGGCAGCACCACCGCGGCCTGCATCACCCCCCAGGTACCCAGCGGCCCGGCCAGCAGCCCGATATACGCGAGCGCCGCCCATGCGCCCGGCTGCGTGCCGAGGCTGCCATGCGGCGCCTCCCACGCCACCAGCGGCGCCAGCGCCACCGCGCCCACCAGGAAGCACCAGGGCAGCAGCTCGAACATGCTGGACCGGGGCGGCGCCCGGCGAACGGTGATGATCGCCAGCGCCCAGGACAACGCCGCGCCGAGCAGGAACGCATTGCCGATCAATGTCCGGCCCGATCCCCAGTCGATCGCCCATGGCCCCATCAGCACCACGATGCCGCCGAGTCCCACCGCCGTCGCCAGCGCCCGGCGCGGCGGGATCGGCTCATGCAGCACCAGCAGCGACAGCGGGACGACGAAGATCGTGGTGGTGTTGGCCAGCACGACGGTGCGCCCGGCCGGCACCCACGCCACCGCCACATGGGCGAAGGCGAAGAACGCCGCAAGCTGGAACAGGCCCACCATGAACACCGCCGGCAGGTCCGCCCGCACCGGCCGCCGCAGCCGCCCGCGCACCACCAGCACCAGCGCCGCAACCAGCCCGGACAGCACGGCGCGCCCCTCGGCGAACCACAGCGGGCTGCTGCCGAGGCCGATCGCCAGCTTGGTCAACGGCCAGCCGCTGCTCAGCAGCAGCACGGAGACGAACAGCTCCGCGAGGCCCCTGCCGCTCGCCCCGGTCTCCGATGTGGCCCCGGCGGGTTGCGATACGTCAATCGTTCGTGACATGAATGTGTGATGACCTTCTCGATCGTCGCCCGTTGCCGCCGCACCGGGCAAATCGGAGCCGCCGTCGCCACCTCCTCGATCGCCGTGGGGGCTCGCGTCGCGCATTGCGCCGCCGGCGTTGGTGCGGTGCTGACGCAGCATCGCACCGATCCGCGCCTCGGGCCACGCGGGTTGGCGCTGCTGCGGTCCGGCTGCTCGGCGCAGGAGACCCTGGATGCGCTGGTCGCCTCCACCGCGCACGCGCGCTGGCGGCAGCTCGCGGCGCTGGACGCGGCGGGCAACACCGCAGTGTTCAGCGGGTCGCGCACCAAGCTGGAAATGAGCGAGGCCCCGGCGCAGGACGCCTGCGCGATCGGCAACATCCTGTTCAACGCGCGGGTTCCCGCCGCCATGCTGCGGGCTTTCCAGGCAGACCCCGCACCGCTCGCTGGACGAGCGGCTGCTCGGCGCGCTGGAACGCGGTCTGGATGCCGGGGGTGAGCACCAGCCGGTGCGCAGCGCGCATCTGCTGGTGGTGGATCGGGACCCGTTCCCGCTGATCGACCTGCGGATCGATTGGCACGACCAGCCGATCGCCGAGCTGCGCGCATTATGGCAACGCTATGCTCCGCTGGCCGCGGACTTCGTGTTGCGGGCGATCGATCCGGACAATCCGGCGATCCGCTGAGTCCGGCGAAACATTATCATATAAAACGAGCCGATTTTTCCCGCGTCATGGCCGGAACGTAGGGCGGAAAAGCGCAGCGCATTCCGCCATCCTGTTCGGCGGAATCCGCTGCGCTTTTCCGCCCTACAAGACCAGGATCAACCAGACCGGCGTCCCGGAAATCGGTGAACCTATTTACCCGACCACCAGCATGATTTTGCCGATATGCGCGCTGCTTTCCATCAGCCGGTGCGCCTCGGCTGCCTGCGCCAGCGGAAACGTCGCGTGGATCAACGGGGCGCAGCGCCCGGCGTTCAGCACCGGCCACACCTTCTCCCGCAGTTCCCCCGCGATCGCCCCCTTCTGCGCGGTGCTGCGCGGGCGCATCGTCGAGCCGGTAACCGTCAGCCGCCTCGTCATGACTGGCGTGAAATCAAAGTTTTCGACCTTCGATCCCTCCAGAAACGCAATCATCACCAGCCGCCCATCCATTGCCAGCACGCGCACATTGCGCGCCATATAGGGCGCTCCGACCATGTCCAGCACCACATCAACTCCGCGACCTTCGGCGAGCCGCTTGATCTCCTCGACGAAATCCTGCGTTCGGTAATTGATCGCGACAGCGCCGAGCCGCCGGCACGCAGCACATTTCTCATCGGACCCGGCGGTCGCATAGACGGTGGCGCCAAATTCCCGGGCAAGCTGGATGGCCGTCACCCCGATACCCGAACTGCCGCCGTGGATCAGCGCAAACTCGCCGGCGACCAGGCGGCCGCGCTGGAACAAATTGGCCCAGACGGTGAAATACGTCTCCGGCAGGGCGCCGGCACGAACCGGGTCGTAGCCGGACGGCCAAGGCAGGCATTGCGGTGCCGGAGCGACGCAATACTCCGCATAAGCGCCGCCATTGGTCAGCGCGCAAACCTGGTCGCCGACGCGCCACGCGGTAACCTCGGCGCCGAGTTGCACGACCTCCCCGGCCGCTTCGAGACCCAGGATCGGACTGGCGCCTGGTGGGGGCGGATAGGCGCCCTTGCGCTGCTGCACGTCCGGGCGGTTCACGCCGGCGGCCTGCACGCGGATCAGCACCTCGTCCGGCCGGGGCGTCGGCAGCGGACCGGTCGCCGGGCGCATCACCTCCGGACCGCCGGGGGCCTGGACGGCGATGTAGGTCATGGTCTGCGGCAGGCTCATGCGGATGCTCGCGTTTCTGCGGGGCGGGCACGCTCCGCGCCGGCCGCGCCGCCGTCAAGCGTCAGCGCGGCGTGCCGTGCTGCTGGCCGCCTGGCACCGCCTGCTGGGGAATGGTCACCCCGAAGTCGCGCACCACGATCTGCGTGTTACGGCAATCGTGCAGGCCGGTATCGGTCAGGTTGCGGCCGTTCTTCAGCCGGACATCGATATCAACGATGCAGTTGCGCGCCGGCACCAGGATCTCGCTGGCCTGCTTGCTTGGGATGGATCCCTTGCCGATGTTCCACGTCTTGCCGTCGGTGGTCCGCACCCGGGCCGAGGTGATGTCCTGGCTGCTCCAGTTCTGCACGGACAGCGAGCGGGATTGTTGCTGCTGTCCGTACAGCGACGCCGACGGCGCTTGCTGGGCGGCCAAGGCCGGGCCACCGGCGAGCAGCAGACCGGCCAGCATGAGCGGACGAAGCATCAGGGGGCTCCTATCTGTGTCGCCCCCACAACATCGGCCTGCCCGCCCGGTTCCCCGCCAGGGGATCAGAGACGGGGATCAGCGCCGGGATCAGCGTCGGTAGTCGGCGCCTTGGCGATCGACCGTGCGGACCAGGCCCTGCCATTCCATGAGGCCGTACTCTTCCGCATCGCGGCGCTGGCGCATGCGCTCAGCAGCCTTGCGCACGATGTAATCCTCGATGCGGATCGGCGGCGCGTCCAGCATGCGGGCGGTCAGTTCCACTTCGCACGCGCGTTCGAGCATGTACATGCGCATCATCGCGCCAGGGATGCTCGGGCCGTGCGTCAGCAGGCCGTGATTGAGCAGCACCACGCAGCTTCCGCGCGCACACGTGCGGCCCAGCGCTTCGCATTCGTCCTGCGAGGCCGGCACGCCGTACGGGTGGTAGGCGACGTCGTCGAGGATCTGCAGCGCGTCCTGGCTGATCGGGCGGAGGCCATCTTCCAGTAGCGAAATGCCGGCGCCGGCACGGGTGTGCGTGTGCATCACGCAGTTGGCATCGGCGCGGGCCTTATAGACGCCGCTGTGGATGGTGAAGCCGGCGTTGTTGAATTTTCCGCCTTCACTCAGGACGTTGCCGTCCATGTCCATCTTGACCAGGCTGGACGCGGTGATCTCATCGAACATCGCGCCGTACGGGTTGATCAGGAACGTGTTGGGATCGTCGGGCAGGCGGGCCGACATGTGGGTGTTGATCAGGTCGGTCCAGCCGAGGTGGTTGACGATGTGATACAGCGCCGCAAGATCGCAGCGGGTCTGCCATTCGGCGTCGGTCATCTGAGTGCGGGGTCTTTGCAGCGCGGCGGACATTCGGCTTTCTCCTGGCAGTGCGGGCCGACTTGCGGCACCGGGGGCTGGTATCCTGTGGCAGGTGCGGCCGGCGAGCAAGCCGGGGAGTCGTCGGGCACCTGGTTTCCCCTTGTGGGAGGAGCAGGCGGAGGGTTGGACCGGATCACTTGGCGGCGTTGTTATGGTGCAGCTTTCGCGAGCGTCGCGACCGGCAGGAACCGGCGTGGCCCCCGGGAGTAGAGTTCCGGTCGCAATGCAGCACCACAAGAACGTCCAGCGCTTGGCCCGACACCGCCATGCCGCCGGCGACTTCGAGACGAAGACGCCGGACAAGCGGATGGCTGCGGAGCGATCGAATCTGGCTGTGAGGCTGTGTCCGCGGGCAGTGCAGTAAGGGATTCAACACGGAGGAACTGCGAGAGCCACTGAGAGCCACTGGAGTTGGGGGCCTCCCGTGGCCCTCGGTGGCACTCGCACGTCCTCCGTGTTAAAAAACCTGCGGCCAGGGGCGATTGCGCCGCAGGGTCGGATCGCCCGCGGTGAGCGGTGCATTTTTGGTAAGGAGAAACCGCCATGCCATTCTACGAAAAGGGCGACGTTCGCATCCGCTATGAGGAGACCGGCAGTGGCTTCCCGCTGCTGATGACGCCCGGCGGCGGCTTGGATTCCCGCGTCAGCAATTGGCCAACGGCCGTGTTCAATGCGATGGAGGCTTTCAAGGACGATTTCCGTTGCATCACGATGGATCAGCGCAACGCGAACGGTGGTGAGTTCAACGGGGCCTGTGGCCGTGGATGATCCCTGGGACGCGTTCGCCGATGATCAGCTCGGGCTGATGGATCATTTGGGCATCCGGGAATTCTTCTTCATGGGCTACTGCATCGGAGGGTGCTTCGCACTGAAACTGATGGAGCGGGCGCCGGATCGCGTGGTGGCCGGCGTGCTGTGCCAGACGGTCGGGCATCGGCCGGAAAATCCGGACGTGATGTACAACTCGGGGCGGGATGTCTGGGCGCCGGAACTGCTGGCGCGGCGGCCTGACGTGACGATGGCGACGATCGAGGCGTATCTGCACAATCTGTATCGTGCGCGGCCGGATTTTGTTTACAGCGTGTCGCGGGAGTTCGCGCGGGAGTGCCAGACGCCGATGCTGGTGATGCCGGATGATACGCCGGCGCATCCGTTAACGGCGTCGATGGATGTGGCGGCCTTGGCGCCGAGAGCGGAGGTGACGGTGTTTCCGTGGCGGGAGCCGGCGGAGTTGAAGGCGCAGGACGATCGAGCAGGTGCGGGGGTTTTTGCGGGGGCGCGTGCCGGTGGGGGTGGGTGCGCAATAGAGGTCGCGGATCACCGGCGCTGGGGCGGCCGGACGCCCCGCTTTTGCAGCCTCGAAGAGGCTATGGCACAGATGCTGTTCAGACCATCAGCCTGATGGCGCTCTCTTCAACCCAGCCGCCGCGTTGGCGGCGATAGAGCGGGATAGCGCCGCAGCCTGGCGTTCCGTTACTCCCATGAGTGCGGGTAGTGCTCCGCGTACAGGCCGTGGAAGTGGGACGGCGGATGGCCCTGCCAGAACGCCGCCCTTGCCTCCCATAACGCATAACGTTATACTCACCCATGATCGTCGGGTTTCGATCCCGGGAGACCGAACGTATTTGGCGCGGCCAATTCAGCCGGGCATTGCCTCAGGAGATTCAGCAGACCGCGCTTCGCAAACTGCGGATGCTAAACAACGCCAAGCTGGTCGCCGATCTGGCGGTCCCGCCGAACAACCGGCTGGAGGCGCTGAAGGGCGGCCGATCCGGCCAGCACAGCATTCGCATCAACCAGCAGTGGCGCATCTGTTTCGTGTGGACAGCAGGAGGTCCAGATCATGTCGAAATCGTCGATTACCATTGAAGAAATCCCCAATCCGACACCGGGCGAGCTCCTGTTGTTTGAATTCGTCGAGCCCATGGGCCTGACGCAGAACGGATTGGCTCGCGCCATTGGTGTCCCGCCACGGCGCATCAATGAGATCGTCCTTGGCAAGCGCGCGATAACCGCCGACACCGACCTGCGGCTGGCACGTTATTTCGGACTGTCCGAAGGGTTTTGGCTGGGGCTCCAGTCCGATCATGACCTGCTCCGCCAACGCCGAAAAATCGCGGCCGAGCTTGACCGCATCGAACCTCGCCCGGCTGCTGCCTGAAGCACCGCCGCCGATGGACCCCCCTTGCGCGCGGCGAGCGCCAGCTGATCCCTGACCGGTTGGGGCAATCGGTGAAGGTTGCCGTCCTCGGCAGGATAGGGCCTGAGCACCACGCCGCGCGCTAATCAACGACCATGGCCCGCTGCACGGATGAATTGGGCAGGACTGACTTATCTGCGTGCATCTGCGTCATCCGCGTCATTGCTTTCTTGGTCTTAGCCGCTGTTTCGGGCTGTCCGAAGGGTTTTGGCTGGGGCTCCAGTCCGACCATAACCTGCTCCGCCAACGCAGAAAGAAGGTAATCGAGCTGGACCGCATCGAACCGGGCCCGCCCGCCGCCTGAAGCAAAGTCACCCGAAGCGGCAACTCCACCGTGTGCGGCAGACAGCCCCAAGTGTCGCAGCCGCTTGCCGCTCACGCAGCCTTACCGCCGGCGCAGAAGCAGGACACCGACACCGGCATATCGGCGCGGGCGGCAGCGAACTTCACCCGCTGCCGAATAGGCGCCGCCTCCACCGTCTCGCCCCGCCGCTCGAGGCAATCGAGCAGCCCGCGCAAAGCCCACAGATTGTCCGGGTGGATCTGCGCGCGGGGCAGGCTGCCGGCCAGGCCGAGATCCTCGCGATAGACCACCTCCGCCTCGGCCGCGCGCCCCTGCTCCAGCAGCAGGGCGCCGAGCGCGTGGCGGATCGGCTGCATCCAGCCCCAGGGCTCGGCGTAGGGCAGGTCGTCCTCCAGCGCGATGGCGGCACGCAGGTGGGCGAAGGCGGCGTCGTGCTCGCCGCGGCGGTAGGCGATTTCGCCCTCCAGCATCTCCTCGGCGATGGCGAGGAAGCGCTGGCAGGGCGTCGCCGGGAGCATAATGCGCGCTTCCGGCACGCGCTGCCGGGCGGCGCGGAACAGCGCCTGTTCGGCCTGCGCCGCCGGCACGTTGCCGAGGGCGGCGTGGGCCACGCCGCGGGCGTAGTGCATCACCGCCACCGTGTTACAGTAGAATTGCTGGTCGTCCGGCAAGGGCTGCTCGAGGATCTCCTCCCACTTGCCGAAGCGGACCAGCACGTGTTGCTTGACAGCAACGAAGCTTTCGAACAAGTCGGCCATCGGCGGAGAGGGGATGCGCAACATCGCCTCGGGCATGGTCTCGATCAGCTCGTTGGCCGCGGCGATGGCCGGCGCGTACTGGCCGAGGAACATCGCGCCATACGCAACGAAATGGTAGTTGTGGACCCGGTAGGCGGTGTAGAAATTCATCGCTCCAGCGCGCTCGTAATACTTGCGGTCAGCGACGTTCGCTTTCTGGTTCCACAGCACCACGTCCTGGTAGTGGCCGCATTGGATGTCGATGTGGCTGGGCATGTGCACGAGGTGGCCCATGTCGGGGGAGAGCTCGCGCAGCCGGTCGCCGGACTGCAGCGCCGCTTCGGGGTGCTGGGACATCTCCATCAGGTGGATGTGCAGGTGCAGCAGGCCGGGATGGCGCAGCGCGCCGGGGACGGTGCGGAAGGCGGTGTCGAGCACCTCCTGTGCCTCGAGCGTGCCGGCGCCGTCGGCGGGCGCGCCGGTGCGCAGATCCCACATCTGCCACGGCGTGCGGTTCATGATCGCTTCGACGAAGACGCAGCGCATGTCGAGGTCGCGGTGGTGCGCCTGGTGGGCGCGGCGCATGGCGTCGGCGAAGGCATCATTCCAGGGGCGCTGGTCCTCGATGGGGTCGCGCTGGGGGAAGCGGGCGGGGAGCGCCTGGATCAGGGCGCGCTCGGGCGCGGTGACGCGGTCGGCGAGGGCCAGGGCGGCCTGGGTGGCGTCATAGGCGCGGGCGAGGAATCCCGCCTTGGTGTCGGGGTCCCGCATCTCCCAGGGGAAGTTGTAGTTGGGGCCGACGGCGTAGGCGATGCCCCACTGGGCCATCGCGCAGTTCGGGTCGGCTTCCAGCGCCTTCTCGAAGCAGGTGATCGCCTCCTCGTGGTGGAAACCGAAGCACCAGTTGAGGCCACGGTCGAACCAGCGCTGGGCGTCCGCCGAGGTGGTGGTCACCGTCCGGGAGTGGGGGCCGAGGTCGTACGGGTAGTCCATGTCGCCTCCTTGCGCCATTTTCAACGCAGTCGGTCCGCCAGCGGACGCTCGTGGCGCTTCATATCATGAAACTCCATGGACGAACGACTTAATATGATACGTAATACAGGGCGGACGATCCCGGTTCCGGTCGGGATTGGGATGCTGACCCATGCGCTACGGTGGTTCCTCCTGGTAGAGGTGCACGCGAGCGCGGCCGAAGCGGCGTTCGGTGCCTGTCTGATCGCCGGGACGCTTGCCGTCGCCGCCTCCAGGCGGCTTCGCGTACCGTTTACCGCCCTCGCTTTCGCGTCAGTCGTATCATTTGTTCCTGGCGTCCTGCTCTTTCGCATGGCCGCCGGTGTGACCGATTGCAATTCGCGGAACGCTTGCGCAGCCCGGACTCCTCGAGGGCACGGTCCCGGACGGCGCGTCGGCGTTCCTCATTCTGTTGGCCATGACGCTTGGGCTCGTCCGAGGATGTTGCTCACGCCATCAGAAGATCCGTGGCGTTATCGTCCTCCAGCAGCCGCCCCCCTCATTCCCCCAGCATCGCCGCCACCTGCTCCAGCCGCCGGATACGCGCGTACATCTTCATCGCCTTGTCCAGGCTGTAGGCGTGGGCGTCCGCATCACTGCCCCAGCAGCATTCGCGCACCACCACAGACGCTATGTCGAGATTGAACGCCTCGCGAACACTCGTCTCGACACCGCGATTGGTTGCGCCACCAGCGATAATCACCGTGTCGCGCCGCAGCATGTGCAGCAGCCCGCCAATTCCCGTCCCATGGAAAGCACTCGGCCGGCGCTTGAGAAAAACGTAATCCTCAGGAAGCGGCGCGATCTCGTCGGGGAAACCTGCCTCCGCCGTACCCTCGATCGCGTTGGTCAGCGGCCGCACGCCGGTCTCCGCCGAAAGATCGGTTGGCAGCATGACGACATCGGCGCCATCGGCGCGGCTGACCGGCGTCGTGTAGATCACCGGCACACCAGCCGCCCGCGCGACCGCGATCATCCGCACCCAGGCATCCAGCACCGGGCGCATCACCGCCCTCCGCGCCGGATCCGAGGGCGTCAGCGCGCGCCGACAGACGTCGTACGCGATCAGTGCCGTGCGCCGCCGATCGATGCGTTCGGGTTCCGGCATCGCCACCTCCTGGAAAGAAACAGAAAACACAGATGCGCGCTGATAGGGCCTGGACACAAGGGCGCGTCAGCGCCAATCAAGGACCGAGTGATCCGCTGCCACAGCCGAATCCGACTGGACTGCCCCCCTGGAATGGCACACAGGAAATTAGACACACTGTTTACAAGGGAGAACAAGTGTGTCCAGAGGGCGAAGGCGCAGTTTCACGCGTGATTTCAAACTATTGGTGCTGAAGCGGATGGCGGAGACGGACAACATCGTCGCCCTGGCGACGGAGTTGGGGATCCAGCGCAAGCAGCTGTATTGCTGGCGGGACGCCTACCAGGGCGGTGGTGCAGCCGGCCTGCGCCGTGCCGGACGCCCGAGCAAACCGGACAAGATGGAAGCGGCGCTGGCCCTGCCGGTGGTGGTGCCCACGCCGGCGGACCCGGCTCGGCGGATCGCGGAGCTGGAACGCAAGATAGGCGAGCAGCAGCTGGCGTTGGATTTTTTTCGCAAAGCCTTGCGGCATGTCAGGGAGCAACGCCGACAGAAAGGCGTTGCTGGCGAGACGGCATCTACGCCATGATCCAGGCATCGGTGCGGCCTCAAGGCGATCTTGGGATCGAGCGGCTCTGCGCGTTGGCCGGGGTCAGCCGCGGCGGTTACTACCGGCACTGGCGGGCCTCGGCGCCGCGCCGGGAGGAGACGGCGCTGCGCGATGCGATCCAGCACCTGTCGCTGGCGAACCGCCATCGCGGCTATCGCATGGTCACCGCGCTGTTGCGGCGCGACGGCTGGGCGGTGAACCACAAGCGGGTGGAACGCTTGCGGCGTGAGGACAATCTGCTGTGTATATCTCGAAAAACGTTCCGTCCGGCGACGACCGACAGCCGTCATCGTTTCGCGGTTTATCCGAACCTGGCGCGTAAGCTGATGTCCACGACGGTGAACCAGCTTTGGGTCGCCGACATCACCTATGTCCATCTCTCGGAGGCGTTCGTCTATCTGGCGGTGGTGCTGGACACCTACAGCCGGCGGGTGATTGGCTGGGCTTTGGCCTCGCATCTGCAGGCCAGCCTGGCGTTGGAGGCACTGGCGATGGCGCTGCAAACCCGCGCGGTCATGGCGGGCGAACTGGTGCATCACTCCGACCGAGGCGTGCAGTATGCCTGTGGCGACTACATCCAGCGGCTGCTTGCGGCGGGGATCCAGCCGAGCATGAGCCGGGCCGGCTGTCCGTGGGACAATGCGATGGCGGAGAGCTTCATGCGCACCCTCAAGCGCGAGGAGGTCAATGGCAGCGCCTATCGCGACGAGGCGCATGCCCGCCAGACGATCGGACAGTTTCTCGACGAAGTGTACAATCGCCAGCGGCTGCACTCGGCGCTGAACTACCGGGCGCCGATGGAATTCGAGGCGCACCATTCGTTGCCTGCAACGAATGAAGAGACAGGATTACTGACCTGTGTCTAGTTTCTCTGTCTCATTGACGGGGGGCAGTCCACCGACAGCACTTGCTTATCTGTGTGTATCAGTGTGCATCTGTGTTGTTGCTTTCTCCGCCACGCGGCAACCGCCGGCAGTTTGCCGCGGCGGAAGCGTAACCACCGACCCACGCGCTACGCGAACCACGTATCCGGCAGCGTATATCCTTCGGGCAGCGGATCGTCGGGATCCAGCCCATACTGGCAAATGCTGCTGACCCACCCACGGCCGGAGACGCTGTTCACCACCCCGGCGAGCCCGCCCACCGAAACAATCTCCTCGATCCGCCCGAGGAAATGCGTGCCGATGATGGAGACGTGGTCCAGCGTCTCGCCGACCGCCATCTCCCCCTTCGCGTGCAGCACCGCCAGACGCGCCGACGTGCCGGTCCCGCACGGCGAACGATCGATCCGCCCAGGTGAAACGATCACCGCGTTGCGTGCGGTCCTGCCGGTCGCCGTCCGGCTCAAGGGACCGGCAAACAGCGTCTGATTCACCGTGTGGATCTCCGGGTTTTCCGGATGCACGGCGGGAAGCTGCTCAGCCGCGGCGGACTTGATGCGTTCGCCCAGATCCACCAGGTCGCGCGCCTCATGCGGTTCGATCGCAAATCCCAGCCGGGCCGCATCGACGATCGCATACAGCATCCCGCCATACGCGACATCGACCACCACGCTGCCAAGGCCGGCGACCTCGATCGCCCGATCGCGGTGCAGCACGAAAGACGGCACGTTGCGAAAGCGCACCCGCACGCATCGCCCATCGCGGCACTCGGCGGTCACCCGCACCAGCCCGCCGGGCGTGTCGAGGATCAGCACCGTCTCCGGCTCCCGCATCGGCAGCATGCCGGTTTCCAGCACGGCGGTGATCGTTGCGATCGTGTTGGACCCGGACATCGGCACGTAGTAGCGCGATTCCATGATGATCACGCCGAGATCGGCGCTCCGGCGCACAGGGCGGCGTGACCAGGTTCAGCGACAGCGTCACCGCGCCGCGCGGCTCGAACAGCAACAGTCGGCGCAGCGAATCGCCATGGTCGCGCAGGTTGCACATGCGCTCGAACATCGTGTTGCCCGGCGGCGGCAGCACGCCCCCGGTGATCACCTGTGCCGCCTCGCCCTCGGCATGCACACCCACAACGGTAACGGTTCGCGACCAGCGCATGGAGTTTTCCCTGTTGCTATTCGGTTACCGCGCCCGAGCCGGACAGAAACAGCTCGGCCAGCGAAGCGTGCGCGGCGATGGTCTCGGCCGCGCCGTCCAGCCGGACCCGCCCGCTCTCCAGCACATAGGCATGGTCGCCGACCTCCAGCGCCAAGCGCACGTTCTGTTCCACCAGCAGGATGGAAACGCCCGATGCCGACAGCTCCAGCAGGATGCGAAAGATCTGCGTGATCAGCCGCGGCGCCAGGCCCAACGAAGGTTCGTCCAGCATCAGCAGCTCCGGCTCGGCCATCAGCGCACGGCCGATCGCCAGCATCTGCTGCTGCCCGCCGGACAGCCGGCTGGCCAGCCCACTGCGTCGCTCTGCAAGAATCGGGAATCGGTCGAACACATCGCCGCGCAGCGCCTCGAACGATTTGCCGCTGCGACCGACATGCGCGGCAACCAGGTTTTCCTCCACCGTCAGCCGCTGGAATATCCGCCGCCCTTCAGGACAATGCGCGATACCCGCCGCGGTCACCCGGTCCGGCCGCCAGCCGGTGATGTCGCGCCCCTGAAACAGAATGCGCCCTGCCGTGATCCGGCACAGCCCGGAAATCGACGACAGCAGCGTGGTCTTGCCGGCGCCGTTCGGGCCGATCACAACGACGATCTCGCCAGGCCGGACCTCAAGCCTGATGCCGGACAGCACCTGCTTCGTCGCGTAGCCGGCGTCCAGCCCGTCGATCGCGAGCAAGCTCGTGGATGGCATCGAGGTCGTCATCGGTTCCCAGATAGGCCTCCTGCACATCGCGATTGGCCTGCACCTCGGCCGGCGTGCCATGGAACAGCAACGCCCCCTGGTGCAGCACGAAGATCCGATCGGACAGCGACATCACCAGCTCCATGTCGTGCTCGATCACGATCATCACCCGATCGGGCCGGCGCAGGCGAAGCAGCCGCTGCTTCAGCACCGCCGGTCTCGCCGGAATTGAGGCCCGCAGCCGGTTCGTCCAGCAGCAGCACGCGCGGCCGGCGCACCAGCGCGCGGGCGATCTCCAGCATGCGCTGGCGGCCGTACGGCAGCAGCTCCGCATCCAGTCCCGCCATGTCGGACAAGGTCGAATTCCTGCAGCAGGCGAAAGCACGCAGCGCGGCGACGGGCCGCGGCCTGCCTGGCGAACCCCGGCGCCAGCACCTCGCGCCAGGCATGCCGCAGCTCGGCGGGCGCCAGCGCCACTTCAAGGTTGTCCAGCACCGTCATCTGGTCGAACAGCCGGATGTTCTGGTAGGTGCGGGCCAACGCCGGCGCCGGCTGATCTGGTGCTTCTTCAGGTGCTGAGCGGCCGTCCATCGAGCAGGATGCTGCCGGAGGTCACCGAATACGATCCGGCGGCCATGTTCACCAGCGTCGATTTGCCGGCGCCGTTCGGGCCGATGATGGCGTAGATCAGCCCGGGCTCGAAGCTCATGCTGACATCGTCGATCGCGACCAGCGAGCCGAAGCGCTTGCTGACGTGCTCGAACGCGAAGCTCATGGCGCCAGCAGCCAGCGCATCAGCCGGGCCGGACCGAAGCTGCGCGGCACCAGCCCCTGCGGGCGCAGGATGATCAGCGCCGCCAGCGTGAAGCCGAACGCCATCATGCGGTATTGCGCCACGCCGCGCAGCAGTTCCGGCAGCACGATCAGCGCCACCGCGCCGGTGATCACGCCCAGGATGTTGCCGACGCCGCCGATCACGATGATCAGCACGATCAGGATCGATTCGTTGAACGTGAAGCTCTCCGGGCTGACATAGCGCTGGAACGACGCGAAGATCACGCCGGCCAGCCCGCCGATCGCGGCGCTGATCGCGAACGCGGCGAGCTTCACCCGCACGGTGTCGATGCCGATCCCGCGCGCGGCGTCCTGGTCCTCGCGGATCGCCGCCCAGGCCTTGCCGAGGATCGACCGTTCCAGCCGCAGCACCAGCGCGCCGACGACGATACAGATGCACCAGCAGCAGCCAATAGAAGCCGCGCGGCGAGATCAGCGCATAGCCGGCCAGCGCTGGCGCGTCGATCATCATGACGCCCTGCGGGCCGCCGGTCACGGCATCCATGTTGTTGAGCAGGATACGGATGATCTCGCCGAAGCCCAGCGTGACGATCGCCAGATAGTCGCCGCGCAGCGGCAGCACGGGAATGCCGAGCAGGATGCCGAAGCAGGCGGCAAGCGCCGCGCCGATCGGCAGGATCACCAGAAACGGCAGGTGGATGCCGAATTGCGGGCTCGCCAGCAGCGCGTAGCTGTAGGCGCCGACGGCATAGAACGCGACAAACCCGAGATCCAGCAGTCCGGCATAGCCGATCACCAGATTGAGCCCCATGGCGAGCAGCACATAGATCAGCACGTCGTCGGCCAGCCGCACGTAATACAGCCCGGCCTGCGGGCACCAGCGCCAGCAGCACCAGCACGCTGCCGAGGCCAGCAGCGCCCGGCCAGCACGCGCGCCGGCGCGCGAAGCCCCTGCGGGCGAGCGAGACGCTCGCCATCAGTAATCCCTCTTGTAGACCATCGTCTCTTCCGATATCTGCTCGCCCAGCAACCCGGTCGGGCCGGAAGATCAGCACCGCGACCAGCACGACGAAGGCGAAGATGTCGCGATAATCGGTGCCCAGACCCCGCCGCGACAGCACCGGCAGCAGCGCGGTCCCGGCGACCTCCAGAAAGCCGAGCAGAAAACCGCCGAGCATCGCGCCGGGAATGCTGCCGATGCCGCCGAGGATCGCCGCGGTGAACGCCTTCAGCCCGACGATCGTGCCCATGGTCGGGAACATGATCCCATAGTAGCTGGCGTAGAGAATCCCGCCGAGCCCGCCGAGCCCGGGGCCGATGAAGAAGATCAGGCTGATCGCCCGATCGACGTTGATGCCGAGCAGCGCGGAGGTGCGCGGGCTTTCCGACACCGCGCGCACCAGAACGCCGAGCCGGGTGCGGGACGACGAACGCGCGCCAGCAGCAGCATCAGCAGCACCGCCAGCACGACGATGCCGAGCTGCGTGGTGGTGATCACGGCGCCCGCCACGACGATCCGGGTGGCCGGAAAGATGCTGGGGAAACGGATCGGCTGCGGGCCGGCAAGCACCTGCACCGCCGACTGGAAGAACAGCGACAGGCCCGAGCGCGCTCAGCATCGGCGCCAGCCGCGTCGCCGTGCGCAGCGGCTTGTAGGCGACGCGCTCGATCGTCACCCCGAGCGAAGCCGACCAGGGCGAACACCGCGAAGAACGCAACCGTGATCAGCCAGCGCGCCGGCAGCCGCCGATCCCGCCGAAGGCCGAACGCCAGCAGCCCGTAGCAGAAATAGGCACCGAGCATGAACAGCTCGCTATGCACGAAATTGATCAGCCGCAGCACGCCATAGACCATGGTGTAGCCGAGCGCGATCAGCGCGTAGATGGCGCCGATCGTCGCCGTGTTGACGAGCTGCTGCAGGATCAGGCCGGCCATCATCCGCGGCCTCGATCCGCGCGGTGCGGATCGGCTTCAGCTATGGCCGACCAGCACAAACTTGCCGTTGTCGATGTGGTACAGGAATACCCGGCCGCCGCCGGCGAGGTCGCCGTTCTTGTCGAACGAAACCGGCCCCAGGATGGTGTCGAGCTTCACCGAATGCAAGCGCCTGTGATCAGGTCGGCGCGATCGACCTTCGGCACGCTCTTGATCGCCTCCACGGCGATCTGCGCCAGGATGTAACCATACACCGAATAGGCGCCGGGCTCGGACTTGAAGCGTGCCTCGTAGCGCTTGGTGAAATCGACCAGCTCGGGCGAGGAATCGTAAGGCGGCACCTGGAAGGTGACATAGATCGCCTGCGCCGCGGCATCGCCGGCCTGCTTCGGCAGGTCGGGCGTGTAGCCGCCATCCGGCACGAACAGCTTCGCGTCCAGCCCAAGATCGTGCATCTGCTTGGCAAACAGCGCGAGCTGCGGCATCACCGCGCCGAGATACACCACCTGCGGATTCTGCTGCTTGAGCTGGGTGATCAGCGCGGTGAAATCGACATCGGTCGGGTTGACCTGCGACACCGAGGTCACCGTGCCGCCCGCCTGCTTGAAGCGCTCGGCGAAAATTCGCGACACGCCCTTCGCCGAAGGTCTGCTTGTCGTTGACGACGGCGGCGCGATCCACCTTCATGTCGTTGCGGGCATACAGCGCCGGCAGCGCGCCCTGGATGAAGTCGGTCGGCACCGGGCGCACGATGTTGGTGACGCCCTGCTGCGTCAGCGACGGGTTGGAGCCGAAGATGATGTCCGGCATCCCGCATTGCGCGTAGACCGGCAGCGTCGGCAGCATGACGCCGGAATTGAAGTGGCCGAGCACGATCTTCACCGCATCGTCGTCGCACAGCTTCTGCGCCACCAGCGTTCCCTGGCGCGGGTCGGCCTGGTCATCCACGGTCAGGAACTTGAAGGTGTGGCCGTTGACGCCGCCCGCCTTGTTCGACCTCATCCAGATAAGCCGCATCCCGTTCTGCCAGGTGACGCCGAAGAAGGCCTGCGGGCCGGACAGCGGGCCGGCGGAGGCAATGGTGATTTCGTCGGCGGTCGCCTGGGTGGCGGCCGCGGCGCCGATGATCAGAAGAAGGGCCAGCGTCGCGGTATGCAAACGGGTCATGGGTGTGTCCTCCCGTCGGACGGTTTGCGGGTGCCAGTCGTGCAGCGAAAAGCGCTTCGGGCGGGTGCGCTGGCAACTACAGCACGGCACATCCGGTCGGACAAGGCATCCTGGGGGAGCCACCCCCGTCCAGCCGCCTGGCGCGATGCGATCCAATGAAACTTCTGTCCGCGACGCGCCCATGCTGCCGCTACCCCGCCGCCCTGTGCTATGGTCGCGCCGTCGCCGAACCGGTCACGAAGGACAACCCGCCATGGCCCCGCCGCCGATACGCATCGCCGTCCTGCAATTTTCGCATGAAACCGTCACCTTCCTTCCAAACGAGACGACCCTGGAAGACTTCATCTACCCGGGTTCGCCCGCCAAAGGCGAAGCGCTGCTGAACTCGGACCCAAAATCCTACATGGGCGGCTTCGTCAAGGTCGCACGCGAATTCGACGGGATCGAGCTGGTCGGCATCGAATCACCGCTATGGCCCCGCACCGGTTCCGGCTCCGGCTGGATCACCCGGCACGCCTACGAAACCTTCGTCGGCCGGATGATCGCGGAGCTCAACGCCGACCAAGCGTTCGACGGGGTCTATCTGTGCCTGCACGGCGCAATGGCGGTCCGCGATGTCCCGCGACCGGAGGCCGAACTCGCCCGGCGCGTTCGCCAGGCGATCGGGCCGAACAAACCAATCGCGGCCACCTTCGATCCGCACGGCAACGAGGACGAGGCGTTCCTGCAACACGCCGACCTGGCGTTCACCGGCAAATACTTCCCGCACTACGACAGCTACCTGCAAGGAGAGCGCGCGGCGCGGATGCTGGTGCGGGCGATCAGGGGTGATTACAAGCCCACCCATGCCACGGTCAAAGTCCCGATCATCTCCCCGACCGTCGTGCAGTGGACCGGCGCCTCGCCGTGGATGGACCTGGTGCAGCGTGCGTTGACCTGGGAAGCACGCGCGCCCGATAGTTACGTGAATGTCTTTTTCGGTTTCCCGTGGTCCGATGTGCCGGACATCGGAATGACCATCCAGGCAACCACCAACGGCGATCCGCTTCTGGCGAGGACGATCGCCGACGATATGGCCGGGACCGCCTGGCGCGAGCGGGAAGCGCTGCTGACCTCGACCAGAATTCACCCCATCCGGGAAGGCGTGGCGCTGGCAAAGCAGGCGGTGGAACGTGGCGAAACCCCCGTGGTGCTGGCCGATCACAGCGACCGCTCCGGCCACGCCACCTGGCTGCTGCGGGAGATCATCGCGCAGGACCTGTCGCACGCCGTGATCGCCACCATCGCCGACACGGCTGTTATCGAACGGGCGCGCGCCGCAAAGCCCGGAGACGCCTTCGATATGCAGGTCGGCGGCCGTGTCGATCCCTCCGCCGGCGAGCCGGTGCAAATCCGCGGAACGGTCGTGACCGCCGCCGAATCTCACGGACAGCTTTGGATCAGCATTCGTTTCGGACGCGACAATGTGCTGGTCGTCAGTCCCTTTCTGGCGCAGATCATGGAACCCTCCGTGATCGCCGAGCTTGGACTGCACCCCGGCGAATTCTGGATTTTCGCCATCAAGTCCCGCGTCCATTTCCGCCGCGGTTTCCACGACAGCGGCTTTGCCAGAACCATCCTGCTGGTCGAGCCGGCCGAACCGTTCCTGGGCACCGTGCGATTGGACCGGCTGCCGTACCGCAACGTCGATCCGCGGCAATACTACCCATACGGAAACCCGCCGCCGCCCGGCGATTCCGGCGCTTGAGCGGCACGCCATCCTCCGCCACAGTCCGCCCCATCGGCAGTCACTGGAACAAGCGGATGACCCGTCTCGATCGCCTGCGCCTGCAACGCCTGACCGAGCGGCTGCTCGCGCCCTGGGATCGCCCTGGCGGCGCCGGCATGACGCTCGGCCTGGTACATCAGGACGAGATCGCGGTGCACCACAGTGCCGGGCTTGCCAGCATCGAACTCGACGTGCCGATCGGGCCGGCCACGACTTTCAGAATTGCTTCGGTTTCCAAGCAGTTCACCTGCGCCGCCATCCTGACCCTCGCCGGCGAAGACAGGCTGCGGGTGGAGGACGATATTCGGGACTGGCTGCCGGAGCTACCCGATCTGGGGCAGCGGATCACGCTCGATCACCTGATGCATAACGTTTCAGGCATCCGCGATATGCTGGAGCTCATGCGGCTCGGCGGCGTGGATTTGTCGCATCCGATCACGCATGACGATCTGATCGCCGGGATCCGGCGGCAGCGCGGGCTGAATTTCTCGCCGGGCAGCCGCTACCTGTATAGTAACTCCGGTTTTCTGCTGCTCGGCCGCGTGATCGAGATCGCCAGCGGACAGAGCCTGCGGGATTTCTTGCAGCAGCGCATCTTCGCCCCGCTCGGCATGAACGCCACCCGTCACGTCGAAAGCCCCACCGAGCCGGTGCCCGGCCTCGCGACCGGCTATTTCCCCGCGCCCGGTGGCGGCTGGCGCCGCGCCCAGCACGGCTTCCCGCTGCACGGCGAAGGCGGGTTGGTGTCCGGCGTTCAGGACCTGGCGCTGTGGCACGCGCATCTTGGTTCACCGCGCGGCGCGGCCCTGACACAGGCGCTGACCGAGCGCCTGGCATTTACCAACGGACATCCCAATGCGTATGCGCGCGGGGTCGGGCTGCGGCGGTACCGCGGCGTGGACGTGATGGAGCATGGCGGGCTGTGGCCCGGCTACAAGACCGCGTTCCTGCGCATCGCTGAACCAGGGCTGGCGCTGATCTGCATAACCAACGATGCCGGCGCCGATCCGCAGGCGGTGGCGGCGCAGGCGCTGGATGCGGTGCTGGACGACCGGCCGGGTGTGCATCCGGCGCCCGCTTTGCCGGCGGGCACCGACCTGACGCGGTTCGTCGGGCGCTGGCTGGACCGCGAACACACCGCCACCGCCGATATCGTCCTGAACGATACCGGTGAGCTGAACGTCACCGTTTACGGCGTGCCGTTCGTTGCTCGTCCGACCGAGGACGGGCGGCTCGGCGCCCCCAACAGCAGCACGCAGTTCAGCTTCCGCCTGCTGGCGGATGGCGACACGCTGGAAGTGGAGCACGATGCCGGCACGATGGCGCTGTATCATCGCGTGACTGAAGGCGGCGCGCTGCCTGACGGGCTGTCGGGGCGGTATGTTAATGACGAGGTCGGCGCGACCTGGACGATCGACGGCGCGGCGCTGACTGTGGATGGGCCGCTGCGGCTTGGCGCACAGTGGAGTGTGGAACCGGTCGAGGGCGACGTGATCCGCATGGTTGCGCCAACCACGCTTTACACTGCGTGGCTGGATGCGCGCGTGCTGCGCGAGCGCGGGGGGCGGGTCAGCGGGCTGGCGGTGGATGGCGGGCGGGCGCGGGGGCTGGTGTTTGGGCGGGTGGGGGCGAAGTGAAGGTCATAGCATTTGCAACTTCGCTGCAGGAGACGCACCAGGAGGTGCTGGGGATCGCCGGCAAGGACGCCATTGTTCAAACCCTATGGGCCGCTCCCCACGCGCCGAGCCGCAGTATCATTGCGGACAGAACCGGATCCTGGTGACTTCTGCATCGCTGCCGCAAACTTTTGGTCGGCCACCACGACTTTCTCCGCGCCCATCGCGATGGCAAACGCCAGGTACATCGTGTCATAGGGTGAATGATCGACCGCGAGGCTGATCTCCAGGGCGAGGTCGTGCAGACCCAGCTCCGCCGTTGGCGTCGGCTCGACCTGGGCGCGGAGCAGCATCAGACCTTCCCGTGCCTCTTTCGGCGTGAACACCTTTTTCCTGACCTGCAGCCACAGGACGTTGCAGGCTTCGTTCCCTTCAGCCAGAAGTCGGGAACCAGCAGGTCCTGCCCGCTTACCCCCAACGCCCGCGCGATATGGCTGTCGATCCTCCTGAGACCCACCATTTGAGGCCGACCGACGCGTCGCTGACGAGGGCCACGGCCTGAACGACCGGTCAGACGTCCTAGTGACTGCTCATCTCGCGCCGGTCAGCGACTGCATTCTTTGGGAACGGAGATTCCTCCAGCAGGTCGGCAGCCGATCCTGATGAGCGGCCGGCGGTGCGGCGCCGGAACTCCGCAAGGTGATCCGCGGCGTGCTGGGGGCTTATTCGGTGATCTTCCCCGGCCAGGGCAATACGCAGCAGCTCCCGGTGTTCCGCCTCGGCCGAGCGACCATGCTCAGCCGCCCGCAGGCGGAGGCGGCGGAGCGAGGTCGTCCTCCAGATTTCAGGACGGTCAAAGTGGCCATGGTCGGTTCCAGCGTGCTGTCACTGCTGCGATTGACAGCATCTAATGCCTGACCGAAGAGGCGGCAAGAGGGCGGCGTTGATGAGGTCCGGCCTACCCGGCCGGTGATCGCGCATGAGCCGCCGCGTCAAGGTTGGACAACGCCCACCTCATGACCCCAGTCTTTAGCCGGAAATGCTATTTGTCCCCAGCCACCGCCCCCACCACCTGCTCGCACACATACCCCAACGCCGCCTCCCCCAAATCCGCATGGATCGGCAACGCCAGGATCCGCTCCGCCAACCCCTCCGACACCGGCAAAGCAGCCCCGTCATGCAACCGCTCATAAGCCGGCTGCCGGTGCAACGGCCGAGGGTAATACACCGCCGTCGGCACCCCCGCCGCCCGCAGCCTCCCCTGCACCGCGTCCCGCGAAACCCCCTCCGGCAGCAGCACCGAATAGATCGCCCACGCGCTCACCGAATCCGCCACCCGGGCCGGGATCGTCACCGCATTCCCCAGATGCCGGTCATAGAAATCCGCCACCCGCGCCCGTCGCCGCCAGTTCCTCCTCGAACACCGAAAGCTTGGCCAGCAGCACCGCGGCCTGCATCGAATCCAGCCGCCCGTTCATCCCGGTCCGCAGCACCTCGTAGCGCGACCCGCCCTCCCCATGCGTCCGCAAGCTGCGATACAACTCGGCGCGCGAAGCCGATCCTCGGTGAACATCGCCCCACCATCCCCGTACCCCCCCAACGGCTTGGACGGAAAGAAGCTCGTCACCGTCACATCCGCCTCGGCCCCCAGCCGCCGCCCGTGCAACGAGCATCCGAAGCTCTGCGCCAGGTCATCGATGCAGAACAGCCCGTCGCGCTCGGCAACGGCCCGCAACGCCGGCCAGTCCGCCGGCTGGCCGAACAGATCCACCCCGATCAGCGCCCGGGGCCGCAACCGCCCGGCCGCCCGCACCTCCGCAACCCGCGCCGCCAACGCCACCGGATCGATCTGGAACGTCCGCGGATCGACGTCCACGAACACCGGCGTGGCCCCCAGCACCAGCGGCACCTCGGCAGTCGCCGTGTAGGTGAAAGCCGGCAGGAAAACCGCATCGCCGCGCCCGATCCCCTCGGCCATCAGCGCGATCTGGATCGCATCGGTCCCGGAACTCACCGCCACGCAGAACGACGCGCCGCACAGCGACGCCAGCGCGGCCTCCAGCTCCGCCACCTCCGGCCCCAGGATGAACTGGCAGTGCGCCAGCACCCCATCCAGCCTCCGGCGAAGCTCCGGCGCAATGCGCGCCTGCTGGGCCTTCAGGTCCAGGAACGGGATATTCATGTCCGGTTCGCCATCGGCAGCAATCCTTCCGCATTGTGTTCGAATTCCGGGATCAGCCGCCCCAGCAGAACCAGCGCCAGCCGCGCCTGCCCGCCCCGGCAGGCCGCCGCGATCTCGTCCATCGCCCGCCCGACAATCGCCGGATCCGCCGTCCGCGGCGCTGCCATCAGCAGCCCGGATACCCTGTCGGCACCGGCGGTTCGCTTGCCGTGGAACAGCTCCTCGTACAGCTTCTCGCCCGGCCGCAGGCCGGTGAAGCGGATCCCCACGTCCTCGTCCGGGCGCAGCCCGGCCAGCCGGATGATCTGCCGTGCCAGATCGACGATCTTCACCGGCGGTCCCATGTCGAGGACGAAAATCCCGCCCTCATGGCCGGACGGCAGCACCGCGTCCCCGGTCACCGATCACGCTGGCCTGCAGCACCAGCCCCACCGCCTCGCGCACGGTCATGAAGTAGCGCCGCATCTCCGGATGCGTCACCGTCAGCGGCCCGCCGCGCTCCAACTGGCGCTGGAACAGCGGCACCACGCTACCCGTGCTGCCCAGCACGTTGCCGAACCGCACCGTCACGCAGCGCATCCCGCCGCCCGGCCGCGCACGGCGCGCGATGTCCAGCCCCTGGCAATACATCTCCGCCAGCCGCTTGGAGGCCCCCATGACGGAGGTCGGATTGACCGCCTTGTCGGTGGAGATCAGCACCATCGCCCGCCGCCCCCGCCGCCCGCGCGGCATCGGCCACGTGGCGCGTCCCGGCGGCATTGGTCAGCAGGCCCTCCAGCGGGTTCGCCTCCACCATCGGCACGTGCTTCAGCGCCGCGGCATGGAACACCAGCTCCGGCCGCCACTGCTCGAACAGCGCGCGCAGCCGCGCCTCGTCGCGGATATCCGCCAGCATGGCCTGGCGCGGCACCGCCGGATGGGTCTCCGCCAGCTCCATGTCGATCTGCCACAGCGCGTATTCGCCGTTGTCCAGCAGCAGAACTGCCGGCCCCAGCGCCGCAAGTTGCCGCGCCAGCTCGGACCCGATCGTGCCGCCGGCCCCGGTCACGATCACCCGCCGCCCCTGGATCAGCCGCGCCATCCCCTCGCGGTCCAGCGGCACCTGCGGGCGGTTCAGCAACTCGTCGATCGCCACCGGCCGCAGTTCCAGCGCCCGAGGGCGCAAAGCCGCCGGCCCCAGCGCTGTCGGTCCCAGTGCCGTCAGCCGGGGCGCCCGGCGAATGGTCAGCCCATAATTGCTCCGCCTGCTCCACCAGCCGCGCCAGCGCCGGCCCGGCGAAATCCGGCGTGGCCACCACCAGCGTTTGCGGCAACCGGCCGTCGCCGGACAGTCGCTCCAGGATCGCACCGGCCTGCTCGACGCCGACCCAGAATCGGCCGCCCCTGGATGCGCCGCCCGGTCTGCCGGGAGCCCAGCGCCAACAGTCCGATCACATCCAGCGCCTGCCGCCGGTCCTGCGCCAGGGCGCGCAGGAACAGGTCGGCATCCTCCAGCGCGCCCACCAGCAGCACCGAGCCGGCCTGCGGCGCGACCTCCGGCGCCGCACGAGGCCGCGCCCGCAGCCACCGGTACGCCACCCGCGGCGCGCCCAGCAGCACGAACAGGGTCAGCGCATGCACCACCGGAAACGCCGGATTGCCCAACGACACGCCGGCCAGGCCGGTAGCCAGGCCGAACAGCCCCGCCGCCAACGCGCTGGTTGCCGCCAGCCCAAGCAAATCCCCGATCCCGGCAAACCGCCAATATTGCAGGGACAGCCGGAACGGCAGCCCGGCCAGCAGCAGCGCCGCGACCCCGGCCGGCAGCAGCCATATCGGCTCCAGCACCGGCCCGGCCGGGTCGGCGATCCACCGCGCCGCCGGCACGGCCAGGGCCGCGAGCCCGCCGTCCAGCGCGACATTGACGGCGATTCGGATCGATGAGCGCCCGGCCATGGCCGCCCCTATAGCCCAGCCTCAACGATCACGAAAATCCGCCCCTTTGCTGCCACAGCCTGCCCCCATCCTGCGGTTGAACCGGGGCAAGGTCCCGGGCGACAGGTTCGGACGGAGCTCGATGCGATTCCTGAAGGTGTATGGACGGGTGCTCGGCCTGCTCGGCGGCGATATCAGGATTGCCGCGCTGCTCGGGCTGGCCAATGTCATGGTGGCCGGGCTGCAATTCCTGGATCCGGTGCTGTTCGGCCGGGTGATCGGGCTGCTGTCGCAGTCGGCGCAGCCTGGACCGCGCCGTGCTGTGGCATCGGGCCGCCTCGCTGCTGGCCATCTGGGCCGGTGTCGGCGTCGCCGGGATCGCCGCCAACATGGGCGTGGCGCTGCAGGCCGAGCGGCTCGCGCACCGTCACCGGGTCAAGGAAATGAGCCGGTATTTCAGCCATGTGCTGGCGATGCCGCTGTCCTTCCACGGCGACATCCACTCCGGCCGGCTGATGAAGGTCATGCTGACGGGCACGGATGGGGTGTTTGGCGTCTGGCTGGTGTTCTTTCGCGACCAGCTTTCCACCATCGCCGCCGTCGTCGTGCTGCTGCCGCTCACCTTGCTGATGAACTGGAAGCTGGCGATCAGCCTGATCCTGCTGGTCGTCGGTGTTCGTCACCGTCACCCTGTTCGTGATCCGCCGCACCACCGCCGGGCAGCGTCGGGTGGAGGGCGCCAACAGCCGGATGGCCGGCACCGCGCAGGACGCGCTGACCAACGTGATGATCGTGCAATCCTTCACCCGGCTGGCCGCCGAGACACGGATGTTCGGCGATATCGCGCAGGAAGTGATCCGCAATCAGTTCCCGGTGCTGAACTGGTGGGCGGTGGTCAACGTGCTGACCCGCGGCGCCAGCACGTTGACGGTGATCTCCATCGTGGTGATCGGCACGCTGCTGCACATCAACGGGCAGGCCACGGTGGCGCAGATCGTCAGCTTCATGGGGTTCTCCACGCTGCTGATCGGCCGCCTGGAATCGGCGGTGCAGTTCATCGCCAGCCTGTTTTTCCGGATGCCGGCGCTGGAGGAATATTTCGGCGTGCTCGATGCCCGCAGCACGGTGCCGGAATCGCCGCGCGCCAGGGACCTGGTGGCGCCGCGCGGCGAGGTGGCGTTCGACCGCGTCTCCTTCGCCTATCCCGGCGGTCCCAATGTATTGAGCGACGTGTCGTTCACCGCCGACCCTGGCATGTCGGTCGCCCTGGTCGGCCACACCGGAGCCGGGAAATCCACCGCGATGGCGCTGTTGCAGCGGCTTTGGGACCCCACGTCGGGGGCCATCCTGATCGACGGACAGGATCTGCGTGACGTCCGGATCGAGAGCCTGCGGCAGGCAATTGGCGTGGTGTTCCAGGAGAGCATGCTGTTCAACCGCTCGATCCGCGACAATTTGCGGGTCGGCAAGCCGGGCGCCACGGATGCCGAGATCGAGCAGGCCTGCCGGCAGGCCGACGCGCACGAATTCATCATCCGCCAGCCACGCGGCTACGACACCATGATCGGCGAGCGCGGCTCCACATTGTCGGGCGGTCAGCGGCAGCGTCTGGCGATCGCCCGGGCGTTGCTGAAGAACCCGCCGGTGCTGATCCTGGACGAGGCGACCAGCGCGCTGGATTCGGCCACCGAGGCACGCGTCAGCCGGGCGTTGAAGACGCTGATGCGGGGGCGCACGACCTTCATCATCGCCCACCGGCTGTCCACGGTGCGCGATGCCGATGAAATCCTGGTGTTCGAGGCGGGGCGGATCGTCGAGCGCGGCACGTTCCAGTCGCTGCTGGCGCGGAACGGACTGTTTGCCGGGCTGGTGGAGACGCAGCTCACGCCGGCGCCGATCGCGATGGCGGCGGAGTAGGTGTCGGTCTGTCAACGCATCATTAGCCACCGGTGGCCCAAACAGGGTTTGGTGAAGCCGCGTGAGGGCCGCCTGGAATGCCGGACCACCCTGTTGATCCCGCCGGCCGCCTGCCCCATCCTGAACCAGGGTTGGAGGTGCGCGTGACCATCGTTGAGCATGCCGTCGTCCGGATCGACTCCCATCTCGACCGCATAGCGGGCGAAATTTTGGCCATGCGATCGAGCCTGGAACGTTCTGTGGACGGTCTCCGCACCACCATCGAGGCCGGGTTGCGCGAGCAGAGGATTTGGGCCTGGTCCGCGTTCCGCTGGCAGCTTGGGATCACCCTCGCAATCGGCGCTGGGCTGTTCGGCATGATCGCGCACGGGCTCAAATGGTTCTGATCGCCGCATAGCCAGATTACGCCTGTCGGCGACCGGTTGACACGCCCAAGACCCCGGCCTCGATCCCGCCTATGCTCCCCGGATGCGCGGACTGAACGGCAAGCGTGTCATCCTGACTGGCGGCGCCAGCGGCATCGGCCGCGCCGCCGCGCTGCGCCTTGCGGAAGAAGGCTGCACGCTGGGCATCTTCGACCTCAACAGGGACGGTGCCGGTGAAACCGCCGCACAGTGCGGTGCGGCCGCCAGGGCCTGGCACGTCGATATCGCCGAACGCGACCAGGTCGAGCGTGCCGCTGCTGAATTCGAACACGCATTCGGCCCCCCCGACGCGCTGGCAAACATCGCCGGCTGGGATGTCGCGCGAAACTTCCTCGATACCGACCCGGCGCTCTGGGACCGGGTGATCCGGATCAACCTGTATGGCCCGCTGATCATGCACCACGTCATCGTGCGCGGAATGGCCACGCGCGGCTCGGGGCGCGTGGTGAACGTTGCCTCTGATGCCGGCCGCGTAGGTTCATCCGGGGAGGCAGTGTATGCCGCCTGCAAGGGCGGCATCATCGCCTTCACCAAGACCCTGGCGCGCGAACTGGCGCGCAGCGGGGTCACCCTGAACGTGGTCTGCCCCGGCCCCACCGACACGCCGCTGTTCCGGGACTTCCAGGCGGGATTCCCCGAAGGCGCCAGGATCGGCGAGGCGCTGGCCCGCGCCATCCCGCTGCGCCGCCTGGGGCAGCCGGAGGATTATCCGGGGATCATTGCCTTCCTGCTGTCGGACGACGCCGCCTACATGACCGGGCAGACGATCAGCGTCTCCGGTGGCCTGACCATGGCCTAGTTCGCCGACCAGCCGGTCGCGTATCCCGGTACACAGCCTACGCTGCCGACTGCGAGCCTGTAGGCGGGCCAATCTCGCGTAGTGATGTATGGCTCGATGCGCTGCCACAGCCAGAGCAGAGTCGGTCACGGTGAGTAAATGCGGGTCGTGGCCGAGACGCCGCCCGTATCATCGGCGAGGACCAGCGTCACCTCACCACCCGTGAGCCGGGCCGCCCCGATCGGTGCGCCCGGAGTGGTCATGCCGTACGAGACCCGACTCCAGGGCGCCCAGCCCAGGCCAGGGCCGCCGGTTGTGGTGTAGACGCCGCCCGCCGGATCGGCCAGGAACAGCGCCAGTCGCCGCGGGCCGATCGTCACGGCGGTGATCGTGCCGCCTGGTTTGCTGGCCCCCTCGGAAACGCTGCTCCACGTCGTCCAGCCCAGACCGGTGCTCCCGAAGCTCGTGTAGATGCCGCCGCCGGGATCCGACAGGAACAGGGCAACCTCGCCAGGGCCGATTGCGACGGCGGTGATCTGGCCGCCCGGTGTGCTCGCTCCCCCTGAGACGCTGCTCCAGGGGGCCCAGCCGAGTGCGACGCTCCCGGACGTTGAATACACGCCACCGCCGGGATCGGAAAGGAACAAGGCGACTTCGTTGGGCGCGATCGCCACCGCCGTGACCGGCGCACCGGGTGTCGTCGAGCCTTCGGAAACGCTGGTCCACGGGGCCCCACCCCAGGCCAGGGCCGCCGCTTGTGGTGTATACGCCGCCGTCTCGGTCGGCCAGGAACAGGGATATCTGGTTCGAACCGGTGGCCACCGCGCCGATGGGCGCTCCAGGGGTCGTCGCGCCTTCGGAAACACTGGTCCAGGGCTCCCAGCCCAGTGTTGCGCTGCCTGACGTCGTGTAGACGCCGCCGCCGGGGTCAGACAGGAACAGGACGACCTTTCCCGAACCGAGCACCACCGCGGAGATCGGAGCGCCGGGGGGAGCAGAATCCCCCTGAGACGCTGCTCCAGGGAGCCCAGCCGAGTTCGACGCTCCCGGACGTTGAGGTACACGCCACCTTCGGGATCGGAAAGGAACAGCGCGACTTCGTTAGGCGCGATCGCTACCGTCGTGACCGGCGCGCCGGGTGTCGTCGAGCCGTCGGAAACGCTGGTCCAGAGGGCTTGGCCTGGATCGAGGCTCAGGGCCTGGACCGCGTTGAGGGTGATCTGGTCGATGACGCTCCAGGCGCCCCGGTCCTGGCTCAGACCCAGCGCCCAATTGGTGGTGGACGCGGTGTACACCCGTCCCGATCGCTCGCCCGGGCTGAAGATTCCCATCGTGCCGACCTCGAAAGCGGACTCGCCCGGGGCGGTGCTGAAGATGCTGGCGAGCTTGATGAAGCTTGGCGGAGACATCACCCCGTTCACCCCGATCTGGACGCGGTCCATTTCGCCGCTGGCGACGGAGGCCGACGCCGCCGCGAACGGCTGAATGGGCAGTCCGTCTTGCAGGAACGAAGTCAGGCGAACAGCTTCGGCACCCGGAGGGAGACCGATGTTTCCGCTGACAACCTGCCCGCCATAGCCGCCGAAGGCAGTCCCGTTCGACAAGCCCGTGCGGCTGAAAATCCAGTGGGAAATCTCTGCATGACTGTAAACCGCCTGTCCGCCCCGATATAGATGCCTTCATCTCCCTGGAAGCTCACGCCGGTCAGGGTCGTTTCGGGGCGATTCACCAGAGGGTCGAACCACTGCACGGTGGTCAGCCGAGAGTCGGGCGTGGTCGACACCGGATCAATCCCGGCGACCTTGTAGCCGAACAGGCGAGTTCCGTCGGCGCTGAAGCGAACCTGCCACCAGCACGTGTTGCCGCTGAAGAACGCCACGTTGCGGCCCACCGCGGCGAACGACTCGACGCTGTCGCGCATCGGCGCTGTCCAGTATTCGTGATGCCCGACGAACAACAGCAGGCGATAATCCTCTGGGCTCGGCGCCTGGAAGTGGATATCGCGCGAGGTGCACACGTCGACCACAAGATCGTTTCGCGCCAGCCAGGAGAGGAATGGGATTTCCCAGGTCTGCGGCACATTGAAGAAACCGGCGTCATGGAGCGGCCTCTCGAATGACAGCTGGAAGGCGAAGGGGACGCGGGCGGACGAGGCGCTGGGGTAGCTGCCAATAAAATCGGAATCCGGAGACGTTCCCGTAGAGATTGCGTCCGCCCCAGTCGTTGTAGGCCGCGTAGGTCGCGTCCGCGAGAACGAAGAGGATTCGGTTCGTAGAACCCGCCGACGCTCGAACCACGAATGGAATGTCGATCCCGGATGTCGGCGTTCCGAGGGTTTGCACGCGTGCGAGATAGAGGCCGCTCGGCCATTGCGGAACGACGAAGGTCTTGGCTGCCGGCCATAGCGCCCCGTCGGCATAGGCGTTGCGAGCGATCGCATGGGGGGCGGGGTTACTCGGCAGGCCCTCTATGGTGGCCATCATCTCCTCAGTTCGGCCCTCGATAGATACCCCTTGCCGGTAGATGGTGATCGAGTAAGCCCCTTGGTGGCTGCTGATGTGGAAGCCGATGGTTTCGCCCGGGAGCACGCTACCGGTCGAGACAGGCGCGGCGCTACCGTGGGATGTCAGCGAAGAAATATAGCCGGAGATCGGCTGGACAACCGGGGTAATGGGCTCGTGGAAGTAGGTTCTGCCAATGCCCGCGCCGCGGTCGTAGGTCAGAAAATCGGAGAACCCACCGGCGCCGAAACGCCACTCCGGATCGTATGGCGGCGTGGAGGACATGGGCGGCCCGTCGTCGAACCAATGATCCTCGGGGTTCGCCCGCCAGAAGCTTCCGGCCGCGACGAGGTCAGCAGCGCCAGCCGCGATGGACAGTGTCTCTCGCAGCGCGAGATTTGCGGAATATACGATTTCGCCCGACGAACCGACGCCGCTGGTGTCTACCACGGTGAAGCTTGTCAGCGTCCGGGCAGCGGCGTCATGGAATGCAAGATCGGTGTTTCCAAGGCCGCCGAAGTTGCCGGTGAGGACGTCGACGGCCCCGCGCGGGAGGGCGTTGCTGGAAGCGACGGCGGGAACGACAATCATCGAATCCGTCCCACCCGGGGCCATGTCGATCCGGTAGAGCTCTCCGTATCCCGACGAACCATCGTAGAAGAACAGGTCGGAGAACTCTTGGTGATGGAGATGTATCCGGGAGTCCAGAAGAAATCCCCAGAGACAACATGGCTCCAGCGGGATCCGAAAATAGCTGGATAGGTCAGGAAAGGCGCGGTTCCCCTGAGTCCAGCGCCGTCTGTCGCCCAAATCTCAGCATAGTCATCCGAGGCGCTATAGAAGAACAGACTGCTATAAGGGGAAGATGCAACAAAACGTCCCGCGACGACATGCGTCCAGGATGTACGCCAGCCTGTGTACGCGCGAAGGAGATGCAGGCGCCCTTGGCCGTCACTGTCATAGAACTGCCCAACTCCTGTGGGCCTGTCGTACAACAACAGTCCGGTAAATCCGGACGGGCCGAAGAAACCTGGTACGACGTGAAGTCCAGGTCGCCCGCCCTCCGAGGGGGTCGTATTGGCTCAGGAGGGGCGCGCGAAGGTTGCCGGCGCCGTCTGTCTCGTAGATCTCGGCATGGCCGCTCGATTGCTCGACGAACAGCAGTCCATCGTACGGAGACGATGAAAATCTACCGGGTACAGATGAACGACCAGGTATTTCGCCAACTCGCATCGGACGCCAGCAGCTCGAAATTCGGTGTGCTCATTCTGAACAGACCTCTCGGTGAGTGATTAGCCTGACACACCAGGCCAGCAAACTGCACAACCTGTTCGCCGCCACGGCCCAGCGTCAGCGCGAGATGCTCAACCTGCTTCAAATTCCCCGTGTGATCTGCCCACGACGGTGCCGACAGACTGAGCGGTGAATTCGACAAGCTCAGCCTGCTCGCCCTCGCATCCGCCACGTCCAAGCGCCTGGCCGATTGAGTCCCGCAATTCCGTGAAACCGACCTGTTGTGCCCCTTTCCCCTTCGGGCGCCACATGTTGTAGACTGACCAGCATAACATGTCGGGACGGGTATAATGGCAGCACCTCGGCGGGTAATCGAGAGCGGATCGCCATCGGTCGCGCGAGTTCGTCAGCTTCCTCAAGCGGCTCGACGCCGCCTATCCGGCGGATACCGCCATCAAGCTGATCCTCGACAACCACTCCGCTCATATCTCCCGGGAAACCAAGGCGTGGCTGGCCGTGCAGCCAGCGGGCCGCTCCTCCTTCGTGTTCACGCCGAAACACGGCTCCTGGCTCAATCTCGTCGAAGGTTTGTGCTCCAAGATGGCGCGATCCATGCTCCGCCACATCCGCGTCGCATCCAAGGCGGAACTCAAAGCCAGGATCCTCGCCTACCTCGACAACATCAACCGAAACCCTGTCATCCATACCTGGACCTACAAAATCGGCGAGCTGCGTGATAGGAGTCGGTCTTTGGAAATGCTGTACTAGTTGCGGAGGACAGGATGCCTGATATCGAGGTGCTCGGCTTGGGGCTGCATTTCGAGGATCTGCCGCTGGGCCGGAAATTCCGCACCATCGGGCGGACGCTGACCGAGCCTGACCTGGTCAACTTCATCGGCGTCACCGGCATGACCGAGGTGCTGTTCACGAACCTCGAGTTCCTGGCAGGCGAAAGCGACATCACGCAGCGCGTGGTCCCGGCTGCCATGGTGTACACATTTGCCGAAGGGCTGCTGGTGCACGCCACCATGCAGCACACCGGCTTCGCATTCCTCGGCATGGACCTGACGGTCGAAAATCCGTGTTTCGTCGGCGACACGATCCACGTGGCGTGCGAGGTGACCGAAAGCCGCCGCAGCAAGAGCCGCCCGAACCGGGGCCTGGTGCGCACCGCCAACCGCGTGGTGAAGCAGGACGGCACGGTGGCGATCACCTACACGCCGCTGCGCATGATCAAGGCGCGCGGGACGGGGTGAGCATCTACCAGTGCGCGATCGAACCGTCCGGGTCGTGGATCGCTCCACGTGCGGCGATGCCTTCCTGCTCGAACGGATGCTTTGCCGCTTCGGCCATGTCGATCTCCACGCCCAGGCCGGGGCGATCGGGAATCTCCCAATACCCGTCTTTCATCCGGATCGGCACGTCCGCAACCGCCGAAAAATGCCCGATCCGGTCCGACAACTGCTCCAGGATGACGAAGTTGGGCGTGGCGACAGCGAAATGCAGCCCGACCACCGAAGCGATCGGTCCCATCGGGTTGTGCGGAGCGATGCCGATCTGCGCCGCGGCGCCGATCGCGGCAATCTGCCGGCCGACGGTGAACCCGCCGCAATGGCAGAGATCGGGCTGAAAGAAACTGACCGCGCGGCGATCGGCCAAGGCCTGGAATTCCGGCAGGGTCAGCAGCCGCTCCCCGGCCGCCAGTCGGACGTTGCTGCGGTCCGCAACCACGCGCATCGCATCGGGATCGCCGGGCTGCACGGGTTCTTCGACGAACATCGGGTCGCAGGCGGCCAGCGCCCTGGTATATGCGACCGCGGCGCCGATCGTGGTGGCGCGGCCGTGGAAATCGAACAGCAGATCGACATCCGGTCCGACAGCCTCGCGCAGCTTCACCGCCAATCGTTCCAGCCGGCGCACCCCGTCGCGGTCGGTGGCGTAGTGCGTATAGGGCGCCGGGCCGCATTTCAGCGCGTTGTAGCCTTTCGCAACCATCTCCCGCGCGCCGTCGGCATAGGCTTCCGGGTCCACAGGGCGGCGGTGCAAATCGTGCTTCGTGCTGGCGATATGCGCATAGACGCGCACCCGTTCGCGTGCCCTGCCGCCAAGCAGTTGCCACACCGGCTTGCCGCAGTCCTTGCCCAGTATGTCCCACAGCGCCTGCTCGATGGCGCTGACCGCGGTCAGCCCGATCACGCCGAGCGGCCAGAAACTGTGCTTGATCATGCGCTCGTGCAGCCACGGGATGTCGCGCGGGTCGCGGCCGAGCAGCATCGGGGCGAAGTCGTCCACGCAGCCGACCACGGCGCGGGTCTTCCATTCCAGCGTCGCCTTCGCCCCAGCCATACAGTCCGGGCTGGTCGGTTTCCACGCGCACGAAGATCCAGTTGCGGTCGCCGGCGTGGACGGTGATGGGGCGGATGGCGGTGATTTTCATGGCAGCGCCGCCGCCAGAAGACGATCCAGCGCGCGCCAGATCCATCGGATGATCGGTCTCGTTCGCAACCGCAGCAACCAGCCCGTGCCGCCGCAGGATGAAGATCCGCTGGTCCGATGCGCCCGACGCCCAGGCCGTATCGGGCGGCAGGCTCGGGAACAGCCGGTCGGTGTTGGCGCGGAAGCAGGCGGCGTAGCCGGTGCCGGTATGGGTCGGGCGTCAGTGCGTACTCCGCCCAGCCCGCCGGCAGCAGTCGCTCACCGCCCCAGACACCATCCTGCAAGTACAGCACGCCCAGCTTGGCGTAATCGCGCAGGGTCGCGAACCCCGCGCCGGACGCGATCAGATTGCCGGCGATATCCGCGGAGTGCTGGTAACTGTGCATCCCCAGCCGATCGACCAGCAGGCCATACAGCGTCGCATGATAGGGAAGTCCGCGCGACGCGATGCGGTCGCGGATCATCGCGCCCAGCACGTTCAGTCCGCTGTTGACGTAGCGGAACACCGAGCCCGGCTCGGTCGCGACGATCGCGCGCTGCGCCGCATCGAACGCATCCCCGGCATCCTGATACACGGCGCTGTTCTCGAACCCGAGCGTCACACGCCCATCTTCGTGCAGCACCGGAAACGCCAGCCCGGAGCGCATGCGCAGCAGGTGGTCGATGGTGATGCGATGATGCACCGCGCGGGGATCGCGCCACAGCGGAGCCGGCGCGGGATCGTACACCGAACCCAGCCAACCCTCGTGCATCATCCGCCCGATCACCGTGCAGGTGATCGCCTTGGTCATCGACCAGCTCGGGGTAACGCGGTCGGCACGGCCGAACGCGCTGTAGCGCTCGAACAGAACGCGCTCCGGCGTGGCGATCAGCACGCCGTAAATTCCCGGCAGATCCGGCAAACAGCGCATCCGCGGCGCCGTCCAGCGCCGGCACCGGCCGGGGCGGGTCCGCCGCGTCGCCGAGCGGCCACGCACGGCCCGGTTCGCCCGCGCGGCGGTCGATCGGCGCCGGCTCGAAATGCGGCGCGGCGTGCGGACCGAGCAGAATTCCGCCGTAGCCGGGGCGGGCGATCGCCTGGGCGGTCAGCGCGTGGCCCAGTGCCGGATCCTGCCAGCGAACAGTGACGCGCCGGTCCGTGTCGTTGGTTTCGAGCACGATCCGTCCGTCGCGCTGCGCCGCCGCCAATGCGGCGCTGCCGTCCGCAACCACGGGCCGCGCGGACAACCCGCCCGGAACGCTTGCCGCACGCCAGCGGAAATGCCGCTCGGCGGTGCCGCGGTCCAGCCCGGTCACGTACATCATGTCGGCGAAACGCTTCGCCGCGAAGTTGATGGTGCGCTGGCGCAGCGCCTGCACCGAGCCGTCGTACACCACCGGATCGGGCGGCCCGTCCGCGTTCAGCGGGCGCGTGCGGTCGAACAGCGGTTCCGGCGGAAGCGGAGGATTGTCGCTCATTGTGCGGCTCATTTCACCGGCTGCGGCTGGCGTGCGGTCTGCGCCGTCGCGAAATACCGGCTGCGCAACGCCTTCTGGTTCTCGTAGATCGAGCCTTGCAAAGCTGCCGGCGGCAGCGGCAGGCGGACCGGCACCGGCGCGAGCCGCGGCGCCAATGTCGGCTGCCCGCCACCATCAGCTTGTCGAATGCCTCGATCCCGCTGGGGAAACCCCAGCAGCGGCCAGGCATCGGCGGCGCGGAACTGGAATAGCAGCAACCGGCGGTCGCGATCCGATGTGTTGGGCGCCGAGCCGTGCACCGCGCGAACATGGTGCACCGTGATCGAGCCCGCCTTGCCGGTCAGCGGAATGGCGCCGGCGTAGTCGCACTCCTCCCGCGTGGGGTCCATGGCGCCGCAGAACACGCCGTCGGCGTGGTGATCGAACACCGGCCCGCGATGGCTGCCCGGCACGATCAGCAGCGGCCCGCTGGCCATCGTCATGTCGTCCATCATCACGCCGACCGCCGCAAGGTCGTCGTTGGTGTGCGGATAAAACGCCCAGTCCTGGTGCCACTCCACAGCCGCGCCGAACCCGGCCGACTTCATGTTCAGCTTGGCGGTATCGAAGCGGATGTCAGGCCCCCACAGGTCCCGCAGCACGGCGATGATGCCCGGATGATTCACCAGCCGGCGCGTATTCGGGGTCATGCAGATGCGGCGCCTTGATCCGGCGAACGCGCGGGTCGTCCGGCGTGTGGCTGTCTTCCAGATCGTAGATCTCGGTATGCGCAGTGAGCGCGCGCGCGCGCTCGACGAATTGGTCGGTGACGCGGCGCAGGCGCGCCACTTCATCGGCGCTCAGCACGTCCGGCACCACGATCGCGCCGATCTCGTTATATTCCTCGATCTGCGCCGGGGTCAGCATGGCAGTTCTCCCGCATTCGCCTTGGACATGGATCAGGCTATCATCCGCCTGGAAGCCGGTCGAGCGGGCCGGCCGGACAAGCGAATGAGCACAGCGAAAATGAGCTTCGTCGAACTCGGCGGGATCGACTGCGACATCCATCCGGCGGTGCCGGGGCTGAAGGCCCTGCTGCCCTATCTTGCCGATCATTGGCGCGATTCGGCTGTGCAGCGCGGGCTGCACGATCTGGAATTGATCGCCTATCCGGCGAACTCACCGCTGTCGGCGCGGCCGGACTGGCGGCCGGAGACCGGCAAGCCGGGCGCCGACCTCGACATGCTGCGCCGCCAGGCGCTCGACCCGTTCGGCACGAAGCTGGCGATCTGCAACTGCCTGTATGGCGTGCAGCTTCTGTTCAGTGAGGACATGGCGGCCGGCTTCGCCCGCGCGGTGAACGACTGGATGGCGCGCGAGTGGCTGGATCGGGAACCGCGGCTGCGCGCCTCCATCGTGATCCCGACGCAGAACGCCGAGCTGGCGGTTGACGAGATCAATCGCGTCGCCGCCGACCGCCGGTTCGTGCAGGTGCTGATGCTTGTGATGGGCGATGCGCCGCTGGGCAAGCGGCAATACTGGCCGATCTATGCGGCCGCCGAAAAGCACGGGCTGCCGATCGGCATCCACGCCGGCAGCGCTCTATCGCCATCCCGTCACGCCGGTGGGCTGGCCGAGCTATTACACCGAGGATTACGCCGCCCAGGCGACCGGCTTCCAGGCGGCGCTGTCCAGCCTGGTGTGCGAGGGCGTGTTCACCAAGTTCCCCGACTCTGCGCGTGGTGCTGATCGAGTCCGGCGTTCACCTGGCTGCCGGCCCATCTGTGGCGGCTTACCAAGTTCTGGCGCGGCCTGCGGCTGGAGGTGCCGTGGGTGGATCGCGCGCCCGCCGAGATCGTGCGCAACAACGTCCGGCTGACCTTGCAGCCGGTGGATGCGCCGCCCGAACCCGCGGCGCTGGAGCGGCTGATGGAGCACATGGGATCCGACGAGTTGCTGCTGTTCTCGACGGACTATCCGCACTGGCAGTTCGACGGCGATGCGGTGCTACCGGAGGGGCTGTCGCCGACGCTGGTGAACAAGATCATGGTGGAGAATCCGCGAGCGACGTATCCGCGACTGGCCAGCGGCTGAGTGTGTGACCCCTCCCCCCAACCCCTCCCACAAGGGGAGGGGGGCTTTCGACCTCCCCTCCCCTTGTGGGAGGGGCTGGGGGAGGGGTTGTTGCCCACAACAACCGAACCAGCGAACCTACTACAGGAAACCCCAGCGGGCGACCGCAGGCTCGGCGGTCGCCCATTTCCAACCCGCGGGATCACGGCAGACGTCCACCCGGTACAGGCGTCGTGCATTGCCCTCGGTGACCGCGAATACCACCTGTTTGCAGACCGCGATCGGCGTGGCAATCGCGTCGACGACCCACAACTCGCCGTGTTCGTTGCCGATCGGGATCGTGTGGTGGATCGCCCAGGGTGCCGTCCCGCCCACCGGCAACGCGCCGGCGGTGCTGGCGATGACGTCCTGCTCGGCGCCGGAGCGCACACGGGCGATGTAGCGGACCAGGAAATTGCCCCCGGCGCTCACGCCGACGCCGACCGCGAAGCCGATCGCCGCATTGCCGGTCGCCGCACCCGTCGCCGCACCCGTCGCCACGCCGGCGATGGTCGAGAAATCCTTGCAGCCGCCCAGCAACGGCACGACGAGAAACACGGCAAGCAGCCGCACGGTTGGCCTCATTGCAGGCCGCCCCAACGGGAAGTAGCCGGTTCTGCCTCCGCCCATTGCCAGCGCGTGCCGTCGAAACAGACCGTGGTGGTGTAAAACGCCTTGGGGTGGTCGTGATCGCCCTCGACCGAGAACACAACTTCCTTGCAAGTGAAACCGGGCGCCGAGACGCTGCGGAACACCGTCACCTCGCCATGCTCGTTGGCCTCGACCGGCACGTCGTGCACGACGCGCCAGGTGGCGACCTGGCCGGGCATCAGCGGGCCGGCGGCAGCAGCGATCTGGTCCTGCTCGGCGTGGTGGACCCGTCGTTCCACATATTGCAGGCCGGCATCGGCGGCGGCGGCCACGCCCAGGCCGATGGCGGTGCCGATAGCGGCGTTCTTGGTGATGCCGCTGCTGATCCCGGCGCTCGCCACCCCGGCGACGTCCGCGGTGGTCGCCGACAGCAGCGACGTGCAGCCGGAGAGTGCCAGAACCAGGCACAGCAGCGCGCCGGCCTGGGTAAGTTCGATGCGGCTGATGCGTGCCATGGATTCCGGCCGGTGGGTCGAACCGCCATGTCAGGTCGGCGGCGTCGGCGCAAATCGAAACCAGGTGAGCGATTGACCGTTCGGCGCCGCGGCGTATCGTCCCTCGCTCAGGCACCGGAGGCTCAGGCACGCCGTATGACCGAGATTTATTTGCGCAGCGGGATTTTCCTCGCCCCGTTCCATGCATTGAATGAGAACCCGACGCTGGCGCTGGAGCGCGATCTGGAGCTGCTGCAGCACCTGGATCGGCTCGGTTATCACGAAGCCTGGATCGGCGAGCACCACTCCGGCGGCTTCGAGATCATCGCCTCGCCCGAGGTGTTCATCGCCACCGCGGCCGAGCGGACGCGGCACATCCGGCTGGGCACCGGCGTGGCGTCGCTGCCGTATCACAACCCGTTCATTCTGGCCGACCGGATGGTGCTGCTGGACCACATCACGCGCGGGCGCACGATGTTCGGCGTCGGCCCTGGCGCGCTGGTGCACGATGCGGTGAAGATCGGCGTGCGGGCGGCCGACCAGCGCCGGATGATGAACCAGAGCCTCGATGTAATCGTACGCCTGCTGGCCGGCGAAACGGTGACGGAAAAGACCGACTGGTACGACCTGCACGAAGCGCGGCTGCAACTGCCCTGCTACACGCCGCCGACCATGGAGCTGGCGGTGGCGGCATCACGCTCGCCGGCCGGGGCGCTGGCGGCGGGCCGGCACGGGATCGGCATGCTGTCGATCGGCGGTACGTCGCCGGACGCGATGCTGAATCATGCGAACAACTGGGAGCTGTATAGCGAGCAGGCGCGACTGCACGGCAAGGCCGCGGACCGGCGCAACTGGCGACTGGTGACGCTGTTCCACATCGCCGAGACGCGCGAGCGCGCGCGGGAAAATGTGCGTCGGGCTGGAGGCGTTCGCACAGTATTTCCGCGATGTGGGCACGTTTCCGATCGTTCCGCCCGGGATCGGCGACGCCTATGAGTGGCTGCTGGAGAACCAGGCGGCCTGCATCGGCACGCCGGACGACGCGATCGCGTATATCGAGAAGCTGCTGGCGGGCTCCGGCGGTTTCGGCGCGATCACCGAGCTGGCGCACAACTGGGCGGACTGGGAGCCAACGAAGCTCCACTACGAGCTGATGGCGCGCTACGTCCATCCGCATTTCCAGGGCAGCCGCACGCTGCGTCACGCCAGCTACGATCTCGCGCGCGACAACGGCGATCTGTTCCGCGAGCAGTCCCAGGCGGCGGTGCAGGCAGAGATCGACCGGCGCCGCGGTTGAGACTGACCGGACTTGCCTTCGCCGTTCTCGCCCTCCTCATCGCGCCGATTTACGCCGCCGTAGCCGCCAACGCGGGCTTCGAGACGGTCCGGATCGCCAACGGCGTGGAGCCGCCGCTGACGGTCGGCATCTGGTACCCCACGGACGCACCGGCGAAAGAGCACAGCCTGGGAACCTTTATTCAGACCGTGGCGCCAGGTGCGCCGGTGGCAGGCCGCGGCCTGCCGCTGGTGGTGCTCTCGCACGGGGGCGCCGGCTCGTTCGAAAGCCACTACGACACCGCTCTGGCCCTGGCCCGCGCAGGTTTCGTGGCGGCGGCCGTCAGCCACGCCGGCGATACCTACGACGACCAGAGCCAGGTCTTGCGGCCATGGCGTCGATCAGCCCAGCTTCGCCGGCTGGTGTCTTACATGCTGGACGAATGGCCCCAGCATGGCCGGTTGGACGGCGCCCGTGTCGGCGCGTTCGGCTTCTCCAACGGCGGCTTCACAGTGCTGGTCGCCGCCGGCGGGGTTCCGGACCTTGGCAGGACCGGTCCTTATTGCCAGGCCCATCCGGAGCACGATCTCTGCCAGGCCTTGAAGCAGGCCGGGGTCGCCCCCGGTCATTTCGGCATCGACGCTCCCCCCGGCGCCTGGATTCCGGATCGGCGCATCAAGGCCGTTGTCATCGCCGCTCCGGCATTCGGCTTCGCCTTTGATCGCGCCGGTCTGAAGGATGTTCGTATTCCGATCCAGCTTTGGCGCGCGGCGGACGACCACCACCAGCCGAACCCCTGGTACGGAGAGACGGTGCGCCTGGGTCTGCCGCGGCCGCCGGAATACCACGTCATCGCCGGTACCGGCCATTACGGCTTCCTGCCGCCGTGCGGTCCGCGACTTGCTGCGATGGCGCCCCGGATCTGCGCCGATCCGCCGGGGTTCGATCGCGCGGCGTTCCATCACGCGTTCAACGCTCAGATCGTGCGGTTCTTCCGGGCCAACCTGCACCAGGGTGACATGGGGCAGTCAATGCAGCCGCGGCAATAAACCCGCCCCGCCTCCCGTCAGCCCGGCATCAACGCCGCGGCGTAGGCCCGCACTGTGGCGGCAAAGCCCATCTCCAGCGCATCGGCGGTCAGTTCGTGCCCGATCGACGCCTCGGCCAGTGCCGGCAGCCGCGCCACGAGCGGCGGCAGGTTGTGCAGATTGAGGTCGTGCCCGGCATTGACCGCCAGCCCGCGCCCGTGTGCCTGGCGCGCGGTCTCGGCGCAGGCGTCGAGCAGCGCGGCGTGGTCGCCGGCACGGAAGCGCGGCGGCGTAGGCACCGGTGTAGAGTTCCACCCCCTCGGCGCCTGCCACCGACCACCCGATCGAGCACGCCGGGATCGGGGTCGATGAACAGGACCACCCGCGCACCGAGCGCCTTCAGCGCCACGATGGCCGGCCGCGCCAGCCGCATCTGCTGCCGGGTCCAGTTCCCAGCCCTTCTCCGAGGTGAAGGCATCCGGCGCGTCGGGCACCAGGGTGCATTGCTCCGGCCTGGTTTCGCGCACGATTTCCAGCAGGCGTTCGTCGGGATAACCCTCGATGTTCAGCTCGATCCGCGGGCGCATCGGCGCCAGCAGCGCGGCGATTGCCGGAACATCGGCGCGGCGGACGTGGCGTTCATCCGGGACGCGGATGGAGCGTGATGCCCTGGGCGCCGGCATCGATGGCGATGCGGGCGAAGCGCAGCAGGTCGGGCACGCCGGTGCGGCGCGAATTGCGCAGCAGGGCGATCTTGTTGAGGTTGACGCTGAGGCGGGCCATGCGGCGCAGGATACCAGGGCCGGGCGCACCGGGCCATGCCCGACTTTGCCGCTGGCAGTACTGCCACGCACGGCTGCTTCAGGTCTTCAGGCCGGGTCGGCGGGCGGCGTGAAGCCGGGAGCATCCGGCGCCGCATCGTTCCCACTGGGAGCTTCGGACTTGTAGCCGAAATGGGCCCGCCGTTCCGCCATCGTCATGTCTTCCCAGCGATGATAGACCCACGGCGTCGGTTCCGGCTGCGTCCCGCGGGTCGGCGGCGCGGGTGCTGCGGCGGGCGGCGGCTGGCGACGCGCGCCGGACGATGCCGGCTTGGTCGCGCAGCCGGTGCGCGAGGCGGTCGGCGCCGGTTGCGGGGCCGCCGTGTCGTCCGATGCCTCGGCCTGTTGCTGCCGCAAGGTGCGCAGGGTCGCCTGCATCATGCGCGCCAGCGTGGCGGCGTTGGCGCGCAGTCGAGCCGCCATCGCCGGAGCGAGATCGGGCTGCATGGCACGGCTGAAGGCGTCGATGATGGCGTGATGGGCGGCGATTGCCTGGGCGGCAAGCATCGCCTGGAACGCATCGGCGGGGCACAGGGCCTGCACCGCCATCCCTGCGACCTGCCGGCGGGCGGCGCGGGTCTGGCCGGTGTCGTCGTCCCCCGCCGGGATGGTTTCGATCAGCGTATCGAGCACGTGGTCGAGAAAGCCGGGGTCGAGTTCGGAACCAAGGACGGGGGGCGTTGGCCGGGACATGCTGGGGCTCCTCGTGGCGAGACGGCGGCGCCAGACTAGCCGTATCTAGGAATAATGTCAAGGGATTTAGGACTTTGTTCGGAATTCCCGACTGGCGAACCTAGTCCCGCCGTTGATCCTGGCTCGATCGCGAAACGCCTATCCGGAAGCCCCGGCAATGGCTTGGTTCATCGCCCGAACCCCGGCAGCCGGCCCGTCCGGATGGTTCCACACAGCGGCGACCACCGCCAGAAAATCCGCCCCGGCGCGCACCAGCGGCGCGCAATTGTCAGCCGTGATGCCGCCGATCGCGCAGCACGGCAGTTGCATCAGTTCCGACCACCAGCGCAGCACCTCGGGATCGGCCAGCCGCGTCACCTGCTTGGTGCCGGATGGAAAGAACGCCCCGAACGCGACGTAGTCGGCGCTGTCCTCACCGGCCTGGATCGCGAGGTCGCGGCTGTCGTGGCAGGTCACGCCGAGCATCAGGTCCGGCCCGAGCGCCGCGCGGGCGGCGCGCGAGGGCATGTCGTCCTGGCCGACATGTGCGCCGTCGCAGCCGGTGTCGCGCGCAAGATCGGCGCGGTCGTTCAGCAGGAACGCCACCCCATGCGATTGCGTCACCGGCCGCAGCGCATCGATGGCACGGCGCCACTGGGCATCGTCGGCATCCTTGATGCGAAGCTGCACCGCCGCGACGTCGCCGCCCTCCAGCGCCGCGACCAGCAGGTCCGGGAACCGGGCGAGGTCGAAGACAGGCGGGGTGATCAGGTACAGACGGCAGCGCTCGCCGGCGATGGCAGTCATGGAGCAGACCGCGCTTCGTTGCGGCCGGGCCAGACGCTTCCCCCCGGCCCTGGCCTGCTCCGGGGTGCAAGCCTGCTGGGGGCTGCGGCATTCACCGACCTGCGGGCGGACCGCCCATCGTTCGGCGGTTTCTTGCGCAGGACTGCCATCTTCGCGGCCTTCATGGTTCTTCGTGCCGTTCGTGTCGATACCGCCGGACCAACGACCAAGCACCGCCCTCGCCAAGAAAATGCCGGTGACTGCATTGTTGCCATTCGTTCCGCCAGTGGCCAAAATCTGACACTTGGTACCGGCCGCTACGTGAGCGCTTACGGCAAATGGCCGCAGGCAGTCCCAACGTTTCGTGCCCAGCCAGCAAGGCAAATACACCTGCCTCATCCCGCGGCCGCACGCTCCAGGGCGGCAATGTCCAGCTTAACCATCTCGATCATCGCAGCGAAGACACGACCCGCGACGGTTGGGTCAGGATCGGCCAGGAGACGCGGCAGCGTCTCGGGCACGATTTGCCAAGGCACGCCCCACTTGTCACGTAGCCAGCCGCACATGATTTCCGAGCCTCCATCGGCGGTGAGCGCTGTCCACAGCCGATCGACCTCCGCTTGGTCGGCGCACTCCACTGAGATCGAGGCGGCAGTGCCGTAACTGGCTGGCGCGCCACCGTTCAAAGCTTGGAAGCTCTGACCGCCGAGGGTGAAGGTCACCAGGATCACGTCGCCCGCCTCGCCCCCGGGCCAAATCCCTGGCGAGCGTTGGATGTGCTTGAGGCTGGAGCCAGGCACGAGAGAGACATAGAAGCGGGCGGCCATCTCCGCATCTTTCCCAAACCAGAGGCAGGTGCTGACTTTCGTCATCAAGACCGCTCCTCTCCACCTGAGGCCCGCCTTCGCAGTGGGGTACCAAGTGTCAGATTTGACCGCTAGCCGCTGAGGAAGGCCAGCAGATCCGCATTGATGATTTCCGCATGCGTCGCCGGCATTCCGTGGGGAAGTCCTTTATACACCTTGAGAGTGCCCTTCGGCGCCAGCTTGGACGACAACGGAGCGGAGTCAGCAAACGGCACGATCTGATCGTCCTCGCTATGCATGACCAGCAACGGGATTCCGATTTTCGGCAGGTCATCGGTCTGGTCGGTTTCCGAAAAGACCTTGATGCAATCGTAATGCGCCTTGGTGCCGCCCATCATGCCCTGACGCCACCAGTTGCGGATGATACCTTCTGAAACCTTCGCGCCTGGTCGGTTGAAGCCATAGAACGGGCCGGACGCCACATCGAGATAAAACTGCGCCCGGTTCGCCGCGTGGGCGGCCCGGAATCCGTCAAAAACCTCGATCGGCGTTCCGCCGGGATTCTTCGCAGATTTCACCATGACAGGCGGGATCGCGCTGATGATCGCTGCCTTGGCCGCGCGACTTGTCCCGTGGCGGGCGAGAAACCGCACGACTTCGCCGCCGCCAGTCGAATGGCCGATATGGATCGCGTCCTTGAGGTCCAGCGCGGTAACCAGGGCCGCCACATCGTCGGCGTAGGTGTCCATGTCGTTCCCGGTGTCGGTTTGCGTGGAGCGACCATGTCCACGGCGATCGTGGGCAATCACCCGATACCCCTTATCCAGGAAGAACAGCATCTGGGAATCCCAGTCGTCGGCTGATAGCGGCCAGCCGTGATGAAACACGAGGGGCTGACCCTTGCCCCAGTCCTTGTAGAAAATTTCCGTGCCGTCCTTGGTGGTCAACGCAGGCATACTTTGTTTCCTTCAGGAAATATCCGCCAATCACAGCGGCGACAGCAGGCGTCAGATGTTATCCACTATCCCGCCGCCTTGTCGCTGTCACGCGCAAGCAGCCAATCAGGCAGGCGCCGCAGGGCGCCGCGCGCCGCCAGATCGAGCGCCGGCGGGCGCGTCGACAATACGATCCCGCCACGCTGCGCCGCGATGGCCGCCACCGCGTCCCAGCCCGGCGCGTCGCGTGTGAGCACGAGCATGTGTTGTCCGGTCCGCAACGCGGCCAGGGCCTGGCCGGACGCGTCCGCGCAATCGAGGATGTCATCGGCCGGGATGGCCGGGTGCCCTTCCCTTGCCCGGCGGACGATTACCCGCCACCACAGGCAACCGGCGTACAGTGCCGCGCCCGGCGCCGACAGCAAGGTGACCGGCGCACGGCACGCCAGCGCCGCCGCCGCGTCCGCGAGTCCATGCACGACCACCGCGGGATAGCGCAACATGCTTGACGTTCCGGCGTTTGACCGCTCAGTTCAAGTCGCAAGGAATTGGACACAGGGCCATGGCGGGGGACAGCGAAGACGCCGATACGACCGCCGGACGGCTGGAGGCGGCGCTGGAGCGAATCGCCCGGCTGGCCGGAAATCCCGTGGCCGGAGAGCGGGCGGCAACGACATCACCCAACACTGCCGAACTCGCGGCGCGGCTCGACATCATGATCGAGCGGCTGCGTGCGGCACTGGGCGATCAGGCATGAGCAGCCTGGCCCTGAGCAAACCAGCCTTTCGGATGACCCCCCGGGGGAAACGACCGTTGGGGCAACGACCCCTGGGGGAACGACCCCTGGGGCAACGACAAGGAGTGCCGTGATGGCGCAGGTCACCGTTCGCATCAACGGCTACGCCTATACGGTGGGCTGCCAGGACGGCGAGGAACAGCATCTTGTCTCCATGGCCGGCGAGGTCGAGCGGCGGATCGACAGCATCAAGACAGTCGCCGGCCAGAGTGGGGAAGCCCGGATGCTGGTCATGGCGGCGCTGCTGATGGCCGACGATCTTTATGAGATGGACAAGGCGCTGAGGCAGACCCAGGTACACGCCGACGCAGCGGCCAAGGCGGCCGCCCAGGTGGCGCAGAGCGCAGGCGACCCGAAGCTGGAACGCCGGCTCAGCCGGCTGGCAAAACGGGCGGAAGAGATTGCAGCGGGGCTGGAGCGTCCCTAGATTGCACCGGCGGAGCTGCCCGGTGCGTCAGGCTATTCATCCCCGGGGCCAGTAAGCATTCTCCCGGGAGCTGGCTCTGTCGAGGCCCTGGTCTCGGTATCTGGCGCCCACCTGCACAAGCAGGCTCTGGGAGGATGACACGCCAACGGCCATGGCGGCTCCGCACTCATTTCCCGATGTGATCGAGGCGAAGCGGGCGGCACGGGTTCGTGCGCGCGCCTTGCGGGTCGGCTGCGATCCGGTGCTCGGAGCCCGGCTCGCCGAGCACGTGTTGCGGGATTGTGCGCCGCCGCCGGGCGCAGTGGTCTCCGGTTTCTGGCCGATGGGCGAGGAGATCGACATCCGGCCGCTGCTGCATGCGCTGCACGCGCGCGGCCATCGGATCGCGCTGCCGGTCACACCGAAACGCGGCGACCCACTGAGCTTTCGGCTCTGGCGGCCGGGGGATGCGCTGGTGCGTGAGAAATTCGGCACGATGTCTCCCATCGGGGCTTTGGTCGGTTCGGAGCTGGTGCCGGCGTTCCTGCTGGTGCCGCTGCTGGCGTTCGATCGGCGGGGCCGTCGGCTCGGCTATGGTGGGGGCTATTACGACCGGACGCTGGCAGGATTGCCGGGCGCCTTCGCGCTGGGGTGCGGCTACGCAGTCCAGGAGGTGGATGTGGTACCGGTGGCGCCCTACGACAGGCGGCTTGATGCGGTGGCGACGGAGTGTGGGGTGATCCATTGCCGGTGATCGATTGCGGTGACTGATTGCCGGTGACTGATTTCCCTGGGGATGACTGAGCGCTCCGAGCGCAGGGACGGGTGATGCGGATTCTGTTCATCGGCGACATCGTCGGGCGCACCGGTCGGGAGGCGGTGGCGGCCGTGCTGCCGGACCTGCGGGCACGACTGCGGGTCGAGCTTGCGGTGGTGAACGCCGAGAACGCCTCGCACGGGTTCGGCGTCGGCCCCGACATGGCCGAGGCGCTGTTCGCCGCCGGCGCCGACGTGCTGACGCTGGGCAATCACGCCTGGGACCGCAAGGAGGTGATCCCCTACATCGCCGAGCATCCCCGCCTGCTGCGCCCGCTGAATTTCCCACCCGGCACGCCGGGCGCCGGCAGCGTGCTGATCCAGGTGGCGGACGGACGTCGGGCGCTGGTGCTGCAGGCGATGGGGCGGCTGTACATGGACGCGCTCGATTGCCCGTTCCGCGGCACCGCGCAGGAACTGGCGAAATATCGGCTGGGCGGTCCGGTCGGCAGCAACGGGTTGCAGGCGATCGTGGTGGATTTCCATGGCGAGGCGAGCAGCGAGAAGATGGCGTTCGCGCATTCCTTCGATGGCCAGGTCTCGCTGGTGGTCGGCACGCACACGCACTGCCCGTCAGCGGATCATCAGATCCTGCCGGGCGGCACGGCGTTCCAGTCGGATGCCGGGATGTCGGGCGACTACGACAGCGTGATCGGCATGCAGAAGGAAAACGCGGCTATCCGCTTCTGGCGCAAGATGCCCGGCGAGCGGTTGCAGCCGGCCGAGGGCGAGACCACGGTGTGCGGGCTGTTCCTGGAGACCGATGACGCCACGGGGCTGGCCCGGCGGATCGAGCCGCTGCGGCTCGGGGGCGCCTGTCGCAGGCGATGCCGGAGGTATGATAAGACGTTCCGTGGAGAGCATGGTCATGGACGAGGTCAAGCCGACCCAGGACGGGGACGAACTGGAGTCGATCTTCGATGAGATCGATGAGGCGGCCGAGGCACGAGCGACCGCCGAGGCGATCGAGGACATCAAAGCCGGGCGGATCATCTCGCACGAGGCGATGAAACGCTGGCTGCTGTCTCTCGGGACCGATCATGAACTGCCGCCCCGGAATGCGGCGAGTAGTCTGGTCGCTTCGGGACGACGCGAATTCCAGGTCATCCACGCGTATATCCGATCCTTCAATCCGGGTGCAGCGGAGCGATTGGCCAGACGGCTTGGCGCGGCGACGGACCGCCTGTCCGAGTTCCCCAACCTGGGCCGGCCGGCGCCAGAACAGACGCGAGTTGACGGTCGTTTACCCTTACATCGTCCGTTACCGAGTCGAGGACGATCTCGTCGAGATCCTGCGGGTTCGGCACGGCCGGCAGCGGCCGGAACCATGAGGCCGGACGTTCAGCCAGTCGGCCGGATCGTCTGGATCACCTCGAACCCCTCGAACTCCGGATGGCCGAGATACAGCGGGCGGTTCTCGCCGGCCCTGGCGTGCGCGGCGCGGAAGGCGTCGGACCGGGTCCAGGCCTCGAAATCCTCGCGCGAGCGCCAGATCGTGTGCGACGAATACAGCACGTGATCGTCGGCGGCCGGCCCGCGCAGCAGGTGGAATTCCATGAACCCGGGCACCCCGTGCAGATGGCGTGTCCCGTCCGGTCCAGACCTGCTCGAAATCGGCCTCCGCCCCGGGCTGCACCTTGAAGCGGTTCATCGCGATGAACATCCGGTTTTCCTCCTGCCGCGCCCCTGGGGTAATCTGGGCGCCGACAACTGACAACTGATCGCTCGCTTATGGCCGGACATTCGCAGTTCAAGAACATCATGCACCGCAAGGGCGCGCAGGACGCGCGCCGCGGCCGACAGTTCGCCCGGCTGATCCGGGAGATCACGGTCGCCGCCCGCCAGGGGCTGCCCGACCCAGCTTTCAACCCCCGGCTGCGCGCCGCCGCCACTGCCGCCCGTCAGGCCAACATGCCGAAGGACACGGTGGACCGGGCGATCAAGAAAGCCACCGGCGCCGGGCCCGGCGATGACTACGCGGAGGTCCGGTATGAGGGCTACGGGCCGGCCGGCGTGGCTGTTATCGTCGAGGCGTTGACCGATAACCGCAACCGCACCGCCTCCGATATCCGCTCGGCCTTCGCCAAGCATGGCGGAGCGCTGGGCGAGACCAATTCGGTCGGCTTCCTGTTCAGCCGTGTCGGCGTGATCCGCTACCCAGCCGCGACCGCGAGCGCCGATGACGTGCTGGAAGCGGCGATCGAGGCCGGGGCGGAGAACGTCGAGAGCGATTCCGAGGCGCACGAGATCACCTGTGCGGCGGACGATTTCTTCGCCGTGCGCGACGCGCTGGAGGCGCGCTTCGGCGCGCCGGAAGCGGCCCGGCTGGAGTGGCGGCCAAGCGTTTCGGTGACGCTTGACGAGGACCGCGCCGCCGCGGTGCTGAAGCTGATCGACGCGCTGGACGACAGCGACGATGTGCAGAACGTGTACGCGAATTTCGACATCCCGGAAGCCATGCTGCAAAAGCTATCGGCATGACGGGCTGCCGCTGCACCGGAGCCATGAGCGCATAACGCCGGGAGAGTTGGTTTTTTCGGCGCTTGGGGTCAGACCTCGAGCACCACGTAGTTCTGCTCGATCCGCACCGGTACCGTTTCCGCCGCGAACGGTCCCTTGGCCAACGCCTCGCCCGGCTCGACGGTCACGTTGTAGGTACGCGCCCGAACGCTGTCTGGCTCGCACCAGGATTGGCCGGTGCGGATATCGAACTCCCACCCGTGCCAGGGGCAGCGCAGCATTTCCCCGTTGCGGACCAGGCGGTAGGCGCCTGGGCGGTCGGATTCCATCAGCCCGAACAACCGGCCGCGACACAGCGGGGCGCCTTCGTGCGGGCAACGGTTGATCAGCGCGAAATACTCGTTGTTAACGAAAAAGACGCCGATTTCGCGGCCCCGGACGGTGACGATCTTGCAGGTGCCGGGCGGGATCTCGCCGGCCTCGGCGACGACGTGGAGAGTCATGCGGCGGGACGACCCCTCCCCTACCCCTCCCACAAGGGGAGGGGGATATCGGCCAGCCCCTCCCGCAGGCATCAGTTCAATCCGTAGAACGCCAGTGCGTTTTCGCGGAAAATCTGCCGCCGTGCCGCCTCGGGCAACGTCACCTTGAAGGCGTAGCGAGGATCGTCCTGGTCCCAGTGCGGATAGTCGGTGGAGAACATCACGCGGTCCCAGCCGATCCATTCCAACGTCGCCAGCATGTCGTCGGGGCGTTCCGGTTCCTCGATCGGCTGCGTGGTGACCCAGATGTGGTCGCGGATATACTCGGACGGCAGGCGCTTCAGGTGGGGAACTTCCTCGCGCAACCGTTTCCAGTGCTTGTCCAGCCGCCAGGTCAGCGCCGGCAGCCAGGCGAAGCCGCCTTCCACCAACACGACGCGAAGCCCGGGGATACGCTCGAACACGCCTTCCACGACCAGGCTGGTGACCAGCGCCTCCATGCTCTGGCAGTAGGATGGGTGTTCTTCGTGATAGAAGGACGGCCAGCCGCCGCCGGTCGATGGATGCCCGTTGGTGCCGCCCAGATGCAGCGCCGCCGGGAAGCCGTTGGCGGCGCACGCTTCCAGGATCGGCCAGTAGCGGCGACGGCCGAGCGGCTCCAGGCTGCGCGGCGGTATCTGCACCTGCACGAAGCGGGATCGCCGGCCCGTTTCTCGATCTCGGCGATGGCGGCTTCGGTGTGTTCGACGGGGATTTGCACGGAGCCTTTCAGGCGTGGCTCACGATCCGACCAGTTGGCGGCCTGCCAGTCGTTCACCGCGGTACACATGGCCGCGCCGAATTCGACGTTGCGCTCATCCGAGCAGCGGCCGACCAGCGGCAGCATGATGCCGTGGATGGCGCCGAACGCATCCAGCAACTGCTCGCGCAGGAAATCCAGGTCGGAGCCGGGGATGTTGCCGTTCGGCGGCCACGAATCCAGCCGCATGCCGACTTGCGGCGACATCCGCGGAAAATTGGCGGTGTTGGCCAGCGCCTGGCGGGTGCGCCCGCCGAAGGTGGCGCGGTGCTTGCGCCAGCGCTCCGACAGGAAGGCGTCCAGCTCGGCGCCGGTCGCCGGATAGATGTGGACGTCGCAATCGACGTAGCCAAGCTGCGTTTGCGCCGAATTGTCGGGGCTGCGATCGAGGACGGTGACGTTCATCGCCGTTACTCCTGTAAGCGCGCGTAGGTTTCCATCGGGTTGTCGAACAGCATCTTCCGTACCAGCGCTTCGGGCAAGCCGTCCGGCACGGCGTCGCTGCCGTCGAACTGCCAGTGCGGGTAGTCGGTCGAGAACAGAAACATGTCGTCGCAGCCGATTTCTTCAATAATGCGGTCGAGCTGCTCGCGTTTCGGCGGGGCGTCGAAGGGCTGCATGGTCACCCGCACGTGCCTGCGCACCATCTCGGCCGGCGAGACCTTGTTCCACGGCACTTCCGGGCGCATCGCCCGCCATGTCTTGCTGACCCGCCACATCCAGCCGGGCAGCCAGGTGACGCCGGATTCCATCAGCACGACTTTCAGGCGCGGGAACTCGACGAAGACGCCCTCCGTGATCAGCGAATTCAGCACCCCGGCGAAGCCCTGCGACTGCACCACGTAGTCTTCCAGGTAGTAGGACGGCCAGCCGAGCGAGGTGGGCGCGTGACGGAAGCTGCTGCCGGCATGGATGTTGATGGTCAGGCCGTGGTGCTCGGCGGCGCGGTAGATCGCCCAGTTCTGGCGGCGGCCGAGCGGCAGTTCCGCCATCGCCAGCAGCAGCACGCCGACGAAGCGGCGATCGCCGGCGAGGCGTTCGATCTCCTGCGCCGCCAGGTCAGCGCTGTGGACGGGGACCACGATGGAGGCGCGCAGGCGGGGGTCGCGGTCCAGCCATTCTTTCGCCAGCCAGTCGTTGACGGCGCGGCAGAGGGCGGCGGCGAGGTCCTCGCTGAACATGATCTGCGCGCCGTGGACGACGTTGCAGATGGCGTATTTGGTGTTGAAGGTGTCGAGGGCCTGGGTTTTTAGCAGGTCGAAATCAGTGCCGGGCTTGCCTTTGGCGGGGCGCCACTCCGGCCGGGCGGACAGCGGGGAGCCGGGCGGGTAGGTGCCGGTGTCCAGGTTGTCCCGGTCGAGGCCGCGCATCAGCACGATCTCGCGCCAGTAGTCGTCCAGGTAGGGGACGAGCACGTCGGTGCCGGGGATCGCCGGGTGAACGTCGCAGTCGATCGCACCGGGGGCGGGGGTGGTCAGTGGACGGTCTCCGAGTTGGGGGGAGGATAGGGCTGGGGTGGGGTGGGGTCAAAACTCAATCCAGGCTCACCGCTTTCCACCCGCATCAGTTCATTCGGGTCGGGCCGATTGCCTGCCGGGCTTATGATCGGAGGGGGGCTACCTGCTGTAGGGGCGCCCATCATGGTGGAGCAAGCGCTGAAAGCTCACGCTCAATCACGAGACGAAGCGGCGGCAGCGCGAGCTTCAACGTTCGCCAGACGCGGAGTGCGGAAACTCCATCGTACTTGTGACGATAGACATTGCCAGCAGCGGCGATTTCCTTCCAGGGGATAGACTGGTGCCGCGCCTTCAGATCATCCGGCAGTCGCCGAGACGCTTCGGAGATGATTTCCAGGCACCGGGTGGCAGCATAGAGCCGCAACGCATCATCGCGAAGCGTCCCTTCGTCCTTACCGATAACAAAGCTTTGGGCCAAGTCGATGTGATAAAGGATGTCGTTCAGCCAGCGTCGCGGGTCAGATGGATCAGAAGGCATAAATCGCGTCGCTGATCACGGCGGGACGCACGTACGGCTTCAGACCGTCCCGGTCAACAACATCCACCGGACCGTCGAACAGGCCGGCGATATACTCTTTGAGTGCCACATAATCGTACACGGTCACCGGTGCATCGGGGTCGATCTCGATCAGGATGTCCGTGTCGCTGTCGGGCCTGGCTTCACCGCGTGCACGCGAGCCGAACAGCGCGGCATGGACGACGCCGCGGGCCCGCAGTGCTGTCTGATTTTCCCGCAATCGGGCGAGTGCGTCCTCACGGTCCATGGCCGCACTTATAGCCGAATAGCCCATGCCGGGCCACGATCGAGTTAGGACCGGTGGAGCTTTGCTATTCCCCTTGCAGATCGGGCCCGCCCCGTTTCAGGAACGCGACTTCGTTACTGCGCCTTTTCGGAAGGTGAAAACCCCGCGCGAGCGATCGCCCGAAAATCGACATCGGCCGGCGGTTGGTCGTCATGTTCAGTCACCTTCAGCTTGCAGCGCCAGGTTGGATCAACGGCGCCCTACCCCAATCCCCCCACCATCAATCCCGTCACCCTTCGCGCAAACCCCGCCGCATCCTTCGGCAGATCCCCCTCCTGCACCCGAGCCAGATCCAGCAGCGTCGCCGCCGCCGTCTCGATCAGCGCCTTGTCCTCCACCCGCTTCCCCAACGCCTCGATCACCGGATGCTTCGGGTTCACCTCCAGCACCGGCGGCGGCTGCAAGCCGGCACGCCCGGCCCGGCGCATCAGCCGCTGCAACTGCAAATCCGGCCCCTTCCCGCTGGGCGCCAGCACCACCGCACTGTCGGTCAGCCGCGCCGTCGCCCGCACCTCCGCCACCTCATCCCCGAGCGCCGCCTTCAAAGCCGCCGTCAGCACGGAGATATCCGGCAGCTCCGCCGCCCTTCGCCAGGTCGCCGCCCGCCTGGGTCACGCTGACCAGCCGCTTGCCCTCGAACGATGCCAACCGGTCCGGCCAGAACGCATCGATCGAATCCGCCAGCAGCAGCACCTCGAACCCCTTGGCGCGGAACCCCTCCAACTGCGGCGAAGCCCGCAGCGCATCGGCATCATCGCCGACCAGGTAGTAAATCTCGTCCTGCCCCGGCTGCATGCGGTTCACGTACTCGGGCAGCGACGTCCACCCATCCTCCCGCGACGACCGGAAGCGCAGCAGCGCCGCGATTTCCGCACGGTGCTCGGTATCCTCCCACACCCCTTCTTTCAGCACCGCGCCGAAATTCTCCCAGAACTTCGGATAATCCCCGGCCTCCTTCGCTTTCGTCTTCAGCTCCGCCAGCACACGCCCGACCAGCGCCTTGCGGATGCGCGCCAGCACTGGTGTCGTCTGCAACATTTCACGCGAGACGTTCAGGGGCAGGTCTTCGGTATCCACCACGCCCTCGACGAAGCGCAGCCAGGGTGGCAGCAGCTCCGCCTTGTCGGTGATGAACATGCGCCGGACGTGCAGCCGCACATGTGATTCGCGGTCGTTGTCCAGCGGCTCGAACGGCCGCGTGCCAGGGATGAACAGCAGCGCCGAAAAATCCAGCATCCCCTCGGCGCGCCAGTGCAGGGTCGCCCAGGGCGAGTCGAAGATGTGCCCGAGATGGCGGTAAAACTCGTTGTAGGACTGCTCGGACACCTCGGCGCGCGGCTTGCGCCACAGCGCGGTGCCCTCATTTGCCGCCACGTCCTTGCCGTCGCGGGCGATGGTGACGGGCACCGTGATGTGGTCGGCCCATTTGCGCACCACGGCTTCCAGCCGCATCGGGTCCAGATAGTCCTCGGCGTCGGATTTCACGTGCAGGACCACGCCGGTGCCGGGGCGATCGCGCGTCGCCGGGGCAATGGTGAAGGCGCCGGACCCGTCGGAGGCCCAGACGAACGCCGCCTCTGCTCCGGCCTTGCGCGACGTTACTTCCACCCGGTCGGCCACCATGAACGCGGAATAGAACCCGACGCCGAACTGCCCGATCAGGCTGGGCCGGTCCTCCGGCTTCGCCGCCTCCAGCGCTTCGCCGACCGCACGGGTGCCGGACCGGGCGATGGTGCCGAGATTGTCGATCAGTTCCTGCCGCGTCATGCCGATGCCGTCATCGGCGATCAGCAGTGTACGGGCGGGCTTGTCGGGCACGATGCGGATCTTCGGGTCCGGCGGCGGCGCCAGGGCGGGATCGGTCAGCGCCTCGAACCGCCGCCGGTCCATCGCGTCGGCGGCGTTGGCCACCAGCTCGCGCAGGAATATCTCGCGCTCGGAATAGAGCGAATGCACTACCAGATCGAGCAGCCGCCCGACCTCGGCCCCGAAGTTATGGGTCTCCGGCTGTGGTTTGGTCGTCGCGTCGTCCATCTCGGCCCTCCGTTCGACGGCCGATATGCGCGACTCAACCAGCCGTTTCAATCCGCCGCGTACTCGGTCCGGCGAGGCTTGGCTCGAATTGGGGAGACGCCGCAGGTATAAGTCTCAGTCATGCCGGGGTGCGACGATGACCGGGACGATGACGTGAGCAGCAGTGCCACCGCGCGGCCGGGCATGCAGACCGCGGAGGCGGTGCCGGAGCCGGTCGAGCCGAGCGTCTGGATCCGCCGCATCGCCGTGGCATTGGCGGATTTGCGGGCCGATGCACTCGGTATCGCCGAGACCGCGCTGGGCGCTTGGCCCGCCATCCCCGAAATCGCGCTGATGACCGCGCTGGCCGCGATCGCCGGGGGTCAGCCGGCGCGGGCGACCTCGCTGCTCAAGCGGTTCCGGAAGGACTACGGGTCGCACAAGGCTGGTACCTGCTGACCGCCCTCGCGCTGGCGCAGCTTGGTCATACCGGCCGCGCGCGGACCATGCTGAAGGCGGACGGGATCGACGGCTTCAGCGCAGCGGCGGACTGGTTCGTGGGTCCGCGGGGGATGCTGAACTGGCTGCACGACCGGTTGTCGGAGATCAGCGGGGTGCCCGCCCGCCCCCCGCCCCGCGCCGCCGCGCCGCGTGCCCGTGCGACACGGCCGCCGTCCCGCCCGGCCCCGCCGCTGCCGACGCTGCCCTCCATCCCCGACCTGAAGCGGCTGGAAGCCAGCTTCTCCGTGCAGGTCGAGATCGCCGAACCGCCGACGATCCAGCTTGCCGGCTCCACCGTGGAACCCGTCTGGTTCCGTCTGCGACGAGACCTTACCAGGCTGGCGCTGTTCGAGGGCTTCGACGAGCTCCTGTGCCTTCCCGCGCTGCACGGCGTCGAAACGCACTGGCACCAGGTGGAGACCGTGCGCAAAGTGCTGAAACAGTATCGCGGGCGCGTGCTGCTGGCCGATGAGGTCGGGCTGGGCAAGACCGTCGAAGCCGGCATGGTGGTGAAGGAATACGTGCTGCGCGGCATGGCCGAGCGCATCCTGATCCTGACGCCCGCCGCGCTGGTCGGGCAGTGGCGCGACGAGATGGCGGGCAAGTTCGGCATCGACTGCGCCACCAGCCACGATCCGCTGCTGCGAACCGACCCGGATGCGTTCTGGGCGCAGCCGCGGGTGATCGCCTCGATCGCCGCGGCACGCCGCAAGGACCACGCGGAGCGGCTGGCCGCTTTGACCTACGACGTAGTGGTGGTGGACGAGGCGCACCATCTGCGCGACCAGTCCAGCGCCAGCCACCGCCTGATCGACAGCTTGTCGAAGCGCTTCCTGCTGCTGCTGTCCGCCACGCCGGTGCAGAACAACCTGCTCGAACTGTATAATCTTCTCACGCTGCTGAAGCCGGGCGTGTTCAAGACACAGAAGGAGTTTCGCGCCGCCTACATGGTTCCCGGCAAGCCGCGCGAGCCGGCCAACCGCGACCGGCTGCGCGAGTTGATGCGCGGCGTGATGGTGCGCAACACGCGCGCTCTGGCAGCGCTGCGCCTGCCACGCCGGCACGCCTCTACCTTGCGCGCCAACCCGGCACAGGCGGAATCGGCGTGCTATCGCGAACTGTCCGCACTGGTGCGGGAGACCGCTTCGGGCGGACAGCAGCGGCTGGCCGCACAGCATTTGCTGACCGCGGCGGGGTCGTCGCCGGCCGCCGCTGCCGCTTCCATCGCCCGCTTCCTCGACCGCCATCCCGGCGATTCCCGCTGGAGCACGCTGTTGGACCGCTACCGCGCGATCGGCGCCGGAGCGAAGCAGGCCGGGCTGCTGAAACTGCTGGCGCAAAACCCGGCAGAGAAAAAGATGGTGTTCGTCCACCATCGCGAATTGCTGGCCCATCTGGGGGAACTGCTGCGCCGGCAAGGCACCGCCTTCGCGCGCTTCGAAGGCGGCATGTCCGGCCCGGAGAAAGACGCAGCAGTCGAATCGTTCCGCGGGTCTGTGCCGCTGCTGCTGTGCAGCGAGTCCGGTGGCGAGGGACGCAACCTGCAATTCTGCAACACGCTGATCAACTTCGACATCCCGTGGAACCCAATGGCGATCGAGCAGCGCATCGGCCGCATCGACCGCATCGGCCAGACCCGCGAGGTGTTCGTGTTCAATCTGGTGACCACGGAAACCATTGAGGACGCGGTGCTGCGCATCCTGGACGAGAAGATCAACATGTTCGAGCTGGTGGTGGGCGAAGTCGGTGCCATCCTGGGCGAGTTCGACGAGCAGAACGATTTCTCCACCCTGGTGCTCGATGCCTGGCTGCGCGACACCGAGGCAACGCGCGCCGCCGCTTTCGCCGAACTGGAAGGCCAGCTTGTGGCGGCGCGCCAGCACTACGAAGGCGCCAAGGCGCTGGACGAGGCGCTGTTCGGCAACGAGCTGGATGCGGCCTGAGATGGGACCGCTGCAAGGATTCGTCGCCGAGCTGTTGGCGCAGGACGGGGCGCTGATTGAGCCGATCGAGCCCGAGGGGCTGGAAGTGCTGGCCCCGCCCCCGATCCGCGACACGCTCGGACTGAACGAGCTGTCCCGCCTGGGCTTCGGCACCACCCTGCCCGCCGGTGCGCAGCGCGTCGGGATCGAGAACGACTGGCTGGCTCGGTTCGGCCGGTTGCTCGGCGATCGCGGGCGTTCGGCGCGTCTTGTGCTGCGCCCGGAGCTGCGGGCGTTATCGGACCCCGAAACTCTGCTCCGGCACGAGTTGGTGCTGGACAACGCGACCTTCCGGCTGCTGGACGTGGCGCCGACCTGGACACGGTACCTGGCGCTCGATTTCCGTTTCTCGGCAGCGTCGGACGAAAAGCGCGACGGGGTGGTGCGGCTGTGCGTCAACCTGGCGACCGGCGCGCTGCCGGATGCGGTGTTCGATCAGATGGCGCCTTGGCTGGATACCATGGAAACCGATGCGGTGCCGCCGGATGACACCGAGCTGCCCGCCGACTGGGAGCGTGCGCGCCTGCTCGAGCTGATCGGTCTGGCGGTGACGCCACGGCTGAATACCGCGCTGGCGCCGTTCGTCAAAAGCCTGCGGCGGCGGCTCGGCCGCGACCAGGACCGGCTGTATATTTACCACAACGATCTGCACCGCGAGGCGATGCGCCGCCGCGCCGCGCTGCCGGAAAGCGACGGCGCGCCGCGGCGGGAGGATCAGCGCATCGAAGCGATCGGCCGCGAATACCAGGCCAAGCTGGACGATCTGTCGCGCCAGTACGCATTGCGGGTCACCGCGGAGTGGGTGCAGACGCTGGAGCTGGTCATGCCGGTACAGCGGTTCACGGTGCAGCTTCGCCGGCGCAAGGCGGAGCGGACGATCGCGCTGGATTGGAACCCGCTGGCGCGCCGGCTGGAATCGCCGGCCTGCGACTACAGCCGCTCAGCCGAGCGACCACGGCTGGTCTGCGACGATGCGTTGCATCTGGTGGTGGCGGACGGGCTATCGCCGTGTGCCGGCTGCGGCAAGGTGTATTGCCGTGCGTGTCATCGGGAGAGCTGCCCGAGATGCGGGCGCCGGCGAAGCGGTGACGGACGTCACGGCTGACCCGCCTGAAGGTTCGCGCCGCAACAGGATTGAAACTGGTTTCCTGACCGCTTAGGTTCCTGGTATGATCGGTCATGCCCACGGTGCTGCGGATACATGGCTTGCGGATCGTGATCTATCCCAACGATCACCCACCCGCACATGTCCATGTTCTAGGGCCGGGCTGGGTCGTGATGGTCAACCTCCTCGGACCGGAGCTCCGCGAGGCAATCGGCTGCGAGCAACATACGGCTCGTCAGGTGCTGCGACTGGTCGCCGAGCACCAAGAGGCGCTCATGAATGCATGGAGGCGATTTCATGGTTGAGCTGACCCCGCAGCAGTTCGAAGCGGCCAAATCCCGTGGAGACGCCCGGATGCGAGGCCCGCGCGCGCAGAGCGCGCATTACGATGCCGGGCGTAATCGCGTCATCGTGCGGCTGACGACCGGTGTCGAGATCGGTTTTGCGCCGCGCGATGTAGAAGGATTGCAGCACGCCTCGGCCGACGATCTCAAAGCAATCGAGGTGGAGGCTTTCGGCCTTGGCATCCACTTCCCGAGGCTCGACGCCGGCCTGTATGTGCCGGCGCTGCTGGAAGGCGTGCTCGGCTCCAAAAACTGGATGGCCGCACAATTGGGCGCTGCCGGCGGGAGGACCCGCAGCATGGCCAAGGCCGCGGCATCGCGCGAGAACGGCAAGCGCGGCGGCCGGCCGCGCAAGGTCGTTGCTGGTGACAGCGAATAGGCGGCTGGCGTTCGGTCCCCTTTTCACACCGAGTTCGCCGTGGACGCATAGGTCGCTGACGAAATTTCTCAGTGAAATCTGCGTTCTCGGCGAACTCCGTGTTAATTTCTGCTGCTACGTTCCCGCGCCCTTGAGCGTGACATTTCAGAAGTCCAGGCCAAGCTCCCGTCTGCACCGCCATCACCAATCGAGCGCCGCGGGCCAGCAGCGTGGACCTACTGGTTCCCGTTCGGCAGGAGACCGTGCGCACAAGATGCCGCCCCCCACGAAGCGGCCTATGATCGCGATGGATGGTTAAGCACCCCCAATTCGCACCATGACCCGCCTTCTCGGCATCGATCCCGGCCTGCGCTTCACCGGCTGGGGACTGATCGAGGCCGACGGCAACCGTCTGCGTCACCTCGCCGACGGGGTCATCGCCACCGACAATGCCACCGGCGTGCCGGCGCGGCTGCGTGCGCTGCACGATGCCCTCGCCGCGCTGATCGAGCTGCACCGGCCGGACGAGGCGGCGGTTGAAGAAACCTACGTGAACCGCAACGGCGCCGCCACGCTGAAGCTCGGCTACGCCCGCGGCGTCGCGCTGCTGGCCCCTGCCCTCGCCGGCATCCCGGTGACCGAGTACGGCGCCAAGGCGGTGAAGCGTGCCGTGGTCGGCACCGGTGGGGCGGAAAAGGAGCAGGTGCAAATGATGGTCCGCCGCCTGCTGCCGGGCGCCACCATCCGCCGCGCCGACGCCGCCGACGCGCTGGCCGTCGCCATCTGCCACGCGCACCACCGCGCGACCCGCCTCGTCTGGGATCGCCCCTCCCCGGACCTGCCCTCTTTGGACAACAAGGTCAGAACCGCGTGATCGCCCTGCTGACCGGCCGGCTCGAGTCGCGCGATGACGCAGGCTGCGTGATCGACGTGGGCGGCGTGGGGTATCTGGTCCACGCCTCCACCCGCACCCTCGCCGCCCTTCCCCTTCCCCCGGCGACGGCACGGCTGCTGATCGAGACCTACGTGCGCGAAGACGCCATCCTGCTGTATGGCTTTGCCGAATCCGCCGAGCGCGACTGGTTCCGCCTGCTGACAACCGTGCAGGGCGTCGGCCCCAGGGTGGCGCTATCGGTGCTGTCAGCCCTGTCCCCCCGCGACCTGGTCACCGCCATCGCGGCCGGCGACCGCGCCAGCCTGACCCGCGCCGCCGGCGTCGGCGCCCGGCTGGCGGTCCGCCTGCTGACCGAGCTGCGTGAAAAGGCCGGCGCCATGCCGTCCACCTCCGGATTCGCGCCGCCCCCGGGACGCCCGCCCGGTCTGGCCGAGGACGCGCTGTCCGCCCTGATCAATCTCGGCTACCGCCGGCCAGAGGCGCAGCCGGCCGTCGCCCGCGTGGTGGAACGGCTCGGTGACACCGCCGGGCTGGACGCCGTCATCCGTGACAGCCTCAAGGAACTGGCCCAAGGGAGCCCGGCCAAAGGGAATCCATTTTGAGCGAGGCGCGTACCGTCACCCCGATCCGCCGCGAGGAAGACGCGGCCGAGGCCTCCCTGCGCCCGCAGACGCTGGCCGAATTCGTCGGCCAGAAGACCAGCCGCGAGAATCTGGCGGTCTTCATCGCCGCCGCCCGCACGCGGGCCGAGCGCAACGCCACCGAGGCGCTGGACCACGTGCTGCTGCACGGCCCGCCGGGCCTCGGCAAGACCACGCTGGCGCAGATCATCGCCCGCGAGCTCGGCGTCGGCTTTCGCGCCACCTCCGGCCCGGTCATCCAGCGCGCCGGGGACCTCGCCGCAATCCTGACAAACCTGCAGCCCAGGGATGTCCTGTTCATCGATGAGATCCACCGGCTGCAGCCGGCCATCGAGGAAGTGCTCTATCCCGCCATGGAAGACTTCCAGCTCGATCTCATCATCGGCGAGGGGCCGGCGGCGCGTTCCGTGCGCATCGACCTGTCGCCGTTCACCCTGGTCGGCGCCACCACCCGCGCCGGGCTGCTGGCCACGCCGCTGCGCGACCGGTTCGGCATCCCGCTGCGCCTGGTCTTCTACACGCCGGCCGAACTGGAACTGATCGTCGGGCGCGGCGCCGAGAAGCTGGGACTGTCGCTCACCCCGGACGGCGCCACCGAGATCGCCCGCCGCTCCCGCGGAACCCCGCGCATCGCCGGCCGCCTGCTGCGAAGGGTGCGGGACATCGCCGCGGTGGCCGGCACCGCCCCGGTCGATCGCGCGGTGGCCGATGCCGCGCTGACGCGGCTGGAAGTCGATGCGCTCGGCCTCGACGCCATGGACCGGCGATACCTGCTGCGCATCGCCGAGCACCACGCCGGCGGCCCGGTCGGCGTCGAGACCCTCGCCGCCGCCCTGGCCGAGGCGCGCGACACGCTGGAAGACGTGATCGAACCGTTCCTGATCCAGGAAGGCCTGGTCCTGCGCACCAGCCGCGGGCGCATGCTCGGCGAGCCGGGCTGGCGGCACCTGAACCTGCCGGCGCCGTCCCGGCTGCCCGATCAGCTCGACCTGCTGCGAGACGAAGCCCAGGGCGACGATACCCCGGGGGATGTATGAGCGGCAACCCGGCCTCCACCGCCACCGGCAACCCCGGCACCGCTATACCGTGCGGGTCTATTACGAGGACACCGACGCCGCCGGCATCGTGTACCATGCGAACTATCTCCGCTTTGCCGAGCGGGCGCGGACCGAAGCCCTGCGCGAGCTGGGAATCCCCCATGCCGAGCTGCTGCGCGAGCACAACCTCATGTTCGTGGTGCGGCGCATCAAAGTGGACTATCTGCGTCCCGCCCGGCTCGACGAGTCGCTGGTGGTGCTGACCGAGCCGGTGTCGATGCGGGCCGCGTCTCTGGTGCTGCGCCAGGACGTGCAAGGCCCGGCCGGGTCGTGCGCCGTGCTGGACGTGGAACTTGCATGCGTGCCGCCGGGAGGCCATTGGCCGGCACGCATTCCGCCGCGCTGGCGGACGGCATTGCAGACGATGCGGGCGGCTGGGCCGTCCGATGGGTAAGGAGTTGATGCGGTGGATCGCGCTGTCGATGCGGTGAACCTGGGAACGGCGGGCGGCGATCTGTCGCTCTGGGGCCTGTTCCTGCAGGCCGACATCCTGGTGAAGCTGGTCATGATCGGGCTGCTGGCCGCCAGCGTCTGGGTCTGGGCGGTGGTGTTCGAGAAATGGTCGACGCTTGCGCAAGGTCCGCAAGGAGTCCGACGCGTTCGAGGACCGCTTCTGGTCCGGCGGCAGCCTGGACGAGCTGTTCGACCAGGAAGGCATGCGCCCGACCCATCCGATGGCCGCGGTGTTCGGCGCCGCCATGGGCGAATGGCGCCGCACCGTGCGCGTTGCCGGCGCCGATGTCAGCCACACCGGCGTGCGCGAGCGCATCGACCGCGCCATCACCGTGACCGTGCAGCGGGAGATGGACCGGCTGGAGCGCTGGATGGTGTTCCTGGCCTCCGTCGGCGCCACCGCGCCGTTCATCGGTCTGTTCGGCACGGTGTGGGGGATCATGCACAGCTTCTCGGCGATCGCCTCGATGCACAACACCAACCTCGCGGTCGTGGCGCCCGGCATTGCCGAGGCGCTGTTCGCCACCGCGATCGGCCTGGTCGCGGCGATCCCGGCGGTGCTGGCCTACAACAAGATCAGCACCGACCTGGCCCGCTTCGCCGCCCGGCTGGAAGGCTTCGGCGCCGAGTTCAGCGCCATCCTGTCGCGCCAGAGCGAGGAGCGATCATGAACAAGACCCGCGGGAAAGGAGCTAGCCGCATGGCCGTCGGACCGCTCAGCGGGAAATCCGGCCGCGGCCGCTATCGCCCGCTGTCGGAAATCAATGTCACGCCGCTGGTCGATGTGATGCTGGTGCTGCTGATCATCTTCATGGTGACGGCGCCGCTGATGACCTCAGGCGTGTCGGTCGATCTGCCAAAGACCGACGCCAAGCCGCTGAACACCGACAGCGAGCCGCTGACCGTGTCGATCAACGCAGAGGGCAAGATCTTCCTGCAGAACCAGGAGGTGCAGATACCGGAGCTGGTGGGCAAGCTGCAGGCGGTTTCGCAGAACGACAACACGCGGCGAATCTTCGTGCGCGGCGACAAGGATATTTCCTACGGCCTGGTGATGCAGGTGATGGGCACCATCACCCAGGGCGGCTTCACCAAGGTCGCCCTGCTGGCGCAGCCCCCGAGCGGACCGCCGGCCGGCGTCGGGCGCCGCCGCTCCGGTCCCCACTCCTGCCGCTGCGCCGTCGCCGGCTGCTCCGCTCGTCATCGCAGGCGGTGCCGCCGGCGCGGGCCAAGGCCGGTTGAGCCCTGGGGCCGGCTATGTGGGGCTGGATGGCACCCTCAGGCATGAGCCCGGAATTGCGGCGTGGTGCCGCGGTGTCGGCCGGGCTGCACGTGCTTCTGCTGGCGGCGCTGCTGATCGGGCTGCCGTTCCTGCGGCCGATCGAGGCGCCGCCGGAGGAAACCGTCGATATGGTGTTCCAGGGCACCGCCGCCTCGATGAAGGCGGATGTGCCGGCGGCGGTTCCGGCCCCGGCGCCGGCTCCCGTGCCGCTGCCGCTCCCGCCGGCGGTGGTGCCGCCGACGCCGCAGCCGACCGAGGCGCCGCCACCCCCTCCGCCGCCGCCTCCGCCACCCCCGTCGCCCACGCCGGCTCCGGCGCCCCCGGTCCCGGTGCCACCGACCCCGGCGCCGCCACCCCAGCCGACGCCGACGCCCGCCCCCACCCTGCCGCTGCCGCCTCCTCCGCCTGCACCGCCGCCGCCCTCGCCGGAGCCGCCGGCGCCCGCAGCCGGCGTTGCCGCTGCCGCCATTGCCGGTGCCGCCGCCCCCGATGCCGAGCCCGACGGCGCAGCCCAACCCCACCACAAACCCGGCGCCGCAGAGCCAGGAGTTGCAGAACACGCTGGAGAAGCTGCGGGCGGTCGTGAAACATACGCAGGCGCCGACCGCGCGCACCAACCCGGCGCAGGGCGGCGCGCCGAACGGCGGCGGCAACCCGACCGGCAACGACACCGCTGCACTGAACGCGGAGCAGCGCGGCGCCATCGGCGATCATGTGCGGCCGTGCTGGACCACGGACCCCGGCGCGCTCGACCTGGACAAGATGCAGGCGCTGCTGACGGTGACCACGGACCCGACGGGGGTTGTGCGGATGGCCGAAGTCGCACCGGCGGATAGCGGGCGGCTGGCTGATCCTCGGTTCCGCGCGTTCGCCGAGCGCGCCCGCCGCGCGGTGATGGACCCGTCCTGCGCCAGCCTGCCATTGCCCCGGTCGATGCTGGGCAAGATCAACGTGCTGACCTTCAGGTTCAGCCCGTGAGAGCAAGATCGTTCGTCACGCCCATCCTGCATCCGTCATTCCCGGCCCGCATCCGTCGTTGCCGCGAAAGCGGGAATCCATGCCGGTGCCGGCAGCTATTGTTGTCGTTACAACGGTTGGGACGGCGTCGCGGCGTGGAGTCCCGCTTTCAGGTCACATCGGATAATCGGACCCTGCGGGCCACGACGATGCAACGGCAAGCAAGCAAGCCAGTCTGACCACGGAGACAGAGAGACACGGAGCAGACGGAGGAGAAGGGATTGTTATATCAGACGCCGAAAAGATTGACCCTCGATCGTCATTCCGGTGAAAGCGGGAATCCACGGCCGCGATCGCAACACGGAACCAGCCTGTGGATGCCCGCCTTCGCGGGCATGACGCGGAGAACGGCTGCTGTTATGTCGGGCTCGATGTTCGCCAACGGCAGATCAATGACACGACGACCGATGAAATACTCCCGGCACCTCGTGCCCGATGTCCACTCCGTGGTCCCTCAGTGTCTCTGTGCCTCTGTGGTGAACTTGCTTACCTGCCTGCGGCGCGAGCATGCGGATCACCGGTTGCTCATTCTGGGCCGGCATGACGGATGCATTCGGAAAACCTGGAAGAGATGCACATGACCGATCATCGCGAAAACCCACCGATCCTGCGCGCCGGGCTCGACCTGCACCGGCGCGGACTGCTTGCCGCCGCGGGCGCTCTGGCGCTGCCGGCCGCCGTCCGCGCCCAGACCGCGCCTCCTGCCGCCGCCGGGCCGAGCGCCGTCATCGACGTCAACCGCGCGCGCGCGTCGCCGATCCCCATCGCATTGCCGGTATTCGCCGGCACCGATCCGTCATCCCAGCAGCTCGGCAGCGACATTGTCGGGGTGGTTGCCAACGATCTCACCAGCTCCGGGCTGTTCCGGGTGATCGGCGCGGCGGCATATACCCAGGCGGCGGCGCCCGCATCCGACGTGCCGAACTTCCAGGACTGGGCAGCGATCGGCGCGCAGGCGCTGGCGACCGGGCGGGTGGGATCCGCGGCCGGCGGCATCCGTGTCGAGTTCCGCCTGTGGGACGTGCTGCCGCGCAACCAGATCCAGGGTACCGCCTACACCACCACGCAGGCCAACTGGCGGCGCATCGCGCACAAGATCGCCGACGTGATCTATCAGCGCCTGCTGGGCGAGACCGGCTATTTCGATACCCGCATCGTCTATGTCGCGCTCACCGGCCCTCGCGGGCGGGAAACCCGGCGGCTGGCGATCATGGACCAGGACGGCGCCAACGACCGCACGTTGACCGACGGGTCGTGGACCGTGCTGACGCCGCGGTTTTCCCCGAAGAACGACCAGATCGTGTTCATGAGCTACGCGAACGAGCGCCCGCGCGTCTATCTGTTCGACCTCGGCACCGGGCGGCAGAGCGTGCTTGGGGATTTTGCCGGCATGACGTTCGCGCCGCGATTTTCGCCGAATGGCGGCAGCGTGGTGATGGCGCTGGCACGCGGCCAGGGTTCTTCCATCGTCGTGGTCGATATCGGCAGCCGCTCCAGCCGGCCGCTCACCAACGCCGAATCGATCGATGTCAGTCCGTGCTACAGCCCGGACGGGTCGCAGATCGTGTTCAACTCCGACCGCGACGGCGATCCCCAGCTTTACATCATGTCGGCCGGCGGCGGCGCGGCCCGGCGCATCAGCTTCGGCAAGGGCCGCTACGGCACGCCGGTGTGGTCGCCGCGCGGCGACCTGATCGCGTTCACCCGTTACGGAGGAGACGAATCCAATTTCTCGATCGGCGTGATGCACCCGGACGGCAGCGGCGAGCGCCTGCTGGCCGAGGGCTGGGACGTGGAAGGCCCCACCTTCGCGCCGAACGGGCGGGTGCTGATGTATTTCAGCACCACGCGCGCGTCCGGCAGCCGCGGCCAGGGATTTTCGTCGAGCCTCGCCTCGGTCGATATCACCGGCTTCAACCAGCGGGCGATCATCACGCCGACCGGCGCCTCCGACCCCGCCTGGTCGCCCCTCGGGGGATGAAGGCCCCGGGGGATAGAAGGCGGGGGATAGAAGGCGGGGGATAGCGCCCCGCCGGTCATGCCGCGCAGGTGGGGCGTCCACGCGTCAACCCGGTCGCGGTGGCAAAGTCGTGGATGGCCAGCCGTAGCCTGTCCTCGGACCGGCCATGACGGTTTGAGCAACGTTCATCGTGACGGCGCCGACCAAAGCTGTGCTACGGTGACGGGATCGGTTCGATTCTCCCGGCGGTTGCATGGTGTCCGGTTTCGCAGCCCTGAGATTTTCCGCTTGGTGCGCGTGCGGTTCGTGGTGCGCGCGTGGACCCTGACGCGCGAATCGGCCTGTTCGGCAAGCTGCCGGCGAGGGGCGATTTCGTCCGTGCCGGCCTGCCCGGCAGCTTCATCGAGCCATGGGATGCCTGGCTGCAACGGGCCATCGCCGCCGCACGTGGACGCATGGGGGAGCGCTGGTTGCCCGCCTGGCTCGATGCGCCGGTGTGGCGATTTTCCCTGCCACCCGGAGCATGTGGCGCCGGCGCGGCGCTCGGGCTGATGCTGCCCAGTGTCGATCGCGTCGGCCGCTATTTCCCGCTGACCCTGGCCGCGGTGTTTCCCCCCGGCCTGGCCGCCCCGGACGCCCGCGCCGCCGCCACCTGGCTGGACGCCGCCGAAGCCGCCGGCCGCACCGCGCTGGAACAGGATGCGACGCCGGAGCAAGTGACGGCCCTGCTGCCACCACTGCAAGCCGGCGCCCCCGCGCCGGCCGACGACGCCATCTGGTGGACATCAGGCGGCCCGCATGTCGCCGCCACTCGCCTGGAAGTCGCCGGCCTGCCGGACCCGGCAGGGTTCGCCGCGATGATCGACGATGCCGAGCAGCCGGAGGCCGCCGCGTGACGCTGCGTCTGCAATCCTGCGCAATGACGCACCCGGGCGCTCGCCGCCCGCACAATGAAGACGCGTTCGTGGACCGGCCCGATCTTGGCGTCTGGGCGGTGGCCGACGGCGCCGGTGGCCACCAGGCTGGCGAAGTCGCCTCCGCCATGATCGCCGAGGCGCTGGGCGCGATGCCGCCCGGCCTGGGCGCGGCCGAGGCGCTGGCCGAGATCCGCGCCCGCATCGATGGCGTGCACCGCGCGCTGCTGGACGAAGCGGCGCGGCGCGGACCCGGCGTGGCGATCGCCTCCACCGCTGTCGTGCTGTGCGTGCGGGACCAGCATTACGCGTGCCTGTGGGCCGGCGATTCGCGTGCCTACTGCCTGCGCGACGGCACCTTGTTTCAGGTGACGCGGGATCACAGCCTGGTGCAGGAGCTGGTGGATGCCGGGGTGATAGGGCCGGATGAAACCGAGGGCCACCCGCAGGCCAACGTCATCACCCGCGCCGTCGGCGCCGGCGAGGAGGAAATGTTCGCGCTCGACAAAGCTACCGACGTGCTGCTGCCCGGCGACCGCTATCTGCTGTGCAGCGACGGCCTCACCAAGTCGGTGCCCGAACCCGACATCGCAGTGCTGCTGCTGGGCGATCCCGCCGGCGACGCCGCGCGGCACCTGATCGCCGCCGCATTGGAGCGCCAGGTCAGCGACAACGTCACGGCAGTGGTGCTGGACGTGCTGGATGGCGAGGCGGATGGGGGAAGTCTGGCGGATATCCTGTGCTGACCGGCGTTGGTGCCCCGCTACGAGCGCTACGGCTCTATCCTCAATGGACGGCGCTTACTATTTTCTTAGTCGTGAGATGCCGGAGGAACGCAGCAAAGCGGTTACGCCGTAGGGGCCACTGGTTGATCAATTCTGCTTTGTCAACGAAAAGACGTGCGCTCGCCACGGCGGCTCATCGAGGTAAAGCCCGTGCGTCTGCAGATCGTTGCCCTCCCGCTCGTAGGTGGCATCACCGATCAAATCCTCAAACCGCCACCGTCCGTCGCCGAGATCCGCAAACGGCAGCCGCACGTAGCACTGACTCTGGTTGGGCGCATAGTTCACCGTCACCAGCAACCGCTCGTCACCAGGTCCCTGCCAGGCAAAGACCAAAAGCAATCCCAGGTCCAGTTGCCCTCCCAGGCGGCCGTGCATTCGAGCAGTCGCCAATTCCCCTGGCGCACGACCGGGCGCCGCAGCACGGCCAGCAACCGGTCGTAAAATTGTTCCAGCCTCCGGTCGATCGCCTCCTGCGGTCCGCGGATCAAATGGGGAGAGATGCGTCTGGTGCGCCCCTGGAACTGACCATGGTGGAAGAACCGCAGCCCCGGCGACAGGAATGTAATGACCGCCGCGGCCTTATGGGCGTCCGATGAGAAAGTCGCCGCTGCGCGCGGCTCATCGTGGTTCTCCAGGAAGCGGACCAGCTTGTTCTGGTACTCGAGCCCGGCGTGGAATGCTCGCGCACCGGCCGGGCATGCCCATCGCGCTGACGGTCGTACAGCCGCTTGTCGTACGCGTAATCGAAACCCTGCTGCTGCATCGTCCATTCCATATCCCAGTAAACCTCGGCAATGAACAGAAAGTGCGGATGCGCGCGCCGCACGGCTTCGGTTGCCTTCGGCCAGAAGGGATCGGGCCGGATGCCCCAGGTGCGTTCAAACACGTCGGGCAAGACCAGCATGGCCATGTCGCAGCGCACGCCGTCGCATTGCTCGGCGATGCTTTTCAGCTCACCGATCATCGCCTGCTGCAAATCCGGGTTGCCGTAGGGCCAATCTCCTGCGCTACCTCCCACAGCGTCATGTCCATAGCGCACCCTGGGCGGTTCGGCCGATGCCAACTCATTATACCCGCGGCCCGGTGACCTTCAGCCTATCGAAAAATTAGCGGCTTTCAATTGTCCGGCCTGCGCGCCAAGGAAATCAATCGAGCCGCTGCCGCCCAATGACAGTGACATGCCCACATGGCCATTATCCGGCTTGAGCGCCTCTACGACAGCCGCGGCACTCGTAAAGCCTCCAAGACCTCCGAGCAGATGCACGACGCTGCTCTTATCGGCAACAAGACCCGAGAAGGACTCGGTCTTCCCGGATCCAGGGCCGGCCGCCAGATACACATTCAGCCCGGAAGAAAGATCATCGATGGTTGCGGTTGCGTTACTCCCGCTTCCGCCGATGAAAGCAACGTCATTGCTCCCTTCGAAAACAAGACTCGCCTTGCCCTTTGTCAGGACCAGCACGTCGTGACCGGTTTCGGTATAGGTTGCCCTGTACCTGCCGCGATCGAGACCCTGGTTCGTGCAGTATCTACGAGTATAGTGCCCGACAGAGCGGATCCCTTCGCCCAGGCCGAAACGTTCGCCGGAGTGCCCGAGGTATCGGTTATGCTCGCTGCGTTCACAAACGGATTGGTTGCCAAGGCGAGCTTCGTCGTGTTTTGTCCGGCTCCGACCGTGTATCGAAAAACCAGCGATGAGGTGCCGGATCCCGAAACATAAGTGGCCTCTGCGCCGTCGTTGAGCAACAGCGCGGGTGCCGCACCACTGACCTTCACGGGCGCGCTGAACGTCACGGTAAAGTTTTCGCTCTGGCCACTCCCGAGATCTGCGTTAGCGGAAGAAGCCGCGATGCCCGAAACATTTGCGGAGGTCGAGCTGGATCCGGATCCCGACGTAAAGCCTTGGGTGTCAACGCCATCAAGGTTGAAGTTAGGAGCCGCGATGTAGTAGCCGATGCCATCAGCGGCTGCCTGCGATTTAACGCTGGCAATCTCGGACGGGCCGCTGACATACTCGACCGCGATCACAGGTTTTCCAGCGGCCAGCACGTTGTCCAATAGGTTCACATTGTATTTCACGTCTGCGGGCGATTCCGGCGTCGTGGCATCCTGATAGAATAATTGCTCTTCGTACACGCCGTCGACGCTGTTGACGAAGGTCTTGTTAGTCAGCATGTCCTCCGCGCCCGACGAATTGATCCAGATCTGGAAATTCGGATCGAGCGAGTGGGCGTAAGCGCCGAGATTTTCCACGAGTGTCATCATCGCGCCTTCCGGGTCTCCGCCAGGGGCGTGCGCTTGCGCCCAAGGGGTCTCAGCTTCGTCGACGACGTCGAGAAAGGCCCCCTGGTAGCCAAGCGTGATCATTTGATGAATATGGTTGGTTGAGACTGTCCACCAGTCGGCACTCCAATAGGCTACCTGATAATCGCCGGGCCACGACGGATCGACCGGTCCGAGATCGCTCTTGGACAAGGACGAGAAATAGCTGCGATAGTTCTCAGCTTCACCGATGCTGAAATAACCGAGCAGGGTTCCGCCGCCAGATTCCATCTGGCTGACCTGGGCTTGTGTGAACGCATTGCCATTGTCGTCGTCAAGGTCAACGACCTTGATCGCGACCGGCGCTGCTGCGATCTGGGAAGGGACGACGCCCTGGAGGACATAGATACCGTTCTCGGATGTTGAGATACCGTTCTCGGATGTTGCCATTCTCATTTCCTATTCGGTGATGATATCGCGGCGTTGAACCAAGGGCATGACTGGACTCGGGCGACACTATCTGTCTACCCAACTCGCGCCCGGATTTGTGATTTTGTAGATTTGGGGCGCTCGAAGGCCCTCGAAATAGGCCTATTTTCTACTCCGGCATCGGAAGGTTACATGAACAAGCATTCTGCTGTTAAGGGACGGGTCATACTAGGGGTCGAATCCAAATAACAATCTTGCCGAATTGAGGCGGCGCGTGATAAACTGGATTATCACGTTATTTAACGTATATGCGGCTACCGCCGGCCATGACGGGAGGACATGGGCAGCCGGGAAATACGTCAATCCTATGGACCACTTGCACACCGCCGCCTGCTATCCGACCCCGCAACATTCAATCACCCGGCAGCAAGCAAGCCATTCCAACCACCGAGACACGGAGGCGCGGAGCAGAAAGCGGAGAACGGATTACCGAAGCCGTGCTCTTGGTTCGCCAATCACCGGATATTGGTGGGCGGCGGAGGAGCCGATAATTTTTCCCGCACTGACCGGCGCGCTGTGCCCGAGGGCCTGGGTTTGTTCTCCGTCCTGCCTCCTTGTCTCCGTGGCTCCGTGGTCAAGCTGACTTGCTTGCTTATGCGGCGGCCTGTGACGAGGCCATCTAACGCTAGATCCTGGCGATCCGGACGTTGCGTTGTGTGCGCGGGTCAAGCCCGCACATGACAGTGAAACTGCCTTTCGTGGCGCCGCTATGTTAGCGCTTAGGCGCCTTCGCCGGGCGTGATGATGCTTCGTGGGGCGCTCTCAAGGGTGGTCGGTCACTCAGCAACGATCAGTATTCTTGTTTTGTGGGTCTGAACAGGATTTCGTTGATTTCCACGTCCTCGGGCTGGCTGATGGCGAACGCCACCATGTTTGCAAGCGCCGGACCCACTTTATTGCCGGCAACGGACGAGACATTGATGATGTGCCCGCTCTTCTGAGCCTTCATGTGCGGCAGCGCAGCGGCGATGCCATACAGGGCGCCTTTGATATTCACATCGATCGTGCGGTCCCAATCCTGGACCTTCAATCGCTCAAGCGGCGGAAAGGCATCAGGCCGGCGTTGTTGATGAGCACGTCGATGCGCCCATGCGCTTGCACCGCCTGTTCCACCAAACGCCTGACCTGTTCGTAGTCGGTCACGTCGGTCTGCACCGCGGCGTCACTGCCCAGCGAAAGCTCTTGGGCGAGTGCCTGAAGCCTTTCGAGACGCCGCGCTCCCAGCACCAGTTCCATCCGTGCTGACCCAGATGCCGTGCAGCGGCTTCTCCGAGGCCGCTGCTCGCGCCGGTCGATTGTCGCAACGCCGTCCTGCTTCGAGGGCCGGCCGCAGCCCCGGACGCCGCAGGACCTGACCGCCCACAACTGCATCAATCATCGTCTGCCAACCTATGGAGGCCTCTACGCCTGGGAATTCGAGAAGGACGGGCGCGAGTTGAACGTGCGGGTCGAGGGGCAGCTCGTGTGCAATACCACTGACCTGATCCTCGACGCGGCCTTGGCCGGCTTCGGTCTGGCCTACCTGCCGGAGCAGCAGGTGCAGGCGCACCTCGCGACCGGACGGCTTGTCCGGGTGCTGGGCGATTGGTGCCCGGCGTTCCCAGGCTACCACCTGTATTAGCCCAGCCGCCGCCAGCCTACCCCCGGTCTTCACCGTGCTGGTCGATGCGCTCCGCTACCGGAGCTGAAAAGCAGCATCCACGGTCAGACGAACCCCCACCTCATCCCTCGTGGGATCAGGTTCCGGCCACCAACGCCGCCAGCACCAACCCCAGCAGCACGTCCGGCGTCATCACGACAGCCGCCTGCACCCCGGTCACCTCCAGCGACAACCGGATCGCGAACCACTCCAGCCACAGTGCCCAGCCCTGCGCGACAAGCTGGGAGGTTTCGGTCAGCCAAAACGGCGCCCCCAGCGCGCCCGGGATCGTCGCCACCAGCAGCAGCGCGTACTGCACGACGTTGCACCAGTTCCAGATCGCGATGAAGCGCGGCCAGTGCGCCTCCCGGCGCAGCGCGGCCACCACCGGGCGCGAAATCACCGCGTACCCGGCCCAACTGATAACGAACGAAAGCAGCTCCAGCGCGAAAACGTGCGGCATGTCGGCCGGCGCGCCCGTCTGCATCCAGCCCAACAGCAGCACGCCGACGAACAGCGGCGCACAGATCAGCGCGGCCGAGAAACTGCGGGCCGCCATGCGCATGTCGTCGGAAACGTAACGTACGCCCTCGGATCGGCCGCGGGCCAGCAGCAGCGCCCCGTGCAGGCCGGAGAACACAGACGCCGCAGACGCTCATCCGATCCCCGGCACCCGCGCCACCCCGCCGGCGAGCAGCATGGAAGGCCCGAGCACCAGCAGCAGCGTCCCCAGATTGACCACCACCACCAGCAGCACCGCCCGTATCGCCGAAATCATCAGCGCATGACGCGCCAGGAACCAATGCAACCACAATGCGTAGCAGGCCAGCACCGCGATCACCGCACCGCCGGCGAATTGCGCCGACATCGCGCCGGCAAGCATTGGATACGCCACGATCAGCAACACGCTCGCCAGCACCGGGATCGCCCATTGGCACCAGTTCAGCGCGGTGGCGAAGCGCAGCCACTGGTCGGTGCGCTTCCACCACCGCGCCGGCTCATAGGACAGCACCGGCGGCGCCAGCAGCGCGCAGAAGGTCGCCAGCAGGTCCGACACCGCGGCCCAGCCACCGCCGGACGCCAGCATCAGCGTCCCGCCGACCAGCGGAAATGCGATCAGCGGGGCCAGGCTCGCCAGGAAAGCCGTGCGGCGTGTCGCCGAACTGGCGCAGTCCGTCGGCCCGGCCGCGCGCCACCAGCAGGATCCCGAGCAGGATGCTCGCCCGCGCCGGGCGCTGCCGTCGCAACCGGCCGCTCATGCAAGCAAGGCGGCGAGCACCGCGCGATAAATCCCGGCCAGCGCGCGCAGCTCCGCGACCGGCACACGTTCATCCGCCTGGTGCATCGTCGCGCCGACCAGGCCGAACTCGGCCACCGGGCAAACGCCGGCGATGAACCGCGCGTCGGAGGTGCCGCCGCCGGTGTCGAGCTTCGGCTCGACACCGGTTTCCTTCGCAACAGCCGCGCGCAGCCGTTCCACCATCTCGCCCGGCTTGGTCAGAAACGATTCGCCGCTGATGGAGACGTCGAGGTCGAATCGCTCCGCGTGCTGGGCCAGCGCCGCGCGAAGCCAGGCGGTCAGCGACGTGCCACTGTGCCGGTCGTTGAAGCGGATGTTCAGCGCCGCGCGCGCCACGGCGGGGATCACATTGGTCGCCGGATTGCCGACATCGATGCTGGTGAGTTGCAGGCTGGATGGCTCGAACCACTCGGTGCCGGCGTCCAGCGGCGCGGCGGTCAGCGCCGCCAGTGCGCGGACCAGCCGATGCACAGGATTGTCGGCGCGATGCGGATACGCCACGTGACCTTGCGTGCCGTGCACCGCGATTTTCGCGTTCAGGCTGCCGCGGCGGCCGATCTTGATCATGTCGCCCAGCCGTACCGGACAGGTCGGCTCGCCGACGATGCAGAAATCCGGCACCTGGCCGTTCGCGACCATCCAGTCCAGCACGCGCACGGTGCCATCGACGGCCGGGCCTTCCTCATCGCCGGTGATCAGCAGGCTGATCGAACCGCGTCGCGCGCCGCTGTTCAGGTGCTGCGCGGCGCCGGCAACGAATGCGGCAATCGCCGCCCTTCATGTCGCAGGCACCGCGGCCGTACAGCACGCCATCGCGCACCTCGCCGCTGAACGGATCACTCGGTCCAGACAGCAGCTCCGGCGGGGACCACATCGGTGTGGCCGGCGAAACAGATATGCGGGGGCCCGGCGCCATGGCGGGCGAACAGGTTCTCGATCTCGCCGAAGCGAAGCCGCGTCACGGTGAAACCCAGCCGTTCAAGCGCCTGCGGCAAGCACCGCTTGCGCCCCGGCATCGGCCGGCGTGACGGAGGGGCAGCGAATCAGCGCCTGGGCCAGGCCCAACGGGTCGAACGAGATCGCTCAATCGCGCAGCAACTCGTTGATGGACGTTTTCGCCCGTGTCTGCGCATCCACCCGCTTGACGATCACCGCGCAATACAAGCCCGGCCCCGGCGAGCCGTCCGGCAGCTTCCGGCCCGGCAGCGATCCCGGCACCACCACCGAATACGCCGGTACGCGGCCGACATGGATTTCCCCGGTCGCGCGGTCGATCACCTTGGTCGAGGCGCCGATGAACACGCCCATCGACAGCACGCTACCGCGCTCCACCACGACGCCCTCTGCGACTTCGGATCGGGCGCCGACGAAGCAGTCGTCCTCGATGATGACCGGATTGGCCTGCAACGGCTCCAGCACGCCGCCGATGCCGACGCCGCCCGACAGATGGCAGTTCCTGCCGATCTGCGCGCAGCTTCCCACCGTGGCCCAGGTATCGACCATGGTGTTGCGATCGACATAGGCGCCGGCGTTGACGAAGCTCGGCATCAGCACGACGCCCGGGGCGATGTAGGCGGAGCGGCGCACCACCGCCCCTGGCACCGCGCGGAAGCCGGCCTCGCGGAACCGGTTCTCCCCCCAGCCGGCGAATTTCATCGGCACCTTGTCATACACCGGCGCGCCGCCCGGCCCCGGCATCGGCGCGGACTCCGTCAGCCGGAAGGACAGCAGCACCGCCTTCTTGAGCCACTGGTTGACCCGCCAGCCGCCCTCGTTCGGCTCCGCCACCCGCACCGACCCGCTGTCGAGCGCATCCAGCGCCGCTTCGACCATGCGCCGCGCCTCGCCGCCGGAGGTGGGGGACAGCGAGTCGCGGCGCTCCCAGAGTGCGTCGATGGGAGACTGCAACTCATGCTCAGGCATGCTCAAGTTCCTGGATGGCGGGGGTCAGTGGTCGGCGGGACCATGGGCAGCAGCCTGTGTGCTGTCAACGCGGACAGTCAGGCGCAATCGATATTGAGCGGCGGGTTGACCACCAATGCCCAAACCGGACCCGCCGGAAACCATTCCTTAGTTGTTCGGGTATTGAAATGGCCGCCGAGGTTCGGAAGCGACCACACCCCATGCATGACAATTCCGCTGACCCCGGTGCTCTGCGCATCAGCCGGACCGACCAGAACTTGCGGGGCGCCCTGCTGGAAAGCCGGCAACGCTGGCGCGACCTGGTCAGCCTGGCGGCCGACTTCGTGTTCGAGACGGACGCCGCCGGCCGCTTCACCTTCATCATGCCTGATCCCGGCGCTCGGGTGGTCGGCGGCGGAGCTGCTCGGCCAGCCGTGCGAGCGGCTGCTCGCCGGCCAGGCGGATGGGGCAGGAGGTGGGCCAGGCCAGAGCGAACCCGTTCCGTCCGGCGGTGCCGTTGCGCGGGCGACGCATCTGGGTCAGGCGGGCGGATGGATCGCTCGCCTGCCTCGCCGTTGCCGCCGCGCCGCTGCTCGATGCGGCCGGCGCGGTGGTGGGGGCACGCGGTCTCGGCATGGATGTCACCGAGCAGGATGGCAAGGACGGCGTGACCGCCGCGGCGCTGCGGCGGGGCGCGGTCACCGACGACATTCTCTTGCGCATGCGACAGGAAGTGCTCGCCCCGCGGATGATGCGCGCGGTCCTGGAAGAACTGATCAACGCCATCGGCGCGGACGGCGCGGCGGTGATCGCCGACGGGCCGACCGTGCTGCATCAAAGCGGCGCCGGCGCCGGCGCCGTGCTCGACCGGCTCGGCGGCCTGATCGAAGAAGCCGACGACACAGCCCCGATCCAGACAACGGAGGTGAAAGGTCATCGACTCCTGGTTTCGGTCTGCCAGACCCGCTTCGGCGAAAAGATCGGCCTCGCGCTCTGGCGCGCACCCGGCGCGCGGGAATGGGACGCCGATGATCGGCTGCTGGCCGGATCCACCACGAGCATCGTCCGGGTGGTGCTGGAACATCAGTCGATCCAGCGGGAGATGGCGCGGCAGGCACGCACCGATCCGCTCACCGGGCTGCTCAATCGGCGGGCCTTCCTGGAAGAACTGCCGCGCCACATCGATCGGCTGGAACGCGAGCAGCTACCGGGCACGCTGGTGTTTGCCGACCTCGACAATTTCAAGACGGTCAACGACGCGCTCGGCCACGAGATCGGCGATCAGGTGCTGTGCCGGGCCGCTCAGCTTCTGCGCAAGACGGTGCGGCCGACGGATTTGGTGGCGCGGCTGGGCGGCGATGAATTCGCCATCTGGCTGAACGGCGCCGATCACCTGACCGCGGCGGAGCGGGCCGAAACGCTGCGCGTCGGAAGGGCCGTCGGCGCTGGCCGACGTGATCGGCTTCCACCACCCCGGCGCTCGGCTTTTCGATCGGCATCGCCCAGCGGCGATCCGGGGAGGAGATCGAGAGCGTGATGCGACGGGCCGATCTGGCAATGTATCAAGTGAAACGGGATGGCCGTGGTCATTGGCGCGTCGCACAGGAGTAGCCTGAGTGAATGACATGGGTGAATGAGATGGATTACCCGGTTCTCGAAGCCGAGCCCGACGAAGCGACCCGGGTGCGGCTGGGTGCCAATGCGCAGGCGCCGGCGGCGGTGCTCGAACATCTCGCCACCGATGCCGCGGTGGTGGTGCGCGCGGCGCTCGCGCTCAACCCGGCGGCTCCGCCGCGGGCCAACCAGGTGCTGGCGCGCGACGACGATGAGCGGGTTCGCGCCCTGCTGGCGCGTAAACTCGCCGGCCTGGCGCCGGCGCTGTCCGGGGCGGAACAGAGCCGCCTGCAGCATGAGGCTTACGATACGCTGATCTGCCTGGTCGAAGACGAAGCGGTGCGCGTGCGGGCCGCCATCGCCGAGGTGATCAAGCAGATGCCGGATGTGCCGCGAGGCCTGATCCTGCGCCTTGCCCGGGATGCCGCCGTGCCGGTCAGCGAACCTGTCATTCGCCTGTCGCCGCTGCTGACCACGGCCGACCTGCTCGCGCTGGTCAACACACCGCCGGCGGCGGCGACGGCGGTCGCGGTGGCACGCCGGCCGGACCTCAATGCCCGGGTCGCCGACGCGATCGCCACCGGTGAGGACAATGAAGCGATCCGCGCGCTGCTCGGCAATCCGTCGGCGCAGATCCGCGAGGCGACGCTGGATGCGCTGATCGCCCGCGCCGCCGACCATGCCGAGTGGCACGAACCGCTGGTGCGCCGCCCGGCGCTGCCGCCGCGCAGCGCCAGGGCGCTCAGCACGATCGTGGCGACGCATTTGCTTCAGGTGCTGGCCAGCCGCGCCGACCTGGAGCCGAAGCTGGTCGAGGAATTACGCCGGCGGCTCGATCAGCGGCTGGCCGAAGCGGCCGCCCCACCCGCCATGCGCGGCGAGACGACGACCGAGCAGGCGGTGGCCGAGGCGCATCGGCTATTGCAGCGGGGCAAGCTATCCGAAGACCGCGGTGCTCGGCGCGGTGCAGCGCGGGGAGCACCGGCTGGCCACGGCATTGCTGGCCGTGGCGGCCGGCGTGCCGGTGCCGGTGGTGGATCGGGCGGCGTCGCTGCGCAGCGCCAAGGGACTGGTCAGCCTGGCGTGGAAGGCCGGCTTCTCGATGCAGCTTGCCGGCGCGTTGCAAGTCGCGCTGGCGCATCTGTCGCCGACCGCGGTCCTGGCACCGGCGGCGGACGGAACGTATCCGCTGACGGTGGAGGAAATGCGCTGGCAGGTCGATTTTCTGCGCCGGATCGGGCGGTAATGGTGGTTTCGCACGGTTTCTTTTGCTGTCCCTTAACGCTGCTGTGGTCACCTGAGGCGACCAATCGATGGAGCGTGCCGTGTCCTCCAGTCGCCTTGTGAACCGTAACGTCGTGTCCGGCAGCGGCCGCACCAGCATGCGCCTTGAACCGGAGCTGTGGGATGCGCTGCTGGAGGTCTGTCAGCGTGAAGGACAGGACCTGCACGAGGTGATCCGTAACGTGGATTCCGGGCGCTCCGCCGGGGGGCGCACCAGCGCGGTGCGGGTGTTCCTGCTGCACTATTACCGCGCGGCGGCGACCGAGGCGGGCCATGCCACGGCCGGTCACGGACCGCATGTGGACGGCGGGCGGCGTAGGCGTCCGTTTCATCGTCGGTGGTTCGGCTGGCGGAGAGGATGTGCGCAGCCGGGAACACGTCAATCTCCGGAAAGGTTGGCTCGACATTATTGATCGAAAAGAAAGCTTCTAGGTAGATTTCAGCAGATGCACGCCGATACATGCAGATGAAAACTGGCTGACTGTTCAGTCGGGGCATCAATACGCCCGCTTGTGCATGCCCAACCGCCTGTGACCCTGTGATCCAGTCCCATCGGTGTGCATTCGCGCCCGTCTGCTGAAAATCTGCGTAAAAATTTGTTTGCTCCCTGACTTGCAGGTCCCCGGACCCGCCCCTCAACGAGAGGAGAAGTCGAAACCAGTCGCTGGAAACCGTCATCCGGCGATGCGCGGGATTGGGCATTCCGGAATGCAGAACTCGGACGCGAACATTCGCTGCATTGGGATGGAGACCCTCACGTATCATCAGCGACCTGGAGCGGTGCCTCTTCCACCGCGCCTGGCGACTGGCATGGCGCGCGGGCTTGGGGGGAAGGCTGCACGCTCCAGCGCCCAGCCAGAACAGGTAGAAAAACGGCCGCTGGTATTATACCCCGCTCACGCCAGAATCCGAAAATCCTTTGGCGAGATGATGCGGAAGTTATCCGTTACCTCGTCGCAATAGAGCCGCCAGTTTCGTGGCACCTCCTCGCGCAGGAACGTCAGGATCGCGGTGCTGAAGTCGGCGAATGTCCTGTGGCACTTGTTGTGGGTGATGTGCTTGTGCATCAGCCCCCAAAGCCGCTCGATCGGATCAAGATGTGGGCAGTAGGTCGGGATGAAGTGAAGCCTGATCCGGCAGCCCGGCCGCGCCAGCCACGCCGTCACCAGCTTCGCATGATGGTACCTGGCGTTGTCCAGGAACAGGTGGAGCACCCGCTTGCGCGGATACATCGCCAGCAATGCCATCATCAGCTTGATTGTGCTGGCCGCATCGACCGTCTCCACTTGCAACATCCGGGTGTGGCCGGTCTCCAGGTCGATCGCCCCGTGAATGTTCAGCCGCTGCCGCCCGCTGGTCTGCGCCACCGCGATCGGCGTGTCCTTCGGCGCCCAGCATCCGACCGGTCGCACCGCGTGCGTCGGATGAACCGCGTCAGCGAACAGCACCGCTTCATCGGCCTCCAGGCGGTTCAGCAGCGCCTCATAGGCCTTGATGAACGCCGCCTGCTTCTCCGGGTCGAGCTTGCGCGATACGGTTCTTGGCTTGCGATGCTCCATGTCGAGGCGGTGCAGCAGTGCGATCAAACCAGAGCGGCCCTGATATTCGATGCCGCATTCCTGCTCGATCCAGGCGCCAACCTCGCGCGTCGTCCGCGGCAGCGTCTCGGTGATCCAGGCCTTCAGTTTGTCCTGCTGCTCCTCAGTCAGGCGGCATGCACCGCCTTCGTAGCCGAAGCTTGCCAGGCCTTCGATCCCTTCTTCTTCATACAGCCGGTGCCAGCTGCGGATGGTGTCGTCGTCCAGCAACAGCACTTTCGCAATGGCCTCGCAGCTCATGCCGTCGTCCAGCAGCACCAGTGCGTTCGCCCGCCGGGCAAGGCGATGCGCGGCCGACCCGTCCCGAGCCAGCTCGATCAGGTCTTTGCGCGATTCGCTGTCGAGGAAGCCGCGGCGGATCATGCCGACCCGTAGAATCGCGTTCCAGCCGTTTGGCAAGGGGCTTTTCGGGTTCTCCGAGAGTCGGGGTATATCAGCAGCCGTTGATGTTCATTCATCAATGCGACGCAGCGTCGCCCACCGCTGTCATGGCCGGCGAAAGCCAGCCATCCACGACTTTGCTGCTGCCATCAAAGTAAGACGTGGACGGCGCTGCACTGACGGCCTAACCGCCCAACCCGCCGACGGCGAGGTACTTGATCTCCAAATACTCCTCGATGCCGTATTTCGATCCCTCGCGGCCAAGACCTGAGTGCTTCATGCCGCCGAACGGCGCCTCGGCCGTCGAAATCACCCCCTCATTCACCCCGATTAGCCCATACTCCAGCGCTTCGCCGACGCGGAACACCCGTCCCACATCGCGCGCGTAGAAGTACGCCGCCAGGCCGAATTCGGTGTCGTTGGCCAGCCGGATCGCTTCGGCCTCGGTCTTGAAGCGGAACAGCGGGGCCACCGGGCCGAACGTTTCCTCACGAAAGATCATTGCATCGTGCGGCACCTCGGCCAACAGCGTCGGCTCAAAGAAGTTGCCCCCGAGACGATGCCGATGCCCGCCGGTCAGCACCTTCGCCCCGCGCTTCGTTGCATCGGCAATGTGCTCCTCGACTTTCTTCACAGCATCGGCGTTGATCAGTGGCCCCTGCATCACGCCGGGCTCCATCCCGTTACCGACCTTCATCTGCTCGATCGCCGCCTTGAACTTCTGTGCGAAGGCGTCATACACGCCCTCCTGCACGAGGATGCGGTTGGCGCAGACGCAGGTCTGCCCGGTGTTGCGGTACTTGCTTCCCATCGCGCCGACCACCGCTGCGTCCAGGTCAGCGTCGTCGAACACGATGAACGGGGCGTTGCCGCCCAACTCCATGCTGGTCTTTTTGATCGTCGGCGCGCACTGCGCCAGCAGCTTGGCGCCCACCTCGGTCGAGCCGGTGAACGACAGCTTGCGCACCAGCGGGTTCGACGTGAGCTCCGCCCCGGTCTCCGCCGCCGGGCCGGTAATAACGTTGCAGACGCCCGGCGGCATTCCGGCACGCTCGGCCAGCACCGCGAGCGCCAACGCCGAGAACGGTGTCTGGCTTGCCGGGCGGATCACGCCGGTGCAGCCGGCGGCCCAGCCGGGTCCGGCCTTGCGGGTGATCATCGCCGCCGGGAAGTTCCAGGGCGTGATCGCGGCGAACACGCCGACCGGCTCCTTCAGCACCAGGATGCGCCGGCCCTTGGCGTTCTGCGGGATGGTATCGCCGTAGATGCGCTTTCCTTCATCGGCGAACCAGTCGATGAAGCTGGCGGCGTAGGCGATCTCACCCTTGCTTTCGCTGAGCGGCTTGCCCTGCTCGGCGGTCATGATCACCGCGAGGTCCTCGGTGTTCGCCAGCATCAGGTCCGACAGCTTGCGCAGGATGGCGCCACGCTCCTTGGCCAGCATCGCGCGCCAGGCCGGCCAGGCGCGCGCGGCTGCCTCGATGGCGCGGCGGGTTTCGGCAGCACCCAATGCGGGAACCTCGCCGATCGCTTCGCCGGTGGCGGGGTTTTTCACGGTCAGGGTCTTGCCGCTGTCGGCCTGCACCCACTTGGCGTCGATGCAGTTGGCCTGACGGAATAGTGTCGGGTCCTTCAGCGGCAGCGGCGATACGGGGTTGAGCATGACATCCTCCGGTGGGTTGGGCGACCAAGTAAGGCCAGGAGGGCGCTGCCCCCCTGCACCCCCCGCCGAGGGCCAGCCCTCGGAACCCATTTGTTTGGTTTCGTGCGAAGGGGGCCATGGCAAGACCGTCCGGTTGGCTCGGTCTCGCCCGGCCCCCTTCGCACCAAACCAGTCGGAGGGGTCCAGGGGGCTGCCCTTGGCGGGGTCCAGGGGGCAGCGCCCCCTGGCCTTGCTTAGATAGTCCAACCGCAGAGATTGTCAGCGTCACTCCGCCGCCGCCGCTTCGATGGTCTGCGGCACCAGCCGCCCGGGCCGCCCGTCCTCGCGTTGCAGCACCAGCCGCTTGTCATGGAACGCGCCCACGCTCGGGCGGTGCGCAATCGAGATGATGGTGGTGCCCGGCAGCCGTTCCTTCAGTGTCCGGTACAGATGCGCCTCGGAGTCCGGGTCCAGGCTGGCGGTCGCCTCGTCCATGAACAGCCAGTCGGGTCGTGTCAGCAGGGCGCGGGCGAGTGCGATCCGCTGCTGCTCGCCGCCGGAGAGGACCTGCGGCCAGTTCGGGTCCTCATCCAGACGGGACGCCAGTTGCGGCAGCCCGGCGTCATCCAGCGCGCGCGCCACTTCGGCGTCGCTGAAGGCCTCCGGCGCGTGCGGATAGGTGACCACGTGGCGCAGCGTCCCGAGCGGGATGTATGGCCGTTGCGGCAGGAACATGCACCGCTCGACCGGCCGTTGCACATGCCCCTTCGCGAACGGCCAGATCCCGGCGATGGCGCGGAACAGCGTCGATTTGCCGGACCCGGTACGCCCGGTCACCACGACCGATGTTCCCGGCGCGAAGGTGACGTCCGCATCCTCCAGCAGCTTCGTGCCGTTCGGCAGTTCAAGCGTCAGGTCGGACAGCCGCACCGCGCCATCCGGCGATCGGCTCAATGAGCATGCCGCTTGCGTTGGCCGCGCGGGCGACCACGATGGCACGGTGGAACGTGGTGAGACGCTCGACGATAGCGCTCCATGTCGCGAGCTGTGAGTAGGCATTGACGAACCACGACAGTGATTCCTGCACGCGGCCGAACGCGCCGGCGGTCTGCGTCAGCCCACCGAGCTCGAACTGGCCGCTGAAGTAGCGCGGTCCGGCCACGACGAACGGAAAGATGATGGCAACTTGCGTGTAGCCGGCGGTCAGTGCGTTCAGCCGCTTGATCCGCGTCATGATCCCCCACCAATTGGTGATTACGCCGTGGAACCGATTGAACAGGTTGTCCTTCTCCTCCGTTTCGCCGCTGTAGAGCGCGATGCCCTCCATGTTCTCGCGCAGGCGGACCAGCGCGTAGCGGAAGTCGGCCTCCACACGTTGCTGGCGGAAGCGCAGCCCGACCAGCGGCCGGCCGATCAGATGGGTCAGCCAAGTGCCGACCACCGCATAGGCCAGCGCCACGAACACCATGTAGCCAGGGATGGTGACGCCGAACAGCGTTATAGCGCCGGACAGGCCCCACAGGATGCCGAGGAAGCTGAACAGGGTCACCACCGTGGACAGGAAATCGATCCCGAGCGACAGCGTCGTGGTGACGAAATCGCGCAGGTCCTCGGCGATGCGCTGGTCCGGGTTGTCGGTGCCGATCGCCGCGGGATCGGTGGTCAGACTGATACGGTAATAGGCGCGATCCGCCAGCCATTCATCCAGGAAGCGCGTCGTCATCCAGCGGCGCCAGCGGATCTGCAGCCACTGGTTCAGATAGGTCGTATAGACGGCGACGATGATATAGACCGCTGCCACCCCGCAGAACCCCGGCATGATGAAGCCGCCGGGCGTGCGCCGCCAGGTCAGCAGCAACTCCCAGAACGCGGTCTGGTCTTTCACCTGCAGTGCGTTGAAGAACAGCCTGTTCCAGAAGTTGAACACCACGTTCATGCCGACCATCGCCAGGTTCAGCAGGATGATGGAGATCAGCAGCGTCCAGGCTGACCATTTCTCCTCGGAGCGGAAATACGGCCTGGAGAGGCGCCAGACATCGCGCAGGAATGATCCGATGGAGTTCATCGATGTGACGGACTTTCGGCTGAAGGTCTGACCGCGGAATCAAGGGCAACGAGCCAGGCGGTCAGGCGCTGGCGGTTCACCCCGAAATCCCCATAGCCGTACACGCTGCGCGAATACAGCAGAAGCTCGCTGGCGTCCGGGCCCCCAGGGATTGCGTGCGCGATCACCTGCGCGGTGACCAGGTCAGGGAAGTTCAGCACCGCGCTGCGCACCACCCAATGCCATTGCATCGCGTGCGGGTAGTCGGCGGCCAGGAAGGTGCGGGGCTGTGCCGCGGCGACGGCGCTGATCGCCGCGAACAGCCGCTCGGCCGACACCTGGTACACCGCGGGTGACCAGGTCCGGCCTGGGCACAAATCCTGCCGGCGCGGCGAGCGCGGTGTTCGGACTGGCCGGCCGTGCGATGTGCGCCACATCCATCAGCGGCGGGGTCGGCAGGCCGTTTGCGCCGGAGGCAGCGCAGGCCGGCAACAGCAGGCCCAGCACCCAGCCCAGCGGGGTCATCGAGCGCAGTCAGGCAGCATCACGGCGGAATGGCGCGAAACCGCCGCAGCAGCAAGCGCCCGCCGTCGAGCCCTTACCACATACCCGCAGGCTCACCCGCAACCCCCTGATCTTCCATGTTTTCCTTGACGGCGGCAGAACGGCTTTCTAGCGTCCGGGGATGCACACCGTCACCCGCGCGCACCTGGCCGAGACGATCTACACCCAGGTCGGATTGTCGCGGAACGAATTTGCCGATCTGCTGGAGACGGTGCTGGAGCGGATGGCTGCGACGATGGAATCCGGAGAATCCGTCAAAATCAGTGGCTTCGGAACCTTTTCAGTGCGCCAGAAGGGCCGCCGCGTCGGACGCAACCCGAAAACCGGGGAAGAAGTGCCCATCCTGCCCCGCCGGGTCCTGGTGTTCCGCCCCAGCCATGTGCTGAAGGCGCGGGTCAACGGCACCGTGCCGATCCACGGGGACGATCGCGCGCTCGGGCATGATGATGACGGGCGCGCGCTCGCGCATCACGGCGGCCGCGCGCCCGACAACCACCGCGCGCTCGCGCATGACGATGACGAATGAGCGATGCCGAGGACCACGGCGGCGATCCCTCCGGCAGCGGCCGGCCGCGTCCGAAGAAGGCGCCGGCCGCGTTTCGCACGATCAGTGAGGTCGCCGACGAACTGCACATCCCGCAGCATGTGCTGCGCTTCTGGGAAACCAAGTTCATTCAGGTGAAACCGCTGAAGCGCGGCGGCGGCCGGCGCTACTACCGGCCGGACGACATCGCGCTGCTGCGGCGTATCTCCGATCTGCTCTACATCCAGGGCTATACGATCAAGGGCGTGCAGCGTCTGCTGCGCGAAGGCGGCGGCAAGCTGTCCGACGACATCCCACCCGCCACGCCGGATGAACGGGCGGCCGCAGAGGCCGAGCGGGCCGCCCCGGCTGCGGCGGAGCCCGAGCTACCGATTCCGGGCTGGCCGGCGCATCGGGCTCGCCGCGGCAACGGCGGCAGCACCCGGGCGCGGCGGGCGCCGCGCGGAGCCGGAGGTGGAACATTTGCGCGCCGTGCTCAGTGAGACGCTGCGCGAATTGGAGGAGCTGCGGGCGCTGGTGCGCTGAGCCGGCGTGGTCCGAGACGTTGCCTCAGGTATGGCAAGACTGCTAGGAACCCTGCCACGTCGGAGCGTAGCGCAGCCTGGTAGCGCATCAGTCTGGGGGACTGGGGGTCGTGGGTTCAAATCCCGCCGCTCCGACCAACGGGTTCAACCGCCATCCTGTCATGTTGTACCAATCGCGGAAAATTCCGGTTTTCTACCGTCAACCGCATAGGGCACCGTTCTTCAGTCCCGCAACAGCCCGTCATTCCGGCGAATGCGGGAATCCATGCCGCCGCGTGCGGACCCGCGTGGATGCCCGCTTCGTGGGAATGACCAGGTGGGGCGGGCTCGCCGCCCCGCTGTTCCGCCAGGGCGCACAATCGCGACAGATCGCAAGAGCGCACAAACGCCACAGATGCGGTACCCTGTAGCGAGCTGCCGGATGAGCCTATAAACAGGAGCAGCAGTCCGCGCCGCGGACGTTATTGAGGTTCTGGGATGGACAGGCGAGAGGGTTGGCGCAACCGCGAGACGCGGAAGCGGAAGTTCGATGACGATGTGCCAGGCGGCGCCGAGATGGCATGGCGACGCCCGACCGGGCCGGGGCAGGAACAGCTGACGTTTCCCTCGTCGGCGCAGCGACCTGGCCGAGCTCCCCCCTCGATGGCGTCGGGCCCGGAGATCGGGGCGGTCGTGAAGTGGTTCGACCCTGCCAAGGGCTTCGGTTTCGTCGAGCTGGAGGACGGTACCGGCGATGCGTTTCTGCATATCAGCGTGGTCGAGCGGTTCGGCGGCGGCACGCCGGCGGCCGGTGCGCCGCTGCGGGTACGGACCGGCCGCGGACCCAAAGGACCGCAGGTCGCCGAGATCACCGAGTTGGGCGAGGCGGTGCCCGGCGCGGCGCCTGCTCCCCGTCGTCCCGCCACGGGGGGAGGCCCGAACCTGGGCGGGTCGGCGCACGGCGAGGAAATCCGCGGCACCGTGAAGTGGTACAACGCGCAGAAGGGCTTCGGCTTCATCACGCCTGATAGCGGCGGCAAGGACGTGTTCGTCCACGTCACCGCGCTGGGTCGCAGCGGGTTGTCCGAACTGGCGCCCGGTCAAACGGTCCGTTTGCAGGTGGTCAGTGGCAAGAAAGGGCCGGAGGCAGCCGCCATTTCCCTCGCCTGAACCGAACGGAACGCGTTACCCGGGCGGCGGCGGCACGGTGGCCTGTCCGGTGCCCACCACCGGCTTCAGCGTCTCGAGGTAGGCGATGATGTCGCGTCGGCGCGCCGCGTCCGGCAAGCGGTAGGGCATGAGCGCGCCGGGCACCAGCGCCTGCGGATCGGCCAGCCAGCGATCCAGCGTCGCGGCATTCCAGACATATTCGCGTGCTCCAGGGCCGCCGAATACGGATATCCGGCGACGCTGCCGGCCGGCCGCCCCACCACACCCGCCAGTGGCGGCCCGACCTTGCTGCGGTCCAGCGCATGGCACTCGGCGCAGGTGGTGGCGAACAATTTGGCTCCGGCTTCCGGATCGGGCGGCTGGTCCGTGAAGCGCGCCAGGTCTTTCGCTCCCTTGGGGCGCAGCGAGGCGAAGAACGTGTAGGACAGCGCGATGTCCTGCACGTCGGCGGCGTTGTGGTCCGTTGCCATGCGCGGATCGACGAAGAAATCGACCGGCATCTCCACGCTTTGATGCGCGCCGAGTTTTTCCTCGGTGAAACAGAAGCACTGGATCTTCTTGAAATAGGTACCGATTTTCGCCGGGGTGACGTTGAAGGTGGCGTGGCCGACGATGTCGTGATCGGACCGGTTCTCGGCGCGGAAGAACACCAGCGTCTCCTGGCCGAGCCGCACGTGCACCTGCCGCTGCACCGGGATGAACCGCCAGGGCAGGCCGGGAGCCACGTTGGTATCAAACGAGACGGTGACCATCCGCGACGATTCATGCTGGTCCGCGGTATCGGCGGCAACGCGTTGAGTGGTGCCGAACGCCCCGGTGGCTTGGCAGAACAGCCGATACAGTGTCACGGAATACGACACGAGCGTGGTCATCACGCCGACCGCGAGCAGCAGGCCGGCAAGGGT
>CAVXTC010000017.1:40000-44873 GCA_963764525.1 uncultured Pseudomonadota bacterium | reverse complement strand
GCGTGTTGCGAAATCGCCTGTAGGCCGGCGAGCGGGTTTGGAGCCGCCAGCATTTTATCGAGGATCCCACGACCGGCAAGCGCGTCGCACGACCGAACCCCGGCGCGACATGGATCGTCTCGCCGGTGCCACATCTCCGGATCGTTGACTGCGTGCTCTGGCACGCCGGTCAGGCTCGATGCCGGCAGGCGCATCCTCATCGCCCCGAAGTCGGTTGTCTGTGACCTGCGACCGATGGGGGTGGTGTCCAGCGATGGCCGCCTGGGATGCTCGAATCGCCGCGAGCGCGGCACCTGCTCCAATCCGCGGACCCTGCTACGCGACCGGCTCCTCGAGCGGGTTCTGATTGGGCTGAAGGAGCGTCTGCTGGCTCCGGAACTGGTTGAGGAGTTTGTACGCGCGTTTGGCGCCGAGGCAAATGCCGCAAATCGCCATCGCGGCCAACTTTAAACCCGCCTCGGCCAGGAGCGTGCAAGGATCGGCCGGCAGATCCGGAACCTGCTGGAGCTGATCAAGGAGGGCACGGCAGCCCAGCGATGGTGCAGGAGCTCCGCAGCCTCGAGCAGCAGCAAGATCGCTGGCGGGGGAGTGGAGATCGCCGGAACGCTCGAGACGCTACCGGTCCTTCATCCGAATTTGCCCGAACTTTACCGGCGCAAGATTGTTGCGCTCGAGGAGGTGTCCGTGACAAGGCGACAGCTGCAGTCGCAACAGTGGCTTTACGGGGCCTGATTGACGCGATCCTGATTTACCCCGGGAGCAGCGCGGTGAAGTTAGTGTCGAGCTGCGAGGCGACCTCGCTGCCATTCCTGCATCTCGACAAGTCCGGCGGCTTACCGCACGCACGAACGGCCGTTGTCCAGATAGGGAACGGCCGTTCTGCTGGAGTGATGGGATCGTTGGTTGCGGGGAGAGGATTTGAACCTCTGACCTTCAGGTTATGAGCCTGACGAGCTACCGGGCTGCTCCACCCCGCGATGAATTGCTTGGGTCCTCCGGCCTCCTCGCGGGGTGATGGGCATCACCACGGGGGTACCGGGGGGTTTGGACAGTCTGGAAGACCTGGCGGCGACCTACTCTCCCGTGGCTTGAGCCACAGTCCCATGGGGCGCTGGGGGTTTTCACGGCCGAGTTCGGGATGGGATCGGGTGCGGGCTCCCCGCCATGGCCACCAGGTCGTCCAGCCTGTCCGCGGCTGATCAATGACCGCTGATCGATGAACCCATAGGGGACCCACCGGCTGGCAGGTTCTGGTGGGTTGTGTGCCGCTGCTGGAGATGATTTCTGTGCATGGCGGGCCAGGTGCCACTGATCGAGGTCTCCGGGGCTTGACCCGGGAGAACCGATCACTGGCCGCTGATCACTGGCGCTCGAGCCTGTCGGGCGATTAGGACCGGTCAGCTCAGCGCGTTACCGCGCTTACACACCCGGCCTATCGACGTGATGGTCTGTCACGGCCCTTTCGGGGTTTCCCCCTGGGAGACCTGGTTTAGAGGAGGGTTTCCCGCTTAGATGCTTTCAGCGGTTATCCCGTCCGCACATAGCTACCCGGCGGTGCCGCTGGCGCGACAACCGGTGCACCAGAGGTGCGTCCATCCCGGTCCTCTCGTACTGGGGACAGCGCCTCGCAAGTCTCCTTCACCCACGGCAGATAGGGACCGAACTGTCTCACGACGTTCTAAACCCAGCTCACGTACCACTTTAATCGGCGAACAGCCGAACCCTTGGGACCTGCTCCAGCCCCGGGATGTGATGAGCCGACATCGAGGTGCCAAACCTCCCCGTCGATGTGGACTCTTGGGGGAGATCAGCCTGTTATCCCTAGAGTACCTTTTATCCGTTGAGCGATGGCCCTTCCACGCGGGACCACCGGATCACTATGGCCGACTTTCGTCTCTGCTCGGGCTGTCACCCTCGCAGTCAGGCGGGCTTGTGTCATTGCACTCAGCAGCCGATGTCCGACCGGCCTGAGCCCACCATCGCGCGCCTCCGTTACCTTTTAGGAGGCGACCGCCCCAGTCAAACTGCCCGCCATGCAGGGTCCCGGACCGGGCTGACCGGTCGCGGTTAGACACCAAAACAACTCAGGGTGGTATTTCAAGGGTGGCTCCACCGAAGCTGGCGCCCCGGCTTCACAGCCTCCCACCTATCCTACACAGAGTTCTCCTGGTGCCACTGCAAAGCTGCAGTAAAGGTTCATAGGGTCTTTCCGTCTGACCGCGGGTACCCCGCATCTTCACGGGGAATTCAATTTCGCTGAGCCGATGCCGGAGACAGTGGGGAAGTCGTTACGCCATTCGTGCAGGTCGGAACTTACCCGACAAGGAATTTCGCTACCTTAGGACCGTTATAGTTACGGCCGCCGTTTACCGGGGCTTCGGTTCGGAGCTTGCACCCCTCCCCTTAACCTTCCGGCACCGGGCAGGCGTCAGACCCTATACGTCGTCTCTCGACTTCGCAGAGCCCTGTGTTTTTACTAAACAGTCGCTACCCCCTGCTCTGTGCCACCCGCACCCGGTTGCCCGGATACAGGTCTCGCTTATCCCGAAGTTACGCGAGCAATTTGCCTAGTTCCTTCGGCATCGTTCTCTCAAGCGCCTTGGTATGCTCTACCAGTCCACCTGTGTCGGTTTCGGGTACGGTCTCGTCGCTGGAGCTGTTTCCCGGAACGCCGCCGCAGCCCGGGCAATCCGATAAGCCCGGACAATCCTTGGCGTTCGTCACTTCCAGCAGGCCGGGGAATGTTGACCCCGTTCCCATCGACTACGGCTCTCGCCCTCGCCTTAGGGGCCGGCTCACCCTGCGCGGATTAGCCTTGCGCAGGAACCCTTGGACTTTCGGCGACGGAGTTTCTCACTCCGTTTGTCGCTACTCATGTCAGCATTCGCACTTCCGATATCTCCACCGCCGCTCACGCGCACGGCTTCACAGACCTACGGAACGCTCCGCTACCACTCAGTGATCAGTGCTCACCGATCACCGAATCCGCAGCTTCGGTACGTGGCTTGAGCCCCGTTACATCTTCGGCGCAGGATTTCTGATTAGACCAGTGAGCTATTACGCTTTCTTTAAAGGATGGCTGCTTCTAAGCCAACCTCCTGGTTGTTTTGGAATTCCCACATCCTTTCCCACTTAGCCACGATTTGGGGACCTTAGCTGGCGGTCTGGGCTGTTTCCCTCTCGACGACGGACCTTAGCACCCGCCGTCTGTCTGCCGCGCTAAACTCTGCGGTATTCGGAGTTTGGTTAGGTTTGGTAAGCCTTTGGGGCCCCCTAGCCCATCCAGTGCTCTACCCCCGCAGGTCAACACACGACGATCTACCTCAATAGATTTCGCGGAGAACCAGCTATTTCCGAGTTTGATTGGCCTTTCACCCCTAGCCACAGCTCATCCCCGACTTTTTCAACAGGCGTGGGTTCGGCCCTCCAGTGGGTGTTACCCCACCTTCAGCCTGGCCATGGCTAGATCACTCGGTTTCGGGTCTTCTGCCGGCGACTGAAACGCCCCGTCGCGCAAGCGCGACAGAACTACGCCCTGTTCAAACTCGCTTTCGCTCCGCCTACGCCTAACGGCTTAAGCTCGCCGCCAACAGAAACTCGCTGACCCATTATACAAAAGGTACGCCGTCACCGCACCACGCAAAAGTCTCGCGACCACGCGCTCCGGCGGCTCCGACTGCTTGTAGGCATTCGGTTTCAGGTCTCTTTCACTCCCCTCATCGGGGTGCTTTTCACCTTTCCCTCACGGGTCCTTGTCCACTATCGGTCACCAGGGAGTATTTAGGCTTGGAGGGTGGTCCCCCCATGTTCAGACAGGATTTCACGTGTCCCGCCCTACTCAAGGATCCATGCGAACTGACGCATACGGGGCTGTCACCCGCTGCGGCCGGCCTTTCCAGACCGTTCTGCTTCCTGCGCACAAACCACTGGCCTGCTCCGCTTTCGCTCGCCACTACTCGCGGAATCTCGGTTGATGTCTGTTCCTCCGGGTACTGAGATGTTTCAGTTCCCCGGGTTCGCCTCCTCACCCTATGGATTCAGGTGAAGATACCCCAAAGGGGTGGGTTGCCCCATTCGGATACCCACGGATCAACGCCTGCTCGCGGCTCCCCGTGGCTTTTCGCAGCGTGCCACGTCCTTCATCGCCTCCTGGTGCCAAGGCATCCACCGAATGCCCTTCTCGCGCTCGAGAACCAACGGGACCCAGGGGTTAACCCTCGGTCCCGCGCCACGCACAGGAACCATCCCCAACGGCCGGCGGTCAGTGGCGGCGGTCACTTACAACCCCCGCCAGCATCCGCCCGCCGCCGAGACGATCCTGCCACGGATCACTCTCGCTCAGCACACAACATCGCCCCTGAACGCCTCGTCGCGCCGCTGGCAGCCGAAGCCGCCGGTCAGACAGTCGCAACGCGACGCGTCCAGAGACGCACCAGAACCTGATAAACAGTGACAAAGACCGCCCGTCCCCGGCGGCAACGCGCCCCGCGGACGCCACCGGCGCCGCCCAACCGCCGCAGCGGCCGACCGCGCCAATTCACGCTTCCCTGCGATACCCCCACACAGGCCCGGCAACCCCCTGCCAACTCCAGGATCAGCCACGCCGCCCATGCGCCAACATGCCCACCAGGCCAACATGCCCACCAGGATGGAGGCGATCGGACTCGAACCGACGACCCCCTGCTTGCAAAGCAGGTGCTCTCCCAGTTGAGCTACGCCCCCGCCGCACTGATCGGCCAGATGGCCCCGCTGGCTCACGCGTCTTGGTGGGCCAGGCGTCTTGGTGGGCCAGGGAGGATTTGAACCTCCGACCCCACGCTTATCAAGCGTGTGCTCTAACCAGCTGAGCTACTGGCCCATGAGCTATTGGCCC
>CAVXTC010000017.1:0-37500 GCA_963764525.1 uncultured Pseudomonadota bacterium | reverse complement strand
CTTGGACCATCGTCGTCGGCTCGCCCTCCGGCTGCGCCGCCAGCACGTCGCTGCCCAGATTGCTTGTCAGCACGATGATCGTGTTGCGGAAATCCACCGTGCGGCCCTGCCCATCGGTCAGTCGCCCATCATCCAGCACCTGCAGCAGAACGTTGAAGATATCTTCGTGTGCCTTCTCTACCTCATCGAACAGGATCACCTGATACGGTCGGCGGCGCACGGCCTCGGTCAGCGCGCCCCCTTCATCGTAGCCGACATAGCCAGGGGGCGCCCCTATCAACCGCGACACGGCGTGCTTCTCCATGAATTCGCTCATGTCGATGCGCACCATCGCCCGCTCGTCGTCGAACAGGAATTCGGCGAGCGCTTTGCAGGTTTCCGTCTTGCCGACGCCGGTGGGACCGAGAAACAGAAAGCTGCCGATAGGCCGGTTCGGGTCCTGCAGTCCGGCGCGTGCCCGCCGCACCGCGTTGGCTACGGCACGCAGCGCCTCCTGCTGGCCGACCACACGCCTGGCCATCTCCTGCTCCATGCGCAGAAGTTTGGCCCGCTCGCCTTCCAGCATCCGATCGACCGGAATCCCGGTCCAGCGCGACACCACCGCGGCGATCCCTTCCTCGGTCACCGCCTCGTTCACCAGCCGGCCATCAGCCGCCGCGGCCAGTTTCTTCTCGATTTCCGGGATCACGCCGTACAGCAACTCAGAAGCGCGACCGAGATCGCCGCGGCGTTGCGCCACTTCAACCTCGTTCTTTGCCTGTTCCAGCCGCTCCTTCAGCTTCTTCGTCTCGGCGACCTTTTCCTTCTCCGCTTGCCAGACGGCAGTCATCGCGTTTGATTTTTCTTCCAGGTCGGCCAGCTCTTTTTCGAGGCTGGCCAGCCGCTCCCGCGATGCCGGATCGCTTTCCTTGCGCAGCGCCTCACGCTCGATCTTGAGCTGGATGACCCGCCGGTCGAGTTCGTCGAGCTCTTCCGGTTTGCTATCGACCTCCATGCGCAGCCGACTGGCTGCTTCGTCGATCAGATCGATCGCCTTGTCGGGCAAAAATCGATCGGTGATGTAGCGATTCGAAAGCGTCGCCGCTGCCACCAGCGCACCATCGGTGATGCGCACCCCGTGATGTGTCTCGTATCTCTCTTTGAGACCGCGAAGAATGCTGATCGTGTCGGCAACCGACGGCTCGCCGACGAACACCGGCTGGAAGCGCCGCGCCAGCGCCGCGTCCTTCTCCACGTGCTTGCGGTACTCGTCCAGCGTGGTCGCACCGATGCAGTGCAACGCCCCGCGCGCCAGCTCCGGCTTCAACAGGTTCGACGCATCCATCGCCCCGTCAGCGCGGCCGGCGCCAACAAGCGTGTGCATTTCATCGATGAACAGGATGATCTCGCCCTCGGCGGACTCGATCTCCTTCAGCACCGCTTTCAGCCGCTCCTCGAACTCGCCGCGATACTTTGCACCTGCAACCATCGCGCCAAGGTCGAGCGCCAGAAGCCGCTTGCCCTTCAACGCCTCCGGCACGTCACCGTTGACGATGCGCAGTGCCAATCCCTCGACGATAGCGGTTTTGCCAACGCCGGGCTCGCCGATCAGCACTGGGTTGTTCTTGGTCCGCCGTGCCAGTACCTGGATGGCTCGCCGTATTTCCTCGTCGCGCCCGATCACCGGGTCCAGCTTGCCCTCGCGGGCCAGGGCGGTAACGTCACGAGCGTATTTCTTCAGCGCCTCGAAGCTTGCCTCGGCGTTCTGAGTGGTGACCTTGCGGCCCTTGCGAATGTCGGCGACCGCCTTTTCCAGCGCCTGCGCGGCGGCCCCGGCACTCCGCAGCGCCCGGGCTGCCGGCGTATCAGACGCCGCCAGCGCCACCAAAAGCCGATCCTGCGCCACATACTCGTCGCCCGCCTTGGTCGCGGCCTGCTGAGCAGAATCCAGCACGCGCACGAGTTCCGCCGTGAGCTGCGGCTGACCCGCCCCCGACCCTTGCACCTTCGGCTGCTTCGCCAACTCCGCCTCAACGCCGGCGAGCGCCGACTTCGGCTCGCCCCCGGCGGCCCGGATCAGCCCGGCCGCCGCGCCTTCCTCATCATCAAGCAGCGCCTTCAGCAGATGCTCGGGCGTGATCCGCTGGTGAAATTCGCGGATTGCGATGCTAGCGGCGGCCTGCAAAAATCCCTGCGCCCGCTCGGTGAACTTCTCGATATCCATGGTTTGTCCCTATGTCTCAGGCGACGGCCTATGTCTGCGCCCCTACTGGCAGGCAACGGAGACACAACCCTTTGGCAAGCAAGGTGGGACGGGGCAGACTGCCCCTCAAGAGGGTTTGCAACATGCGCATCGAATACCTGTACCGCTACCCGGTGAAGGGTTTGTCCGCCGAGGCACTGGAAGCGGCGGAAGTGGACGAAGGCGGCGCAATTCCGTGGGACCGCGCCTTCGCACTCGCGCAAGGCGACGCGCCGTTCGACCCCGACCACCCCACATGGCTGCCGAAAACCGACTTTATGTGCCTGAAGGCGAACGCCAGGGTCGCCGCATTGCAGTCGGTCTTCGATCCACGCACCGGATTGCTCACCATCCGCTCCGCGCAGGACGGCATCGCCGCCAATGCGCTCACTGCGGCCGGACGCCAGGAGATCACGCACTTTCTTGCCGACTTCCTGGGGCCAGAGGCACGCGGCACGCCAACGTTCCACTATGTGCCGGGCCATCTGTTCTGCGACCAGCGCCAACCGGTCATCAGCCTGATCAACCTGGCCAGCTTGCGGGACTTTGAAGCACGTGTGGGCGCCCGCCGGCATCGCCGGCGCTTTCGGGCCAATGTGTGGTTCAGCGGCGCACCGGCCTGGAGCGAACTCGATTGGGTCGGACGTGAAATCCAGCTCGGCGGTGCCGTGCTGCGCGTCGCCAAGCGCATCACGCGCTGCGCGGCGACCGAGGTAAATCCGCTGACCGCGCAGAGGGACGCCAACCCCGTCGCGGAGTTGCGCCAGTTATATGGCCATGCCGATCTCGGCATCCATGCCGCGGTGATCGAGGGCGGTCGGTTCGAGGTGGGCGACGGGATCGAACTGCTGCCGGAGTGAGCCCTACATCCGCACCAGCGCCGAGCCCCAGGTCAGGCCACCGCCGAGCGCCTCCATCAACACCAGGTCGCCACGCCGGATCCGCCCGTCGGCGACCGCCTCAGCCAGCGCCAATGGAACAGAAGCGGCCGACGTGTTGGCATGCCGGTCCACCGTCACCACCACCCGATCGGCGGCAAGCCCGAGGCGCCGGCCCATCGCATCGATGATGCGCCGATTGGCCTGGTGCGGTACCAGCCAATCCACGTCCTCACGTTCCAGTCCATTGGCCGCGAGCGCTTCATCGACTGCCTCGGCCAGGCGAAGGACGGCGTGGCGGAATACCTCGCGGCCGTTCATCACCAGCGTACCGGGACGATCGGCACGTCCGACAGCGCCATCGACGTAGAGAATGTCTCCAAGCGTGCCTTGCGCGTGCAAGTGGGTGGACAGGATGCCGCGATCCTTGTCTCCGTCCTCGCCGGTACGCAGGAACACTGCCCCGGCACCATCGCCGAATAGCACACAGGTCCCGCGGTCCTGCCAGTTCAGGATGCGCGAATAGACCTCGCTCCCGATCACCAGCACGCCCCGCGTTTGGCCGGCACGGATCATTCCATCGGCCACCGACAGGGCATAGATGAAGCCGGCGCAGGCTGCGGCGAGGTCGAACCCAAAGCCGCCCGGAATACCCAACGCCGCCTGGACGCGCAGGGCGGTGGCCGGAAAGGCTTGGTCCGGCGTGCTCGTGGCGAGGATCACGGCATCCACCTCGGCCGCCTCCGCCTCCGCTTGCCGCAGGGCGGCGCGCGCCGCCTGCGTGGCCATGAAGGCACAGGTCTCATGCGGCCCGGCGATGTAGCGTTGCCCGATCCCGGTGCGATCGCGGATCCACGCGTCCGACGTCTCAAGCCGCAGCGCGAGTTCGTCGTTGCTGACCGCGCGCTCTGGAAGATAGGCGCCGACGCCGGCCAGGATGGAGCGAATTGTCATGGTTTCCTGTGATCAGAGCGCGGTCGCGAGGCGCGCCGCGCCTCCGCCGTTCTTCGCCGGCACGGCGCTGCCCGCGGCGACCCGAGCCAGACCTTCACGAATCTGGTCGTTGAACCGGTGCACTACCATGTCCATCGCGACATCTATCGCGTGCGCGAAACCCTCGGCATCGGTGCCGCCGTGCGACTTCACCACCACGCCGTTCAAGCCCAGCATCACCGCGCCGTTGTACCGGCGAGGGTCAAGCCATTCGCGCAGCCGGTCCAGCGCCGGGCGGGCCAGCAGATACGCGAATCGAGCCGACAGGCTCGAGCGGAACACCTCGCGTAGCAAACCGCCGATCAGCTTCAGCGTGCCCTCCCCGGTCTTGAGCGCGACATTGCCGGTAAAGCCGTCAGTTACGATCACATCGGTGGTGCCGCCGGCGATATCATGGCCCTCGACGAACCCATGGAATTGCGGGGCGATCGGGCTACGACGCAATACTTCGGCGGCCTCACGCACCCTCTCGTCGCCCTTCTGCTCCTCCGAACCCACGTTCAACAGACCGATCGTCGGCGCCGTAAGCCCGAGCACCGTGCGGGCGAAAACATCGCCCATGACAGCAAATTCAACCAGGTTGCGGGCATCGCACACCACGTTGGCGCCAAGATCGAGCATCACGATATCGCCTCGCGCCGACGGACCGATCGCCGCCATCGCGGGACGGTCGATCCCCGGCAGAGTCTTGATGACGATCTTGGCCAACGCCAGCAACGCCCCGGTGTTGCCGGCACTGACCACCCCCGCCGCCTCGCCGGCGGCGACCGCATCGATCGCGATGCGCATGGAGGCGTTGCGGATCCGCAGCGCAGCGGTAGCCTTCATGTCGTTGCTGATCACTTCGGGAGCATGGCGCAGCGTACACGCGGCAGAAGCGCGACGAAGGCGTCGAAGCAACGGCGCCAATTGCTTCTCATCTCCGACGAGCAGAAAACGCGCCTCCGGATGCCGCTCGGCAGCAATCTCGAGACCGTCCAACACCATCGCCGGCGCATGGTCTCCGCCCATGGCGTCCACCGCCAGCGTGAAGGTCTGACTCACGCCCGCTGCGCCTCCCGGCCGCGGGGGGGTGTCAGGCGCGGACCGCGCCCTTCAGGGGCTTCCCGGCCGCGACCACTTCCCGCCCGTCGTAATGGCCGCAATGGCTGCAAACGTGATGCGGTCGCCTGAGCTCGCCGCAGTTCGGGCACTCCGCATGCGATTCGTGGGGCAGCGCATGATGGCTGCGTCGCATGCCACGCCGGGAGGGCGAGGTCTTTCGCTTGGGTACGGCCATCGGATCGCGCCTCTCGGGTCTCGGTGACGCTCACACGCGCCACGGAACGGAAATCCGGGCGAATGGGGAGAGCCGCCACACTATGGCAAATCTGCGAGCCGCGCCGTCTAGCAGAGGCTTTCGGCGCTCGCAAGTGAGGCCACGGGGCTTCAGGGTGCCGCCTGGTCGTTCCCCGCCTGGTCATTCAATGCCGGGGGCGCAGGTCCGCGAGCCCGAGCTCGCTGAAACCGGCCTCGCTCTCTGGCAGCTCCGCACCCGGCTTCCGCGGATATGGATCGAGCCCCAGCGCTAATTGCTCTGCCGCCGCTTCACCCAGATCGATGACACCGCCGGTGAATGGGATAACATCCTCCGCGTCGGGATCGGGGTTCTCGATCTCCCGCCCGGCGGGAGCGAAGCGGACCGTGAAATCCTCGACCACTGCCGCCTCGAATTCGTCCAGCGATACGACGCAGGTCTGCACGACGCGGGCGGCGAGGCTGCCCCGGGCGTCGAACTCGCCCGCGGCGCTACGCCGCAGATGGAAGCGGCAGGAAAGCGAGTTGATCGCGGCCAGCCGCATCCGCATAGCGAGCGCGGCACACTCCGACGGGTTTGCCTCGATGACGCTGTCCAACCCGGCCGCTCCGATGCGGTCGATGGCAACCGGACGATGCAATTCTGGTTTCATGGCGCCGCCCTCGCGCCGAGGAAAGTCACCCGACCGGCCGCCAGAGCGGCCAACGGTTGGGTGCCGAGATGGACATGCTCGGCGATCGCGAGACGCGCGAGTGCCCCGGCAGTTCCCGGCGGAGGCGTGGTGCCGCGCCAGACATTTCTGGCCACTGCGGCTTCCATGGCGGGCGCGTCAGGACCGGCCAGTGCCGCGGCATAGGCCATGGCGCGTCCGTGGAACGCCTCCCACATCGCCTTCACCTTCTTCCCGACCGAAAGATCCCCGACGCCCATTTCACGCAAAGTCACGTCCATGTCGCTGAACATGGCGTCGAACACCGCCTGGGCCAATGCCGGCCCAGGATCGGACGCCAGACGCAGGCGCTCGATCACCAGGAAGGCATAGAGTCCAACCAGATCGAATCGACCGTCCAGCGTGTCGGGAACACCGAGCGCGGTGTAAAGCCAGGGCGCGCGCGCCGCTGCGACCACCGATCCATACAGCAGAAAAGCCGCCCTTTCGTGCCGATTACGACACGAACCGATCAGTGAACCCAGTCGGAACGGCCAAACTCTCCAGGCCCGCGTGGGTTCAGCCCGCGGCATGCTTTCAGTCATCGGCAAGTTGGCATTGACAGGTTGGAGCTCCTCGTGACACCTCGCGTCTCAATAGCGCGTCGGTCTGTTCGGTCAACCAAGCCGCGCCGGCGATCCGGGCCAGAGGATTCAGCGTGGAGACCAGTCAGCGTACTCCCTCCTTCCGGCGGAAGGCCAGGCTCGCCTCGGCTTGCCTCTGCCTCCTGCTCGGCGGCTGTAGCTTGGTCGTTCCGCCAACGGTGGTGCGCGGCAACCGGATCGATGCCGACGAGATGAAGCAACTCGTCCCCGGAACCACCACACAGGCCGATGCCACGTCGTTGCTCGGCTCGCCCACCGCGAAGGGAAGCTTCGACCCGAACGCCTGGTTTTACATCAGCGAATTGACCCGTCCGGTGATCGGCGGAACCCAGCGTGTGGTGCAGCAGGGTGTCGTGGTGCTGACTTTCAACACCCAAGGCGTGCTGGAACATGTGGACACGCTGAATAAGCATGATTTAATGCCGGTCACCATTGTTGCGCGGACCACGCCCTCGCCCGGTACCGAATCGAGTTTCTTGCAACAGCTTTTGGGCAATGTCGGGCGCTTCTCCCCGGGCGTTACGCCTGCGCAGGCGCCGGGCGGCGGGGCGCCGGCGCTCCAATAGCGTCGCCCGGTCCGGCGGGCGACGATGGCACAGCCGAGCTCGATCGGCTATGCCTGAACCAACCGGGGCCCGAACAAACCGGGGAAGGAGCACGTTCATGGCCAGCATCACCATCCGGACCGACGACGGCAGCTTCTCGGCGTATGTCGCCGAACCCAAGGTAAAGTCAGGCAACCAAGCCGGCGCCGTCATGCTGATCCAGGAGATTTTCGGTATCAACCAAGCGATGCGGGACATTGCCGCCTGGGTCGCCGATATCGGGTTCATCGCGGTGTGTCCGGACCTCTTCTGGCGCATTGAACCCAATGTGGACATCACCGACAAGTCCGATGCGGAATGGAAGAAAGCATTCGAGCTGTTCAATGCGTTCGACCAGCAGAAGGGTATCGAGGACCTGAAGGCAACCGTCGCGGCTTCCCGCAAGCTGCCCGGGTGCAATGGCCGGGTCGGCACGATGGGCTACTGCCTGGGCGGCCGGCTCGCGTTCATGATGGCGGAGCAGTCGGACACTGAGGTAAATGTATCGTACTACGGCGTCGGCCTTGACAATCTGCTGGGCGACATTGGCAAAGTGACTCGGCCGCTGATCCTGCACATCGCCGACCAGGACGAATTCTTTCCACCTGAGGGCCGCGCCACAGTGATCGACGGCGTGAAGCCAAACAAACAGATCGCCTGCTACGTCTATCCGAATGCCAATCACGCCTTTGCCCGGGTTGGTGGCGTTCACTGGAACGGACGAGCGGCCACGATCGCCAACGGCCGCAGTGCCGAAGCCCTGATGGCGGCGCTGGACTAACCCCATGCAGCCGGTCAGCCTTGAAGCGCTCGCGGCGCTGATACCGGACGGTGCGCTGGTCGCGCTGCCGCCCGACAACTCGATTCCGCCTTGCGAGTTGGTGCGCTCTCTGGTTAGAACCGGCAAACGTGGCCTGCGCCTTCTTGGGGTTCCGGTCTCGGGTTATGCCACGGACCTGCTGATCGGCGCCGGCTGCGTGGTGGAGCTGCAAAGCTCCGGCGTTACACTCGGAGAGGCGGGTGGGGCGCCACGGTTCCTGGCCGCGCTCGCCGCCGGGCGGATCGTGATGATCGACGCGACATGCCCGGCTATCCACACCATGCTGCAAGCGGCCGAGAAGGGCGTCCCGTTCATGCCACTGCGCGGGATCATCGGCAGTGACATCCTGGCGCATCGCCCGGATTGGAAGGTTATCGACAACCCGTTTGCCGCCACCGGATCAGCCGGCATGTCTATTTCTCCCGGCGATCCGATCGTGCTGCTGCCCGCGCTGTCTCCCGACATTGCCGTCTTTCACGCGTCCATGGCCGACCGGGACGGCAACGTCTATGTCGGTCGCCGGCAGGAACTTGCCACCATGGCACATGCCGCGCGGCGAAGTATGGTTACGGTTGAACGTATCACCGATGTGGATCTTCTCGCCGATGAACGCCTCGCGGCCGGGACGATCTCCGCTGCGTATCTCGATGCGATTGCGGTCGCGGAACGTGGCGCCTGGCCGATTGCGCTGCTGGACGAGTATGCCACCGATGTCGCGCATGTTGCCGAATACGCGCGGCTGGCGAAGACCGAGGACGGGTTCCGCGCATATCTGGAACGTTACGTCTCGGCGCCGCGGACGCAAGCCGCCGAATGATCCGGCGAGAGGAGCTGATGGCCGCCGCATTGGCCCGGCTGATCCTTGACCCCGCCGCACCGCCGGCTCGCCACATCGCGGTCGGCGCCGCCAGCCCAATTCCCGCTGCCGCGTGCTGGCTGGTCAAGACGCTCGGCCATTCCGTCCGCCTGTCACTGCTGCACCGGCACAGCGGCAATCCGTTCACCGCCGGCACGCGCGAGTTGTTCGATCTGGCCGGCCAGGGTCGCATCGACTTGTTTTTTCTCGGCGGCGGGCAGATCGATGGTCAGGCCAACATCAATCTGATTGGCACCGGAAGCTGGCCGGGGACCGAGGCGCGTTTCCCCGGCAGCTTCGGCTCCGCTTTCATGTACCTGATGACGCCGCGCACCATCCTGTTTCGGGAGGAACATTCTACCCGCGTCCTGGTGCCGCGCGTCGATATCATCTCCGCTCCCGGCATTTCAGAACCCGGCGTGTTCCGCCGAGGCACCGCCCAGGCGCTGCTGACCGGAAGATGTGTCTTCCGCTTCGATCCGGTGAGCGCGCGGTTTGCGCTCGCATCGGTGCATCCGGGAGAGACCGCCGGGTCCATCCGCGCGGCGACCGGCTTCGATTACGACACGCCGGCAATGGTGGTTGAGACGCAGCCGCCGTCCGCCAAGGAACTCGCGGCATTGCGCGGGCCGGTCTGCAAGGAGATGCTCGAGACCTATCCCGGATTCTGCCGTCGGGTATGGGACCGAAGCTCCAGGGAGATTACCGCGTGAGCGATGCAGCCGATACCCCCGGGGAAAACGGGATCGCAGCGACCCCCGGCGCGCTCGCCGGGCTGAAGGTGATCGACCTGACCCGCGTGCTGGGCGGCCCGTACTGCACCATGATCCTGTCGGACCACGGCGCTGAGGTGATCAAGATCGAGCCGCCCCAGGGTGATGAGGTGCGCGACTGGGGACCACCCTTCCATGACGGGGATGCCAGCTACTTCATCGGCATCAACCGGAACAAACGCTCGATTGGCCTCGACCTTGCCACGCCAGGGGGTAAGGCGGTGCTGCTGCGCCTGCTGCAGGGCGCCGATGTGCTGGTAGAGAATTTCAAGCCGGGTTCAATGGAGAAATGGGGACTTGGTTATGAGCGAGACCTGTCTCCGGACTTCCCCGGGCTGATCCACTGCCGCATCTCCGGTTTCGGCGCCGACGGACCGTTGGGCGGCCTGCCCGGCTATGACGCCATTCTGCAGGCGATGACCGGCCTGATGAGCGTCAACGGCGATCCCGTCACCGGCCCGATGCGCCTGGGCACCGCGATCGTCGATATGGGGACCGGGCTCTATTCGGCAATCGGGATCCTGATGGCTCTGACCGAGCGCGCGCGCTCAGGCCGTGGCCAGTTTATCGATATGACCTTGTATGATTGCGGGATGGCGCTGCTGCATCCTCAGGCGGCGAATTACTTTCTGAATGGACGACGGCCGCTGCCGACCGGCAATCCCCACCCGAACCTGGTTCCGTATGACAAGTATCCGACAAGGACCGGCGAGATCTTCATCGCTTCAGGAAACAACGGCCAGTTTGGCAAACTGTGCGAGGTGGTTGGTCGCCCCGATATGGCCCGGGACCCGCGATACGCCAGCAATGCCGAGCGCATGACCAATCGCGCCGCTCTCACGGCCGATTTGTCGGCCGCCTTCGCCGAGCAGGATGGGCCGGAAATCGCGATGCGGCTGATCCGTTCAGGGGTCCCGGCGGGCCCGGTGCTGCCGGTCGATGAGGCGACCGCGGCACCGCATACGCGGCATCGGCAGATGGTGACCGAATTGGGCTGGTACCGTGGCCTGGGCACGCCCATCAAGCTGTCCCGGACCCCCGGCGGCACCCGCGCGGCACCACCGCGATATGGCGAACATGGCGCCGCGGTGCTCGGGCAGCACGGTTACTCACCCGAGGAAATCGAAATGCTGGAGCAGAGCGGCGTTCTGTGGACCGAGCGTCGGAAATAAATGGTAACGCTCAGGGCGCGATCGATGCGCCGTGGCTGTTCAGTGAGGAGCTATACCGCTCCCGCTATCCCGATCTGACGAACGACAGGCTTGCGGCCGACGGCTTCGTCAGCCTGTACGATCATTATCTCCATCGCGGCGATCGCGAAGGGCGGTCGGGCAGCCTGTTCTTCGATCCGCCCACCTATTGCGGCCAGCTCTCCCCCGCGGCAGCCGAGGCTGCCACGACCGAGGGAGCATTCGCTCATTTTCGCCGCAGCGTGACGCTCAGCCGGGCCGAGTTGCGGACGTCGATCTATTTCGATCCCAAGACTTACTTGGTGCGCTATCCCGCAGTGGCTGCAGCGGTTGCCTCCGGAGATTGGGTTTGCGGGCTGCACCACTATCTTGCCAACGACACACCGACCGAATTCGACCCGCTGCCGCAATTTTCCGAGCGTTTCTACCTGACACAGCACCCGGATATCGCGCAGGCGATCATCGCCGGGACTTTGCGGACGGGATATCAGCATTTTCTGCAACACGGCACCTTCGAGCTGCGTGCGCCCTCTGCCCAGCTCGATCTGGCCTGGTATATGAAGGCCAATCCAGCAGCACGCCACGACCTCGAATCAGGGCAGGTGCGCGACGCGTTTGCACATTATCTTGCCATCGGCCGACCGCGGGGGGTTGCAGGGAGGCCGGCCCAAATGCTGCCTTCCGAGATCGAAGGAACGGCGCTTTTGGATGCATACGCGGAGACGATGCTTCCGGTGCTCGCGCGAAAACGTCTTGATTTCACCTGTGAGGACACACCCGACCTGTCTGTCGTGGTGGTTACCCGGGACCACTTCCCGGCGGCTATGCTGACGCTCGGCTTATTGCGCGAAACATGGCCGGATGCAATCGAGTTGCTGCTGGTGGATGCTGGGTCGCGGGACGAGACCCGCTTCATCGAACGATTTGTTGCCGGTTCTAAACTGCTGCGGTTCGATAGCGATCCAGGCTGGCTGCGAGCGCGCAATGCGGCCTTGGCGTGCGCCACCGCTAACGCCGTGCTGCTTATCGAGGACGGGGTCGAAGTGATGCCCGGGGCGGTCGCAGCGGCGTTGCGGCGACTCGGCTCAGATCCGAAGGTTGGTGCAGTCGGAGCAAGGGTAATCCGTCCGCATGGCAAGCTGCGCGAAGCCGGTGGCATCGTCTGGCGTGATGGCACCACCACGCTCTATTGGCACGACCATCTTCCGTTCGACCCTGAAGCGAGCTTCGTTCGGGATGTGGATTTCTGTTCCAGCCTGTTCCTGATGGCGCGAACCGTGCTTCTCAACGAGCTCGGTGGCTTTGACGACGATTTCGCGGATGGCGGCGAGGACGTCGATCTCTGTCTTCGGATCGCGGAGGCCGGGCATCGCGTGGTGTACGACCCCGCCGTCATCGTCCGGCATCGGCATCCCCGACGCGCTCCCGACAAGTCGGTATCGGAGCTGCTGCTGGCCCGGCACGCGCGGGCCCTGCGGACCCGATATCTGCCCTCCGCCGGCGTGCAGATCTTCGCCCGCTCCAGCGGGCCGCTGGCCGGGCGTGTACCTATTCATCGACGATACGATTCCGCTTCGCGTTGCCGGATCTGGTTTCGTTCGCTCCAATGACCTGATCACGGTAATGGCGTCGTTGGGCTTTGCGGTGACGGTGTTTCCGCTCAACCCGCCGGCGTTCGGGCCGGCCATGATCGCCACCGACATTCCCGATTCCGTCGAGGTGATGCGCGGCACCACCGAAGAGATACTGGAGCAGTTCCTGCGCGAGCGCGCCGGCTATTACCAGGCGGTATGGATCGCGCGCACGCATAATCTCGACCGTCTGCGCACGATGTTCGAGCGCGGCATTGCGAGCGGCGGTCATCCGCCTCTGCTGATACTGGACACCGAAGCGGTCGCCGCCGTGCGGGAGCGGGAGCGAGCCCGTCTGGAGGCGCGGCCATTCGATCTTGAAGCGGCGCTCGTCGCAGAGTTCCGCAATGCCTTTCTCTGTCAGCATATCGTGGCCGTGAGCGAGGCGGAAGCGGCGACATTGCGTGGCATCGGACTCGCTGATGTCACCGTGATCGGTCACCTCCGTAACGTCGCGCCAACCGGGCGGGAACTTGCCGATCGCGCGGGCATGCTGTTCCTTGGCGCCATTCATGAAGAAGAAAGCCCAAACCATGACGCGCTGCGTTGGTTCATCGATGACGTGCTGCCGCTCATTGAGCAGGAGTTGGGATGGCAAACGCGCCTGACCGTTGCCGGCTTTCTGGCGCCGGGCGTGGAGCTGGAACGATACCGTGATCATCCGCGCGTCACGCTGCGTGGTGCGGTGGCCGATGTGGTGCCACTCTATGAGGAACATCGTGTGTTCGTGGCGCCAACCCGTTTCGCCGCCGGGGTGCCCTATAAAGTGCACGAGGCGGCATCCTATGGGTTGCCCGTCGTGACCACCGAACTGCTACGCGCACAACTGGGTTGGCAGAATGAGGTCGAGTTGCTTGCGTCCGACGTAACCGACCCCGCCGCCTTCGCACGAAACGTGGTGCGGCTCTATCGGGATGCAGCAATGTGGCAGCGGCTGCGGGCGGCGGCAGCGACGCGGGTTGCGACCGAGAACAGCCGGGAGCGGTACGTCCAGGCGCTTCGGGCAATCCTGGCGGTGTAGGTCACTCTTCCACCCGGCCGATCTGCCTCCGCCCCAGCGCCAGTTCGGTGACGATCCCGTGCAATGTCCGCAGCTCCTGTTCGGTCACCTCCCCGCGCTGGAAGAAATGCCGGATGTTACGAACCATCCCCGGACGCTTCGGCAGATTGCGCAGGAAGCCACAGGCATCGAGCTGGTCCGTGAGATGCGTCAGGAAATTTTCCAGCTCAGCCTTCGTGGCGACGCGTGTTTCGTTGGTCATCAGCGCGCGGGGCAACGTCGCATCGGCGGCGAGCCACCATTCATACGACATCACCATCACCGCCTGGGCCAGGTTCAGCGACAGAAACGCCGGATTGAGCGGATAACGCACCAGCGCCTCCGCCTCCGCCATGTCGTCGTTATCCAGGCCCGCGCGTTCGGGGCCGAACAGGATGCCGGCGCGCAGCTCCCGGCCGCAGATCTCGCGCAACTCGCATGCGGCGCCGCGCGCGGTCAGTACCGGTTTGACGATATGGCGTGGACGCGGACAGGTCGCGAAGACGTGGTGCAGGTCGGCCACCGCCTCGGTTACCGTGTCGTGCAGAGTGACGGTATCAAGGATGCGGTGGGCGCCGGACGAATTGCGCCAGGCCTTCTGCTGCGGCCAGCCGTCGCGTGGGGCGACCAGGCGCAGATGAAACAGCCCGCCATTCGCCATGGCCCGCGCGCAGGCCCCGATATTGTCGGCAAGTTGCGGACGCACCAGGATCACCACAGGCGAATTACCAATGGGTCCGAGTGCGGCACCTTTTTCCCGCCCGGTCATAGGCGGGTGGTCATTTGGGCGATTGTTGCCGTGACCTCTGCGCGGAACGCCATGTCGTTCCCTGCGGCCCGTCCTCCAGCACGATGCCCTGCGACGCGAGATCGGCGCGAATCGCGTCCGCCCTCGCAAAGTCGCGTGCCTTGCGCGCCGCCAGTCGATCGGCGATTGCGGCATCGATCGCGGCCGAATCGGTCCTGTCGCGGAACCAGTCCTCAGGATCAGACTGCAGCAGGCCAAGTAGCTTCCCCGCCGCGCGCAGCCCGCTCGCCGCGTCACGATCCCCAGCCATCGCAGCGTCCGCCATTCGGTGCAGCGAAGCGAAGGCGAGCGGGGTATTGAGGTCATCGCACAGTGCATCCATTAGCGCCGAGGGTGGTGTTTCGATAATCGGCGCATCGGGGACGCGTTCTAGTGCCCGATAGAAGCGGTTGAGCTCCCGACGCGCTTCCGCGAGCGCCTGCTCCGTAAAGTCCAACGTGCGTCGATAATGGGTACGGAGCAGCAGCAGCCGGATCGCCTCGCCAGGTGCCTTCGCCAACACCTCGCGGACGGTAAAGAAATTGCCGAGAGACTTCGACATTTTCTCGCCGTTCACCTGCAGCATTGCGTTGTGCATCCAGTAGCGCGCGAAATGGCTGCCCGGGAACGCGCAGACGCTCTGTGCCAATTCGTTTTCATGATGCGGGAAGATCAGGTCGGTGCCACCGCCGTGAATATCAAACGTCTCGCCGACATACCGCCATGACATCGCCGAGCATTCGATATGCCATCCAGGTCGGCCTCGGCCCCAGGGGCTCTCCCAACCCGGCAGATCCGGCGTGGACGGCTTCCACAGCACGAAGTCACCCGGGTCCCGTTTGTACGGCGCGACATCGATACGTGCGCCGGCCAGCAATTCCTCGGGGCTGCGGCCGGACAGCCGCCCGTACTCGGGAAAGCTCGCCACGGCGAACAGGACGTGGCCGGCGGCCGCATAGGCGTGCCCCGACGCGATCAGCCGCTCGGTGATCGCGATCATCTCGGCAATATGGTCGGTGGCCCGCGGTTCCTGATCGGGCGGCAGCACGCCCAGGGCGGACATGTCGGCGTGGTAGTCAGCCAACGGGCGGGCGGTCACCGACTCGATGGGCTGACCGGTCGCCTTTGCCCGCGCATTGATCTTATCATCTATGTCGGTGAGGTTCCGCACATAGGTGACACGAGGATACAAACGTCGCAGCAGCCGCGCCAGCACATCGAACACCACGGCCGGGCGGGCATTGCCGAGATGCGCCAAATCATAAACCGTAATGCCGCAGACGTACATTCGTACGTTCGAAGGATCGAGCGGGACGAACGCTTCCCGCCGGCGAGTCATGCTGTTGTGCAGGAATAGCTCGGGCATCCCGCGTTTTCCGCCGAACCGCCCCAAGAATCAACGTCCAGCGGCGGCCACGCCGCGTTAACATCAGGCGTGCGGACGGGCTCCTCGCAGTTGCGAATGCCTCGCAATCCGACCAGCCGCCGAAATACCGGTTGCCGATGAACGATCCAGGCTCGTCCGCTCCCTCGCCGCATTCGGCCCCGGGCTCGCTGACCGACAGCGATGCCGCAAGCGCCATCACGGCAGAGCGGCGAGGGCCGAGGACGGCCTAGCGCACTCGCCTGCGCATCGCAACCGCATCGCGGCAGCGTCAAACGTTAATAGCGTGGCTCCTTGGGCGGAGGATTTCAGAAAACCTTCCCAGCCAGATACCCGATCCCGAGAGCAATCAACGCGGCGGACACCGGCTGCCGACGTATCGCTTCGATCAGCTCATTCGTGCCGGAACGGGCGTGCGGTTCGATCTCCTGACCTTGTGCGTCGAACAGTCTGCCGGACGGCTGCTTGGCGCGGCCAGCCGCGCGGTCTGCGATCTGATCACTCAATGTCATCTCCTCTGCGTTCGAGCGGGCAAGCACGCTTAACGCGAGACGTTGCCCGGCGATGACCATCCCTGCCGTCGGTGCGATCACGATTGTTCGCGTTCATCCCCGGCCGTCCCTCCTCCGGCTCCGCGCGACCAGACGTGACTGGACTGTGCCGTGAATGGATGCCTTCATGAGCCGCCTGGGTCAAAGTGAATGGGGGAACCAGCGGGCCGTTGGCGCGATCGGGTCGAAAGAACACGCGGATGGTCCACATGACGCCTGGCGATTTCCCTCGGTTGCCCGCCGACCGGCTGGCCCGGCTGCTGTTGGAGTGCGCCCGGCAGGATCCGGCCCTGGTGCTGCGCGAGGCTCCCAGGACTGACCCGCTCCTGTCCGACGCGTTCGATACGGTATGGCAAATCGAGGCACTTGCGCCAATTTCCCTGCCGTCCCGTCCAAAGTCCCAGGCCGATCGGCACCTGGAAGAGCTGGTATCGATCGCCGTAGCCTCAGCTCAGAATGCGGCCGATGCCTGCAGGAAGGTCGGCGATGCTAACGGGTCGGCCAAGCGCGGCGTGTGCGCGTTGGCCGGAATTGCCGCATCAGCCGCCGTGATCGGCGCCGCTTGCCTCGTCGATTACCACATCCGCAACGATACCGCCGGCAAGCTTGCACAAATCACCGACGAGGTTCGCGCCCTAACCGCCTTGCAGCATCGGACCAGCGTGCAGCTTACCGCGCTTCGCTCCGCTGAAGCCGTGGCCGAACAGCGCGAGGCGGTCGCATCGGCCCAGCAGAGCGCGGCACTGGCCCAGGCTGCGCCCGTCACGCAGACGCTGTTCTCCGCCACGCCACGGACCAGCGGGCCGAACCCAGCCTCTCCCGCCTACGACACGCCTCTGGCCAACCACGCGGACTATCACATGCCGACTTATGCCGTATCATCTTATCCCGTACCGCCCTACCCCGTGCCGGCGTATCCCGTACGGTCTTATCCGGTAGCTTCCTATCCCGCCGCGGCCCATCGATCCGCGCCCTGGCCCCGCTACCATCCCCAGCCCCGGCGGGCCGCCGGGAGCAGACCCACCGGACTGGCCACCCTGATTGCAACGGTGCAGCGCAACATCCACCTGCTGTTTCGATGAAGTTGCGCTCCCGTCATCCGGAGCGCAGGTGCAGCCGCCGCGGCCACACCATCGCACCGGGGTAATCGAGCTGCGCCGACCCCTTCCCCCCCTGGCCTGCTCCACGGCGATCCGCAACGTCACGCTGCCGTCCATCACGTCGATCGCCTTCTGTCCGTGACGCGGCAACGGCACCCGGATGCGTCCGCAATACGCCACCAGAAGCGCCACCAGCCCCTCCGCCTGCACCGTCGTCCTGCGCTGCGTGTCGGATGCGTCGATGAACACGACGGCGCGATTGTCGGGTTGGAACTCCACCGCGCACACCTGCCCGGCGCGCAGCCCGAGCGCCGCGGCGACACGCGGCGCCGCTTCGATCGCCTGCAGAATCTCCGCCGCGTCAAATGCGACGCTCCGCTGCTCGACCACCGACAAGCCGCATTCTCCCGTTGCCAGCCATCAAATCGCACCGAACGGTAAACGAAGTCCCAATTCCGTCACGCTCTCGTGAGCCGTTGCCTGAACCGCACAAAAAAGACCAACGTCATGCTAACAGGACGCAGGGCCGCGTCCCGCCGGGCAGCCCGCATGGTCAGAGCCGAATCGTCTGATTTCCTGCAGCGGCGAAGAGCACCTGCGGCTTGCCCAGGAAGCCGGCAGCATCGGCACCTGGGAATGCGACCTCGTCACCGGCCGCATGCAATGGTCGGCGCAGATGTTTCGCGTCGTTGGACTGGAGCCGTCGGCGGGGGCGGACCTGAACACGGTCCTGCTCGCCGCGATAAATCCGGAGGATCGGGCGCGCGCAGCGGCCCAGCTCGATGCCTTCCGCCAGCGGCCGGGTACCGCTGCGCAGGGAAGTCCGGGTGCTCTGGCCGAACAGCGAGACGCCTGGATCGTCTTTCTCGGCCGCGTGCTCGCGGATACGGCGGGCACGCCGAGTCGAATGCTCGGTATCGCTATCGACGGCACCAATCGCCGACAGGGCGAAGCGGCGGTCCGCGCCGATGCCGAGCGCCTCCGACTCGCCATGTCGGCCGGCGGGCTGGCCACCTGGGAGTTCGATCTGATCAACCAAATCAGGTATTGGTCGCCGCAGGCTGCGGCGATGCGCCGCGATTACCGTGCGGATCACGGTCGAGCACGGCTTGCCGCTATTGTTCGCCGATCGCGGCCAGCTCCAGACCGTGCTGGTAACCTTGCCACCAACGCACGTGACGCCATGCCGTCAGGTGGCACGCTGTCTTTCAACCCGGTACGACAAATGCCGCCGGGCTGGCGCCCGGCCGCTACATCACGCTCGCCGTCGTCCACAGCGGCATCGGCATGGACCGGGCGACCCTGGCGCGAGCGACAGAGCCGTTCTTCACCACCAAGCGGCACGGCGAGGGCACCGGCCTGGGCCTCGCGATGGGCGCGGCTTTGCCGAGCAGTCCGGCGGCGCGCTCGGCATCGACAGTGCCGCCAACCGGGGGGACCCGCGTCACGCTCTGGCTGCCCCAGGCCGGCGAGGCCCACACCGAATCGTCCGCCGATACGGCACCCGCGGACGAGAATCCGGCGCAATCAAAACGAATTCTGCTGGTAGATGACGATGCCCGGGTCCGGGAGACACTGTCTGCGCAGCTTGAAGCGGCTGGCCATATGGTGGTCGCCGTTGCCGAGGGTGGAGCGGCGCTGGTGCACATCGAATCCGGCGCTGCGGTCGACTGTCTGGTGGCCGATCTGTCGATGCCGGGCATGGACGGACTGGCCGTGACCCGCGAAGCACAGCGGCTCCGGCCCCGACTGGCCGCTGTGCTGCTGACCGGTTTCGCCGGCGACAGCGCCGCTCTGGCGATCAGTGGCGCGGTCAGCGGGTCGTTCTCGTTGTTGCGGAAACCGGTGCAGGGATCGCAATTGCGCGATCGGATTGCAATGCTGCTGGAGTCGGCTGCGGTGCGGTAAAGACCCGCCGCAATCAAACCAATTGACCCGGACTCGTCATGCCCGCGAAGGCGGATAGCGCCCCACGGGCTGCTCTGGTTTGAGCGGGGCCTTGATTTCCACCTCCGTCGGAATGACATCGAGGGACGGTGCGTTTCGCCCCTTGGGCGTTCGCCCCTTGGTGTTCTATGGCTCAGCCGCGCACCGGATTCCGCGCCAGCAGTTCGCGCAGGAACTTCATCCTTTCCTCCGCGCCTGCAACAATGAAGCTCTGATCCGTTCCTGATCCCAGATACCGCGCCCCCATCGCAAGGTATCGCGCCATGTCCTGTTCGTTGTTGATCCCGCCCATGCCCATCGTCTTGCCGTGCGCACGGCAGGCCGCACCGACCTTCTCGTACGCCTCGACGACCCGCGGATGCGTCACCTGACCGGAAATCCCCATCTCCGCGGTCAGGTCGAAGGTGCCGATCAGCAGGACATCCACCCCATCCACTGCTGCGATCGCATCCGCGTTCTCGATCGCTTTCGGGCTTTCCAGCATCACGAGCGTCAGAATTTCCTGGTTGATCGCCGCCTGCGCCTCGGCGACATGAGGTGGACGGAACCCGTACACGGGCGGGGGACCGCCCCAGCTTCGCTTTCCTTGCGGCGGATAATGAAATGCCGCCGCCGCCGCGCGCGCCTGCTCGGCGGTATCCACGTGCGGCACCGTGATGCCAAGTGCGCCGTTGTCCAGCAGCCGCGTCGCCTCATCGATTGCCCCGGCGCACACGCGTACCACCGGCGTCACCCCGGCGGTCAACGAGGCCATGCACAGTTGCGTCGCCTCCTGCATCGTGAAGGCGCCGTGCTCCATGTCGATGAACAGGATGTCATGCCCGGTGGAAGCGGCGATCAGCGGCGCTGCGACGCTGCGCAGATGGTGCACGCCGAAGCTGATCACGACCTCACCGGCCAGCAGCTTCCGCCTGGCGTGATTGTGGATTAGTGCCATTCGCTGAGCTTCCTTCCCCTGAGTCCGGCGTACCGGTACGACCTGCCCAGTACACCGCTTCGAGTAACTTGGGTAGGGCGGAATGCGCTGCGCTGTTCCGCCTTACGGTTCCGGCAAGCCGCTCAGAACGCCATCTCGTATTCGAAATTCCATCGCACCGCGCCACGCGGCGTTGCCGACGTGATGCCGAACAGGTAACCGGCCTCGTATTTCAGCGCCCAGTAACGGGCGAAGTTCCAGCCCCCACGGCAACCGGGCCGACAAACCATTACTGCTCGGCAAAATGGCCGTTATGCGTGATGTCATCAATGAACCCATAAGCCTCCGCCGCAGGATCGATGTGCGGCGTCAGCAAGCAGGCGCGACTGCCAGGCGAAGTCGAATCCGGTTGCCTGAGTGGCGTCGTGGCCGACGTCACGGATCAGGAACAAATTCATCGTGTGCAGGCTGTCCACACCCGCCACGTTGTTCAATTCCTTCTGGATGATCGGCCCAACCGTGAGATTACTCGGCTGGTCCCGCAACGCGGAGGCCGATGCTTCGGGGAACAGGCCGAGATTGAATGCAGTACTCTCCCGGTTCGGTGAGCTGGAAGGTGTTTTCCATCGTTGTCGCAGTGTAATGCACACTGCTGCCGGACAGGGAATCCGATTCCAGCTCCAGCTCCACCTCCCAGTACGGCGTCACGCCGTAGCCGAGCGAATTGGTGTAGCTCTGCTGGCCGTTCAGCGGCGATCCCTTGCGATCGAAAGTAAACAGGCCGTTATGCTCGAACTCGAATTCGCGAAATTCGACGTCGGGCATGCGCACCTGCAATTCGGCGCGACGCCGGCCGTGGCGGCGACAGCACCGCGCCCAGAACCATCGCCGCCAGCAGCGCCTTGGCCCGTCCGGCACGGGCGATCGCCCGCATCGGCACGCCGATCGCGACCAGCGTCGCGACATAGGCGATCACCTGCACTCCCGCCGGCCGCGCGATATAGCCAATCAGCGTGTGCAGAACGCGACCCGGGATGCTGTCCTCGGTCAGCAGCCAGGAGGTGTTCCAGAGCTGATCGCCCAGCGGCGGCAGCAAGTCGGCCTGCACCAGGAACCCGGCTGCCTGCGACGCCAGCCCGGCGGCCAGCAGCAGCACCAGCCAGCCGGTCACCATGAAGAGCCGATGCACCGGAATGCGCAGCAGCCCGAGATACAGCAGCAGACCGGCGGCCGCTCCGCCAGCCAGCCCCATCACCCCGCCGGTCAGAATAGGTCCCGCGCCGGATCGCGCAGAGGCGGCGATGCCGAACACGAACAGCACCGTCTCCGAGCCTTCGCGCAGCACCGCCGCTCCGGTGATCAGCGCCAGCGCGGCCAGCGGGCGCGTGCCGGCCTCCACCTGGCGGCCAAGTTCGCTCGCCTGGGCCGACAACTCGCGCGCGTGACGCGCCATCCAGATGTTGTGCCAGCCCAGCATACACACCGCGAGGCCGAGCACCGCCGCATTCAGCAGTTCCTCCCCGGCGCCCGAGAACGCCGCGGCGATGCTCGCCGCGAACAACGCGACCAGGCAGGCGCCGAGCACCCCGCCGGCCACGCCGATCGTTACCCAAGAGGTGCGGCGCGGCACGCCGACCGAGGCGGCCAACACGATGCTGACGATCAGCGCGGCTTCCAGCGTCTCGCGGAAGACGATGACAGCGACGGCCAGCATCAGCGGACAACCAGGTGGCCGCGGGTACTCGGATGGAAGTCGTCGAAGAACTCATAGGTGCCAGGGCGAAGCGGGCCGACATAAACCGTGACCTGCTGGCCGGCCGGCACGATTTTCTCGCGCCGGAGATCGCTGCTCTCGAACTCGGCGGCAGCCGGCTGCGCGTTGGTGACGTGCAGCTCGATCCGTTTGCCGGCCGGCACCGGCAGTTCGGCCGGTTCGAACGCATGATCGCGCAAGGTCAGCGAAGCAGTCGGGGTCTGAGCGTGGGCTCGGACACCCAAAGAGAGGGCCAAGGAGACGGCCAATAAGGCCGCCAGGGCGGATGGTGTCATCGGAACCTCAATCGCGAACGGTTCTCATTCGCACATGCGTGCCGCAAACCACCCACGTCGTCAAGCCGGCTTCGCCCCGGGCGGACCCGGAGTTTTGACGCAACCCGCAGGCTTGCGTCATTGTAATGTCATCGCGCGGATGACGAGGTCGGGGGTCGGAGCGATGCAGAGTGCATTGGATGCGGTGCTGCGGCGGTTTGTGAGGCTGGGTCGCCTCACAGTCCGCTGGCCGGACGGACGCGGTACCTACCTATGCGGGATCGCCGGGCTCCGGCCCCGAGGTGACCATCGCGCTTTCGGACACGCGCACGGTTCGCCGACTGCTGCTGAATCCGGCGCTCGGTACCGGCGAGGCGTTCATGGACGGGGGCTTGGTGCCGCAGGGCTGCACCATCTACGACACGCTCGACGTGCTGGTGAGCAATCTGAGCGCCAATGTCGGCGGTCATCCGCTGGCGCGGCTCAATTACCGTCCTTGCCTGGCTGAAGCGCCGCATTCACCAGCACAACCCGGTGTCGCGCGCGCAGCGCAACGTGGCGCATCATTACGATTTGAACGGCCGGCTCTACAGCCTGTTCCTGGATCGCGACCGGCAATACTCGTGCGCCTATTTCCGCCGGGGCGATGAGACGCTGGAAGAAGCCCAGACGGCGAAAAAACGTCACATTGCCGCCAAGCTGTGCCTCGATCGGCCCGGGCTGAGCGTGCTCGACATCGGCTCCGGCTGGGGCGGGATGGCGCTGAGCCTGGCGCGCGATCATGGCGCGCACGTGCTCGGCATCACATTGTCCGCCGAGCAGCTTGCCGAATCCCGTGCCCGTGCCGAGGCCGAGGGGCTGAGCGACCGCGTCCGCTTCGAACTGCTCGACTATCGCGCCGTGCAGCAGAAATTCGATCGCATCGTCTCGGTCGGCATGTTCGAGCATGTCGGCATCAACCACTACCGCGAATTCTTCGCCACCGTCGCGCGCTGCCTGGAGCCGGACGGCGTGGCGCTGCTGCACGCGATCGGCCGCAACGACGTGCCCGGCAGCACCAATCCCTGGCTGGCGAAATACATCTTTCCCGGCGGCTATTGCCCGGCGCTCTCGGAGGTGCTGCCGCCGATCGAGCGTTCCCGCCTGACGGTGACGGACATCGAGATCCTGCGGCTGCATTATGCCGAGACGCTGCGTCACTGGCGCCGTCGCTTCGGGGCGAACCGCGACGCCATCGCCTCGCTTTATGATGAACGGTTTTGCCGCATGTTCGAGTTCTATCTCGCCGGCGCCGAGTTGTCGTTCCGTCGCGAGAACATGATGGTGTTCCAGATCCAGCTTGCCCACAAACAAAGCGCCGTGCCGCTGACGCGCGACTATATCGGTGCCGCGGAGTCCTCGGGCGTCAGTCGCCAGAGCAGCGTTTCACCCGAACTGCGGCGTTCGCCGTAAGCCGCGAGCTCCCCGAGAGGCGCTCCGCTGGTATAGGTTCGCCGCGCGCGGCCTCCGCGCCGAACGGGAGAGAGAGCAGGCCCATGCCCGACCCAGCCCTCAGTTACGTGAACGGCGCCGGCCGATGTGCCACTGATCGGCGAGACGATCGGCACCAGTTTCGCCCGCACGGTCGCGCAATGGGGCGACCGCCCCGGGCTGGTCGTGCGCCAGCAGAGCCTGCATTGGACGTATCGCGAGTTGGGCGAAAGAGTGGACGCGCTGGCGGCTGGCTTGCTTTCGCTCGGTCTGCGACCGGGCGATCGCATCGGCATCTGGTCGCCCAACAACAGCGAATGGGTGATGACGCAATTCGCTACCGCCAGGGCCGGACTGGTACTGGTCAATATCAATCCCGCCTACCGGCTGGCCGAGCTCGACTACGCGCTGAACAAGGTCGGATGCCGCGCGCTGATCACCGCGACAAGCTTCAGGACCAGCGATTATATCGGCATGGTCAACACGCTGGCGCCGGAGCTGCGCGGCGCCTCGCCCGGACGGCTGTCCGCTGCCAGGCTGCCGAGCCTGGAGATGGTGATCCAGATCGGCCCCGAGCCGGCGCCCGGAACCATCCCGTTCATCGAAGTGGCCCGCATGGGCGGCGCGCCCGAGCGGGCACGGCTGGCGGAACTGGACCGGCTGTTGCAGTTCGACGACGCGATCAACATCCAGTTCACCTCCGGCACCACCGGCACGCCCAAGGGCGCGACGCTGACGCATCATAACATCCTCAACAACGGTTTTTTCATCGGCGAGGCAATGCGGTTGACGCCGCGGGACAGACTGTGCATTCCGGTGCCGCTGTATCACTGCTTCGGCATGGTGCTGGGAAATCTGGCCTGCACCACGCACGGCGCCGCCATGGTGTTTCCGGGAGAAGGCTTCGACCCGCTGGCCACCTTGCAGACCATCGCCGAAGAACGCTGCACCGCCCTGCACGGCGTGCCCACCATGTTCATCGCCCAGATGGAGCACCCGGAGTTCCGCGCGTTCGACCTGACCAGCCTGCGCACCGGCATCATGGCCGGCAGCCCGTGCCCGATCGAGGTGATGCGCCGCGCCGTCGCCCAGATGCACCTGTCGGAGATCACCATCGCCTACGGCATGACCGAAACCAGCCCGGTCAGCTTTCAGACCACCACCGATGATCCGCTGGAACGACGGGTGTCCACGGTCGGACGCATCCATCCGCATCTGGAGGTAAAGATCGTGGATGCCGAGGGCCGCGTCGTCCCGCGCGGCGTCGCCGGCGAGTTGTGTACGCGCGGCTATTCGGTGATGCTCGGGTACTGGGGCGACGAGGAACGCACGCGCGAGGCGATCGATCCGGCGCGCTGGATGCACACCGGGGACCTCGCCACCATCGACGAGGACGGCTATTGCAACATCGTCGGCCGCATCAAGGACATGATCATCCGCGGCGGGGAGAACGTCTATCCGCGCGAGGTCGAGGAATTCCTGTACCGGCATCCGAAAATCCAGGACGTGCAGGTGTTCGGCGTGCCGGACGCCCGTTACGGCGAGGAAATCGCCGCCTGGGTGAAGCTGCGCGCCGGGGAAGCATTGACCGCCGAAGAGCTGCGCGAGTTCTGCAGCGAGCAGATCGCCCACTACAAGATACCGCGACACATCCGCTTCGTGGAGGAATTTCCGCTGACGGTGACCGGCAAGGTGCAGAAGTTCATCATGCGGGAGCGGACGGCGGCGGAACTTGGGATTTCCGAAGCCACAACGGCTTAACGGGCTGCGGAATGATGACACTCACCGTCATGGCCGGCCCCGTGGGCTGGCCATTCCACGTCTGTGTTCGTCCGCAGCCACAATACGCGCGAACGGAGACGTGGATGCCCGCATGCGCGGGCATGATGGATGGGCTTCGCGTTTTTCGGCAGTTCGCCGAACAACCAGAACCTGCTTTCTATCGATATTGACCAGGAGAAAGATCCATGCGCTGGGCACGATTACGACAACGCCGGCACCCCGGCTTACGCGGTGGTTGAAGGCGACACGCTGATCCCCGTCCGCGGCTCCCCATTCGCCACCTGGGAACGCACGCAAACCACTGTTTCCCTCGCGCAGGCGAAGCTGCTGCCGCCAGTCATCCCGCCCACCTTCTACGCCTGCGGCATGAACTATGCCGGCCATGTGCGCGAGGTCGCGGCGAAGATCGGCCAGCCGCCCAACATCCCTACCCAGCCGGATATCGGTTACCGCGCCAACAATGCGCTGATCGGGCTCGGCGACCCGATCGTGATTCCCGCCGACGCCACGGACAAGGTGCAGTACGAGGGCGAGCTGGCTGTCATCATCGGCCGCCAGTGCAAGCACCTGACGCGCGACAACGCGCTGTCCGCGGTGTTGGGCTACACGATCGGCAACGACGTCTCGGAACGGAATTGGCAACGATCCGACCGCACGCTGTGGCGTGCCAAGAACACCGATACCTTCAAGCCGATGGGACCGTGGATCGAAACCGACGTGAAGCTGGAAGATCTGGTCACCAAAATCCGGCTGAACGGCAAACAACTGATCGAGTTCCGCACCAACGACATGGTGTTCGGCGTGATCGATTACCTGGTCGCAATAACAAGATACCTGACCCTGTTTCCCGGCGACATGATGTGGATGGGCACCGAGGGCGCCACCGCCGACATGAAGCACGGCGATACCTGCGAGATCGAGATCAGCGGCATCGGCACGCTCAGCAACCCGGTTGTGCGGGAGACAGTCGGGTTAAACCGCGGCCACGCCATGGTGTGAAAGGGAAACCTGGGGCGAAGAGCGCAGTGCTTTCCGCCAACGTTTGGTCCTTGAAATCAGCAGCGTGACAGAACAATCCGAAAGCCGCGCGAGCACAAAGGTCCCAAAAGTGATCAAGGCACCGCGCCAAGCCATATACCGAGCCTGCCTCGTGGCGTGGCGAGCGCGCCGGATAACATGAAGGGTCATATGCACGCCTTCGACGCGGGCGAAGGGGATACGTTCCGCTCTCACTTACCGGGACCTGAGGCATTCGCCCCGCGGCAAGACTTCCGACGACACTGATACTTTCTACGACAAATTCGTCAAGTCGCTCCCCTTCGAAGAATCAGGAATTATCCTTGGACCCAAAACTCGCTCGGGGAAATGAAAATCGCGACGAGCGTCGCCGATATCGATGAGACGGGTTGCAAATCATCATTGCGGAACTTGGCCAAACTAACAACCGCACCCGCTAAGCCCCGAACTCCAGGATCACATTCCCCCCATATGGCGGGCCGACCACGATCGATCCTCCCGATCTGCGATGCGGAACGCCTCCCCCGGACAGACACTCGGACACACGTGCCAGGTCCGATGCCCGCAACCCGATCGCGACAGCACCCGCAGCATCCTCCCACCTGTCCGGCATCGTCAGTCCGGCGAAACGCCCCCGCACCGCCCGATGATCAAGCACCACCAGCTCGCCGCCTGCGGTCTGCACCCGAAATCCACCCTCCGCCGCCGCAACCGCCTGCTCGCCCCAGATCCCTGCAAAGCGCGACCGGACCGCCGGGGGATCGGCCACCGCATAAGTCACTCGCCGGATCCCCTCGACCCCGTTCGGGTGCTTCATCCACTCCGGCACGAAAACGAACTCCGGCCGATGCTGCTGGCAGATAAAATATGAAAGCTGCGGTTCGTCGGCATCGATCAGCATCGCCAGGGTCACCACCGCCTCGTCCGCCCGCCCATCGGGCAACCGCACCGCGCGCCGGAAATCCACCACCCCGGCACTCGCCACGCCGCGCGCCTGCACCGCCGCCAGGTCCGCCCGGGCATCCTTGCTGTGCAGCGCCACCATCGCGATCCCCTCGCGCCGATCCAGGAAATCGGCGATGAACCGCCCGAAGCGAAATCCATCCGGACTGGCGACTTCGATCCGGCCGCGATCCTCGATCCCCATCAGCTCGACGAAATTGTCCGGGAACATGATTAACTGCGTGCCGGTGCCCCAGGGATGCAGGCCCTTCGGCGTCGGCGCGAACCCCATGGCGCGATATCGCGCGGCCAAACCATCCAGGCCCCGCGAACAGACCAGCGGGTGCTCGAGCCCGAGCGGACCGTTGGCCACCGGCTCAGCCCACGATCTCGATGCCGGCAAAGAAGAAGGCGATCTCCGCCGCCGCATTCTCCGCGCTATCGGACCCATGCACCGAATTGGCCTCGATGTCTTCCGCGAACTGCGCCCGGATCGTGCCGGCCGCGGCCTTTTTGGGGTCGGTCGCCCCCATCACCTCCCGGTTTCGGGCGACCGCGTTCTCCCCTTCCAGCACCTGCACGATGACCGGGCCCGAGGTCATGAAGCTGACCAGCCCGCGGTAGAACGGCCGTTCCTTGTGCACGGCATAGAACGCCTCGGCCTGCTGCTGCGTAAGCTGCAGCCGCTTCTGCGCGATGATGCGCAGCCCGGCCGCTTCCAGGCAGGCATTCACCTTCCCTGTCAGGTTCCGGCGCGTAGCGTCGGGCTTGATGATCGACAGGGTGCGCTCGCTCGGCATCCGGAGATCCTCTCGAAAAAGCATGGGGACGCGCGGTGTATGCGTTCACCTTCGGCCCGGCAAGTCAGGCCCGGTTTCCTCGCCGGGGCGAGCCTGATACTGACCCGCCAAGGACGGGCCGCTGAACCCATGTCGCTTCTGGTGATCTCCGGCGCGGTGATCCGCATCGCCGGCCGCGCGCTTCTGGACGGTGCCGACCTGACGTCGCGCCGGGCCGCCGCATCGGGCTGGTCGGCGTAACGGCGCCGGCAAAACGACCTGCTGCGCGCCATCTCCGGCGAGGTCCCGCTGGATGGCGGCGAAATCCGACTGGCCGCGCGGGCACGCGTCGCGCAGGTGCGTCAGGAGGCGCCGGAGGGCGCCGCCAGCCTGATCGAACTGGTGCTGGAAGGCGACCCCGAACGGCTTGCCCTGCTGGCCGAGGCGAGACTCCGCACCACCCGAGCGGCTGGCCGAGATCCACGAGCGATTGCGTGCGATCGGGGCGACTCCGCCCCGGCCCGTGCCGCGGCGATCCTCGCCGGGCTTGGCTTCGACGAGGCGGCGCAAACCCGGCCGGTGAACTCGTTTCTCCGGCGGCTGGCGCATGCGGGTCGCGCTGGCCACCGCGCTGTTTGCCAATCCGGACCTGCTGCTGCTCGACGAGCCGACCAATCATCTCGACCTGGAGGCGACGCTGTGGCTGGAGGGCTGGCTGGCGCGCTTTCCCGGAGCCGCGCTTGTTGTCTCCCACGATCGCGGCCTGCTGGATCGCGCGGTCGAGGCGATCGCGCATCTCGATGCCGGTAAGATCAGCCTGACGCCGGGCGGGTTCGAGGAATTCGTGCGCATCCGCACCGAGCGGGCGATGCAGCAGACCCGCGCGGCCGAGCGGGTCGCCGCCGAGCGGGCGCATATCCAGAGCTTCATCGACCGCTTCCGCTATAAGGCCAGCAAGGCACGCCAGGCGCAGGCACGGATCAAGGCGCTGGCCCGGCTGCCGGCGATCGAGGCGGTGGTCGAGGACGCGCCGACCCGCTTCGACTTCCCGGAACCCGCGCGCATCGCGCCGCCGATTCTGGCCCTGGAGCGGGTCGCTGTGGGTTATGGCGGCCCGCCTGTGCTGCGCGACGTATCCTGTCACTATCGATATGGACGACCGGATCGCCCTGCTCGGGCCAACGGGAACGGCAAATCCACCCTGGCTCGGCTGCTCGCCGGCCGGCTGGAGCCGACGGCGGGCGAAATCAGGCGCGGGCCCGAAGCTGCGGGTCGGCTACTTCGCGCAGCACCAGATTGACGAGTTGATGCCGGATGAAACGCCGCTCTCCACATGCTGCGGGCGCTGCCGCGGGCGACGGAGACGGTGCCCGGGCGCAACTCGCCCGGTTTGGCCTTGATGCCGACCGCGCGCAGACGCCGGTTGCGAATCTTTCGGGCGGGGAGAAGGCGCGGCTGCTGCTGGCGCTCGCCACCCGCGATGCGCCGCAATTGCTGATCCTGGACGAGCCGACCAATCATCTGGACATCGACGCGCGTGAGGCGCTGGTGAAGGCGCTGGCGGACTTTGATGGCGCGGTACTGCTGATTACGCACGATCCGCATCTGGTGGAGCTGATCGCCGATCGGCTGTGGCTGGTCGCCGATGGCACGGTGCGGCCGTTCGACGGCGATCTCGACGATTACCGTAGCATTGTTGGCAGAGCGCGCGCGGCCGGCGACCACCGAGGCACGCCCGGCGACGGACGAACGCCGCGAACGGGCCGAGGCGCGTGCCGCGTCGGCCCCCCTGCGACGTCGCGCGCGGGATGCCGAGGCTCGGTTGGCCCGGCTTGCCGCCGAGCGAACGGCGATCGAGGCGCGGTTGGGGGATCCGGCGATGTATGCGCCGGGTCTGACCGCGAAGATCGCAGCCGCAAACGCACGTCTGGCCGCGATCACGCGGCTTGCGCGACAGGCCGAGGCGGACTGGCTGGCCGCTGCGGAAGCGCTGGAAGCTGCGGGATAGGTTCGGTTGGAGTGCAGGGCATTAGCCCAGCCGCCTTTGGGGTGTTGGGCAGGGATTTTGCGCACCGTTTTCTGCGAAATGCCGGGAAGGTTTTGGAACACTCGATCTTATTGCTGGAACCGTGGCGGGCACCGGGATTTTCGGTGTCTTTGCTGGTTCAGGAATGGAGCTGGATGCGGCAACGGGTCAGACCGTCGAACTGGACACCAACGCAGCCGGGACGTCCACCGTTCAGCTCGATCTGTCGGGGTCGTTCGGAGGCACGTTCGCTTTTCGACTGCCAGCATTACAGGCACCACGCTGGATGTGGTTACCAATGATGAGACGCAGGTTTTGCTTTGGCCAATGCAACTGGCTATACGGCGACTGTAACGAACCCCGGGCGCGGCAAATGCCGCGATCTCGGTCGACGCGGTCTGCCTTGTCCGCGGAACACGGATTGCCACGCCGAGGGGGGAGGCCGCGGTTGTGTTGACCGGATCAGGAGACGAGCGGCGATAACATGGATTGGCCGTCGCCGGCTCGACTGCCGCAAGCACTCCGATCCGTTGAAAGTCTGGCCGATCCGCATCAACACCGCGGCCTTCGGCCCGAACCTGCCAACGCGCGACCTGCTGGTGTCTCCGCAGCACGCGATTTTCGACGAGGGCGTGCTGATACCCGCCAATACCTGGTCAACGGCACCAGCGTCCTGATCCAGGACGTGGGGAGCGTCGAATACCACCACGTGAAACTGCCGCGGCGCGATCTGCTGCTCCCGAGGCCCTGCCGACCGAGAGTTATCGAAAACGGCGACCGCGATAATTTCGAGAAGTCCAGCGGCCCGTGCGCCTGCACCGGACTTCTCGGCCTGGACCTGGCATGGCCGCGGTCGTGCCAATCTGAAAGTGGCCGGTCCCGAAGTCGATGCTGTGCGTGTGAAACTGGCGCGGCGGGCGGAGGTTGTGGCCCGGTCCGGCGCGAGGCGCCCGGCACAAGCATCGGTCGCCGCATAAGCGGGCACCCTCACGCTAACCCTCTCCCCAGGTGAGGAGAGGGGGGAACGGCGTGGCCGGCGGAATCGTCATAGCCGTGAAGTCGGGTATCCACGACCACATCACTGCCGCCTCCTCGGATTACCGCTTCCGCGGGAATGACGATGGGTCAGAACCGGTTTCGTTCGGAAGCGGCAGGCGAGCGGGCATGGCCGTGGCAGCCTCAGCAACCCTATGGTTTCTTCTCCCACCCGCGCTCGGTCTGCTGCCAGTAAGTCAGCGTGAACCCCGCGCCGCTCGCGATGCTCCACCTTGCTCGCGCCGCGGCGACGGCGGCCTCATCCCGCCGTCGAACAGATCGAACACGCGGTCGAACTCGCCGGCTCGCGTGCTCTTGGCGCCGTCGATCAGGAACAAGAAGCGGGCGTTGTTGGGCGCCGTATCCTCGGTGCTCAGCCAGATCGGCTGCAGGTCCGCATCGCCGTCCGCCGCCGTTCCGTGCGGCAGCCAGTCGGGCTCGGCACACGCCCAAAGCGCGGTGTCCAGCGCGGCGACCCGTTCGGCCGTGGGGCACAGCACCAGCGCGCGCTGCCCCGCCGCCAGGGTACGGCCGAGAAGCTGAGGCAGCGCGGCCTCAATCCCCGATCGCGTCAGGTGATAGAAGCCGATCTCCGTCACTTGCCCTCGTAGTGCTCGGCAACCAAGCGGTCGAGAAGACGCACGCCGAACGCCGTCGCCCCCTTCGGAACGCATGCCTCATCCTTCGTCCCCCACGCCATCCCGGCGATGTCCAGATGCGCCCAGGGTTTGCCATTGACGAAGCGCTGGATGAACTGCGCCGCGCTGATCGAGCCGCCCGGTCGCCCGCCAATGTTCTTCATGTCGGCGATCTCCGACTTGATCAGCTTGTCGTACGCCTCGCCAAGCGGCATGCGCCAGACCTTTTCCCGGTACCGCGCCCCGCCGCGTCCAGCCGCTGCGCCAGCTCGTCATTGTTGCTGAACAGCCCGGCGTGCTCGTGCCCCAGCGAAACGATGATGGCGCCGGTCAGCGTTGCAAGATCCACCATGAACGCCGGATCGAATTTCTCCTGGCAGTACCAGAGCACATCCGCCAGCACCAACCGCCCCTCCGCATCGGTGTTGATCACCTCGATCGTCTGGCCGGAGTAGCTTTTCACCACATCGCCCGGCCGTTGCGCGGTGCCCGAGGGCATGTTCTCCACCAGCCCCACCAAGCCGACCGCATCGACCTTCGCCTTGCGTCCCGCCAGCGTCGCCATCAATCCGATAACCGTGCCGGCGCCGGCCATGTCCCACTTCATGTCCTCCATGCCGCCGGCCGGCTTGATGCTGATGCCACCGGTGTCGAAGGTGACCCCCTTGCCGACGAACGCCACCGGCTTGCCGCCACCGGCGCCGTCCCACCGCATCACCACCATGCGCGGCTCGTTGGCGCTGCCTTGCGAAACCCCGAGCAGCGCGCCGAAGCCCAGAGCCTGCATCTGCTCCGGGCCGAACACCTGCACATCGACGCCAAGCTCAGCGAGTTTGCGGCATCGCTCGGCCATCTCGGCGGGGTTCAGCACATTCGGCGGTTCGCTGACCAGATCGCGCGACAGGGACACGCCGGCGGCGGTCGCCAACAGCGGTTGCCAAGCGGCCTCCGTTCTGGCCGGATCGCCGATCAACACCGACAGACGAGCCAGCCGGGGCTTGTCTTCCGGCTTTTCCTTGGTGCGATAGCGATCGAAACGATAGGTGCGCAGCACGGCGCCAAGTGCGGTTTGCGCCGCCTGCTCTGGGCTTAGGCCGTCGGCAGCAATGGCGGCCTCGGGGGCCCTGACCAGCAGGGCGGCCGCATGACCGCCGGCCTGCTCCAGCGTGAGCTGGTCCAGCTCCACGGGTTTGCCGAGGCCAACCGCGACCACACGCGACAGCCCTGCACCCGGTGCCAGGATGGTACATGTCTTGCCCTTCGCGCCCTTGAACTCTGCCGCGGCCAGCGCGCGTCCAATCGCACCGCCGGTCGCCTCGTCGGCCTGCTGCCACAATCCTGACGGCGTTGCCTCCTCCGCTATCAGCAACACGAGCGCGCCGGATTTCGGCAGACCGGGCTTGTTGAACGCGACATCGAGCATGGCGGGCAGACTCCGGACCTGGGTTCATCGTCAGTGTATCAGGGGAAGCAGCCTTTGCCATGCCCGCCGGGCATCGCTATGTGGCGGCGCATGACGGCTTGGTTGGCGGCGGACGAAATCGGCATCGCGCGCGCGGCGACGTTGCTGCGCGCCGGTGAGCTGGTCGCATTCGGAACGGAAACCGTCTATGGGCTCGGCGCGGACGCGACAGATGCGCGTGCGGTCGCGGCGGTGTTTGCCGCCAAGGGACGCCCCCATTTCAATCCGCTGATCTGCCATTATCCCGATACCGCCGCGGCTTTCGCCGATGTGATACCCAACGCGGTGTCGCACGTGCTCGCCGCGTCTTTGTGGCCGGGCCCGTTGACATTGGTGCTGCCGCGCCGCCCGGACAGCCAGATTGCGCTGCTGACTGGGGCCGGTTTGGACACGCTGGCAGTGCGCGTGCCGTCGCATCCCGTCGCACGTGCGCTGCTGCTCGGGGCGGCGCGACCAATTGCCGCACCCTCGGCGAACCGCTCCGGTGCCGTGAGCCCGACGACCGCGCAACATGTTATGGATGGTCTCGAGGGTCGGATCGCGGCGGTGCTCGACAGCGGCGCATGTCCGGTCGGTGTGGAATTGAGCGTGGTGGATTTGTGCGGCGACCGGCCCGTTCTGCTGCGCCCGGGCGGCGTAACCGCTGAGGCGATCGAAGCGCTGGTCGGACCGTTGGCACAGCGCGGCGCAGATGCTGGGGTGCGATCGCCCGGGATGCTGGCCTCGCATTACGCTCCGTCGCGGCCGGTGCGACTCGATGCCGCATTGGTATCGGCCAATGAAGCAATGCTCGCGTTCGGGGTGCCCTCGATGGCGCCGGCGCGGTGTTCAACCTGAGCCCGCGACGTGATCTGATCGAGGCTGCTGCACGGTTCTTCGCCGGACTGCGGTGGCTGGATGCCGAGGCGCAGGCGCGCGGCCTTCAGGGCATCGCCGCAATGCCGGTACCGCAAACCGGGCTTGGGCTGGCGATCAACGATCGGCTGCGCCGTGCCGCCGCTCCGAGGACCGACTCACAAACGCATTGACGAATCGGCGCGAAGCGCGGTTTGTGCAGTATATGGATCTTCCGCCGTCCGAGACATTCAACCTGCCCGGTGGGACAGCACGAATTGAATGGCGCCGAAACGCGCGGGCCCGGCGAGTTAGCCTGCGCATCGATCCGCGCGGCGGCAACGTTGTGGTGACCTTGCCGTTGCGTGCCGGACGCGGCGCCGGTGTGGCGCTGCTGATGACACATGCGGACTGGGTCTCCGACCGTCTGGCAGCACTTCCGGAAGCAGTGCCATTCGCTGATGGCGCTTTGGTGCCGATCGACGGCGTGCCGCTGCGCATTCGCCATGTTCCGAATTCCTGCGGCGGCGCGTGGCTCGATGAGGACGAACTGCACGTCTCCGGCGCGTCGGAGTTCCTGCGCCGGCGAGTGATTGATTTCCTGCGTGCTGAAGCACGGCGTCGGCTGGTTGCGCTGGTTGCGACGAAGGCGGGCATGCTCGGTCTGCAGCCGCGACGCATCGCGGTGAAGGACACGCGCAGCCGGTGGGGAAGCTGTGCTGCCGATGGCTCGCTGGCTTTTTCCTGGCGCTTGGTGATGGCTCCGGTGTTCGTGCAGGACTATGTGGTTGCCCATGAAGTGGCGCATCTGCGGCACATGAACCACGGCAAGCGTTGCTGGGCTGTGGTGGACCGGCTCACGCCGCATACGGCTGAGGCGGTGCCCTGGTTGCGCACGGAAGGATCACGGTTGCTGCGGATCGGCTGAGCGGATCGCCTGCCAGACGCGTTCCGGGGTTGCCGGCATGTCCAGGTGGGTTACCCCGAGCGGGGCCAACGCGTCGAGAATTGCATTAATCACCGTCTGCGGCGCTGCCATCGCACCGGCTTGGCCGGAGCCTTTCACGCCAAGCGCGTTTGCCTTGGTCGGCTGCTCCACCCAGCCTGATCGCAAAATCCGGCAGGTGGTCGGCACGGGGCAGCGCATAGTCTAACAATGAACCGCTGTGTATCTGGCCCGACTCGGGATCGTAGACCGTGTGCTCGAGCAACGCCTGACCGATGCCCTGGGCAACGCCGCCTTGTAACTGTCCTTCGGTGAGCAGCGGATTGATCAGTCGACCAAAATCATCCACCGCGAGATAGCGTTCCAACGTGACCTCTCCCGTCTCCCGATCGATCTCCAGTTCGACGAGATGGCAGCCGTTCGGGAATGTGTACAGGTCGCTTCCGTTGCTCACCTCGCCGTCAAATCGGACACGGCTCCGCATGCATCTCGTCCGCCCCGGCCCGCGCAACGGCAGCGAGACTGACCATCCCCCCGCCCGACAGGCGAAATGGCCATCGGTGAATTCGAGTTGCTCCGGGCGCACCTGCAGCAGCCTTGCTGCGATACCCCTGCCTTTTTCGATCAGCGCATCGATGGCCTGTACCAGCGCGGTGCCGCCCATATGCATCGAGCGGGCGCCTCCATGGCCTGAGCCGGCCGCTACCCGGCGTGTATCGGCTTGAACCAGCCGGAACGCATGCAGCGGCAAACCGAGGTGGTCTGCCGCGATCTGCGCATAGCTGGTCTCGTGTCCCTGGCCATTGGACTGGGTACCGATGCATAGCGTTGCCGTGCCATCCGATGCCACCCGGACCGACGCCTTTTCCGGCGCGCCACGGGATGTTTCGAGGAAGCATGCTACACCAAGCCCGCGCAGCCGGCCGCGTTGGCTGCCGCGCGCGGCGCGCCTCGAAACCCGCCCAGTCGGCTTGCGATGCGGCTACGTCTAGATTTGTAACGAAATCGCCACTGTCGATCAACATGCCCATCGTCGTGCGATGCGGAAGGCGTGAGTCAGGTTTTGGCGCCGCAAAGCCACACGATCGATGCCAAGTTTTCGCGCCGCGGCGTCCACCAAGCGTTCAGTGAGGTAGTTTGCCTCCGGCTTCCCCGCGCCGCGATAGGCATCGACAGGCACCGTGTTGGTGAACACTCCGTGGACCTGCATGAAGACGGCCGGGATCGCACAGGCCCCCCCATCGCGGACGACGCGGAGTTGGTCGGAATGCCCGGTCCGCCAGCCGGAGAGGTACGCCCCGATATTGGCAATGGTGGCGACATCGAGCGCGAGAAACCGACCGTCGGCGTCCAGCCCGAGCCGCGCCCGCGTTCGATTGTCACGACCATGCACCGTGCTGATGAAGTCCTCGGCCCGTTCCGCCACCCAACGCACCGGGCGCCCCAAGCGCCGGGCTGCCCAAAGCACCAGCACCCATTCCGGATACACCGCGAAATTCTTCGCGCCGAACCCCCCACCGACATCGGGTGCGCTGACCCGAACGCGCTCGGGTGGCAGATGGAAGATGTCGGCCAGCACGTCACGCATGCCATGCACGCCGGCCGCGCTGATCAATGGTGTGCAGAGAGCCATCTTGAACAGTGCCGATCGCGGCGCGGGTCTCGATCGGGGCAATGATGAGGCGATTGTTGACGATCTCGATATCGACAACATGCGCCGCACGGGCCACCGCGGCGTCGACTACCACGCGATCGCCTTTCTGGAAGCGGGTAGGAGATATTGTCGGGTGCGATGTCCCGGAGAGGTTGCCCGGCACCTCCCTGTGCCATCGCGGCGACCGCATCAACAACGGCGGGCAGCGGTCGATACCGCACATCGACCAGTTCGGCGGCGGCACGCGCCGCCTCGGCAGTTTCGGCGACCACGAACACGACGGGATCGCCGACATGACGGACGCGGTCATTCGGCAAGGCAGGCCGGGGTGGGACAATCATCGGCGCAACGCTGGCAATCTCCGTGGTGCGGGGCAGGGGAGCGCCGAGATCGTCGCCGGCAAGGTCCGCCGCGGTGAAGATACCCAGCACCCCCGGCGCTAGCGCGTGCCGCCGCCGTATCCGATCAGCTCGATCGCCGCGTGCGCGTGCGGGGATCGCAACACGGCCATATGTAGCATGTCCGGCAGAACGATGTCATCGAGATAGCGTCCGGAGCCAGCGAGGAAACGTGCATCCTCGAGCACGGCGCAGCGATCGGCCGATC
>CAVXTC010000016.1:0-458602 GCA_963764525.1 uncultured Pseudomonadota bacterium | reverse complement strand
GATCGATACGGAGATGACTGCCGAAACGATCGCGCAGCGTGGGGATGAACTGCTGGTCAGGGTTCCCAGGCCATTTGCATTTCGGCAAGCCGGCGGACATCGCGGAGATGGTGTGCTGGCTGTCCTCGGACCGTGCGCAATTCGTCGTCGGGGGCGCTTTCCCCGTGGACGGCGGCTACATGGCGAACTGATACCGTATCGTGCGATCTTGATCTCGAGACAGCATGGAGGACAAAAGACATGGACGGCATTCTGACCAACATCTCGGCGAAGGCAGCGGCGGAAGCCTGGCTTGACGATTTCGGCGCCGCCTTGGCCTCCGGCGAGGCCGCGCGTATCGCAGCGCTGTTCGCCGCAGACTGCCATTGGCGCGACATTCTCGCGTTCACCTGGGACCTGCGTCACACCTCCGGCGCCGCCGTGCATCGCGGAGCGCATGGCGTCCGCCCTCGCGCAAACGGCGCCGCGCGCGTTGGCGCTTGCCCCGGGCCGCACCGCCGCCACGGCATGTCGTACGGGCAGGCGTCGAGACGATCGAAGCGATCTTCGTCTTCGAGACTTCCGTCGGGTGCTGCAACGGCGTCGTGCGCCTCGTGTCCGAAGGCGGCGGGCAGCGCGCCTGGACGCCTGATGACCACGCTGGACGAGATCCGCGGCCACGAGGACCCCGCCAACGGCAGGCGTTGGCAGGACGTGGACTGGAACCGCAATTTCGGCGGCGAGAACTGGCTCGACCGGCGCAAGCGGGCACAAGCCTATGCGGACCGTGACCCCGCGGTGTCTGGTCGTGGGTGCCGCTCAGGCCGGGCCTGTCCGTCGCAGCACGCCTGACATTGCTCGGCATCGATACCCTCGTCGTCGATCGCGAGGCGCGCATCGGCGACAGTTGGCGTCGACGCTATCACGCACTGACGTTGCACAACGAGACGCGCGTCAACCACCTGCCCTACATGCCGTTCCCGCGGTCCTGGCCGGTCTTCATCCCGAAGGACATGCTGGCCAACTGGTTCGAGATCTACGCCGAGGCGATGGAGCTGAACGTCTGGACGCGGCACCGAGCTGGCTGGCGGCACCTGGGACGCGGCGGCCGGCTGCTGGGACGTGCAGCTCAAACTCGGCGACGGGACGGAGCGGCGCATGCGGCCGCGGCACATCGTGTTCGCCAACGGCGTCAGCACCACGCCGATCATGCCCGGACCTCCGGGCCTCGCGGACGTTCCGCGGCACGGTGCGGCATTCCGGCGGTTACGCAGCGGCTGGACTGGCAGGCAGCGCGCCCTGGTGCTCGGCACCGGCACCTCCGGCCACGACGTTGCCAGGTTCTCTACGTCTCCGGCGCCGCCGAGGTGACGCTGATCCAGCGCAGCCCGTCCCTCGTCGTCAGCCTGAAAGAAGCGCCGGCGCCCTATGCGCTGTACGACGAGGACGTTCCCTTCGACGTCCTCGAGCTGCTCGCCATTGCCTCGCCGTTTCCGGTTATCGGCGCGCGCACCAGCGCATCACGGCGGCGAGCCGCGAGGCGGACCAGGCGCTGCTGGACGGCTGGAACGGCGCGGCTTCCATCTCGTATCTTCGGCCGGACGACGCCGGCTGGCAGATCATGTACCAGAGCCGCGGCGGCGGGTACTATTTCGATGCCGGCTCTTCGCAGATGATCGTCGATGGCCGGGTTGGGCTGGTCCAGTTGTCCCGATATCGAGCGTTTCGGGCCTGACGGCGCGGCGATGAAGGACGGCCCCGTCAAGCCGGCCGACCTGATCGTGCTCGCCACCGGCTACGAGGGCCAGGCGGGGGCGGCGCGGCGGATTCTCGGTGACGAAGTCGGCGACCGCGTCGGCCGCGTCTGGGCTGCGACCAGGAAGGTGAGCTGCAGGGCGTGTCGCGGCCCACCGGGCAGAAGGGGCTTTCGTTCCACGCCGGCGGGCTGGCCCAGTGCCGCATCTTTTCGAGAGGTGCTCGCGTTGCAGATCATGGCACGGGAGTTGGGCATAACTAGGTGATCGACGCGCGCGATGGCGGCATCCGCGCTGGCCAATTGCCCGCCCGGTTCCTGCTGAGCAGCGTCGATTAGCCGTGGTTCAATTTAGAGTCGCTACCTGCCGCCGACAGGTGCAGGAGCAGATGTCTCCGCGGTTGAGCACTCAAAAGCGTAAGTTTAGCTCCGGCCAACTCTGGGCGTGAGGCGAATGTCCGAGACTCGCCGCGTCGATGCCCGACAGCGGACCAGCAGAAATGCAGAAATGTTTGCCGTTGTGCAGATAAGGGATGGCGAAGTTCAGGCCGGGGTTATTCACGAAGGCGCGGATCGCCGGATGGCGGTCGAGGTGACAGGCGGCTGACGGTTCCCAGGTTATGGTGTCGTTCACAACGAGATTGACGTGGGTGCGTTGTGCCTCGCGCTCGTCGCCGGCGGTGAACACGCTGATATCGGCGGTGACGCAGGGGGCGATTTGCCAAGCGGGCACCGTCGCGCGCGGCGGCCACCGTCTTGCCCGGTGAAGGTCGGGCATCCACGCCTTCCTTCACGGCAAAAGACGTGGATTGCCGGCCGTAGCCTGTCCTCGGGCCGGCCCTTGGCCGGACCGTGGGCCGGCGATGACGGCTCGGGCGGGCCCTGCGGCTCGTGCGGCTCAGGCGGTCCTTACGGCTCAGGCAGTCGCCACGGGTCAGGCGGGCCCTATCGGCGAAGAGGCAGCCCCGGAGAGCTTGGGATGAAGCCCTGAACCGACCTCAGCTCTGCGCCTCCGGCGACAGCACGATGCAGTTTTTCCGGCCGCGCGACAGCGCGCCGCACGCCTTCACGGCCGCCTCGCGCGACAGACCTGTCAGCCGCGCCCGCCACAGCGTCGCGTGCGCCTGATGCACGCTGGCAACCATCGGATGCGCCACGCCCAGCGCGCCATGCGCCTCGGCCTTCGCCAGGCTGACGGCGGCCTGGGCCTCGCCCTCGCGCCCGAACGCGCCGACCTGGATCCCCCAGTCTCCATTCAGCTTGCCACCATGCGCGACCGGCGCCGGCTCGGCGCTGGCGGTCTGGATCAGTCGGAAGCTGCGGCGCTGGTGCGCCGATCCACCCGGCGGCGGTGACGACATCGCCAATTGCACCGCCGGCGGCGCCACCAGACGCGGCGGCGAGGGCAGGTGCGCCAGCCGTACCTCCGGATGGTGGCGCGGTGCGACGCTCCGGCTCACGGCTGCTCGCCATCTGCACCCGGCCGTAGCGCAACCCACCGGGGATCTCAATCGGCAACTGGTTCATTGCATATGTTTCGGCCGCCGACCGGTGCGCCGGATAGACGCCGGCGATCGCCGGCGCGATCATTGCCACGTAACGCCGCGTCTCGTCGGGCAGCGGCCGTTGGTTGCTGAGGTAATCATCCAGCCGCCGCGGTCCGCCGTTGTATGCGGCAAGGAAGCCGGGCGATCCATACATGTCGTACATCTCCCGCAGGTATGCGGTCCCGGCGAGGATATTGTTGTGCGGATCGTACGGATCGCCGCCGAGAGCTGTACTCCTCACGCAGCTCGTCATAGGTCTGCGGCATCACCTGCATCAGGCCCATCGCCCCGACCGGCGAGGTGGTCAGTTGCCCGTTGAGATAGAGCTGGCCACCGGATTCCACGTTCATCACCGCGCGAACCCAGGTATCCGGCACGTCGAATCGCCGCGATGCCTCCTGGATGTAAGGACCCCACGGATCTTCGGGCGGCCCGGGCGGCGTGTAGTTGCCGCTCGCGTGGGCAGCGTATTGCGCCGCTTCCTGCAATTCGTTGATCGTCGGCGCCTGGCCGGCGCAGGCCGCCAGCAGCGCAAGCAGCGCGAAGCAGCCAATGATACGAACCAGAGAAGCCGGAATCAGGGCCGGGCAGGCGACGCGCTGGGGTCGGGTCATCCGCTGAAAACCTCCGTCGTGGCACGGCCGGGAATGGCCGGAGGGCACGACGACCGGATGGCCGTCGCTCAGTTAGACGTTCAGGAGTCGCGGCTAACTACTTATCACCACTCGCTGTTCTGCGCAAGATCATCTCGCTTGCCGACTCGGACCCATGAACCTGCGGAACTTTGCAAGAACATTCGCTTCACGCTTGCGTGCGGCAACGATCCGGGGCAAGGATAAACATCCTGATGAAATCAGGAGGTTTTTGCATGCGACCGAAGCGGAGAGCGGCATTCATCGCCGTTTTGACGTTACCCGCGCTGCTGCCGGCGGGTTGCGCAACCCGACCGCCGCCGCCGTCGGTCGCCGGCCACGCGACCAAACCAGCCCCAACCGGACCTCGATCCACCGATGAAATCGCCGATGCAACGGTGGTGGTGGTCCGTCCTGTCAGGCGCTCCGAGCTCGATGGGTTCGCGGCGGAGCGGAGCCGGCTATTGCACGCTATCGGCCTGCGTCTGCTCCCCGAAAACGCGCCGCTGGTCGAGCTGATCGTTCACGAGGACACTGGTCGCACGATCGCGGTCGTGCAGCCGCCGCTGGACGGCATGGCGCCGGGCGCGCGCGTGGTGGTGAGGAAAGGCGAGTCGGTCCGCTTGCCGCGGACAGGCGCCGCGATCAGGGCAACGCCGCCGCCGCCTGCGCCAGCGGCTGAGGCTTTGTCGTTGCATCCGTCAGGAACATCGTGACATCGCCGAACCAGCGTGTTTCGAAGCGCAGGCGCACGGGCGCCGCCGGCGCGCCGCCGATCGAAGCGAACCACGCCGAGCCGTGCATCGGTCGCTGATCCGTCGCCCGGTCATGGAGTTCGAAGCCCGCCAGCATGTGCCCGGTGAAATCGCAGCGCAGCGCCGGGCCGGCAAACATCGACCGTTGCGTGGCCTGCACCGACTCGATCCCGACGGTGCGCGCGTCGATCTGGCTCAGCCGGCGTCCGTCGAAGGTTCGCGCCGAGGTATCGCAGCTTCCAGTCGTCTCCACGCGCCGAACAAGCTGCGCCAGCGCGCTGAGGGTATCCTCAGTGCCGGCCTGCAGCGCCGGCGACACCGGCTCACGCTCTTCGGTGATGGGCGGCAGCAGCATCAGGATCTGCGGGCGCTCGTCGTGGTAGGCGATGTCGATGCGCCGCGTCACGCCGCGCCAGACGCCGGCGCCGGTGTATTGCCGGGGCGCCGCCCGGTCGCCGTCCCAAGTGCCGCCGACCGCATCGGCCTGATGTCCCGGATACAGAAACCCGGCAAGGCCCGTCGTATGATAACTGAGTGTCACCTGGTAGCCGCTCGGTGCCAGGGTCACCGACACGTCCATGGCGAGAATGGCAAGGCCATGCGCGAACGCCTGGTAATGCAGGTTTACCGTCGACGGCGGCTCGGCAGCCGCCGCGGCCCCCGGAAGCAGCGACGGAAGCATCGCGAGAATCCACAAAAAGGTGCGCCCCATGCCGATCACGTTGCACGCCACCGTGAGCATGGCAAGGACATCCACCTGGGCGGCCTCCCGTGGTTGAGTGTGTGCTTGACCTGCTTTGGGCGCCGCTCGCACCCTGGGTGCCGCAACGGTCACCTGAAGGGCGCTGATGGATTTCTCGATCCCGACCGAACTGGCCGATCTGCGGGACCGCACGCGTCGCTTCATCCTCGACCGGATCGTGCCGCTGGAGGCCGACCAGCGGCAGACGCGGCACGGCCCCACCGATGCGTTCCGGCGCGAGCTGAACGCGCTGGCCGATGCCGCCGGGCTGCTGGCGCCGCACGTGCCGGAAGCGTTCGGCGGTCTCGGCCTCAGTCACGTCGGCAAGGCGATCGTGTTCGAGCAAGCCGGGTATTCGCTGCTTGGTCCGCTGGCTATGAACATCGCCGCACCCGACGAGGGCAACATGCACCTGCTGGAGGCGGTCGGCACGCCGGACCAGCAGGAGCGCTGGCTGCGCCCCCTGGCGCGCGGCGAGATCCGGTCCTGCTTCTGCATGACCGAGCCGGCGCCGGGGGCCGGCTCCGATCCGTCCGCGCTGAAAACCCGGGCCGTGCAGGACGGCAACCATTGGGTGATCAACGGCGACAAATGGTTCATCACCGGCGCCGATGGGGCCGGCTTCGCGATCATCATGGCGGCCGGCGACGACGGACGTGCAACGATGTTCCTGGCGGACATGCAAACGCCGGGGATTGAGGTGGTGCGGGCGATGGACAGCCTGGATCAGGGATTTCCCGGCGGCCATTGCGTGGTGCGGCTGCGCGACGTGCGGATTCCGGCGGGAGACATACTTGGCGAGCCGGGCAAAGGGTTTCGTTACGCCCAGGTGCGGCTGGCGCCGGCGCGGCTGACGCACTGCATGCGCTGGCTCGGCGCGGCGCGGCGCGCGCATGAAATCGCCGCCGCGTACGCAAGCAAGCGCGAAGTGTTCGGCCAGGTGCTTGGGCAGCATGAGGGCGTCGGTTTCATGCTGGCCGACAACGAGATGGACATCCGCACGGCGCGGCTGACCATCTGGCACACCGCCTGGCTGCTGGATCAGGGGGAGCGAGGCGGGACGGACTCCTCGATTGCCAAGGTGGTGTGCTCGGAGGCGATCTGGCGCGTGGCGGATCGCTGCGTGCAGATCATGGGCGGCCAGGGTGTCACCGGCGAAACCCTGGTGGAGCGCATCTTCCGCGAGGTCCGCGGCTTCCGTATCTATGATGGCCCGTCGGAGGTGCATCGCTGGAGCCTGGCGCAGAAGATCATGCGGCAAGGCCCCAACTGGTGAGCACCGCGCTGTTCGACCTGACCGGCAAGGTTGCAATTGTAACCGGTGCCGGGCGCGGCATCGGGCGCGCTATCGCTGAGGCGCTGGCGGGGTTCGGCGCAGAATTGGTGCTGAGCTGGGCGGACCGCTTCTACGTTGGATGAAGCCGCGGCCGCGATCGGCGGCTCGCCGCTGGTGCAGGTGGCGGACGTATCCCGCGAAACCGAGGTGCTGGCGCTGCGCGATGCCGCGCTGGCGCGGTTCGGGCGGGTGGATGTGCTGGTGAACAACGCCGGCATCAACCCGGTCTGGCGCACCATCGAGAAAACCAGCCTGGCCGACTGGCAGGCGATCATCGACGTGAACCTGACCGGGGCGTTTTTGTGCTGCAAATATATCGGCGCAGCGATGGCGGAGCGTGGCGCGCGGCTCGATCGTGAATGTCAGTTCGGTGGCCGGGCATGTCGGGATGACCCGCTCGGTGCCGTACTGTGCGTCGAAAGGCGGGGTGGAGCTGCTGACGAAGGCGCTGGCATTGGAGTGGGCACAGCGCGGCGTGCGGGTGAACTGTCTGGCGCCGGGCTATATCGATACCGACCTGACGACAGGGCTGCTGCACCATCCGACGCTGAGCAAGCCGTTCCTGGAGCACACGCCGATGGGGCGGTTCGGGGAGACGCGCGATGTGGTGGGGGCGGCGGTGTTTTTGGCATCCGATGCGTCCGGCTACATGACCGGGCAGAGCCTGGTGGTGGATGGGGGGTGGACGGCGCATTGACGTCGTTCACGGAAAAACATTCGTCTCCTGCTCGCGCTTTCTTGGAGGCGCGCGACGGGCTCATGCGGGGTTGTTTCGATCCAGTGAGCGCTATGGACGAATCGCTGGTACGGGCGCTGACATGACGGCCGCACGCGACTGCCGGGAAGGCCACGGAGATGTTGGAGCGTTTGTATGAGATCGACCTGATCGTCGTCTATCCGGGGACTCTGATCCTTATTGCCGGAGCAGCCGGGCTTGGCACCTGGATCGGGTGGCGATCTCGGCAAACCGAGAACGCGGCGGTGGATATCAGCACCCTGACAGGTGCGGCGCTTGGTCTGCTCGCACTCCTGCTTGCGTTCAGCTTCTCCCTTGCGCTGTCGCGTTATGAGGCGCGCCGCGGCCTGGTCCTGGAGGAGGCCAATGCCATTGGCAGCACGGCGAATTTCGCGCTGATGCTCCCCGAACCGGCACAGGGGCCCATTCTGCGCCTGCTGCGCGATTATGTCGCCGTCCGGATCGGTCTGGGTGTTCCCTTCAACCCGGCGAAACTTGATCGCGACGTCGCCCGATCCGTCGATCTCCAGACCAGGTTGTGGCAGCAGGCGGTTGCGGTAACCGCGGCGGCGCCGCAATCGCTGCCGGTCTATCGCTTTGTCGCCTCGCTGAACGAGATAAACAACATCCATGAGGCGCGGCTCACTGCCCTGCACTATCATGTTCCGGCACCGGTGATGCTTATGCTGGTCGGCGTCGCGATGGTGGCGATGGGATTCACCGGTTACAACTCCGGGGTAACCGGATCCCGGCGGCTTACGGCCACGCTGATCATGTCCGTCATGGTTGCCGTGGTCATCATGGTGGTGATGGATCTGGACCGGCCGGCTCGCGGATTGATCCAGGTACCCGTTCAGCCACTTGTTGACGCTGGGCAGAGCTTGCCGCACTGATGAGCCGGCGACTCTCTCCTGCTGCCGTCATCCTGGCGAAAGCGGCATCCATGGGCTGCTCCGGTATCGGAGCGAGGCCGTGGGTCACCGCTTCAAGGAAGCTCGCCGGCGCGTTCTGGCGAAGGTGATTGATTATGCAACATACAACGCGTGGTAGCGATCAGCAATTCCGATCATCCCCGCAGCACGCCTCCCCCGCCCATGCCTCGCGTGCCTCCCGCACCACGAACCACACCACCCCAAGCGACGCCAGCGGGTCCACCCACCACGCCCCCAGGCCCCATGCGGCCACCTGCCCGACCACCACCACAACCGACAGCCAGAAACACGTGATACTCTCCGCCGCATCCGCCCGCATCGCCCGGCTGCCAAGCTGCGCCGCCACGGCCAGCTTCCGGCGGCCGAGCAGATGCATCGCCGGAATCGGCTGCCAAAGCAACCAGCAGGCCCGGAAGCGAAAACCCGCCGCCCTGCCGGTTCCAGAAACCCCAGGCCGCAGCAACAACAACATAGACCGCCAGCGCAAACAGCAGCGCGCCGGCGATGCGGCTCGCGCGGTGCTCGATAGCCTCCGGGAACGCACCCCCGCGCCGCAGCTCCACCGACAACCGCCAGATCAGCACCGACGCCGAGCCCAGCTCGATCACGCTGTCCAGCCCGAACGCGGTCAGCGTCAGGCTGCCAGCCGCCAAGCCGGCGCCGATCGCCACCGCCGCCTCGACCACCATCCAGCCGAGCGTCAGCCACTCCAGCCGGAACGCCGCCCGGATCAGCGCCGCGCGGTCGCGATCCACCAGGACGCCATCAGAGGGACGGAAGGCCAGGGAGCGACACTCCAAAGGTCTGCAGCAGCAGCAGCGTGTTCAGCCCCAGCACGATCACCGTCGCCACGCCGGCCGCCACCGCCGTGACGCCGCCGGCGACGAACCCGCCCATCACGTCGCGCCGGCGGCTGAAGATCAGCAACGCGATCATCGGCACCGGCAGCACCAGGCTCAGCACCACCTGGCTGAACACCAGAGCCTCCGTCGCGTTGGTGCCCATCGCAACGACGACGAACGCCGGCGCCATCGTCAACAGCCGCCGCACCCAGATCGGGATGCGGAACCCGACGAAGCCCTGCATGATCACCTGGCCGGCCATCGTGCCGACCACCGAACTGGACATCCCCGACGCCATCAGGGCGACCAGGAACACGCCCGCCGCGCCGGCGCCCAGCAGCGGGGCCAGGGTGTGATACGCGGTCTCGATCTGATCGACGTCGCTGTGCCCGGCATGGAAGGCCGCCGCCGCCATCATCACCATCGCCATGTTGATCGAGCCCGGCGACCGACAGCGCCACCACCACCTCGCGATTGGAAAACCGCAGCAGCCGCCGCCGCTCCGTGTCGTTGCGGACCGGCGTGCGCGCCTGGGTCAGGCCGGAGTGCAGGTAGATCGCATGCGGCATCACGGTGGCGCCGATGATGCCGACCGCCAGCGTCACCGCCCCGGCATCCGGCAGCAGCGGCGTCACGCTGCCCATCGCCGCCGCGCCCCAGTCGGGCGGGGCGATCACCAACTCGATCACATAACTGACGCCGATCAGCGCCACCAGGGCGCCGATCACCAGCTCCATGGGACGGAACCCGGAGCGGTCGAGCATCAGAATCCCGTAGGTGATGGCACCGGTGGCCGCCATGCCCCAAAGCAGCGGGATATGCAGCAGCAATGTCAGCCCGATCGCGCCGCCAAGGAACTCCGCCAGATCGGTCGCCATCGCGGCGACCTCGCTGACCAGCCACATGCCGAGCACCACCGGGCGGGGGAAATGCGCCCGGCTTAGCTCCGCCAGGTTGCGGCCGGTGACGATGCCAAGCCTGGCCGACATCGCCTGGAACAGCATCGCCAGCAGGTTGGCGGCAATCACGACCCACAGCAGGCCATAGGCATAGCGGGCACCGGCCTGGATGTTGGTGGCGAAATTGCCAGGATCGACATAGGCGACAGAGACGATCACCGCCGGGCCGGCGAACGGCAGAATCGCGCCGATACCCCGCCGGCGGCCGGCCAGCGCCTCGCCGGCGGCGAAGGACGTCCGGTCCGTCAAGGTCTGTCTGGCGATGTCGCTCACGGCATATGGGTCCGGCCTCTGCACCGGCGTAAATGTAGCCTCGGCTACATCTCATGCAAGAGGCTTGATTTAGCATAGCTGGCTACGTGGCGGGCCGGGCTGCCCGGGCCATGATCGCCGCCACGGTTCCCGCCGCCGGCCGAAGACCCGAGGACCATCCACCTGCACACGCGCATGAAACCGATCAGCAGATCGCCATGTGCGGCGATGTTTCCAGCGGCGAACGGGTCGCCAGGACCGAGGCTCTCCGCATCATCATTTCGAGCCAGCTCTGCAATGTCGGAAATCGCGACCACAGCCGGGCGCCCTCTGGTTCCGTCATTGCGAAATAGATCAGCATCGGCGCGGCATGCAGGTCCGCGAGACTGACCGCCGTCCCCGCAAGCCACGGATCGCAATCCATGATCGTGGTCAGGGCATTGAGGCAGACCTCCGCCCCCGGCAGTGCAGTCGCGATCTTTTTCTCATCCGGCATTCGCCGGGTTGCCGGCGCCCGCACGCGCTCGACAAAAATGTCCCACACAAACGTTCGATAGCAATAGGAATCGAGAATGGAAATGACCTGGTTCATTCGCGCCCGCGCCCGGGCATCAGCCGGCTGCAAGCTGGGACCGGGAAATATCTCGTCAACATAGCGCGCGATGGCGCTCGCTTCATACAGGCGGAAGCCCTGCCACTCGAACGCCGGGATCCGACCGAAAGGGTGGCGGACCAGATAGTCCGGCGACGGTCCGCCGGGAGCGAAGACGTCCGTCTCCTCCAGCCGGTACGCCACGCCCTTTTCCTCGAGCGAGAGCCGGGCAATGCGCGTGTAAACGCTGTAACTGGCGCCGAACAGAATCGGTGGTTCACCTTCGCCGGTCATCATTTCCCACCTGCCCGTCCCCCACGGCGATTTCCGCCATCAGGGCGTTTGTCGGATCTGCGCCATCGCCTGATCGAACGGCGCCGTGGACACCCGGAAATCGCCACGAAACGGATCGCTGAGCGCAATGATCAGGACCAGCACCAGCACCCCGGACACCGCAAGCAGGGAGCACATGCCAACGTGCATGCCCACGCTCGGCGCGCCAAGGAACGAGCAAAAGGCGATCGTGATCGCTCCGCCAACGATCACGACGAACCAGACGATTGCGGGGATCGTGGTCTCGGCGGCCAACAGCCGCTCCTGTCTGGCGTCGCGCAGCCGTGTCAGGGATTGCAGCAGCATCGCGTGCAGGTTTGTCTCCGCCGGGCTGGACGGCTTTAGGCTGATCGCGATCCGTTGCAGCTCATCGAGATATCGGTCGCCGGCGCGAACGATGTGGCCTTCGGCCTGCGCGGGCCACTCGATGGCGATCACGGCTCTCGTATAGCCCATCAAACCGCCGATCAGGTTTGTCCGTCCCGGTTCGGGCAGACCGTCGGCCGCCTGATAGACGTCAACGACCAGCACAGCCTCCTGATAGCTGGCCGCCTTGGCCTTGTTGAACCCGTCCCAGGCAAGCATGGCGACGAAGGCAAGCAGCACCGCATAGGTCACCCCGACGATCGACAGCATCGCCGCGGCGATGTCGTTGTGCCGGCGACGGAAATCAGCCGGAACGAAGTGCCGGACCGTGAATTCCAGAAGGATCGTTGCTGTCACGGCGACGGCCGCAAGCGACAGTCCGACCGCCCAGATCGGATAATGGTACACCATATCCGGGCTCATCATCGCTTAATTCCTTCGCCGGCGGATACCGGGCAGCCGGCGTCCCCTTCCCGGATCTGACCCGCCCCGTCACAAACCGCGATACGGCTGACCCCAGCGATCCTCGAACACGATATCCGTCAGCGCCCCGCGACCCACCGGTCCAAAATGCCCCATCGGATAGCCGATCGGCAGGATCGCATACGAATGCACGCCCTCCGGCAGACCCAGCGCCGCTTCGGTCTCCTTCTCATGCAGCAGATGCCGCGTGGTCAGCGTGGATCCCAGCCCAAGCGCGCGCGCCGCCAGCAGCATGTTCTGCACCGCCGGATAGATAGAGGCGCCGGACCAGCGCGTCGGCGACGGATCCTCCAGGCAGGCGACGATCCAGACCGGCGCCTCGTGGAAATGATCGGTCAGGTACTGGACGGCGGCGTGCTGGCGTTGGTAGCGCTCGGCGGTCACGCCGGGCGGCGGCGCGCTGGTGCCGTAGCGCGGTCCCACCACTTCATCGAAGGCGCGTTTGTAGTACGCCGCCACCGCCCGCTTGATCGCTGCATCTTTCACCACCATGAAGCGCCAGCGCTGCGTGTTGCCGCCGTTGGCCGCGCACACGCCGGCCTCCAGGATCTTGCGGATCAGCGCGTCCGGCACCGGGTCCGGCTTCAGCCGCCGCATGGAACGGGCCGTGTGCATGATCTCGAAAATATCGTTGGTCTCGGACATCCTGTCCTCCCTGCTGCCGCCTGTCACATCGGCACCCCGGCGAGCAGCCGGCTGGTGCGGATCGTCTGCAACGTCTGCACGCGGCTGACCGTGGGCGAGCCGGTCAGTCGCTGCGTCAACTGGTTCTCGTGCGCGGTGTCGCGGGCCACCAGCTTCAGCAGGAAATCGCCGCCGCCGCGGATCATGTGGCATTCCCGCACCTCCGGCCAGGAGGCAACAAGCTGCTCGAAGGCAGCCAGCGTGGTCTCGCGCTGACTGTCCAGCCCGACCACCGCGAAGACGATGATCTCCCAGCCGAGCTTCTGCGGGTCGGTATCCGCGTGGTAGCCGCGGATCACCCCGGCGTCTTCCAGCCGGCGCACGCGGCGCAGGCAGGGCGGCGCGGAAATCCCCGCGCGCCGGGCCAGCTCGACATTCGTCATGCGGCCGTCAGCCTGCAGCTCCGCCAGGATGCGGCGGTCGATCGCGTCGAGGACAGGGGTCTCGGCGGGCGAGGTCTTCATGCGGTCCGGCCCTCCGCGGGAGCGCAATATTGTTGCACCCGCTGCCGCCTGCCAAGCCCGGATAATAATGCCTTCGGTCGGCTGCGACGGCCGGCGGATACCGGCGGTTAGCACGGGGTTAATCTGCCCAGGGCAGTCTGCCGGCGTTCACGACGGCACAAGGCGGCCCATGCGGGCGAAACAGAACAGACGCGGCAATCGGAAAAGCGCTCCGGTGATCCGGCGGGAGGAAGCCGGCGAACACCCCCATCACGGCGGTGCGTGGAAGGTCGCTTACGCCGATTTCGTCACCGCCATGATGGCGTTCTTCCTGCTGATGTGGCTGATGAACGCGACGACCGAGGACCAGCGCAAAGGCTTGGCCGACTATTTCAGCCCGACAAACCTGCTCAGCCATAACTCCTCCGGCACCGGCCAGCCGTTCGGCGGTCACACCGCGTTCGACAAAGGCGCGCTGGTGTCGGATCGCGGCGCCACTCAGATCACGCCCGGACAGCGGCCCGTGCGGGACAATCTGGACGATGACGATTTCGAAGTGCCGGATCACCCGGGCGTCGCGTCGCAGAGCATCGACGCGGCCGGACAAGCAGCCGGGCAGCCGATAGCGGCGGGGAATCAGGGCGGCCGCATCGGCCGGCGCGCCGCGCCCGGACAATCCGGCGGCATCCGGCCAGTCGGCCCGGCCATCGGCATCCGGCCAGTCGGCATCCGGCCAGTCGGCATCCGGCCAGCGGCATCCGGCCAAGCGGCATCCGGCAAGCAGCATCCGGCCAGTTGGCATCCGGCCAAGCAGCAGGCGCCCAGTCGGCCGGCACTCAATCGGCACTGGCTCGATCGGTACCGGCCGAACTATCGCGGAACCGATCGCCGGCGGGCACGACACCGGCCCCGTCTCAGCCGGCCAGTCCGGCTGATCGAGCGGTAGCCGAGCGCCGGGAGCTTGCGGCGGCGGCGCGGGAGATCAAGGAAGCGGTGCAGGGTGACCCGGCGCTGGCTGGCTTGGCCGACCACCTTTCGGTGGATATCACGCCGGAGGGACTGCGTATCCAGCTCCTCGACACCCAGAACCAGCCGATGTTCGCCTTCGGCTCGGCCCTGCCAAATGAGGCGGCGCGGCTGCTGCTGGACAAGATCGGCCCGGTGCTGCGGCGTCTGCCGGAACAGGTGTCGATCGCCGGCCACACCGACGCGGCGCCCTATCCTGGCCGGACAATGACCAACTGGGAGCTGTCGATCGACCGGGCCAACGCAGCGCGGCGCTTGCTTTTGGCCGCCGGCTTGCCGGAGCAGCGGCTGCGCGACGTCGTCGGGCATGCCGATCACGACCTGCTGCTGCCGGCCGACCCGCTGGCGGCGGCGAACCGGCGGATTGCCATCATGGTGCTGCGCGGCACCTCGGCTCCGACCGCGCCGCCGGCCCAAGGGGAGAAGCCGGCGGACGAGCAGGGGCCGGGGAGGCAGACACAAGGGGCCCAAGTATATCTGGACGCGAAGCGCCCGCTGGACATGCGCCCGGGGGACAAGCAGCCGGGGGACAGGTGCCGGAGGGGCAGGTGCCCGGGGGACAGGTGCCCGGGGGACAGGTGCCCGGGGACCCGGTACATGGGCCGATCCCGCTCGGCGTCCCGCACCCCGCACCGACAGCGGCGCCAACCCCGCAAGGAAAAGCCGAAAATGTAACGCTTCCGCTGTCGTCAGCCGTTCCGGGCGTCGGTGTGCAGGCGCCCGGGCCGCCGGCCCAAGCGGGACAGCCGTCTGGCACGCCGGCGTCTGGGGGGCAGGCATCAGGGCCGTGACCGATTCATGCTGACGATCGGCGGCTTCGCCTTCCTGCTGGTCTGTGTGTTCGGAAGCTACGCCATTTCCGGCGGCAGCGTCGGGGCGCTGGCCGAGGCGCTGCCGTTCGAACTGGTTACCATCGGCGGCGCCGCCATCGGCACCTTCGCGATGGCCAACAGCGTCCACCACATGCGCCACACCATCGGTGGGCTGATGAAGGCGGTGCGCGGCTCGTCCTACGCCAAGCCGGATTATGTCGAATTGCTGAGCCTGCTGTACGTGCTGATGCGGCTGGCCAGCAGCAAGGGCGCGATGGCGCTCGAGCCGCACATCGAAAAGCCGGAAGCCAGCTCGTTGTTCCAGCGCTTCCCGGGTCTGCTCGGCAACGATTTCGCCCGCTTCATGATCTGCGACTACCTGCGGATGGTCGGCATGAACGCCGATGATCCGAACCAGATCGAGGACGTGATGGCGCGCGAGTTGAAGAAGACGCTGGCCGAAGAACTGCACGGCGCCAATGCGCTGCAGACCATGGCCGACGGCCTCCCGGCACTCGGTATCGTCGCTGCCGTGCTAGGGGTGATCAAGACCATGTCGCACATCGACCAGCCGCCGGCGGTGCTGGGCGAGATGATCGGCGGCGCCCTGTGCGGCACCTTTCTGGGCGTGCTGCTGGCATACGGCGTCGCCGGTCCCTTGGCCGCACGGCTGCGCACGGTGGTCGAGGAGGAGGCGAAATACTACGAGGTTATCCGCGCCGTGCTGGTCACGCATTTGCACGGCAACGCGCCGCAGGTCAGCGTGGAGTCCGGCCGCAAAATGGTGCCGAATGAACACATGCCGAGCTTCCAGGAGCTGGAGGAGGCGGTCAGTGCAACGCCGTCCGGGTGAATCGGGCAACCGGCCGCGACGCAACCCCGGCCAGATCACAGCCAGGACGCTCGACGTGATTACGGCGAGATCCGCATGCAGGCGATCAGGCGGGCCGGAAAGCGGGTACCGCTTTGCGTCTATACCGATCGAGGCGGAACACGACGTGTGATTGGTCTGCACTGGCCATTTGGCAAAAACCAGGCGGATATTACAGGGCGGCGGCAGGTCGGTTACAGGTGGAGAGCAGACGTCCGGTGCGAATGGCCGCTCAGGGTCGGGCGCAGCCTGGCTGCTTCTGAGAGTCGGACCATCTGCACGGGGAGGGAAGCGGCCTGGCCGCTTCAGAGAGGGCCATCGTAGGGACGGGACATTCGGCGCATGGACGGGCTTCGGCCGTAACAGCTGCAGCTGGCCGGATGGATCGCAGCCGATGCTTTCAAGAAATCTGAGATCCCACGTCGGATTGGCAAAGCCTCGTTCGTCCTCGGGGCATGGATCGGCAATTCGTGGGAGCAAGGGTCATGTCGCAACGAGCTAAAACCGCGGAAGCCGAGATCAAGGCACTCATCGAAGCTTGGGCAGACGCCGTCCGGCGGCATGACCTACCGGCTATATTGGCGCATCACGATGACCACATCGTCATGTTCGACGTGCCGCCGCCGCTGCGATCGCGTGGCTTGGCGGAATACAAGAAGACCTGGGATCTCTTCTTCGCCTATCATCAACCCGGGCAAGCCTTCGATGTCGAAGAGCTACAAATGTGCGTCGGCGACACCGTCGCCTTTGCGGTTGCCATCATGCGTTGCGGGTCGGCCACGGTCAGTGGCGCTCCCGTTCCGGGTGGCTTCCAGTTTCGACTGACCATCGGCCTTTGCAAGGTCGACGGCGCTTGGCGCATCCAGCACGAGCACCATTCAGTGCCGGCGACGGACTAGAAGGCCAAAGACAGCAGGGGCATCGCGGCTGCGAGCGTTGATCCCCCGCGTCGCTATGTTGAACTCTTGTTTCGGCCCGCAATCCGCAGAGGAAAGGAAACCGCATGACCACGAACGATACCTACCTCGCCGTCTTTCTCGGCAGCAAGACCAGCCCGCGCATGAAGGCGTGGATGGCGCTTCCCGAAACCGAAAGGCGAGCCAAGGAACAGGAGGGCATGGCCGCCTGGAAAGCTTGGGTCGAACAGCACCACGCGGCGGTTTCCGCCATGGGCGGGCCGCTCGGCAGGACGAAGAAGATCACCGAACGCGGCATCGAGGACGTGAGTAACGAGATGGGCGCCTTCATGGTCGTGCGGGCGGAATCGCACGAGGCGGCCGCCAGGCTGTTCGAGAAGCATCCGCATTTCGCGATCTTTCCAGGCGAGTCCGTAGAGATCATGCCGGTTCTGCCGATACCAGGCGCCTGATCGGCGGCAAGGTCCGTTCCGTCATAAGGATAAACGAGCATGCCCAACACCGTACGCTTGCACCGCGTTCTGGCAACCAGCCCAGAGAAAGTCTATCGCGCGTTCCTCGAGGCTGACGGGCTCGCGAAATGGCTCCCGCCAAACGGCTTTGCCTGCACTGTGCATCATCTGGAACCAAAAGTCGGCGGCACGTTCAAAATGTCCTTCCGGAACTTCACGACGGGCAAAAGCCACGTGTTTGGAGGCGAATTTGTCGAACTCGTTCCGGGCGAACGGGTGCGCTACACGGACCAATTCGACGATCCCAACCTGCCCGGCGAGATTCAGGTGACGGTGGCGTTGAAGAAAGTATCGGTCGGCACCGAGCTGGATATCGTGCAGGCAGGCCTGCCGGACGTCATTCCGCCCGAGGCCTGTTATCTCGGTTGGCAGGAGTCATTGCGAAACCTGGCAAGGCTCGTCGAGCCCGAGATCAATCAATAGCGCATCAGGATCGACCCAAGGTCGCCAGGATCGGGTTGCATAGCCGACTTCCAAATCCTCCGAGCCAAGCTTCGCCTCTCATGACTCGTGGGGACGTTATTGGGAAGTTAGACATGCCACAACACCCCCTGTGACCGGGCAGCTTACGGGACGCTGTCGGCTTAATCAGCACGCGCGCGATCCGACGTTGGCGCCTTCAAGTTGTACGTCCGATTTGGAGCAGCCATGACGGCACGCTGAGCGGCAGGAGTTGGTCGCCTCCGGAACGGCCGCTTGGCGGGTCCAACGGCGACGAGCAGACGTTTGCTCTGGGACACCACGTCCGCAAGAAGTCGCCCCGTTCCCCTCGCCGCCCCATCCGCCAGCCGTGTAAACCATCGGCATGGCCACCCCGCAGCCCTCCCGTGCCAAGAGCCCACCTGATGGCCCGAGGACCCCGCCCTTGGCCCGCGACCCAAGGGGCGCCTCCCCGGCGATGGCGCAATGGTTCGCCCTCAAGGCCGATCACCCGGACGCCCTGCTGTTCTTCCGCATGGGCGACTTCTACGAGCTGTTCTTCGCCGACGCAGAGGCCGCTGCCGCCGCTCTCGACATCGCCCTCACCGCCCGCGGCGAACACGGCGGCAGCCCGATCGCGATGTGCGGCGTCCCGATCCACGCCGCCGAGACCTACCTCGCCCGCCTGATCCGCCGCGGCTTCCGCGTCGCGGTCGCCGAGCAGATGGAGGACCCGAAGCCCCGCACCGGCAAGGCCCCGATCCGGCGCGAGATCGTGCGCCTGATCACCCCCGGCACCATCACCGAAGACGCGTTGCTGGATTCCTCGCGCCCCAACCTGCTGGTCGCACTGGCACAGGACGGCTCAGGGCATCGGGGCGGCCTGGCTCGATGTCTCCACCGGCCTGTTCGAGACCGCCTCCTTCCGCCCAGCGAACTCCCGGCGCTGCTCGGCCGCCTGGAACCGGCGGAAATCCTGGCGCCCGCCGACCCTCGCGCTCGGCGACCACGAGCCCGCGCCGCGCCCCGGAAACCACCGCTTCGCCGCCGCTGGTGTCACGCCGTCGGCTTGCCGAAGCATTCGGCGCCGCCAGCCTGGATGCGTTCGGCAGCTTCACCGATGCCGAGGCGGTGGCCGCCGCCCTGGCGCTCGATTACGTCCGCGCCACCCAGGCCGGCACGTTGCCCCGCCTCGGCCGCCCGTCGCCGCAAGGCGAAACCGGAGTGCTGGCGATGGATGCGGCGACCCGCGCCAGCCTGGAGCTGTTGCGCGCCCGCGACGGTGGCACACTGCACACGCTGATCTCGGCGGTACAGCGCACCGCTACGGCGCCCGGCGCCCGCCTGCTTGCCGTCTGGTTGTCCGCCCCGCTGACCGATCCCGCTGCGATCGGCCGTCGGCAGGACGCCTGGGGCTGGCTGCTCGCCAATCCGGAGCCGGCCGACCGCGTGCGCGCCGCGCTTCGCGCCGCGCCCGACATGGCCCGCGCGCTCGGCCGGCTCTCGCTCGGCCGCGGCGGACCGCGTGACCTTGCGGCGCTGCGCGACGGCCTGCTTGCCGCACGAACTGCCGCCGCCGCGCTGGCCGGTCCGTTGCCGGCGCTGCTGGCCGAGGCGTTGCGCGGCTCTGACCATCGAACCGGAGCTCGAACAAACCCTCATTGCCGCGCTTGCCGATCCGCCGCCGCACCGGCTGGACGACGGCGGCACCATCCGGCCGGGCTTCGATCGGCGCTGGACGCCGAGCGGTCGCTGCGCGACGACAGCCGCCGGGTGTTGGCCACCTTGCAGCTCGATTTCGCCCAGCGCTACGGCGTCGCCAGCCTGAAGATCCGCCACCACGCCCAGCTCGGCTACGTCATCGAAGTGCCCGCCGTCGCGGTGGAGAAGCTGCGCGACTTCCCGGAGCTGACCCTGCGCCAGGGCATGGCCAGCGGGGCCCGCTTCACCACGCCGGAGCTCGCGAACTCGACCGCCGCATCGCCGAGGCGGCGTGAGCGCGCGGCGGCGCGGGAACGTGCGGTGTTCGCACATTTGGTCCGCGCCGCGCTCGACCATGCCGACGCGCTCGCTGCCGGCGCCGAGGCGCTGGCCGTGCTCGATGTTGCCGCAATCCGCCGCCCGGCTGGCTGACGCCGGCACCTGGTGCCGCCCCGTGGTGACCGACGACGAGGCGTTCCAGGTCCAGGCCGGCCGGCACCCGGTGGTGGAAGCACGCGCTGACCGGACAGGCGGCTTTCGTTCCCAACGACTGCGACCTGTCGCCGGAGCGGCGCGTGCTGCTGCTGACCGGGCCCGAACATGGCCGGCAAATCCACCTTCCTGCGGCAGAACGCGCTGATCGTCGTGCTGGCCCAGGCCGGGCTGCCGGTGCCCGCCGAAACGGCGCGGATCGGCGTGGTCGATCGGCTGTTCAGCCGCGTCGGCGCCGCCGACGATCTGGCTCGCGGCCGCTCCACCTTCATGGTGGAGATGACCGAGACCGCCGCCATCCTGCACCAAGCCGGCCCGCGGTCGCTGGTGGTGGTCGATGAAATCGGCCGCGGCACGGCCACGCTGGATGGGCTCGCCATCGCCTGGGCGGTGCTGGAAGCGTTGCATCGCGCGATTCGCTGCCGCACGATTTTCGCCACACATTTTCATGAGCTGGCGGAACTGGCAGACCGCATGAACCGGCTGAAGCCGCACACGATGCGGGTGAAGGAGTGGAAGAAATCCGTGGTGTTCCTGCACGAGGTGGCGGAAGGCGCGGCCCGACGGTCCTGGGGCGTGCACGTCGCGGAACTCGCCGGCGTGCCGGCGCCGGTGGTGCGCCGGGCCGCTGCGCTGATGGCGATGCTGGAAAAGCACGGCGGCCCGCTCGGCGCTGCCGGGCCACTGACCGCATTGCCGCTATTCGTTGCGGCCGGTTCAACGGAGGATCAGACCGCGCCATCTGCGGTGCAGCCGGATCCGGTCGCTGCCGCACTGGCCGAACTGGACCCGGACCGCCTCACCCCGCGCGAGGCGCTGGATGCGCTTTATCGCCTGAAAGCCATGCTGCCGGTTTTCAGCGCGGACGCGACATAGTACGGTTCTGCTCATGCTGACGCCCACGCCCCTGCCGCAAAATCCTGCCGCCGCCGCCGCGGTGCTGGCTGAGGCGTTGAACGCCCTTGGCGGTGACCGGGCGCCACCGCGCGAAGCAGCCCTGGCCGCCTTCCGCCGCCACCTCGCCCGCATCCAGACCCATGTGCAAACGAGTTCGAGCAGGACGAACTCACCGGCCTGCAAGCAGCTCGGCTGCTGTCGGGCCTGATCGATGGGCTGGTCGCGACGCTGCTCGAACACGCCGCGAGCGTGCTTGGGGAGCCCGAACCGCTGTCCATCGCCGCCACCGGTGGCTACGGACGCGGCACGCTGGCACCGTTCAGCGACATCGACCTGCTGTTTCTTACCCCGCACGACCCGACCCCGCATACCCTGCAGGTGGTCGAGTACATGCTGTATTTCCTGTGGGACCTGGGATTGCAGGTCGGGCATGCGACGCGTTCGATCGACGAATGCCTCAGCGACGGCGCCGCCGACGCCACCATCCGCACCTCGCTGCTCGACGCCCGCCACGTCGCCGGCGATGCCGAGCTGTTCGCGCAGTTCGACCATCGCTTTCGTGCCGCGTGCAAACAAGCCGGAGCGGCCGGGTATATCCCGGCCAAGCAGGCCGAGCGTGCCGCCCGCCACCGGAAGTTTGGCGACTGCCCTTCGTCGTCGAGCCGAACATCAAGGAAGGCCGCGGCGGCCTGCGCGATTTGCAGACGCTGTATTGGATCGCCCGCTACGTGTACGGCACCCAGACCATGGGCGAACTGTCCGAGGTGGGCGGCGTGCTGTCGCAGACCGAAGCGCGGCACGCCCGCCGGTCGTGGGAGTTCCTGTGGACCGTGCGCTTTCATCTGCATTACGTCGCCGGCCGGGCGGAGGAGCGGCTGACCTTCGACCTTCAGCCCGTCGTCGGCGCCGGCATGGGCTACACGCGCCATGGCCGGCAGGACGGCGTTGAACGTTTCATGCGCCACTATTTCCTCACGGTGCGCGACGTAGTGCGACTCACCCACGTGCTGGAGCCGGCGATTTTGCGCGCCGCGCTCGGTCCGCCGGCAGGTGCGCCGGAGACCGACAAGGCGCTGATAACAGCCGGGTTCATGCTGGCGGAAGGCATGCTGCTGCCGGTCACCGGACGCGACTTCGATGCCGACCCGATCCAGATGCTGCGCATCCTGAAGGTGGCGCGCGACCGCGGCCTGAATCTGCATCCGCTGGCGATCCGGTCGATGATCCGCAACGAACGCGCGGTCACCAACTGCGCGGCAATGCCGAAGCGGCGCGGCTGTTCATGGACCTGATGTGCGGCTCGGGCCCAATTACGCCCCCGGTGCGGACCATCGCATCCCGATGGTGCACGATGGCTGGCGATCCTGAACGAGAGCGGCTTCCTCGGCCGCTTCCTGCCCGACTGGGCGCGCATCGTCGGGCAGATGCAGTTCGACACCTACCACGTGTTCACCGTCGATGAGCACACGATCGAGGCGATCCGCGTGCTGAATACGCTGGAGCGCGGTGAGCTGGCGGAAATCGCGCCGATCGCTTCCGGCCTGGTCGAGCAAATCCAGTCGCGCCGGTCACTGTATCTGGCGATGCTGCTGCACGACATCGCCAAGGGCCGCGGCGGCGATCATTCCGGTCTGGGCGCCGACATCGCGACACGGGTCGGCCCCGAGCTCGGGCTGTCGGCCGAGGAGACCGAAACCGTTTCCTGGCTGGTGCTGCACCACCTGCTACTGAGTGAGACGGCGTTCAAGCGCGACATCGACGATCCCAAGACCATCCTCGACCTGGCCGACACGATCCAATCACCGGAACGGCTGCGTCTGCTGCTGGTGCTGACGGTCGCCGACATGCGTGCGGTGGCGCCGCGGGTGTGGAACGGCTGGAAAGCGACGTTGCTGCGCGACCTTACCAGCGGGTTGCCGAGGTGCTGGCAGGCGGGCTGGCCGCCACCGCCCGCGACGTGCGAGTGCAGCGGGCCAAGCAAGCCGCGGCCGCCCTGCTGGACTGGCCGGCCGCCGAAATCGAGGCGTTCACCTCGCTGGGCTATCCGGGCTACTGGCTGTCCTTCGACCCGGAGACCCACGCGCGCCATGCCCGGCTGGTGCACGACGCCGAGCAGCGCCATGCGCCACTGACGGTCGATACCCAGCCGTTGCCGGCCCGCGCGGTGACCGAGGTCACCGTGTACTGCGCCGATCATGCCGGGCTGTTCAGCAAGATTTCCGGCGCGCTGGCAGTGGCAGGCGCGTCGATCGTGGACGCGCGCATTCATACCATGACCAACGGCATGGCCCTTGATACATTCTGGGTGCAGGACGCCGCCGGCGGGGCATTCGACGCACCGCACCGGCTGGCGCGGCTGTCGGTGCTGATCGAGCAGGCGCTGTCGGGCCGGCTGCGGCTGCCCACCGAGATGCACAAGGCGTCGAAGATGCTGCTCGGGCGTCGGATGCAAGCGATCCACGTGCCGCCGCGCGTGGTGGTCGAAAACCGCGCCTCTAACAGCCATACCGTCATCGAGGTGAACGGCCGCGACCGTCCGGGGCTGCTGCACGACGTGACAGCGGCGATCAGCGAGCAGGGGCTGCAGATCGCCTCGGCGCATGTCACCACGTACGGCGTGCGCGCGGTTGATGTGTTCTATGTGAAGGACGTGTTCGGGCTGAAGGTGGAGAACGAACGCAAGCTGCGGCAATTGCGCGACGCTCTGCTGACGGCGCTGGAAAGCCCGGAAGAAGCCCCGCCCGTGCTGCCCGCCCCCCGTCGGCGAAAGCGCGCCGCGGCGGCATAGAGTTTATCCTACCCGGCCCAGCGCCTCCTCCGGATCCTCCAGTTCCACGCTCAGCGCGCGCAGTTCAGCGGTGTGCGGATGGCGGGTGCGGCCGGCGCGCAGATCGGCGGTGCTGATCTGCTCCACCATCTCGCCGGCCTGCATGACGCCGACGATAGGACACAAATGCGCCACCACCGCCAGATTGTGCGACACCAGCACATATGTCAGACCGCGCCGCCGTTGCAGGTCGGCCAGCAGATTGAGCACTTCGGCCTGAATTGACACGTCTAGCGCGCTAGTCGGTTCATCCAGCAGCAGCACCTCGGGTTCCGCCATCAGCGCCCGCGCGATGGCCAGCCGCTGGCGCTGCCCGCCGGAGAGCTGGTGCGGGTAGCGGAAGCGGACCGATTTAGGCAGCGCAACTTCCGCGAGCGCCCGCAGGATGCGGGATTCGATCTCGCCGATGCGGTGTACCAGCAACGGCTCCGACAACGCACGGTCGGCGGTCTGACGCGGATGCAACGAGCCGTAAGGATCCTGGAACACCATCTGCACGCGGCGGAAGAACGGCTTCCCGCGCTTCGGCCCCAGCGCGGTTCCGTCCAGCGCCAGCCGTCCGGTCCAGTGCGGATTGAGCCCGGACAATGCACGCAGCACGGTGGATTTGCCCGACCCGCTCTCGCCCACGATGCCGAAGCTCTCGCCGCGCGGCACCGCGAACGACACCCCCTTCACTGCTTCCACCTCGCCGAACCGGACGCGGAGGTCTTCGACGTCGATCATGCGGCGCAGGCGGGTTCGCCGCCACGGCAGCCACCATGGAGGAGCGCTCGAGTTACCCGGCGGGACCCATCAATCTTCAACTGATGTCGCAACGATTAGCCTCGCCAAGGACGGCCACAAGTTTCGCACAATCCCAGGTGTCGGCGCAAAGGTCCACTTACGGCATCCGGCCGCCGATCGACGTATCGGTACCCACGTGACACGCACACCACCCGCGTCCAGGCCTGAGCAGCCGCATGAACACGCCGATCTGTCGCTCCCGGCCAGTTACCGCTGTTGGCCGCCCGCGGTTGCGGCTCAGTCAGGTGGCGCAGCGCCTTCAAAGCGAACATCCCATTCGCCGACCGAGCCCGCGACATGATCCACCGCGTCTGCCCTGTTGCGAGCCACGCCATTGAGCGAGTTGATGTGGCTTTCGGCCGTATTCGTCCGGTAACGACCACCTTGCGAGTTGTGGATGGGGCCCGACACCTGCCTCGTGTTGCGCCCGGTGTGCGATCGTCGAATACTGGCGCACGACGCCCTCGGGCCGCAAAGCGAGTGCATCCCGCTTGTCGATGACAGTGCGGCGCTCCGATGGTTCGACGATGGCCCAGGATCCAGGCCCATGGAGGAAGATCGATGTCATTCTACCGAGGCATGAACTGCGAGAACGTGACCATCAAAGGCGACAAGGGAACGCCGATAACGGCTTACGTGGCCAAGCCGTCTGGTCCTGGCCCGTTTCCGGGCGTCGTGCTGATCCACCATCTCCCGGGCTGGAGCGAGCTCTACATCGAGACGACGCGTCGGTTCGCGCATCACGGCTATCTCGCGATCTGCGCCAATCTCTACGAGCGCGAGGGCGGGGCAGCGACAGCAACCCTGACGACGTCGCCGCCAAGGTGCGCGCCGAGGGCGGCATTGCCGATTCCCAGATGGTCGGCGATACCGAAGCCGCCGTGAAGTGGATGCGCGCGCAGCCCGATCACAACGGCAAGGTCGGTCTGTTCGGCTCCTGCTCGGGCGGCCGGCACGCCTTCATCTATGCCTGCCAGCGGAAGGACGTCGATGCCTGCGCCGAGCTATGGGGCGGCCGCGTGGTGATGGGCAAGGAGGAGCTCAATGCCAAGACGCCCGTCGCGCCGATCGACATGACGAAGGACCTCTGTTGCCCGCTGCTCGGCCTGTTCGGCAACGACGATCGCGCACCGAGCCCGGAGCAGGTGAACCAGCACGAGGCCGAGCTCAAGAAGCACGGCAAGACGTACGAGTTCCACCGCTACGATGGCGCCGGCCACGGCTTCTTCTATTGGCACCGGCCGCTGTATCGGCCCGAGCAGGCGATGGATGGCTGGAGCAAGGTATTCGCCTTCTTCGGCAAGCATCTGGCGAAGTAGGAGGTTCGGACATGTGCACGTCCATCATCGAGATCGCGCGCGCGGAAGGCATGGCGAAGCGCGGGGACGAATGGTTCCCGCTATCGCAGGCGGTGGTTGCCTATGACCACGCGCGCCATGCGCCGCTGGGCGACGTCATCACGCTCGACTTCATCAACACGGACCTCGAACCCGGTGCGCGGGCGGGGATCGAGCTGACGCTGGAGACGGCCAAGGAGCTGCGCGCTGCTCTCGACCGCGCGATTGCCGCCGCCGAGTTCGAGGAGGCGGAAGTGCGGGGTAAAGGCGCCCCGCTCAGCCTCGTTCGAGCTGCCTGATGCGTTGACGGCGGTCAGGATTTGCGCCGCCTGAGATAATTCCGCCTGATATGATTCCTCGGCGGCCTTCAAGCCGTCAGCCACGCCGGATCGCGCGCCAGGGTCGCCAGCCGCGCGCGCGGATGCACCAGCGACGGCAGGCACTCCAGCAGCCCGCGCGTGTAGGGGTGCCTGGCGCGCGCCAGTTCTCCGGCGGGCAATCGCTCCAGCACGCGCCCGGCGTACATCACCATCACCCGGTCGCAGAAGTGGGAGACCAGCGGCAGGTCGTGGCTGATCAGGATCAGCCCCATGCCGCGGCGTGACACCAGATCGTCGATCAGCCGCAGGATTTCCGCCTGCACCGTCGCGTCCAGCGCGCTGGTCGGTTCGTCAGCGATCAGCAACTCGGGGTCCGGCGCCAGCATCATCGCGATCATGGCGCGCTGGCCCATGCCGCCCGACAGCTCGTGCGGATACAGCCGCGCCACCCGCCCAGGCTCCCGGATGCGCACCTGCTCCAGCAGATCGACCGCGGCCTGGCTGGCCACACGGCGAGAGCCGCGTTTGTGCATCCGCCAGGCTTCCGCGATCTGCTGGCCGATCGGCATCACCGGGTTCAGCGAGTATTTCGGGTCCTGCAGGATCAGCCCGGCACGCCCGCCGCGAATGTCGCGCAACGCGCGCTCCGACGCGGTCAGCACGTCGATGCCATCGAAGCTCAGCCGGTCGGCAGTGACCTGCGCGGCCGATGGCAGCAGCCGCAGGATGGCCCGTGCGGTCAGCGACTTGCCCGAACCGCTCTCGCCGACGATGCCGAGCTTTTCCTGTGCCAAGGTCAGCGAAACGCCACGCACCGCGTGTTCGACGCCTGAAGGCGTGGCAAAGTCGATGCGCAGATTGTCGATCTCGACCAGCATCAGCGCTGCTTCGGATCAAGCACGTCGCGCATGCCATCGCCCAGCAGGTTGAACGCCAACGAGGCGATCAGGATGGCGACACCCGGGATCGTCGGCACCCACCATTGCTGCAGGATGTAACCACGCGTGGCGGCGATCATGGTGCCCCATTCCGGCGTCGGCGGCTGCGCCCCCATGCCGAGGAAGCCCAGCCCGGCCGCGGTCAGGATGATGCCGCTCATGTCCAGCGTCACCCGCACGATCACCGACGACAGGCACAGCGGAATGACATGGCGCACGATGATCCGCGCGGACCCGGCGCCGGTCAGCCGCATCGCCGCGATGTAGTCGGTGTTGCGGATGGTCAGCGTATCCGCCCGCGCCAGCCGTGCGTAAGCCGGCCACGACGTCAGCGCGATGGCGAACACCGCTGAGGTGATGCCGGGTTTCAGAGCGGCGACGAACGCCAGCGCCAGAATCAGGCGGGGGAAAGCGAGGAACACGTCGGTGACGCGCATCAGCGCCTTATCGACAAACCCACCCAGGTATCCGGCGAAACTACCTACCAGCAGCCCAACCGGCGCCACCAGCGCCACCACCGCGACCACCATGCCCAGCGTGATCCGCCCGCCGTAGATGACCCGGGTGTAAAGGTCGCGCCCCAGCTCGTCGGTGCCGAACCAGTGTGCCGCGGACGGCGGCGCCAGCCGGTTCGCCAGTTCCTGCGCGTCGGGGCTATAGGGCGTGATCAGCGGCGCCGCGAGCGAGGCAACCACCAGCACCACCGCCGTCACCAGCCCGATCATCGCCAGCGTGTTGCGCCGGAACAGCAGCCAGCCCCGATAACTGCGCCCCCACGCCGCCTGCCGGCGAGAAGCCGGCGTGTCCGTCAGCAGCCAGGCACGCAGGGGGGTCGTGTTCGCTCATCATCGTACCCTCGGATCCAGCATGCGATAGGCGATATCGGCCAGCAGATTCAGCACGACATACACGAAACCGATGACCAGCGTGGCGCCCAGCACCGCATTCATGTCGGCGTTCAGCAGCGACACGGTCAGGTAAAGCCCCAGTCCCGGCCAGGAGAATACCGTCTCCGTCAGCACCGCGCCTTCCAGCAGGCCAGCATAGGCCAGCGCGATCACCGTCACCAGCGGCACGGCGATGTTGCCGAACGCGTGCCGCCACAGGATGCGGGTGCCCGACAGGCCCTTGGCCCGCGCGGTGACGATGTATTCGCCGGCCAGCGCGTCCAGCATGAAGGCGCGCGTCATGCGGGTGATGTAGGCCAGGCTGAAATAGGCCAGGATGATCGCCGGCATCGCGAGGTGCGCGAGCGCGTTCCAGAACACGTCCCACTGGCCCTCGATCACCGCATCGATCACCAGCATGCCGGTGATGCGATCGACCGTCCCGTCATACAGCACGTCGATCTGCCCGGTGCCCGGCGCGATGCCGAGCTTCACGTAGAAGACCAGCAGGAAGATCAGCGCCAGCACGAACACCGGGATGGATTGCCCGGCCAGGCTGACCACGCGCACCACGTGATCGAACCGCGAGCCCTGCCGCGCGGCGGCGATCACGCCCAGCGGGATGCCGATGACGATCGCCAGGATGATCGCCGCAGTCGCCAGCTCGAACGTCGCCGGGAAATAGGTGGCGATGTCCTGGGTGACCGGATGCGTGGTCATCACGCTGGTGCCGAGATTGCCGTGCAGCAGCCGCATCAGGTAGATGCCGAACTGCACGATCAGCGGCCGGTCGAGGCCGAGTTCCAGGCGCACCCGCGCCATCACGTCGGGCGGTGCGTGGTCGCCGACGATGGCGATCACCGGGTCGATCGGCATCACGCGGCCGATCAGGAAAGTGACCAGGATCAGCCCGAACAGCGTCACCGGCACGCTGGCGAAAGTGCCGGAGATGCGGCGCAGACGAGCGGAGAGCGGGATCATGGCGCCGGCAGCGGTTCCAGCTCGATCAGGCCGGCGACGCGGCGGAAATCGGCGGTGTTGAAGGTCAGCAGCCGGGGCAACCCGTGCTCAAGCATGGTAGCGACAATATTGGCGTCATGCACCTGCTTTCCGGCGCCCGGATAAACTTCGAGAAGGTGCAACAATTGGTGGAGCACGGCTCGGCCGTCCTCGGCGATTTGAAACGAAGAACGAAACCGCCGGATATCGGCAATCGCAATCGGCATGGACAGCGGCGCGGAGGTTGCCTGGGGTCGGGTGACAACCGCAAGATATTCCCGCATTACCTAACGACTGATCCAGAGCGTGCGCCCTTCCGTTTCGAGCCTGACCGAATACAGGTCTGTGCCCTCAGGTGCTCAGGCGAAACCGGTCGGCTCACGTAGACAAGCACGTTGGTATCAAGAAAGACCGATTCAACGGCCATCGTCGCCGTACATATTCTCGCGGTGGAGCGAAATGCTGCCATCCCAGGGCGTATCGTGGACCGGCATGTCGGCCAGACGTGAAGCGTCTTCGTGCGTCGGCTCCTGCGCGATGGTTATGACCGCCTCATGTTCGCCGGGCGGCACCTCATCAGGCACGATGCCAGTGATGCGATGATCGTCGCCCACCACGATTCGGGTGCGAATCTGGTTCATGCAGCCCCCTGCTCGCAACCTCCCCTTCCCAGCGGGAAGGGGTTGCTGCACTGCGAACCTCAAGCCTTCCGGATCGCCGCATACTTCGTGTAGTCCGGCATCGGCCCGAGGCGCAGTCCGGTGATCGCCTTTCGCATCGTCGCCACCTCATCCTTTTGCAGCATCATGGCGAACGGCGCCACGTCCCAGAACTGCTCCTGCATTGTCTTGTACAGCGCGATGCGCTTGTCGGCGTTCACCTCCTTGGCCGCGTCCTCCACCTCGCCGGTCAGTTGTTTGTTCTGGAAATGGCTGCGCCATGCCAGGATCTTCAGCTTGCTGGTGTCGGAATCGTCCGGATTGGCGCAGAACGCCTGCGCGTTGGAGTTGGGATCGAAATAGTCGGTCCCCCACACCAGCATCGCAAGCTGGTGCGTGCGCGCCCGCGTCTTGGTGATCACCTGCTTCTGCTCGCCGGGCAGAAGCTGCACCTTGATGCCGATCTTCCCCAGATCGGCCTGCACCGCCTGCGCGATCTGGTCGTACGGCGCGGCGGAGATGTAATCCATCGTCACGTTGAACCCGTTCGCCAGCCCGGCCTGTGCCAGCAGCGTCTTCGCCTTGCCGAAATCCTGGGTGAACGGCTGTTCCGACAGCGCTCCGGGAAGCCCGCGCGGCAGGAAGGATTGCTGCACCGTCCAGGTCATCGGCGTGATGTTCTTGGCGATCGCATCGTAGTTGATCGCCCATTTGATCGCCTGCCGCACTTCCGGCTTGGCCAGCTCGGCGTTCGCCTGGTTCATCGCGATGTACATCGAGGTTCCCTGCCCCGCCGACTCGATGTGGAACCCGGCGTTGTGGGCGATCGCCTTGAGCTGGTCGGCCTGCAGGTCGCGGGCGATATCCACGCCGCCTTTCTGCAGCAGCAGCAACTGTTCGGCCGGGTCCTTCACGTGCTGCAGCACGATGCGCTTCACCCCCGGCTTCACTGTCGCGTGCGGGTTGGCATCGACGATCACATGGTCCGACGCCTGCCACGACGTCAGCCTGAAACTGCCGGCGCCGGCGGTGTGCGTCTTCAGCCAGCCGTTGCCGAAATCGCCGTTCGTTGCGTTCGCCTCGGCAGTCGCCTTCTCGACCACGCAGCCCACGTTTGCCGACAGGCAATACAGCACGAAGCTCGGCGCCTGCGGGGCGGGAAGCTGCATCACCAGCGTCTGCTCGTCGGTGGCGCGGATCAGCTTCTCGACGTTGTCCTTGGTGAAACCGAACTGGGTGATGATGAAACCGGGCGTCTTGTTCATCATCACCACGCGGCGCAGCGAATACTCCGCGTCGGCCGCGGTGACCGGCTTGCCGGATTCGAAGCGGGCGTCCTTGCGCATGTGGAAGGTGAAGTTCGTCCCATCCTCGCTGATCTCCCATTTCTCGGCCAAATCGCCGGCGATGCGCGTGCCCTGGTTGGGGTCGGGGCCGACCAGCTTGCGGTAGCAGTTGCCGTCCACCTCGTTGTCCGTGAACTCATACGCCTCGCCCGGATCGAAGCTGATGATGTCGTCGATCTGCTTGGCCATCACCACGATCCCTGGCGGGGTGGCAGCAAACGCAGGAGCGCGAAGGCCCGTCGCGGTGCCGAGGGCGGCGCCGGAAACGAGCAGGGACCGACGGGTCAGCATTGTGGTCTCCCCAGAAAAATTGCTTGCCGCAGCTATAGCGGGCCCTCGCGGCGGCGGGAAGCGGCCATCCCGCAGCAGCACTTGCATCATGATAGCCACCGCCCTATATGGCTTGCATCTTGATAGCAACCAGCGGTCCCAGTCATGCAGCGCAAGAGCTTCGGCAACATGCAATGCCCCATCGCCCGCAGCCTGGAGCGCGTCGGCGAATGGTGGAGCATCCTGATCCTGCGCGACGCCTTCCACGGGCTGACCCGCTTCGATCAGTTCCAGAAAAGCCTGGATATCGCTCCCAACATGCTGGCGCGCCGGCTGAACGCGCTGGTCGAGTCCGGTCTGCTGGAACGGCGCCGCTATAGCGAACGGCCGCCGCGCGACGAATATGTGCTGACCGAGCGTGGCCGTGACTTCCGCCCGGTGCTGTGGGCGCTGCTCGCCTGGGGCAACCGGCATTTCGCGCCGGAGGGCGCCAGCGTCGTGGTGATCGACAGCAAGACGGGGGCGGTGGCCGACCCGGTGCTGGTCGATCGGGCCACCGGCCGCAAGCTGGCCGAGCCGGACTTCCGGTCGGCGCCCGGTCCGGCGGCCGATGCGCGCACCCGGCAACGCAACGGTCGTCGGGCACCGCGCCATGAGCGGCCAGGCGATCGCCCGCGACGTTCTCGCGCCCCCGGCCATTCACCGGCCGGCCCGGTCGCGCAAGCGGCTGTCGTGGCGGGGCTGGCGCTTGCCGGCGCTGGGCGCCGGTGGTACGGGTATGGCTGGTGGACCGTAGGGACGCTTCCTCGCCAGCACCGATGATGCTTATGTCGGTGGCAACGTTACCGCCGATCTCGCCGCATATCGCCGGCTTCGTGTCGCAAATCCTGGTGACCGACAATGAGAGGGCGCGCGCGGGCCAGCCTCTGATCCGCCTGGACGATCGTGACGCGCGGGCGGCACTCGATCGCGCAGATCGCGGTCGTCGGGCAGCGCGAGGCGGCGCTTGGCAACCTCGCCGCGCGCAGCGAATTGCAGCGGGCCATCATCCGCCAGGCCCTGGCTGACCTGGCGGCGAAGACGGCCAGGGCGGTGTTCTCAGCCAGGATGCGTCGCGCTACGCAGCCTGGCGCACCAGCGCCGGGTCGGTGCAGGAGCGCAGAAGCGCGCTCGCCGCCGACCAGCAGGCGCAGGCCGCGTGCTATCGTCCAGGCCGGGCATCGATGCCGCGAAGCAGCAGCTTGTCGTGCTTGGAACCGAGATCGCCGAGGCCCGCGCGGCGGTCGCGCATGCCGCCGCGGACCGCCGCGACCGCGGAGCTCAATCTCGGTTACACCGAATACGCTCGCCGATAGATGGTATTATCGGCAACCGCTCCGCCCAGGTCGGGACCTACGTGTCGGGCGGCACCTATCTGCTGTCGATGGTGCCGGTGCACGGGCTGTGGGTGGACGCCAATTTCAAGGAAGACGATCTTGGCCCGCATGACGCCCGGCCAGCCGGCGACGATCGTCGCCGACGTGCTGGGCGGACATGTTTTCCACGGCCATGTGCCAGCCTGGCCCCGGCGACCGGCGCGATCTTCAGCGTGATCCCGGCGGAGAACGCCACCGGCAACTTCACCAAGATCGTCCAGCGCGTGCCGGTGCGCATCAGCTGGATGCCGACGGCCCGGTGCTCGGCTGCTGCGCCCCGGGCTCTCGACCACCGCGAGCGTCGATACCCGCGAAACCGGACAGCGAAATGACCGCACCGCGGCTCCTGCGCGGCATCCTTCCGTTCGCGGTGATGTGCGTGGGCATGTTCATCGCCCTGCTGGACATCCAGATCGTCGCGTCTTCTTTGCAGGATATCGGCGGCGGGCTGTCGGCCGCGCAGGATCAGATCAGTTGGGTGCAGACCGCCTATCTGATCGCCGAGATCATCGTCATCCCGCTGTCCGGCTGGCTGACGCGCGTGTTTTCCACGCGCTGGCTGTTCACCGCCTCCGCCGTCGGCTTCACCGCCGCCAGCATGCTGTGCGGGCTGGCCTGGAACATCCAGAGCATGATCCTGTTCCGCGCGCTGCAGGGGCTGCTCGGCGCGTCGATGATCCCGACGGTGTTCACGTCGTCGTTCCATTATTTCCAGGGCCAGCGCCGGGTTTATGCGGCTGCCGTGGTCGGCACCATCGCCTCGATCGCGCCGACCCTGGGGCCGGTGATCGGCGGATGGATCACCGACACGCTGAACTGGCACTGGCTGTTCTACGTCAACCTGCTGCCCGGCTGCGCGGTGGCGATCTGGTGCCGCTGCTGGTGCGAATCGACGAGCCGGACCTGTCGCTGATCAAGGGCGCCGACTATCCGGGCATCGTGCTGATGGCGATCGGCCTCGGCACCCTGGAATACGTGCTGGAAGAGGGCACGCGCTGGAACTGGTTCAGCGACGACACGATTCGCACCTGCGCTCTGATAGCGGCGGCGTCGCTCGGCGTGTTCGTGGCCCGCTGCCTGACCTTCGCCAACCCCGTGGTGGATTTGCGCGCGCTGCGCAACCGCAACTTCGCGCTTGGATGCTTTATGTCGTTCGTCACCGGGATCGGCATCTTTTCGACCATTTACCTGACTCCGCTGTTCCTGGGCTACGTCCGCGGCTTCAGCGCCTGGCAGACCGGCGTGGCGATGTTCTCGACCGGAGCGGCGTCGCTGGTGGGCGTGCCGATCTACGTCGTCCTGGGTCGCCGGATGGATTTGCGCTGGCTGATGATGTTCGGGCTGGGCTGCTTCGGCCTGTCGATGTGGAGCTTCAGTTTCATTACTCATGACTGGGGGGCCGGGCAGCTTCTGATCCCGCAGGTGCTGCGCGGCTTTCCGCAGGTCTTCGCGGTGGCGCCGGCGGTGACGCTCGGGCTTGGAAGCTTGCCGCCGGAGCGGCTGAAATACGCCAGCGGATTGTTCAACATGATGCGCAACCTGGGCGGCGCGGTCGGCATCGCGGTGTGCGGCGCGATCCTGAATGCGCGGACGAATTTCCACTTCCTGGCGATCGCATCCAACCTGACGCATGCCAATGGCGCGATGGACCGGCTGGTGCAGGGCCTGACGCGCGTTACGCCGCCCTGCCGGGCGCCCGGCGGGCGGCCACGTTGCGGCGATGGCGCGGCTCTGGCGGCTGGTCGTATCGGGAGGCCTCGACGCTTGGCCTACGCCGACGCATTCCGCGCCATCATGGTCGCGTTCATCGTCGCCACCCTGCTGGTGCCGCTGCTGCGCAAGGTGCTGCCGCCCAGCGCGCCGGCGGCCGACGCGCATTGAAGGACCGCGGCAGCCGACGGGCGGCATGAGGCCAGCCCCCCAGGGGGTGTGGTTACCTGGCACGGTTACTTCCTCCTGATTAGTCCATGTCCGGCAGAAGGCGAGGGCCCGACCGGTCAGCAGCGATCCGGGCTCAGCCGAAATAAGCAGCTTCGGCAGTTCGCTGTTGGCCAGCCAGCTTCCATACTCCTCGACCAGGCCACGATATCGGCAGGTTCACCCCCGATCGGAAGCTCTCGCGGCCAGATCAGCATCGGCAGCCGCGCCGCACGCTCGCGAAATGGCCGGCGATAAGCCTCCATCTCTGCATCACTCAACCGTCGGATGATCAGCCTGGGCAGCAGCACCTCAATGAAGGCGTTCTCATCGAGGATCATGTGCTCGCCGCGCGGCGAGCGCATCTCCTTGAACAAGCGAAGCCCGATCCTGCGGAAGGTCATCCCAATCTCGCGGCTGGACGATTGCCTCCATGTAGGCAATCGCCCGCACCCGTTGCGGATGTCGGCGGGCCCAGTCGAGGCCGAGCGCCGATCCCCAGTCGTGCAGCACCAGGGTCACATTCCGTGTCAGGTTCAGCGCCTCGAACCAGGCATCGAGATAGCGGGCGTGGTCCCCGAAGCGATAGGCACGCTCGGCGAGGCGCCGGATTGCCCCATCCCCACAAGGTCCGGCGCCAAGCATCGGCCGAGATCGCGCACATACGGGATCACGTTGCGCCACAGGTAGGAAAAGTCGGATTGCCGTGCAGGAACACAATCGGGTCCCCGGCGCTGGTGTCCACATAGCTCATCTCGGTATCGAACACGGAAGCCCGCTTCCGCGGGTCCGTCGATCTGATCGGCGGGTCGATCATCTCACAAGTCCCTCATGTTTCCGCCATGCCGGCGTTTGCCCGAACCGGGGACCGCCGGCCCTGGAGATGATGCAGCTGCCGTGGAATTCCAGTTTCAGGCGTCGGTCGAAATCGACCCGCAGAGCATCGTCATCCGATTCACCGCCGGGTGTTCCATGCGTCCACCACCACCATGCCCATGGCAGCACGCTGATATTCATGGCGGATTAGGCAGGTTCGTACCATGCCAAAATTCTTCATCCGGGAAATCCGGGCTAATCCGGGCGCCCCGGTGCCATCCGGCGATCAACGGAGGAAACCATGTCCCATACGACCCGCCGCACCCTGCTGGCCGGCTCCGCGGCCTTGCTCGCCGCCCCGGCGATTGCTCGCGCGCAAACCGCCGGCGCCGTGAAACCGCGCGTCACCGCGATCTCCCAGTGGTCCACCGGCAGCGACGGCGCGGCGATCAGCGCGCTCGGCAAGGTGTTCGAGGAACACGGCGGGATCTGGCAGCATAACCCCGTTCCCGGCTTCACCACCGAAATGATGAACAAGCTGCGCGCCCAGATCATGGCTGGCGATCCGCCGGCGATCTCGCAGCTCAAGGGACCGGAGATCGCCGCCTGGTCAAAGATCGCCCCGACCGTCGATATCACGCCCTGGGTAAAGGCCGCCGGGTTCGAGGACAAGGTACCGGCGGAACTCGCCGCAAGCTGCCAGCCCGGCGGCCACTGGATCGCGCTGCCGATGCAGGTCTATCGCATCAACACGCTGTTCCTGTCGGCCAAGGGGATGGAACGCGCGAAACTGACCAAGCGCGCCGGCCTCCTGGGCCGAATTCAACGAAGCCGCGACGAAGATGAAGGAAGCCGGGATGACCCCGCTGGCGAACGGCGGCGTCCGCTGGGACGACGGGATGAAGTTCGAGATCGCGCTGGCCGGGATCAGTCCGGATGTCTATCGAAACGCCATCATGAAGCTGGATACCGACGCGCTGAACAGCAAGGAGGTGCTGGCAGCGTTCGAGCAGACGCGCAAATTCGCCAACTGGATGAACCCGAACATTGCCGCGCAGACGCTGGCGGTGAACCTGCCGGCCTTCGTGAAGGGCGACATGGGCATGGTGCTGATGGGCGGCTGGGCGCAGGGCAACCTGCTGCGCGCCGGCGCCACGCCGGCTGATTTCAGCAGCGGTCCGGCGCCGCAGGAAAGCGGTCCGCCTTGCTTCGACCTGAACGCCGACTGCTTCATCTTCTGGCAGGAAAAGGCGGCCGATCTGAAAGCCGGGCAGAAGCTGTTCGCCGAGATCGTGATGCAGCCGGGCACCGAGGAGATGTATTCGAAAATCACCGGATCAATTCCCGCGCGCACCGATGTGGACCTGACCACGCAGGGTTTCACCGACGGTCAGCGTAACTCGGCGCAGAACCTGAAGAATGCGATCGGCCAGAACCGGGTGGTGCTGAGCCTCGCGCACAACATGGCGCAGCCCAACGGCATCACCGCGGCGATGATCGACGTGCTGACCGAGTATGTGCACAACAGCGCCATTCCGGCGGCCGAAGGACAGAAACGGCTGGTCGCCGCGGTGGAGAGCGCGCAATAGCGGGACCGGATTTGGACGATCCGAAGACCCCTCCGCCCGGCCGCCTCCCAGGGAGGGGAGCTGGGGGCCCCCCCCTGGGGGCGGGTCGGCGGAGGCGCCGCACGCGCCTGGCGCAATCCGCTCGCCACCATCCTCACCCAACTTGCGATCTGGCCGCCGCTGCTGATCGCCGCCGGGCACGTGGTGCTGTTCACCGCCTGGACCACCTGGGTTTCGTTCACACCCTCCACGCTGCTGCCGGAGTATTCGTGGATCGGCGTGCGCAACTATCGCAACGTGATGCACACGGCGAACTTCCAGATCGCCTATGTGAATTTGGTGATCTTCGGCGTGGGCTTCGTGCTGCTGACCACCGCGCTGGGGCTGATGCTGGCGATCCTGCTGGATCAGCGCGTTCGCGGGGAAAACGTGCTGCGGACCATCTTCCTGTATCCGCTGGCGGTTTCATTCGTGGTCACCGGCACGGTCTGGAGCTGGCTGCTGAACCCCAGGCATCGGCGTCCAGAAGCTGATGCACGATCTGGGCTGGATGGGGTTCCGGTTCGACTGGCTGGTGCAGACCGAACAAGGCGATCTACACGCTGATCTTTGCCGGAGCATGGCAGGGCGCGGGCTTCGCGATGGCGCTGTTCCTGGCGGGATTGCGCTCGGTGGATGCCGATCTGGTGAAGGCGGCGCAGATCGACGGCGCCGGACCGTTTCGCATGTATCGGCGCGTGGTGCTGCCCACCATCTGGCCGATCTTCGTCACCGTGCTGGTGATCCTGCTGCAGTTCGCCATCAAGACCTTCGATCTGGTGCGCGCGCTGACCGGCGGCGGCCCTGGCATTTCCACCATGCTGCCGGCGCTGGTCGTGTACGACTTCATGTTTCAGCGCGGCGAGCTGGGCCGCGGCTCGGCCGCCGCCGTGCTGATGCTGCTGTCCCTGTTGGTGGTGTTGGGGCCGTACGGGATCTATGTGCGCTGGCGCGCCGGCTGCGGCAGGCGCGCGCATGAAGTGGACGCGTCTGATCGTCTATGCCGCGCTGATCGTGCTGGCGGTGCTGTTCCTGGTGCCGCTGGTCGTGGTGGTGCTGAATTCCGTGCGCACCGGGCAGGAGATCGCATCCACCTCCATGATCGGCTGGCCGCATCATCTTGCGTTCGGCAACTACGCGGAAGCCTGGGACGGGTTCTGCATGGCCGAGCATTGCTGGGGCATCGAGCCCTACATGCTCAATTCGCTCGAGATGGCGATCCCGGCGACGATCGTCTCCACCCTGCTCGGCGCGCTGGCCGGCTATTCCATCGCCCTGTGGCGGTTTCCCGGCGATCAGCTCGTGTTCGGGCTGGTGACGCTGGGCATCTTCCTGCCCGAGCAGATGAAGCTGATCCCCTGGGTGGTCGTGCTGCGCGACCTGCGCTGACCAACACGATCGCCGGCCTGGTGCTGATCCACGTTGTGCAGGGCATGAGCTTCACGACGCTGTTCTGCCGCAACTACTATGTCGGCATCCCGCCGGACCTGCTGAAAGCGGCGCGCATCGACGGCGCCGGGTTCTTCCGCATCTTCTGGCGGATCGTGCTGCCGTTGTCGCCGCCGATCCTGATCGTCACCGTGATCTGGCAGTTCACCGGCATCTGGAACGAGTTCCTGTTCGGCGTCACCTTCACCCAGGGTGGCCAGCAGCCGGTGACCGCGGCGCTGATCGCGCTGTCCGCCGCGGTGACCACGGAGCCGCAATACGGCGTGCAGAGCGCCGCCGTGCTGATCGCCGCGCTGCCGACCCTGCTGGTTTATCTGTTCGGCGGGCGGTATTTCCTGCGCGGCCTGACTGCCGGAGCGGTGAAATGATGAAGGAGCGATGTAGCAGATGGCGGCGCTGAGCGTCCGCGCGCTGCGCAAGCGCTTCGGCGCGCTGGATGTCCTGAAGGGCATCGACCTCGACATCGAGAGCGGCGAGTTCACCGTGCTGGTCGGCCCTTCCGGCTGCGGCAAATCGACGCTTCTGAACATCATCGCCGGACTGGAGAAGCCGAGCGGGGGGACGATCGAGATCGGCGGCCGGCGTGGTGAACGATGTGCCGCCCAAGGACCGCGACATCGCCATGGTGTTCCAGTCCTACGCGCTGTACCCGTCGATGACGGTGCGGCAGAACATCACTTTCGGCATGGAATGCCGCCGCGTCCCGACGCCGCGACCAGGAAGCGGCGGTGACCCGTGTGTCCCGCTTGTTGCAAATTGAACCATTGCTGGCGCGCCGTCCGGCGCAGTTGTCCGGCGGCCAGCGCCAGCGCGTGGCGATGGGGCGCGCGCTGGTGCGTGATCCCGCTGCTGTTCCTGTTCGACGAACCGCTGTCCAACCTGGACGCCAAGCTGCGCGTCGAGATGCGGATGGAAATCAAGGAGCTGCACCAGCGCATCGCCGCCACCATCGTCTATGTCACGCATGACCAGATCGAGGCGATGACGATGGCCAGCCGCATCGCGGTGATGCACCTGGGCGAGGTGCAGCAATTCGCTGACCCCGACACCATCTACAACCGACCGGCGAATTTGTTCGTCGCACGCTTCATGGGTTCGCCGCCGATGAACACGGTGCCGGCGCGGGTCGTCGCTGATGGCGTGGTGATCGGCGAGGGGCGTCCGGACGCGGTCCGCCTGAAACTGCCGCGTAGCGACATGCCCGCCGCGTGGCGCGACCGCGAGGTGGTGCTGGGCATCCGCCCCGAATGCATCTGCGAGGAACAGCGCCGGTTCGGCGAAGACGCGAGCGATGCGGTGCAGGTCGACGCGCCAGTCGATATGACGGAACCGATGGGCGCCGAAACCATCGTGCTGTTGCGGCTCGGCGGCGAGAAAGTGCTCGGGCGGGTTTCCCCCGATATCCGGCTGACCCACGGCGGCACCGCACGCTTCGCGCTGGACACCCGCAAGCTGTGCCTGTTCGACCCGGTCACGGAGCAACTGATCGCATGATTGATCATCGTGTGAGGGCCGTGACACCTTCCCCTCCCCTTGTGGGAGGGGACGGGGGAGGGGTCCGACCATTCAAAACCAGGAACCCCAGCATGACCTTCCCCACCTACCCCGACCTGCACGGCCGCACCGTCATCATCACCGGCGGCGCCAGCGGCATCGGCGAGGCATTCGTGCACGCTTTCGTTGCCAACGGTGCGAATGTCGCGTTTCTCGACATCGACCGCCAGGCCGGCAGCGCGCTGGCCGATGCGGTCGGCGCGCTGTTCCTGCCATGCGACCTGACCGACATTTCCGCCTTGCGCGCGACGGTCGCGGAAGCGGGCGGCGCGCTCGGCCCTGCCTCCGTGCTGGTCAACAACGCCGCCAACGACCAGCGACAGGATTTCAGCGCCGTCAGCGGCGAGCAATTCGACTGGATGATGGCGGTGAACTTCCGCCATGTGTATTTCGCCGCGCAGGCCGTGCTGCCGCAGATGCGCGCGGTGGGCCGCGGCTCGATCGTCAACATGAGCTCGGTCGCCTGGATGGCCGGCGGTCCGGGCATGCAGGCATATTCGGCGGCCAAGGCGGCGATCGTGGGGTTCACCAATTCATTGGCGCGCGATGTCGGGCGCGACCGCATCCGCGTCAATGCGATCGCCCCGGGGATGGTGATCACGGAACGCCAGCGGCTTCTATGGTATCCGGACGAAGCCCGCATCATCGAGGCGCGCGCGCGCCAGTGCCTGCCGGACGCGATCGAGCCCGAGGACATCGCGCAGACAGCACTGTTCCTGGCGTCGGATACCAGCCGCGCAATGACCAAGCAATGCGTGGTGGTGAATGCGGGGTCGCGGTAGCGTCAGGCGCTAAGACGAACCTGGCTTGGTTCGGTTTCGACCGGATACGCAACGGTCCCCGCCACGTCGATTTCGACGATGGATACCCCTGCCGGCACCGGCAGCACGGCATCGCCGTTGGTCCAGCGCCTCAGGCACGTCGCATCATGCTCCACCGCCCACCAGCCGTCGTCGAACATAGGGTCATCCGGCAGCATCGTGCGCACGTCCGCGCCTTGCCGCAGGTCGATCCGTTCTATCATCACACCGAGGCGACGCCGGTCCTCGATCCACGGCGTCGCTTCGCCCCTTGCCGCCAATTGAGAGCGTCCGGCCATCCCGCCCTCTGGCCAGCGGCAACTTGGCAGGGGGCGCGGTTTTTCCCATAATTACATGTGATAATAACCTTCGTGAAAATTGCGCCGATCACGAGATGATCACGGCTGCGTCCGCGTTTGAATCCGGAATGGAATGAATGTTCCCTTCCCTACGACGTGCTACGCAGAACTCCACTGGCGGATTTGTATATCCCTGGCTTCGTCCTGAGCTCTCCATCGCATTCTGGGCAGGGCTCCTGCGATACCAGACACCCGTTGACGGTTAGCCGATGATCAACCTTCACAAGAAAATTAAAGTCTCTTCCGCATCCCTGACAGACGACCTTTGGAGTGTCCTGCCTACTCGTAAGTCTCGTCGGAACCGCTTGGTCTGATATGATGTAATTACCCAGATTTGGAAAGCCACGGCTTTCCGAAACGGCTCGATAGGTATTCATGACCCCGCCGATGAACGCAAGAACCTCCTCGAATTCGGATTGATTTGTGAATCCCACCCACGACTCGCCCTGCTCCTCATACCAGTATTCCCGCCCAGCTACGCAGATCGCCCTGACGGCGGGGACGTCGCTTCCATAGATTTCCTTATATCGCGCAGCCTCCGACTTTCCACCCTTTGCAAGATCGGTATTCAATGCGAAAATCACACTTCGCACTTTTTCGACGCTATGATGCCTTTCATTCCCAAGATGATCCCTTCTGCCTGGCCGATACGCCAATCCTTCAAGGCGGGTAGCGTTGTCATGAGCCGATTTTATTTGACCGCTGGTGAGCGTGGTCTTGACCTCAATAGCATAAAGGACGGATTCAACCGGAAACACGCCTTTCGAAGTCACCCATAAGAATGGGAGGGAGGATAGCCCTGTCGTAAAGGATAATATCGACTTGATTCGAAGCCTGGCCGCTATAGGAGTCTATGATTGGCCGCTTCCAATACCAATGTCGGATGGAAGCAGGGGCTTGAAGAGTTGGGATATTAATGTCTCCAGAAAATCGCCCTTCAACCCTTGGTGCGTTATCCCAGCCGCCGAGCGAGCCGAATTGCTATAGCGGATTTTACCTTTCCGCGTAGGAGGGATTGCAGGCTGTTTTTGTCCCGCATTCAGGCACTCCGCCCCTTCATTCCTTCCCGCAGCGTCGAGACGGCAACGCCGAGCGCCTTGGCAAACTCCCGCTGTCGGTGCCGATGACCGATGGTGTACGTTTCAGCCGAACCAGGCGCCGATCTGTACAATTCACCCATGCCGCCAAGCGGCCAAAAGCACCGAGTTGTACCAAACCAGCCCGCCCCACCTCCGCCGAAAGCCCCTGTTTGTACAGATCAAGCACCTACCGCACCGCCACCCGCCCCGGTCCCGCCTCCCGCGCCCCGCCTTCCCCGATCACCGCGAACGGCGCCCAGAAGAACGGATGCGCCACCTCGGCCGGCAGCCCGTGCCCGGCACCCTGCAGCAACGCCAACTGAGAATCCCGCAACGCCGCCGCCACCCCGATCCCCGGATGATCCCGCATCTCCCCCAGCGTGCCCGCCACCAGATACGCGCCCACCTGGTCGTTCACGTCCCAATGGCTCACCATCAGCGCCCGGGCGCCGGCAAAGAAGAACGCCCGCGCCAGGCCCGACAGACTCTCGCCCGCCGTGGTGCCACCCGGCCCGCCGGAGTTGCACGCTGACAGGATCACCAGCTCCGCATCCAGGTCCATCCCGACCACGTCGCTGGCAGTCAGCAGCGAATCCACCGCGCTCGGGTCGCCCGCCGGGTCTGAGGTGATGATCGCCGGCTCGCTCTGGCAGCGCAGCTCAGAGGGCAGCAGCGCGTGGGTCGCGAAATGCAGGATGCGGTAGTTCTTCAGGCGCGCCTTCATGACAGCCGGCGCGGTGAAGGCCCGCCCTAGCAACTCATCGGACGGTTGCGCCCCGAATATCTGCCGCGCCACCTCCAGCTCCTTCCGCGCATAGGGCAGCGTCGGCAGCGTCGCGAGCAGCCGGGCGCTTTCCGCACAGGCCGCCCCGGGAAATGCCACCTCCGCCTGCGCCAAGGTCACCGGCTGGAAATCGCCGAACCCGAACCACGGCTCCGTCGCCCGCGACCCCCCGGCGATTTTCCGCAGGCTGACGAAATTGCTCGGTGCCGGCACGTGGGAAATGGCGAATTTCCGCAGCAGCCACGGGGCGTCGGCGAGGTTATTCGCATCGGTCGGCCCGGACAGCAGCACCTCGAACGGGAGCGAAAGCAGCGGTCCGGACGGCGCCACCACCAGCGCGGTCACGCCGTCCAGCGCCGTCCCGAAGCCGCCGAGCGTGGCGTCGTACAGCTCCCGCGCCTCGGGGACATTGAAGCTCGGCAGGGCAGTGGTGGTCAGCTCGATCCCGGCCCGGATGTCATGCACCAGTTTGGCCATCCGCGGCGTGCCGCCATCCACCTTGGCGATCGTCACGGTGGCGTTTTGCAGCAGGAACGCCCAGCCGGATTTGTCGCCCAGCACGATCGACACGAACGCTTCGTGCGGATGCAGTGCCGCCAGCACGGCCGAAGCCGGAACCACCTGCTGGACAAGCTGGCCATAATTGGGGGAGGCCGCCTGCAATGCCGCATCGGCCGCCGCCAGTTCCGACTGGGCGGCGCTGATCTGCTTGTCAAGATCGGCCGGAGACGCTCCGCCCGGCGCGCCCCCGCCGCCGGGTGCCTGACTTATCGTCAGGGCGTCGTGCTGGCGATACAGACCTTGCAGCGTGGAATTGACGTCCTGGCGCTTGCGGATCGCCTCGGCCACTTTGGGGTCGCGCGCATTCTCCTGCAACCGCGCGGTGGCCTGGGCGATCTGCTGGCTGGTAATGCCGGCCTGCATCAATTGTGCGGCGGTAAACATCTCGCCCAGCATGGTCTGCTTCTGATCCGGCAGTTTGGTCACCGCCGCGGCATAGGCATCCAGGCACGGGGTCATCAGCTCCGGGCTGGTCCCCGCCTTCAGCGCCACCAGCGCGGCCACCGCGTTGCGGCAGATCGGCAAGGCGGCGTCGGCCTGACCGGCCCGGACAAGCTGGCCGGCGCGCAACAGGTACGTGTCGGCCAGCGGCTTCGAGTCCGGCAAGGCCCGGTTGAACGCTATGCTCGACTGCGACAAATCGGTCAGCGCCATCGACGCATTGCCGGCCGCCGCCGCGGTCACCCCGGTGGTGCGGAACAGTCGCGCCTCTACAATCGGCCGCGCCAGGCCGGTGCCCTGCGCGAGCTGAGCGGCCGAGGCCAAAGCTGCCTCGCTTTCGGGAATCCGGCCGAGACTGCGCAGTACCAGCGCCTTCGTTGCGCCGAACCTCAATCAGACCCAGCAGCGCCGCGCGTGCCGCCGGGTCCGTCATCAGGTCCTGCTCGGGCACCAGCTCGGCACTGGCGCTGGCCGCGCGGCCCACGCGGGAGAACGTGCTGACCGGCACCGCAGCGACCGAACGTCCCTTCAATGCGTTGGGTGGCACCAGCGCGAGGTAGCCGGCCTCGGCCTGTTTCAGGTAGCCGAGCGCGGCGTCCAGTTGCCCACGGTTCAGCGCGTCCAGCCCGCGATAATGCGCCAGCCGCGGCACCGCAGTCGGGTCCGCCGCTTGCGGCGCCAGACGGTCCGCCTGGGCGAACAGCGCCGTCGCCTCCGGCAGCCGCCCATCGTCAGAGAGTTGCAGGGCCAGCGTCATCAGCACGGTCGCGGTGTTCGGATTTGCCTTCCCGAGCGCCTTCTGCTGCAGCGCCAGGGCTTCCCGGAAGGCCGCTTCGGCCGCGGCGGAGTTGTCGGCCAGATTGGCCCGCGTGCCGGCCGCCATGAGCTGGTCGAAGGCGCCGATGTCGCCCGAACTGAATGCCCGGGCGGCCAAGCGTTCAGCCAGCAGGGCGTCCGCCGCCGAGCCGGGCGGTGCCGCATTGGCGCTCATCAGACCGGATTGCACGCCGATCGAGCGCTCCATCACGGTGGCCGCCGGCAGCACGCCGTCGGCGTACCACGCCTGCCCCCTTACCAACGCCACGATGGCGACGTGCGGCCACCCGCCGACCCGCTGGGTACATTGCATCAGCTCGGCCGGCTGGCCGCCAAGGATGCTGGTGGCGGTGGGCGGCTGACACGAGAAACGCTCGTCGATGCCGGCCCGCCAGGTACTGTTGGTCGCCAGATCGGCAAGCTGGGCCTGGCTGGCCCGCTGGCCCGGGCGCACGCGTGCGCTGGGCTGCTGCCAGGTGCCGCAATAGACGTCGGCGCCGCCCGTCCCGGACGCCGCCTGCGTGCAGGCCTCGCCCACGCTGTTCTGGCCCACCGAGAGCTGCGCCGCTGGTTTGCCCCGGCTGGACGATTGCACGTAGGCCGATGCCGGCGGCCGGGCGCAGCACGCCAACGGCAGCACCAGCGCGAGCGCAAACCGGGCAGCATGCCTCGTCATGCCGGCGGCATCTTTCGTCAGGCCCGCGCAGGGGGCCCTCCAGGCGGGATGCACCGATCTGGGCGCGGGTGGATTTCCGCTTTAGCGGGAATGAGGGCAGCTTGTCGCATCTCAGTAGTCCTCGTCCGAGACCACCGGCAGCAGCAGGTCGTCCTCATCGTTCGGATCGCCGATCGCACCGAGTGAGAAATCATCCAGTGGATTGCCGACCGGAATCGCCTCGGTCGGCAGCAGCACGCAATTCACCGAGCCGATGGCGCAACTATTGAATCGGAAATTCGCATTCCGTGCCGGCGAGATGTTGCCGGCACCGGCCGCGAACACGCCGGTGATGCTATTGATCGCGCCAAACAGGTCACTGCTGCCGCCCTGCCCGGAATGCAGCACGTCCAGCGACCGGACGAAGACGTTGCCGGTGATCGTCGCGTTGCCGACCGTCTGCAGCACCAGCCAGGTGTTCAACCCGTGCAGCCCGCCGACCGGGTCGAATTTGATGTTATGGCCCGCAAGCGCATCGATCCCCAGGATGGCAGGCCCGCCTCCGATACCGACGACTGTGCTGGTCCCCACCTGGGTGAAGTCGGTCAGGTAGGCGCCGCCACCGAAGTTCGCATGGTCGGCGATCGGATTATTGGTCGGCGTCAGGGCGATGCCGACCGGCCGGGCCTCCCCGCCGGTGGCAATCGTGGCGCCGTTGGCCAGCGTGATTTCGAAGGGGCTGTCGTTGACGATCAGCAGCGGCGCCGCCAGCCGGCCGCTGAGCAGCAGATTTTCACCGTCGTTCACCGACAGCGTCTGGCCGGCAGCTGAACCCGGCGATCTGGGCGATGCGGTTGCTTCCCGTCAGCTCCGCGTTGCTGCCGGCGTTGCCAGTGAGCAGGGGGGTGATCAAGCTCCCGGCCTCGGTCATCGAGCCGGCCGACACGAGCGTGATGCTCTGCGTCGTCATCACCGTGCCGGTCACGACGATCGAGCCGCCGGTCAGCGTGGCGTTGCCGGTGTTGATGGCCCCGCCGACCGTCAGCGCGTTGCCCGCCGTTGCGCTCACGCTGCTGGTGGCGTCCACCGCGCCGGGGATATCGATCGAGCCGCCGGTCAGCGTGGCGATGCCGGTGTTGATGGCCCCGCCGACCGTCAGCGCGTTGCCCGCCGTTGCGCTCACGCTGCTGGTGGCATCCACCGCGCCGGGGATATCGATCGAGCCGCCGGTCAGCGTGGCGATGCCGGTGTTGATAGCCCCGCCGATCGTCAGCGCGTTGGCCGCGGTCGCGGCGATGCTGCTGGTGGCGTCCACCGCGCCGGGGATATCGATCGAGCCGCCGGTCAGCGTGGCGATGCCGGTGTTGATGGCCCCGCCGACCGTCAGCGCGTTGCCCGCCGTCGCCGCGACGCTGCTGGTGGCGTCCACCGCGCCGGGGATATCGATCGAACCTCCGGTCAGGGTGGCGATGCCGGTGTTGATGGCCCCGCCGACCGTCAGCGCGTTGCCCGCCGTTGCGGTCGCGCTGCTGGTGGCGTCCACCGCGCCGGGGATATCGATCGAGCCGCCGGTCAGCGTGGCGATGCCGGCGTTGAAGACACCGGCAACCGTCAGAGTGTTTCCCGCCGCCGCGGTAAGAGTACCGGCATCGGCCGCCGTGGCGATACCTGATGCGGTCAGGTTTCCTGCGGCGAACACCACGTTGCCGGGGCGCAAGACGTCGAGGCCGGCATGCACCAGCCCGCCCAGCGTCAGGTCGCCGGCCGTGACGTCGATCTCGGCGGTCGGGTTGCTGTGCGGCACGATCGGGGTGCCGGCCGTGCTGGCCGCGACAAGCGATCCCGGCGCGGATCCGGCGAGACCGTGTTACCGGCCGGAATGGCCAGATGCGGCCCGTTTATCAGCAGGAATTCCTGCAGTGGCGGTGGCGGCGTCCAGCGTGCCGACCTGGTTGACGTTGCCCAACCACACCGAGGCGAGGCCCAGCGGCGTGGCGGGGGCGGTTCCGGGTTGGTTGGCCTGTGCCACGGCCTCGGTGCCGGGGATCGAGCCGGCCTGGACGCGCAGGTGGGGGCCGATGATGGCGCCGGCGGTCTCATAGACATTGCCGGTTGCCTGCAGATCGACGGTGGTGCCAGACGAAACCGTATTGGCGATGACGAGGTCGGCCAGCCCGTAGCCGGCGCTCAGCGTGCCCGCCGGCGCCAGTGCGATCACTACGCCCTGGCTTTGCAGCGTTCCATGGTCGGTGACCGGTCCGGTAACCGTCAGGGCCGGGACAAATCCATCGTGCAGGACAAAGCCCGCCGGGTCGTCGGTGGTGGTATCCGAATTGAACGCGCCCAGGCTGACGATCCGGTTGCCGGTGTACGGGTTGGTCCCGGTCAGGCTGGCGTGCGAGCCGGAGCGGCCGGTCAGCAGGTTGGTGCCGATCTGTCCGGGTTCGTCGATACTGGTTCCGGCGGTCAATGAGGCGAAGCCAGCCAATGACCCCGGCGCCCCTGCATCGCCCCAGATGATCCCCGGGATTTCGATGCTGCCGGCGGCTGACACCGTTGCTGCGCCGGCATTGGCGGCGAACACGCCGCCATCGATGAATGCATCGTTGGCGCTGAGCGCCACGTCGCCGGTACGCGCCCCGTCCAGGCCCGCATGCACGGCTCCATTCACCGTCAGGTCGCCGGCTGTGATGGTTATGGCCACTGTCGGGTTCGCGTTCGGCACGATCGGCGTACCGGCGGTGCTGGCGGCCGGAATGGTTCCCGGCGCAGCGCCGGCCAGCACGGTGCCGCCGGCCGGAACCAGCAGATTCGGGCCGCTGGTCAGCAGGAATTCCTGCGTCGCGGTGGCATCGGCCAGCGTGCCGACCTGATTGGCGTTGCCGAGCCAGATCGAGGCAAGCGCCACCGGCGCGCCGGGGATCGTGCCGGCGACGTTGCCGCCCGGCTCGGTGCCCGGGATGACCCCCGCCTGAGCGATCAGCGTACCGGCAATAACGGCTCCCCCAGCCTGTTCCACGACATTGCCGGTGGCCTGCAGCGCCACGAGGCCGGGCGACGACACCGGGCCGGCCAATGTCAGGTCGCCGATCCCATACCCCGCCGGACCCGCGCCGGGCGGGGCCACGGCGACCGACACCGAACCGGGGTCCGAAACCGGGCCGGCAATCGTCAGCGCAAGGCCGTCGCGCAACAGGAATCCGGTCTGGCTGGCGAACGATTCAAGGACACCGATGCGGTTTGCCGTCGGCGCCCCGCCGCCTGGCAGCAGTGCGTGTCCACCGGCGCTGCCGGTCAGCAGAGCCGCCCCGATCTGGCCGGAGTCATCGATGTTCGTGCCGGCGGTCAGGCTCACCAGGCCAGCCAGGCCAGCCGGACCGGCTTGATCGCCCCAGATCGTCCCCGGAATTGCGATGCTGCCGATCGTCGTGACGGTTGCCGTCCCGGCATTGGCCGCGAATACGCCGCCGTTGATGGACGCGTCGTTGGCGATGAGCGTCAGGTTCCCGGTGACGGCTCCCGTCCAGGCCCGCATGCACGATCCCATCCACCGTCAGGTCGCCAGACGTGACTGTGATAGCGGCGGTCGGGTTGAGATTAGGGATGATCGGCGTACCAGCGATCGGGGCCGGGACAAGGCCGGAAGGCGCCGCCCCGGCCAGCACAGTGCCGCCGGCTGGTATCAGCAAGCTTGGCCCATCGGCCAGCACGAATTCCTGCGTCGCGGTGGCGTCGGCCAGCGCGCCGACCTGATTGGCGTTGCCAAGCCAGATCGAGGCAAGCGCTACTGGCGTGCCCGGGACCGTGCCGGGGATGTTGCCGCCGGGGTCTGTGCTCGGGATCGCTCCGGCCTGGGCGATCAGGGTACCCGCGACGACCGCGCCCCCGGACATCTCATCCCCCGGCGGCTGCTCCACGACGTTGCCGGTGGCCTGCAAGGTCACGGTGCCCGGCGAAGACACCGTGCCGGCCAGTGTCAGGTCGCCGATCCCATATCCGCCGGCCAGCGTGCCGGCGGGCGCGACCGCGACCGACACCGAATCCGGGTCCGATACAGGGCCGGCCACGGTCAGCGCCTCGCTGTCGCGCAGCAGGAAACCGGTCTGACTGGTGAATTCACCCAGAGTGGCGATCCGGTTCGCGGTCGGGGCCCCGCTTCCGGGCATCAGCGCGTGGCCCCCGGCGCTGCCGATTAGCAGAACGGCGCCGATCGTCCCCGTCTCGTCGATGTTCCCACCGGCCGTCAGGCTCACCAGATCGGCCGGAGCCGGATTGACCTGGTCGCCCCCGATCATCCCGGTTATGCCGATGCTGCCGCTCGCACTGACCATGGCGGTCCCGGCATCGGCCGCGAACACGCCGCCATTGATGAACACGTCGTTCGCGCTCAATGTCACGTCCCCGGTACGGGTCCCGTCCAGGCCCGCATGCACGGTGCCATCCACCGTCAGGTCACCGGATGTCACGGTCAGGGTCGCCGTCGGATTTGCGTTCAGCACGATCGGCGTATTGGCGATGCTGGCCGCCATGGTCGTGCCGGATGCCGCGCCGGCCAGCACGGTGCCGCCGGTCACCAGGTTCGGCCCGTTGATCAGCAGCAATTCCTGCGTGGCAGTGGCAGCGGCGAGTGTGCCGACCTGATTAACGTTGCCGAGCCACACGGATGCCAGTGCCAGCGGCGACGCCGGGTTTGAGCCTGGCTGATTGGCCTGCGCGATCGTGGTTTCGGTATTTGGGATCGCCCCCGCCTGCGCGATCAGGCTGCCGGCGATGACCATGCCGCCGGCGCCCTCCACCACATTGCCGGTGGCCTGCAAGATCACTGTGCCGGCCGAGGCGACCGTGTTCATCAGCGTCAGGTCGGCCACCCCGTACCCGGCCACCGACTCGCCGGGCGGTGCCACGGCGATAGATAGCGATGTCGGATCGGAAACCGTCCCCGTCACCGTCAACGCCTGGCCGTCTCGCAACAGGAACCCGGTCTGGCTGCCTAACGTCCCGAGCTGGCCGATCCGGTTCGCGGTCGGCGCGCCGCTTCCGGGCAACTGCGCATGTCCGCCGGCGCTTCCGGTCAGCGTGCCGGCAAGGATCGTCCCAGGCTCATCAATGTCCACACCGGCGTTCAGGATCGCCGTACCGCCGGAGACGAGACCTGGAATCTCGATATTCCCGCCCGCACCGATCGCCACCGTACCCGCCGCGGCGGCAATCGCATTGCCGTCGATCAACGCATCGGCCGCACTCAGCCTTACGTCGCCCGCCAGAGCGCTGCCGATCCCGGCATGGACTATCGCCCCCGCCAGCACGGTGAGGTCGGATTGGTCCGCAACGGTGATCCCGCCGCTCGCCAGCAGATTGCCCTGACCGTTGAAGGTGCTGGCGTAACCCCCCTGCGTGGCCAGCACGCCGATCGTGCCGATCGCGTTGAGTTCGGGCAGCAATACGGAGCTGATTCCGCTGCCAACCACAGTGGTGCCGTCATTCAGCACGCCGGCGCCGCCGACCAGCGCGTTGACCGTAATGATGTCGCCCGCGCCCTGGGTGATCAGGCCGGAGCCGACCTGCGATTGGGCCGCGAACAGCGCCAGGGTGTCCGCGATCGGGGTGACGGCGAACGGCGCGTCGATGGCGATCCCGCCGGCAGTCAGCGAGGCGCCCCCGTCGGTGCTGCCCAGCGCCAGCGTGTTCACCCCGATCGGAGAAGCCGTGATGGACCCTCCGAGCGTGCTGATCAGATCCAGGTCCTGCACCGCGATCGTGCCGGGAGAAGTCAAGGTTCCTGGCAGCGTACTCACCACCGTAATGGTATTGCCCGCGGTCAGCGGCGCGATTGCCACCATGCCATCCGGCGCGGCAATCACCGTGCCTGCCCCCAGCAGCCGAAGCCCATCGGCGGCGATCAGCACCTCCCCGGGCGTGACGACGATCGGTCCATCAGGAATTGCGATTGCCGCTGCGGCGACCAGCGACCCGGCGGCGGTGAACGCAAGCCCGCTTTGCGTGATCGCCGCGCCGCTTCCATCGACGATCAGGTTGGACGCCAGCAGCTCGATGGTCTGGCCGAGGCCGAGCGCGCTGCCCGCCTGAACGCTGCCGGTCACCGAAATCGTGCCCGGGCTGACGGGCTGCAGCATTCCCGTGTCGTTCAACCGGAAACTGGCGGTAGCCAGATAGGGTGCCGTGTTGGAACCGAGATAGCTCACGTCATTGGCCGAGGCGCTGAAATCGGCCGTCGCGAATGCCCCAGGGCTGGTGAACCCGGAATTGGCCGTGTAACCGGCCGTCCCGCTCAGCAGGGTCGCATTCAGCAACCCGCCGGCGTCCTCCGTGGTGTCGTTCAGCGAATGGAGCTCGATCCAGTCAGCGGTCAACAGGCCGTTGAATTCGAAGCTGCCGCCAGTCGATTCGATCAGGAGATGGTGTGGATGTGTGTTGGCGAAGACCGTCCCGATCGTGGGCAACGCCGGCAGCACGGGCACAACCGTCCCGCAGTCGCAGGCCACGGTGCCGGCGGACGGGGTGATCGCCAAATTCGCCGACAGCGTGCCGCCGGTCTGCACGATCCACAGGCTGCTGATCAGTGTCAGGTCAGTGCCGGCTGCCACGGTGCCGGCGCTGCTGATCAGGCTGCCTGCGCCGGTGCCGGTGATAGCGATGCTGCCGGCCGCGACGATCTCCCCGGCCAACGAGATGTTGCCGCCGCCGGCGACGCCAAGGGTGCCGAGGGCGTTGCCATTATTCGATGCGATCGTGCCCGCCGCGCTCTGGATGAAATCGCCGGTCGCGGACAGCGCCAGCGAGGGACCGGCCAGGTCGGAGGCGAGCGCAAAGATGGTGCCGCCGGCCTGGGTGAACGCCATCCCCGCCGTAGCGACAGTGCCGTCATTGCCGGCGGCGATGGTGACCGCCCCGCCGTTTATCAACCCGCCATTCTGAGTAAAAATCCCGCCGGCGAGCAGCGCGACAGTGCCGAACGCACCGATCAGCGGGGTTTTCGTGGTGTCGCTGCCGACCACGATCGGGCTGCCGATCGCCTGAATGGTCAGGCTGCCGAGCGCGGGCGTCGTCTCGCCGGCGCCGATCGCGCCGTCGATCGTCACTGTCCCGGTATTGGTGATCAACACGTTGCTGGCGAACACTGTCGAAGTGGACGGCACGGCCAGACTGGCGGTGTTGACCAGATCGAAATCACCCCCGGTGACGGCAATCGTGCCCAACACACGGATTGCATTCGAGCCGCCGGTCAGGATCACGCCCCCGCCGGCCATCGCGTCCAGGGTTCCGACCGCGAGAATTCCGGCCGCCTGCTCTCCGATCCCGTCCAATGCATCGAGCCGCAGCGTCGGTACCGCGGCCGTTCCCAGCACGACCGGACCGGCGACGTCGATGGTTGTCGCGTTGACCGTATCGGTCGCGCCATGGAAGCCGCCGATGCGTAGCTCGGAGGCATGCACCGCGCCAAGCGCGGTCGGGTCGATTAACAACCCTCCCTGGGGGCCGCCGCCGACATAGACCGCGGTCAGGCTGGTGAACGGCGCGATCTCCACCGTGCCGCCGGGCGCCTGAAGGCTGGGACTGCCGCTTTCCGTCAGCGCGTTGGTCGCCAACGAGATGGTGCCGCCGTTCTGCGCGCTGACCGTTCCGGCCAGGTTCATGCCACCCTCGGCGCCATCCTCCAGCAAAACGTTACCGTTCGGGGCGCTGACCGGACCGGCGATTTGTGCCTGGATTGAATTGATTATGCCGATATTGCCGGCGATGCCGTCTGCGGTCAGCGCCGCGATCGTGCCGATCTGGTTACCGGGGTCGAGCAGCGTGAAGCCAGCTGCCGTGCCGGTCAGCGTTCCCACCAACACCGGTGTCGCGCTGCTGCCCTGGCCCACCGCCCCGTTCGACAGCAGCGCCAGCGTGGTGGCCACGGCGCCCAGATCGAGTGTGTCGGCGATCGTGATGCTGTGCGCGGTGACCCGCGCGATGTCGTTCACGATCGTGGAAACCGCCGATCACCAGCGTTCCGGTCTGGGGAACGATCGCGCTCAGGACCGATGGCACGGTTTCCGCGTTGCCGCCGACGGTCATGTCGGTGGTGTTGTTGAAGGGAGCCAGTTCCACCAATCCGGTGGTGCCGGCCGTATCGATCGCATTTTCCCCGACCTGGATCAGCCTGTCGCCGACCAGCGAAATTCGCGGAGCAACCCCGGCCGTGCCGGTCGCGCTCAGGTGTGCGCCGCTGAGACTGATCGCATTGGCCCCGACCGGGCCGGAATTCTCGAACAGCAGGGTCGTGCCGGAGGACGCTCCGCTGATCGTCAGGGTGCCGGGACCCGCGATGACCGCAACCTTCCCGGCAGCCGTGATGCCGGCGATCGTGCCGATCTGATCGAACCCGCCGGTCAGCAGCACGTCGGACCCGGAGCTCGCGGCAGTCAGCGTCGGCGTGACGATCGAGCCGTTCGGTTCGCTGATGCCGCCCGAGGCGGTCAAGGCGACCGCGCCGGAAACCGTGCCGGTGTTCAGCAAACCAGCCAAGCCGGCGGTTCCGATCGCGATCGGACCACCGTTCGCCGTCAGGCTGATCGTGTGCCCGTCCGCTGCCACCGTACCCACCACGGCAAGCGAGGAATTGGTGACCACCGTCGCGTCGCCGGTGACGTTCAGCCCGCCAATCCTGCCGATCGCATTGGCGGTGCCCGGCAGGGTAAGGTCGCCGACGATTCCGGAAGCGCTCTGCAAAATGCCGCCGCCGGCAAGGATGGTGCCGGCGTTGAGCTGTGCCACGCCGCCGCCGGCGGCGCTGATATCGATAGTGGATGCGCTCAGCACGCTGTTATTGAGCGCGATCCCGGTGGTCCCGCCCCGCATGATCAGCGTGGCCGCCGTCAGGGATACGGGGTTCGCGTCCGAGATGCCGAGCGCGATCGACCCGGCGTTGATCGCCACCGTGCCGCCGGCGAAATCGATGCCGGAGCCGAGCAGCAGCGTGGTCCCGGCGGCAATCGACACGCTTTGCCGGACCAGCAGGTCGCCGCCGGATTCCATCGTGAGGCCGTGGGCAACCGAAACCGAGGCCTGAACGTCCAGTAGCGTGGTCGCCTGCAGCACCACATTGCCGCTGAGGCCCAGCGCATTGATCTCGAAATTCGTCACCGAGCCGAGGGTGCCGCCGACCCCGGAGGCGATCGTGCCGCCGCTGAACGAGCCATCCAGGCTGCCGTCGTTCGTGGCCGAGTTGATGATATCCAGCGTGCCGGGATCGAGCAGGATGGTGCCGGTCTGTCCCGCTGGCGACGACACGTCGATCGATCCGGTCAGCCCGAGCGTGTTGCCCGACACCTCCACGAAGCCGCCATCGCCGCCTTGCGGGCCGCCCTTGGCGCTGATCGCACCGTCCATCTGCGTGGTATCGGTGGACAGCACCGCAACCCGCCCGCCATTTCCGTTGCCGGTGGAATTGGCGTGGATCCTGGCGCCGGCCTGCACCGAGACGTTCATCGCGGTTCGCCGGGCCTTGACCGAGGGGCCGCCGTTGGCGCGCGCCAGCGTGGTGCCGACCGCCACGGTGCCGCCGCCGGCGCGGCCGGACGCATCGAGCCGAGCGGTCCGCGTCAGCGTAACGCCGCGATCGGTCACTACCTCGATCTGCCCGCCGGTGCTGCCCGGCGCCTTTCCTGTGGCCGCAAGCTGCCCGGTCACGGTGATCGACCCGCCGATCCCGTTCAGCGCGATCTCCCCGGTGCGGCTGCCGACGCTTCCCGCCGCGATCCGCCCGCCGGCGGTGATCAGGTTTTGCACGATACCGTCGGCCGCCCGCGCGGTGAGCTGCACCGTGCCGCCATCGGCCAGCACGGTGCCGCTGTTGGTCACCAGGGCGGTGACCGGCTTGCCGTCGGGTCCCACCGGAACCTGCGTCACCTGCTTGGTGACGTCGATCGACAGCAGCCCATCGCCATAGAGATCCAGCGTGGCGGCCCTGGCGCCGGCCAACACCACGTGCCCGAGTTTGGCGGTGATGACGCCGGAATTGGCGACCTGCGGAGCCACCAGGGCAGCCAGCCCGGTCTGCCGGACGGTGATGTTGCCCTGGTTCTCGACCCGTGCGTTGGGGTGCGCCGCCTGGTCGAACACCATGCGGCCGGCCATGAAGTTCTGGTTGGTGATGCCGGCCGCCGAGGCCACCAGACCGGCCGCGTTCACCTGGGCGCCCTTGTAGAAGGTGATGCCGTCCTGATTGACCAGGATCACCTGGCCGTTGGCATTGATCCGGCCGGCGATTTGTGAGGGATTCGGTCCAGTTACGCGGTTCAGCGTCGCTGCGCTGGTGGAAGGCTGCTGGAACTGCACCGTCTGGCTGGCGCCGACATCGAAACTGCGCCAGTTCACCGCGGCGCGCTGCGAGGATTGGGTGATCGTGGTGGTGCTCGGGCTCTGGCTGATGGCGGCAGCGCCGGCGACCACCTGGCCGCCGGCGGGGCGGGCGTTCGGCGCCGGCTGCGCGTGTGCTGTCCCAGGGGTCACCGCGAGCACCAGCACGACGGTCGCTTGCAGGGCGGTGCTGACCATCAGCGCTGATCGCCGGCGGCGCACGACGCCGAGCAGGCTGATCGACGACCGGGTGCCGCGCGCCATCCCGGCCGACGCTGATCTGGCTGCCCCAGATCGGGCCGCCGCAGATCGGGCCATCATTTCCTCCACCCCGCCGTCGTTCGACTGGCGGTGTTTTGTCAGAACCGGACCAGTGCGCGCCAGTAAAAAGCGCCACCGTACAGTGGAGAAATGTTGGGGCTGACGCCGGTCGGGAAGCGATTGAACCTGGCCACGCCCTCGAAATCGAGCTCGACGTAACGCGTCAACTGCATCCGCGCGCCGCCGCCCGCCGAGGAAATGTGCTCGTCCAGCGCCTGCGGCTGATTCTGCCAGGTCTCGCCCCAGTCATAGAACAGGTAGAACTGGGTTGAGACATTCTCGCTCAGCCCGAACGTCGTCATGTTGAATCCGGTGTTGAACTGCAGCTCGGCGGTGGCGGCCAGCGCCTTGTCCCCGGACACCTCGCCGGAATAGTAGCCGCGTGTGAAACGAGCGCCGCCGAGATAGAATTGTTCGACCGGCGGCAGAATGTCGCGGGTGAACTGGCCGGTCAGCAGACCCATCAGCGCCACGCTGACATTCGGCAGCGGATAGAACAGGGTCTGCGTCCGGCTCAGCTCGAAATTGACCTTGTTGAAGTCGGTGCGCTCCCCGGGGCGAGGCGCGGTGGAAGAGCCGTCGGCCGAGGCACCCAGGATCGGCAGCCCCTGCGAAAGCCGCACGGACACCAGGTTGACTGCGTTGCGGTCGCCGCCCAGCAGAAGATCGGATCGCGCGTAGTCAACGCCGAGCCGCGCCACGCGCAGCGAGTCGTAGCTGGCAAGCTGGCGCGCGCCTGTCGTGGTGGTGGTGATGGTCGATTCGATGCCGTCGAACGCGCCATAGACATTGAGCGTCTGCAACCGCGAGCGAATGATCGGGTAGGTGACCAGTCCGCCGAACACCGCCGGTGGTGCCGTTGTAGCCTTCCGCCGCGAACAGCCCGGTGGGAACAGTCGGTCCGTAGCCGCCATAGATACGCACCTTGAGCCCGGAGGCGCCGGCATAAGCCTCGGTCGAGACCTGCCCGAACGTCTCGCTGTTCGGGAAGGCGTGATACAGCGACAGTTCGGTCTTCTCGCCGAATTCGGTGAAGCTGTTGAGATCGAGCACCGCGAGCCCCTCGAGCGGGCCGGTGTATGGCGAGGCGCGGTTGTCCATCAGCGCGAGGCCGCTGACCGGCTGGCGGCTGACCTCGGCGATCAGGTTCACCGCGCCCGGTTCGTCGGCCGAGGGCTGCAGCACGGCGTGCAGCGTGATGCCCGGCACGTCCTGCGCGAGCAGCAGATAGCGTTCCAGCGTGACGGAATCGATCGGCTGATGCTCGGTCAGCCGGTTGAGGAAGCGCAGCACCTGTGTGCCGGCCGGCCCGATATCGCCGGCGAGTTTGACGCTGGCGATGCGGCCTTCGGTGACGACGAAGCGCAGCGTGCCGGCGGCGTCGATATTGGCCGACACGGCGGACAGTATGTAGCCGTCGGCGCGATAGCGGCGCAGCACCGCGGTGCGCGCCGCCTCGATCCGCGCCAGCGGCACGTCCGGGCCGACCAGGCCTTGCGTGAGCGCCTCGATCTCGGCCGGCGGATAGGCGGTAACGCCCTCGACCACCACCCGTGATATGCGCACCGGCTGGTTTGGCAGCGCGGCGTTGGGGGTGACCGGCTGGGCCGGCCGTGCCGGTGCCACCGCGGGCGGCTGGGCCGGAAGCACCCGCGGCAGCGGCGAGCCTTGCGGGACAATTGGCTGCGGCGCGCCGGAAGGAAACGTTTGCGCAAGGAAAGCGGGGGCTTGCGCAAGGACGGGCGTGATACAGCCGATCGTCAGCGGGATGCACAGGATGGGAATGTTCAGACGCTGGAGCAGGCATCCCATGCCGTGCAGAATGGTCGGCATGTCGAAACTGTCGTCCATTCGACACGACGCGACTCTCCCCGCGCTTTGCCCTCGGCGTTTACTCCGGCGTTTGCCGCGCCGCAAGCATTCACCACCGAATTGGTCGGCAGTTGGCCGCGCTGAGCGCGAAAGTTCTTTTCTGATCGGGAACAATGACACCGGGAAAATTCGCCGGGGGAAGTCCGGACGGGGCATCGCGGCGCCGGTGCCACTGCTCGGCACCCAACCTTGCCCGCCGGGCAGTGTCGTTCACAACCGCGGCAAGGGCGTGGCGGATTGGCGGCGGGCGTGTTAGGCTCCACGCGCTGCTTCGACGACATATCTGGCGACCACGGATTCTGGCTCTTCGGCAGGAGGTGGGAACATGCCGCTCGATGACCTCGGTGGCCGCGGCCACGGAATTTTTCTGCTGGACACGCCGACCCATGGCACGCTGGCAGACGCGCTATCGTATCTGGGGATCGAGCCGGTCACGCCCGACCTGCTGGACCGCCACCGCGCCGAACAGGTGCGCAAGCATCCGCCGAGCTTCCTGTTCCGCCACCGCTGGATCGCCCCGATTCTGACCGTTTCGAGCTTCGCCGTCAGTGTCGCCGGCGCGGCGCTGGTCGGGACCTCGGTCGCGGCGGTCTCGGTGATCCTGGCGGGGATGCTGCCGGCCCTGGCGGGCATTGTGCTGGCGTCGAAGAAGGTGCGCGGCGAGGCGTACTGGGTCGAGAAGCGGGTGCTGGAACGCGAACTGGCGGGGTGGCGGATCCCGGCTTCGATCCGCGGCTTCGCCCACACGGTGAAGCGGGAATTCCCGCCGGCGCGGCTGATCATCGGGGAATTGCGGCAGGATACCGTGGTGCTGGATCCCTATCTGATCGCCGAGTACGGCGACGACCGCGTGGTGCTGGGGATCTGGGACGGCGAGCAGGTGATCGCCTGCGCCGACAGGCTGGGTTTCGGTGCCGGGTGAGGGATTTGAACCCCCGACCTTCGGTTTACAAAACCGCTGCACTGCCGCTGTGCTAACCCGGCGAACGCCGCTCGACTGATTGCTTATACCGGCCCCGCCGGGACTGTGGAAGGCGCGGCGGGTTGGCGTGATACCAACCCGCCCGAGAGATTGACCTACTCGCCGTTGCGCGTGTGCCCGCCCTGCAAAGGCCGCGTATCGACGCCTTTCGGGTGTGCCACCGGCGCAGTCGTGGATGCTCGGCTTAGCCTTGCCTTTGGCCGGACCCGTGGGCCGGCCATGACGATGGTGGCACCGGCTGCTGACGATTGGTATGAGGCCGGCCGATCACCCCAACGCATTGTTGCCGCGGTTACGACCTGTGACGATGCGTCGCCAGCCAGCCCATCATCAGCCGGTTGAACGCCTCCGGGTCCTCGACGTTGGGGAAATGCTTGGCGTCGGCGATCAATTCATAACGTGCGCCCGGCACCAGTTCGGCGATCCGCCGGTTCTGCTCGGGTGGGGTGCCGGGGTCCTGGTCGCCGCACACCACCAGCAGTGGCCGGCGCAGCGTCGTCAATTGCGCGGTGAAATCGAAATCCAGGATCGCCTCGCAGCACCCCAGATACCCGTCCGGCGACGTCGCCGCCACGGTGTCGCGGATCTGCTTCCAGCGGCTCGGGTTGCGCTCCCTGAAATCATCGGTCAGCCAGCGCTCCGTCGTCGCATCCGCCAGTGGGGCCAGCGATCGGGCGGCCTGCACCGTACCGATGCGCTCGTCCCACGCGGCCCGTCCGCCCTGCGGGCTGGCCGGCAGCGTGTCGCACCACATCGCCGAGATCAGCCGGTCGCCGTGTTCCAGCGCGAAGGCCTGGCCGATCATGCCGCCGATCGACAGGCCGACATAGTGCACGCGGGGGATCTCCAGCGCCGCGAGCACCGCGTCGATATCGTCAGCGAGTTGGCTCATGGAGTACGGCGGGGGCAACGGCTCGCTGCCGCCATGGCCACGCATGTCCAACCGCAGCACGCGAAACCCGGCGGCCAGGAGCGGCGGAAGCTGCTCCGCCCACATGCCGCCATCGGCGGCGAGGGAATGGGTGAAGCACACGATCGGGCCGGTTTCCGCGCCCACCAGGTCATAGGCGAGTTCGGCGACCGTTCAGGGACAGCAGCATCGAGGGTCCTCCGGTACTCCCGGCAGACTACCCAGCTTTCGGTGTCCGTGCCATGCGGGCCGGCCGTTGCTGTCCCGCTGGCGCCTAAAGCGCGCGACGGAACGTCAGGTTGATCCGGCAGCGGCCGAGCAGGCGATCTTCGCCATCGGCCAGCGGATCGACGCCGTGAAATGCCAGCCGCGTCGGGCCGCCCCAGACGACGACATCGCCGCTTTCCAGCCGGACCCGGCGCGGCCGGTCGGCGCGCCTGTTGCCACCCCACAGGAAAATTGCCGGCAGGCCCAGCGAGACGGAGACGATGGGGGCGGCAAAATCCCGCTCGTTCCGGTCCTGGTGCAGCGACAGCCGGGCGCCTGGTTCGTAGCGGTTGATCAGGCAGGCATCGGGAACGAAGCCCTTGTATCCGCCGGCCTCCGCGGCGCGCACCGCGAGCTCCTGGAAGCCGGCGGGCATCGCCGGCCAGGGACGGAGGCTGGCCGGATCGATGCGGTCGTAACGATAGCCGCTTCGGTCGGTCACCCAGCCGGCGGCGCCGCAATTGGTCATCGCCACCGACATGCGGTAGCCGCCGGGAGTGACCATGTTGCGGAACGGCGCCTCGGCGACGAGCGTATCGATAGCCGCGAGCAGGGCGGCGGTTTCCTCCCGCGCGAAGCCGCGCAGCAGCACGGCGCCGTCGTCCAGCATTTCCTGGCCGGCGGGTGCACTGAACAGGTCGCCGCCCATCATGCGGCGTCGTGGAAGATGATGCCGAGCGTCAGCCGGTGTCCGGAGCGAAGCCGGCTGACGCCGTGCCGCATCGTCACGCGGTAGGCGCCGCGGGTGCCCTGAACCGGGCGCTGGTTGACCGCGAAGATCACGGCCTCGCCCTGGTGCAACGAAACCACCTCGGCGCGCGACTGCATCCGCGGGCGCTGCTCGGTCAGCACGAACTCGCCGCCGGTGAAGTCCTGGCCGGGTGCGCTGAGCAGGATGGCAACCTGCAACGGGAAGAACAGCGCGCCATACAGGTCCTGGTGCAGGCAGTTGTAATCGCCGGTACCGTATTGCAGTAGCAGCGGCGTCGGGCGTGTCTGGCCTGCTTCGTGGCAACGGGCCAGGTAGTCGCGGTGCTCCGCCGGGTATTCGGCGGCACCGCCCAGCGCCGCCTGCCAGCGGTTGGCGACCGGCGCCAAGTGGGGATAAAGCGCCCCCCGCAACTCGGCGATCGGGGTGGGGAGGGGATAGGCATAGTATTTATACTCGCCGCTCCCGAACCCATGCCGCGCCATTACGATGCGGCTACGGAACATCTTGTCCGACGGATACTGCGCAACCAGTGCGGCGCACTCGGCCGGCGACAGCAGGGGGCCGGTGGTTGCGGAGCCGACGGCATCCAGGTCCGCCTCGATCGCCGGCCAGTCGAGGCGGGCGACGCGCTGCGCCATTCCAGGCGCGTTTTCGCGGTGTAAGGCGGCTTGGGCTTGTGCGGGCATGTCGGGGGTATCCATCCGGGTGTTCGGCACGCCGCTTAGATGGGGGGCCGGGCGGCCCGCCGCACTCCGGCTTGTGCTTTCGCAGTCGGCGCGCGGCCGCGGCACTGCTCCGCTGCGCTGCCGAACCACCGTCGCACCGCGGCACCGTCATTCCCGCGAAACCGGGTATCCATTTTCCGCGCGGTCACTGTGCATGCAGGACTGCCCTGGCTTCCCGCTTTCGCGCGGGAACCACGGACGGGCGGGAATGACGGGCGGGCATCCATGACGATCGACCGCTGCCAGGCAGGAACCGCTGCAAATGCAGCGCTTTGTTGCGCCTGGCCCATCGCCGCGATACAGGTTTGGATGACATTGCTCTTTTTTCCCAGGGGCCCCCACATGCTGCCGCCAAAGGACCGCCTGACCATTTGCTTCGCGCACGTCGCCTATCAGATGCAGGCTCGCTTCGAGGCGCGCGGCACCGGCATCAAATGCTTTCAGGTCAATGCGCGCGACGAACTCGACCGCCGCGTGCACGAGGCAGACGTGGTCTCGGTCTCGATGATGTGGCACAATGGACTGATCGAGCGCGCCGAACGGCTGCGCTTCATCCAGTCGATCAGCGCCGGTATCGATCAATACGACCGTGAAAAGCTCGCCGCGCGCGGCATCCGGCTGGCGAGCGCGGCCGGAGTGAACGCGCGTGCGGTGTCCGAGCATGCGATGGCGCTGATCCTGGCGATCGCGCGTCGATTGCCCGAGGCGCGCGACAACCAGGCCAGGCGCGTCTGGCGCGGCATGATCAGCGACCTGACGCAACGCGAGGACGAACTCGGGGGCAAGACGTTGCTGATCGTCGGCCTCGGGCGGATCGGCGGGCGGCTGGCGGAGCTTGCCCGGGCGTTCGGCATGCACGTCATCGCAACGCGCCGCGACCCCACTGCCGGCGCCGGTGCGGCCGATGCGGTGCATGGGATGACTGACCTCCACGCGCTGCTGCCGCAGGCGGATTATGTCGCGCTGACCTGTCCGCTGACGGCGCAGACCGAGCGGCTTATCGATGCCGAGGCTTTGGCGCTGATGCAGCAATCCGCCAGCCTGGTAAACGTGGCGCGGGGCCGCTGCATCGATGAACCGGCACTGATTTCGGCGCTTGCGGCCGGCCGGATCGCCGGGGCTGCGCTCGATACCACACTGGAGGAGCCGCTGGCCGAATCGTCGCCGCTCTGGGCGATGCCGAACGTCCTGATCACCCCCCACACCGCCGGTGAGACGCGCCGTTACGAAGACAACGTAATCGATGTTCTGCTGGAGAACCTCGATCGGCTGTGGCGCGGCGAAGTGACGCTGCGAAACCAGGTGATCTGACGGACGTATCGCAAGCCTCCTTCCCTTGGGGGTCCCACGAGGGCAGAAAGAGAGGGCGGACCGGTCACGATCAATCGGTATCGGCCCCTGTGCATTATTCGGACACAGATTCACGGTAGCGGTCTGGCGAGCAGCGGCATGAGGCCGTCGGCATCGAGATTGAGACGATCGGACCAGACGTAATCGCCGGTGAGATTGATCGGGCAGTTGCGCGACGGCGACGTGGTCGTCGTCTGGAAGCTCGACCGGCTGTCGCGCAGCCTGAAGGACATGCTGCACATCATGGAGCGGATCGAGATGACGGATGCCGGCTTCCGCTCGCTGACCGAGCACCACGGCTGCGGGCCGCATGATGTCCGGCGCCGAAATGGCTCGGCGCTACGGCGTCAGCGAACCCACCGTCTTGCGCATCGTCGCTGCATACCGACAACGCAGCGAACTGGCAGCGTCATGACGAACGCGGAAGCCTGGTGGTTTGCTGCCCGACAGCTATCCGGCGACGAACCTGCAGAAGCGGACGCTTATTCATTCTCCTCGCGCCCGAGCACGACGTGCGTCGCGAGGTCTGTGGCAGTGGATTCCATCACGCGGTAGCCGAGGGCAGGGAGATCCAAGCCCTCGAACATCGCCTCGCCCCGTCCGAGCAGGACCGGCGAAAGCGCGAAGTGCAGTTCATCGATCAGGCCGGCCTGCAAATATTGGCGAACTGTCGAGACGCCACCTCCGATCTTGACGTCACGTGCTCCCGCGGCGTCGCGTGCGCGCTCGAGCGCGGCGTGGATCCCGTCCGTGACGAAGTGGAACGTGGTGCCGCCCTCCATTACGATCGGCTCGCGGGCATGGTGCGTTAAGACGAACGTCGGAGCGTGATAGGGCGGATTGTCTCCCCACCAGCCCTTCCAGCTGTCGTCCAGCCATTCCCCGCGCACAGGACCGAACATGTTCCGGCCAAGGATGAAGGCACCGAAGCCGTCCATCGAGCGGTGGGCAAAGGTCTCGTCCACGCCCTCCGAGCCACCGCCCGCGCCGAACATGGCGTTGAAGGTCTTCGTTCCGACGAACCAGCGGTGGAGCTCCGTCCCGCGCTTTCCCAGAGGATCCTGAAGACTCTGTTCCGGGCCCGCTCCGAACCCATCTAGGGACACGGAAAACCCCGCGACTCTGACACGCCGCACCATAGCCCCCTCTACTGCTTGCAACATGCTACCTTGCTGAACCAGTGGCTGCAATCAAGAAGCACGAGCGGGGCATTGATCGGCGCGTTTTGGGGCGGCTGCCGACCCGCAGCTTGCTTCGCGCCCAAGGCGATCGCCGCTACCGAGAATCTGTGTCCGGATAATGCACAGGGGCAGTATCGTATCAGTGTGTCCAGGTTCCGGTACGCTCGGTTGTGGGGGCGTAGTCGCGGAACGACCAGCGCAGCGGCATTGCGCCGCGCCGGCGCCAGCCATGCGACAACCGGACGCGCCACAGCCGATCGGCGCCGTCGAACACGCCGGCAGCGTCCCAGACGATTTCCACGGTGCCTGACAAGTGCAGTAAATCGCCGCGCCGGAAATCGACGAACAGCAGCCCGGCCCGCGGCACCACCAGGAAATTGCCGAGCGTATTGAAATAACGGTTGCCGGAAAAATCGGGGATCGTCAGCACGTCTCCCTCGACACGCACGAATCCGGGCCGGCCGCCGCGATGTGACATGTCCAGGTCCGTCCCGTTCCCAGACGCCACGAAGAACGTGTCGGCGCCGGCGACCAGCGCGCCGGCCTGCGCATCCAGGCCGGTCAGAGGCTCCGGTCGGCTCGCGGCGTCGCGGCTCGGGTCAGGGTCGATCTCGCGACTTTGGATGTATTGCGCGCAATTGCCGAAGCTCTGCTGCACGGCGATCTCCAGCCCAGACGGATCGGCCCGAGTGATGCGTCCGTTGACTCGGTTGCGCCGGCGCGTCGCCAGATCGATGCCGAGCATGCCCACAGCGGCGCCGGGCTTCAGGGCGGATGCTGTCAGGTCGAGCGGGTCCGGAACCGTCGTGATCCGCAACCTCCGGGGGTCGGGGCTGGACACAAAGCCGGGCGATCCGGTCAGCAGGGTGCCGCTCGGCCAGCCCGCCGGGTCCACCGCAACCGCGACGAAGGGCAGGGTGGCGAAGAAGTCCCGGTGCTGGTCGGTCATGCGGTCCCGTATGAAAGTGCTGCCGCGCGCTGCCATGCGCATGCGAACGCCCACGCGCTCCTGCACGAGACGCTCGCCGGGATGGAATGGATCGGCCTGCATGGGGTGCTCCCGTCATTGCCTTACGGGGAAAGTCGGTATTGCGGTGGTCGGTCATAATGGGGAAAGTCGGTATTGCGGTGGTCGGTCATAATGGGGAAAGTCGGCAAGCTAGAATTTCGTACTTTGAAATAATGGCAGGGCGGCGAAGCTTCGATTTGCCGTGTCGCGCTGGGGAGGCCGATCGGGGTTGCCAGTTCGGAGTGCGGTCGTCCAACCCCTGCCCCTGCTGCCTCCCACAAGGGAGGTGGAACATAAGCCGAGGGGACTTCATCGGCGATGGATCGGCTGGACGAGCTCGCTGTTTTCGTGGCGATCATCGCTACCGGACCATCTATGTGTGGTTCGAAAAGGACAACCTCATGATCACGCTCCAGACCAACTCGCAGCCGGCGGTCGGGGCGGGCAAGCTCCACGACCTCGTGGGCATTCTCTGTGACATCGTGCGGAATGACGCGAAGTAGGGATCGCGGACAACTTTGGCCCAGGAATCAAGCCTCAGGAGCGGCGACCATGCGCGTCATTTTGGGCTCTGCCGCCGTACTTTGAGGTTCGAGTCGAAGAACTGTAGCGCGGCGTTCCCGATATGCTCGTGCAGTTTTACCCGATCCACGCCGGGGGCGTCATTGCAGGCCTCGGGATAGTTATCCCGCCCTATTTGGTCGCACTCATTGTCGAAGATCTCGTGATTGACCGGCCCCGGCAGCACCTCGAGTTGAGCATGCGGGATGTATTTCGCCGCGAACTCGGCGTTGTCCTTCGGCGGCGTCGTGGTATCACCGGCTCCGACGATGAGGTAGCTCGGGATCGCCATCTGCCGAAGCCCGGCCTCGTCCATGCCGAACCCCTGAATATCGCCAGGAGCCATCGCAAAGGCCGCCCGAACCCGATCGTCGCGCACGTTGCGGGCGGGTTCGGCATCAAGCTTCATCTGCTCGCGGATATACGCCGGCACCATCTGGTTGTTCTTCCACCCGCGCTGATATGCCAGGAACAGGTCGGGATTCACCTTGGCGCCGCCGATCCACAGTGACGTGAATCCCCCCTGTGAATGCCCCGCGACGCCAATCTGGCTGGGGTCGATGTGCGGTCCCCAGGCCTTGTCTTGAAGCAGGTTGGTAATGTCCAGGCTGATGTCGCGCGGGCGCTGCCAGATCCTGTTGCGTACGTAGAGTGCGCTCGAATCATAGGTGTTGGCCCGGAAATGATACACCATAGCCACGAGATAGCCGTGGGAGGCGAGGTACTCGCCGAACCAGGCATAGAGCGAGCCGTTGCCGCCTGCCCCGTGCGAGAACATGACGAGTGGACGCTTCAGACCATCGGACACGATTGGCGCGTCCTTGTACAGGCGCAAGTTGGTGGCCAGGAAGATTTTGAAAGGAACAGCGGCCGCCGCCGGAGCGGCCGGATATATCAGCATCAAATCCAACGGCCGACCGCCCTCGGACGGGTCGTTATATTCGAGCTGCGCCATCCCAACGGGATACGAAGCGGCCCGCAGCACGTCTTGCGCCAGGGCTCGCGCAGGCCAGGCCACGGAGCCGGAACAGGCCCCAAAAAAGAAGACAGCACCCGCGAGAAGACGAGTGAAGCCGCTGCGGCCCAGGCAGATGATTCGCATTTGTTGGTCCCCCGATCGATCTTCCATTATTGGGCCAACTAGACTAGGGCCTGTCGTCAATTCCCGACCGACGGTTTCCGGGTTCGCGCCGGTTTAGTGAGTCCGGATTGCAACACCCACGGGCAATCAGCGCGAGAGGGTGGCACAGCCGATTCCGGCGCACCGCTTAATTCGATTCATAGGCGGTCAGCTTTGGGAGCTGACCGATGCGCCGTTACGGACTCCGCGACGACCAGTGGACCGGATCAAGGGCCTGTTGCCGGAAAGGGAGGGTTCGGTCGGCGTGACTGCGGCTGACAACCGCTTGTTTGTTGAAGCGGTGCCCTACCGCTACCGGGCCGGGATTCCCTGGCGCGACCTGCCGGAACGCTTCGGGGACTGCACGAACATCCATCGGCTTCCAGCCGATGGTCAGGATCCGGTGTTTGGAAGCGGCTGTTTCAGCATTTGGCTGCCGACGCCGACAACGAATACGCGATGATCGACAGCACCATTGTGTGGGGCCCATCAGCATAGTGCCGGCGCCAAAAAAGCCGGCGAGGATCGGCCATCGGGCGCTCGCGCGGCGGGCTAAACACCAAAATCCATACTATGGGCGACGCGCTTGGCAATCTGGTCGGCTTCCACCTGACCGGCGGCGAGGCGCACGACCTGCTCGGCGCCGCCCCCCTCTTGCCGGACATGCAGGCCGACACGTTGATCGCCGACAAGGGATTCGACGCCGACGTGCGGGTCATCGAACCGCTGGCAGCAGCCGGGATGGTTCCCATGCGCTCTGTCTCTGCCCCCGCCTCGTCCGACCCGGCCCGCTCAGGGTTGGAGAGCACCGAGGCGGCGGCACGCGTGCTCCGGGTGCGGTCGGGAGCGTTCTGACCGCGTCGGGAACACCGCTACCTGCATCCGCCGTCGCGGATCCGCAGGGTCAGGACAGTCGCGCGGCGCCTTCGGAGGTGAGGTGGGCGATGCGCCCGGCCGCGATGGTCGCTATGGCTCGGCCGACTTCCGCGTCGACCAGGACCAGGTCGGCGCGCATGCCCTGACCGATGGCGCCACGGTCGGCCAGCCCTGCCGCGCTCGCCGGATTGGCGGAGATCAGCGCCCAAGCGGTCGGCAAGTCCAGCACGCCGCGTCCGGCCAGGATCAGCGCGGCGCGCAGCATGGCGGGGTAGAAATAGTCGGAGGTCAGTACGGTGCAGATGCCTTCTTCGGCCAGCCGCGCGGCCGAGGCCCAGCCGAGATGGGAACGTCCGCGCACCACGTTCGGGCTGCCCATCGCGACCCAGTCGCCGGCGGCGACCGCGGCGCGACCGACCTCCTCGGCCATGGGGAATTCGCAGATGCGCGCGCCGAGGGCGCGGAACGCGTCCCGCGCGGCCACGGTATCATCGTCATGACTGGCCAGGGGCACCCCGGCGGCCCGCGCGGCGGCGCCGATGCGGCCCAGGGCGTCGGGCACTTCGGTGCTGCGTGCGCCGATTCGCTCGGCCAGATCGCGGAACTCGTGCAGTCCCATGCCGGCGCGCTCGCTGAATTTCGCGCCGGCGACGGGATCAGCGATCTTGCGCAGGATCGACGGGGTATGGTCGTTGAAGGCGACCAGATGCACGCGACCAGCGGCGATGTCGGCCAATGCGGTGTCGAGCGCTTCCAGGTTGTAGGCTTCCCAGCGCAGATGCACGCGCATGTCGCAGGTCCAGCACCGCGCGCCCAATGCGGTCAACAGCCCCAGCCAGGCGGGCAGGCTGCGCAGACCGGGTTCCCAGGATAGCGTCACCCCGTGAAAGGCCGTGGTGATGCCGTTGGCGAGAAGCTGCGCCTCGGTGTCGATCAAGGCGATGTCGGCGGGGAAATCTACGCCCGGACGGGGCTGGAGCTGACGCTCGAACGCGTCGCCATGCAGATCGACGATGCCCGGCAGCACGAGCAGTCCGCTGGCGTCCAGCCGCAGGCCGGTCGCGGCTGTATCGAGCGCCGCGATATGGCCGTCGGCGAGCGCGAGGTCCACCGGCTGCAGGCCGTCGGCGGGCAGCAGCACTCGGCCGCCGGTAATGCTGAGATGTTTCACTGGTTGGCTTTCACGGCTCGAAGACAATCTGCACACGCGGCGTCGGATAGCGCGTCAACCCGAACTCCACCACCGCGCCGTTATGATCGACGTTGATGTTCTCAGTGACCAGCAGCGGCCGGTTGCGCGGGGTGCGGAGCAGCTCGGCTTCCTCAGCGCTGGGCAGGCGCGCGGTGACCCGGGTGATCTGGCGCATGTAATCCGGCACGCCTACGGATTTCAGCGCGGCGGTAATGCTGGGCTCGCGCTTCAGCGCCTCCATCAGGCCGCGCAGCCGGGCGGCCGGAAAATGGTGCGCGGACAGGCTGACCGGCCGGCCGTCGGCCAGGCCGAGCCGCTCCATCAGCACGATTCGCGCACCGGCCCGGATGCCGAGGCCTGTGGCGATCTGCGTATCGGCGGCGATCTCCATAAGGCGCAGGGTGCGCCCGGACGGCTCGCGGTTCTGCCGGCGGATCCACTCCGAAAACCGCGTGCGCGGCTCGACGGCATATTCGATGACATCCTCGGCCACAAAGGAGCCACGGCCCTGTTCGACGCGAATCAGGCCGCCGCGCGACAGCTCCTCCAGAGCGCGGCGGACGGTATGGCGGTTGACACCGAAATTTCGCGACATCTGCTGTTCGGTCGGCAGCCGTCCGCCGGGGGGATGAACGCCGGCGCCGATATCCTGCTGCAAACGGGTGGCGATCTGGCGCCACAAGGCCACGCCTTCCTGGCGGCGGAGCTGGTCTTCGGCATCGCTGCGGGCCGTCATGTGAATTTCATGCGCTGGTTCGGGCTGGTTCATGCGAGTTCCGCTTGACGCTACACGGAGACCGCTCTAGCTGTCTAGACATCCGCATCGCGCCACATCGCCCGTCCCGCATGTCCGATCCGTTGCCCGAACCTGCTGCCCGCCCGTCCGAGATCAGCACAGCGCCGGAACGGCGCCGCTGGATGGCGGTTCTGGCGCGTGCTGGCAGCAGCCGATATCGCAGCGCGGCTCGGTGAATGCGGGGTTTTGCCGAGGTGGCGCGCGCTGCGCGGTCCGGAAAGCGGGCTGGTGATGGTACGGGGACGGGCGGGCGGCGGCGGCGCGCCGTTCAACCTTGGCGAAATGACAGTGACCCGTTGCACGGTGCGCACCGATGGCGGGCAGATCGGCCACGCCTATGTTGCCGGGCGCGACGAACGGCAGGCCGAACTGGCGGCCGCGGTGGATGCGATGCTGCAGGAGCCCTCGCTGCGCAGCCTGTTGGAAACCATCGTAATCGAGCCGCTGGCGGCGGCTCAGGCGGCACGCCGCGCGGCGGTGGCCGGGCGCGCCGCGGCAACGCGAGTGGAGTTCTTCGCTATGCGCAACATGCGCTCATGAACGCGGTCGATCTGGCGGGGTTCGCCAATCCAGTGCCGGATGCGCAACGTTGCTTCCGGGCCGTGCTGGACGCGATGGCGCGTCCGGGTCTCGTGTGCCCGGCCGGCACCGGGCTCGTTGCGCCCGCCAGGCTGGATCCGGCGACGGCGGCGGTGCTGCTGACGCTGATCGATGGCGAGACGGCGCTCTGGCTGGATCCGGCGTTCGACGCGGCGCGCGACTGGGTCGCGTTCCATTGCGGCGCCACCCCCGTAGCCGATCCGGCAGCGGCGGTGTTCGTGGTCACGCCGCGGCTTCCCGACCTCGGCGCGCTGGAGGCAGGCTCGCACGAAGCGCCGGAGAACGGGGCAACCGTCATCGTGCAGATCACCGCGTTCGGGACGGGGGCGCGATATCTGTTGCGCGGCCCGGGGCTGCGCGTGCCCACGGTGCTGGCGGTGACGGGACTGCCACCGGATTTCGCGGCGATCTGGCAGGCCAACCGCGCGGGCTTTCCGCGCGGCGTCGATCTGGTGCTGTGCGCCGGCACGCGGCTGGCGGCGCTGCCGCGCAGCGTAACGATCGAGGAGGCCTGACATGGCCTATGTCGCGGTCAAGGGCGGCGAGCGCGCGATCGACAGCGCGCACGCCTGGCTGGCCGAGGCGCGGCGTGGCAATCCAGACGTACCCGAACTCGCGCTGGCGCAGATCGAACAGCAGTTGGGCCGCGCGGTGGACCGTGCGATGGGCGAGGGATCGCTGTATGATCGCGAACTCGCGGCCTTGGCGGTGAAGCAGGCGCAAGGCGACCTGATCGAGGCGGCCTTCCTGCTGCGCGCCTATCGCACCACGTTGCCGCGCTTCGCCCATTCACGACCGGTCGATACCGCCTGCATGGAGGTGCAGCGGCGCATCTCGGCGGTGTTCAAGGATCTGCCTGGCGGCCAGGTGCTCGGGCCGACTTATGACTACACGCACCGGCTGCTGGATTTCGGTCTGGCAACCGACGCCACGGCGGTGTCGGCTCGCACGGTGACTGCCGCGGCTGAGCAGATGCCGCGCGTCCATGATATTCTCGGGCGCGAAGGCCTGATCGAAGATGACACGTCCGGCAACGCAGAGCCTGGCGATCTGACGCGCGAACCACTCACGTTTCCGGCGGAACGGGATGTGCGGCTGCAGGCACTGGCGCGCGGCGACGAAGGGTTTGTCCTCGGGCTCGGCTATTCGACCCAGCGCGGCTATGGCGGCAGCCACCCTTTCGCCGGGGAGATCCGCATGGGCGAGGTAGCGGTGGAGATCGAGCCGCCGGAGCTGGGCTTCGCCATCGACATTGCCGACATCCTGCTGACGGAATGCCAGATGGTGAACCAGTTCAAGGGGACGAAGCGCGCGCCGCCGCAGTTCACCCGCGGTTATGGGCTGGTGTTCGGGCACGCCGAACGCAAGGCGATGGCGATGGCGCTGGTCGATCGGGCGATGCGCGCGGCCGAACTGGGTGAAGAAGCCACCGCGCCGGCGCAGAATATCGAATTTGTGCTGTACCACTCCGACAACGTCGAGGCGACCGGCTTTGTCGAGCACCTGAAACTGCCGCACTACGTCGATTTCCAGAGCGAGCTGGAAGCGGTGCGGCGGATGCGCGCTGAAGCATCGCGGCTGGCAGAGGCAGCGGAATGAAAGGTTACAATTTCGCCTATCTGGACGAGCAGACCAAGCGGATGATCCGCCGCGCGCTGCTGAAGGCGGTGGCGATCCCCGGCCATCAGGTGCCGTTCGGCTCGCGCGAGATGCCGCTGCCGTACGGCTGGGGCACCGGCGGGATACAGGTGACCGCGTCGGTGCTGGGTGCCGACGACGTGCTGAAAGTCATCGACCAGGGTGCCGACGATACCACCAATGCGGTGTCCATCCGGCGATTTTTCGCCCGCACCGCCGGCGTGCGGACCACCACGCAAACCACTGAGGCCACGCTGATCCAGACGCGCCACCGCATCCCGGAGACCGATCTGCGGGAGAACCAGGTCATCGTGTATCAGGTGCCGCAGCCGGAACCGCTGTACCGGCTGGTGCCGAGCCGGGCCGAGACGCGCCGCATGCACGCGCTGGCCGATTACGGCGTGATGCACGTGAAACTGTATGAGGACATCGCGCGGTACGGGCAGGTCGCGATCAGCTACGATTACCCCGTTATGGTCAATCGGCGATACCTGACGGCGCCGAGCCCGATCCCGGCGTTCGACAATCCGAAGCTGCACATGATGCCGGCGCTGCAGTTGTTCGGCGCCGGGCGTGAGAAGCGCATCTATGCGATCCCACCCTACACGGAGGTGCGATCGCTGGATTTCGACGATCACCCGTTCCGCGCCGGCCGCGCTCCGCATGTTTGCGGATTGTGCGGTGCCGTGGATTCGTATCTCGATGAGGTGGTGATCGATGACCGCGGGCGGCGATTGTTCATCTGTTCCGATACGGATTACTGCGCCGGGCGGCGTGCGGCCGGGCATGTCGGGGCCGACGGGTTTGCGGAAGCCGCCGAATGACCAACGGATACCCTGCTGTCGGCACGCGGTCTGTCGCTGGCGTTCGGGGTCATCCCGGCGCTGGTCGATGTGTCCGTCGATCTCTGGCCCGGCGAGATGCTGGCCGTGGTGGGTGAGTCCGGGTCCGGCAAGACGACGCTGCTGAACGTGCTGTCCGGCCGCATGGGTCCGGATGCCGGCAGCGTGTGGTATCGCGATCCGGTGGGGCGGCTGCACGATGTTCACGCCATGCCGGCGCCTGAGTTGCGGCAGTTGCACCGCTCGGATTGGGGTTTCGTGCACCAGGACCCGCGCGAGAATTTGCGCATGGGCGTCACCGCCGGCGGCAATGTCGGTGAGCGCCTGATGGCGCAGGGCGCGCGGCATTACGGCGAGATCCGCGCCACAGCGCTGGACTGGTTGCAGCAGGTGGAGATCGACGCCGATCGCATCGACGATCTGCCGCGCACCTTCTCCGGCGGCATGCTGCAACGGCTGCAAATCGCCCGCACGCTGGTGACCCATCCGCGACTGGTGTTCATGGACGAACCGACGGGCGGGCTGGATGTATCCGTGCAGGCGCGGCTGCTCGATCTGATCCGCACGCTGGTTTCACGGTTGAAGATCGCGGCGGTGCTGGTGACGCACGACATCGCGGCGGCGCGGCTGCTGGCGCATCGCATCATGGTGATGCAGCGCGGCCGGGTGGTGGAGGCGGGGCTGACCGATCAGGTGCTGGATGATCCGCAGCACCCATACACGCAGCTTCTGGTCAGCTCGGTGCTGCAGGCGTGATCGGGATGTCGTTGCACGGCGATAGTGAAATCGTGGTATCCTGGCACCGGAAGGTGGCTGCTCGCCACCCTCCGGCCCTCCGGTTGGGTCAGAGGCGGATCACGATTGATACGCGGATCCGCCTCGAACCCCACCGGATCACCAGCACGATGCGCATACGCATGTGTGTGCTCCGATGGCGGCAGCGCCCTACTCGACCGGGCACCATGCCCGGTTGTCCGGGCCCGCCGCGTTTCGTGGAAGTCAGTATCAGCGCCGGCGATCCGCTGACGGAAGCGTTGCCGGGCACCCGTTGTGCCGATCACAGCGGTTGTTGCGTTGCCAGGTCGAGACGGAGAATGTGGTATTCGGGCACCGGAGGGTGGCAGGTACGCCAACCCCTCCGGCCCTCCGGTGGGTCAGAGGCGGATCTCCAGTGACAGGCGGATCCGCCTCGCACCCCACCGGATCACCAGCACGATGCGCATGCGCATGTGTGTGCTCCGATGGCGGCAGCGCCCTACTCGACCGGGCACGATGCCCGGTTGTCCGGGCCTGCCGCGTTGTCAGTTGTAGCCGGCCATTCCTGAAGGAAGCGTTGCCGTGCGCCCGGTGATGCTGCGCACCGAGGCGCTGGCCAAAGGTTTCACGCTGCATCTGCAAGGCAGCGTGCGCATCCCGGTGCTGTCGGACATCGCGCTGGAGGTCAGGGCCGGCGAATGCGTCGCGCTGTCCGGCCCATCCGGCGCCGGCAAATCCACGCTGATGCGCAGTCTCTTTGGCAACTACCGCGCCGAAAGCGGCCGCATTCTTGTGCGTCACCGGGGCGAGATGCTGGACATCGCCGCGTGCCGATCCGCGCACCATACTGGCGGTGCGGCATGAAACGCTCGGTTATGTCAGCCAGTTCCTGCGCGTCGTGCCGCGGGTGCCGGCGCTCGACCTGGTCGCCGAGGTCCTGGTCGCGCACGGGACGCGCGGTCGAGCAGGCGCGCACCGCCGCGACCGCGCTGCTGCTGCGCCTCAATATCCCGCGCCGTCTGCACGCGCTGCCGCCGGCAACATTCTCCGGCGGCGAACAGCAACGGGTGAACCTTGCCCGCGGTTTCATCGGCGGCCATCCGATCCTGCTGCTCGATGAGCCCACGGCATCGCTCGACGCGGAGAACCGTGCCGTGGTGGTGGCGATGATCAACGAAGCCGAAGGCGCGCGGTGCAGCGATCGTCGCCATCATGCACGATGTCGCCGCACGCGATGCGGTGGCCGACCGGCTGTTCGCGCTCGCGCCGCTGCAGGATGCCGCATGACAGACGAAACGATCCTGACCAACGCAGTCCTGGTGCTGCCCGATGCGGTGGTGCGCGGCACGGTGGTGCTGCGCGGGTGACTGATCGCCGAAATGCAGTCCGGCCGCTCCGGAACTCCCGGCGCGCTGGATCATGCAGGGTGACACGCTGATTCCGGGCGTTGTCGATGTGCATACCGACAACCTTGAACGCCAGGTACAGCCGCGCACCAATGCACGCTGGCCGTCGCGCTCGGCGCTGCTGGCGCATGACGCGCAATGCGCCGCGGCCGGAGTGACCACCGTGCTGGACGCGCTGTGTCTCGGCGATCTTGGCTTCGACAAGGACCGCGTGCGCACCTTCCGGGAGGGTGTTGCCGACCTGGATGCGCTGGGCGGCGCGGACCTGCTTGAAGGCCGAGCACTTCCTTCATCTGCGCTGCGAAATCGCCGCGCCTGACATGCCGGCGCTGTTCGCCTCGGTGGCCGAGCATCCCCGCGTCCGCATGGTGAGCCTGATGGACCACACGCCAGGTGTCGGCCAGTACGCCGATCTCAACCGCTATCGCGCACTGCGCCGCCAGAGCGGCTTTCCGGATGACGAGATCGAGCGGCGCATCACCGAATTGCAGGCGACCCAGGCGCGGCTGCGCCGGCCGCAGCGGCGGGCGCTGCTGGATCGGATGGCCGGGCGCGATGTCGCGCTGGCGAGCCACGACGATCGCACCGAGGCGGAGATCGCCGAGAATGCCGCCGACGGGATCCGCGTGAGCGAGTTCCCGGTGACCTTGGCCGCGGCCGTTGCGGCCAAGGCTGCCGGAATGCAGGTGATCGCCGGCGCACCGAACATCGTGCGCGGAGGGTCGCATTCCGGCAATGTGTCGGCCGCCGCGCTGCTGCGCGAAAGCGCGGTGGATGCATTCGCCTCTGACTACGTACCGGCGAGCCTGATCGAGGCGGCGTTCCAGTGCGCCCGCGACGGGATCACGTTGCCCGAGGCGATCGCGCTGATCACCGATCGGCCGGCGCGGATCGCCGGCCTGGCCGATCGCGGCCGGATCGCGCCGGGGCAGCGCGCCGATATCGTGCGGGTGCGCGTGCATGAAGACTTGCCGGTCGTGCGCCAGGTCTGGCGCGTGGGCGATCGTGTCGCATGAACGCCGGGCGATGCGCGTTGCCGTGTATTACGCACCGCTGCCGGATGATCCGCTGTTCGCGCTATCCACTGCTTGGCTCGGCCGCGATCCAGCCAACCGGGAGCCGGTGCCGCAACCCGACATGCAAGGGCTGATGGAGGTCACCGCCGAGCCACGGCTGTATGGGTTTCATGCGACGCTGAAACCTCCGATGCGTCTGCGGTCCGGGCACGGGCTGGGACGCGCTGGCCGAGCGCCGCTGGCGGAACTGGCGGCCGGGATTGCGTCGTTCGAGCTGCCGCCGATGGCGGTCGCGGATGTGCATGGCTTCCTGGCGCTCCGGGAGACCGAACCGTCGCCGCGGTTGCAGGCATTGGCCGATCTGTGCGTCGCCGGCCTGGATGGGTTCCGCGCGCCGCCGGATGCCGACGAACTGCGCGGCGGCGCCGTGGCGGGCTGTCGGCCGCGCAGGACGCGATGCTGCGTCGCTGGGGGTATCCGTATGTGTTCGGCACCTGGTTCTTTCATATGACACTGACGCGGCGACTGAACGCGCAGGAGAAGGCACGCTATCAGCCAGAGGCAGAACGGCATTTTGCCGCGGCGCTGCGGCAGCCGCGGCAGGTGACGGAGATCAGCCTGTTCACGCAAGCCGCGGCAGGCGATCCGTTCCTGTTGACGGTGCGGCTTCCGCTGCTTGGCTGAGCGCTGCAAGAAATCGCGCCGCGCCTTCCTGCTGCGTTGCGTCGTTGACAACCCGGTCCACCGGCACCCGTTCCGGGATCGGCACGCCGCGCGCCAGTCTTTCAGCGATTCCGGCGGCATTCTCGCGTTGGCGCGCCGCCAGCCGCGCGGCGCATATGTCCGGCGGCGCCCACACCTCGATCACGCGCACCGGGAAGTGCATGGCGTCCGCGATCGCCGTGCGCGACACGCTGGCGACCACCACACGTCCTTGCGCGAGATCGCCGGCGATGTCGGCGGGGATGCCGTAGCAGAGCCCGTGCGCGCGCCAGCTCAATGCGAAGCGGCGGGTGGCGAATTCGGTCTCGGTAACGGCTGCATGTGCCTCGCCGCCGGCATCGGCAGGGCGGGTGATCACTCGGCGCGCGAAGCGGAAGCGGGAGTTGCCGGCAAGCGCGCGGCGGGCGGCATCCAGCAACGTGTCCTTGCCGGCCCCGCTCGGGCCGACCACGAGGACGAGCGTGCCAGTGCCAGGGTTCGGTGCGGTCACGCTGTCCGTCGATCGTCGGTCGGCGCGTCGAGAAGTTCGCGGATTTCCGGCAGGTGCTCGCGGCCCCAGAACAGCTCGTTATCGACGATGAAGCTGGGCACTCCGAAGACGCCGGCCTGCTCGGCCGCCTGCTGAATGGCATCGAGTTCGCGCCGGCCCTCATCGCGGAGGTACTCGAGGAAACCCGGCCATTGTTGCACCGGCTTCGGTCAGCACCGCGGCGATGACGCCCTGGTCTTCGATATCCAGCTCACGTTTCCAGAAGCGCTCGAACACGCGATCGTGGTAGCCGCGAAACACCGCTGTTCCCTGTCGCCTGGCAAACAGCATGCCGATCGCCGCCAATGATCGAGTCCCAGATTTTGCGCGGTCCGCGAATGGTCAGGCCGCGCCGGCGGGCCTGACGGCGGCAATCCATATACAGGTAGCGCACGCGCCGCCACTGATGTGCGTTGCGCTCGGCCCGGATCACCCGGTGCGTCTCATCGACTTCGGCACTGCCGAGAAAGCTGGGAATATCCAGCACGCAGGGAAGCCATTCGAGCCGCGCGGCACCTGCGTCCTCCAGCGCGTAGGCAAGGTCCTTCGCCAGATAGGCGTATGGGCTCTTGTAGTCGGTGTACACGGTTACGGTTTTCATTGGGGGCTCCGCCTGGCCCGCAGCGTAGCGCATGGGAGCTATCGAGAACCACCTTTCGGGCGCGGGTTCCGTCCGGTCGTGCGATCCTTTACCCTCGCTGTGTCCAACCGAGAGAGTGCCATGTTCACCACCCGCCCCGAGATCGCCGGTACCTTCGGCGTGGTCGCCAGCACGCACTGGATCGCCAGTCAGGTCGGCATGGCCGTGCTGGAGCGTGGCGGCAACGCGTTCGACGCCGCCGTCGCCGCGGCGTTCACCTTGCAGGTGGCGGAGCCGCACCTGAACGGCCCGGGCGGCGATGCGCCGATCATCGTGCACAGCGCGCGATCAGGAACACAGCACGTGGTGTGCGGCCAGGGGGTTGCGCCGGCGGCGGCGACGCTGGATGCGTTCCGCGATCGCGGGCTCGACCTGATCCCGGCCACCGGCCTCCTTCCGGCTGTGGTGCCCGGCGCGTTCGACGCCTGGTGCCTCATGCTGCGCGACTGGGGCACGTGGGAGCTTCCGGCCGTCCTGGAATACGCGATTGGTTACGCTCGCAACGGCATTCCCATTGTGCCGCGCATCAGCGCCACGATCGAAGGCGTGCGTCCGCTGTTCGAGGCGGAGTGGAAAAGCTCGGCCGCGGTTTTTCTGCCGGGTGGAAATGTGCCGGCGCCGAACAGCCTGTTCGCCCGTCCGGCGCTGGCCGCGACCTATGAGCGGGTCTGCCGGGAAGCGACCGGCGCCGGTCGCGAAGCCCGGATCGACGCGGCGCGGAATGCCTGGTATCGCGGCTTCGTCGCCGAGGCGGTGGATCGGTTCTTTCGGTCCAGCGAAGTTCTGGACGTTACCGGACGCCGCCATCGCGGATTGCTGGCGGCGGAGGATTTCGCCGGATGGTCGGCGAGCATCGAGGATCCGGTTGCGTATGACTATAACGGTCACAGCGTGCTGAAATGCGGCGCCTGGAGTCAGGGGCCGGTTCTGCTGCAGCAGCTCGCATTGTTGCGCGGGTTCGATGTGGGTGAAATGGACCCGCTGGGGGCGGATTTCGTTCACGTGATCGTAGAGTGCGCCAAGCTGGCTTATGCCGACCGGGAGGCGTGGTACGGCGATCCGCGCTTCGCCGACGTGCCGCTGAACACGCTGCTGTCGCCGGCCTATAACGATTCGCGCCGCAAGCTGGTGGGCCGGGATGCGTCGATGGAGCTGCGGCCGGGCGTGGTGGACGGCCGCACGCCCTGGGTGGATCGCGACGCAGCTTCTCGCGCTCATCTGCTGTCCGGCTCGGCGGGGGCCGGGGAGCCCACCGTTGCGCGTCTTGGTGTCATTGGCGCCGATACTTGTCATATCGACGTGATCGACCGCGACGGCAACATGGTCAGCGCCACGCCGTCGGGCGGCTGGCTGCAATCTTCGCCGGTGATCCCGGAGCTGGGTTTCCCGATGGGCACGCGCGGGCAGATGTTCTGGCTGAAGCCTGACCTGCCGAACAGCCTGCTGCCGGGCAAGCGGCCGCGCACCACGCTGTCGCCGAGCTTCGCATTGCGCGAGGGCAAGCCATGGATGGCGTTCGGCACGCCCGGCGGGGATCAGCAGGACCAGTGGTCGCTGATGTTCTTCCTGCGCGTGGTCCATCACAACATGAACCTGCAGGAGGCGATCGACGCGCCCTCGTTCCATAGCGAGCACTGGCCGTCCAGCTTCTGGCCGCGCGTGGCTCGGCCGGGCAAGCTGGTGCTGGAAGGCCGCTACGACGATGCCGTGCTGCATGACCTGACCCGGCGCGGCCACAAGGCGGAAAAGGGCGGCGACTGGACCGAGGGCCGGTTGTCGGGCGCGCGGATCGAGGACGGCCAGTATCGCGCCGGGGCCAATCCTCGGGGGATGCAAGGCTACGCGGTGGGGCGGTAGGCCAGCAGCGCGACCGCGACGGCCGGCGCGCAATGTCCGAGCCAGTCGCGCGACGCCGTCCCTGGTGGAGCGAGGTCGGAGAAATCCGCGTATCGCCGCCCCATTCGGCCGGCGAGGCGGGCGATCACGTGGCGCCCGATGCCCGCGCCGATTACCGGCGCGTCGCGCGGCAGGGTGATGCGCGACTGCACCAGATACGCTCCGTCTGTTATGTGGCGAAGCTGCATTTCCGCGAACCACGCCGCCAGATCGTTCCAGGCTGCCGCACTGGCGTGCGTTGCGTCGCGCCCGACCATGCGGGCGAGCCGGGCGATGGAGGCGGGGACCGTCTTTTCGCGATGATCGGCGGCGGGTAATTGGTCGGCACCGTCGGGCAATTCGCCAAGTATTCGATAAACATCCGCGGTATCCGCGAAATACTCGCCGGCGATGGCGGTCCAGGTACCGGCGAGTGGGGCATTTCGGCACAGCGCCATCACGAAGCCGCGGGTCAGGCCGGTATAGACCAGCTCTCCGCAGCCGAGGCGTTCGGCGTCGGTGTAGCCGGCGGCGCAAACCTGGCCGTTGCACAATGGGACGATATCGGTGGTGGTGGATCCCATGTCCACAAACAGCGCGTCACCCGCCCATTGCGCGGCAAGCGAGGCGCTGGCGTGCCAGTTGGCCGACGCGATGTCATCGACGTGGTTTGCGGCGGCCGATGCGGGCAGCAATCCGGCTCGGCCGCCGTAGATGAGCAGGCTGGCCGGATGAAGGTGGCGCGCCGCCGTCGCGGCCAGCGTGGCGACGCCGTCCGCGCGGTCGGCGAACACGTCGGCCAGTTCCCCGGTCATGGTCGCGGCATGGCAGTCAGCGGCGCCCAGCCGTTTCGTGACGGCCGCCAGGGCGTCGTCCAGGCGATCGAGGCCGAGCCACAACGGGCATGGCACCTGCACCACATCGACGATCTGGCCATCTTCGGCGCGCGCGGCTTTCAGGTGCGCGCCGCCGATATCCCATCCGATGACACTGCGCATGGGCGCTTCCTTGACCGTGCCGTGCCGAACGCACGAGTATCACGCATGGACGTGGTTCCTGTCATCGACTTGAAGGGAGGCGAGGTCGTGCACGCGCGCGGCGGCCAGCGCGAGGCGTATCGTCCGATCGAGACGCCGCTGAGCCGATCGAGCCGCCCGGCGGATGTCGTCGCCGGATTGTTGCGTTTGTTTCCTTTTCGCCGGGTCTATGTTGCCGATCTGGATGCGATCGAGCGGGTGGGGGATCATTCGGCGATTTTGACCGAGCTGGCCGCGGAGTGGCCGGCGCTGGAGTTCTGGGTGGATAATGGCGCGGCCGATGCTTCCGCGGCGGCCGATTGGCTGGGGCGGCATGCCGGCTGTCTGGTGATTGGCAGTGAATCACAGGTTTCGGCGGAGCTGCTGCGGTCAATGCCCGGCGCGCGCGTGGTGCTGTCGCTGGATTTCCGGGGCGATGCGTTCCAGGGGCCGACGGAGATACTGAATGAAACGGAACTTTGGCCGTCGCCGGTCATCGCGATGACACTGGCGCGGGTGGGTTCGGCCGCCGGACCTGATGTGTCCCGGATCGGCACGATCGCCAGGCGTGCTGCCGGGCGCCAGGTCTACGCCGCCGGCGGCGTGCGGAATGGGCAGGACCTGCGGCTGGCGGAGGCGGCGGGTGCGGCCGGCGCACTGGTGGCGACTGCGCTGCACAGCCTGGCGCTGACGGCGGAGGATTTGGAAGGCCTCGCCCGACCCTGAAGGCCGGGCGAGTGCGTCGGTGGGGGTCAGGCGGCGAACGGGTGCTTCGCGGTGTCGCGCTGGCGGACGACTTCGGCAGCGGACGGCTCGCCGCGCACTGCGCGAGCGATGGATTCCTTGGTCGCGCGATAGTTGTATTCCTGGATCTTCTTGTCGTCCGCGGCATCCCAATGGATGAACACGCCGACGCAGATGAACAGATCGTCGGCCTCATTCTGAGGGATGATGCCCTCAGCGACGCTGTCGGCGACCGCTTTTGCCACGGCGTGCTGCGCCGGGCCGAACATCTGGACCGCCTGCTTGGCGCCTTTGATCGTCACTTTGTTGTACATGACGGTATTCGGCTTGGCCGCCAGATTCGGAGCGATGAGCGCGAGCAGCGAAGTGAACCCGTCCTTGTTGTTGGTCAGTGCGTGGCAGAACGCCGATTCCGCGGCGCTGCCACGGGGCCCCATGAGCAGATCGATGTGAGCGACCTCATTGCCCTCACCCACGAGAGACTCGCCAACGCAGACCTTGGTGATCGTCGCCATGTGTTGTTTCCTTCCTGAATTGTCTTCGCGTGGCCGCGAAGGCCCCTGTCGTAACGCCCCGGAAGCGATATCCCGCCCGGGCGCCGGAAGGACTGAACGACTTTTCAGGGGGCGGACGCAAGTGGCTGCGAGAGCCGATCGGTCAGGATCGTGGCCACCGTCAGATCGGCGCTGGTGCCGGGATTGATCCCGTGCGCTTTCAGGGCGCGATCCCAGTCGAGCAGCTCGGGCAGGCAGGTGGTGGGGTCCCCGGCGTCCAGCAGGCGTTGACGAACCGGTATGGCTTGTCGCCGAACGCGATCGGCCGCCTCGGCGCCGTGCCTGCGGGCGATGTGGCTGTCGGGCAGTTGCGCCAGGAACCACAGATAGGCGGCCAGCGCGGCCCAGGCCGGATCGGGCCAGCGCTCGCCGGCCGCGCGGTACGCCTTCAGCCCCGGCCCGAACACATCGGCAAATCCGGTGACCCATTGGCGGGCGATGCTGTCGCGGTGCGCGGCTTCGGCCATGGCGACCGACAGCGGCACGGTCGGCGGCGCGTGCACGTCGTGGCGTGGCGCTTGTCCCAGTCCGCCGGGCGCCGCGTGGCGGATGGCGCGGAACACGGCGTCCGCATCGGCCATGGTCGCCTGGTCGAGCACCCGGCGAAGCGCCGTCCGCAAGTCCGGGCTGGGCTGCTCGGCGGCCAGGACCAAGGGCGCGGCCAGCAGGATGATACCCAGATTGGTGTTCTGGCCGACCGCCGCGCGCGTTGCCGTCACCGCGTCCAGCACGCGCTCCCCGAGCGCTGCGCCGAGGCGGCAGAGCGATGGCGCCGATGCCTGGGCGCTGCGCAGGAAATGCGTGACGGTCATGCCGTGCCCGTCCGCGTGCCGGTGCACGTTGCCCGGCTTGGGGGCAGCGAGTTCCTCCGCGCAGGCTTCCAGGAACGCTGCCTCGATGGCGGTCATCCGAGCCGGCGCAGGAGAGAGGCCGCGATGTGATCGGCGATGGAGACAGGCGTCACTTTTTGCAAACCGCGCCATGCCGGCATGCTGTTGACTTCCAGCACGTGGGTTCGTCCGGCTTGGTCGCGCAGCAGGTCCACGCCGGCATATTCGGCGCCCACGCTGGCGACGGCGCGCAGGGCAAGCTCGGAAAGTTCGGGCGTGGGGGTCAGCGATTCCGGTGCGCCGCCTCGGCCGATATTGGTGATCCAGTTGGCGGACCGCCGGGTCATTGCGGCGATGACTTCGCCGGCGCAGACGAACAGGCGCTGATCCTCGAACCCGGTGCCGGATTGGGGGATGTAGTGCTGAAGGTAATAGACGCCGCCGACCGCATCGGGCGGCGGCAGGTCTTGCTGCCGCTCGATCAGGCGCAGGCCGCGGCCCTGCGATCCGAACAACGGTTTCAACACCAACTTGTTATGTTGCGACTCGCGGCTGACGATCGTGCGGGCTGCTTCCAGCCCCTCGACGGCCCAGGTCGGCGGCGTCGGCAGGCCGGCCTGGGCGAGAAAGAAGCTGGTGGTCGATTTGTCCACGCACCGCTCTATCGTGCGGGCGTCGTTCCACACCGGCACGCCGAGTTCGCGCAGCGCATGCAGGATGCCGAGCCGGCGCGTCACTTCTTCAAAGCTGCCGCCGGAAATGGCGCGCACCAGTACCGCATCGGGAAGGGCGTGCGCGAACCCGGGGATCTGGATGCCGTGCGGGCGTTGGGTGTCGAATGTGCAGGCGGCGAGGTGTACTGCTTCGGCGTCCGCCTTGCGGGTGGCGAAGGCTCGCAACAGGGCGCGTGCGTGCCAGTCAGGGCCGTCGATCGCCAGCGCGATGCGCATCAGTTGAATGAGGCATCGAGCAGTGCGTGGTCAATCAGCCCGCTCCGGAAAGTTTTGCCAGAATCCATATTGGTAACGATCGCTTCGGCGGGGCTGAACAGCATCGGATCGATGGCGTAGAAATCCCCCTTGCAGGCGCGGAAGATTTCGGCGAACGGCTTGCCGTAATCGCGCGAGCCGGACGCCGGCAATGCGTCGGCCAATGCGCGCGCTTCCGCTGCCGGTCCGGTCACGAACAGATGCACGCGGCCGGCAAAAATGATTGCGTCGTTGGTGCGGCCCATGGCGGTCACGAAATCCGGGTGCGGCGGCGGCAACGGGGCAATGCCCATTCCGTCAACGATCCTGGACAGCGGAAAGTGCAGCTCATGCGCCTTGTGCAGCGCCACCTCCAACACACGGGCGACGACCTGCACGCTGCCGGCGAGGCTTTGCGTCGGCGCATAGATGATCCCGAGCCGGGTTGGCACGACGGCGCAATCTTGTGCGATGCTGGCGATCAGTTCGGCCGGGGGCGGCCGGCCGCTTTCCAGCACCAGTACGGCGTCATCGGCGCTGTCGGTGTAGTTGAGTTCGGCAAACAGTTTCTCTTTCCGCGCGAGCGCGCGAGCCGGACCCGATCCGAGTGCAAAAAACGCGTCGGGCTTTTCGCCGTGCGAAAGGCTCCATCCGGCGTACTGGCTGGCGAGGCATGCGATCACTGGCTGAGTGCAAGCCACCGACACCGACCATGGCCAGCGCGGGGTCGCCGCATCTGCCTGCAGGCGAACTTCGCCGAGGCCGCCCATGCAGATTTCGGCGATGCGCAGCCCCGCCGCAATGCTGCCGGGCGCCCCGGCATCGACCAGCGTCTCGCCGTGTTCGCCGTGCGTGACGGCAACACGCAGCGCCGCCGCGTCGGCGCAGAGCGCATCGAACAGGCGGCGTGCCCGCTGGTTCACGCTGATCATGACGCGGCTCCGGCCAAAGCAAGGATCTCGGTGCCGCGCTGCCGTGCCAAGTGGCGCGCCGTGTCGGCGTCGGCTGCTTCGGCAATCACCGTGCAGAGTGGCGCGCCGGCGGGAACCGGATCACCGGGCGGTTGTCGGTCCGCCGTCCATTCCGGCCATGTGAAACCGTCCGGCAGGCGGATGCAGGCACGCGCATAGATCACCGCCGCGGCTTGCGCCCCGGCGAGCACCGGCGCGCAATCGGGCAGCCGCCCGCGGCAGGCTTCGACATGATATCGGAACAGCGGCGCATCGCGGTAGATATCCAGAGTGGCGCCGGGGCGGGGATTGATCTCGAGCAGGTCGAACCCATCGGATCGCAGCAGAAAATCCGCGCCGCATAAGCCGACCAAGCCGCTGGCGGAGGTGAGCCGTGCCACCGCCTCGGTCATATGCTGCGCCTGCCCATCCGGCACTGCCGCGGGTCGCACCGCCCCGCCATAACGAAACGGCCGCCCTGGCTCGGGGTCCGCCCATTGTTCGTTCAGCCCCAGGCTCAGCGACCGTCGCCCGTCGGCAAGGAACAGCACCGAAACCGATCGTCCGCCGGTGTGCCGCTGATAATACCGGCCGCGCCGCGGCGCGCGACCCGGCGTGGCCGGTTGCACATGAAACCCACCGGCACCGCCAGACCGTTTCTCCAGCCATTCGCCGCGCGCTGGAAGCGTCGGCCGCGTTTGCGGGTGCGGAACGCCGGTGCGCCGGCACAGTTCGGCGAACGCGAACGGGTCTTTCAAATCGGCCACCGTATCGCCAGGATTGCCGATCAGGAGGTAACGGCGCGCCATCGCGTCGAGCAGCGCCGGGCGGTCCTCGAAGCCGCTGCCGTAGACCACGCCTTCCGGGCTACGTTTGTCGGCCAGGCGGTCGAGCGCGCCGAGCAGCGGTGTGCGCCTGATGCCCCGGGCGATTGTGCCGGAGATGCGGATCATTCCGTCCGAAACCGCGATCGTATCAAGATCGCCGAACAGATCGGCCACCAGCGGCGCGAAACCATCGCGACGCGCGGCGGCGGCAATCGCCCTGCCGGAGATCGCCGCGACGAGCACGCCTGGCGCGTCATCCGACCAGCTCACCGGCAAGCCTGAAGGCGTCGCGGAAATCAAGGCTGACCGGTTTGCCGCTTTCAATCATCAGGCGAAACAGACCGAACTCGGTGCGGTACTTGATCCCGCCGATTGCCAGCGCGCCTATGCCCCGCGTTTTCGAGCCGGCGATTGGCGCGCCGTTCGATTGCGCGTCGAGCCCTTCCACACCCGCCGGCGGCACCGCATTCACGTCGGCGACCACAAGCAGGCCCGGCGCACCGCCCAGCATCGCTGCGGCCAGGATCTGCACCCCGGCGCGGCCGGCGCACAGGGCTGCGTCGGCATCGCGCAGTAGCGCGCTCTTCCGGTCATCGGTGCTGGCGTCGGCGGCCCGCACGGTGACACCGAACCGCCGGGTGATTTCGGCGGCTGAGCGTTCCACGCGGGCCGCGCCGTCATATCCGGCCAACACCACGTTCGCGCCCTCCAGCGCGGCGATCACGCCCGATGCGAAGCCCACCACGCCGGTGGCGCCGAATACGACCAGCTTCAATCCATCGAGTCCGCGCTGCCATTCAGTGCTCAGCAGCTTCCGGACACATGCAACCATTGCGGCGGCGGTGGTGAAGGAACCGGACGGGTCGGCGAACAGCGACAAAGCAAAAGGCGGCACCATTGCCTGCTTGGCTGCATCGAGCATGTCCAATGCCACGATGGCATCCTTGCCGCCGATGAACATGCCGGTCCTGGCGCCGTCCTTCGGCGGGCGCGAAAAGATCGCGTCCTGCACCAGGCCGCCGATGTCCTCAAGCGTGACCGCGCCATATGGCAGCACGGCATCGAACCCGGCATCAAGCGCCATGTTGGCGTCGAACGGGCTGATCCGGGGCAGCGGAGTCAGCATGTGCAAAATGTGCTTCTCGGCCATGGCGTGTTCTCGAGGTTCATGTGTCTGTCAGGCAGGGCCCGTGATGGTTGCACCAAGGTTCAGCGGCCGGCAAATCGCGATGTTCAGGCCTTCGCCCTGCGGGGCGTGCCGCAGCCTTGCGGCCAGAGCGGCGGCTGTCGTGTGGTCACCAACAAAGGCAAATCCCGAGGGTCCCCAGGAGCTCTGTCCCAGGCCGCTGGCGCCGCCCGCGCCCAGCAGCGACAGCGCCGCCGCCACACGAGGGCTGGTGAAGCGGCCGCCCTGCGCCGGCGCGAAGTGATCGCCGACGATTTGCTGGATGTTGCCGATCGCGTCGCCGAACCGCGCGAGATCGTCTTCCGCCAGTGCCGGCAGGACTTGCATGAGCACCAAATGGCAGATACGCGCCGCAAGCTCCGGAGCAAACGGCGGCAGGGCGGTGAAGGCCGCTGCCTCATCGCGGCCCGACAGGCCGGAATGGCGTTCGTCCCGCAGCAGCACGACGCGCCAGCCCTCCGGCACTGCCAGGCGGGCCAGCATCGGTGGCGGAGAGTCGTTGCTGCCGCAACCGCCGTCCACCACGAAGCCGCCGTGCTGAAACAGAGCAATCCCGATGCCGGACCGTTGTCCGCGGCCAAGTGCGTAAGCATCTGCCGTGGGATCGGCGGGCAGGCCGTGCAGCCGTCGCACCGCGGCGGCAACGGCAAGCGCAAGCTGGGTTCCGGAACCCAGCCCGGCATGTGGAGGGATCGCGGCGGTAACGGTCAGGCTGTGGCACGACGCCACGCCAAGGTGCCGGAGAATGGTTTCGAGATATCGGGCGGCACGGTCGCGCTCGGGACCGTCAACACGCGGGGTCGCGGAGCGGGTCAGGCGTATGCGGGTCTGCGGGGCGTCGAGTGCCATCCCGATGCTGCCGAAGCGGCGGCCCAGCGCCCCGTCAATATCCAGGAACCCCAGATGGAGCCGCGCATTGCACGCAACCGAAACAGCATCCGCCATCACCGACGGCCCGGGGATGGAGCACGGCCGTCGGTCCGGTGCCGCGTTGCCTTGCCCATAACCTATGGTACACACTGGCGGTATGCGAGGCAACATCGCCTCGTGCAGCGGACGGGGAACCATGCACATGGCAGAACGTGCGACGGAACACGTCTATTCAGAAGCTGAAGTCGAAGCCCAACTCGGGCAGCATCTCCCACACTGGCGGCTGGAGCGTGGGTGGATCCGGCGCACCTACAAGACTAACAGCTGGAAGGGCACGCTGATGGTGATCAATACGATCGGCCATCTCGCGGAAGCGGCATGGCACCATCCGGATCTGACCGCGTCGTACGCCTGGGTGGAGGTGCGGCTCTGCACGCACAGCGCGAAGGGCATCACCGACAAGGACCTGCAATTGGCGAAGAAGATCGAGGACGTGATCCAATGGCGGCCCGGCCATGAGGGCGGCGCGCTGGAGGGCACGCCACAGGGCGACCAGCGATTTGCTTACATTAAATATGATGATTGAGCGCGGCGGTTGACACCCGGGATCGCTGAGGCATCGGTCGGCGGGCGTGCCGTGCCGCTACACGATGCGATCGCCGCCGCCGCGGACTTGCTTTGGCGAAGCCGGTGCGCGGTGTTTGGCGGACTGGCCACGGACATCGCCGGGGGGGAGGCGGCGGTGATGCTGGCGCGGGCGATTGGCGCGGTGATCGATCACATGCATGCCGACGCCGCGTTGCGTGATCTGGACGTTATGCGGCAAGCGGGCTGGATCGTGACGACGCCGTTGCAGGCACGGGCGCGCGCCGATGTGCTGTTGCTGGTCGGGCCGGGGCTGCATGATGCGTGGCCGGATCTCGATCGTGGCCTGGGGATCGATATTGCGCCGCCGCTCTTCCCGGACCGTGTCAGGCGGGTGATTCGTCTGGGCGTGGGGGCGGCATCGGCACAGGCGATCAGCGCCGAGCCGGCACAGCTTCCCGTCGTGCTCGGCGTGCTCCGCGCGGTCGTGGCAGGGCGCCCGGTTCGGCCGGATGCGCCCTGCCGCGAGGCGTTGCGGGACTGCGCGACGGTGCTGGCGTCCGCCAGGTTCGGTGTCGCGGTCTGGTCGGCGGCTTCGCTCGATCCGCTGGCGATCGAGATGCTGTGCGGGCTGATCGACGATCTGAACGCGACGACCCGGTTTGCCGGCCTGCCACTGGCGCCCCTGGGCAACGCCGCCGGGATCGCGCAAATGGGTGGCTGGATGACGGGATATCCGCTGCGGATCGGCTTCGGAAGGGGCCGTCCGGAGCACGATTGCTGGCGTTTCGACGCCGCCCGCATGATCGACAGCAATGAGGCGGACGTCGCAGTGTGGATTTCTGCGCTGGAACCACGGACGCCGTCGTGGCGCCGGAAACTTCCGCTGATCGCTCTGGTATCTCCCGATACCGTTTTCGACTCGCCGCCGCACGTGCGGATCACGGTGGGATGCCCGGGCATTGATCACAGCGCGGTGCTCTTCGGTCCGGAGATCGGTGCTCTTTCGCATCGCACCGTCGCTTCGCCGGGTAGTTTGCCTTCGGTGGCCGAGGTACTGGGGCGGATCCAAGCCGCCTTGCCAAACCCATGCTGACCTGCCTGTCCGGCGGGCGGGTGATCGATCCGGCCAACGGGCGTGACGGGCCGGGCGACGTCTGGTTTCAGGATGGCCGGATCGTCGCTCCTGGCGGGCAGGCCGATCTCGTTCACAACGTCAGCGGAGCGGTCGTGCTGGCCGGCGGGATCGACATCCACTCCCACATAGCCGGGGCCAACGTGAACACGGCGCGGCTGTTGCTTCCGGAACTGCGACCAGACAGCAGTACGCCGATCACCGAAGCCATCGGACAGCTATACATCTCCATGGGTTTCACCACCGTCATCGAGCCGGCGATTTCCCCGCATGTCGCTGTGCAGGCGCATCTGGAACTGGCGACGATTCCGTTCATCGACACGGCGATCCTGACGGTCCTCGGCAACGAGGATTTCCTGCTGGACATGCTGCGTGGGGCGGAAGGCGAAAACGCTGTCGCCGACTATGCCGGCCGGATGCTCGCCGGCAGTCGCGGACTGGGCGTGAAAGTGATCAATCCAGGCGGTGCGGCCGCGTTCAAGGAAAACGCGCGCACGTTCGGGCTGGACGATGTGGTGCCCCGGTACGGGGTATCCTCGCGCACAGTGGTCCGCGCGCTTCAGCAGGCCGTAGCGGGGCTCGGCGTACCGCACCCGGTACACCTGCATTGCAACAATCTCGGCATTCCCGGCAACGCCGAAACGGCGCTGGCGACGATCGAGGCGCTGGGCGACTTGCCGCTGCATCTGGCGCATTTGCAGTTCTACGCATACGGCAGTGAAGGGCCGCGTGGCTTTTCGTCCGCTGCGCCGCGCCTGGCCGAGGCGGTGAATGGCAACCGGCTGGTTACCGCCGATGTCGGGCAGGTGATGTTCGGGCAGACGGTGACCATCTCATCGGATGTGCTGCGCCAGTTCAACGCGCGCGGTCAGGCGCATCCGCGCAAATCGGTCATCATGGATGGCGACGGCAATGGCGGCGGCATCGTGCCGTACCGTTATCGGCGGACCAATTTCTTCAACGCCGTGCAATGGGCGGCCGGGCTTGAGCTGTTCCTGCTGATCGACGATCCCTGGCGCGTGTTCTTCACCACCGATCACCCGAACGGGGCACCGTTCACCTGTTATCCGGACCTGCTGGCACTGCTGCTCAGCCGCGATCTACGCGCCCAGTGGATCGAGACGCTGCCCGCCGAAGCAATGGCGGTCACCACGCTGCCATCCATTTCCCGTGAATACACCTGGGCAGAGATCGCCATCATGACGCGCGCCGCGCCGGCGCGGTTGCTCGGGCTGGCGGACCGCGGACATCTCGCGCCGGGGGCGCGCGCCGACATCGCGGTGTATCGTCCCGGCCCGGATCTGGCGGCGATGTTCCGCCATGCCGAGCTTGTGTTCAAGGACGGACACCTGGTGGTGCGGCAGGGAACGCCAATCGGCGCTCCGACCGGGCATGCGCTGGCGGTGCGACCTGGCTTCGACACGTCGATCGAGCGCCGCCTTGGGGGATGGTACGACCATGTCTTCGGCGTGTCGCACAGCGCGTTCGATGTCGTTGCCAGCGATCCCGAGCGGTTCGAGGCTGTTGCATGCCGCCCATGACCCGCAACGGCGTCCGTATCGACGACACCTTCGCCGAAGCCTTCGACATGCGCGGCACCGCCCTGCTGATCACTGCCGGCGCCAGCCGATGGGCGCGCCAGGCGGCGATGACGATGACGGGCTTCGCCACCTCGGTCATCGCCTGCGGCTGCGAGGCGGCGATCGACCGAGAGGTGCCGGCGTCGGTCACGCCGGACGGGCGCCCCGGCATCCGCGTCCTGCTGTTCTCCGCCTCGACCGGTGAGTTGCAAAAGCAACTTCAGGCGCGGGTCGGACAATGCGTGCTGACCTGCCACGACACCGCCTGCTATGCGGGCCTGACCGGCACGGAGACGCTGCGCCTGGGCGACGCACTGCGGTATTTCGGCGACGGATGGCAGATCTCCAAGCGCTTTTCCGGCCGGCACTATTGGCGAATCCCGGTGATGGACGGCGAGTTCGTTTGTGAAGGAACGACCGGCCTGACGCGCCAGGCGGTCGGCGGCGGCAATCTGATCCTGATGGGCCGTTCCGCCGGTGCCGCGTTGCGTGCCGCCGAAGCGGTGGTTGCGGCAATCGCCGGGGTGGCTGACGCGATCGCGCCGTTTCCTGGCGGCATTGCCCGGTCGGGGTCGAAGCTGGGATCCAAGTACAAGGGGCTCGTCGCATCGACCAATCATCTGTATTGCCCAACGCTGCGTGGCGCTGTGCCATCGGAACTCGATGCGGATATCGCGTCGGTGCTGGAAGTGGTGATCGATGGATTGAGCGCCGAGGCGGTGGCGTCTGCGACAAGCGCCGGGCTTGAGGCTGCCGTGGCGTTGGGGCCGGAGCGTGGTGCCGCCCGTATCAGTGCGGGCAATTACGGCGGCAAGCTCGGGCGACACCAGTTCCGCCTCGCCGACCTGCTGCCGTGACCACGTTGCGTCTCGTGCTGCGCGCGGCGCCGGAGATGCGGCTGGATCTATCGCCGCTGATCCCGGAACGGCTTGCGGCGTTGGACCGGGCGGCGCTGGAGCGCATCGAACTCAGCACCACGCGGATCAGCCTGCGCGTGGGCGATGTATTCCGCGTGCAGGGCGGCGCGTCGGACCGTGTGGTCATCGAGGGCGGCTCGTCCCGCTTCGATTGGCTGGGCGCCGGCATGAGCAGCGGCGAACTCGTGCTGGAGGGCGAAGCTGGGCTGTACGCCGGACGACTGATGTCGGGGGGGCTGTTGCAGATAAGCGGGCGGGTCGGCGGCTGGGCGGCATCCGGACTGCGCGACGGTCGGATGGAGATCGGTGGCGATGCGGGCGCGTTCCTCGGCGGTCCGCTTGCCGGCGAGCGGGCGGGGATGGCCGGCGGCACGGTGATCGTGCGGGGTAATGCGGGGGATCGTGCCGGTGATCGGCTGCGTCGCGGATTGATCGTGATCGAGGGCACGGCGGGTGCGGCCCCTGCCAGCCGGATGCTTGCCGGCACCCTGATCGTGTGCGGCGCGGCCGGGGCGCTTCCCGGTTACCTGATGCGCCGCGGGACCCTGGTGCTCGGGAAGCACGAAGGATTGCTGCCGACCTTCGTGCCAGTTGGAGACGGAACTGTGTTCCGCCGCCTGCTCAGCCGGTCGCTGGCCCCGATCAGCCGGCGAGCCTCGCGGCTGGTCGCGGAGGCGGAGCAGCGTTTCATGGGCGATACCGCGACCCTGGGGAAAGGGGAACTCCTGGTCCGGCGCTGATCCCGTTCTACCCGAACAGCTTCATCGCATCGCCCAGAGTGTTGGCCACGCCCCACAGCAGCGGAATCCCCACCAGCGCCCAGAAGAAGATCAGTTTTGCCGTCATGTTCGTTGCCCTCCACTCAGATGCCGGCCGTCTGCGCGGCCAGGAAGTGCCGGTCGTGCACCGGCCGCATCAACAGGTTGCAAATCAACCCGATCAGCAACAGGCCGGCCATGATATACATCGTCTCCGTGTAGGCATCCGCCTTGGCGGCGCCGTGCTGGATCAGGTATTCGCGCATGTAGTTCACGATGACCGGCCCGAACACGCCCGCCGCCGACCATGCCGTCAGCAGCCGCCCGTGGATGGCGCCGACATACTGCACGCCGAACACGTCCTTCAGATACGCCGGAATGGTCGAGAACCCGCCGCCATACATGCTGATGATGATCACGAAGCAGATCACGAACAGCGCCACGCTGCCGATATGGCCGGAAGTCGGCACGAGGCCGTACAGCAGCATCCCCAGTAGGAAGAACACGCAGTAGGTGTTCTTGCGTCCGATGTAATCGGAGGTGGAGGCCCAGATGAACCGTCCCGCCATGTTGAAGAGGCTCAGCAGCCCGACGAACCCTGCCGCGGCAACGGCCGTGACCGCCCGGGAAACATCTCCTGCGCCATCGCCGAGGCCTGCCCCAGCACGCCGATCCCGGCCGTGACGTTCAGGCACAGCACCCACCACAGCAGCCAGAATTGCGGCGTGCGCCACGCCGTTCCGACGTGCACGTTTTCGGTGGTGATCAGCCCGACCGATTGCGCCGGCGCCACGTAGCCCTCCGGATGCCAGCCATCCGGCGGCACGCGCACGATGATCGCGCCGACCGACATGAAGCAGAAATAGATGACGCCCAGCACCACGAAGGTTTCCATCACCCCGACATGCGTCGGGCGTGGAGAACGCCCCCATCAGCAGCACCGACAGCGGCGAGGCGATCATCGCGCCGCCGCCGAAGCCCATGATCGCCATGCCGGTCGCCATGCCAGGACGGTCAGGGAACCAGGTGATCAGCGTCTTGACCGGAGAGATGTAGCCGATGCCCAGCCCGCAGCCGCCGATCACGCCGTAGCCGAGATAGACCAACCAGAGTTATGGATGCTGACGCCGAACGCGGCGACCAGGAACCCGCCGCCGAAGCAGCACGGCCGCGGTGAACATCGCCTTGCGCGGGCCGACGCGGTCCAGCCAGGAGCCGGTCACGCGCCGAGGCAATCCCAGCAGCACGCATCGCGATGCTGAAAATCCAACCAAGCTCGGTCAGCTTCCAGTCGTCCGGCGCCGATTTGGTGATGCCGATCAGCCGGGTCATCGGCAGATTGAACACGCTGAACGCATAGACCTGGCCGATGCACAGATGCACGCACAGCGCCGCCGGCGGCACCAGCCAGCGGTTGAAGCCCGGTTCGGCAATGATGCGCTCCCGATCCAGAAACCCCGGTGCCTGACCGCGCGAGACTGTGGAACTCATGGCGTCCCTCCCCGATTGCTTTATTGATCTTTGACAACTTCCGTATCGCGACTCCGCAATGATACTATCAGCCGGCGCGCAGCCGTGCAACCGCTTCGCGCACCAGCGGATCGAGCCTGTTATCCGGCGCCTCCAGGCCGGCCGAGAATGGTCGCCCGCATCCGCGGGTCCCAGTACTTGCGCAGATGGTCCGCGATGGCGGCCACTGCCGCATCGTGCGGCTGGTGGGCGAAGAAGCGGCCGATCTGGTTGGCCATGTAAGCAAGCTTGTCAGGCGACATGCTGTGCGCGCTCCAGTTCGATCCGCTCGGGATGGGTGAACAGCTCGAACCCGTCCTGGCGGGCCACGCCGATCAACGTGATCCCGGCGGCGTCCGCCACGCGCACCGCCAGCGCGGTCGGCGCCGAGACGGCGACCACCACCGGCGCGCCGATCGCCGCGGCCTTCTGCACCAGCTCGACCGACAAGCCGGCTGCTGAGCAGCACCAGCCCGTCGGCGGCAGCCACATCCCTGCCGCGCCAGCGCGCCGGCAAGCTTGTCCAGCGCGTTGTGCCGGCCGACATCCTCGCGCACCGCGACCAGCCCGTGCGGCCGGGTCCAGAACGCCGCGGCATGCACCGCGTGGGTCGCCGGTTCAGTTGCTGCGCCGCCGGCAGCGCCGCCATCGCCGCGGCAATTTCAGCCGGCGGTGAACCGCGCCGATCGCAGCGACCCGCGGCGGAGCGCGCATCGCATCCTCCAGGCTTTCGATGCCGCACAGCCCGCAGCCGCTGGGTCCGGCCAGGCGGCGGCGCCGCCGTTCCGCCTCGGCCGCGCGGCCGGCGGCCGAGCCACATGCGCAGCTCGATCCCGCTTGCCGGCCCGGACGACTCGAGTTCTTCGATGCTCGGTCGCGCGGTCGATGATCCCTTCGGTCAGGCTGAAGCCCAGCGCGAAATCCTCCAGATCCGCCGGCGTGGCGAGCATCACCGCAAGCGTCGCCCGGTTGTAGGTGAGCGCGACCGGCATTTCTTCCGGGACCGTGCGCGTCCGTGTCCGATCGCGCCGTCATGCCACGCGATACGAGCGGATCGTGCTGGTGGGTGCATCCCCAACCCCTCCACGGGGGGGGGCATCTGCTCGGGGCGAGGGGTTGCCGCAGCCCGGTTCATTTTGCCGGTACGGGCTCGACCCGCCGGCTCCGTTCCGACAACTCGCGATAGCTGCGCTGCCACTCGGTCGGCCCATTCGCCGGCGACGACCTGCACCGCGGTAACCTTGTATTCCGGGCAGCTCGTCGCCCAGTCCGCATAATCGGTCGTCACCACGTTGGCCTGCGTGTCCGGATGGTGGAACGTCGTATACACCACGCCCGGCGCCACCCGTTCGGTGATGTGCGCGCGCAGGCTGGTTGCGCCGGCGCGGCTGGCCAGCCGCACCCAGTCGCCGTCGCGGATGCCGCGCTCTTCGGCGTCGTGCGGGTGGATCTCCAGCATGTCCTCGGCGTGCCAGACCGAGTTGGCGGTGCGCCTGGTCTGCGCGCCGACATTGTATTGGCTCAGGATCCGCCCGGTGGTCAGCAGCAGCGGGAAGCGCGGCCCGGTGCGCTCGTCGGTCGGGATATATTCGGTGATCACGAAATTGCCCTTGCCGCGCACGAAATGACCCACATGCATGGTCGGCGTGCCCTCCGGCGCCGCGTCGTTGCACGGCCACTGCACCGAACCCAGCCGTCCAGCTTCTCGAACGACACCCGGCGAAGCTCGGCGTGGTGCGCGGCGATCTCGTCCATGACCTCGGACGGATGCCGATAGTTCCACCCGAGCCCAATCGCGTTGGCGATCAGCTGCGTGATCTCCCAGTCCTCGTAGCCGTTGCGCGGCGCCATCACCTTGCGCACCAGGTTGATGCGCCGCTCGGCGTTGATGAAGGTGCCGTCCTTCTCCAGGAAGGTCGAGCCGGGCAGGAAGATGTGCGCGTAGTTGGCGGTCTCGTTCAGGAACAGGTCCTGCACGACGACGCACTCCATCGCCGCCAGCCCGGCGGTGACGTGCCGCGTGTCCGGGTCGGACTGCGCGATGTCCTCGCCCTGGATATACAGCGCGCGGAACGACCCGTCCTGCGCCGCATCCAGCATGTTGGGGATGCGCAGGCCCGGCTCCGGGTCCAGCGTCACCCCCCATTCGCGCTCATAGATCGCCCGCACCTCGGGCCGGCGACATGGCGGTAGTCGGGAAACTCGTGCGGGAAGCTGCCCATGTCGCAGGAGCCCTGCACGTTGTTCTGCCCGCGCAGCGGATTGACCCCGGTCCCGGCCGACCGACATTGCCGGTCGCCATCGCGAGGTTGGCCAGCGCCATCACCGCCGTGCTGCCCTGGCTGTGCTCGGTCACGCCGAGCCCGTAATAGATCGCCGCCGTTGCCGCCAGTGGCATACAGCCGCGCCGCAGCACGGATCAGCGCCGCCGGCACGCCGCTGAGCTTCTCCACCTCCTCGGGGCTGTTGCGCGGCTCGGCGACGAACGCCGCCCAGTCGGCGAACGCATCCGGCTCGCAGCGTTCGCGCACATAGGCCTGATCCACCAGCCCCTCGGTGACGACCACGTGCGCCGATCGCATCCAGCATGGCGACGTTGGTGCCCGGGCGGATCGGCAGGTGATACGTCGCCTCCACATGCGGCGTGCGCACCAGGTCGATGCGCCGCGGATCGATCACGATCAGCTTGCGCCCCTTCGCGCAGCCGCTTCTTCATGCGCGAGGCGAACACCGGATGCCCGTCGGTCGGGTTGGCGCCGATCACCATGATCACGTCCGCCTGCTCGACCGAATTGAAATCGTTGGTGCCGGCCGAGGTGCCGAACGTCTTGCCCAGCCCGTACCCGGTCGGCGAGTGGCAGACGCGCGCGCAGGTATCGATGTTGTTGTTGCCGAAGCCGGCGCGGACCAGCTTCTGCATCAGATAGGTTTCCTCGTCGGTGCAGCGCGAGGAGGTGATGGCGCCGACCGCGCCGCGCCCGTGCGCTGCCTGGATGCGGCGAAACTCGGCGGCCACGCGGCCGATCGCCTCGTCCCAGCTTACCTCCCGCCACGGATCGGTGATCCTGCTCGCGCATCATCGGCTTCAGGATGCGGTCGGGATGCGTTGCATAGCCCCAGGCGAAGCGGCCCTTGACGCAGGAATGTCCGTGATTGGCCTTGCCGTCCTTGGCCGGCACCATGCGCACCACCACGTCGCCCTGCATCTCCGCCTTGAAGTTGCAGCCGACACCGCAATAGGCGCAGGTGGTCATGACCGAGTGCTCCGGCTGACCCAGCTCGACCACGGATTTCTCGATCAGCGAGCCGGTCGGACAGGCCTGCACGCAGGCGCCGCAGGACACGCATTCCGAGGTCAGGAACGGCTCGTTCATCCCGGCGACGATCTTGGAGGCGAAGCCGCGGCCCTCGACCGTCAGCGCGAAGGTGCCCTGGGTTTCCTCGCAGGCGCGCACGCAGCGCGAGCAGACGATGCAGCGCGCCGGGTCGAACTGGAAATACGGGTTGGACGCGTCGATCGGCGCATCGAGATGATTGTCACCCGCGTAACCGTACCGCACTTCCCGCACGCCGACCAGACCGGCGGCTTCCTGGAACTCGCTGTTGCCGGCGACCGGCGAGGTAAACCCGTCGCGCGGATGATCGCGACAGATAAAGCTCCATCACGCCGCGGCGGATGCGGCGCACGCGGTCGGTTGTCGTGGACACCTTCATGCCCGGCGCGACCGGGGTGGTGCAGGAAGCCGGGGTGCCCGCCCGCCCCTCGATCTCCACCAGGCACAGCCGGCACGACCCGAACGCGCTCAGCGAGTCGGTGGCGCACAGCTTCGGCACCTTGATCCCGGCCAGCATCGCCGCGCGCATGACCGAGGTGCCTTCCGGCACTGTCACCTCCTGCCCGTCTATCGTCAGCGTTACGGTCGCGGCCTGGGGGCTTGCGGGCGTGCCGTAGTCGGTTTCCTGGATCAACGGCATAGGTACCTCCTGATAATATCACCCGCCTCGCTCCGCGAAAGAGGTGAAAACAAACGAGGTGTCATCGCGACGTGCCCTCACCCGGCGCGCTGATGCGCACCGACCTCTCCCGCAAGCGGGAGAGGTGAAGGACGGTGGAAATCTTCGGGGAAATGCACCAGCGCACTCAGCACGGGATACGGAATGAACCCGCCCAGCGCGCAAAGCGATCCGAACTTCATCGTCTCGCACAAATCGCGCAGCAGTGCGATTTCGCGTCCACAGCATCACCCGCAAGGATTCGGTCGATCACCTCCATGCCGCGCACCGAACCGATCCGGCACGGCGTGCATTTGCCGCACGATTCCACGGCGCAGAACTCCATGGCGAAGCGCGCCTGGTGCGCCAGATCGACGGTGTCGTCGAACACCACCACGCCGCCATGGCCGATCAGCCCGTCGCGCGCGGCGAACGCCTCGTAGTCGAACGGCGTGTCGAACAGCGCCGGCGGGAAATAGGCGCCGAGCGGTCCGCCCACCTGCACCGCCCGCACCGGACGGCCACTGATCGTGCCGCCGCCGATGTCCTGCACCATCTCGCCCAGGGTCAGTCCGAACCCCGCCTCGAACAACCCGCCATGACGGATGTTGCCGGCAAGCTGGATCGGCATGGTGCCACGCGAGCGGCCCATGCCGAGCTCGCGGTAGTGCTCGGCGCCCTCGGCCAGGATCACCGGCACGCTGGCCAGCGTAATCACGTTGTTGACCACGGTCGGGCGGCCGAACAGCCCCTTATGCGCCGGCAGCGGCGGCTTGGCGCGCACCTGGCCGCGCTTGCCCTCCAGGCTGTCCAGCAACGAGGTCTCCTCGCCGCAGATATACGCGCCGGCGCCGACCCGCTGCTCGATATCGAACGCGAACCCGGAGCCAAGAATGTCGGCGCCCAGCAGGCCGGCTTGCCGGGCGGCTGCAAGCGCCTGTTCGAAGCTATGTACCGCGTGCGGATATTCCGAGCGGGTGTACACCCACCCCTTGCTCGCCCCGACCGCCAGGCCGGCGATGACCATGCCCTCGATCAGGCAGAACGGATCGCCTTCCATCAGCATGCGGTCGGCGAAGGTGCCGGAATCGCCCTCGTCGGCGTTGCAAACGATGTATTTCGGGCGGCCGGACGCCTCGGCGGTGGTCTTCCACTTGATCCCGGTCAGGAAATCCCGCACCGCCGCGGCCGCGCAGCCCGGAGCGGGTAACCGCTTCGACGATCGCCGGCGGACCCAGCTCGATCGCGCGCTGCAGCCCGCGTCAGCCCGCCATGGCGCGCGGTAATCATCCAGCGACAACGGATCGATCACGCCGCAACGGGCGAAGGTCAGGCGCGTCTGCGCGGCCAGGAACGGCATATCCTCTGGTCGGCCGAGCCGCAGAGGATGCGCGCCGCCCTCCAGCATGCCCGCCGCCAGCAGCCCGGGCAGATCGGACGGCTGCACCGGGCCGTAGGCGATCCGGCCGGCCGGCGTGGCAACCTCGATCATCGGCTCGAGCCAGAACATGCCGCGCGAGCCGGTGCGAACGATTTCCACGGGCGCGGCCGCACGGCTCCCAGCGCCGCGGCCACGGCATCGGCGCCGAGCGCCAGGGCGGCAGCGTCGCGCGGGATGAAGACGCGGGTCATGACGCTGCGTCCAGCGCATTTGCCAGGCGCGCCGGATCGAGCCGGGCGAGCGGTGCGCCGTCCAACATGCCGGATGGGCCGATCGCGCACAGGCCCAGGCAAAATACCGGTTCCAGGGTCACCTTTCCGTCCGCCGTGGTCTCGTGCCATCCCACACGCAGCCGCGCCTGCACGTCGTGCGCCAGCCGCTCGGCACCCATGGCCTGGCACGCTTCGGCACGACACAGACGCAAGATGTGCCGTCCGGGCGGATGACGACGGAATTCGTGATAGAACGTCGCGATCCCGTGAACTTCGGCACGCGTGAGGTTCAGCGCTTCGGCGATTTGCGGAATGGCGGGCTGCGGAATGTAGCCGAATGCGTCCTGCAATGCGTGCAGGATGGGCAGCGCCGCACCTTCACGCCCCGCATGATCGGCGATGATCTCGGCGCCGCGGTGTGGCGCCCACGGCTCGTAGTCGGTCACATGCCCTCCGCTTCGGTCCCGGTCCGTTTCCCTGGCTGTTAAGAAGCCCTTTGGCGCAGGTTTTGCAACCCAGGCGACCTGTGCCGGGGACCCATGCCGGAGAGCTTATGCGGCGAATTCGGGCACCCTTGTGGCAGTCGCCGGCTGCACGACGCCGCCACGCAGAGCGCCGGGGGCGGCGCTGCCCCATAGTGTTTCGAACCCCTCCGGCAGCCGCCGGCTATTCGGCACCGCGAGCCACAGCCGCAGCAGCAATCGGTCCTGCCGGGCGGCGGCATCGTCTTCATAGGCGGTGCGGCCGTGGAACACGACATGGTTGTTCAGCAACTGGATGTCGCCCGGCTCGAAGGCCGACAGCAGGCAGCGTTCGTCGGCCACCTTCGGCCAGCAGGTCCAATGCTTCGTTCTGTGCCGGCGCTCAGGCGCGGAATGCCCGGAAGTTCCTGCGCCTGCTCCACATTGGTCCGCGAATACTGGCATGTCAGCTTGCCGTCCGCGACGCCGAACACCGGCAACGCGAAGGCACGCTCGGGATGCTGCCCGTCCTCGTCGGCCGGACGCGAACGCCAGTAGTCCCGGCACAACTCGGCGTGCAGGTCCGGACGGCGGCGCAGGATCTCGTTGTAGATGGTGACGATACTGGCGAGCTTGCTCACCCCGCCGGCGCGGGCGTTGCGCACGCATAGCAGCGCGATCACGTCGCTGCGATCGGTGTGCCAGCGCAGCGGCCCGGTGGAGCGGGCGCGGGCGCGCGAGGACACCACCTTGCCCGCCTCCGCCGGCGCATAGGATTTTTCGGGCAACCGGCTCTCGTCGCGCACCTCGCCCATGATCTCGCCGCGCGCGTTCTGGTACAGCGCGGTGCCGAGATGGCAGCCGATTCCCCAGAAAATCTGCCGCAACTCGTCCTCCGGGCGGTTCACGTCCAGCCCGCGCAGGCGCACGGCGCCACGGCCGTTCTCCAGTTCTTCATTGATGTCGGCCAGCAGCGCGGCGGTGCTTTCAAGCGGGAAATCGTCGCGTCCGAAACCCATCAGCGGCAGCCCGCGGCGTTTGACATGAGCCAGCGCGGCATCGATCTCGCGGCGGTGGACGTCGTCCAGATTACGGATCCAGTCTCCCGTGCGGTCGAGTTCTGCCCCGGTCCAGGCGGCGCGGCCGGTCAATGGTTGCGGCATGGCTGTTTCCTTCAGGAATGAACGAGCGGACAGTCGCCCTGGTCCATCGGCCGGAACGCCTGATCGGCTGGGGTGGTCCGCAGCAGCTTGTAATAATCCCAAGGGTACTTGCTCTCATCCGGAGCTTTCACCTGGAACAGGTACATCGGATTCAGCCGCCGCCCGTCCTCGCGGATGGTGCAGCGGCCGAACAGCGTGTCATCGCTCGGCGCCGCTTTCATCGCCGCCACCACGGCGCGCCCGTCGGCGATGCGGTCCGGTCCCATCGCCGCGACGGTCTTGAGGTAGTGGTTGATTGCCGAGTAGTCGGCCGCCTGGATCATGCTGGGCATCCAGCCGCCCATCCGCGCGCCGAAGCGCTTGCCGTAGGCGCGAGTGTTGTCGTTCATGTCCCAGTAGAACGATTCGGTCAGCACCAGGCCCTGCGCGGTCTCCAGCCCGACGCCGTGCAGGTCGGGGATCATCATCAGCAGCGCCGCCATCCGCAAACCGTGCTGACGCAGGCCGAATTCGGCGCCCTGCTTGATGCAGTCGGTGGTGTTGGTGCCGGAATTGGCCAGCCCCAGCACCTTCGCCCCGCTCGCCTGCGCCTGCACCAGGAAGGACGAGAAATCGCTGGTCTCCGGAAACGGCGTGTACACGGTGCCGAGCACCTTGCCGCCCGCCGCGGTGACGAACGAAGCGGTGTCGCGCGCCAGCGCCCGGCCGAATGCATAATCGGCGGCGATGAAGAACCACGAATTACCGCCCGCCTGAACCAGCGCCCCGCCGGTCGATTTGCCGAGCGCCCAGGTGTCGTAGGTCCAGTGGATGTGGTTCGGCGTGCAGGCCTTGCCGGTAAGATCGGAACTAGCCGCGCCGGTGATCAGCGCGACCTTGTTCTTCTCCTTCACCAGGTTGGTGATCGCCAGCGCCGCGGCGGAGTTGTTCACCTGGGAGATCACATCGACGCCCTGCTCGTCGATCCAGCCGCGGGCGATGCTGGTGGCGATGTCGGGCTTGCTCTGATAGTCGGCCGCCATCACCTCGACCTTGAGGTCCGGATGGGCCGCCATGAAGTCCTCGGCCGCAAGCTGGCTGCTGGTCACGGAACCACGCCCGTTGCTCGCTGCGTTCGGTCCGTTGAGGTCGGTCAGGATGCCGATGCGGATCGGTTTTCCGCGCTGTGCCCTGGCACGCGGCAGCGGCAGTGCGGCCCCAGCCAGCAGCGTGCCGGCCAAGGCCGTGCGACGGGTGATACGGAGGGTCATGCGGTGCTTCCGTGCGCGGCGGTTGTTGTCATGTCACAGGATACCGAGCGATTGTTTTCCGGCCGGCGGCGGGTGCCGGGCGTCGATCTCGGCCAAATCGGCTTCGCTGAGCGTGATCTCGCCGACCGCCGCGTTCTCGCGCACGTGCTTCGGATCGCTGGCTTTCGGGATCGAGATCGCGTGCCCGCTGCGCAGCGACCAGGCAATGGCGATCTGCGCCGGCGTCGCGTTGTGCCGCCGCGCGACGGCGGCCAGTGCCGGTGAGCGCAGCAGCCGCCCGCCCTGCCCCACCGGCGAGTACGTCATGATCGGCATATGCCGCGCGGCGCACCACGGCAGCAGGTCGAACTCGATCCCGCGCGTGTCCGGGTTGTACAGCACCTGGTTGGTGGCGCAGGCGCCGCCGTCGGGCAGTGCGGCCAATTCCTCCATCTCGTTCACGTCGAAATTGGACACGCCCCAGTAGCGGATCTTGCCAGCCGCGCGCAGCGACTTGAAGGCGCCGACTGTGTCGGCCAGCGGATGACTGCCCGGCCAGTGCAGCAGGTAGAGATCGATGCGGTCGGTACCAAGCCGTTTGAGGCTGCGCTCACACGCCGCCGGAACGCCTGCACGCGAGGCGTTGTGCGGATATACCTTGGTGACAATGAACAGTCTGTCCCGCTGGCCGGCGATGACCTTGCCGACGATCTGCTCGGCGCCCCCGTCGCCATACATCTCGGCGGTGTCGATCAGTGTCATGCCGAGCTCGATGCCGAGCTTGAGCGCCGCCATTTCGGCCGCCGCCGCCCGGCCGTTCTCGCCCATGTGCCAAGTTCCCTGGCCGAGCGCCGGAACCTGTGTGCCGTCGGGCAGGCGAACCGTACGGGTCATGCTGCGATCTCCTCGGCCTGGCGCAGCACCCGGAGGAAGTTGCCGCCCCACAGCAGCGCCAGATCGTTCGGTCCATAGCCGCGCCGGACCAGCTCGACAGTGATGTTGGGCGAGTCCGATACGTCTTTCCAATCGGAGAACCAGCCGCCGCCATCGAAATCGGAGGAGATGCCGACATGCTCCACCCCGATCCGCTGGACGGCGAAATCGATGTGATCGGCGAAGTCGGCCACCGTGACCTGGTCCGGCTTGGCGCTTGATTTCAGAAAGGCCGAAACGGCGGTCACCTGCACCACGCCGCCGACGTCGCGCAACGCATCGAGCTGAGCGTTGTCGAGGTTGCGCGGATGATCGCACAGCGCGCGGATGCAGGAATGTGTGGACACGACCGGGGTGCGCGAACATTCGGTCGCCTGCAGCATGGCATCGCGCGAGGCGTGCGCGACATCGACCAGCATGCCGAGCCGGTTCAGCTCGGCGATTGCGGCACGGCCGAGCGGGGACAGACCGCCATGTTCGGCCGCGGAATCCCCAAGGTCATTGCGGGGATTCGCGGAATCGGCGAGCGCGTTGTGGCCGTTATGGGTCAATGTCAGGTAACGCGCCCCCAGCGTGCGGAGCTTCGCCAACCGCGACACGTCGCCGCCGATCGCGAAGCCGTTCTCCACCGCCGGCACGATGGCCACCACGCCGTCGCGCTTCGCTGCTTCGATCTCGGCAGCCGTGACGGTCAGGCGCGCGGTGATTCCCGCCTGGCTGCGCCCCATGGCGCGGATGGCTGCCAACATCCCGAGCGCGCGGTCGAACGCTGCCTGCTCGTTCTCGGGCGTGCGTGCCGCCTGCGGGACATAAGCGGCGAAACAGCCGGCCGACAGCCCGCCGCGCACCATCTTCGGCAGATCGACCTTGCGGGCGGTTTCAGTGAACGGGTCGGGGCCGGTCGGCCAGGGGATGTCGATATGGGTGTCCAGCGTCAGCAGGGCGCGATGCAGGACGATCGGGTCGGTGTGGGGGGCATCATTCATGGGCGGCACGCTTCCCCGCACCGGGCAGGGCCGTCAAGGGCGGGATGATTCCTGGGCTGCGGCGTAGGGCGGAAAAGCGCAGCGCATTCCACCGAACGAGTTGGAATGCGCTACGCTGTTCCGCCCCACGGGCGGGCGAAAAGTCAGGCGCTATCGTCCGGCGCTGACCGCGGCGGCCGGCCTGTCCTGGGCTGGCTCGGGACGCACCACCGCGTGATGCCGGCCTTCCGCCCCCTTGCGCGCCGCCTCCAGGCATGCCTCGACCGCGCCGTGCAGCGAGCTCACGTAATAGTCGGCGCCGATCACATTGCGCAGCCGCTCGTCGCGCAGCATCTCATCCTCCGGCGGCCACAGGCCCACCAGGATCGGCTGCGTCGGGAACCGCTGGCGCAGCCGGCGCAGCAGGAAGCGCAGATGCGCCGGGCTGCCGGCAAGCTCCAGATAGGTGACGCAAAGCATCGCCACGCCGGCGATTCGAGCTCGGCGATGTGCTCGCGCGAGACCGCTTCGTGCGGCATCGTGCGGGCGCGCAGCCCATGCTTTCCAAGGAGCTGGGCCAGCATCGCCGCGGCCGCCTCGTCCAGTGGCCCGCGACCGGCGACGCACAGGATCGGCCGCTCGGATCGCCACGCCGGCGGCAGCTCGGCGGCGTCGATCGGGTAGCCGGCGCCGCCCGATGTCCTCGCCGGCCCGCTGGCCTTCGGGCGGCTTCTCGCGTGGTCGCCCCCGGCGGGGCGATCGTCGTGATCGTCCGAGATCTCGTAACCAGCGCCTCGATCGCGGCCTTGATGCGCGCCGTCTGCTCGGCGGTCAGCACGCCGCGCGCGGCGTCGTTGGCGGCGAGTTGCAGTCCCTTCAGCACCACCTCGTCGTAGTAGGAGGACAGCGGGATGTCGCGCAGCAGAACCTCGGCCTGGTCCTGCGGCCTCATCCGGGTCGCCGGCCAGCATGCGCTGATAGAAGCTTTCGACCGGGCTGAGCGCGGGCTGGTCGCCCAGCAGCACGTCGAGGAACTCGAGCCGCTTGAAGTGCCGTCCGAGCACCACGAGGCAGAGCGTCAGCGGGGTGGAGAGGATCAGCCCGATCGGCCCCCACAGCCAGGTCCAGAAGATCGCCGCGATCATCACCGCGGCGGGCGACAGGCCGGTGCTGCGGCCGTACAGCATCGGCTCGACCACCTGGCCGGTGACCGTCTCGACGCCGATATAGAGCGCCGGCGGTCCACACCACGCGCGACCAGCCGAGCGACACGGCGGCCGCAAGGCGATCGGCAGCACCGCGGCCAGCGGCGTGCCGATATAGGGCACGAAGCGCAGCAGCATCGCCAGCATGCCCCACAGCAGCGGGCTGGGAATGCCGATCACCGCCAGCCCGATGCCGATGACGCAGCCATACGCCGGCATTGACGCAGAGCTGCGCCAGGAAATAGCGGCTGAGCCGGCGGGCCGCATCGTCCATCGCGCTGGTCGTGCGGTGCAGATCGCCGGATCCGAACAGCCGGATCAGCCGGTCGCGCAGATCCTCCCGCTGCAACAGGATGAAGATGGTGACGATGAAGACGATGAAGATGGTTGCGAGCGGGCTGACCACCGGGCCCAGACGCTTGCCGCGAGCGGCATGGAGGCGGTGGGGTCGACTGGACCTGCGCCGGCACCGGTTCGGGCGCGGCGGGGCCATTCGCCGGGTGCGGCTGGCCGTCGCTTCGGCGGGGCGCCGGGGCAGCCCGGCGCGCTGGCCCAGGCTGTCGACGATCGACGCAGCCGGCCAACGGTGAAGTTGCGGACCGTGTCGATCTTCTGCTCGATGGTGTACTGATACGCCGGGATCTGCTCGGCGAGCTCCGCGACCTGGGTGCCGATCAGCCCGCCCAGTGCCGAGCACGACTCCGAGCGCCAGGACCACGGCGACTAGCACCGAGGCCACGCGGCCGAACCGGAGGCACGCAGCAAGTTGACCAGCGGCGCGAGCATGAAACTCAGCAGCACCGCCAGGGTGATCGGGATCAGCACCTCGCGGGCGAAGTACAGGCCGGCGACGACGACCACGCCGACCAGCAGGGTGAACAGCGAGTCAGGGCCGGGAGTTCCGCGGGGGCACCTGGGCGGCGAGCCGATCGGGAGCGCCGGCGGTTCCGGCATGCGGGCGTTCTCCGTGGGTATGGTGCCCGGGCTTGTGTGCCGGGTTGGGCTGCCATGCTAGCCCGAAAACGGTGTCATGGGTGCCGGATGACGCAGTTGTTTGGGTCTTCGAGGCCGCAAAAGACGGCGACCTGCCTTCCGGGGCCGCGCATTCGCGGAGACGAGCTTCGCGGCAATGACGATCGAGGGCCGGGTTTTCGCCGCTTGGCTTACTCCTACTGCCTCACTCATTAATGTCGCGGTGATGGCTGGCGCATATGCCCGCAGCAGGGCACGACCCCTCGTGAGCCGCCCCGGAGCAGCCGTGGATGTCCGCTTGACGTCGGAGAGTTCGGTCCTTTCAGTGGCTGGCAAAACACCGTCGTTACTCGCGACTGATCCCCGGCTCGATGCAATATCGGAATGCAATCGTCGGCCTGTCACCACACACCTGGCACCAGGCGGAAGCGCACCCTGGCGGCGTATTCGCGATAACCGGGAAGCCCGTCGATCAGCATGGCCTCTTCGCCCACTATGCGGAGCGCGAGCAGCAGCACCATCGGTGCCACGCCCAGCAGGCCCCAAAGCGAACCCAGGAGCAGTGGGACGCCGAGCATCAGAAGCATCGCATCTGCATACATCGGGTGGCGCACGACCGCGTAGGGCCCGCCGGAGATGACGGTCTGGCCGCGCTCCGGCTGCAAGCGCACGGCCGTCGTGGCAAAGCTGTTTGCACGCAGGACGCCGGTCCACGCATAGAACGCGGCCACGATCAGCGCCGCGCCGAGTCCCTGCACCCAGAGCGGCGCATGCGACCAACCGAAGCGCCGCGCATCCAGCGCCATAAAGACGAACCAGCCGGCGAAACCGAACTCAAGAGCGCCCATCACCGCCCGGTCCCGGGTTTTCTGATTGCCGCCAAAGGGCGATTTCATTCGCTCCGCGAAAAGCTCCGGATCGATCCTTCGCAACCACACTCCGAAGACCAGTGTGCATCCATCAAACAGTACCCAGGAATACCCATGCCTGCGGCCACGCGAGGGTGCCTGCCGGAACGAACAACAACAGACCAAGGACTCCCATGAAGGCAAGGTTCTGGAGGACCATCTTCAACATGACACCGCTACCTCGAGAACGGCTTCTGTGCAGATACCGGAAAAATAACCGAGGTGCGGCGCCCCCTTATCGTTCCGTTTGACTTGATCGGCGGCGGCAACTACCGACCCTTGCCCCCCATCAGCGCCGAAAGATCCACGCCGTTCACCGTCAGCTTCCCGGCCCGATCCGTTGCGATCGCCCACACCAGCCGATCGCCCTCCGCCTTCGCCAACCCGCGCGCCAGCACCAGCACCGGCAGCGCGGTCGCCAGCTCCGGATCGCCACGTGCCTGCTCGGTCAGCGCATCGAAGCCGGTCGCGGTGATCCGAGCCTGCCCCTCGCGTTCCGCCGGCGACAGCAGCAGCACGCTGCCGGCGCCGGAAAATTCCGCCGGCCCGATCGCGAACGCCAGCGCATCGATCCCCACCACCAGGCTGCCCTGGGCGAACAGCGCGGCGATCTCCGGGTCCAGTCGTCCAGACGCGTCGGCGCCCGGTTCGGTCGCCGCGGCCAGCAGCCGGTTCAGCGCTTCGGACGGCACGCCGGACACGCTGGGGCGGAACGTGACGCGGCGCGGCACCAGCGCCGCAGTCTCGGGCGGCAGCCCCGGGATCGACAGACCGTCCAGCCCCAGATCGAGCCAGCCTCGCACCAACCCGCCGGCAGCCTCGCCGCCCATGCCCAGCCGCATCGTGTCCACCGCTGCGCCGCCCAGGCCGGCGATCTCCACCTGCACGCCCTCCAGCGTCTCGTCGATCCGCAGCGTACCTGCGATCCCGGCCAGCGCGGCCACCAGCCGGTGCAGCGCCGCGCGCGCCTCCGGCGTCAGCGACAGATCGCGAAGTTCGGCGCCCCCCGGGGAGGGCGCGGGCATCGCCACCCCCAGACTGACCAGCGCGGCCACCGCGGCCGGCACGCGGTCGCGGCGCAGCCCCTCGATCCGCACGCTGGCCCGGGCCAGCCGGGCACCGGTTCCGCTGGCCGGGCCCGCCGGCAGCATGATCGCCGAGCGCCAGCCGTCGATCTCGCCCTGTTCGGTGACTTCCAGCAGTCCGCCGGGTTCGGGCGTAATGGCGCCGCTGAGCGCGTAGCGGTCGATGCGCTGCTCCTGCGTCCGGTTCGGGTCGGTGGCGGCGATCACCATGCCGCTGCCGTCGATGGCGAAGCTGGACGGGGTGATCAGTGCCGGATCGAGCAGCCCGTGCGCGTGCTGGTTCCCTGGCGTGACGGTGGTTTCGCCACCTGGTCGGGTGAAAATCAGCGTGCCCGGCACGCGGATATCATCGATCGCCCAGCGCCCATCGTCCTGGGGGCGCGCCGCTGCCGTGATCACCGGCTCGGCCTGCGGCGTGCGCGGGCCGATCAACGGGTACTGAGACGCGGTAATGGTCGCCCTCGGCCTCGGCGCGCAGCGGCAGTACCGGCGCGTCCGGCCCCAGCATGCCGGCGATCCAGGCGCGAAGCTGGACCGCGAGTGCCTGCGCCCCCTCCGCGCTGACCTCCGCGGCCGCCATGGTCGCGCCGAGGGTCAGGCAGAGCGCAATCGGGATAAAAAGGCGCATGGCGTTCCTCCGCCGCGGCAGGATACCGCGCCGGCGGGTCCGGCTGCCATGGTCTCGCGCAGGGCTGGGCGTCGGCTGCTTACGGTGCTTCGGTGTCCAGCAGCGCATCCAAGCCGACCGGGCAGATCGCCGGGACGGCCAACGGCGGTTGCCCATCGATGGTTTCCGGCAATTCGGTCAGCGCGCGCCGGTAAAGCCGCGGAAGGTCGATCTTACGACGCATCGAGGCGAGAACGCCGCCGCCGCCTCGTTCCGGAAGTGCCGCGCCTCCGCCCGCCATCCCGTGGCCGCGGCTGACAGCGGCCACCCCTCCGCCTTCAGCATGTGGGCCAGCGCCTGAACAAGATAGCTCTGGCAGGCTCGCAACTCGTTCCGCCCCACCGTTTCGATCTCCTCGGCGATGTTGGGCCAATCGAGGTCGACGTCATTCACGCGCTCGCCCGAGGCGATACGACGCAGCAACGCGCCCTGCCGATCGGACCAGGCCAGGATGTCACTATCATATTCGCTCACGATGCCCTCCTAGGAAGCCGTGACGGGCGTAGCCGGATGGTAGCACTGCTCCGACATTTTTGCTCGTACGCACGTTACCCGCATCCCCTTCCGGTAGGTGTCAACCCGCGAGTACTCGCAGCAGGTCCGAGCGACTTCGAACGATTATTTTCCGACCCCGGAAGCCTTCCAACAGTGCGAGATTTCTCTCTCGACGCCGACGGTTCCAGGACCAGGCGAAACGCAGGAATGGCAGGTCAAGCCTTTCAGCGCACCCTGGCGCGGCATCCACCCGCACACGTCCATAGCTGCGGAAGATGCGCCACGTAATGCGAAGCATAGAGAGCCAAGCTGGGACATCGAGATAGATGACAGTGTCGGCAGCCCTGAGCCGAGGCCCGATTGTGTCGGTGTAGTTGCCGTCTATTACCCAGATCGGAAGAGCGGCGATACGCTCAACTTCCGCTCGGAAACATTCCTGGGGCGCCTCGACCCAGCCTGGACGCCAATAGATCTGATCCAAATGAAACACTGGGATCTTGAACCGCTCTGCCAGAAGGCGAGCCAGCGTCGATTTGCCGCTTCCCGGAGGTCCCATGACAACAATGCGTCGCATAGGACATTCATCGCCGGACACAGGAGAAGGGCAACCGCGCTGATCCGGATGAGGTCCGCAGTCCATCTTACCAGGCTACCTGCTGATGCGCGGAGACCAGTTGATGTTGTCCGAGCCGCTGCGGCCTGACATGGCCTACGCGGGGGGTTGCCCCACCCTACCCCCTCCAAGGGAAGGGGGTAGGGAAGGGACTGCACCAGCAAAAATCAGCCTGCCACGTCCACCAGCACCAGCTCCGCCTGCTCGGTGGCGGTGATGGTCACTGCCTCCTCCGCGGAAATCGCGGCGCCGTCGCGCGGGCCGACTGCGACGCCGTTCACCGTTACCGCGCCGGTCGCCGGGACCAAGTAGGCGGCGCGCCCCGGCCCACCGGCACTTGCACCGTCTGCCCGGCGCGCAGCGTTCCGGCCAGCACCGCCGCGTCGGCGTTCAGCGGCAGCGCGTCGCCACCCGCATCCTGCGCTCGCCCGCTGGCCAGCACTTGCAAGCCGCCGTCGCCGCTCTTTGGGAACTGCCGCGCGCCCCAGCCAGGCGCAACGCCATGCCGGTCGGGCATCACCCAGATCTGGAACAGCCGTGTCGCCACGCTCTCCTGGTTGTACTCGGCGTGCACGATCCCCGTGCCGGCATGCATCACCTGCACGTCGCCTGCCTCGGTCCGGCCCTCGTTGCCCAGGCTGTCGCGATGGGTAATGGCGCCCTGCCGGACATAGGTGATGATCTCCATCTCCTTGTGCGGGTGCGGGTCGAAGCCGGTGCCGGGAGCGATCTCGTCGTCGTTCCATACGCGCAGCCCCCCGAGGCCCATGCGCGACGGGTCGTGGTACTGGCCGAAACTGAAGTGGTGCCGCGCATTCAGCCACTCATTGCGGAAGCGGCCGAGCCCGGCGAAGGGCCGAATCTCGATCATCGTCGTTCTCCTGTCCCATATCATTCGCCATCGAATGATTTGATGAAGAACTAGTGAGCGCCTGGGTCATTCGCAAGGGGGCGGCGCCCAAGGGGATCGGCGCCCAGGGAATCGGTACCCGGAGGATCGGTACCCACGGGATCGGTACCCGCGGCCGCCATGCCCAGCTTGCGCAGCAACCCGCCAAGCTGCTGCAGTTCCGTCGTGGTCAAGCCGCTCATGGCGGCGGCGATCTCGTTGGCGTGGCGGGGGAACAGCGCCTCGATGCCGCGCCGGCCGTCCGGCGTCAGCTCCACGCGAACGGCGCGGCGGTCGCCGGGCTTGCGGCTGCGCGACACCAGGCCGCGACGTTCCAGCTTGTCGATCACGTCTGTCATGTTGCCGGCGCTGGTCAGCACCTTGCGGCCGAGATCGCGCTGCGTCAGCGGCCCCTTGTGCAGCACCGCTTCCAGCACGCCGAGCTGGGTGGGCGTGAGGCCGGCGGCGGCCAGCCCCGGCTCCATGCGCGCCACCACCGCCCTGGCGGCGCGCAGCAGCTTGACGTACGCGCGCAGCGCCTCGGTCAGGGCCGGCTCCGTCCACGCCGAACGGGCTGCGCGGTCACCCGGGCAGCCCCCGCTCTACCGGTTCATCATTACCGGCAGGGCCGCGTTCTCCAGCACGTGGCGGGTGACGCCGCCCAGAATGAGCTGGCGCAGGCGGGAGTGCGAGTAAGCGCCCATCGCCAGCAGGTCGCAGCCGAACTCCCGCGCCGCGGCCAGCAGGCCGGCGCCAACCACCCCGCCCAGCGCCTTGAACATCATGATGTCCGCATGGACGCCGTGCAGCGCCAGATAAGCCGCCAGCTCCGGGGCCGCCGGGCCGCGCCTCTGGTAGCCATCGGCCGACAGGATGCGCACCGCCTCGGCCCGTTCCAGCCAGGGCAGCGCGCCGGCCACCGCCGAGGCGGATTCCGCCGTCCCGTTCCAGCCCAGGCAGATGCGGGTGCCGATGGTGATCGGCGGCGCCTGCGGCGACAGCAGCACCGGCCGGCCGGAATCGAACAGCACCGCGTGCAACGCGTCGGAGGACGACACGTCCTCCCCGGCTTCCGGGTGCGGCACCACGGTCAGGTCAGCCAGCCGGGCCTGCTGGGCAACCAGGTCTTCCTCGCGGCCGGTGACCGACGGCGAAGCTGGCGCTCGGCCCGTCGACCGGGCCCCCGCGGGTCGGTTACCGGAACATCCTGCGCGGCAACGAAGCGATCGAACATGGCGCGCACGGCGTGGGCGCGTTCGCTGCTTTCGCGCTCGGTCGCCGACATCATTTCCTCGATCATCGCGCCCGACAGGCCCTCCCCGGCCAGCGGCGCGACGTCGCGGCTATCCACGCGGACGTGCAGCGCGGTGACGTGCGCGTCCCACAGCCGGGCGATCGTAAGCGCGGTGGACAGCGCCGCTTCCCCGGCGGCGGTGCCGGTCAGCGGCAGCAGCAGCTTGCGGATGGCCATGGTCTGCCTCCTTTGGTTTGCCGGCCTGCGGTGCGTTTCTGGTGTCCCGAATCGGAGATACGTTCGGGTGTTTTCCTGATGGCGCCCCCAGGTGTTCTTCCGGCTTTGTCTGCTTCGCTCTCCCCCGGCTTTGGGGGAGATGGCAGGGTGGGGGGCCTGCCCTACTGACCCCATTCTAGCACGGTTGGGACGGCAACGACAGCGCCGAACGTACCGCGTCGCGAGCGTGGTCGAGCAGCGCCGGCGTCTGTGGTGTCCAGACGCTGCCAGGTCCGCGGCGGGATGGTGCGCGCGCCGACCGAAGCGTGCAGCACCGCGGCAGTGGCATCCGACGCATCGCCGGTACGCGCAGCCAACCGCGCTTCCAGAACCGGCAATGGCGCGTCGAGCCACAGACCAAGAAACGGCACGCCGGCTGCGCGCGCGGCGGTGGCCACGGCACGGCGATGCGCCGGGTCGATGAAGGTGGCGTCGGCAATCACCGCATGACCGCCGGCGGCGGCTTCGAGCGCGGCTTCGGTCAGCGTCGCGAACACCGCTGCGCTGGCGGCGTCGGTGTAGGCGGCGGGGGGCAGGCGCTGCTCCGGCGCCGCACCGTGCTGCCGCTTGCGGACCTCGTCGCTGCGCAGCACCAGCGCGCCGGGTGCGCGCCCGAGGTCCGGCGCCAGCCGCCGGGCCAGCGTCGATTTGCCGGTGCCCTGCAGCCCGCCGATGGCCACTACGATCGGTGGCGCCGGACGCAGATACGCCAGCGCGGCATCCAGATAGCCGTCGGACAGCGCCGGATTGCCGCGCGTCGCCTGGACGTGCGCCAGCACCAGCGCGCGCTGCGACAGCCAGGCCGGCAGCGCGCGGGTCAGAGGCGCATCGCCGCGTACGGGCCACGTAGCGGTTCAGCACACGGTTCGCCGCGGCCCGGCCGGCTCGCCGGTCGAGGTCCATCAGCAGAAAGGCGAGATCGTAGCCGACATCGATGGTCGCCATCCGTTCATCGAACTCGAGCGCGTCGAACGGCACCGGCTTGCCCTGCCAGAGACAAAGATTGCCGAGATGCAGGTCGCCATGCCCGCGGCGGACGAACCCGGCGCGGGCCCGCTCCGCCTGCCAATCGGCAAGCCAGTCGAGCGCGGCCAGATTCGGCCTGCTCCCATTCGCCCACCCGCGCGGCCGGCAGTCCGGCATGCAGCGCCGATCGCGCGTTGCCGGCGGTGACGTCGCGCATCGACCGGGCAACATCGACATCAGCAATCGGGCAGCACGCGTGATACGTGGCAATCGCGTCGGCCAGCGCGTCCAGCAGCGGCGCATCGAGCCGCCCGGCCGCGGCGATCGCATCAAGGAAATCACCCGCCGGTACCCGCGCCATGCGCAGCACCCAATCCAGGGCCTCCCGCGGCGGAGGGAAGTGCTGAAAAGCCGCTTCCCCTTGTGGAAGGGGGTTGGGGGAGGGGGCGGGCGCCGCAGGATCACCACCCAATTCATCCCCAAATCCGCAACCTCCCATCCGTGCCCCGGACGACCGGCCACGACGTCCCGATACAGCCCCGGCGCCGCCGGCCCGTTCAGCGCCAATTCGCGCTCGGCGAAGTGACCGCGGGCGTCCGGGCTGGTGAAGTCCAGGAACGGCAGCCGCACCGCTTTCTTGAGCTTCCAGACGGTATCCGCTCCCACGAACACCAGCGAGATATGCGTCTCGATCGGATCCGCGCCGGCGAGCGCGCGCAGGAACGCCATGGTCTCTTGCTGGGACGCCGGAATCTTAATCTCCGAGTTGATTGCGCGCACGCCCGACGGATTTGTCTCGGGGTGATCCATACCAGGATAGAACCTGCGAGGCCCTCGCGGAAACCGGCTCATCGCCAACGCGAACACCGGCAAGGCATAACCTGCACCGATGCCGCGAAACCGGTCGGTCCAGGAGTTTGTCCGGCGGAAAGCGCAGCGGCATTCCGCCGTACGTTTCCTGCCAGGATCTTCGATACAGATCCGACTGCGCGGCGGCATTGCCGGTGACCGAGCGTTCTTGTTCCTGCAGCCGGAGAATGTTTGGGCTGTCCGCCACTCGCTGTCGGTTCACGGGAACAGTTTGCCGACCGACCAGCCGCCATCCGGACTGCGGCGTGTAGGTGGTGCGGTCGTGCAGCCGGTACGGCATGTTCTGCCAGAACTCGAACCTGTCGGGCACCACGCGGTAGCCGGACCAGTGCGGCGGCCGGGGAATGTCGTCGCCGGGAAAGCGGGCCTCGTACTCGGCGAGCCGCCGCTCCAGCTCCACACGCGTCCGCCAGCGGGCGCGACTGGTCGGAAGCCCAGGCGCCGAGGCGAGAAATGCGGGCGCGACGAGGCGAAATAGGCGTCCGCCTCGGCGGCGCTGGCCGGCTGCACCCGGCCCTCGATCCGGATCTGCCGTCCCAGCGATTTCCAGTGAAACAGCAATGCGGCACGGGCGTTGGCGGCCAGCTCGCCGGCCTTGCGGCTTTGGTTGTTGGTGTAGAACACGAAGCCGCGCTGGTCGGCGCCGGCCGGATCGACCCCCTTCAGCAGCACGATGCGGGCCGAGGGGCGCCCGTCCGCGTCGGCGGTGGCAAGCGTCATCGCGTTCGGCTCGTTCGGTTCGGCGGGCTCGGCCTCGGTCATCCAGGCCTGGAAATGGTCGAACGGATCGGCATCTCTGGCATCGCCAGAACCTCCTGTGCGGCGGTGCGCGGCTCTTGCTCCGCTGCGCGGCCCTGTGCCACCACGGACGGGCAGAGGACAACCCCAAAGGGAATCGCGCATGGGACCGCGCATGGCCGAGCTTCCGTTGCAGGGCACGCTGATGCAACGCCGCCGCGGGCTGATCATGGGGGTGGCCAACGACCGCTCGCTGGGTTGGGGGATCGCCGTAGCCTGCGCGGCGCAGGGGGCCGAACTCGCCTTCACCTTCCAGGGCGAGGCGCTGGAACGGCGGGTGCGTCCGCTGGCCGCTTCGGTGGGTTCGGAGCTGGTGTTTCCCTGCGACGTGGCCGACGAGACCAGCATCGACGCCGCCTTCACGGCGATGGAAGGCGCCTGGGACGGGCTGGATTTCCTGGTCCACGCCATCAGCTTCGCCGACAAGGCGTATCTGCGCGGACGCTACCTCGACACGCCGAGGGCGGCGTTCCTGCAAGCAATGGACATCTCCTGCTATTCCTTCACCGCGGTGGCGCAGCGGGCGGTGCGCGCTGATGCGCCCCGGCGGTGCTCTGCTGACGCTGACCTATTTGGGCGCCGAGCGCTGGACGCCGCATTACAACGTGATGGGCGTCGCCAAGGCGGCGCTGGAAGCATCGGTGCGCTACATGGCGGCGGACCTCGGCACAGCAGGCATCCGGGTGAACGCGATCAGCGCCGGGCCGATCAAGACGCTGGCCGCCTCCGGGATCGGCGATTTCCGGTATATCCTGCGCTGGAACCAGTTGAACTCGCCGATGCGCCGCAACGTGACCACCGATGAGGTGGGTGGCGCCGCGGTGTATCTTCTGTCCGATCTCTCCGCCGGCGTCACCGGGGAGGTGCATCATGTGGATTGCGGGTTCCACGTGGTCGGCATGAAGCATCCGGAGGCGCCGGACATCTCGGTGGTGGACGGATCATGAGTGATACATCGGCAGTGATAGATCGGCTGACCGATCCGACAGCGACGCGATGCTGATCTGCGAAGCGACCGACTGCTCCGGCGTCATGCCCGCGAAAGCTGGCATCCACGGGCTGCTCCGGCGCTGTGAGCGAGGCCTGGACGATCGAGGTCAGCCCACGCGCCGCTTGGTACGGATCCGTGTCCCATAACAGCTTCGGCCACCTGTTCCGCGTCACCACCTGGGGCGAGAGCCACGGGCCGGCGATTGGCTGCGTGGTCGATGGCTGCCCGCCGCGTCTGTCGTTGTCCGAATCCGATATCCAGCCGTGGCTCGACCGCCGCCGCCCCGGGCAATCGCGCTTCACCACGCAACGTCAGGAACCCGATCAGGTGCGCATCCTGTCCGGCGTGTTCGAGGGCGTCACCACGGGCACGCCGATCGCGCTGATGATCGACAACGTCGATCAGCGCTCGCGCGACTACGGCGAGAACGCCGCGAAGTTCCGGCCCGGTCACGCGGACCTGACCTACGAACTGAAATACGGCGTTCGCGACTATCGCGGCGGCGGGCGATCGTCCGCGCGGGAGACCGCGATGCGGGTCGCGGCCGGCGCGATCGCCCGCAAGGTTCTGGGCGGCGTGCGCATCCGCGGGGCGCTGGTGCAAATGGGCCCGCACCGGATCGATCGCGCGCGCTGGGATTGGGCCTCGATCGATCAAAATCCGTTCTTCTGCCCCGATCCGATCGCCGCCGCGGAATGGGAAGCCATCCTGTCGGAGGTGCGAAAATCCGGATCGTCGTTCGGCGCGGTTATCGAGGTGGTGGCGGACGGTGTTCCCGTCGGCCTCGGCGCGCCGGTCTATGGCAAGCTGGACGCCGACCTCGCCGCGGCGCTGATGTCGATCAACGCGGTGAAGGGGGTGGAGATCGGCGACGGCTTCGCCGCGGCAGAACTGCGCGGGGAGCAGAACGCCGACGAAATGCACATGCAGGACGGCGTGGTTGCGTTTGAAGTCCAACCACGCCGGCGGCATCCTGGGCGGCATCTCGACCGGGCAGCCGGTCGTTGCGCGCTTCGCGGTGAAGCCGACCAGTTCGATCCTGACGCCGCGGCGGACGGTGGATCAGGCCGGACAGGACACCGAAATCGTAACGAAAGGACGCCACGATCCCTGCGTCGGCATTCGCGCGGTGCCGGTCGGCGAGGCGATGCTGGCCTGCGTGCTGGCCGACCATCTGCTGCGCCACCGCGCGCAGAACCCGGATGCGCCAGATACGGCCCGACTGCCGCGCAATTAATGCCGTTCCCACCCGGGACGCTCACAAACATGTGAGCGTCCTTGACTGGCGCAACCTCTCGTTGACTCCGGGTGCCGAACCGTGTCGAAGGGAAGCATACCAATAACGAACAAAGGTCGTCCCATGCGGAAACTCATGATCGGTTTGGTGGCGAGTGTGGCGGTTCTTGGCGTCGCCGCGACCGCCGGCGCCGCTCCCGCCACAACCTCGTCCACCGCGACGTCGTCGGCCGCCACGCCCCCGGGCAAGACGTCCGCGGCCACCAGGTCCGGTGTTACTTCTGCTGCACCCACCACCCATGCCAACGCGACAGGACCGAGTGGCAGTTTCTCCACCGAGGCGGCGGCAAAGGCACATTGTCCCTCCGACACGGTGCTGTGGGGGAACCCCGGCAGCAAGGTCCTGCATTATCCGGGCAGCAGCGACTACGGAAAGACCAAACGTGGCGGCTACATGTGCGAGAGTGAGGCGACCAAGACCGGTTACCACGTCGCCAAAGGCGAGAAGCATTCCTGATCCGGATCCCGTCGCGAGTTGCGACACCTCGAGGGAGGATAATACATGAGCCTCTTCAGCAATCTCACCAGCCGGTTCGGCGGGCTGGCCGGCGGCGCCGCCGGCCAGGACATTCCATCCATGCTGTCCGGGCTGCTGTCCGAGAGCGGGGTCGGCGGATTGCAGGGGGTAGTGAGCAAGCTGCAGCAGGGCGGCCTCGGCGAACAGGTGTCATCATGGCTCGGCAGCGGCTCCAACCTGCCGATCTCGGCAGATCAGCTGCGCACCGTGCTCGGCGAGCCGGTGGTGCAGCAGATAACGGCAAAGCTGGGCCTGCCAACCGAGGCGGTGATGAACCTGCTGGCGCAGCACTTGCCAACCGCCGTGGACAAGGCAAGCCCCGACGGAGCGGTGCCGTCCGACGGCGGTGCCCAGCCGAACAGCGAACCGGAGGCGTAGTCCGCCCGGTCACGTCAACGGCGTTGGCGCATCCTGCTGGATCATGTCGGCCGCCTTCTCGCCGATCATGATGCTGGGCGCGTTGGTGTTGCCGGCGATGATCGACGGCATGATCGACGCGTCCGCCACGCGCAACCGCTCGATGCCGCGCACACGCAACCGCGGGTCAACGACCGCGGCGGGATCATGGCCCATGCCGCAGGTCCCCACCGGGTGCAGGTTGGACACGCCGCGCCGGCGTACGTCGGCCGCCAGTTCGGCATCGCTGCTGACCGCCGGTCCGGGTAAAGTTTCCTCCGTTACATACGGCGCCAAAGCCGGCTGCTGCACGATCCGCCGCGCCAGTCCGCATTCCGGCGATCAGCGCCTGCATGTCGTAGTCGGTCCGCAGGAAGTTGAACCGGATCTCCGGCGCGGTCATCGGGTCAGGACTTTTCAACCGCACGCTGCCACGACCCTCCGGTCGCAAATGCACGGGACTGATCGAACCCCGGGAACGGGCGCGATACGATGCCGTGCCGTGTGCGCTCCAGCGTACTCCAGGCAAACATGTTCATTTGCAGGTCCGGCCGCTCCAGCCGCTGGTCGGTGCGCACGAAGGCGCCGACATACCGCCCGTTGCCCGCCATCGGTCCCGAGCGGAACAATGCATACCGCACTCCGGCCGCTGCTGCCTGCCGCAGGGTGCTGCGATGCAGTTCGTTCAACGTGGTCGGCCTGGGGAATCGGCGTCGCGGATATCGGTGCCCATGCCGATCTGCAGGACCATTCGTTTCAGAGCCATACTCGTCTCTTTCATGTCAGCAGTTTGCGCACCAGGAACCGGCTGTGGCTGGGGGGATAGTCCGGTAGCTCGGCAAAACCGGCATAGCCCCGCTTCTGATAAAAACCTGGCGCCTGCCAGTCATGTGTATCCAGCCACACCCCGACGCAGCCACGCGCCCGCGCTTCATCCTCCGCCATGCGCAGGATGCGGGCACCAAGCCGTTCGCCGCGGCGGGCGGCGGGGATGAAGAACATCGCCACGAACAGCCAGCCCCACATGGTATAGCCGGTCAGGCCGCCGACGGTGCGGTCGCCTTCGCGGATCAGCACCGCGAGCGGCCGCCAGTCATTGGCGACGCCGTGCAGGCGGTTATAGGCGATCAGTCCGGCTTCGATGGCGCCCCTGTCCTGTCTGCTGGGCGCGTCGGTCAGCACGATCTTCGGTTCCATGCTCCGCTCCGTGGACAATGCGCGGCTTTGAGCGCAAAGACGCGGCTCGCGCAAACATGGAACGGAATGGATCGATGCCCGAGACCGATGTCGGTCGCTCCGAGGATTTGCTGGCCGAGCTGGCGGGCTGGGTGAAGCTGGAGACGCCCACCACCGATCCCGGCGGCGGTCAACCGGCTGATGGATGTAGCGGAGGCCGAGTTGGCGCGTGCCGGCGCCGTGCTGACGCGCATTCCCGGGCGGGATGGTTTCGGCGACAACCTGATCGCCCGCACCACCGGAACCGGCAAGCCGGTTCTGGTTGCCGGGCATCTCGATACGGTGTGGTCGCACGGCACGCTGGACGACATGCCGTACCGGGTGAACGGGCAAAAGGCTCACGGGCCGGGCATCTACGACATGAAGGCGGGCAGCTTCCTGGCGTTGCACGCGGTGCGCTCCATCCTGCGCCAGAAGGTGCCGACGCGGCGGCCGATCGTGCTGCTGCTGACCCCGGATGAGGAGGTCGGCAGCCCGACCAGCCGTGAGGTGATCGAGCGCGAGGCCGCGGCGGCGGCGTATGTGCTGATCCCGGAGCCGGCCGGGGCGGGCGGCGCCTGCGTGACCGCGCGGAAGGGTGTCGGCCGTTTCGTGCTTGCGGGTCGAAGGACGCGGCGCACATGCCGGCGGCAATTTCCAGGATGGCGCCTCGGCGGTGGTGGAACTGGCGCAGCAGATCCTGGCGATCCACGGCATGGTGGATATCGAGCGCGGCATCACGCTGAACGCCGCGCCGGTCTGGGGCGGCACGCGGCCAAACGTGATCCCGCCGGAGGCCGGCTGCGAGATCGATCTGCGGGTGAACTCGATCGAGGACGGCGCGCGGATGGAGGCGGCGGTGCTGGGCCTGACCGCGCGCACGCCGGGCTGCCGCGTGACGGTCGAGGGCGGCATGAACCGGCCGCCCTTCGCCGAGACGGCCTGCATTTCGGCGCTGTACGATAAGGCGCGGGCGATCGCGGCGGAGGTCGGGATCGACATTGCCGAAGCAGCACCGCGGCGGCGGATCGGACGGCAACTTCACCGCGGCGATGGGGATTGCCGACGCTGGACGGACTGGGCTGCCCCGGCGCCGGCGCGCATGTGCGGCACGAGCACATCCTGTGGCGCGAACTCGCGCCGCGCGCCGCGCTGATGGCCGGGCTGCTGGAGGCGCTGGATTAGGGGTTTCATGCGCCGGCGAAACTTCATTTCAGAGATTGCTTCGCCCCTTCACCTCTCCCGCTTTCGGGAGGGGTAAAGTGGCGCTGCTGTAGGCCGCGGCCGAATGCTGTTCAACTCGCAGGTCTTCATCTGCGGCTTTCTGCCGGTGGTGCTGGGGCTTTATTACGCTCTTGCCGGCCGGCGGATCGCGCGGCAGTTGCTGATCGTGGCGGCATCGCTGGTGTTCTACGGCTGGTGGGACGTGCGGTTCGTCCCGCTGCTGGTATCGTTGACGCTGGCGAACTGGCTGATCGCGCGGTGGTATGGGGTTTCACGCGCTGCGGTTCATCCCGCTGCTGGGCGTGGCGATCAATCTCGGCGTGCTGGCGCTGTTCAAATACGCCGATTTCCTGCGCGGCACGTTCTACGGCGTGCTGGACGAGAACTGGACACCCTGGCACCTGATCCTGCCGCTCGGCATCAGCTTCTTCGTGTTCCAGAAGATCTCCTACCTGATCGACCTGCGGCGCGGCGACCGGCACATCTACGGGCTGCTGGATTTCTGCATGTTCGTGATGTTCTTTCCGCAACTCATTGCCGGACCGATCGTGCGGCACAACGAGATCATCCCGCAATTCGCCGCCGATCCGCGTCGGCGAAGAATGTGGGAGAACCTGTCGCGCGGCTTTGCGCTGTTCGTCATCGGCGTCGCCAAGAAAGTGGCTGTTCGCCGACACGCTGGCGATGGTCGCCGATCCGCTGTTCCATCAGGCGGCGGGCGCGCCGCTGACCGCGGCCGAGGCGTGGGTCGCCTGCGCCGCTTACACGTTGCAGATCTATTTCGATTTCTCCGGCTATTCCGACATGGCGATCGGGCTGGCGCGGATGTTCGGGCTGCGCCTGCCGTTCAACTTCGATGCGCCGTATCGCGCCATATCGGTGCGCGACTTCTGGCGGCGCTGGCACATGACGTTGTCGCGCTTCCTGCGCGATTACCTGTACATCCCGCTCGGCGGCAACCGGTGCGGACCGGCGCGGCAGGCGGTGAACGTCGTGCTGACCATGCTGCTGGGCGGGCTGTGGCATGGCGCGAACTGGACCTTCGTCGTCTGGGGCGGGCTGCACGGCGCGGCGCTGGCGGTAAACCATCTGTGGCAGGGCGCCGGCTGGCGCCTGCCGCGCCCGGCGGCCTGGCTGCTGACGCTGCTGTTCGTCATGGCCGGCTGGGTGTTGTTCCGTGCCGACAGCTTCGCTGATGGCGGGAGGCATGTTCGGGCTCGATGCTGGGGCTGCACGGCGTCGGGCGGCCTGGCGCTCGATCGGGAATATGTGGCGGCGCTGGTCGGCGGGGCGGCCGTCGCGCTGCTTGGGCCGACCAGCCAGGAGGCGGCGCTGGACGCGGCTGCGGCCGCACCCGTGGCTGGCTGTGCCGGCTGGGGCGGGACTGGCCTATCTGCTGCTGCTGGTCGGCGGGCGGCTGCCGAATGTTTTCATCTATTTCCAGTTCTGACCGGCCCGCGTGGCGGCGCTTCTTTCGGCTTGCCGCCGGAACGGCGTTCGCGTGTGTCGCGGTGATCTACCTGCTTCGTGGCGCTGGTCGATCCGTTCGATACATTGCCGCTGTCCCCGCCGGCAGAGCGCTGGCCGGTCGCGACCGATGCTCGATTCTCCTTTCCGGCACTGGCGCGGGCCGCGCGCTTCGACAGCGCGGTGTTCGGCACCTCGACCAGCCGGCTGCTGCGCCCGGCGGTGCTCGACCCGGCGTTCGGCGCCCGCTTCGCCAATCTCGCGATGAACGACGCGACGGTGTACGAGCAGGCAGACTGATGGATGTGTTCCGCCGCGCGCATCCCGAGCCGCGCGTCGTCATGGTGGGCCTGGACGTGCGCTGGTGCGTCACCGGCGACACCTATCAGAAGCTGACGCCGCGCGTGTTCCCCGCCTGGATGTACCAGCGCGACCGATGGGCAGGCTATCTGCACATGTTCAATCTGTACGCGGTGCAGGAAGCCGGCCAGCAGTTCGGCATCCTGCTCGGCATCAAGCGCCCGGTGTACGGGCGCGATGGCTACACGCAGCTTCGTGCCGCCGGACAGCACGTACGATCCGGCGCGCGCCGCGGCGCATCTGCGCGACGCCGACGCCCGATATTCCGCCCGGTCGCGCGCAGCGGCCCGGCATCCGAGCGTGGCGCTATCCGGCGCTGGAGACGCTGCATGAGGAGCTGGACGCATTCCCGGCATGCGACCCGCAAGATCCTGTTCTTCGTGCCGTACAACCACGTGCTGTTCTCGCCGGCCGGCAGCGAGGGCGCGGGGTTTGGAACGAATGCAAGCGGCGGGTGGCCGCGATTGCGGCAACGATGCCCGGGGCGCTGGCGGTCGATTTCATGCGCCCCAGCCCGATCACCGAGAGCGATACGAACTACTGGGATCCGCTGCATTACCGCGTCGGCGGTCGCCGACCGGCTGGTGCGCGATCTCGCGGCCGGTGGCGACACGCCGGACAGCCGGCTGCTCTCCGCAGAGGGGGCAGAGGCCAGCCGGTAGGCCGCCGCTTACGGCGTGGCTGCGGGCGATCTCACGCCTGGGAGACCGAGCAACCTTGCCAGGCGGCGACGCGGTGCAAGCAGATCGGCCAACGTGTAGCGGTCCAGCACGCGCAGAAACGCCTCGAGCGCCTCCGCGATGGCACGTTGCAGGACGCAGCATTCCTGGATCGCGCACAAATCGTCGGACCCAAGACAGGCGACGATCGCCATGTCGGGCTCGGTTCGCCGCACAAGCCTGCCGATATTGATCGCCTCCGCCGGCCGGGCGAGACGGAGCCCGCCGCGCTGTCCACGCACCGTCTCGACATCACCGGCGAGGGCGAGCTGCTGCACGACCTTCATCAGATGGTTGGCGGAGATTTTATATGCAGCCGAGATGTCGGCGATGGTCGCCAACGCGCCGCCTCCGTCCGGGGCGGCATGTGTGCCCAGATACATCAGGGTGCGCAGCGTATAATCGGTGAACGTAGTGAGCCGCATGGCATGGCCTCATGCGCCGGGATGTTGCGACCGGTTGCGCAGGTCGTTGGCCCAGGGTCGGCCGGGGCGGAAGAACAGCACCAGCTTCAGACTTTCGGCGATTCGTCGCGCCTTGACTGCGAACGCGTCGGCGCTTTCGGGGATGAACAACCCGGCCGCGGTGGCCTCGAACAGATCCAGCCAGCGGGCGAACAATTCAGGTTCGATGCCGGCAACGACGCGATGCGTGGCGACCGGGTCGCCCTTGTAGCGCCCGGAGGTCAGCATAACCGACGACCAAAACGCGTACATTTTGGCCAAGTGCGACGGCCAGTCCTGCTCGGCGATTGCGCGGTCGAAGATCGGGCCAAGCGTGGCGTCGCGGCGCACCTTGGCATAAAAGTCATCGACCAATCGGACGATGTTCGGCTCGGTGATCTCGTCGAACAACGGCGGCGCGGCGCTCATACCCAGCCCCAGTGCCAGACCAGGACCGCTCCGACCACCACAACGAAGTTCCAGACCAGCATGTTGACCAGCGTTCGGATCATCATGCGGTCGTCGGCTTCACGCGCTCCCAGCAGGTCGCAGGCAACGTCGCCAGGAAGCATGAACAAATGGATCAGCACCCGCATGGCCGGCCCCCAATGGTAACCTGAAGCATACATAGGGCGCTTTCGCTCCAAAGCAATATCTAAAATACCTGTTTGAGCCGTCCAAGGCATTGCTGGCCTCGCCATGCGGGGGCAGGTTGCGGTGCCCGCCCGGGAGAACGGACATGACCGCCGCCTATCTTGATCCGCGCACTGGGGAAACGTTCCCGCTGGATGCTCCGCGCTGGTCCGGTTCCGGACACGCGCCGCTGTTGCTGACCCAGCTTCCGGGCATCACGCGCACGCAGATCGACCCCGGCACGCGCAGCCTGTGGCGGTATCGCGCCGCGCTTCCGATGCACGCGGACATGCCGATTACCACGCCAATTACCTTGGGCGAGGGATGCACGCCGCTGATCCCCCGCACGCTGCACGACGCGCCGGCGCTGTTGAAATGCGAGTGGATGATGCCGACCGGCAGCTTCAAGGACCGTGGCGCCAGCGTCATGCTGTCCCTGCTGCGCGCGCAGGGCGTGCGCGATGTGCTGGAGGACAGCTCCGGAAATGGCGGCGCCGCTGTGGCGGCCTATGCCGCGGCCGGTGGGCTGCATGCGACGATCATGACCCCTGCCTCCACGAGTCCGGCGAAGACCGTGCAGATGCGTGCACACGGCGCGATCGTGGAACTGGTTCCGGGTAGCCGGCAGGACACCGCCGATGCCGCGGTGCGCCGTTCGGACAAGGTGTTCTACGCCAGCCATAACTGGCACCCGTTCTTCCTGCACGGCACCAAGACGCTGGCCTATGAATTGTGGGAGGATCTGGGATTTCACGCGCCTGACAACGTGATCGTGCCGTGCGGCGCCGGATCCAACGTGCTGGGCTGCGAGATCGGTTTTGCCGAGCTGCTGCGCGCCGGCGAGATCGCCGCCATGCCACGCCTGTTCGCCGTGCAGCCGGCGAACTGCGCGCCGATTGCCGCGGCGTTCCTGGCGGGCGAAGACGCCGCGGTCGAGATCCGGCCGACCATCGCCGAAGGCACCGCGATCGCCACGCCGATCCGCATGCGCGAGGTGCTAGGTGCGCTGCGTGAGACGCAAGGCGGGGCGGTAACACTGACGGAAGAGGAAATCGCGCGGGCAACATTGGAACTGGCGGCGATGGGCATTTATGTGGAACCGACCGCGGCGCAGCCGGCTGCGGCGTTCGGCAAGCTGCTCGCATCCGGCGTGGTGACGCGTGAGCAGACCACGGTACTGGTGCTGACCGGCAGCGGGCTGAAAGCGACGCCGCGGATCGCGGAGCTGCTGGGGGTGAAGGTGTAATGCCGGAGATTGTTGCGACCCGTCGCCCGGCCCCTCCCACAAGGGGAGGGGGGATGCGGATTGCGTTGCTGGGGTTCAGTATTGAATGCAACCGGTTCGCTCCGGTGGCAACCGAGACGGATTTCGTCGCCCGCACACTGCTGGCCGGCGAGGCGATGGTGCAGGAGGCGCGCTCGCCGGCGCCGCGCATGCTGGCGGAGCTGCCGGGGTTTGTGGCCGAGATGGATGCGGCGGGGCCGTGGCAGCCGGTTCCGGTGCTGCTTGCCATGGCGGAACCGAACGGGCCGGTGGAGCACGGCTTCTTCGCCCGGATGCTGCAGCAGTGGGAGGCCGGGTTGCGCGAAGCCGGCCGGCTGGACGGCGTCTATTGCGTGCTGCACGGTGCCGGGCTCACCACCGAAGACCACGACCCCGAGGGTACGCTGCTGGCGATGATCCGCCGGGTCCTCGGGCCGGACGTGCCGGTCGTGGCGACCTACGACCTGCACGCCAACGTCTCGGCGGTGAATGTCGATCTGGTCGATGCCTATATCGGCTATCGTACCAATCCGCATCTGGACATGCGCGAACGCGGCGCCGAGGCGGCGCAACTGCTGCTGCGGCGGCTGTCCGGCACAAAACTGTATCGCGCGCGTGTGCGGCTGCCGATCGTGCCGCCGACCGTCTCCATGCTGACCGGTCGGGACGCCACGGAACGCCCGTACGGCGAGCTGATCGATCTCGGCCAATCGCGGATGCACGAGCCGCCCTATGCCGGGCGTGTGCTGAACGTCTCCGTCATGGGAGGCTTCGCCTATGCCGACACGCCGTTCAACGGGCTGACTGTGGTGGTTACCGCGACTGATGCGGACGCGGCGCGCGCACTGGCGCGTGAGATCGCCAGGGCCGGCTGGGCACGCCGGGACCGGTTCCGCGCGAAACTGACCACGCTTGAGGACGCCGTGGCGCTGGCCAAAGGCACCGAGGACCCCGGCAAACCACCGATGATCTTTGCCGATGTAGCCGACAACCCCGGCGGCGGCGGGCGTGGCAACACGATGTGGATTCTGCAGGCGTTCCACGCTGCCGGCGTGATGGATGCCATTGTCGGCGTCATGCACGACCCTGAGCTGGTGGCCGAGGCGCATGCGCGCGGTACCGACGCGCGGTTTGATGCCCGGTTCAACCGCGGTGGGGGCGACGAATTTTCCCATCCGTTCACCGCGCCGGCCGTGGTGCGGACACTGCGCGACACCCCGGTGCGCGGCCGACGCGGCATCTTCGCCAATAACACGATCGATCTTGGCGCCTCGGCCGCGCTGGCGCTGAACGGCATCACCGTGGTGGTCGTTTCCAACCGCATCCAGTGTGCCGACCCGGTCTTCCTGGAAGCGTTCGGGCTGGATATCGGCGCCGCGCGCGTGGTGGTGGTGAAGTCGCGCGGGCATTTCCGCGGCGGCTTCGACGAGTTTTTCCGCCACGACCAGGTGATCGAGGTCGATGCGCCCGGTCTGACCAGCCCGGTGCTGTCTCGTTTTGCCTGGAAGCACATGCCGCGGCCGGTGCTGCCGATCGATGACCACGCCGAGTGGGACCCGGAACTCGCATGACCCTCGACGACCTGCCGACGCCCTGCCTGGTGCTCGATCGCAGCATCCTGCAGCGCAACATCGACGCGATGGCGACGGCGCTGGCCCGCCACGGCGTGCCGCTGCGTCCGCACATGAAGACCGCCAAATCGATCGAGGTGGCCCGGCTTGCGCTGGCCGGCCAAGCCGGCGGCATCACCGTATCCACCCTGGCGGAGGCTGAGTATTTCGCCGCGCACGGCATCACCGACATCCTGTATGCGGTCGGCATCACGCCGCAAAAGCTGGATCAGGTGGCGCGGCTGAACGCCGACGGGGCCGACATCGCCGTGCTCACCGATGATCTCGATGTTGCCGCGGCCATCGCTGCGCATCCGCGCCCGCCGCGCGCGCTGATCGAGATCGACACCGGGGAGGCGCGCGGCGGCCTGGCCCCGGACGATGACCGGCTGATCGAGATGGCGGGTCGGCTTGGCACGTGCCTGGCGGGCGTGATGACGCATGCCGGTCACAGCTATTCCGGCCGCACGGCGGAGGACATGGCGCGCATCGCCGAGGCCGAGCGTGCCGGGGTGGTGCGCGCAGCCGAGCGGTTGCGTGGCGCCGGCCATGCGGTGGCGATCGTGTCAATGGGCAGCTCGCCCACCGCGCTGCATGCGGGATCGGTGGCCGGTGTTACCGAACTGCGTGCCGGCGTCTATATGTTCGGCGATCTGTTCCAGGCGGAGATCGGCACGCACGGGCTGGACGAAATCGCCGTGACGGTGCTGACCAGCGTGATCGGCCGCCGGCCCGGGCGGGTGCTGGTGGATGCCGGTGGCTTGGCGCTGTCGAAAGATCGCAGCACGGAAGCGGCGCCGCGGGATTACGGGTTCGGCCTGGTGCTGGACCGGCTCGGCCGCCGCAGCTACGGCTACACGATCGTGCGGCGCGCCTACCAGGAACACGGGGTGATCGACTGCGACCCGGCGCATCCGATCGAGCTGCCGATCGGCGGCCGGCTGCGCATCGCCCCCAACCACACCTGCATGACTGCCGCCGCGCATGACCGGTATCATGTGGTCGATGGCGATCAGACGGTGATCGCCACCTGGAACCGGGTGAACGGCTGGTAGGGCGGAAAAGCGCAGCGCATTCCGCCGAACCGGATGGCGGAATGCGCTGCGCTTTTCCGCCCTACGCGAGCCATGAGGCCGGCGCGGCGGCGCTTCTCTTGCCGGCAGCGTGGGCGCATCCTGTGGGCCATGAGCGAGTCAGGAGACCCCCCGCCCGGCCGAATACGGACCAGCCGCCGCACGCGCACCACCGCAATGATCGTGGCCTGCGCGCTGTTCATGCAGAACCTCGATTCCACGGTGATCGCCACCGCGCTGCCGACCATGGCGAAAGCGTTCGGCTCCGATCCCGTGCACATGAACGTGGCGCTGACCGCCTATCTGCTCAGCGTGGCGGTGTTCATCCCGGCCAGCGGCTGGATCGCCGACCGATTCGGCACCCGCAGCGTGTTTCGCGCGGCGATCGGCGTGTTCACCCTGGGCTCGGTGCTGTGCGGTCAGGCCGACACGCTGTGGTTCCTGGTGCTGGCGCGCGTTCTGCAGGGCCTCGGCGGGGCGATGATGGTGCCGGTCGGACGGCTGGTGCTGCTGCGGACCACCCCGCGGCGGGAGCTGATCGCGGCCATGGCCTGGCTGACCACCCCGGCGCTGGTGGGTCCGGTGCTGGGGCCGCCGGTCGGCGGGTTCATCGTCACGTATTTCTCCTGGCGCTGGATCTTCGACATCAACGTGCCGATCGGCGTGATCGGCGTGATCCTGGTCAGCCTGTTCGTCGAGGAGGTGCGCGAGCCGCCGGCGGGCAAGTTCGACGTGATCGGCCTGCTGTTGTCGGGTGGGGCGCTCTCGGGGCTGATGGCGGGGCTCGAGACTGCCGGGCGTGGCGTGGTGCCGTCGGCGGTGACGGTTTCCCTGGTGGCGGCGGGGGGAGTTGCCGGATTCGGATATTTTTTGCACGCGCGGCGGCATCCCTCGCCGCTGCTCGATCTCACGCTGATGCGACTGCCGTGTTTCGGGGTGGCGATCTCGGCGATGATGTTCTTCCGGATCGGCATCGGCGCCATCCCGTTCCTTCTGCCGCTGATGCTGCAAGTCGGCTTCGGCTACTCGGCGGTGCAGAGCGGGCTGACCACGTTTGCTAGCTCGGCGGGGGCGCTGGTGATGAAGCCGGTCGCGCAATGGGCGCTGCGGCTGTTCGGGTTCCGTGACACGCTGGTGTGGAACGGGCTGCTGTCGGCTGTGATGATCGCACTGTGCGCGGCGTTCCGTCCGGCCTGGCCGGTGGGGGGGATCTATGCGGCCCTGCTGATCGGCGGGTTTTTCCGCTCCTTGCAGTTCACCGCGTACAACACGTTGGCCTACGGCGACGTGCCGAGGCGCCGCATGAGCGCAGCGACCAGCCTGTACACCGCCGCCCAGCAGCTTGCTGCCACGATCGGCATTTCGGCGGGTGCGGTAGCGCTGCTGACCTCGATGGCATTCACCGGCCATCGTCCGGCGCAGCCGCTGGATTTCAGCATGGCTTTCCTGACGGTGTCGCTGTTCACGCTGATCGCGGCGCCGGTTGCGCTGCTGATGCCGAGGACGGCGGGCGACGACCTGACCGGACGGCGAAGGCCGGAGCCGCGGGCGGCCGGTCAGCCGGCCGAAGCCGACTGACTTCGCAGAAAGGGGAGCCAGGGGAACGGGTCCCCTGGCTTATTCGGGGCCTTACGGACGCGTGATCACGGTTGTGCCGGGGGTGGGCGCAACGACTGCCGGAGCCGGTTGGATGACGGTGGCGGCCGCCGGGGCGGCGGGGGGCGGGTTGGTGATGCTGCAGGCGGCCAGGCCGAGCAACACGAACGGTACAAACCAGGCGATGCGCATGAGGTTCTCCTTTGGTGCCTAAGCGGAGCAATACAGGGTTTCGTTCGTGGCCGGCTGGTGCCCGAATCGTGGCGGGCTGACGACAGCCGGTCACAAGGAAGTGGGGGGCGCCGGCACGGTTGCGACCCCGGCCGGCGACGGGGCATCTGGCAGAACGGGTGAGGAACAGGCGCTGTGGGTCGGCGCCGACCCGTGGCCGGCTCGCCACAGCTATCCCGTATCTTGGGTGGCTCTGAGCAGGGAGTGCCTATATATAGTTTGACGCCGAGGCTGACCGGCACCGAAATGGAGAGCGCAGGATGAATTCAGGAGAATCCGACGTGCTCGATGCAGTGCAGATGCGTGGCCGTCACCAGGTCCATGTCGATCGTGCCCGCGACTTGCTGCTGACCGATTTCGGCCGGGCGACGCTGAACGACCGTTATCTGATGCCGGGGGAGGACTACCAGGACCTGTTCGCCCGCGTCGCGTCGTTTTACGGCGACGACCAGGCGCACGCGCAGCGGCTGTACGACTACATCAGCCGGATGTGGCTGATGCCGGCGACCCCGGTGCTGTCGAACGGCGGCACCCAGCGCGGGCTGCCGATCTCCTGCTTCCTGAACGAGGCGTCCGACAGCCTGGAAGGCATCGTCGATCTATGGAACGAGAATGTCTGGCTGGCATCGAAGGGCGGCGGCATCGGCAGCTATTGGGGCAATCTGCGCTCGATCGGGGAACGGGTGGGCGCGGTCGGCAAGACCTCCGGCGTGATCCCGTTCATCCGGGTGATGGACAGTCTGACACTTGCGATCTCCCAGGGGTCGCTGCGGCGCGGCTCGGCGGCGGTCTATCTGCCGATCACCCATCCGGAGATCGAGGAGTTCATCGAGATCCGGCGGCCAACCGGCGGCGATCCGAATCGCAAGGCGCTGAACCTGCATCACGGGATCCTGGTGTCGGACGCCTTCATGCGCGCGGTCGAGGCGGATGAGCCGTGGGCGCTGACCTCGCCCAAGGATGGAGCGGTCGTCCGTTCGGTGTCCGCGCGGTCGCTGTGGATCCGGCTGCTCACGTCGCGCATCGAGACCGGGGAGCCGTATCTGATCTTCTCAGACCACGTGAACCGGGCCCGGCCCGAGCACCACAAGCTGGCCGGGCTGGAAGTGCGGACCTCCAACCTTTGCAGCGAGATCACCTTGCCGACGGGACGCGACCATCACGGGATGGAGCGGACGGCGGTCTGCTGCCTGGCGTCGCTGAATTTGGAGAGCTGGTTCGAGTGGCAGGATCATCCGACGTTCATCGAGGACGTGATGCGGTTCCTGGACAACGTGCTGCAGGATTTCATCGATCGGGCCCCGCCGGGGATGGAGCGGGCCCGGTATTCGGCGATGCGCGAGCGATCGGTGGGGCTGGGGGTGATGGGGTTCCATTCGTTCCTGCAGTCGCAGAACGTTCCGTTTGAAAGCGTGATCGCCAAGGTGTGGAACAAGCGGATGTTCCGCCACATCCGCGCGCAGGCCGATCAGGCGTCGGTGGTGCTGGCCGAGGAGCGTGGGGCGTGCCCGGATGCGGCCGAGTGGGGCATCATGGAGCGATTCTCCAACAAGTTGTCGATCGCGCCGACGGCGTCGATTTCGATCATCGCCGGGGGCGCCAGCCCGGGGATCGAGCCGATCGCCGCCAACGTGTTTCTGCACAAGACGCTGTCGGGCAGCTTCACGGTGCGCAACCGGCATTTGCAACTGTTGCTGGCGGAGAAGGAGCAGGACAATGACGACGTGTGGTCGTCCATCACGCTGCGGGCCGGCAGCGTGCAGCATCTGGATTTCCTGACCGAGCAGGAGAAGGCGGTGTTCAAGACCGCGTTCGAGCTGGATCAGCGCTGGGTGGTGGAACATGCGGCGGACCGCGCGCCGTTCATTTGCCAGAGCCAGTCGGTGAACCTGTTCCTGCCGGCGAATGTTCACAAGCGGGATCTGCATCAGATCCATTTCATGGCCTGGAAGCGAGGAGTGAAGTCGCTGTACTATTGCCGGTCGTTGTCGATCCAGCGGGCGGATAACGTGAGCGAGAAAGCGGTGCGGCCGGTGGAGTTTACCGGGGTGCCGGTTGCGAATGATGGGGCTGGGCGGGTGCCGCTGGTGGCGCGGGCCAGCGGCGGTGACGGATTATGAGGAGTGTCTGGCGTGCCAGTAGGCCTGCGAATGCACTCACATCAGTAATGATATCTCGCTGTTATACCAGCCGCCGTTGATGTTGAACTCATCAAAGGGACGCAGCGTCGCCCAACGCTGTCATGGCCGTAGCTTGGCTTTTGGCCGGCCTTCCACGACTTTGCTGCTGGCATTAACGTAAAACGTGGATAGACTCCTTATCGTCTTCCCGCGAAGCTTGTGCCCGCGAATGCGGGTAGCGGGAATCCACGACCTCGCTCGCAATACCAGAACAGCTCGTGGATGCCCACCTTCGTGGGCATGACGGAGTCGCTGGCGGCTGTGACCTACTTCACAGCCGCATCCGCGGCAGAGGCGCAAATGCGCGCATCAGCAAACCTCATCAAGCAGGTACGCCATGCGACGTTACCGCCTTGGGCTGTCACGGTTCGCGACCGGCGATCGCCTGTGGGCCCTTCCGCCGGTCGTCACCGGCCTGGCCGTCCTTATGCTCGGCGCTTGGACGGGACGGATCGTGCTGCCGAACCCGCTCGCTGAGCAGCAGCGTGCGGTCGCCGCGCAAGTCGATCAGGAGGATGCCGATTTGTGCAGAAAATTCGGTCTCGTATTGGGAACGCCGGCGCATCTTTCCTGCAAGCAGGACCTGCTGGAGCTCCGGCAGCATGACCAGATGGTGCAAACGACCGAGTTCTGACCGCCGGATCGTCAGCCCTCCCCGGCGTCCCGCAGCTCCTGCGCCACCGGCGCGTGGTTCAGCAGGGCGACCAGCGAAACCCCGCCAATGGTATTGCCGATCAGCGTCGGGATCAGGAACCGAACCAGGTAATCGACAAACGATGCCTGCCTGGTGAACACCGCGAAGATCGCATCGGTGGAGCCGGCGACGATGTGCGAAAACCGCCCGATGCCGACGATGTAAGTCAAAAGGATAATCACGAACAGCCGTGCCGAACGCGCGTTCGGCAGCAGCCACACCATCAGCGCGATCAGCCAGCCGGCGAATACCGCCTTCAGCAAGGTCGGTCCAAAGCTTCCGCTGATCGACTCGCGCGCCACCGCGAGCAGGCTGGCTCGCACCTCCGGGCTGAAAATGCCGGATGGCGTGATCAGCGCGGCGAAGATGAAGGTACCGATCAGGTTGCTCGCCAGTACGATACCCCACAGCCGCAGCGTCGCCAGCAGCGCGCGCAGTGTCCGGCTGGTCAGCGTCGGCAGTACCGCAGTGAGCGTGCTTTCGGTAAACAGTTGCTGACGGCCGAGGATGACGATCACGAATCCCAGGCTATAGCCGAAACTATCGAGCAACGGCCGCCAGGGCGCGTCGGGCAACGCGGCCCGTAGCAGCGACATGGCCAGGAAGGAAAAGCCCATCGACAGCCCGGCGGCCAGGCCGGACCAGGCGAGGGCATCGACGCTGCGGCGGATCTCCGCCTCGCCCTCCTCGCGGACGACCTCATGGATGACGTGGGGACGCAGCGGCGCCACATCGTCGGCCTGCGCCTGTTCCGCTTCGTCGAGCGCCTGCGGCACGCGGTCCTCATCGTCCATGTCGCCCCCGGCTGGCTGGAATGAGCGACAAACGCTGGGATAAAGCCAAGGTTTGCGCGGCAGGTTCGCCGCGAGGAAGGGCCAGCGCATACATTGGTATTATTTTCACGCAATCGTCTAAAAATGTTTGCCAGCTTGGTTAACGCCGTCCTAATGTCTCGCTGTCGTTTCCATCCGGGCGCGCCCGGCAATAGTAATAGCAAGGACCAACGATGACCAAGCAAACTGTAACGACGCTGCGGGTCGCATTGGCGGCAGCGGCACTCGGGCTGAGCCTCGTCGTGTGTGGCCACGCACATGCCATGGAGTATCTGTTCGGGTTCAGCTCCAACGATAACCAGGAGACGCTGACGCTCGGTTTTGCGGGTGGCGGCAGCGCGGTGTTGAGCACCGACGGGCATCAGGGCTGGTGGAGCGCGACGTTTTCCAACACGTCGGGGAACACCGACTACTTCGTCGGCAATCCTGACGGCGATTCCAGCCCCGAGTCCCTGCGGAACTTCTTCACCTTCAACATCTCCGGCGTGGGTGTTCAGACAGTAACCGGCGCAACGCTCAGCGTAACCCGCGCATCTGACCACTCCGATTCGGGCATGACCAGCTTCATGTACTCGCTGTATGACGTGTCCACCCCGGCGGCAGTGCTGGACGACACGTCAGGCACAAATTCGGGGATTTACGATGACCTTGGGACCGGTGTGAGTTACGGCAGCTTCAAGGTGCCGCTTGTCGGGACCAGTTCCCTACCCGAGAGCTTTCAGTTGAATGCGAATGGCGTGGCGGCCATCAACGCCGCCATCGACGGCGGCGCCGGCAGTTTCTCGATCGGTGGCACGCTTCCGTCGCCGAGCGCGGTCCCGGAGCCCGGTTCAGTGCTGCTTTTGGGGGGAGCGCTGGCCGGCCTTGGCCTGACCCGCCGGCGCAGAGCAGCCTGATACACACGCCGGCCCCCGATCCGGTCGGGGGTTGGCGCGCAAAGCAAGCCGGGTGAGGGTCCCACGCGGTGTGCCCTCACCCGCGTGGGACCCTCACCCGCAGATAGGTGGACGGGGCAGCTTCCATCGGCGCTGTCTCCCGATACAGTGCGGAACCGTGGTGCACCGCATTTTTCACACCGCCTGGCTGTCGCCAGCTCACCGGCCGGCCGGAGCTGCTGAGCCCGGCGGAGATGGGCCGGGCCGATGCGCTCGCGCCGGGGCTCGGCATGCCTGGCGCGGCACTGATGCAGAATGCCGGGCGCGCGGTGGCGCGGGCGATCCGGGCGCGGTTCCCGCCAATCCGCACCCTTGTGCTGTGCGGCCCCGGCAACAACGGCGGCGACGGGTATGTCGCGGCGCGCCTGCTGGCGCAGCAAGGGTGGCCCATTACAGTCGCCGCGCTCGCGCCGCCGCGTCATGGAACCGACGCCGCGGAAGCAGCCGCGCGCTGGCGCGGACCGACCACGGCCTTTACGCCGCGAGGCGGCCGGGCGGGCCGAACTGGTCATCGACGCGGTGTTCGGCGCCGGGCTGGCGCGCGACGTGGACGGGCTGGCGGCCGACACCTTGCGGGTCGCGCGGCGCATCGTCGCGATCGATGTGCCGAGCGGCATCGACGGTGCGACCGGCGCCGTGCGTGGCTTCGCGCCGGAAGTCGAACTGACGGTAAGTTTCTTTCGCCTCAAGCCGGGTCACCTGCTGCTGCCCGGGCGAGATCGTTGCGGTGAGATCGTGCTGGCCGATATTGGCCTGCCGGAGGCCGTGCTTGCGTTGGTTCGCCCGAACACCTTCGCCAACCTGCCGGAGCTCTGGCAGCTTCCCAGGCTGGATGCAGCGGGACACAAATACAGCCGTGGTCATGTCACCGTGCTGGGCGGTCCTGCAATGACCGGAGCGGCGCGGCTTGCGGCGGACGCGGCACGACGAGCCGGTGCCGGCATGGTCACCATCGCGGCACCCGATGGCGATGCGGATTTGTACCGCACCGGATCGCCGGGCGTTATCGTAACTGAAGCAACGATCGCCGAGTTGCTGGCCGATGACCGGCGCGTTGTCTGGGTCTGCGGCCCTGGCCTCGGCGCCGACGGCGCGCGGGCCGCGCTGCCCATGCTGCTGGCCGCAAATCGCCGTGTGGTCGCCGACGCCGATACCTTTACTGCTTTCGCCAACCAGCCCGACGCGTTGACCGGCGCCGCCGTGCTGACGCCGCACGCCGGCGAATTTGCCCGCGTGTTCGGCGCCCCGGCCGAACGTCTCGCCGCCGCACGTGCCGCCGCCGCGCGCACCGGCGCTGTCGTGCTGCTGAAGGGCAGCGACACCATCATCGCCGCCCCGGACGGGCGCGCCGCCATCAATGCCAACGCGCCGCCCTGGCTCGCCACCGCCGGCGCCGGCGACGTGCTGTCGGGGATCATCGCCGGACTGCTGGCACAGGGAATGGCCCCCTGGGATGCTGCCGCCGCGGCAGCCTGGCTGCACGGCCGCGCCGCCGAACGGGCCGGACCGGGCATGATCGCCGAGGACCTGCTGACCGCACTGCAGCCCTGACCACGGCGCGATGCCGCATCGCACGCATGCCACGAGCATGCGTCGGGCCAGCCGGCCTATAGTGTCCCGCCCCGAGGAATTCCGCATGAGCGACGTCGCCTCCCCCGGACTGTTCGACCGAGCCATTCGGCGCCTGACCGCCGCCTGGCGCGACATGGCGGCCGGCGTGGCGGAGGAGGACGACAGCATCGAGGCGCAGATCCGTGCCTGGCTGCGCGGCCGCGGAGGCGAGGTCAGCGCGCGCAACCGGGCGGCCAAGCTGGCGCAGACCTGGCTGGCGCTGGATGCCGACGGGCCGGAAGGACATGCTGCGCCACCTCGCCGCGTTCGATTCGGATCCGGATGCCGTGGCGGCGGCGTATGCGACGGTGCAGAGCGGCCGAGGACCCGGCGGCGAGGGCGGTCGCCCAGGCCGATCTGCGGCGTGCGCTGGAGCCGCCGCGGCTCAAGCTGCTGACGCAGTTCACCACGATCCCCGACGGGCGAAAATTCCTGGTCGATCTGCGGGCGTTCCTGCTCGAGACCCGTCGCGAGGACAAACTTCTGGCGGCGCTGGAATCAGATCTGCGCGGGCTGCTGGCGGCGTGGTTCGATATCGGCTTCCTGGAATTGCAGCGGATCGACTGGTCCAGCCCCGCCGTGCTGCTGGAAAAGCTGGTGGGTTATGAAGCGGTGCATGAGATCCGTTCCTGGCGCGACCTGAAGAACCGCCTCGATTCCGATCGTCGGTGCTATGCGTTCTTTCACCCGCGCATGCCGACGGAGCCGCTGATTTTCGTCGAAGTGGCGCTGGTGAAGGGCTTGGCGCGGCAGCGTGCAGCGCCTGCTCGATGAAAAGGAACCGGTGCTGGACCCGCGCGAGGCGGACACCGCGATCTTTTATTCCATCAGCAACTGCCAGCGCGGGTTGTCCGGCATCAGCTTCGGCAATTTCCTGATCAAGCGCGTCGCCGAGGAGCTGTCGGGGGAATTCCGCAACCTTCGCACCTTCGCCACGCTATCACCGGTACCCGGCTTCCGCCGGTGGCTGGACCCCAAGCTGGCAGTCAACGAGCCCGGCCTGCTGACCGAGGAAGAAACCACCGCCCTGCGCGCGGTGCTTCCCGGCGAAGGATCGGCGCCGCTGGCCGAATTGCTGGGCCGCCGCGCCTGGTTCCGCGACGCTGCTCTGGTGCGCGTCGCCGAGGCCCCGCTGGTGCGGCTCTGCGCGCGCTACCTGCTGACCGAATCGAACGGCAGGCGCGCGCGCGACCCGGTGGCGCATTTCCACTTGTCGAACGGCGCTCGGCTGGAACGCATCAACATGTGCGCCGATACCTCCGAAAAGGGCGTCAAGGAGGGCGCCACGTTGATGGTCAACTACCTGTATGATCTGGCGAAAATCGAAGACTGGCACGAGGACTACGCCGGCGAAGGCAAGCGCAACGCGTCGCCGGCGGTGCGGCGGCTGACCGGCGGCCGGCAATGGTCGGTGGCCGGGCTGCCCAGCCGCGGAGCGCCGCCCATGAACATCGACATCCGACCGAAACCGTCCGCGGCGTCATCGCGGCTCGATACGCTGCATCAGCTCGAACGCAAGCTGCTTTGGCTATCGGCGTGGATGATCCACAACGCCAACCATATCCGTCCCAATCGCGATGGGTTGAAAGTGGGTGGCCACCAGGCGTCGTGCGCTTCGGTGATTTCGATCATGGCGGCACTCTATTTCGAGATCGCCCGGCCGCAGGACCGCATCGCGGTGAAGCCGCACGCCGGTCCGGTGTTCCACGCCATCAACTACCTGTTCGGCCGGCAGAGCGTCGCCAACATGGAGAAGCTGCGGGCGTATGGGCGGCGTGCAGTCCTATCCGTCGCGCGTGAAGGACGGGCCGGAGGTGGATTTTTCTACCGGCTCGGTCGGGCTGGGCGTGGCGATGACCACGTTCTCCGCGCTGATGCAGGATTATGTGCGGCTGCACGGGCTGGCGCGATCCGATCTGCCGGCCGGGCGTCATATCGCCATCGCCGGCGATGCTGAGCTGGACGAGGGGAACATCTACGAAGCCCTGCTGGAAGGCTGGAAGCATGATGTTCGCGATGTCTGGTGGATCATCGACTACAACCGCCAGAGCCTGGATTCAGTGGTGCCCGACCGGCTGTTCGGCCGTATCGAGGGCCTGTTCCGCGACATGGGCTGGGACGTTGTCACGCTGAAATACGGCCGCAAGCTGGAAGCGGCGTTCGCCCGCGACGGCGAGGCGCTGCGGCTTTGGATCGATGATTGTCCGAACAGCCTGTATTCGGCGCTGACCTTCCAGGGCGGCGCGGCGTGGCGGCAGGCGGTGCTGGCCGATCTTGGGCGTTCGCGCGCGGTGCGCGCCATCGTCGATCCGCTATCGGACGACGAGTTGGCCGGCCTGATGACCAACCTCGGCGGTCACGACACGGAATCCGTGATTGCGGCGCTGCGCGCGGCAGACGCGGCCGGCGATCAGCCGACCTGTTTCATTGCATACACCATTAAAGGCATGGGCCTGCCGTTTGCCGGCCATAAGGACAACCATGCCGGCATGATGACGAAGGAGCAGATGGAGGTGTTCCGGGCGGCGATGCGCATCCGCCCAGGCCATGAGTGGGACCGGTTCGAGGGGCTCGATTTGCCGGAGGCGGAGCTGGCGGCATTCCTGGATTCCTGCCCGTTCGCGAAGCCGCTGACGCCGGACGGCCGCACGCTGGCGGCACCCCTGGTCGCGGTGCCCCTGGCGCTGCCGATACCGAAACTTGCCGGACGGAAGCTGTCCACGCAATCGGGGTTCGGCGACATCCTGGCCGAGATCGGCCGCGGCCAGGGCGAATTTCGTGAGCTTGCGGACCATATCCTGACGACCAGCCCGGACGTGACGGTTTCGACCAATCTCGGCCCCTGGGTGAACCGCCGCGGCGTGTTCGATCGTCACACGCGCAACGACGTGTTTCGCGACGCCAAGCTGGCCTCGGCGCAGCGCTGGGGCATGAGTCCGAAGGGCCAGCACGTCGAACTCGGCATCGCCGAGCAGAATCTGTTTCTGCTGCTCGGCGCGGCAGGGTTGACCCAGGCGCTGACCGGCGCGCGACTGCTGCCAATCGGCACGGTGTATGATCCGTTCGTCAATCGCGGGCTCGATGCGCTGATCTACGCCTGTTACCAGGATGCGCGATTCTTGCTGATCTCCACGCCCTCGGGGCTGACCCTGGCGCCGGAAGGTGGCCAGCACCAGTCGGTGAACACGCCGCTGATCGGCATGGCGGCCGACCGGCTGGCGAGTTTCGAGCCGGCGCATGTCGATGAGCTGGCGATTCTGCTGCGCCACGCGTTCGATCACATGCAGCGCCCGGATGGCAGCGCCGTGTGGTTGCGGCTGTCAACGCGGCAGTTGACGCAGCCGGAACGGAAGCTGGATGCGCCGGCGGTGATCGCCGGCGCGCACTGGGTGGTGCCGCCGGGCGATGGTGCGCGCATCGCGATCGGCTATCAGGGTCCGCTGGCGCCCGAGGCCGAAACCGCCTTCGCGGAGCTGCGCGCCGAGGAACCCGAAGCTGGGCTGCTGGCGATCACCAGCCCGGACCGGCTGCATGCCGGATTGGCTGACAGCACAGCGGACGCGGCGCACGGGTCGGCCGGCCGTGTCGCATGTCGAACATCTGCTGGCGCTGCTGGCGCGCGGTGCCGGGTTTGGTCACTGTGTTGGACGGGCATCCGGCGACGCACGCCTGGCTCGGCGCGGTGCGGGGGCAGCGTGTGGTTTCACTTGGCCCGGATCGTTTTGGTCAAAGCGGCGACATCCCCGATCTATACCGCGCGTATGATATCGACAGCGATGCAATTCTGGATGCGTGTGCGCAAGCCTTGCTGGAAGCAGGATAAGCCGCATGCGGATGATCCTCTCGAAATCGTGACTAATTTTCCATGGGCGGTCGCGCCGCGCCAGCGAACTCGCTGACGGCGAAGGACGTTGCTCCGCTCAGAGGTCGGTGCCTGCCGAGGCCATCTTGCCCGCGGCATTACGCACCGACAGCCTCAAGGAGAAGTCATATATGAGAAACCTGTTGTTTGCCACGGCCGCGGTTCTTGCGTTGTCATCCGGTGCGGCGCTTGCCGCCGGCAACGGCGGTGGCAGCGGTGGTGGCAATGGTGGCGCGGTCCCGCCGAGCAAATCCACGTCCGCCGCCGTAGGCAGCCCCAACGCGGTGCCCCCGAGCTATGGCGTATCGCCTTCCACGCCGACCGGCTCTGCCACGTCCAGCAATCACTATGCCGGGCAGGGTCCGCAGATGAAGACGTTGAACGGCCAGGATACGACCGGCGCGACGGCGACGTTGAACGGACCGAAGACCGCGACTCCCTGATCCGGGCGGCGCTTCCACGAGGAAGGCCCGGCGTCTGCGCCGGGCCTTCGGCGTTTCCAGAGGGAAATCTTGCTCACGGAATCGATAAATTCTTAACCCCGGACAGACGTGAACGACCGGGTCAATAACTCGCTTCAAGCTCATGTCATTCGTCCTTGCGCGCGATGCATTTGCAACACAGGTCCTCCCCAGTCGACCCGTTCTGGCAAGGAGAGCCACGTGCCCCACGAGTTCAACGAACAGTTGATCGCTTTTCTTCCCAAGATGCGCATTTGGGCGCTCGCACTGACCCGCAACCGCGCAGCGGCTGATGACCTGACCCAGGACGTGGCGACGAAGGCACTGCTGGCGCAGGACTGCTTCATGCCCGGCACCAATTTCTCCGCCTGGGTACACCGGATAATGATCAACCATTTCATCAGCGGCGTGCGAAACAAGCGTGAATTCACCGACATGGATACCATGCCGGAGCAGCCGGTCGCGGCCTCGCACGAGGACCGTACGGCGTTGCGCGAACTGTCCTGGGCGTTGACGCGCCTGCCGCCCGACCAGCGCGAGGCGCTCTACATGATCGCGTTGCAGGAAATTCCGTATGAAACAGCAGCGGAAAAGACCGGATGCGCGATCGGCACATTGAAGAGCCGTGTGCATCGCGCGCGTTTGCAGCTTCGTGCCTACATGATGGGTGAGGGGAACAATCTGGCGCACTCACATGCAGGGCACGTAACGCCGGCCGCGCCAACGGCCTGATCCTTCGCGAAGCGGCCATGGGGCAGGCAGGATGCAATGCCCGGTTAGCGGCGCTAGCGGTCCTGCTGATGGCCGGCAGCATAGGCGCATCGGTCCCGGCTGCCGCGCAGGCGCAAATGGAGGTGCGGTTCACCTGGCGGGGCGTGGCTGCATGCAGCCACGCCCCGCCAGAATTTGTCATTACCGGGGTTCCGGCTGGAACAAGCGTGCTTCGTTTTGAGCTGCAGGACCTGCAGGCCCCCAATTATCACCACGGCGGCGGCATTGTCCGCTACCAGGGCTCGCCGGCGATCAGGGCCGGTGCCTTCCGCTACAATGGTCCATGTCCGCCCCCCGGCACCCGGCATGCCTATCGCTGGACCGTCCAGGCACTGGCCACCGGGGGCCAGGTCCTGTCGGAGACCAGCGTCACCCAGGCTTTTCCGCCGCGTTAGCGGGCCGCCCCCTCGCCACGGGGATCGAATCCGCCTATCTAAGCGTCATGATGCAGTGCAGCGAGATAGGGGCGTGCCCATCGCTTGTCGGCTCTGAACCGAGCCGCGCTTGAGCGACATCCCAGGGCAGACCCCCCCCGGCCCGCCGGAGGACCTTCAGCCGGTGACGATCGAGGAGGAGATGCGCCGCTCCTACCTCGATTATGCCATGTCGGTCATTGTTGCGCGTGCCCTGCCGGATGCCCGCGACGGGCTGAAGCCGGTGCATCGGCGCATCCTGTTCGCCATGCAGGAGGCCGGCTACACGCCGGACAAGCCATACCGCAAATCGGCCCGCGTGGTCGGCGACGTGATGGGCAAGTACCACCCGCACGGCAATCTGGCGATCTACGACGCCCTGGTGCGCATGGCGCAGTCGTTTTCCATGCGCGTGCCGCTGATCGATGGGCAGGGCAATTTCGGCTCGGTTGATGGCGATTTGCCGGCGGCGGAGCGGTACACGGAAGTGCGGCTGGCGCGGGCCGCGATGCTGCTGCTGGAGGATATCGACAAAAGCACGGTTGATTTCCAGCCTAATTATGACGAAACCGAACAGGAACCGAAGGTGCTTCCTGCCACCTTCCCCAATTTGCTGGTGAATGGCGGCAGCGGCATCGCGGTCGGCATGGCCACCAACATTCCGCCGCACAACCCGACCGAGGTGATCGACGCAGCGCTGGCGCTGAGCGCCAACCCGGAGACCACGCTTGACGAATTGATGCGCATCATCCCGGGGCCCGACTTCCCGACCGGCGGCATCATCATCGGCCGCGCCGGCATCCGTTCCGGTTTTGAGACCGGTCGCGGCAGCCTGGTGGTTCGCGCCCGCACCGAGTTCGAGGAGGTCCGCCGCGACCGCCAGGCCATCATCGTCTCGGAACTGCCCTACCAGGTGAACAAGGCCGCGTTGCTGGAGCGTATCGGCGAACTGGTGCGCGCCAAGCAGATCGAGGGCATCGGCGAGATGCGCGACGAGAGCGACCGCTCCGGCATGCGCATGGTGATCGAGCTGAAGCGCGAAGCCACGCCGGAGGTGGTGTTGAACCAGCTTTTCCGGTTCACCAACATGCAGGTTGGTTTCGGCGTGAATATGTTGGCGCTGGATGGCGGGCAACCTCGGTTGATGGGACTGAAGGACGCGCTGATGTGCTTCATCGCGTTCCGCGAGGACGTGATTTTGCGGCGCAGCCGTCACGAGCTGGCCAAGGCGCGGGAGCGCGCGCATCTGCTGGTCGGGCTGGCGATCGCGGTCGCCAACATCGACGAGGTCATTCTCGTCATCCGCGCCAGCCGCGACCCCGCCGAGGCGCGCGCCGCACTGATGGGCCGCGACTGGCCGGCCGCCGATATCGACGTGCTGCTGGCGTTGATCGACGAGCCCGGCAACGTGATCAGCCCCGAGCACACGGTTCGCCTGACCGACGCGCAGGCGCGCGGCATCCTGGAACTGCGGTTGCAGCGCCTGACCGGGCTTGAGCGCGACAAGATCCGGCAGGAAATGACCGAGGTTTCGGCAAAAATCCAAGAGCTGCTGGGCATCCTTGGATCACACCCGCAGCGGATGGAAGTGATGCGCGAGGAACTGCTGCGCGCCCGCGCGGCACTCGCCTCACCGCGGCTGACCAGCATTGAGGAGGCAGCGGCGGATCAGGACGACGAAAGCCTGATCGAGCCCGGCCAGATGGTGGTCACCATCACCCGCGACGGATTCATCAAGCGCACGCCGCTGGAGACGTTCCGTGCACAGAACCGCGGCGGCCGCGGCCGCACCGGCGCCGGCACGCGCGGCGACGACATCGTGACCCGCAGCTTCAATGCGCACACGCACCAATGGGTGCTGTTCTTTTCGTCCGGCGGCAAGGCGTTCCGCGAGAAGGTGTGGCGCCTGCCCGAAGCCGGCCCCACCGCCAAGGGCCGCGCGCTGGTGAACCTGCTGCCCGAATTGGGTGCCGACACCATCACCACCGTTCTGCCGTTGCCGCAGGATGAATCGCTGTGGGACAGCCTGCATCTGGTGTTCGCCACCGCCTCGGGCAATGTGCGGCGCAACCGGCTGTCGGACTTCCGCAACGTGCGCGCCGCCGGACTGATCGCGATGAAGCTGGATGAGGGCGACCGGCTGATCGGCGTCGGTACCTGCCATGAGGGGGACGACCTGCTGCTCGCCGTCCGGAAGGGGCGTTGCATCCGGTTCCAGATCACCGAAGACACGCTGCGCGTGTTTGCCGGCCGCGACAGTTCCGGCGTGCGTGGCATCCGTCTGGCGGACGGCGATGAGGTGGTCAGCATGTCGGTGCTGCGCCATGTCGATGTGAGTACCGAAGAACGACTCGCTTACCTGCGGCAGTCTGCCGCCCGGCGTCGCAGCAATGGCGACGACGAGGAGACCGAGGCCGCGACCGAGCCGGAAGAAGTGGTCTCCGAAGTGACGTTGAGCGACGAGCGCATCGCCGAGCTGGAAGCCGCGGAGGAGTTCCTGCTGACGGTGACCAACGGCGGTTTCGGCAAGCGCAGTTCGGCGTACGAATATCGGGTCACCGGCCGGGGCGGGCAGGGGATCGCCAATATCACGTTAGCAAAACGGAACGGCGGCGCCGTTGTCGCCACCTTCCCGGTGCGGTCCGGCGACGACGTGATGCTGGTGACCGATGCCGGACGGCTGATCCGCGTGCCGTCCGATCAGGTGCGGATCACCGGCCGCCAGACCATGGGCGTCACGCTGTTCCGCATGAGCGCCGGTGAGCACGTGACCAGCGTGTTCCCCGTCATTGACGCCGGCGACGACAATGGCTCGGGCGACGGCGGCCGGGCGCCCGGCGACGATGCAGCGGGAGAGCCGCCAGACGGAGAGCCCCCTTCGGGAGAGACAATGGACGACACCGATTGGGACGACACCGATGGCTGAGCCACCGCATCAGCGGATCGGGGTCTATCCAGGCACCTTCGACCCGTTGACGAACGGGCATCTCGATGTGATCGCCCGGTCGGCACGGCTGCTCGACAGGCTGGTGATCGGCGTGGCCATCAACACCGGCAAGGCGCCGCTGTTTTCACTGGAAGAACGGGTCGAGCTGGTGGAGGCCGAGATGGCATCGATCGCCGACCGCAACGGCACCGTGATCGAAGTACGGCCGTTCCAGGGGCTGCTGATCGACTTCGCCCGCGAGACCGGCGCCTGCATGATCGTGCGGGGGCTGCGCGCGGTGTCCGATTTTGACTATGAGTTCCAGATGGCAGGCATGAATTTCCGGCTGGCGCCGGATGTCGAGACGGTGTTCCTGATGGCGAGCGAACGCCACCAGTTCATTGCGTCCCGGCTGGTGAAGGAGGTCGCAGCGCTTGGCGGCGACATTTCCTCGTTCGTGCCGCCGCTGACGCTGGAGCGCACGCTGAAACGGCTGCGCGGCTGAGACGTTCGTTGACGGAGAAACCTGATGCGCCGACGCACCCTGATCGCGGGTACCGCGATCGCGGCTTTTACAATGAGAGAAACCATGAGCGAAACCGCCTCGGCGCAGCAGCCGAAACTGGACCCCGAGAACACGATCTACATGGATATCAAATATGGCCGGGTGGTGATCGAGATGTTCCCGGATATCGCGCCGCAGCACGTGGAGCGGATCAAGACGCTGTCGCGCGAGGGGTTCTATGACGGCACGCCGTTCCACAGGGTGATCGAGGGCTTCATGGCGCAGGGCGGCGATCCGACCGGGACGGGCACCGGCGGGTCGAAACTGCCGAACCTGCCGGCCGAGTTCACCACCAGGCGGCATTTCCTGCGGGGCACCTGCGGGATGGCGCGATCCGGTGACCCGAATAGTGCGAACAGCCAGTTCTTCATCATGTTCGCTCCGGCGCCGCACCTGGATGGGCAATACACGATTTGGGGGCAGGTCGTGCAGGGGATGGAGTATGTGGACAAGATTAAGCGTGGCAGCGGCGGCGGCGGGACCGTCCAGGATCCTGACCGCATCGAGCACATGCGGGTGGCGGCGGATGTGAAGGCGTGATGGGCGGTTGACGAGCGGCGCCGGTTGGCGTTGAAGGCGTCTGGGGAGCCCGTAGCTCAGTTGGTAGAGCACGAGACTTTTAATCTTGGGGCCGTGGGTTCGAGTCCCCACCGGGCTCACCAAACAGCACTCAGGCAACAAAATGTAGGAGCGGAAAAGGCAGCGCATTCCGCCGACGTGGTGTCCGAAAGCGCTTCGCTTTTCCGCACTAGGCCGCGCGCGCAACGTCGCGCCGACGATGCGTCACACCAACCCCGGCCGCTTGTCCGCCCAGGGCTGCACCTGCTCGAACGCTGCCGATGCCTGCAACACCCCCAGATCATCGGACCGCCGCCCGACGATCTGCAACCCAACCGGCAGACCGTCTGCCGTAAACCCGCACGGCACGCTGGCCGCCGGATTCCAGGACATGTTGAACGGGTAGGAGAAATGCGCCCACTCGATCCAGTTCCACGGATGCTGCGGCCAATGCGCCGGCATCAGCCGCTCGGCCGGGAAAGGCTGCAACTGAAACCGAGGGCGTCAGCAGGAAGTCCCAATCCTCGAACCAGCGGTGGATCGCCGCGACATAGGCCATCTTGCGTTCTTTCAGCGCGAGGTACTCGCCCACTGTCATCGGCGCGCCATCCTTGATGCAGGCGACCAGGCCGGGGTCCATCTGCGCCTCCCACTTGGGCAGATGCTGTCCCAGCCGCGCCATGTGCGCGGCCCAGAACGGACCTGTCAGCTCCGCGCCCGTCGGTCCCCACGGGGTCGGCACCTGCTCCACCGTCGCGCCCAGTTCGGTGAAGCGCGCCACGGCGGCCTCCACCAGCGCCGCCACCTCGGGATCGACGCGCGCGTGCCCGAGATCGGGGCTGTAGGCAATCCGCTTGCCGCGCACCCCTTCATGCAGCCGTCCCAGGTAATCCGCCGGCGCTGCCTCGGACGACGTATGATCCAGCGGATGCGGGCCGGCCATGGCGTGCAGGAACAGCGCGCCATCCGCCACCGTGCGGGTCATCGGCCCGATATGGGAGGTGTAGTCGCCGACCGCGACGGGGTAGTACGGCACGCGTCCGAAAGTCGGCTTCAGCCCGAACACGCCGCAGAAATGCGCCGGCATGCGGATCGATCCCGCCCCGTCGCTGCCCTGGTGCAGCGGGCCGAACCCCGCCGCCGCCGCTGCCCCGGCGCCCGCCGACGACGCGCCGGCATTGTAGCCGTGCTTCCAGGGATTATGCGTGATGCCGGTCAGCGGCGAATGGCTCACGCCGGTCCAGCCGAACTCCGAGCTGGTGGTCTTGCCGAGAATGATGGCGCCGTGGTCCTTCAGCCGCGGCACGATCGGGGTGTCCTCGGTGGGCTGGTTTCCCTTGAAGATCAGGCTGCCCATCTGCGTGGGCATGTCCTTGGTATTGGCGAGGTCCTTGATGGTGACGGGGACGCCATGCAGGGGGCCGATGCGCTGATCCTGCATCAACGCGGTCTCGGCCTGCCGCGCCGCGTCCATCGCCTGCTCGGCGGCGAGAAAGGCGAAAGCGTTCACAGCCGGCTCCGCCGCCTCGATGCGGGCGAGCAGCCCGCGCATCGCTTCGACCGGGGAAATCTGTTTTGTGCGGATCATCGCTGCAAGCGTGACCGCCGGCGTAAAGCCGAGTTCTTCGTTGCTCATGTGGCTTCTCTCCGGTGAGTTCAGGCGGCGTATGGCTGCCTGGTGGTGTAGCACGGGCTTCGCGCTGCCATGTATGGCGCATGGCAATACACAGCATCGTACCTCGGCGGCATGGGCTCGGCTTCGACGTCCGGGTTCATCGCCGGCAATGGAGCGCGCCAGACCATCCTTGGATTCAGCAGCGAAGCCGACGCTTCCGACCATGCTTGATGTCGGCCGGCGATGACAGCTGGGCACGTGCGTGGCGAAGCTGAACCGCACGTCCCCAGCGTGGGATTGGGCCTGAAGCTTGGTTTCGCGGGTATGACGAGGCCGGCGGCAATTCGATTATTTCCCGCTGAGTCCCTGATGTCTGACCATTTTCACCACAAAGCAGACCCGTCCCCTGGCAACCGTGGGCAGCACGCCCCATGTGCGCGTGTCACGCGGTCGTTCAGCCGGCGGGATTCTCCTGATCTCGAAACGTCTGCCGTCGGCAACCGGCACCGCCGTGCAAGGCCGGTGGCCGCCCCACAAAGGAACCACGACACATGAAGGTCGGTCCTGCCGATGATGACGGTGCGCGCGGGTTGCTGGCGTATCTCGATGACAAGGCGTATATTTGTCCCAAGCCGGAGGTGTGGTTCGGGCTTTGGCGGACACTTCCCGAACGTCGATGGATCGGTGGTGGGTGGGAACCCGCGGCGCCCATGATGCTTGCGCGCTGGCACGCCAGCTCGGATGCCGATAAGCGTGTGCGGTTCAGGTCCCATATCGAATGGGCTAGGACTCACGGCGTGCTCGCGTCGTTCGACGAAGCGGTGCAGGCTCTCGGCCCGGACGAGTGGTTTCACCACTGATCTCACTCACGATTGCGGATGGACCTTCAGGAGACAGCACTTTGAACAGGCTGATACCCAACCGGCCGTCGCTTCGGATCACGCGGCGCGACTCCGCGGACCTGCCAGGGGACGAGTCGGGGGACCAGCCGGGGAACACGCCAGCGGACAAGACCGGCGAGCCGCCTGATTTTTCCTTCGAAGTCTGGAGCCCCTTTACCGGCAGTTATCAGACCACTGCCTCCATGCAGGAGGCGTTGGGCCGGGTGGATCAGCTTGCTGATCTGATCAGCCGGATGTGGCGACAGCACCATCCAAAACGGGCCGCTCTTACTGATCCGCCGGGTCCTGCCGAGACCGACAGCAGCACATGGGCCGAGTTCCGGGTCAACCCGACCGAATACCCCAGCTACGAGACGCGACGCTTCGACCTCCCATCCTGGGTGCGAGCCCAGGGCAAGAACCAGGCAACGGACACGGTTTGCAAGCGGGTCGGCTACGTGCCTCCGGGTGACGCCTGAGCGGCAGCCGGATCCGGCGGCCGGTGGCGCGGCCGACGCGCGGCCCGCGATCCTTTGTCAAATCCCCCTGACAACCGGCATCGCAGGCAGGATAGACTGCTGGTCCGGGGGGAACACCCATGACCCGCTATGTCGGCGCCATCGATCAGGGCACCACCAGCACGCGCTTCATCGTCTTCAACCGTTTTGGCGACACCGTCGCCGTGGCGCAGCGCGAGCATCGGCAAATCTTGCCGCAACCCGGGTGGGTCGAGCACGACCCCACGGAAATTTGGGATAACACCCGGATTGTCATCGCCGAGGCAATGCGCGCCGGCGGGCTCACGACCGGCGACCTGGCCGGCATCGGCATCACCAACCAGCGCGAGACCACGCTGCTATGGGATCGCAACTCCGGCATGCCGGCGCACAATGCCATCGTCTGGCAGGACACCAGGGTCGATGCGCTGGTTGCCGAATTTGCCGGCCAGGGTGGCCAGGACCGGTTCCGCGCCGCTACCGGCCTGCCGCTCGCCAGTTATTTCAGCGCGCTCAAGCTGCGCTGGCTGATGGACGCGATCCCCGACGTCAGGCGCCGTGCCGAAGCCGGAGACCTGATGTTCGGCACCGTCGATTCCTGGCTGATGTGGAACCTCACCGGACTGCACGTCACCGACGTGACCAACGCCAGCCGCACATTGTTGATGAACCTGGCCCGCCTCGACTGGGACGCGGCGCTGCTGGCTGCCTTCGACATCCCCCGCGCCGTGCTGCCGCGCATCGTTTCGTCGTCCGAGGTGTATGGCATAGCGCGTGGCGAACTGGCCGGCGTGCCGGTGGCCGGCATCCTCGGGGATCAGCAAGCGGCGCTGGTCGGGCAGACCTGCTTTCATCCCGGCGAGGCCAAGAACACCTATGGCACCGGCTGCTTTTTGCTGATGAACACCGGCCTGGCGCCGGTCCCGTCGAAGTCGGGGCTGGTCACCACGGTCGCCTACAAACTGGGTGACCGTCCTGCCTCCTATGCGCTGGAGGGTTCGATCGCCATCACCGGGGCGCTGGTGCAGTGGCTGCGTGACAACCTCGGGCTGATCCGGTCAAGCGAGGAGATCGAGGCGCTGGCCGCCTCGGTTCCGGACAACGGCGACGTGTATTTCGTGCCTGCCTTTTCCGGCCTGTATGCGCCGTGGTGGCGCAGCGACGCGCGCGGCGTTATCGCCGGCCTGACGCGATTTGCAACGGCAGGGCACATCGCTCGCGCGGCGCTGGAGGCGAGCGCGTATCAGGTGCTCGATGTGGTTGAGGCGATGCAGCAAGACTGTGGTTTTCCGATCCGCACCCTGCGCGTCGATGGCGGCATGGTGAACAATGAGTTGCTGATGCAGTTCCAGGCGGACCTGCTGGGCGTGCCGGTGACACGGCCGCGCACGATCGAAACCACCGCTTTGGGGGCCGCTTACGCCGCCGGGCTGGCGGTCGGTCTGTGGCAGAGCACGGACGAATTGGTGCAGAACTGGGGCGTCACCCGGCTGTGGTCGCCGAAAATGCCGGCCGAGCGCCGGGAGACGCTGACTGCCGCATGGCGCAAGGCAGTGCAGCGTTCTTTCGGCTGGGGGGCGGAGTGATGCTCTGGCCCGGCACTGTGGCGTTGATTGCCGCGATCGCAATATCCATTACCCCGCTCCGCGCCGCGCCATCCGACACGTTGATCGTTTGTACCGAAGCCAGTCCTGATTTCCTCAATGCCCAGTTGAGTACTACCAGCTTCGATGTATCCGAGCAGGTTTCCGACCGGTTGGTGGAAATGCGGACCGGCGGTTCCGACCTGATCCCCGGCCTGGCCGAATCCTGGACCATCTCGCCGGATGGGATGAGCTACACATTCAAGCTGCGCCATGGGGTAAAATGGCAGTCGAACGCAAGTTTCAAGCCGACGCGGGACATGAGCGCGGATGACGTGGTGTTCAGCTTCCAGCGGATGTTCGACCGATCGAACCCGTTCTACACAAGCGCCAACGGCAACTTCCCCGAGTTCATCGATCTGCTCGACCCCACGCTGGCGTCGATCGACAAGGCCGCTGACGACACAGTGGTATTACGATTGAAATCGCCCTCGGCGCCCCTGTTGGCATCGCTGTCGATGCAGGCGTTCTCGATCCTGTCGGCGGAATATGCAGCAAGCCTGCAGAAATCCGGCAAGCCCGAGGATCTGGACCGCGCGCTGATCGGCACCGGGCCGTTCAGTTTCGTGCAGTACCAGAAGGACGCGCTGGTCCGCTTCCGTGCGTTTCAGGATTTCTGGGGAAAAGCGGGCGGCCAGCCGGACCGTGCGGCAAAGGTCGCCAATCTGGTGTTCGCCATCACCACCAACCCATCGGTGCGGTACGCCAAGCTGCGCACCAACGAATGCCAGATTGCCCGCTATCCGAACCCGTCGGATTACGCCGCCATGCGCGCCAACCGCGATCTCAGGTTGCTGAATGCAGACATTGCCGCGACCAATTACCTGTTCTTCAACACCGACACCAAGCCATTCGGCGATATCAGGGTGCGCCAGGCGCTGGCGATGGCGATCGACATGCCCGATCTAATTCGGGCGGTGTTCCCGGCCAGTGGCACCGCGGCAGCAGGCTTGTTGCCGTCTGCGTTGTGGGGACATGACGCCTCGCTGCAGCCTTACAAATACGATCCCGAGAACGCCCGCAAGCTGCTGGCCGAAGCCGGTTATCCGAGCGGTTTTGCAACCGAGCTCTGGGCAATGCCGGTCGTGCGTCCCTACATGCCGAACGGGCGCCGCGCGGCCGAAATGATCCAGGCAGATTGGGCCAAGATCGGCGTGCGAGCCAGGATCGTCACCTTCGAATGGGGCGAGTACCTCAAGCGCATCCGGGCCGGCGATGCGGCTAGCGGGCTGGCAGGCGACATCTGGGATTATCCGGACCCGAGCGAGATCATGCTCGGATTTGTCTGCGGTTCGCTCGCGAACGAGCCGCGCTTCTGCAACCGGGATTATGACCAGGCGGTGCGGCGGGCCAACGTCATCACCGATCAGGGCGAACGCACGAGGCTTTACCAGCAGGCCCAGCGGATCATGTACGATCAGGTGCCGCTGGTTCGGCTGGCCGATGTGAAGGTGTACGTGGCGGTCCGCAAGACCGTACAAGGGTTCATTCCGCATTTCCTGGGGGCCCAGCCCTATGGCGGGGTGTCGCTGAGCAAGTGATGCGGGACTGGCAGATTGGTCCGACGCGGTGCAGGATGCCGTGGTGCAGTGCAAGCAGAAGGGCGCTCCGATGAACCAGACGCGGCCGGTGTTGGCTGTCACGATGGGCGATCCTGCTGGAATCGGGCCGGAGATTGCGGTCCGGGCGTTGCTGTCGGAAGACGCGCGGGGTGTCGCTCGTAACTTCGTGATCGGCGACGCGCGGGTGCTGACGCGGGCGCTGACGGTGTGCGGCCTGTCGGCGCCGCTGAACCGCATCGCGGCACCCGAGGCGATCGCCGACCGCGCCGGCGTGATCGACGTGCTGCACCAGGACACCGCCGATCCCGATGAACTGCGCGTGGGACAGGTGCAGGCGCTGGCAGGGCATTCCGGCTATGCCGCGATCCGCGCCGCAATCGAACTGGCGATGGCAGGGCGCGTGGCCGGGGTGGTGACCGGGCCGATCAACAAGGAATCGCTGAAAGCCGCGAAGATCCCGTTCATCGGTCACACCGAGATGTTCGCTGAGCAGACCGGCGCCCGGGAAGAGATGACGATGTTCACCATCAGTGGATTGAAGATCTTCTTCCTCACCCGCCACGTGTCGCTGGTGGAGGCGTGCCGGCAGATCAGCCGGGAGCGCGTGCAGAAAGGCATCGAAAAAAGCTTGAACGCACTGCGCCAGCTTGGTTACGAATCGCCGCATCTCGCAGTCGCGGCGCTCAATCCGCATGGCGGCGAGGACGGGCTGTTCGGCCGCGAGGAGATTGATGCCATCAAGCCGGCGATTGCCGCCGCGCAGGCGCGCGGACTGCGCGTCACTGGCCCGGTGCCGGCCGATTTGGTGTTCCACATGGCGCGCATCGGCCGCTACGACGCGGTGCTGTCGCTGTATCACGACCAGGGGCATATCGCGGCGAAGATGATGGATTTCGAGCGAACGGTCAGCGTCACGCTGGGATTGCCGATCCTGCGCACCAGCGTCGATCACGGCACCGCCTTCGATATAGCCGGTACCGGCACGGCCAGCGCGGTAAGCCTGATCGAGGCGATCCGGGTTGCCGCCGATTACGCGGTCCGCGGTGTGCAGCTTGGTGACACAGGTGGCGACACGGTGGCGACGGCCGCGGAGTAGGTGCTCAGCGACCCAGCGCCTTGGCCACGCCGATGCTGCGCTCGACGATGAACACCAGCACGATGGTGACCCCGATCAGCGCCACAGACAACGCCGACAACTGCGGGTCCGCGCGAGATTGAACGTAGTGGAAGACCTCGATCGGCAAGGTCGTCAGCGTCGGGCCGACCAGAAACAATGAGATCACCACCTCATCGAATGACGCGAGGAACGCCAGTGTCGCCGCCGCGATCAGGCCCGGCGTCATCAGCGGCAGCGTGATCCGCCAGAAGACGCGCCATGGCGTTCCGCCGAGTGTCGCCGCTGCGTCCTCGGTCTCGGACGGGATGCCGCGCAACGCGGTCAGCACGATACGGATGATGAAGGGCATCGCCACCAAGCCGTGCCCCAGCATCAGCCCGGGGAACGTCGCCAGCAGTCCGAGTTGCGAAAACACCAGCAGCAGAGCCAATCCAATGGTGATACCTGGCAGCAGCAACGGAGCGGTGAACAACGCGAGCAGCGCGCCGCGACTGGGAAAACTGTAGCGCGCGATGGCATAGGCGGCGGCTGTGCCGATCCCCAGGCTGGCTGCCGTGACCGCGCCGGCAAGCAGCAGACTCGTCTGCAGCCCGGTGCGAAAATTCTCGTTGCCGAGGAGCGCAGCGTAGGCGGCAAAGCCCCACTGAGAAGGCGGAAATGACAGATACGCGTCATTGCTGAACGATGTCAGCAGCACGATCGCCAGCGGCGCCAGCAGGAACCCGTACAACGCCACCACCAATGCATGGCCAAGGCGGATCACTGGACGAACCGCCGGCTGAGGCGCTCATAGGCAATGATCGACAGCCCGAACACTGCGATCAGGATGATCGAAACGGTTGCCGCCAGCGGCCAGTTCAGCGTCTCCAGCGCTTCTTCGTAGATCGTCGTCGCCATCACCTGAACGCGGCCGCCGCCGAGCAGTGTCGGTGTGATGAACGAGCTCATTACCTGCACGAAGGTGATCAGGCCGCCCATGACGATGCCGGGCGCGCTCAACGGCAAGGTCACCCGGACAAGCGTACGCCAGGGCGAGGCGCCGAGCGTGCGCGCAGCATCTTCCAGTGTCGGGTCGAGCCGCGCGAAGCCGGCGATCAGCGCCAGGGTCGTGACCGGCATCTCGATCTCGGTCAGGCCGATCAGCACGCCCAGCATGTTGTTCATCAGCCCGAGCGGCGCGTCGATGACACCGAGCCGGCGCAGCACGCCGTTGATCAGACCACTGTCGCCCAGGATGACCATCCAGCCGAACGTGCGCACGACCGAACTGACCAGCAACGGCGAGATCGTCACGATGGCGAGCACGCCGCGCCAGCGCGAGTGGGTGCGGAACAGGAACAGAGCGATTGGGTAGGAACAGAGCAGTGCAAGCATGGAGACCGTGACGCTCATCCACAATGAGCGCCATAGGATCGCCAGGTAGAACGGGTCGCGGAAGAAATTCGTGTAGTTGATCAGCGTGACATCTGTGATCAGCACACCGCCACCGGTCGAGCGGTCCAGCGACAGCCGGATCACCCAGGCGAGCGGCAGAACGAAAGTCACCCCCATGAAGACGATCCCGGGGCCGACCAGGGCCGTGATCACCAGAGCCCGCTTCATGGTTCGGCAAACACCAGCGTGTCGGACTTTGCCCAGGTGGCCACGACCTCCTGGCCCGGGGCAAATCGCAAGCCCGGCGCGGAACCGGTAGAGTGCTCAACCGCCAGCGTCGCATCTCCCACTGTAATTTCGTAATGAATGACATCTCCGGCGAATACCACCTTGCTGATGCGCGTGCTGATCCGGTTCGCCGGCTCCGTGTCGGCGGGCGCGTCGGGATGCAGGCGGATGCGATGCGGGCGGATCATCGCGGTGACGCGCGTGCCGACGGGCAGGCGCCCCGGGGCCGAAAAGGCAAACCCGTTCGCCGCAAGTCGCGACCAGTTGGCATCGCTCGCCTCCACCCGCGCGAGAACCCGGTTCATTCGGCCGATGAAGGTGGCGACGAAGGGTGTTTCCGGTGCGTCATAGATCGCTGCCGGGGAACCAAGCTGCTCGATGCGGCCGGCGTTCATGACGCCGATCCGATCCGACATGGTCAGTGCCTCACCCTGATCATGCGTCACGAAAACTGCGGTGATCCCCAACCGGCGCTGAATTTCCCGGATTTCGTCGCGCAATTCCTCGCGTAGCTTGGCGTCCAGGTTCGACAGCGGTTCGTCCAGCAGCAACAGCGCCGGCTCGATGACCAGTGCACGTGCCAAGGCGACACGCTGCTGCTGTCCGCCCGAAAGCTGCTTCGGCATGCGGTGCCGGAGTTCGCCCAGGCGGACCAACTCCAGGCTGGCGCTGACACGTTCACGGATCGCTGCCTGACCGAGGCCGCGCATCTCCAGTCCGAATGCAACATTGCGCGATATCGAAAGATGCGGAAACAGCGCGTAGTTCTGGAATACCAGCCCAAGATTGCGCCGGTGCGCCGGTGCGTCGGTGATATCGACCCCGCCGAGGCGAATGCGCCCCGCCGAGGGCGGCACCAAGCCGGCAATGATGCGCAGTATCGTCGTCTTGCCGCAGCCGGATGGCCCAAGCAGTGTCAGGAACTCGCCCCGCGCGACATCAAGATCTACGCCGGCGACCACAGCGGGGCCGTCGCCGTAGTGCTTCCGCAAACCGCACAGGCCTAGATAGGATCCATCGACGCTGCCCGGCGCCGCATGTCCCATCAACGGATCGGAATCACTTCTCGCCGCCAGCGGTCGCTCCACTGATCCTGAACGTTGGCGACCGCGTCCCAATCGACGGGGATCATCTTGCTGAGGGTCGCCGGCGCGGTGGAGGTGCGGGCGAACAGCTCAGGCGAAAGCTTAGCCTTGCGGTTGGTCGGCCCGTAATACATCAGTTCGGCCATCTTTTCCTGCGGTTCCGGGCCCAGCGCATAGTCGATGAAGGCGAGCGCCGCGGCCTTGTTCCGGGCACTCTGCGACCAGATTGATCGTGTCCATGTCGAGAACGCCGCCTTCAGCCATCACGATCGACTTCAGCTTGCCGTTGGATTTGTCGCTGTAGAACTGTGCGCGTGCGTTCCAGCCGATCGCCATCCCGGCGGCGCCGTTGATGACCATGGTGTATCCGTCCGGCGTCGGCTGCCACGTCTGCACCTGCGGCGCGATCTTCTTCAGCACCTCGATCGCCGGATCCGAGGAGCCACGGTAATCGACACCGAGCGAGTGGTCGATCACCAGTTGCAGCGCGATCCCGATCACGTTCGGCGCCGGCGAGAACACCAGCTTGCCCTTGTTTGCGGGATTGAGCAGGTCCTTCAATCCGGTCGGCGCCGGTTTCATGATCTCCGGGTTGTAGATCAGCACAAGATTGTCGAAGGTAATCCCGGGCCCGCCATCGTTCGCCATCTTCGCCTGGTCATAGATGTCGGCCAGATTCGGCACCATCGAGGTGTCAAGCTTGCTGAACAGGCCTTCCTTGTTGGCGACACGGGAAACCGAGAAATCCATGATATCGACATCGACCTGCGGGCTGGCCCTCTGCGCCCGCAGCATCCCCAGCATCTGCGCCGAGCTGCCTCCCGGACTGTACACCACCCGGACCTGCGGATGCAGCTTCATGAACGGCTCGACGACAGCCTTCATGTAGTTGTCCTGGAAGGCGCCCGAGTAGGCCAGCAGAACCAGCGTGCCGGAAGGTTCCGCGGCGACCGCACCGACGGTCAGTGCAAACAGGCCGGCGACCACGGCGATGGTTCGGGTCAGGCACTTCAGCAAGGGTTCCTCCTGTCAATACATGCGCCGCTTGTCGAGAAGATTCGCCATTTCGGTGACCTTCCCTGCGAGATACAGTTGGAGATTGGCGCAGAAGATTGCGGTGATCTTGGCGTTCTCGGTGGCAACTGTGCTGGCCGAATGCGGGCTGATCAGCACGTTCGGCATGTCCCAGAGTGGATTGTCCGCCTGCAGCGGCTCGCTGGTTGCCACATCAAGGGCTGCGAACCCAAGATGGCCGTGTCGCAAATTCTCGATCAGCGCCGCCTCATCAATGACCTGACCGCGGGCGATGTTGACGAAAGCAGCGCCCGGCTTCATCGCCGCGGAACGCCGCATCGTCGATCATCCGCTCCGTTTCGGGCGTGTGCGGCACCGCGACCACGACGGCATCGCTCAGCCCAAGTGCCTCGTGCAACGCCGCCCGGCCGTACACGGCGTCGAACAGCGCGTCATGCACGCGACGCTTGCCCGGTTCGCGCGCCACGGCAACGACGCGCATCCCGAACGCCCGCGCGATATTGGCAACGCCGCGGCCCAGGTCCCCGGCCCCGATCACCGCGATGGTTCGGCCGGCGATTTCCTGGCCGCAATAGCGAACCCAGCGATGCGCCCGCTGCTCCGGCATCCAGATGGCGCAGCCCGCGGAAATGCGCCAGCAGCGCCATGAAGACAAATTCGGCGAGCGGTCCGGCATGGACGCCGCGCGCCGTGGTGATGATGACATCACGGTCCTGCAACCCAAGCGTCTTGATGCTCTGCCCGACCCCGGTGCTGGTCGTCTGGATCCATTTCAGGCGCCGGGCCAACGCGACATCCTCGGGCCGGCGCGGCAGATCCCAAAGTATGTCAGCCGCAGCGAGCGCGTCGCGCCAGCGCCGTTCCTGCTCGGCGGTCCGGCTGAACGACGCCCCGCCATGGTCGGCGATGTACCGCGTCGGCGGCAGCAGGTCCGGCTGATAATCGACCGTGACCTGATCGGGTGCGACCGCGCGGATCCGCTCGACATGTTCCGGCTCGAGCGGCGAGGCAATGAAAATGCGATTGTTGGTCATGGTGTCAGGTCGGTACGACGAAGGGCGCCGCATCGCTGAACCGGCGCAGCACGTTGGATGTCAGGCGAAAGACGTTGTTGTCGAACCGGTTCCAGCCAAGCGACCCCGCATAGGCGATCGACCCGGTGGAGAACACGGCACCGCCGTTCGGCGTTTCGAAGAAGGTCATGTCGGCGTGGATGTCCGGATTGATGATCGCATCGGTGGCGCCGTGCGGGACCAGCACTTCCTCGGCGACCAGTTCATACGTGTTGGAGTGGTTTTCGCTGCGCGCCACCACCAGTGCATGAGGCGGGGTGCCCAGGCGCGGATCGGCGGCATCGATCTCCAGTCCGGCGGCGCCTCCCTCCAGCACGCCGAAATCGCCGATCAGTTCGTCGGTGACGCCGTCGAACATCCAGGCGATGCGTGGATCGGCCGCCTTCGACGTGCGGCGGTAGTAGCTGCATTTGTCGAAGCCCTGGCTGATGAAACCGACGCCCGACCAGCCGCTGAGGGGCACGCAGGTTGCGCCGCCACAGACCGCCATATTCGCCGGTGAAGCTGTGGAAGGCTTCGCCGGGCTCGGCGTCCCAGGCGCGCACGCCGCCTTCGGCGCGACGCACCTCGATCACGCCGGCGACGCGTAGGGTGGTGGGCGATGCGCCAGTAGAAACCGTTGCCGCCCATATACATCAGCCGGCCGCCGCGACGCAGATAGGCCTGGAACGCGTCCAGCATCTGCCGCCGAATCGTATTCGGGATGCGAGCCGGTGATCACCACCCGGTATGGCGTCAGCAGGCCGAGGCCTTCGCGGTGCAGATCCTCCTCGGTGATCACGTCGTAGTCGCCGCCGAGCTTCTCCAGCCAGTCGATGATGAACAGGTCGATGTTGAAATTCCAGTGCCGGCCGGTCGGGCGGACGTTCTGCACCGGACGGTGGCGGCTGGAATAGGCCACGCCGCTGCCGTCGGAATGACGGTCGTAAAGCGACAGGCCCATCTCCGGATGTTCGATCAGCAGGGCGTCGATGTCGTCCAGTTCGGTGACGCGCCCGCGGGCGCGCTCGGTGGCCTGCGACAGAAAGCGCCCGACATTGTTCAGGTATGCCGTGTAGGTCGCGGTCGATGCCAGGAACGCGACCGGGGCGCGCGCGGTGCCACGCGGAGGTCGGACGAAGAACGGCACCCAGAAATCGAAGCCATCGGCCGTCAGCCGCGCAGCATAGACGCCCGATCGCAGGGTGTCGGGGATGGTAAAGGCGAAATCCGGCTCCCAGCAGGCATCGACAAGATCATCATCGTGGAAATGGATCGCGCCATATTGGGCGGGCGCATGCACCCAGCAGGTTTCGGCGCCGTCCCAGTTCCAGCCGGGCACGGCGCGAGTGGGCTGATTGACGATGACGCCATCCAGCCGGAACGGGCCGATATCGCGGATCGTATCGGTCGAAATATCGCGGCCGAAATCCCAGGCGCCGATCAGTCCGGGCGAGGCGAGCGGCGTCATCGCCAGCGCATCGATTCCGCCCCGATCGAGCGCACCGTCGGCCAGACGTGGGCTGTCGATCCGGCCGTTGAAATGACAGGTGAAGCCAAGGCCGCCCCAGCAGGAAGGGCCGGTCGCCGGCCCGTTGCTCCACGCGGCAAAGGTCAGCGCACCGCCAGGCGCCGGATGCAGGTTTGTGGTTGCCGTCGCAACCACAGGTGTTTCCCCATGGAATCCGTTGCCGGTGACCGGTTCCTGCCGGAGCGCCAGCGCTCCGGTCGCCGCATCGAAGGTCGCTGCAACAAGATACCACCGGCGCGCGCTCAGCTTCACGCCGGTGGAAACGATCGCCACCCGCCCAGGACCGGCGCCGAGGCGGAACGCCAACGCCCCGTCCGCCCCGATCTCCAGGCCGAAGCCGGTTTGCGCCGCCTCACACCAGGTTCCCATGATCGCCTGCCGGCCGTTGGCGGGCGTGGTCGGCATGACGTAGGCCGTCAGAGTGAAGCTGCCGGACGGCGCCAGTGCAGGTTGCGCCGGCACAACGGCAAGCGATCCGACAGGGATCGCCTGATAACGACCGGTATGCGAACCGTTGCAAGTCGCCTCCACCGGCTCGGGCGCGAACGGAGTTGCCAACGGTCCGGCATCCGGCTGTTTCAGCCGGACGATCTGCGCCTGATAGCTCTCGCCGCCGAGGCAGCTCACCATGAAACGGACAGTGTCTCCCGGTGCGGCGCTCCAGCGGTCGCAGATACCCCATCACGCCGGTCATTCGATCGGTAACTCCTCACCGGCCAGCATGGCCCAGCGCAGCCGGAACACGTGCCACTCGGCTTCCTTCAGGTCGGTGAACACAATGTTGGTGCGGCGCGGTGCAGCCCGGCGGCCGGGCTCCATCACGCCCAGGGTCCAGCGCTCCCCGGCCTGGTCGATGAACAGCACGTGGAACGGCGCGGCGCTGGCGGTGCGCATCAGGTTGAGCAGGTACTGCAGGTCCGGGCTGTGCTCGCCGAATGGATTGGCGCGGAATTCCTGGGCAAGGTCGAGCCGCGTCTTGTCGAACCGGTACATGCTCAGCTCAGATCACGGCTTGAACCAGACGTTGTACATACGGGGATTGTAGAACGGGATGTAGTGCTCCACATTCGCCCGCACTCCCTGCACCTTCGGCATGACGCCGAACGGTATCACCATGACGTCCTCGAAGGCGATCTTCTGGGCGTCGGCAAACGCCGCCTGGCGTTCCGCAAGCGAGGTTCCATTGGAGACTTCATTGAAATCCTTCATGTACTGCGCCGGAACCTTGCCCTCCGGCGGTGTGAATACCGGGTTCGGTTCAGCCATGGTGCGCAGCGTCTGCATACCGCCCTGGGCGACGTAGGTGATCCAGCCGGTGAAGAAGAAGTTCCAGTTCGGCGTGCCCTTCATGCTGGTCTGCAGTGCGGTCGGCCAGTCCAGCACTTCAAGCTGCGCGTTGATCCCGACCGCCTTCAGTTGCTGCGCCATCACCAGCGCCGAGTTGTACAGGCTCGGGTAATCCTTGTTGGTCAGCAGCACCACTTTCTCGCCGTGATAGCCGGCTTCCTGCAGCAGTTCTTTCACCTTCGCCGGATTGTGCTGGTCGAGCAGCTCCTTGCCGGCTTCGGTGTAGTAGGTCGTGCCGGGATATTGCAGCGACGGATTTGGTTTCCATTGGCCGTCGCTTGCCGCTTCCATGATGTCGTCGAAGCCCACTGCCGCCTGCACCGCCTGACGGAACTTCAGATTGTCGGTGGGCGGTGCGGACCAGTTCGGATAGGTGACGTTCAACCAGAAATTATCCAGCTTCAGCAGGTGGATGTCCTTGTTGTCGGCCAGCCGCTTCTGCGCCGTCGTGGGTACGTCCTCCACGCCTTGCAACTCGCCGGTCTGCAGGCCGGCCACGCGCGCGCCGGGCTCCGGCACCATGCGAAATGTCACGGTATCCAGGCACGCCACCTTATAGCCGCCGAACCCGTCCTCGTCGGTGTAGCGCTTGTCCGGCGTGTAGCCGTCGAATCGCTTCAGCTTGACGAAGCTGTCCGCGGTGAACTGCACGAGCTGATAAGGACCGGTGCCCATTGCCGGCAGTTGCTGTGCCGGCACATTCGCGTTTTCCGACGGGATGATGATGATCGGCACGGTGATCGACGACATGCTCTCCAGGAAGGTCGGACGCGATTCCTTCAGCGTGATGCGGAACGTCGCCGGATCCGGGGTATCGAAATGATCGACCGGCGCGAGGATCGAGCGATCGATGCCGACACGCTGGTAGCGCTGGAAAGACCCCAGCACGTCAGCCGAAGTCATCAGCTTGCCGTTGTGGAAATGCACGCCGTCGCGCAGATGGAAGGTGAACACCTTGTTGTCCGGACTGGTATCGACCGACTGCGCAAGCTGCAACAGCGGCTTCATGTGCTCGTCGCGCGTCACCAGCGTTTCGTAGATGTTCATTGCGATGTCGCGGGTCGAAGCTGCGGCCGATGCCTGCATATCCAGCCCGGCGACGTTCGCCTCCAGCCCATAGGTGAAGTCGCCGCCCGTGTGGCCGCATTGGAACGGCTGCTGCGCGATTGCCGATAGCGGCAAAAACGCGCCGGCGGTGCCGGCCAGCAGCAGCATCCGCCGGATGGTCCGGATCGACTGCATCGCTTCCTCCTGTGTGTTGCCGGATGGTGCGTGTGCCGGGCTGCCGGCGTCAATTCCGGATCCGCGGAAATCTCAATCGAGGAAGAACGGCGTCTCCTCGGTGCCCTGGATCACCACGTCGAATCGATAGCCCGGCGCGCCGTTGTCATCCAGTTCGGGCATTCGGCGCGCCAGCAACCGACGGCGGAACGGGGCGGGCACGATCGCCAGCACCGTGTCCTCGGCATCCGGATCATCCGTGAAGAACAGCGTCGTGGTCAGCCGCCGCATGATGCCGGACGCCAGCAGCATCATGTCGATATGCGGCAGCCGGGTGCCGGCCGCGTTGTCGGATCGCCGCCCCGGCATGATGGTGCGGAAGCGATACCATCCGTGAGTGTCGGTGGTGCATCGACCCCAACCGAGGAAATTCGGGTCGGCGTCGCCGGCGCGCGGATCGGCCGGATGCGCGAACAGTCCGTCGGCGTCCGGTTGCCAGATCTCGATCACCGCGTTGCGCACCGGCTGTTCGCCGGCATCCACAACGCGGCCGGTGAGCACGATCGGCGTGCCGCGTGCGGTCCGTCCGCCTGTGTGGGTCAGGTCGCTGCACGCCGGCTCTGCCAACGAGTGGGGGAAGAACGGCCCGACCGTCAGGAAGGCCGCCGGATCCAGCCGCCCCGTCGCCCCGTTAGTCATGGCCGCGCAAAACGATGGTGTGTTCGAACGTGAGCGCGTCGCCGCTTTCTTCGGCTGGCGGCAGCGCCCGTGCGATCAGCCGCGACCGCGCCTCGGCGTCCGCGACCGCATTGAGGATCAGGTCGAAGCCGTTCAGCGGTTCACCGGGAAAATGCATCTGTGTCACCATCCGGTCCATCCAGCTCGGCCCCAGAATGGAGAAATGGATATGCGGCGCCCGCCAGGAGCCCGGAGCAGCACGATACGGTCCCGGCTTGATCGTGGTCAGCAGGAAGCGGCCGTCAGCATCGGTGGTCACGCGACCGCTGCCGGGGAAATCAGGATCGATCGGCGCATCGAATGCGTCGTCCTCATGGAGGTACTTGCCGGAGGCGTTGGCATGCCAGACCTCGACCAGCGCGCCGGCGACGGGCGCGCCGTCCTCATCGATCACCCGACCGCGCACGACGATCTGCGGCCCCTGCGCACGCGGTCCGTCGGCGCGGCATCGTGTCAGGTCGGCCTGGCTGGCCGGCAGCCGCCGGTCGAGCGCGATCGGTCCGGTCCGTTCGGTCAGCGTGAGCGGGCGCGGGATGAATGATGCGTCGGGCGTGCGCGTGAAGGTGCGCGCATAGCCCGGCACGCGATGCGGCGACTGCAACAGGTCATCGTAGGGGTCGTACGTCTTGTCGGTCATGGCTGATCGCTCGCGCATCTGCTGCTAATGACGCTACCTTGCGACGAACCCGGCTTCAACATGCGCGCCGACCCCGAGGAACCTCCATATGACCATGGTCCGGAACGATCCGCTGATCACCGGATACCGGCTGGACCATGCCGCCGGGCAAGCGACCGTTGCGCTCACGATCAGCCGCGGCACCGAGACTGCGTCCGGCACCATCAAACTGGGTGACGGCCCGGCAGACCGGGTGGAGACAATTGCTGCCGGCCTGATCGGACGGTCGGCATTCTGTCAGAGCGGTTTGCCCGATAGCGGAGATGCCGGCGTGCGGATCGCGTTGGGCGTGTTGGAAACCGCGCGACTGGACGGGCTGGCCCGGCTCCTGCACGTGCCGGTGCATCGGCTGCTCGGCGGTGCCCTGCGGGCTGCGGTGGCGGTTGCCGTCCCAGGAACGCGCGCCGTGCCGCCCACCTGCGTCGTCATCAGCGCGGCGACGAGCATCGCCGGCGTGACTGAAGCAGTTGAAGCGATGGCGCAGGGATCATCCGGCGTGGCGCTGCAACTCAATGGACAGTTCAGTGCGGAGGCGCTCGACGCGCTGCAAGAGTCCGGGCATCGCCTGGGCCTGGCGTACATCGCCGATCCCAGTGCCGATCTGGCGTCCGCCTCCCGCGGCTTTTCCGGCGGGCGCGTCCCTCTGGCGCTCAGTGCGCATCGCTACGAGATGCCGGAGCTTGTCGCGGCCATGACAACAGGCGGCGTCCAGGTCCTGCTGATCGATCCGGTCGCGATCGGCGGCCCGCACCTTGTTCGGGCGCTGGCAATCCTGGCAGAGCTATGCGGGATCGAGGTTGCCATCGATCGCGACCGGCCAGGACGAAAGGGGGGCCGTTACCGCCGGCGGGATTGCCGCGACACTGGAGCCTTGCACCCGTCCGCTCCTCGTCGATGCGGATGTAGCTGCCCGCATCGCCCCGAACGGCCGGCTCTCGATGAACAACCCGCCCGCCAGCCATGCGCCGTGCATCGCCCGCATCACGCTGCGCCACGTCTCGGTGCCGATGCGCCAGCTTTATGTCAGCGCCATGTATATGCGCCGCACCACCGAACGGCTGATCATCGAGATCGAGACCGCCGACGGGCTGCGCGGCTATGGCGAGACGAACGGCACGGCCGATGTCGCCGCGGCGTGCGCCGAGATGGCGCGCAAGCTGGCTGGGCGCTGTCCGCTCGATCATCTGCCGCTGCGCCGGGCTTGCCTGGGCGCCATGACCGCCAGCCGCAACGGGTTGCGCGACTGGGCCGCCTGGGCCGGGCTGGAAATGGCGCTGCTCGACTGGCGCGGGCGGCACTTCGGCGTGCCGGTTCGGCAAATGTTGGGCGATGCCGGGGCTGAAAGCTGCGAGGCGGTGTGTCACATCCCGGCGCTGCTGCTGGATGAACCGGTGGACCGGCGGGATTTGCCGCGCCTGTTCGCCGATTCCGGGCGGCGGCGCGCGGTTGTCGAGCATACGTTGCATCAGCAGGAAAGCGCCGGATTTACCGCGTTCAAGATAAAAAGCACGGGCACCTGCCCGGATTGGGATGTAGCGCTGCTGCGCGATTTGCGGGCCGCGCTCGGCCCCTCCGTGAAGCTGCGCTGGGACCCCAACGCCAATTACCCGCCGGCCGAGGCCGCCGCAGCTGGCGCAACGGCTGGAGGAACTGAACCTGGAGCACTACGAGGACCCGACCCGCGGCATCGCCGGCATGGCGCAGGTGCGCGCGCACGTGACGACGCCGCTGGCCACCAACATGTGCGTCATCACCTTCGACCATCTGGCGCACGCGATCCGTCAGCCTTGCGTCGATGTGCTGCTGGCCGATGTGGTGATGTGGGGCGGTCCGCAGAGCATCGTCGATCTGGCGGCGGTAACCCCGCTGCTGTCGCTCGACCTTACCATCCACAGCGCCTTCGAGGTCGGCATCGGCACGGCGGTGAACCTGCATCTGGCCGCCGCGCTGGAGCCGATCCGCCGTCCCGTCGATTTCGGGCTGGAGAACATGACCCTGGAACTGATCACGCCGCGCATACCCGTGTGCGGCGGGCGGGTGCGCGCGCCCGAGGGTCCAGGCCTGGGCGTGACCCCGGATTGGGACGAGGTGGCGCGGTGCCTGACCGAAACGGTTACGATCGAGGCGTAGCGATCGCCGCCTGCTGCACTGCGCCCGGCCCTTGCAGCGGGACGACCTTGCCGGTCAGCGTGTTGCCGCTGAGTTGCACCGGATCCGGGCTCAGGTTGCGGACGAACATCGTCTCGTGCTCGTTGTCGTTGGTGAATTTGTTGTCGCGGATCACCAGGCCTTTGGACGGCTGGATTTTGCCACCTTCGCCGATAACGATCGCCGCGCTCCAGTTCTGTGCCTTGGGTCCCTTCTGGATCGTGTTGCGCTCGATATCCACGTTGCCGCCATTGGGGACGTCGATCTCGTAGCTGGCGGTGCCGTCCGGCCCGTCCTCGATCGTGTTGCCGACCACCACGGTCCTCAGCGCGCGGGACTTTACGTGATGCCCCTCCAACTGGTCGTAAAAGCGGGAGTTCTCGACGTCCAGCATCCCGATGTGCCCGACATACAGGCCATGGGCGCAGCCGCCGCTGCCTTCGCACGTGCCATTATGTTCGAAATCGCTGTCGAGCACACGGATCGTGCTGCCGTGAATGTGCCCGGCGAGGATACCATCCTCGTCATCGAGAAATCGGACGTTGTCCACCGTCAGGTTGACTCCCTCGGAGCGGATGCCGGCACCGTTGGCATCGCGCGACCGGGCATGCTGCAGGGTCAGGTTGCGGATGGTGATGTCGTCGCCCTTGGTGACCAGGATCGCCTTGCCACCACAGACCTTGTTGGTCAGCACCACACCGGGCCCAGTACCGGCGATGGTAACATCGCTGGCCTTGACGACCGCGCAATCGGCATAAACCCCGGGATCGATCAGGATGGTGTCGCCGGACGACGCGTGCGCGATCGCCTGGCTGGGCATCTTGAAATCGTGAGTCGGCCCGACCGCCAGGACCGACGGAGCGCAGGCGGCCAAAAGCGCCGCGGCAGCCGCCAGCGCCACATTCAGCGCGCGCCGTGCCGGCTTTCGCGTCACCGCATGCCAGATCGCAACTCGCATCGAGTCCTCCAGGTTCACACGCCGGTTCCAAGCATAGCGTTCGGCGCCGGCCAAAGCGACTTCCGACAACCGTATGTTAACCGGTGTCGGGTCTGATAGCACGGAGACAAGGACGCTCCGATGCTGGATGGCGTGACGCATCCCGGGTTGAACGACACGGCCTGGCTGATCGACAAGGTCTGGCGACTGACCGGCGGCCCGGCCAACGTCCGGAGTTCGCAGATCATCCTGCTGCCGAGCGGGCGAATCGGGGCCGGCTGGGCTACCGGCCTGATATGGTGGGAAGCATCGGGCGGCCGGTTGCGCCTGATGGATCAGGCCGGCACACCCCGCGTGGCGTTCACCTGTCCGTTGGAACCGGTCGAAATCCTGCAAGGCCGAACTGCTTCCGGGCAAGCGGAATGCCGGCTCGAACAGTTGCGGAGGCTGCCGGCGGCAATTGACGCCCCGGCGCCGGCACCGGCGCCAAGCGGACGGCGCAATCTGGTCATACTGCGAGCCGGGCCGGACTCGCTGCACGCAGCCTGGCTGCATGGTTGTCCGACAGACGCCCGGAATTGGGACCTCTGTCTGTGCACCTACGATCGGCCCCCGCCAGATGGCCCCGCCGAGCACCGTCTCCATGTGCCCGGCAGCAAGTTCGAGGGGCTCGCCGCGATGCTGACAGCGGAAAGCTTCTGGCTGGCCTATGATCACGTCTGGTTTCCCGACGATGACCTGATCTCCGATTGGCGGGGGATCAACCGGCTGTTCGCACTATGCCGAACGCTACGATCTTGCGCTCGCGCAACCGGCGCTGTTGCCGGGAAGCTTCGTCAATCATCCCGTTACGCTCTGCGCGGAAGGCACGCTGCTGCGTTTCACCACCTTCGTGGAGATCATGGCACCGGTGTTCTCCGTTGCGGCGCTCCGTCGAGCCGCGCCAACCTTTGCCATCAACCCGAGCGGCTATGGGCTGGACCACCTCTGGCCGGCAATGATCGATGCGCCGCCCACCGCGTTCGCCATCATCGATGCCGTGGGTGTGCTGCACGCGCCACCCAGTCCAGCCGTTGTCCTGGTGCTGGAAGAAGGCGGCCAACATCCCGCCGCCGGTACTTCGCCGCGCCACGGACGCGACCGGATCTGCGCGTTCGTCCGGAACTGTTCTCTCTGGCTACCTGGAAACCAATCGAATTCATCGATGTTGGCGCGGCACGACCGGTTATGCCTACCGCGTCTCTGCGGTCTGCCGGAAGGCACCAACCTCGCCAGCCATCTCTTCGCGACCTGCGGCTTGCCGGCTCTGGCCGCGGAAGCGGCCCGGCATCTTGTCGGGCGATTTTGCTATGGGGCAATTTTCGCGGCGGAGAACCGACTGATCGCCGCGCTACCGGCGGTAGCGTTGCGCCACTTGCGGGCAGCCGCGCTCGGACCGACCTGCTATGGCTATATGGATCGAGCGCATTTGGCTGCACCTGTTCGGCGATCCCTTCGTGCTGCCGCTGACCTGCGCCGGCGCCGTCGGGACCTGCGCCTCAACCCCGGTTTGCGAGCCGGCCGACGTGGCGGTTTCGGCCTGACCGCGCTGCATTAAAGGTCGCGCTTTAATAACCGTAAAAGCGGCCGCCGCCGGTCGTCTGCTGGACGCTGGGGTTGAAGGCGCTGTCGCCTTGCGGAACCCCGGGATCATTGATCACACTGTCGTCTTGAGCTTCCGGTGGGGTCGCAAGTGGGGCACCAGTCAACCCCAGAGATCCGGGAGTACTGCCGCAACCGGAAAGCCCAGTGAGCACAATCCCGGTGAGCGCAACAAAGAGCAGGCTATAGTGCATAAAAAAGGTCCAGTGGCCGGTGAAGCCCTGCTTCATCGGCCACTGGACACCATTCCGCCGCAGGATGCCAGACCATTGTCGCAAAAGCCGATTTCAGGCGTCAAACCGGTCTTCCGAGATCAACCGTCCGGGGGCTGGTCCCCGCCGATCCCACCTGGCGCTCGATCGGTGCCGCGCGGGCTACGCCGGCAATACCAGCAATTGCCGCATCCCCGCCGGCTTCGAGCGAGCCGCTGATCGGTGTTATGGAGCGGTCAGCGCCCCGCCGGCTGCGCCCACGCCGCCGCCGATCAGTGCGCCGGTCAGCGGCCTGCCACCCGTCACCGCGGCAATTCCGGCGCCGGCACCGGCACCCAGCGCGCCGCCGGTGACCGCTCGCGTGCCGGGGCTATAGCCGCATCCGGCGAGTGCCAGCATCAGGCTGCCGGCGACCAGGCTCAGCGTGATCTTGCGTGTCATGGGCTAATCTCCGCTTGCTACTCCGGGTAACGAACGGCCAGGGAAAGGAGTTCCGATGGCCGGAATCTGGCAATGCCGTGGCGCCAGAACACCCTCTTGTGATCGCACCCCGGCACCGCTAAGCACCGCCTTCCGCGCCTCCTGGTGCAGAGGATTTCCTGATGTTCGCACGGCTGCTCGGCTTCATGTCAGCCGACATGGCCATCGACCTCGGCACCGCCAACACGCTGGTCTATGTCAAAGGTCGCGGAATTGTGCTGGCCGAACCGAGCGTGGTGGCGATCGCCGATGTCCGCGGCAAGAAGCACGTGCTGGCGGTGGGCGAGGAAGCCAAGCAGATGCTCGGCCGGACGCCTGGCAACATTTCCGCGATCCGCCCGCTGCGCGACGGGGTGATCGCCGATTTCGAAGTCGCCGAGGAGATGATCAAGCATTTCATCCGCCGCGTGCACAACCGGCGCAGATTTGCTTCCCCGATGATCATTGTCTGCGTGCCGTCCGGGTCCACTGCGGTCGAACGGCGGGCAATCCAGGAAAGTGCGGAAAGCGCCGGTGCCCGCCGTGTCTTGCTGATCGAGGAGCCGATGGCCGCGGCGATCGGCGCCGGGCTGCCGGTGACCGAGCCATCGGGCAGCATGATCGTCGATATCGGCGGGGGCACCACCGAGGTCGCGGTGATCTCGCTCGGTGGCATCGTGTATTCGCGCAGCGTGCGGGTCGGCGGTGACAAGATGGACGAGGCGATCATCAGCTACATCCGGCGCAACCATAACCTGCTGATCGGTGAATCCACCGCTGAGCGGATCAAGATGGACATCGGTGCCGCCTGCCCGCCGGAGGACGGCGATGACGGGCCCTGGCGGGAAGTGAAGGGCCGCGACCTGATGAACGGCGTCCCGCGGGAGATCGTCGTCGGCCAGCGGCAGATCGCCGAGAGCCTGGCAGAGCCGGTCAGCGCCATTGTCGAAGCGGTCAAGGTGGCGCTCGAGAATACCCCGCCCGAGTTGGCCGCCGACATCGTGGACAAAGGTATCGTGCTGACGGGCGGCGGCAGCTTGCTGTATCGTCTGGATCAGGTGCTGCGGGATGCCACCGGGCTGCCGGTCGCGGTCGCCGAAGATCGCGCTGCAATGCGTCGCCCTCGGCACCGGACGTGCGCTCGAGGACATGAAGCGCCTGCGCAACGTGCTGACCACGATGTACTGAGCAGGACGGACGGGAGGAGTTTCGCCAGCGTGATCCGGCTCTCGGTCCAGGCCCGGCAGGCATTGGCGAAGCTGACCCTGCCTGTGCTGTTCGTTGCCTCGTTCGGGATCATCCTGCTCGGCAAGGTCGATACGATGCTGGCGGACCGGATTCGTGTGTCGCTCGGTGACACGCTGGCGCCGATTTATGCCGTCCTGGCGTCCCCGATCGCTCGGACACAGCAAGCTCTGGCTGATATGACGGAGCTGTGGGGCATGCGGGAGGAAAACGCTCGCCTGCGCTCAGAAAACGAATGCGTTGCGCAGATGGCAGACCGTGGCGCTGGCGCTCGATGCGGAGAACCAGCGTCTGAAGGCCGAGCTCAATTGGGTGCCCAGTCCGGCGCCGGCTTTTGTAACCGCGCGCGTCGTGGCCGACGACGGCGGCGTCTATGCCAGGGCCGTGCTGCTGTCCGTCGGCCCCAACCATTTCATCCATAAGGGGCAGATCGCGCTCGATGAGCGCGGACTTGGTTGGGACGGGTGACGGATGTGGGCGCACGGTCCGCCCGGGTGCTGCTGCTGACCGATCTCAACAGCCGCATTCCGGTGGTGATCGAAGGCAGCCAGGCGCGGGCGATCATGGTGGGCACCAATGGGCCCCGGCCGCGGCTGATCTATTGGTCGGACGGCGCGCCGAAAGAAGGCGAACGGGTCGTTACCAGTGCAGAGGCTAATGCGCTGCCACCCGATCTGCCGGTGGGCACCGTGCACTATTCCGCCGAACACGTGCCGGAAGTAATGCCCGCGGCGCTGCTCGATCGGCTGGAGGTGGTGCGGATTTTCGATTACGGGCTTGGGGTCGCGCCGCCCGAAGCCGCCTCGCGCCCGTTGCACGATTCGGGCTGAGCCGAGCCGTGGCCGCCATCAACCGGTCACCGGGGATTCGCTCTGCGGCCGACGCCCTGGCGGCGGCTGGATGAATTGGCGCGGCACGTCTTTCCGGTGGCGTGCACCTGTCAGCCTGATGCTGCTGAGCAATGCGCCGCTCGGGGTTCCTGCCCCGATGCTGTTGCCGGCCGCCACCATCGCCTCGGTGTTCTTCTGGTCGCTCTATCGTCCGGCCGCCATGCCGCCGCCGGCGGTGTTCCTGATCGGACTGCTGCTTGATCTGTTGGGCTGGCTACCCATTGGCGGGGGCGTGATGTCCTGTTGCTGGTTCATGGCTTTTGCGTTCGCTGGCGCCGTGCCCTCGCCGCGCCAAGGCGTCCTTGTTGTGTGGGTGGTGTTCCTTGGTTTTTCGGCGATGGCTGCCGGGTTGATGTGGGCAATCGCCGCGACTGTTGACATTCCGCCTGCTGCCGTTGGGGCCGGCGGTGTTCCAGGCGGTACTGACGGGTGTCTTGTATCCCGGCTCTGGCAATCCCGCTCGCCCGGGCTCACCAACGGTTGCCGATCCGGAACAGGCCTGAAGATGCGGCGTGAGGCGCCCCGGCACCAGTCCGTTCACCCGCCGTGCCCTGCTGGTGATCGGTGCGCAGGTTAGCCGCGCTCAGCGCATTGGGCGCGCGGCTGCACCAGGTGCAAGTGACCGATGGCGCCCGCTACGCCACGTTGGCGCACGACAACAGCGTGAGCATGCGTATGATAGCGCCGCCGCGCGGGCGCATCCTCGACCGGTTCGGCGTTGTGCTTGCGAGCAACAAGCAGAACTGGCGGGCGCTGCTGGTGGCGGAGCAGACCACCGATATCGGGCGCACTCTCGACAATTTCTCACGCCTCGTGCCGCTGGACGAGCGCGAACGGGTGCGTATCGAGCGGGATGCCCGGCGGCACCGCCGCTTCATCCCCATCCTGGTGCGCGATTACCTGAGCTGGGACGACATGGCGCGCATCGAGGTCAACGCGCCCGATCTTCCGGGCATCCTGGTCGATGTCGGGGCGACGCGCGTGTATCCGTTCGCGGATCAGCTCGCGCATCTCGTGGGCTACGTGGCGCCCCCCAACCGAAACGGACGTGGATGGGGACCCGATGATGTCGCTGCCGGGGATCCGGGTCGGGCCGCGCCGGCATCGAGAAATCGCGGGAACCGGCTCTGCGCGGCCGCGCCGGCGAGGTGCAGCTTGAGGTCAACGCGTTCGGGCGGGTGATTCGTGAGCTGGACCGCCAGGAGGGGATCAACGGCGACGATGTGGAACTGGCGCTCGACACCGGGCTGCAGCGGGCGGTCCTGACCCGGCTAGCGGATCAGAGCGCCAGCGCGGTGGTGCTGGATTGCCGGAATGGCGAAGTGCTGGCGATGGCCAGCAACCCGTCCTTCGACCCGAGCCTGTTCGACGCAGGTGTTTCGCAGTCACAATGGCATGGCCTGGACGACAAATCCGCGCGCCCCGCTGATCAACAAGGCGGTGGACGGCGTTTATGCGCCCGGATCGACCTTCAAGATGGCGGTGGCCCTGGCTGCCCTGCAGTCGCACGCCATCACCCCGGCCGACCATTTTTCCTGCCCGGGGTTCTTCGACCTCGGCAATGCCGGATTCCATTGCTGGCGCAAGGGCGGCCACGGCTCGCTCAATCTGCGCGGCGGCCTGAAGAACAGTTGCGACGTCTTCTTCTATCAGGTCGCGCTGAAGGCGGGGATCGACCAGATCGCGGCGATGGCGCACCGGCTCGGCATGGGGACCACGCTGGAGATCGACCTGCCGACGCAACGGGCGGGCCTGATCCCCACGCGCGAGTGGCGCCGGGCACAGGGGCATCCGTGGAACCTCGGCGACACAGTCGTGAGCGGCATCGGCCAGGGCTATATCCAGGTCACCCCTTTGCAGCTTGCCACCTATGCGGCCCGGCTCGCCACCGGGCGGGCCATTCAACCGCATCTGACCCGCCGGATCGGCGGCGAGGTGATGCCCGGCGCCAAGGCCGAAGACTGGCCGGAGCTCGGGCTGCCGCCGCGCTTCCTCAGCGCGGTACGTGAAGGCATGTGGGCAGTGGTGAACGACAAGGGGGGCACCGCTCCGGATGCGCGGCTACCCGATCCACACGTGCAACTCGCCGGAAAGACTGGGTCGGCGCAGGTCCGGCGGGTTTCACGCGAGCAGCGCGAGCATGGCTTCGACAGCTCCCGGCTACCGTGGAAATATCGGCCCAACGCGCTGTTCGTGGCCTACGCGCCTTATGATGCACCCCAATATGCGGTGTCGGTGGTCATCGAGCACGGCAATGCCGGAGCAACCGCCGCCGCCCCGATGGCCCGCGACATCATGATGGCCGCGTTGAGGCGTGACCCCGCCAACCGCACCACCGCGCCGGATACGCCGGCTGCCGCGCAGGTCGCGCAGGTAAGCCCTGACATGATGGAGCGACGCCGTTGATGGAACGACGTCTGTGGCGTGAGGCGTCGTTCGACCTCACTGGCAAGCTGTTCCACATCAACTGGCTTTATGTGCTGCTGCTCTGCGCATTGGCTGGGGTGGGCTACGCGGCGCTGTACAGCGTGGGCGGGGGCTCCGCAGCACCATACGCGGAGCGGCATGCGCTGCGCTTCGCCGCGGGTCTTGTCCTGATGGTCGGCATTGCCCTGGTGGATATCCGTTTTATCGCCCGTTTGGCATGGCCAGCTTATGCGGTGGCGCTGATCCTGCTGGTCGCGGTGGCGCATTTCGGGCATGTCGGCAAGGGAGCGCAGCGCTGGATCGAGCTTGGCGGGCTCGAGTTGCAGCCATCCGAGCTGATGAAGATCGCGCTCGTGCTGGCACTGGCGTCCTGGTTCCACAAGGCTTCATGGGAGCGGATCGGCAATCCGATGTTTCTCTTGCCCCCGCTCGCGGCCGTGGCGCTGCCGGCCGCGCTGATCCTGAAGGAGCCGAACCTCGGCACCGCTGTGATCGTCGTCGTGCTCGGGGCCGCGATGTTCTTTGCCGCCGGCGTGCGGTGGTGGACATTCGTGCTCGGCCTGCTGCCGATCCCGTTGGCTGCTGCAGCTCGCCTACAGCCATCTGCACGATTACCAGAAGGCCCGGATCGACACGTTCCTGCATCCCGAGAGCGACCCGCTCGGCGCCGGCTACAACATCATTCAATCCAAGATCGCCCTGGGATCGGGCGGCATGTGGGGGCAGGGATTCCTGCATGGCACGCAAGCCCATCTCGATTTCCTGCCGGAGAAGCAGACTGACTTCATCTTTACGATAGTGGGCGAGGAGTTCGGCTTCGTCGGCGCACTCATGGTGATGCTTCTGCTCGCTCTGATCATTCTGGGCGGGATGGTGGTGGCGTTGCGTTGCAAGCACCAGTTCGGGCGGCTGGTCGCGTTTGGGTTCTCGGTGAATTTCTTCCTGTATGTGTTCGTGAATATCGCGATGGTGATGGGCGTCATCCCGGTCGGCGGCGTGCCGCTGCCGCTGGTCTCTCATGGCGGATCGGCGGTGATCACTGTCATGGTCGGGTTCGGACTGCTGTTGTCGGCGCATGTACACGGGAATGTCGAGTTCCTCGGTCGGCAGGATCAGTTCAACGCGGACGTCTTCGGGCTATCATTCAGATCCGCGCCAGAAGTGAGCGCAGGCGCTCTGGCGTCGAACATCTCCGCTGTCAGTTTGCCGGTGTTCGTATTGTAGCGGGACACGTGATAGCTGTTGCCCAGCAGTCTGCCATCCGGAAGCTGGTGGATCGCGCCATGACGCAAACCGGAGCCGCGCAAGCGGCATTGCGTAAGCCCGCAGCATCGCCGCGTGTGCGACGACGCCAAGGGTCATCACTGCACGCAATCGCGTCATGCAGCGCAGTTCTGCCGCCAGGAACTGGTTGCAGTTTCTGATCTCGGCCGGAACGGGCAGGTTGGCCGGTGGCACGCAGCGCACCGCGTTGACAATCCGGCAGCCCTGCAACTCGAGGCAGTCGCCCAGTTCCGCGCCGTACCCGCCGCGGGCCAGTCCGAGTTTCAGCAACGTTTCATATAACAGCACTCCGGCGAAATCGCCGGTGAACGGCCGTCCGGTGCGGTTGGCGCCACGCAGCCCGGGCGCCAGTCCGACGATCAGCAACGGCGCATCGAGTGGGCCGAAACTCGGAACCGGAGCATTGAACCAGCCGGGATTGGCTGCCCGGTTACGCGCGCGATATCCGGCGAGCCGGGGGCAAAGTGCGCAGTCGTGCGGCGGCGACGCCGGGTTCACGCGAGATCTTGAGGCTCCTGGAACGGCTCGGCCGGGGTGTGGCGAACCGGTGCCGGCCTCGGCCGCGGCTCCATCTGGCGCCGGGTGAACTCCGAGGCGATATCGGCCAGCTCGAGGAACTGGTCAGCCTGGCGACGCAATTCGTCGGCCACCATCGGCGGGCTGGTCCGGATGGACGACACGACGGAGACCCGCACGCCTTTCCGCTGCACCGCTTCCACCAGACGGCGGAAGTCGGAATCGCCACTGAACAGCACGACATGATCGATCCGCGCCGACAATTCCAGCATGTCCACCGCGAGCTCGATATCCATGTTGCCCTTGACACGGCGGCGTCCAGCAGAGTCGGTGAATTCCTTGGCCGGCTTGGTCACCAGTGTGTATCCGTTATAGGCCAGCCAGTCGGTCAGCGGTTTCAAAGGGGAATAGTCCTCGGTTTCCAGCACCGCCGAATAGTAGTAGGCGCGGATCACGTGGGCCTGCTTGCGGAAATACTCCAGAAGGTTGCGGTAATCGACGTCGAAGCCGAGATTGCGCGAGGCCGAATAGAGGTTGGCCCCGTCAATGAACAATGCAATGCGCTCAGTCGGCAGGAAATTCATGTGGTCGATCCTTCGATGGCTCGGCGTTATGGCCTCAGTCGGAAGCTGCGCGGACCGGACCAACCGGATCGTCCGGGGCGGCAGACGGAACGACCATCCCATGTTCCGCGCCAAATGTGAAACGCCGCGGCCGGGAAAGCCGCCACCGGATCGGCGAACGGATCGGGCCATCGATCGAGCGGCGGTCCGACCGTGATTCTCATAGGGATCGGGGCCAATCTACCTGGACCGGCGGGGGAACCTCCGATCGTTGCCTGCCGGGCGGCGGCGGTGGCGCTGGACGGATTGCCGGGGCTTCGGCTCTGCGCTCTGTCACGGTGGTATGTGACCGCCCCGGTGCCCGTATCCGATCAGCCCGATTACGTGAATGGGGCGGCGCATCTGGAAGGGGCGGTGGATCCGGCCGCATTGCTGGCATGGCTGCTGGCGATCGAGGCGACGGCGGGCCGGCGGCGCGGCGCGGCGAACGCTGCCCGCGTGCTCGACCTGGATCTGGTCGCCATGGGCGGGCTGGTCCGTGACCGGCCCGATCCGGTGCTGCCGCATCCGCGAGCCCATGTCCGAGCCTTCGTCCTGCTTCCGTTGCGCGATATTGCGCCCGGTTGGCTGCACCCAAGGCTTGGCCGGAGCGTTGAGGCGCTGATCTCGGAACTGCCGCCGCAGCAGGTGCGTGCCCGGTGAATGCCTGTTTTGCTTGCATATCTCCCGGCGGCCACCTAGATCGGGACTTCCCCGACCATCCAAAGACTGGAGATCGAGCGCATGGCGCGCGTCACCGTTGAAGATTGCGTCCAGAAGGTTCCGAACCGCTTCGAGCTCGTGCTGTTCGCCGCTCAGCGCGCCCGGAACGTGAGCCGCGGCGAAGAACTGACCGTCGATCGCGACAACGACAAGAACCCGGTGGTCGCCTTGCGCGAGATCGCCGAGGAGACGATCGAACTGCCCAGGCTGGAGCAGGACCTGATCCGGTCCTTGTCCCGTGCGCCGGAGCCGGAGCCCGCGGACGAAGAAGTGCTCGACCTCATTCCCACCGACCAGAACATCTTCGGCTTGCAGGACGTGACGGCCGAGGAAGAGGCGGCAAGCCTGCCTGCCGAGAACGAGGAGATGTCGCCCGAAGACCTCGAGGCGGCCATCGAGGCGGAGCTCGGCGGACGGCGCCGCTAGCCTTTATGGCCCGAAGCGGGCAATGAGCGTTGGCGCCCCCGGACCGCGGGTCCCGGCGCCAGTGTATGCGCCGTCCGATCTGCCGACGCGGCATTATGCGCCAGAGGGCGTCGCGCAAGCGGGTCTGCGGCCGGAGGTCGTTCGCCAGTACGAACTGACCGAAAAAGTGCATGCCTATGATCCGAAAGCGGATACCGGCCTGATCGACGCCGCCTACGTGATGGCCATGAAGGCGCACGGGGCGCAGAAGCGGGACAACGGCGATCCTTACGTAACACATCCCTTGGCGGTGGCCGATATCCTGGCCGGCTACCGGCTCGACACCGCCAGCATCGTGACGGGTCTGCTGCACGACGTGGTGGAAGACACGACGGTCAGGCTGCCCGACATCGAAAGCCGCTTTGGCCGTGAGATTGCCGGGCTGGTCGATGGGGTGACCAAGCTTACCCGGCTGGAGCTGCAATCGGATCGCACCAAGCAGGCCGAGAATTTCCGCAAGCTGGTGCTTGCCATCAGCCGTGACATCCGGGTGCTGCTGGTCAAGCTGGCAGACCGTCTGCACAACATGCGCACGCTGAACTACGTGCGCGATCCCGAACGGCGTCAGCGCATCGCCCGTGAGACCATGGACATCTACGCCCCGCTTGCCGAGCGGATCGGCATGGATGCGGTCAAGGTCGAGCTGCAGACGCTCGCGTTCGCTCAGCTTGAGCCCGAGGCGTACGATACCATCCAGGCGCGTCTCAATTTCCTGCGCGGGCAGGGTGCCGACGTAATCGAGGACGTGCGTACCGAACTCAAGCGCGTCTGCGAAGAGAGCGGGGTGCAGGTGCAGGAAGTCACGGGGACGGGAGAAGTCGCCGTTCTCGATCTGGGAGAAGATGCACCAGCGCAACGTGGCCTTTGAGCAGCTCTCGGACATCATGGCGTTCCGTATCGTGGTGCCGACGAAGGAGGCCTGCTACGCGGCACTGGGAGCGGTGCATTCCGCTTATCCGGTGATCGCCGGCCGATTCAAGGACTACATCTCCACGCCGAAATCGAACGGCTATCAGAGCGTGCACACCGGGGTGACGTTGCGCGAGCCGCGCAACCAGAAGATCGAGATCCAGATCCGCACCCAGGACATGCACGAGATCGCCGAGGCCGGCGTGGCGGCGCACTGGTTGTACAAGCAGCTTGATGCGTCGCACACCCACCAGGACCTGCACAAGTTCCGCTGGGTGCAGGACCTGCTGGAGATACTCGAAAATTCTGCTGCCCCGGACGAATTCCTCGAGAATACCAAGCTCGAGCTGTACGGCGACCAGGTCTTCTGCTTCACCCCCAAAGGCCAGCTCATCCAGCTTCCGCGCGGCGCGACCCCGGTCGATTTCGCCTACGCGGTGCATAGCCAGGTCGGCGATACCTGTGTCGGCGCCAAGGTCAACGGCCGGCTGATGCCGCTGCGGTATCAATTACAGAACGGCGACCAGGTCGAGATCATGACCTCCCGCGGCGGCACGCCATCGCCGCAATGGGAACGCTTCGTCGTGACCGGCAAGGCGCGCTCACGCATCCGCCGGTTCATCCACCAGGAGCAGCGCCAGGAGAACCTGGATGCCGGGCGCGCCGAACTGGCCAAGGCGTTCCGCCAGGCCGGGGTGGACGGTTCCGAGAAGGCGCTGGAACCGGCGCTGAAAGCGCTGAAGTTCGCATCCGCGGACGATCTCGCCATCGCCGTCGGTAGCGGCAATCTCGGCCCGCGCGATGTCGTTCATGCGGCGTATCCGGAACTGCGGCAGACTCCGCGGGCACCGCGGGTGATACCGACCCTTCCGCCGCGTTCGGGAGCGCGCAGCGCTCGGTTCGACAGCGGCATGCCGATCACCGGGCTGGTCCCCGGCATGGCGTATCATTTCGCCGGATGCTGCCATCCGGTGCCGGGCGATGAGATCGTCGGCATCGTCGCGACCGGCAAAGGCGTGACCATCCATGCACGCGACTGTCAAACGCTGGAAGGCTTCGCGGCGACGCCGGAGCGGTTCATCGATGTCGGCTGGAACCCGGAGTCGGCGGGCAAGTCGGTGGGGCACACGGCGCGGATCAGCGTCATCGCCGAGAACGAGCCGGCCGCTTTGGCGGACCTTACCAACTCGCTGTCCAAGCATGACGGCGCCATCGCCAACCTGAAAATTGTCAATCGACAGCAGGATTTCATTGAAATCCTGGCGGATGTGGAGGTGCGTGACGTGGTGCACCTGTACCGAGGTGATTGCCGGATTGCGCGGCGTGAAACGTATCAAAAGCGTCGAGCGGGCGAAGGAGTAGGACCCCGATGATCCTGGGGCTCGGGTCCGATATTGTTGATATCCGCCGCATCGAAGCGGTGATCGCCCGGCATGGCGAGCGGTTCATCGAACGGGTCTTTACGCCGGTCGAACGTGCCAAAGCGGCGCGTCGGGCGGAGAAAATCCGCGCAGCCACGTTCGCCAAGCGGTTCGCCGCCAAGGAGGCGGCGGCCAAGGCGCTCGGCACTGGGTTTCGCGATGGCGTCTTCTTTTCCGACCTGGGGGTGGTGAACCTGCCTTCCGGCCAGCCGACGCTGCTGATGACCGGTGGGCCGCCGATCGGCTGGCGTGATCACCCCGGCGGGCATGGAGGCCGCGGTGTCGCTGACGATGACCGACGAATATCCGTACGCCTATGCGCAGGTGATCATCTCGGCGGTGCCGACCGTGATCGAGACACGTGAGTGTTCTGGCCACTCGGCTCACCGATTGCCGTCCCGGTTCATCGCGTTTTCTTGACACCCCCCTGCGGATGGGCTTGATCCGCCACATCGCGAACCCGGATACCTCCCCTGCATGGCCGTGAGCAAGGCGAAACACAGATCGAGCAGTCTGCTCGATAACGTCAAGACGATCGTCTATGCGGGACTGATCGCGGTCGTCATTCGCACCTTCCTGTTCGAACCGTTCAATATCCCGTCGGGAAGCATGATCCCGACGCTGCTTGTCGGCGACTATCTTTTCGTGGCGAAATACAGCTACGGGCTGTCGCATTTCTCGTTCCCGTTCTCCCCCGATCTGTTCTCCGGCCGCATTTTCGGCAGTGTGCCGCACCGCGGCGACGTGGTGGTGTTCCGCTACCCGCCGGACCCGTCCGAGGACTATATCAAGCGGGTGATCGGCCTGCCCGGCGACCACGTGCAGGTGCGCGAAGGCCAGCTTTACATCAACGGGCAGGAGGTGCCGCGCCAGCCGGCAGGTGACTATGTCACTGACGAGGATGGCATCCACATGGTGCTGCGCCGCTACCGGGAAGAACTGCCCGGCGGCGTCAACCATTATCTTTTGAAAGCGACCGACCAGGGAGAGATGAACAACACCGGCGAATACGTGGTGCCGCCGGCCGAGTTGATGGTGCTTCGGGGACAACCGCGACAACAGCGCGGACAGCCGGTTCTGGGGGTTCGTGCCGATGGAGAACCTGGTCGGCAAGGCGGAGGTGATCTTCTTCTCGATCGACACGCAAAACCCGTGGTGGGAGTTCTGGCTATGGCCCGTGGAAATCCGCTGGGGCCGGATCGGGATGGTGATCCACTGACGTCTGCAACGGGAAAACCGATGGTCTGGATACAGGGTGGGTGTTCGTGACCACCCCGATCGAGACTCTGCTCGGCCATCGGTTCGCCCGACCTGACTTGTTGAAGGAAGCGCTGACCCATCGCTCGGCGGTGCGCCGGCGGGGAGGTGGTCCGGCCTCCAACGAGCGGCTGGAGTTCATGGGCGACCGGGTTCTCGGCCTGCTGGTCGCGGAATGGCTGGTAGAGCGCTTCCCGGACGAACAGGAGGGGGAACTGGGCCGCCGGCTGGCGCTGTTGGTCTCGCAACCGGTGCTGGCCTCCGTCGCGGAGGCAATCGGGCTTGGTGCCGCGTTGGACGTCTCCCCGGGGGAAGCGAAAGCCGGGGTGAAGCAGCGGGCGACCGTGCTGGCGGACGCACTGGAGGCGGCGCTCGGCGCGTTGTTTCTGGACGGCGGACTGGAACGCGCGCGAACTTTCGTGCGTCGGGCCTGGCAGGACGCGATGACGGCGCAACCCGAGCCGCCGAAGGACGCCAAGACCGAATTGCAGGAATGGGCACAGGCGCGCGGATTGGACCTGCCCGCCTACGAGATCGCCCAGCGCCTGGGGCCGCCACATGCCCCGGCCTTCACCGTGACGGTGTCGGTTGGCGGACGCAGCGGGTCCGGAACCGCCGGCAGCAAGCGGGCCGCCGAACAACTCGCGGCGGAGGCACTGCTGCGAGGGCCGGGATGACGACTCGCTGCGGCTTCGTGGCGATCCTGGGCGCGCCGAACGCCGGCAAGTCCACCCTGCTGAACCGACTGACCGGCGCCAAGCTGTCGATCGTGAGCCCGAAGGCGCAGACCACGCGGTTCCGGGTGCTGGGGATCCTGATGCGCGGCGAAAGCCAGATCCTGCTGGTCGATACGCCCGGCATCTTCCGACCGCGCCGGCGACTGGATCGCGCCATGGTGGCCGCCGCCTGGAGCGGGGCGCGCGATGCCGATCTGGCGCTGCTGCTGGTGGATGCGAAGTCCGGCGCGACCGACGCGGTGCGCGGAATTGCTGAGAGGCTTGCCGGAAGCGAACGGCGCTGCTGGCTGGTGCTCAACAAGGTGGACCTGGTGCCGCCGTCGTCGTTGCTGCCGTTGACGGCAAAGCTGACCGCCATCGCCGCGTTTGAGGAGACGTTCATGGTCAGCGCCGGTAACGGCGACGGGCTGGACCGGTTGGTCGATGCCCTCGCGGCGGCGATGCCGGAGGGACCCTTTCTGTACCCGCCGGACGAGCTGACTGATTTGCCCGACCGGCTGCTCGCCGCTGAGATCGTGCGCGAGCAGATCTTCCGGCAGACGCATGACGAAGTGCCGTACGCCGCCACGGTGGAGACCGAAAGCTGGCAGGAACGCAAGGACGGCAGCGTGCGCATCGAAGCCACCATCTATGTCGCGCGGCCCGGGCACAAGGCGATCCTGATCGGTGATCGCGGCGGCCGGATCAAGGACATCGGGGCGCGAGCGCGGCAGGAGCTTGACAATGCTGCTGGAACGACCGGTGCATCTGTTCCTGAACGTGAAAGAACGCCCCGGGTGGGACGAGGAACGCGCCCGCCTGCGGGCGATCGGTCTGGAGGAGGGAGGGTAGCGGTTCCTTTACGTCTGCTCGCCATCGTGGCAGGCGAAGCTGGGCCCACGGAGCAAAAGCTGATGGAGTGGGACGCGCCGGCCATCGTGCTGGATGCGCGGCCGTATGGCGAAGGCGATGCCGTCGCCACCGTGATGACCGAACAGCACGGTCTGCACCGCGGGCTTGCCCGCGGCGGGGCTGCGCGCGGGCACAGCGCTGTCTGGCAGCCCGGGAACCTCGTGCAGGTGCGCTGGGTCGCCCGGCTGACCGACCAGCTCGGTAGCTTCAGTGCCGAGCTGATCCATCCCGCCGCGGCGCTGGCGATGGACGACCCGTTGGCGCTCGGCATGCTCACCGCCATCTGTGCGGTCGCGGAAGGCGCCCTGGCGGAACGCGAGCCCCATCCGCGTGTATTTGGTGGGTTGTTGCATCTGATAGCGCGGCTGCCGCAGGGCGCGACGATGCTGGCCGAGCTGGTACGCTGGGAAGCGGTGCTGCTGGCCGATCTCGGTTACGGTCTGGACCTTGCCGGCTGTGCCGTGACAGGTGAAACCAACGGCTTGGCCTGGGTCTCGCCGCGCACGGGACGGGCGGTGACCGAGGCGGCGGCGGGCGTCTGGAAGGGCCGCCTGCTGCGATTGCCGGCGTTCCTGGTGGAAGATGCGCCAGGCACGGCCGGCGATTGGCGCGACGGCTTGCGCCTGACCGGACATTTCCTTGAGCGCGATGCGTTCGGCCATCACCACCGGCCTTTGCCGATAGCGCGCCGGATGCTGTACGACCGCGTGGCCGCCATGGCGGAATCCGCCGCGACCGATTCGGAGACGACCGATGCCGGATGATTTCGGCCATATCGAGGACACCCCGCTGTCCGACGCGCTGTCGGAGCGGTATCTCGCCTACGCGCTGTCCACCATCATGTCGCGTTCGCTGCCGGATGTGCGCGACGGGCTGAAGCCTGTGCACCGGCGGCTGATTTACGCAATGCACCTGCTGCGGCTCGATCCGGCTGCCGGCTTCAAGAAATGCGCCCGCGTGGTCGGCGACGTGATCGGCAAATTTCATCCGCACGGCGATGTGGCGGTATATGAGGCGCTGGTGCGGCTGGCGCAGGATTTCGCCGCGCGCTATCCGCTGGTTGAAGGTCAGGGCAATTTCGGCAACATCGACGGCGACAACGCCGCGGCCATGCGGTACACCGAGGCGCGGCTGACCGCGGTCGCGCAGGCGCTGCTCGCCGGCATTGATGAGGATGCGGTCGATTTTCGTCCAACTTATGACGGCGAAGAGCACGAGCCGGTCGTTTTGCCCGGCGCTTTCCCCAACCTGTTGGCGAATGGCGCCGCCGGAATCGCTGTCGGCATGGCGACCTCCATCCCGCCGCACAACGCCGGCGAGGTCTGCGCCGCGGCGATCCACCTGATCCGTCATCCGAATGCCACCGCCGCGGAGCTGGTCCGGCATATGCCTGGGCCCGATTTCCCGACCGGCGGCGTGCTGGTCGAGGATCCGGCGGCGATCTTGCAGGCATATGAAACCGGGCGCGGTGGGTTCCGCGTGCGGGCCAAATGGGCGGTCGAGAAGGGCAAGTACGGCGCCTGGCAGATCGTGGTGACGGAAATCCCGTTCCAGGTGCAGAAGGCGCGGTTGATCGAACAGATCGCGGCGCTGCTGGAAGAACGGAAGCTGCCACTGCTCGGTGATGTACGCGACGAAAGCACCGAGGACGTGCGGCTGGTGCTGGAACCAAAGACCCGCGGCGTGGAACCCGAGGTGCTGATGGAAACATTGTTCCGTGCCTCGGCGCTGGAGAGCCGCTTCCCGCTGAACATGAACGTGCTCGATGCGACCCGCACCCCTGGGGTGATGAGCCTGGCGGAAGTGCTGCGCGCCTGGCTGGATCATCGCCATGAGGTGCTGCTGCGTCGCTCGCGCCATCGTCTGGCCGCGATCGAGCGGCGTATCGAGGTGCTGGATGGATATCTGCTCGTCTATCTCAATCTCGACGAGGTGATCCGTATCATCCGCGAGGAAGACCAGCCCAAACCACGATTGATGCAACGGTTCGAACTGACCGACGCGCAGGCCGAGGCGATCCTGAACATGCGGCTGCGCAGTCTGCGGAGGCTGGAAGAGATGGAACTGCGCAAGGAGCACAAATCGTTGTCCCGGGAGCGCAAGGAGATTCAGACCTTGCTGAAGGACGAGCGCCTGCGATGGGACCGGATCGTCGCCGAGCTCGAGGAGATCCGGAACCAGTTCGGTGCCGGTCCGCTTGGCGCACGGCGAACCGAGCTTGGCGCCGCGCCGGCGGCGATCGAGGTCGCTGCCGAGGCACTGGTCGAGCGCGAGCCGATTACCGTGATGCTCTCCGAGAAGGGTTGGATCCGCGCACTGAAGGGCAGCATCGCCGATCCGGCGGAGCTGCGCTTCAAGGAGGGCGATCGGCTGAAGCTTGCGCTGCCTTGCCACACGACCGACCGGCTTTGCCTGTTCGCCACCAACGGCCGCGCCTACACGCTGAAGCCGGCCGACCTGCCGCGCGGGCGCGGCGACGGCCAACCGGTGCGGCTGCTTGCCGATCTCACCAACGAAGATGATGTTGCGGCATTGTTCGTGCCCGTCGAGGGCGCCCGCTACCTGGTCGCTTCCTCGGCGGGCCGGGGCTTCGTCGTGCCGGCCGCGGAACTGCTTGCCGAAAAGCGCACCGGCAAACAGGTGCTGAACCTGCGTAGCGGCGAGGAGGCGGCGATCTGCGTATCCGCCGAGGGCGACCATGTCGCGGTGGTCGGCAGCGCGCGCAAGCTGCTGATCTTTCCGCTCGATCAGGTGCCGGAAATGGCGCGCGGCGCCGGGGTGATGCTTGCAGCGGTATCGGGACGGCGGTCTGGCCGATGCCAAGGTGTTCCGGCGCGCTGACGGGCTGACCTGGAAGCTCGGCGACAAGACGCGGACGGAGACCAACCTTCGCGACTGGCTGGGTGATCGCGGCCAGGCTGGGCGCCTGCCGCCCGCCGGCTTTCCGCGCTCGGGCCGCTTCGGCTGAAACGACAGGCTTGACGCCGGGCCGGCGCATGTCCCCAGAATGCGTTGCGCCCGCACGCGTGCGGTCGCCAAGACCGACGTCTCAGGGAGGGACCATCCATGCAGTTTTCACGCCGTGGCCTGCTGGGCACGGCCGCCGCACTGTCAACAATTCCGGTACTGGGCGCCCGTGGCCAGGCTCGACCGAAAATTCGCCTTGGAGTGCTGACGGATTTATCCGGCACCTACCGGGACAATACCGGTCCGAACTCGGTGGCCTGCGCGCGCCAGGCGGTCGAGGAATTCAACCCGTCCGGCCACGGCTTCGACGTCGAGCTGATCTCTGCGGACCACCAGAACAAGCCGGACGTCGCATCCACCATCGCGCGGCAATGGTACGATCAGGGCGTGGACGCCACGGTAGATGTGCCGACGTCCTCGGTCGCGCTGGCGGTGGGCCAGGTGAGCAAGGAGAAGAACAAGATCATGCTCAACGCGTCGGCGGCATCGACCGACGTGACCGACCGGCAGTGCAGCCCAAACACCATCGTCTGGAGCTTCGACAACTATCATGATGGCGGTCTCGCAGGGCGGATCGATTGTCAAACAGGGCGGCAAGAGCTGGTTCTTCATCACGGCTGACTATGTGTTCGGACGGACGCTCGAAGAGCAGACCGCGGAGGTGGTGAAGAAGGCGGGCGGGGTGGTGAAGGGCGCGGTGCGCTATCCGTTCCCGGACACAACCGACTTTTCATCCTATCTGCAGCAGGCGCAGGCGTCCGGGGCGCAGGTGCTGGGGCTGGCGAATGCGGGCGCCGATACGGTGAACAGCGTCAAGCAAGCGCACGAGTTCGGCCTCAATCAGACGATGAAAATAGCACCACTGCTGATCTTCATCACCGACGTGCATTCGCTCGGGCTGGACATGGCACAGGGGCTGAACTGCACGACGTCGTTCTATTGGAATTACAATGACAGAACGCGGGCGTTCACCAAGCGGGTGCTGCCGCACCTGACGAACGGCGCGTATCCGAACATGGCGCACGCAAGCGCTTACAGCATCGTCACACACTATCTGAAGACGGCGGTGGCGATGGGCGCCGCGGAGGCCAAGAAGAGCGGGCGGGATACCGTGGCACGGATGAAGAGCATACCCACTGATGATGATGCATTCGGCAAAGGCGGAGATCCGCGCCGACGGACGTGGTGAGTTCCCGGGCTATCTCTGGCGGGTGAAGAAGCCGTCTGAAAGCAAGATGGCTTGGGACGTGTTCAATCCGGTGAGCGTAACCCCGGCGTCCGAAGTGCTGCACCCGCTCAATCCGAAATGCGAGTTTCCGGTGAGCCCGGCCTGATCGGTCCGGCAATATCGCGGTCCGGGATGCTGCCCCGGACCGCGGGATCGCTTCAGCTCAGGCGAAGATTGGTGGCGGCGGCCTTCCCGCGTTCCATCACCACCTCATAGGTGACCGCCTGACCATCATTCAGTCGCCTTGAGGCCGGCGGCCTGCACTGCCGTGATATGGACGAACACGTCCTTGCCGCCATCCTGCGGCACGATGAAGCCGTAGCCCTTGGTTGCATTGAACCATTTCACGGTTCCCATGGCCATGCGTGGGGTCTCCTTCGGATGCGCCTCCCGTGGGCGCGCTGCGCGGGAATCAGGAACATGCGGGGGTATGGCGCGAGGCGCGGCATGATCCGACTCGGCTGATCGCCGGTACAGTCATCGCGATGGGCGTGACGGACGGACGGAACGCCGGTCAGGCGACCCGGAGGTCGGTCGCGGCTGCCTTGCCGCGCTCCATGCGACCTCGTAGGTCACTTTCTGGCCTTCATTGAGGCCACGCAGTCCGGCAGCCTGAACCGCCGTAATATGGACGAACACATCCTTGCCACCGTCCTGCGGCATGATGAATCCGTATCCCTTTGTGGTATTGAACCACTTGACCGTGCCGATAGCCATCCTTCAGTCACTCTCTCTTCTTCGGTGTCGCACTGGATTGCGCGACGGAGACAACCGGGCCTTTGGACGTCTTGAGAGCACCCGACGGACGGGAGGCACAGCAAGCCAAGCCAAAAAGCGATTGCGTTGCACAGTTGGCACAGAAATGCGCCGCCCTGTCAATAACGAGCGCCGACATCCGTCAGTGCCGGGATCGATGCAGAAGGGGCAGACCTTGCGGCCTGCCCCTTCGTCGATCCCTGAACCCGGTCGGCTCAGAAGTCCATATCACCCATGCCGCCGCCACCCGGGGGCATCGGCGGGCCCTTCTTCTCCGGCTTCTCGGCAATCATCGCCTCGGTGGTCACGAGCAGGCCGGCGACCGAAGCCGCATCCTGCAGCGCCAAGCGCACCACCTTCGTCGGATCGATAATGCCGGCTTTCACCAGGTCCTTGAACTCGCCGATCTGGGCGTCGAAGCCCCAGGCATATTCCTGGTTGTCGAGCACCTTTCCGGCGATCACCGCGCCATCTTCGCCGGCGTTCTCGGCGATCTGACGCAGCGGCATCTGAATTGCCTTGCGGACGATGTCGATACCAAAGCGCTGGTCGTCGTTGTCGCCCTTCAGCTTGGCGAGGATCAGAGTGGCACGCACCAAAGCGACGCCGCCGCCCGGAACGATACCTTCCTCAACCGCGGCGCGGGTCGCGTGCAGCGCGTCATCGACGCGGTCCTTGCGCTCCTTCACCTCAACTTCGCTGGCGCCGCCGACGCGGATCACCGCGACGCCGCCAGCCAGCTTCGCCAGCCGCTCCTGCAGCTTCTCGCGATCATAGTCCGAGGTGGTTTCCTCGATCTGCGCACGGATCTGATTGCAGCGGCCCTTGATGTCGTCCTTCTTCCCGGAACCCTCAACGAGCGTGGTGTTCTCCTTCTCGATGAGGACCTTCTTCGCCTTGCCCAGCATGTTCAGCGTGACGGACTCGAGCTTGATGCCGAGGTCCTCGCTGATCACCTGGCCACCGGTGAGGATCGCGATGTCTTCCAGCATCGCCTTGCGACGATCGCCGAAGCCCGGCGCCTTCACCGCGGCAACTTTCAACCCGCCGCGCAGCTTGTTGACCACCAGGGTTGCCAGGGCCTCGCCCTCGACATCCTCCGCGACGATCAGCAGCGGCCGGCCGGACTGCACCACCGATTCCAGCAGCGGCAGCATCGGCTGCAGGCCGGACAGCTTTTTCTCGTGGATCAGAATGTACGGCTGATCCAGCTCGGCGGTCATCTTCTCGGCGTTGGTGATGAAATAGGGCGACACATAGCCGCGGTCGAACTGCATACCCTCGACCACATCGAGCTCGGTCTGGATGCCCTTGGCTTCTTCGACGGTGATCACCCCCTCGTTGCCGACCTTCTGCATCGCCTCGGAGATCATCCGGCCGATCTCGCTGTCGCCGTTGGCGGCCAACGAGCCCACCTGCGCCGTCTCGCCCGGTGTGGTGATCTTGCGCGAATGCTTTTTCAGTTCATCGACGACGGCGGTTACCGCCTTGTCGATGCCGCGCTTGAGGTCCATCGGGTTCATCCCGGCGGCGACCGCCTTGGAGCCCTCGCGTACGATCGATGCGGCGAGCACGGTCGCCGTGGTGGTGCCATCGCCGGCCAGGTCGTTGGTCTTGCTGGCGACTTCGCGCACCATCTGCGCGCCCATGTTCTCGAACTTGTCGGCCAGTTCGATCTCTTTCGCAACTGTGACGCCGTCCTTGGTGATCCGCGGCGCGCCGAAGCTTTTGTCGAGCACCACGTTGCGGCCCTTCGGGCCCAGCGTGACCTTCACGGCATCGGCCAGGATGTCCACGCCACGCAGCATACGTTGGCGGGCATCGCCGCCGAACCTTACGTCCTTGGCAGCCATCTTTCTTTATGTCCTCGTTTCAGGTTGAAGCAGTGGGCGAAAGGCCGATGGTTTCAGGCGGCCTTCCTGCGGGCGACGGCGCCGCCCTCGATGATGCCCATGATGTCGGATTCCTTCATGATCAGCAGCTCTTCGCCGTCGATCTTGACCTCGGTGCCCGACCATTTGCCGAACAGGATGCGGTCGCCTTCCTTCACGTCGAGCGTAACGAGCTGGCCCTGCTCGTTGCGCGCGCCCGGTCCGGCGGCGATGACCTCACCCTCCATCGGCTTCTCTTTGGCGGTATCGGGGATGATAATGCCGCCCGCGGTCTTTTCCTCGGCGTCGAGGCGCCGGACCACGACCCGGTCGTGCAGGGGACGGAACTTCATTCGGATCGCTCCTGATATCAGTCACTGTGTGTTGGGGTCTGCCCCGCCTCGCTGGGGCCCTGAAGCGGCACCCCTGGACGCGGCGATTGGCACTCCCGGCATGGGAGTGCCAGCGCATCTAGGCTCACGGCGATCTGAAGTCAAGCGTTCGGCAGCACTCTCCGCGCCTGAGTGATAATAGATTGGAATTGCTTCATTTTTGCTTGCGCCGGGCAGTCGGGTTCGTGGCATGCTCGTTACGGAGCAGCCACTGACGGAGACCGCCCCCATGAGCCTGGCGCTGCAGCTCAAGGACTATCGCCTGACCACGGCCGAGATCCTGTACCGCATGCCGGACTTTCCGGAAATCCTGCAGACGTATATCTGGCAGGAGCTCGATCTCGCCCCAGGATTTCCGGTGCTGCGCCGGTTTCTTGATTTCTGGCGCCGCGAACTGGACGGTCCGCTGCATTCGGTACGGGTTGCCTCAACCGGCCTGGTGAAGCCGCCGAGCTTCAGCCATCCGGCCGTCTTACGGCTTCATTAGCTCATCGGAGACTTCCGCCGCCGGCGGCATAGCGTATAACGTGTGCATGCCTTTCGACCTGGGTGAGTTTCCCGGCGCGCCCCTGGGCAAACGGGCCACCAGCGGCCGAGATCGCCGGCTCGTGGCCGGGTGGCTGTTTGCGATTTGCGGCATGATTCTGGCCATGGTCGTTCTTGGTGGGGTCACCCGCCTCACTGGGTCCGGCCTTTCGATCATGGAATGGGCTCCGCTCAGCGGGATTCTGCCACCGCTTGATCATGCCGGGTGGGAGAAGTTGTTCGCGCTGTATCGGGAGATACCGCAGTATCGATTGCTGCATGACGGACTGACGCTCGACGGCTTCCGGAAGATATTCTGGCTCGAGTGGTTTCACCGTCTGTGGGGGCGGCTGATCGGGATCGCGTTTTTGGTCCCGCTCGGCTGGTTCTGGGCAACCGGAAAGATCGAGCGACGGTTGCGCCCAAGGCTGCTCTTGATCTTTCTGCTCGGTGGATTGCAGGGCGCGGTTGGCTGGTTCATGGTTGCATCCGGCTTCCTTCCCCACAGCATTGCTGTCGAGCCGTACCGTCTGGCGATCCACCTTTCGCTTGCGCTGGTGCTCTACGCCGCCATTCTCTGGACGGCCCTCGGGCTGGTCACGCTTGGCGTACCGAGCGGGCCCGCGGCGCCGACGCTCCGCTCCGTGCTGGAGGTGTTCTGCGTCCTGCTGGCTCTGACCATCGTGGCCGGGAGTTTCGTTGCCGGTACCCATGCCGGGTTCGAGTACAACACCTTCCCGCTGATGGAGGGCAGGCTGGTACCGGCAAATTACGCCCGGCTGCAACCTTTCCTGCGCAATCTGACGGATAATCCTGCCGCGGTGCAGTTCGACCATCGCCTGCTGGCGACAGCGACGGTCGCGGTGGCGATGGTCGCGGTCATCCTGGGACTTGGGCTGGAGCTGCCCCGAGCCGCCCGCGCTTGGATTGTCGCGCTGGGTGCATTGGTGCTGCTGCAATATGCGCTCGGGGTCGCCACCCTGTTGCTGGTCGTGCCGATCCCGCTTGCCGCCGCGCATCAGGCGAATGCGGTGCTTATGCTGACGGTTGCCCTGATCGCGCTGCATTCGCTGCGGCCGGCCCCGGTGCGGCGCGCCCGCCGGCTCGGACAGGTGATCACCCGATGACCCAAACCGCCACGGCCTGGCAATGAACGAGGCAGTCTCGCCGCCGCCCGACGTGTTCGAGTCGGCACTCGATGTCCTACCGGTCGGCGTGGCGATCTTCGATGCCGCGCAGCACGCGATACTTGTCAACGCCGCCTACTGCGCCTCGCTCGACCTGCCACCTGGCAGCTTGCAACGTGGTCGCAAGCTTGCCGACATGATGCTGCCCTCGGCGTTGCGCGGCGTATTCGGGCCGGGCGATCCGGAATCGCAGGTTGCCGCTGCCCTTGCGGTCGATCGTTCGCGTCCGGGGCGGATCCGTCGCCGCCACTTTGCCGGCCGCACCTTCGATCTGCTCAGTCATCCGCTGCCGGATGGCGGGCATGTCGTCTGTGCGGTGGAGGTGACGGGACCGCTCACCGCTCAGGCGGAAGCGGAAGCTGCGGTGGCGCGGCTCAGCGCGGCGTTGGCCGGACTGCGCATCGGGCTCGCAACCTTTGGCCCCGACCGCACCCTGATGCTGCACAATCCGCGCTTCAGCGAACTGATGGGGCTGCCGCTGGAGCGGGTCCGCCGTGGCCTGGGCTTCGCGGATCTGCTCGCGGTGATGCGCATGCGGGAGGAGTATTCGAGCCACGACGGGGAGAGTTTCGTTGCAACGCAGCGGGACCTCGACCGTAGCCGCCCCAGCCTGTCCCGCCGGCTGCGCGGCAACCTGCAGGTGGTCGAGATCGCCTCGGACCCGCTCGCCGGATGGCGGCTGGACCATGACGGCGATCGACATCAGCCCGCTTGCCACGGCGGAAGATGAGGCCCGCCGTCGCGCCCGCATGCTGGACACGCTGCTGGCCAGCATTCCCCAGGGCGTCTGCGTCTATGGGCCGGATCGCCGGGTGCGCATGCTCAACCGCGCCTATGTCGAAGTGATGGCCGACGCACCGGTGTCGATCGGCGACACGCTGGAGGAGGTCATCCGGCGTCGCGCCGCCGCCGGGGAGTATGGGGCGGGCACACCGAATGAGGTGTTCGCCCAACAGATGGCGTTCGACATCGCGCGCCGGCAGATGCGTCGGCGGCGCCGCCCGAACGGTACCGTGATCGACGTACGCACGGCGCCGATGCCGGACGGCGGCCATGTCAGCGTGGTCACGGATATCACGCCGCTCGCCCAGGCCGAGGACGAACTCGCCCGCCGCGCCGCCGAGATGGAACTGATGCTGAAAAACATCCGGCACGGCATCATGCTGTGGGGGCCGGACCGGCGGCTTGTTGCATCCAACGCCATGGCCTCCGAGTTGCTCGGCCATCCGCCGGGTCTGCTGGTGCCAGGCCGACCGCAGGAAGACATTGTCGATCACATGCTTGCCCGCGGACATTTTGGCTTCGGCGAGGAAGCCGAGGAGCGCGCCCGCAACCTTCGGGAGCGCGACTGGTCGCGCACCGATGTGCGAACCTTTGCCACCCGGACCGGGCGTTTCGTCACCGCGCGTTCGGAGCCGGCGCCGAACGGCGGCCGGGTTACTTCGCTGACCGACATCACCGAAGCGCGGCAGGCGGAGCAGGAATTGCGCCGCGCCAAAGAGGCGGCCGAGGCGTCGAGCCGCGCCAAGTCGCGCTTCCTCGCCATCATGAGTCACGAGTTGCGGACGCCGCTGAATGCAGTCATCGGGTTTTCCGATTCGCTGCGCTCCGAGGCCACGAGCGCGGATTCGCAGCGGGTGGGGGAGTTTGCCGGTGCAATCAACGAGGCGGGACGCCACCTGCTCAGGATGATCGACGTGATCCTGGATGTGGCGCGCCTCGAATCGGGCCCCTTCGAGCTTGCCGATGATCGGGTGGACCTGGAGCGTCTCGCCCGCGAGGCGCTGCGCCAGGCCGAGCCGGCGGCTGTCGCCGCGGGGATCCGCGTGGCGGCTTCGCTGCCCGGAGTCTTGCCGACCGTCCGGGCCGATGAGCGGCGCCTGGCAAATGTACTCGGCCAGCTCTTGTCCAACGCTTTGAAGTTCACCGGGCCAGGCGGGACGGTAACGGTCAGCGGCTGGCTCGATGGAGCCGAGCCGGTGCTGATGGTCGCCGACACCGGCGTCGGCATCCCCGAAGCCGATCTTCCGCTCGTGTTCGAGCCGTTCAGCCAGTTGGACGACGGCCTGGCCAGGCGCTTTCAGGGCGCCGGCCTGGGTCTTCATCTGGCCCGCGCGGTGGTGGAGAGCCATGGCGGACGGCTGACGCTGACCAGCCGGGAGAATGAGGGGACCAAAGTCGAGATCCGCCTGCCAGCGGAACGGGTGATGCGACCGATCGCCGCCGCGGTGATCGACACGGGAGCAGGAACAGGCATGAGCGCGCTTTCAACGACCGACCGGGTGTTTTTCGAGCGCGCTGATGTCGCGCTCGACCGTGCCGCAGCCGAGCGTGTCGTCGGCGCGGCGCTGGCGCGAACCGACGACGGCGAGCTGTTTCTTGAATATCGCGAAAGCGAACAGATCAGCCTGGACGACGGACGCATCCGCAGCGCCGGGTTCGATACGTCGCTTGGCTTCGGGCTGCGAGCCGTGGCCGGCGAGGCGACCGGGTACGCGCATGCCGGGGAACTGTCGGAGGCGGCGCTCGAACGGGCTGCGGCCAGCGTCGCCGCCGTGGCATCGGGACATTCTGGCGTGTTCGCCGAGCCGCCACGCGCCACGAACGCGCGGCTCTATGTCGAAGAGAACCCGTTGGCCGCGGTCGATTTCCCGGCGCGCACGGCGCTTGCTCAGCGAAATCGACGCCTACGCGCGCGGCAAGGACGCGCGCGTCAAGCAGGTGATGGCCTCGCTCGGCGGTGAGTGGCAGGCGGTGCAGATCCTTCGCCCCGACGGCACGCGCGTGGCCGATCTTCGCCCGCTTGTGCGGCTCAATGTTTCGCTGGTTGTCGAGCAGGGAGGGCGGCGGGAGACCGGCAGCTACGGGACCGGCGGACGGTTCGGGTATGCGCTGATAACCGCCCCCGCCATATGGCGTGCCGCGGTCGATGAAGCGCTGCGGCAGGCTTTGGTGAACCTGGACAGCCGCCCCGCTCCGGCCGGCGAGATGGAGGTGGTGCTCGGCCCGGGGTGGCCCGGAATCCTGTTGCACGAGGCGATCGGTCACGGGCTGGAGGGCGATTTCAACCGCAAGAAGACGTCGGCCTTCGCCGGCCTGCTGGGGCAGCGGATCGCGGTGGAGGGGGTTACCGTGGTGGACGACGGCACCATGCCCGATCGCCGCGGAAGCCTGACCATCGACGACGAGGGCACGCCGACCGGGCGTACCGTGCTGATCGAGGACGGCGTTCTGGTGGGCTTCATGCAGGACCGGCTGAATGCTCGGCTCATGGGGGTGCGGGCAACCGGCAACGGCCGGCGCCAGTCTTATGCGCACGCGCCGATGCCACGCATGACCAACACGATCATGCTGGGTGGGACTCATGTGCCGGAGGAGATGATCCGGTCCGTCCGCCGGGGTCTCTATGCGGTCAATTTTGGCGGCGGGCAGGTCGATATCACGTCCGGCAAATTCGTGTTCTCCGCGAGCGAAGCGTACCTGATCGAGAACGGACAGGTAACCGCCCCGGTAAAGGGGGCCACGCTGATCGGCAACGGGCCGGACGCGCTGACCAAGGTGACCATGGTCGGCAACGACATGGCGCTGGATCCGGGTATCGGAACCTGCGGCAAGAACGGCCAGGGCGTACCGGTCGGTGTTGGTCAGCCGACCTTAAAACTGGCCGGACTCACCGTTGGGGGCACCGCCGCTTGACGGGCGGTTAGCCGGCGATCCAAAAAACGAGCCGAGTCGTAAAGATTGAGGTGGACGCGGGCGGCGCGTTGTGGCTTTTAGGAGTGATGCCCGGCTCTCATCACAAACACGTCATCGGTGCTGTTTTCTTTGCTGCCGCCGTGCTGGTCGGGGCGGCCGCGGCGGCAAACGCGGGAACGAGCTGTCCGGCCGGCCGTCCGCTTTCGCCGCTTCACCTGCCGCATTTGCGGGCGGCGCTGGCGCTTGGGGAACAGGCGGTGATCGTTGCGCTCGGCTCATCCTCGACCTCTGGGGTGATGGCCTCCACGCCCGCCCGCACCTACCCGGCTGAGTTGCAGGCCGCCTTATCCGCGGCCCTGCCGAACCGGCACGTCGCGGTCATCAATCGCGGTATCGGTGGACAGGACGCCGCTCGCGAATCCCGGAGGATCGAGGTGGATGTGATTGCCGTCCGCCCGCAACTCGTCATCTGGCAGGTGGGCGCCAATGCCGCGTTGCGCCACGCCGATCCGGTCGCGTTCCGACAGCTGGTCGGAACTGGAATCGAGCGCCTTCAGGCCGCCGGCATCGATGTCGTGCTGATGGACAACCAGCGCTCCCCCCGAATCCTCGCCGCACTTGAAGATCCCGAGTTCGATGACGCGTTGGCGCAACTGGCGCGGACCACCGGGGCAGGACTGTTTTCCCGCGATCGGTTGATGCTGAGCTGGGCGAAAAGCGGTGCGGCACCGGCGGATTTCATCGCCGCTGACGACCTGCACCACAATGACCGCGGTTACATTTGCGTGGCCAGGGCGCTGGCGATGGAAATCGTCGCTGCGACCGCGCCCGTCGCGCTGTCGGCCAGTCGGTAAGCCCTTCAGCGTCTCTCGTCAGGGCCGCGGTGCGTAAGTCGGGTTGGTCCCCTGCCGCACCGATGAGTCGGGACGCGGCTTGCCACTGTCGGATGCCTCCGCGACGTGCGCCCCAAGCGCCTGTGAGAGCTTCGTCGCCGTGTCGAGTACCTGCGGAAGCAGCGAGCGTGGGCGCGGCGGGCGCATGCGCATCGATGGGGCGGTGACGAACAATGCCGCCACGACCTGGCCGCTGGCGTCGCGCACGGGAACCGTGACTGACACTGCGCCAGGATGCACTTCGTCGGCGGTGATCAGATAGCCGCGAGCCCGGATGCGCTGCAGGTCGGCGGCGATCCAGGCCGCGTCGGTACGGGTCGCCGGGGTGAAGCGCGGCAGGCGTTGCGCCAGCACCTGCGTCTGAACCGCCTCCGGTGCATAAGCCAGCAACAGACGGCTGGCCCCGGCATGCAGCGGAGCGCTGGCGCCGGCAGTGGAATACAGCCGCAGTTCGGGATCGACCTGGAACACGGCGATCGTTTCTGCTTGCAGGCCGTCGCGTGTGCGCAGGTAGGTGTTTTCGTTGATTGCCTGGCCGAGTTCGGCCAGGAAAGGTGAGGCGGTGGCGGCCAGCGCGCCCTGATCGTGAGCGGCACGGGCGAGGACCCCCCAGCGCGCTCCGAGTCGCCAGACCCCTCGCGCTTCATCCTGGATGGCAAAGCCCCGGGCCTGTAGCGTGCGCAACAGACGGAACGCGGCAGTGCGGGTACATCCGGCCGAAGTCGGCCAAGCTGCCAAGCGACGCGGGACCGACCCGGGCCAGCGCCTCCAGCAGATCGAGCGCGCGATCGACCGCGGCGATGCTGTAGTCCGGCGGTGGTGCGCTCGGTTTCGCTGCCTGCTTTGCCCGGCCCGGCCCGGCCGCCTTGGTCGCGCGCTTGGGCGCGGACGGTCGAGACCTTCCCTCCGGCTTGCTAGTACCCGCCATCGAATTCCCCCCCGGCGCGGCCTGTCGTGACGGCGGATGTCGGGCGAGCTCCCGGCGGACCGACGGCGCGTGCATTCTGTATAGACTCGTTGGTGAACATTGCTCGGAGAAGTGATAACAAGGCGGTGCCGTGTTGGGGAGATTGTCACCGCGTTTGCATGCGGTCAAAGGGAGAACGCAGTATTTTGCGAATGGAAGCGCGGATGACACGCGCTTTTGTCGGTCATGCCGCCTGATTTCGCTCGGCTCGTCATATCGGGGCCTCTCTTGCCGCCCCCGACGACCTGGGCTAAAGCCGCGCCCGCACGGCCGCGGCCGGGCCGGCAGGCCAACGGGCGGGCGTGGTGGAATTGGCAGACACGCCAGATTTAGGTTCTGGTGGCGCAAGCCGTGGGGGTTCAAGTCCCTCCGCCCGCACCAGAAAACCAGCTTGAGGGATTTCCGGGAAAAATGCAGGTCACCGAGACCCTGTCCGAGGGGCTGAAGCGGGGCTTCACAGTCGTGCTGGCCGCCGCCGATATCGAAACCCGGCGTACCGCGCGGCTGACGGATCTTGGCAAGACGTTGCGATTGCCGGGATTCCGGCCGGGCAAAGTTCCTCTGCCGGTGGTCCGGCAGCGCTATGGCACCGCCGTTACGGCCGAGGTCCTGGAACAGTCGGTCAGCGATGCCGTTCGCGACGTGCTGAGCGAACGCGGCCTGCGCGCCGCGATGCAGCCGAAGGTGGACCTGGTAAGCGCGGACCCGACCCGTGACCTGGAATTCAAGCTCGAAGTTGAATTGCTGCCGGAAATCGCTTTACCGGATTTCGGCTCCGTCGAGTTGACGCGGCTGAAGGCCGAGGCGGCGCCCGACACCGTGGACAAGGCACTGGCGGAGATCGCCAACCGCAACCGCGAACTGGTGGAGATCACCGCCGAGGAACGCGGTGAGCGCGGTGCGGACATAGGTGAGACGGTCGTGCTGGATTACGTCGGTAGCGCAGACGGGGCGGAGTTTCCGGGCGGCCGCGGCACCGACGTAAACGTCGAGGTGGCCGGGCCTGGCTTCATCCCGGGCTTTACCGAGCAGATCGAGGGCATCCGACCGGGCGAGACCCGAAACATCACCGTGAGCTTCCCCGAGGGCTACGGCGCCAAGGAACTGTCCGGCAAGGAGGCCCGATTCGAAATCGCCGCCAAATCGATGCGCCGGCCCGTCGTGCCCGCTGTCGATGATGAACTGGCCAAAAAAATCGGTTTCGAGAGCCTGGATGAGCTGCGCGGCGTGGTACGCACTCAGATTCAGCGCGAGTACGACCAGCTCTCTCGCCTGCGGCTGAAGCGCCAGTTGCTGGATCGGCTGAACGAGATGATCTCCTTCGACTCCCCGGAGGGTATGATCGAGGCCGAGTTCGGCCAGATCTGGGCGCGGCTGGAGGCCGATCGCAAGGAAGGTCGGCTGGATGATGACGACCAGGGCAAGGACGAGGCAACGCTGCGGACCGAATACCGGGCTATCGCAGAGCGGCGTGTCCGACTCGGCCTGCTGCTCGCCGAGATCGGCCGTGCCAACGCAATCAGCGTTGGCAATGACGAGATGACCCGCGCCATGCGGACCGAGGCGATGCGCTATCCCGGCCAGGAAGCCCAGGTGATGGAGTTCTTCCGCAAGAACCCGGGCGCCGCCGAAACCCTTCGCGGGCCGTTGTTCGAGGACAAGGTGGTGGATTTCGTGCTGGAGCTGGCCAAGGTGACTGACCAGCCGGTGGCACCGGAGGACCTGGCCAAAGAGCCAGATGCCGACGGCGCCAGTGCGGGCGTATAAGCCGGCAGCATCTTTCTACTTCCCTGGCCGGGCGAGACTTCCTATTTATGCGCTCTCCGAGGATTGAAGGTGACCGGCATGGCGGATCGCGATCCCGTCGAAGTCTATAACAATACGCTTGTGCCGATGGTGGTCGAACAGACCGCGCGCGGGGAGCGAGCCTTCGACATATACTCCCGCCTGCTCAAGGAACGGATTGTGTTCCTGACCGGGGCGGTATTCGATCAGGTCAGCGCCCTGATCTGCGCCCAGTTCCTGTTCCTGGAGTCGGAGAATCCGAACAAGGACATCGCCTTCTACATCAACAGCCCGGGCGGCGTGGTCTCTTCCGGGCTGGCGATCTACGACACCATGCAGTACATCCGAAGTCCGGTCAGCACGGTGTGCATCGGCATGGCCGCCTCGATGGGCAGCCTGCTGCTCACTGCCGGCGCTCATGGCAAACGTTTCGCGCTGCCCAACGCGCGGATTATGGTCCACCAGCCGTCCGGCGGTGCCCAGGGCCAGGCCACCGACATCGAGATTCAGGCTCGCGAGATACTGACGCTTCGCAAGCGGCTGAACGAGATTTACGTCCGTCACACCGGCCAGCCGATCGAGGCGATCGAGCGCAAGCTGGAACGCGACAGCTATATGTCCGCCGAGGAGGCGCGGGATTTCGGCATCGTTGATCAGGTGGTCGAGAACCGCCCTGTTCCGACCGAGGATTCCAGCCGGCCCTGATCCTTCCGTTCACTGGGCCCGCTCTACCGCACATAGCCCAACCACCGGCAGGCCGATCGGCAGGTCGCAAGAGGTGGGTCTTGCCGGATCAGGGATAATGCCGGAGCGTGGACGGGCGGGCCGGCGTCCCTCCGTAAGCAGGTTCTTGTCCAGCCCGGTCGGCGAGGGCTAAGCTGCCCAGTGCGTCCCGGTTCGATCGGGACAGGAGTGCCCATGAGCAAGTCCGGCGAACTCGAAGAATACCCTCTATTGCTCGTTCTGCGGCAAATCGCAGCATGAGGTGCGCAAGCTCATTGCCGGGCCGACCGTCTTCATCTGCGATGAGTGCGTCGAGCTCTGCATGGACATCATTCGCGAGGAGCACAAGACGCACCTCGTGAAGTCGCGCGACGGCGTGCCGACCCCGCGCGAGATCTGCAAGGTGCTGGACGACTACGTGATCGGCCAGGACCACGCAAAAAAGGTGCTCTCGGTCGCCGTCCACAACCACTATAAGCGCCTCGCTCACGGACAGAAGAACAACGACGTCGAGATCGCCAAATCCAATATTCTGCTGGTTGGCCCGACAGGTTCCGGCAAGACGCTGCTGGCGCAGACCCTGGCGCGCATCCTTGACGTGCCGTTCACCATGGCGGACGCCACGACGCTGACCGAGGCCGGCTACGTGGGCGAGGATGTCGAGAACATCATCCTCAAGCTTTTGCAATCGGCCGACTACAACGTGGAGCGGGCGCAGCGCGGCATCGTCTATATCGACGAGGTGGATAAGATTTCCCGCAAATCGGATAACCCGTCGATCACGCGAGATGTGTCCGGGGAGGGCGTGCAGCAAGCGCTGCTGAAGATCATGGAAGGCACCATTGCCTCGGTGCCCCCGCAGGGCGGCCGCAAGCACCCGCAGCAGGAGTTCCTGCAGGTCGATACCACCAACATCCTGTTCATCTGCGGCGGCGCTTTCTCCGGGCTGGAACGGATCATCGGGGCGCGCGGCAAGGGATCGGGCGTGGGCTATGGCGCCGAGGTCCGCGCCCCGGACGAGCGCCGCACCGGCGCGATCCTGCGCGAGGTGGAGCCCGAGGACCTGCTGAAATTCGGCCTGATCCCCGAGTTCATCGGCCGGCTGCCGGTGGTCGCGACGCTTGAGGACCTCGATGAGAACGCATTGGTCGAGATCCTGACGAAGCCGAAGAATGCGCTTGTGAAGCAGTACGGCCGTCTGTTCGAGATGGAGGGCGTCAAGCTGTCGTTCACCGAAGACGCCATGCGCTCGGTCGCCACGCGGGCGATCGCCCGTCGGACAGGGGCCAGGGGCCTGCGCTCGATCATGGAGGCGATCTTGCTGGGAACCATGTTCGAATTGCCCGGGTTGGACGGGGTGGAGGAGGTAGTGATCAACCGTGAGGTTGCCGAGTCGCGCGCCAATCCGCTTGTACCTCTACGGCAAGGAGCGGGCGGAAACGAGCGCCTGAGCGCCGCCGCCACACGGGCATAAGGGCCGCGGGGCGTGACCGCAAGATGTCAAGACCTTGCGTGTTTCGTCCGTGCTGCCGATATCTCGCTTCGATGACACGGGCGTGAAGCCATTCGGCATCAGGCCCATCGGGCGAAAGCCCATTGAGGCGTGGTCTGTGCCGGCATCGGGCGGACCGCGCTGCGACTGTCCAGAAGGAGGTCCAATATGACGGAATCCGATCGGCCGGTACCGGCCCCGCCGGAGCCGCCGTCCGCGAACCGACAAGCCGGCGCGGAGCGATCTGCTGCCCGTGCTGCCGCTGCGCGATATCGTGGTGTTTCCGCACATGATCGTGCCGCTGTTCGTCGGACGGGAGAAATCCGTTCGCGCGCTGGAAGCGGTGATGAAGGACGACAAGCAGATCCTGTTGGTCGCCCAAAAGAATGCCGCGCAAGACGATCCGACCGCGGACGACATCTACCGGGTGGGCACGGTGTCCACGATCCTGCAGCTTCTGAAGCTCCCCGACGGTACTGTGAAGGTGCTCGTCGAGGGCGGCAAGCGCGCGAAAATCGCCAGCTTCAAGGAGACGCAGTCGTACTTCGAGGCGACTGTCGAGCCGCTGAGCGATCAGCCGGGCGATCCAAAGGAATTGGAGGCGCTTGGGCGCACCGTCGTTTCCCAGTTCGAACAATACATCAAGCTCAATAAGAAGATCGCGCCGGAAGTGCTGGTCAGCCTCAATCAGATCGAGGATCCCAGCAAGCTTGCCGACACCGTCGCCGCGCATCTCAATCTGAAGATCGCCGAAAAGCAGGAAGTGCTGGAAACCCAGAAGATCGGCGAGCGGCTGGAGCGTGTGTTCGGGCACATGGAGTCCGAGATCGGCGTGCTGCAGGTGGAGAAGCGTATCCGCAACCGCGTCAAGCGGCAGATGGAGAAAACGCAGCGCGAGTACTACCTGAACGAGCAGCTCAAGGCGATTCAGAAGGAGCTGGGCGAGGGCGAAGACGGCAAGGATGAGACCGCCGAGCTCGAAGCCAAGATCAAGAAGACCAGGCTGTCGAAGGAAGCCCGCGAGAAGGCGGTCGCGGAGCTCAAGAAGCTCAAGACCATGAGCCCGATGAGCGCGGAAGCCACTGTGGTGCGCAACTACCTCGATTGGATGCTGGCCCTGCCGTGGAAGAAGCGCAGCAAGGTCCGCAATGACGTGGTCGAGGCGGAGAAGGTGCTGGAGAACGACCACTACGGGCTGGAGAAGGTCAAGGAGCGGATTATCGAGTACCTCGCTGTGCAGGCGCGCAGTCCGAAGGTGCGCGGCCCGATCCTTTGCCTGGTCGGACCGCCTGGCGTGGGCAAGACCTCGCTCGGCAAGTCGATCGCCCGGGCCACGGGTCGGCAGTTCGTTCGCATGTCGCTGGGCGGTGTGCGCGATGAGGCCGAGATCCGCGGCCATCGCCGGACCTATATCGGCTCGATGCCCGGCAAGGTTCTGCAGGGCATGAAGAAGGCGAAGACCTCCAACCCGCTGTTCCTGCTGGACGAGGTGGACAAGCTCGGCGCCGACTGGCGGGGTGATCCTTCTTCGGCGCTGCTGGAGGTGCTGGACCCGGAGCAGAACAGCACGTTCAATGACCATTACCTGGAGGTCGATTACGATCTGTCGGACGTGATGTTCGTAACCACCGCCAACAGCCTGCGCATGCCGCAGCCGCTGATGGACCGCATGGAAATCATCCGCCTTCCCGGTTACACCGAGGACGAAAAGGTGGAGATCGCCAAGCGGCACCTGATCGCCAAGCAGTCCGAGGCGCACGGCCTGAAGAAGGACGAGTGGTCGATCTCTGAAGATGCACTGCGCGACCTGATCCGGACCTACACCCGCGAAGCCGGCGTGCGGAACCTGGAGCGCGAGATCGCCAACCTCGCCCGCAAGGCGGTGCGTGAGATCGTCACCAAGAAGACCGCCAAGGTGATGATCACCCGCAAGAACCTCGACAAATACGCCGGCGTGCGGAAGTTCCGTTTCGGCGAAACCGAGGACGAGGACATGGTCGGTGTCGTCACCGGCCTTGCCTGGACCGAGGTGGGCGGCGAAATCCTGACCATCGAGAGCGTCATGCTGCCGGGCAAAGGCAACGTGAAGCAGACCGGGAAGCTCGGCGACGTCATGCAAGAGAGCGTGTCCGCGGCTGTCAGCTATGTGCGCTCGCGCTCGATCAAGTTCGGCATCAAGCCGACCCTGTTCGAGAAACGGGACATCCATGTTCACGTGCCGGAGGGGGCAACCCCGAAGGACGGGCCGTCGGCAGGCATCGCCATGGCGACCTCGATCGTCTCGGTGCTGACCGGCATCCCGATCCGGCGCGACGTGGCGATGACCGGGGAGATCACTTTGCGCGGCCGGGTGCTGCCGATCGGCGGGCTCAAGGAGAAGCTGCTGGCGGCGTTGCGCGCCGGGATCACGACGGTGTTCATCCCGAAAGAGAACGAGAAGGACCTGGCCGAGATTCCCGACAACGTGAAGAAGCACCTGAAGCTGATCCCGGTCGCCGATGTGGACGAGGTCATCGCCCAGGCGCTGGCGCGCCGGCCCGAGGCGATCGAATGGGAGGAGCCGCCGGAGCCGGTCACCCCGCCCAAGCCTGCCGAGGCCGCGGCGTCTCTGACGCACTGACATCCTTTCGGGGCGGCCGTCCGCGTCCGGGCGGCCGTTCCCGCAGGGTTCATGCCGGAACACCAGGACCATTTGGCCCGTCTTTATTTGCCAATTCTCGTTCCATGCGTTGACGTGGCGGAAATCCGCCATTTATTGTCGCGCCGTTCGGTCGGCCACGACTCGATAGGCCGGCGCCGCCAATTGCCTTCACCGCTCAGGGGGGATTTCTGTGAATAAGATGGAGCTGATCGCGGCTGTCGCCGAAGACACCGAGTTGTCGCGTGCCAAGGCGAGTGAGGTGGTCGATGCCGTGTTCGGCGCGATCGAGGAGGCATTGAAGAAAAAGGAAGAGGTGCGCCTGGTCGGGTTCGGCACCTTCGCCACCGCCAATCGCAAGGCGGGAACCGGGCGCAATCCGCGTACCGGCGAGACGATGAAGATCGCCGCTTCGACGACCGTTCGTTTCAAGGCCGGCAAGGGGCTCAAGGACGCCGTTCAATGACGGGCGGTTAGCTCAGCGGTAGAGCGTCTCGTTTACACCGAGAGGGCCGGCGGTTCGAACCCGTCACCGCCCACCAGTTTGCCGGGGTCGTTGCAGATGCTTGTGCGGCGGCCGCCGGCTGCTTGACGGGCCTGGGCGGCCGGCCTAAGTGCTGCCGCCTGCTGCGGGTGTAGCTCAGTTGGTTAGAGCGCCGGCCTGTCACGCCGGAGGTCGCGGGTTCGAGTCCCGTCACTCGCGCCAGCAGCGCATCGCTCCCTCCCACCTGTGTCCGGCTCATTTTGTGTCCGGATGACCGTCGCCGGGTTGGTCGATCTGCGGGTTGGGGCCATGGCGGGGTGCGGCTGGTACGGCTAAGGTCGAGGCGTCGCTTGGCGCGGCAGTGCAGGAGCATGGCTGGGCGCCTGCGAGACACATGAGGGGAACAGAACGTGCCCTACGTGCTGCCGCAATATCTGCCGGTGCTGGTGTTCATCATCATCGCCGGGGTGATCGCCATGGCGATGGTCGGGGGCTCGCTGTTGGCGGCTCGGCAAAAGCCTTACCCGGAGAAGCTGTCAGCTTATGAGTGCGGCTTCGAGGCGTTCGACGATGCCCGTCGCCGGTTTGACGTGCGCTATTACCTGGTCGCCATCCTGTTCATCATCTTCGATCTGGAAGTGGCGTTTCTGTTTCCCTGGGCGGTCAGCCTCGGCAACACACGGCTGTTCGGGTTCCTGTCCATGCTTGGCTTCCTTGGCGTTCTCACCGTCGGCTTTATCTATGAGTGGTGCAAGGGCGCCCTGGAATGGGAATAGAAACACAATGAGTAACACGGCAACTCCGATCGCATGGAACCGGCAGGCGCTTGATCCCGGGCCGGAGCAGGACGCGGTCCTCAAGGGCATCACCGGCGAGATCGAGAACAAGGGCTTCATCGTCGCCAACCTCGATCGGGTGGTGAACTGGGCGCGCACCGGCAGCCTGTGGCCGATGACGTTCGGGCTGGCTTGCTGCGCGGTGGAGATGATCCACGCCTACATGCCGCGCTATGACCTTGACCGGCTGGGCATGATCCCGCGCGCCTCGCCGCGACAGAGCGATGTGATGATCGTCGCCGGTACGCTATGCAACAAGATGGCGCCGGCATTGCGCAAGGTGTACGACCAGATGCCGGAGCCGCGCTGGGTGGTCAGCATGGGAAGCTGCGCCAATGGCGGCGGCTACTACCATTTCTCCTATTCGGTGGTGCGCGGCTGCGATCGTGTGGTGCCGGTCGATGTCTATGTGCCCGGCTGTCCGCCGACCGCCGAGGCGCTGGTGTACGGCATGATGCAACTGCAGAAGAAGATCCGGCGGACGGGGACGATCCTTCGTGGCTGAACAGGAGGCCTCAGGCGCGACCCCGGCGGAGACGCTGGCACGTGCTGTGGGTGCCTTGCCCGGCGTGCATGGGACGCGCCTGGAGATGAACGAGGCGATCGCCGATGCCGAGCGCGACAGTCTTGTCGGGCTGATGACCACGTTGCGGGACGATCCGCGTTTCGCTTTCGAGCAGGTGATGGACATCTGCGGCGTCGATTGGCCGGATCGGACCGAGCGGTTCGATGTTGTCTATAATCTTTTGTCGGTCTCGTTGAACCAGCGGCTGCGGGTGATCGTCACCACCGATGAGACAGCGCCGGTGCCGTCCATCTGCGGTGTTTGGCCCTGTGCGACCTGGTGGGAGCGGGAGGCCTGGGACCTGTATGGCATTCTGTTCGCCGGCCAGCCCGATCTGCGCCGTATCCTGACCGACTACGGGTTCGAGGGTCATCCGCTGCGCAAGGACTTCCCGCTGACCGGATATGTGGAAGTGCGCTACGACGAGGAGCGCAAACAGGTCGTCTATGAACCGGTGAAGCTGACCCAGGACTGGCGGACCTTCGACTTCATTTCGCCGTGGGAGGGTGTCACCACGTTGCCCGGTGACGAGAAGGTACACCAGGAGCGTGCACAGGTGACCCATACCGCTCCGCTGCCGGCGCCCGGTGAAAAGGGCTGACGGCGAATGAGCGAAAGCACCCTGCCCGAGACCGCGGCGAAACAGCAGCGCATTGTTGAAATAGATAGCCACGCCATCAATTTCGGGCCGCAGCACCCAGCCGCGCATGGCGTTCTGCGACTGATCCTGGAAATGGACGGCGAGGTGGTGGAGCGCGCCGATCCGCATATCGGCCTGCTGCATCGCGGCACCGAGAAGCTGATGGAGTACCGCACCTACATCCAGAACGTGCCGTATTTCGATCGGCTGGATTACGTCTCGCCGATGTGCGAGGAGCAGACCTACGTTCTCGCGGTCGAGAAGCTGCTCGGTATTGTCGCGCCGGAGCGGGCGCAATGGATCCGCACGCTGTTCGCCGAGATCACCCGCGTGCTCAATCACTTGCTGAACGTCACGACCTATGCGCTGGACGTAGGGGCGATCACCCCGAGCCTGTGGGGCTTCGAAGAACGCGAAAAGCTGATGGAGTTCTATGAGGCGGCTTCCGGCGCGCGGCTGCATTCCAATTACTACCGGCCAGGCGGGGTCAACCGCGATCTGCCGCCCGCGCTCGTGGAACGGATTGCTGCCTGGACGGAAACCTTCCCGAAATTCATCGACGAGCTGGAGGAGTTGCTCACCTCGAACCGCATCTGGAAGCAGCGCCTGGTCGATATCGGGGTGATCTCGGCGGAGGACGCACTGGCCTGGGGCTGGAGCGGGCCGTGTCTGCGCGCTTCGGGCGTGCCCTGGGACCTGCGGCGCGCGCAGCCCTACGACAAATATGCGGAAGTGGATTTCCAGGTCCCGGTCGGGCGCAATGGCGACTGTTACGATCGTTACCTGGTGCGCCTGTGGGAGATGCGGGAGAGCGTCAAGATCATCCGCCAGTGCCTGGCGAAGATGCAGCCCGGCCCGGTACGCATCCTGGATCACAAGTTCAGTCCGCCGCGGCGGGCCGAGATGAAGCGCTCGATGGAGGCGCTGATCCATCATTTCAAGCTGTTCACCGAAGGCTTCCACGTGCCGCCCGGCGCCACCTATACCGCGACCGAGAGCCCGAAGGGCGAGTTCGGCGTCTATCTGGTTGCCGACGGAACAAACCGGCCGTACCGCTGCAAGATCCGCTCCACGGGGTTTGCCTTCCTGCAAACCATGGACGTGCTGGCCCGGCGGCACATGCTGGCCGACACGGTGGCGATCATCGGGTCGCTGGATATCGTGTTCGGCGAGATCGACAGGTAATCGCATGACCGAGGATATCGGCTTCGGATCGCCCGGGCAGGATGTCGCGCAGCCGGCAACCTTCAGCTTTGACGATCAGAGCGAGGCGGAAGCGGCTCGGCACATCGCGAAATATCCGCCGGGCCGGCAGGCCAGCGCGGTCATCCCGCTGCTTTATCTCGTGCAGGAGCAGATGCGGCGGCAGACCGGCAGCGCCTGGGTGCCGCGCGCCGGCATGGATACGGTGGCGCGATGGCTCGATATGCCGCCGATACGGGTCTATGAGGTCGCGACGTTCTACCTCATGTTCAACCTGCGGCCGATCGGGACATGGCACCTTCAGGTTTGCACCACGACACCCTGCTGGCTGCGCGGCTCGGATGACGTGGTGGCCGCCTGCCGCGAGGCCACCGGCATCGCCGCCTGGGGCGAGACCAGCGCCGACGGAGTGTTCACCATGACGCAGGTCGAGTGCCTCGGCGGGTGTGTAAACGCGCCCATTCTGCAGGTGAACGACGACTTCTATGAGGACATGGACGCGGAGCGGACGACACAACTGCTGGAGGCGTTGCGCCACGGGGAACCGCCCAAGCCGGGCTCCATGATCGGCCGGCAGACATCCGCGCCGGAAGGCGGACCGACCACGTTGACGACGCTGCACTTCGAGCCGGGGGCGACAGGCTAATGCTCGAAGACAAGGACCGCATCTTCACCAACCTTTACGGCATTCACGACTGGCGGTTGCGGGCGGCACGGGCGCGTGGCGACTGGGACGGGACGAAGGAGATCCTGGCCAAGGGGCGCGACGCGATCATCGACGAGATCAAGGCGTCGGGCCTGCGCGGACGCGGCGGGGCGGGGTTTCCCACCGGCCTCAAATGGTCGTTCATGCCGAAACAGTCGGACGGGCGGCCGGCGTATCTGACGGTCAACGCCGATGAAAGCGAGCCCGGCACCTGCAAGGACCGCGACATCATCCGCCATGACCCGCACAAGCTGGTCGAAGGCTGCCTGATCGCGTCTTACGCGATGGGGGCCCATGTCTGCTACATCTACATCCGTGGCGAATTCGCCAACGAATGCCGCGTGCTGGAAGCGGCGATTGCCGAGGCATACGAGGCCGGGCTGCTGGGCAAGGATGCGTGCGGCTCGGGCTTCGATTTCGAGCTGTACGTGCATCGCGGTGCCGGCGCCTATATCTGCGGGGAAGAGACGGCGCTGCTCGAAAGCCTCGAGGGCAAGAAGGGCATGCCGCGGATGAAGCCGCCATTTCCGGCGGCGGTTGGTCTGTATGGCTGCCCCACCACGGTCAACAACGTCGAAAGCATCGCCGTCGCGCCGACCATCATGCGTCGCGGCGCCGCGTGGTTCGCCGCGATCGGCCGGCCGAAGAACAGCGGCCCCAAGGTGTTCTGCATCTCCGGCCACGTGAACAAGCCGTGCAATGTCGAGGAAGCGCTCGGCATCCCTTTGCGCGAGCTGATCGACCGCTATGCGGGCGGCGTGCGCGGCGGGTGGGACAATTTGCTGGCGGTGATTCCAGGTGGCGCCTCGGTTCCGGTGATCCCCAAAAGCATCTGCGACGACGTGCTGATGGATTTCGACAGCCTGCGCGACGTCAAAAGCGGCCTCGGCACGGCGGCAGTGATCGTCATGGACAAATCGACCGACATCATCCGGGCGATCGCGCGGCTTTCGGAGTTCTACAAGCACGAGAGCTGCGGCCAGTGCACGCCATGCCGCGAGGGCGCCGGCTGGATGATGCGGGTGATGAACCGCATGGTGGCCGGGCGCGCGGAACCCGAGGAGATCGACACGCTGGAGCAGGTCACGCGCCAGGTCGAGGGTCACACGATCTGCGCGCTGGGCGATGCGGCGGCTTGGCCGATCCAGGGCCTGATCCGGCATTTCCGCCCGGTGATGGAGGAGCGGATCGCCGCCTACAAACGGCGGACCGGCGTGCCGCCTATGCCGATGGCGGCGGAGTAGAGCGGTGGACCTCGAGCACATCCGGCGTCATGCCCGTCGAAGGCCGGCCATCCAAGCCTTGCCCGCAGCACAGGTCGTAGCGTCGTGGATGCCCGGCCTTCGCCGGCCATGACGGTTTGGGCAATCGCAGGCCACTTCACCCGAAATAAATACTGCTGGCCGGTAGGCGACCTGCTCGCAGCCTGGCGGAAGAGCGAATAATGGCGAAGCTCACCATCGACGGCATCGAGGTCGAGGTCCCGAACGGCTCGTCGGTCCTGCAAGCGGCCGAGGCCGCCGGCATCGAGATCCCGCGCTTCTGCTACCACGACCGGCTGTCGGTTGCCGGCAACTGCCGCATGTGCCTGGTAGAGATCGAGAAAGCGCCGCCCAAGCCGATCGCCTCCTGCGCCTGGCCGGTGGCCGACGGCATGGTGGTTCACACCGATACCAAGATGGTGCGCGACGCCCGCCGCGGGGTAATGGAATTCCTGCTGATCAATCATCCTCTGGACTGCCCGATCTGCGATCAGGGGGGCGAGTGCGATCTGCAGGATCAGTCGCTCGGCTACGGCGTCGGCGTCTTCGCGCTATGAGGAAAACAAGCGCGCGGTGAAGGACAAGAATCTCGGCCCGCTGGTCAAGACCGTAATGACGCGCTGCATCCATTGCACGCGCTGCATCCGCTTCATTTCGGAAGTGGCCGGCGTGCATGATCTCGGTGCCACCTCGCGCGGCGAAAGCATGGAGGTCGGCACCTATGTGGAGAAGGCGCTGTCGTCCGAGCTGTCGGCCAATATCATCGATCTTTGTCCTGTGGGCGCGCTGACATCGAAGCCATATGCTTTCGTCGCCCGTTCGTGGGAGCTGACGAAAACAGAGAGCGTCGATGTGCTGGACGCGGTCGGCGCCAACATCCGCGTCGATTCACGCGGGCCGGAGGTGCTGCGCATCCTGCCGCGGCTGAATGAGGACGTGAACGAAGAATGGCTGGGCGACAAGTCGCGCTTCGCGGTTGATGGATTGAAACGCCGGCGGCTCGACCGCCCCTGGGTGCGGCAGAACGGAAAGCTGATCGAGGCCACCTGGCCGCAGGCGTTCGGCGCGATCATTGAGCGGCTGCAGGGCGTGAAGGGCGATCGGATCGGCGCGATCGCCGGCGATCTCTGCGACGCCGAGAGCATGCTGGCGCTGAAGGATCTGATGACCGCGCTGGGATCCGCCAATCTCGACTGCCGCCAACGCGGCGAGCAGCTCGATCCGTCGCGTCGCGACTTCTATCTGTTCAACAGCAGCATCGCCGGGATTGAAGAAGCGGAGTCGATCCTGATCATTGGAAGTAATCCGCGCCGTGAGGCTCCGGTGCTGAACGCCCGCATCCGCAAGCGCTGGCTGGCGAGCGGCTTGCCAATCGCGATGGTCGGACCGGCGGCCGATTTGACCTACCCGGTGCGGCATCTCGGGGCCGAACCCAGTGCGCTGCGCGGCCTGCTCGACGGATCGGACGATGTTCGCGAAGGCGATGAAGGGGACAAAGAAGCCGATGGTGATCCTTGGCGCCGGCGCGACCGCCCGGCCCGAGGGCGCCGCCGTTCTTGCCGTCGCCTGGCAGCTTGCCGGTGAAATGGGCGGGCTGACCTCGGAGTGGCACGGCTTCAACGTGCTGCATACCGCCGCGGCGCGTGTGGGCGCGCTTGACCTGGGATTTTTCCCAGGTCCGCGCGGCAAGGACCTGGCGCGGATGATGGGCGGCGAGGTCGATGTGTTGTGGCTGCTCGGCGCCGACGAATTCGACGCGGAGCGGCGCATCGGCCCCGACACATTCGTGATCTATCAGGGGCATCATGGTGACCGCGGCGCCGCGCGGGCGGACGTGATTCTGCCTGGTGCGGCCTACACCGAGAAGAATGGCACCTACGTCAACACCGAAGGCCGGGTGCAGCGCGGCTTTTTCGCCGTCTATCCCCCAGGCGAGGCGCGCGAGGACTGGAAGATCATCCGCGCCGCCAGCGAACTGGCCGGCCACACGCTGCCCTATGACGACATCGAGACGCTGCGCGCGCGGCTGGAGCAGGTGAACCCGGTGTTCGGTCGCGTGGGCTTCCTGCCGCGGTTCGGCTGCTCGGACCAGACCGGCCCGGCCGGCGATGCCGCCGCCTTGTCCGACGCGCCGTTCGCTCCGATGGTGGACACCTATTATCAGACCGATCCGATCAGCCGTGCCAGCCCGACGATGGCGGAATGCACCGCGACCTTCGTCGCTCCGGCCCGTGTCGCGGCGGAATAGAGATGAGTAACGAAAGCGTCTGGCAGACCCCGTTCGGCCATCTCGGTCTGGTGTTCGCCGAGACGCTTGCGCTGCTGGTTCCGCTGCTGATCATGGTCGCCTATCTGACCTACGCCGAGCGCAAGGTCCTGGCGGCCATCCAGATCCGCAAGGGACCGAACGTGGTCGGGCCGTTCGGCCTGCTGCAGCCGTTCGCCGACGCGCTGAAGATGCTGATGAAGGAGACGATCATCCCGTCGGGATCGAATCGCCTTCTGTTCCTGCTCGCGCCGATGATCACCTTCAGTCTTGCCATGATCGCCTGGGCGGTGATCCCGATCAGCGACGGCTGGGTGATCGCCAACATCAATGTCGGCATCCTGTATCTGTTCGCGATCAGCTCGCTCGGCGTCTATGGCATCATCATCGCCGGCTGGGCGAGCAACTCGAAATACGCGTTTCTCGGGGCGATGCGCAGTGCGGCGCAGATGGTGAGCTACGAAGTCTCCATGGGCTTCGTCATCGTCTCCGTCCTGCTGTGCGCCGGCAGCCTGAACCTGTCGCGGATCGTGCTGGCGCAACAGACCGTCTGGTTCTGCATTCCGCTGTTTCCGATGTTCATCGTGTTCTTCGTCTCGGCGCTGGCGGAGACCAACCGGTCGCCGTTCGACCTGCCGGAGGGCGAAAGCGAGATCGTCGCCGGCTTCTTCGTGGAGTACAGCTCATTGAGCTTCGGGCTGTTCTTTCTTGGCGAATACGCCAACATGATCCTGATGAGCGGGCTGACCAGCATCCTGTTCCTGGGCGGCTGGCTCGGGCCGTTTGGACTGTGGCCGGCGCTCGGGCCGCTGTGGTTCATCCTGAAGATCTGCTTCTGCCTGTTCGTCTTCATCTGGGTGCGGGGCACCTTCCCGCGCTACCGCTACGACCAGCTCATGCGGCTCGGCTGGAAGGTGTTCCTGCCGGGCAGCCTGCTATGGCTGGTGATAACCGCCGGGGGCCTTCTTGCCACCGGCTTCCTGCCGATCCCCGCCTGATAAGGGTGCACCGATGGCCGTTCTGGATCGCACCGCCCGCAACCTGCTGCTGTATGAGCTGATCGAGGGCATGTGGCTGACCCTGCGCTACTTCTTCCGGCCGAAGGCGACCATCAACTATCCGTACGAGAAAGGGCCCGCTCAGCCCTCGCTTCAAAGGCGAGCACGCGCTGCGCCGCTATCCGAACGGCGAAGAACGCTGCATCGCCTGCAAGCTGTGCGAGGCGATCTGTCCGGCCCAGGCCATCACCATCGAGGCCGAGCCGCGCGCCGACGGCTCCCGCCGCACGACGCGCTATGACATCGACATGACCAAATGCATCTATTGCGGTCTGTGCGAGGAATCCTGCCCGGTGGATGCCATCGTCGAGGGGCCGAACTTCGAGTTCGCCACCGAAACGCGCGAGGAACTTTTTTACGACAAGGAGAAGCTGTTGGCGAACGGAGACATGTGGGAAGCCGAGATCGCCCGGCGTCTTGAGATCGACGCACCCTACCGCTAGGCGCTGCCGACGATGTACCCGACCATCTGCTTCTATGTGTTCTCGACGGTGCTGGTGCTGTGCGCCGGCATGGTCGTCAGTGCGCGCAATCCGGTGCACTCGGTGCTGTTCCTGATTGTCGCGTTCTTCAATGCGGCGGCGCTGTTCCTGGTGGCCGGAGCGGAGTTCCTCGCGCTGATCCTGGTCATCGTCTATGTCGGGGCGGTCGCCGTGCTGTTCCTGTTCGTGGTGATGATGCTGGATGTGGATTTCGTCCAGTTGCGGAGTGGCTTCCAGCGCTACCTGCCAGTGGGGACTGCGGTCGGGGCGCTGTTGCTGGCGGAGCTTGTGTTCGTGATGGCCGGCTGGCAGTTCCATCCCGGCGTTCCGCAGCTTCGTTTCGCGCCGGCGCCGGCCAGTGTGTCGAACACGGTGGCGCTCGGGCGCTTGATTTACACCGATTACATTCTGCTGTTCCAGGCGGCGGGGCTCGTGCTGCTGGTGGCGATGATCGGCGCTATCGTGCTGACCTTGCGCGACCGCCGGCGTTCCCGCCATCAGATCATTCGGGTGCAGACCGCCCGGGAATCGAAGGATACGCTGGAACTGGTCGAGGCCGGCCTGGGCGCGGGCGTGAAATCGCTCGGCATTTTTCGTCCTAAAGCTACCGAGCCCGGCGATATCGACGAAGACCCCTATACCGAGCACCAGCACGTGGGGGACCACTGATATGGACGGGTTGCTGCAGGTCGGCGTCGGGCATTACCTGGTCGTCAGCGCGATCCTGCTGGTGCTCGGCGTGTTCGGCATCTTCCTGAATCGCAAGAACATCATCATCATCCTGATGTCGATCGAGCTGATCCTGCTGGCGGTGAACCTGAATCTGGTGGCGTTCTCGGCGGCCCTTGGGGACCTGGTGGGTCAGGTGTTCGCCATGTTCGTGCTGACCGTGGCCGCCGCCGAGGCGTCGATCGGGCTTGCGATCGTCGTCGTTTATTTCCGCAACCGCGGCTCGATCCAGGTTGAGGACGTCAACCTGATGAAAGGCTGAGAGGCTCGAGCATGCTCTTTATCACCGCGGTGTTCGCGCCGCTGTTCGGCGCGATGGTGGCGGGCCTGTTCGGCCGATGGATCGGCGATCGCGCGGCACAGGCGGTTTCCATCATATGCATGCTGCTGGCCGCGGCCTGCGGGCCACTCGCCTGGGTGCAACTCGAATGGGGCGGCGCGCCTTCCGGCTCGCTCTCGCTCGGGCCGTGGATCTACGCCGGCACCTTCCAGGTCGATTGGGCGCTTCGCTACGATGCGCTGTCGGCCTCGATGGTCGCCATGGTCACGTTTCGTCTCGATGCTGATCCACGTGTACAGCATCGGCTACATGGCGCACGACAAGTTCAGGCGTTACCGGTTCTTCGCTTATCTGAGCCTGTTCACCTTCAGCATGCTGATGCTGGTCACCGCCAACAACCTGCTGCAGCTTTTCTTCGGCTGGGAAGGCGTCGGCGCTCTGCTCCTACCTGCTGATCGGCTACTGGTATGACCGTCCCTCGGCCTGTGCCGCGGCGATCAAGGCCATGATCGTCAACCGTATCGGCGATCTCGCCTTTGCCCTCGGCATAGCGCTGACGTTCCTCACCTTCGGCTCGATCCAGCTCGATGCCATCTTCCAGGCCCTGCCGCAGCACCAGAACGAGATCTACGCGCTGTTCGGCATCCGCGTTGATGAGCTGATCGGGGTGCTGCTGTTCATCGGCGCGATGGGCAAGTCGGCGCAGCTCTTCCTGCATGTCTGGCTGCCCGACGCGATGGAGGGTCCGACCCCGGTTTCCGCACTGATCCATGCGGCGACGATGGTGACGGCGGGCGTGTTCCTGATGGCGCGCATGTCGCCGCTCATGAACGACGCGCCCGACACGCTTGCCTTCATCGACGGTGATTGGCGCTACCACGGCAATGTTCGCGGCGACGATCGGCTGCACGCAGTACGACATCAAGAGAGTCATCGCCTACTCGACCTGTTTCGCAGCTCGGCTTCATGATGATCCTGGCAGCCGGCGTTGCAGCGCCTATCCAGCCTCGATCTTCCATGCTGATCTGCCACGCTTTCTTCAAGGCGCTGCTGTTCCTGTGCGCGGGTGCGGTGATCCACCCGCATGCACGAAGAGCAGGATATGCGCAAGATGGGCGGGCTTTGGCGCAAAATGCCGATCACCTACGTGACATTCTGGTTCGGCGTCGCTCTCGCTGGGCGGCATCTGTCCGTTCGCCGGCTACTAGTCGCATGACGCGATCGATAGCCGTCGCCTTTGCGGCCCGCAGCGGCTGCCTCGCTTCTATGGCTACATCGCCGGGCTGGTCGGCCACATTCTGCACCGCGTTTACATCTTCCGCGAATCTCTTCTGGTGTTCCACGGCAAGCCGCGCATGACGGCGGTGCAGTGCGCACATCGCACGAAAGCCCGCCGGGTGATGACCGGAGCCGCTGACTGGTGCTCGCGACTCGGCGCACGGTGGCGGGCTTCCTCCTGCACGGTCCTTGGTTCGTCGGCACTGGGATGGCAGACTATTGGCGCCATACGATCCTGATCGCCGCGTGACAATCATGTCATGGCGCCGATGGAGAACCTGCCCGCGGCGCTGGTACGCGCTTCCGCTGCTCGTCGACGGTAGCCGGCATCGCCACCGCTTACTGGTTCTACATGGTCAACCCGCTCGCTCCCGGTGTGGCTCGCCAACACGTTCCGGCCGATCTATCTGCTGCTTTCTGAACAAATGCTATTTCGACGAGCTCTATGACTTCCTGTTCGTTCGCCCCGCCTTTCGCATCGCGCACCTGCTCTGGCAGACCGGCGACGCCACCCTGATCGACGGCGTGCCAAATGGCCTGGCGGAGCTCGCCGTCGATGGATCGAAGGGCGCAGTCAGGATCCAGACCGGCTCGATCGCCGTCTATGCCTTCGTCATGCTGATCGGACTGGTCGTCCTGGTCGGCGTCTTCCTGATCTGGCGGTGAAGCGATGAACGCAGCCGGCTTCCCCGTCCTTTCGCTGATCACCTGGCTGCCGCTGGTCGGCTGCGGGGTGATCCTGTGTGTCCGCGGCGACGAGGCCACTGTCGCCGCCAACGCCCGCTGGACCGCGCTCTGGACCAGCCTGATCGTGCTGGCGCTCAGCTTGGTGCTGTGGGCCGACTGGAACCCCAACGACCCGGGCTTCCAATTCGTCGAAACGGCGCCGTGGCTGCCGGATTATGGCGTCGGCTACAAGATGGGCGTCGATGGCATCTCGGTGCTGTTCGTCCTGCTCTCCACCCTGCTGACGCCGATCTGCATCCTGTCGAGCTGGGAAGTGATCCAGCGCTACGTGCGCGAGTACATGATCACCTTCCTGGTGCTCGAAACGATGATGGTCGGCATGTTCTGCGCGCTCGACTTCGTCGTGTTCTATGTGTTCTTCGAGGGCGTGCTGATCCCGATGTTCCTGATCATCGGCATCTGGGGCGGCGAGCGGCGGGTCTATTCCGCGTTCAAGTTCTTCCTCTACACGCTGACCGGCTCGGTGCTGATGCTGCTGGCGCTGCTGGCGATGTGGTTCTACGCCCACACCACCGACATCACCGTGCTGCTGCACACGCGCTTCCCGGCGCGGATGCAGTTCTGGCTGTTCCTCGCGCTCATGGCCTCCTTCGCTGTCAAGGTGCCGATGTGGCCGGTGCACACCTGGCTGCCGGACGCGCATGTCGAGGCACCGACCGCCGGCTCGGTCATGCTGGCGGGTGTACTGCTGAAGATGGGGGCGTACGGGTTCCTGCGCTTTTCCGTGCCGATGTTGCCGATCGCGTCGGCGAATCTGGCGCCGTTGATCTATACGCTCTCGGTGGTCGCCGTGATCTACACCGCCTACGTGGCGCTGGCGCAGGAGGACATGAAGAAGCTGATCGCGTACTCCTCGGTCGCCCACATGGGCATCGTCACGATCGGCATCTTCACCTTCAACGTGCAGGGAATTCAGGGCGCGCTGTTCCAGATGCTGTCGCACGGCATCGTCTCGGCGGCGCTGTTCCTGGTTGTCGGTGTCCTCTACGACCGGTTGCACACGCACGAGATCGCCCGCTTCAATGGCCTGGTCGATCGCATGCCGTTCTACGCCTTCGTGTTCATGCTGTTCACCCTGGCTACCATCGGTGTGCCCGGCACCTCGGGCTTCGTCGGCGAGTTCCTGGTGATGATCGGCGCGTTGCACGTAAACTTCTGGCTGGCGCTGCTCGCTAGCATGGGGATGATCCTTGGCCCGATGTATATGCTCTATCTGTATCGTCGCATCATCTACGGAAGGCTGACCAAGATCGACCTGCGGGACATACTGGACCTCTCGCCGCGTGAGGTCGCCGTGTTCGCCCCGCTTGCCGTGCTCACCATCTGGATGGGCGTCTATCCATTGAGCTTCACCCGCTTCTGGGAGTCGACCGTCACGCAGATGGTGACCCAGCACCAGCAGGCGCTGTTACTGACGAAACCGGGCGTGCAACTGGCAGAGGCCGCACACCGATGAATTGGACGATCGCCCTGCCGGAGATCGTGCTGTCGGTCCTCGGCATGATGATCCTGCTGTTCGGCGTGTTGCGTCGGCGGGATTCGACGCAGGTCTGCACCATGATGGTGCTCGGCGCGTTTCTGTTCACCGGGTTCCTGGTGGTCACTCGTGTGGGCGGCGTCGGCTATCTCGGGCAGTTTACCGTCGATCGGTTCGCGATCTTCATCAAAGCACTGGTGCTGGTGGGCGCCGCGCTCGCGCTGATGCTGTCGCTCGACTACAGCCGCGAACAGGGGATCGCGCGGTTCGAGTACCCGGTGCTGATGCTGTTCGCCGTGGTTGGCATGATGGGGATGGCGTCTGCAACCAATCTGATGACGCTCTATCTGTCGCTCGAGCTGCAGTCGCTGGCGCTGTATGTCATGGCGGCCTTTGCCCGCGACGAGCTGCGCTCGTCAGAATCCGGACTTAAATACTTCGTGCTTGGGGCGCTGGCGTCGGGCCTGCTGCTGTACGGCATCTCGCTCGTCTATGGGTTCTCTGGTTCGATGGACTATCGCGTGCTGATGCGGGCTCTGGCATCGCCGGCCGAGGCGTCACCGGGCCTGATTGTCGGCGTCGTGTTCATGATTGCCGGCCTCGCCTTCAAGACCGCTGCCGCACCGTTTCATATGTGGACACCGGACGTCTATGAGGGCGCACCGACCCCGGTGACGGCATTCCTCTCCACGGCCCCGAAGATCGCCGCCATGGCGCTGTTCGTGCGCGCCATGATCCAGCCCTTTGGACACCTGCTGATTTCCTGGCAGTTGCTGCTGGAGATCATCTCAATCGCCTCTATGGTCATCGGTGCGCTCGCGGCTATCGGCCAGACGAGCATCAAACGACTGATGGCCTATTCGTCGATCGGCCATGTTGGCTATGCGCTGATCGGCCTTGCAGTCGGCACCCCCGTCGGCATTCGTGGCGTCCTGGTCTACCTGATCGTCTATATCTTCATGAGTGCCGGCACGTGGGCCAGTGTCATCGCCATGCGGCGGCGAGGACGCGCCCTCGAGAAGATCGATGATCTGAGCGGGCTCGCTCGCACCGATCCAGCGCTGGCGCTGGCATTCGCAGTCTTCATGTTCAGCATGGCCGGGATCCCGCCGCTTTCCGGCTTTTTCGGCAAGCTGTATGTCTTTCTCGCGGCGATCCAGGCCCAGCTCTTCACGCTGGCGATTATCGGCGTGCTCAGCAGTGTCGTTGCCTCTTACTATTATCTGCGTATCGTGAAGGTGATGTATTTCGACGCGCCGGCGCCGGCATTCGACCGCCGCCCGACTGCGCTATCTTTCGTCGCTGCCGTGACCGGCCTGTTTACACTGCTGTTCTTCGTTTTCCCCGGCCCGCTCGTCGCCGCTGCGGGGACGGCGGCTGCGGCGCTGTTCTGACAGACCTCCGCTACGTCCGGACGCTGATCGTGACCTTGACAGTCAGGGCGCGCGCGCCGGGACACGGGGCGGAAGCCATGCATGCTTCCTCATGCTAAGCCTCCTTGTTGCGCCGGCCGGTGGAATTCTCGGCCGGCGTTCCATTTTCAGCCCAGATTGACTAATGGCCCCTGAACACATCAGGAGCACCCGATGCTGCTCGTGATCGACGCCGGCAATACGAACGTGGTGTTCGCAGTACACGATGGCGCCACCTGGCGCGGCATCTGGCGCATTCGCACCGACGCGCAGCGCACGTCCGATGAGTACGCCGTGTGGCTGCTGTCCCTGCTGGATCGCGCCGGGCTGAAGCGGGAAGCGGTGTCCGGCGCGGTGATCGGCACGGTGGTGCCGGCCGCCCTTTATCACCTGCGCCGGCTGTGCCGGGACTGGTTCACGATCGAGCCGCTGATTGCCCGATCGACGCTCGACTGGGGGTTCGAGATCAAGGTCGATAACCCGGACGAGGTCGGCGCCGACCGACTGCTCAATGCACTCGCCGGACACAGGCGCTTCGGCGGCCCGCTGATCGTGGTGGATTTCGGCACAGCAACGACGTTCGACGTCGTGGACCACGATGGGGCCTATCTCGGCGGTGTGATCGCACCCGGGATCAACCTTTCGATCGAGGCGCTGCACCACGCGGCGGCGCGCCTGCCGCGGATCGGCATCGGCCGCCCGCAGGCGGTGATTGGCCGCTCGACGGTGCCGGCCATGCAGTCGGGCGTCTATTGGGGGTATGTCGGCCTGATCGAGGGGCTGGTCGGGCGCATCAAGGCGGAGTACGGCGGTCCCATGAAGGTGATCGCCACAGGCGGCCTGGCGCCGCTATTTGCCGAAGGCACGCTGCTGATCGAAAAGATCGACCCGGACCTGACGCTCGATGGGCTGCGCCTGTTGGCGGAGCGTAATCCGGCGCCCACATTGCCTCGTGAAAAATCATCACGGCTGAGCGAGATCGAATGAGCGGCCACGAGGCGGATCTGGCCTTCCTGCCATTGGGCGGGACGGGCGAGATCGGCATGAATCTGAATCTCTACCGGTGCGGCGGGAAATGGCTGGCGGTGGATTGCGGCATCGGTTTCGGCGGATCGGAATATCCCGAAGTCGATATCATGACGCCCGATCCGGCATTCATCGCCGACCGGCGCGACCGGCTGCTCGGGCTGGTGATCACCCACGCGCATGAGGATCATATCGGCGCGGTCGCGTGGCTATGGCCGATGCTGCGATGTCCGGTCTATGCCACCCCGTTCGCCGCGGCGGTGCTGCGGCGCAAGCTGATCGAAGCGCAGTTGCTGAACCAGGTGCCGGTGCACATCGTCGAACCGGGAGGCGCCATCGAGCTTCCACCGTTCTCGCTGCGCTTTCTGCGCGTGGCCCATTCGATCCCCGAAGCGCAGGCGCTGGCGATCACAACTCCGGCCGGCATGGTGCTGCACACCGGCGATTGGAAACTTGACCCGGACCCGCTGATCGGGCCGCCGACCGATGAGGCGGCGTTCGCGGCGCTCGGGGCGCAGGGCGTGCTGGCCATGGTCTGTGATTCCACCAACGCAATGGTGGAAGGACATTCCGGCAGCGAGCTGGATGTTCGACGCAGCCTGGCTGTGCTGATCCGCGGCCTGCGCGGGCGTGTGGCGGTGACCTGTTTCTCCAGTAACGTCGCGCGCATCGAATTGATCGCGCTGGCGGCCCGCGATGCCGGGCGCAGCGTCGCGCTGGTCGGACGGTCGTTGCGCAATATGGAGGCGGCGGCACGGGAGTGCGGGTATCTGCGCTCCGTGCCCGAATTCGTTGCCGAGGATAATGCCGGATCGATCCCGGATGATAACCTCTTGATCCTGATCACCGGCAGCCAGGGCGAGCCCCGCTCGGCGCTGGCCCGGGTGGCGCTGGACACCCATCCGCGCATCGTGCTGGGCGAAGGCGACACGGTGATCTTCTCCAGCCGGGTCATCCCCGGCAACGAACGGGCGATCGGCACCGTGCAGGATAACCTTGTGCGGCGCGGGGTGAATCTGATGACCGACATGGACCATTTGGTCCATGTCTCCGGTCATCCGGCCCGCGACGAGCTCCGCCGGCTTTATCGGCTGGTAAAGCCGCGTTACGCCGTTCCCGTGCACGGCGAGTGGCGGCATTTGTCGGCGCATGCCGAACTGGCGCGGGAGGCCGGAAGTACACCCGTCTTGATGGAAGATGGCGACATTCTGAGCCTGGCACCCGGGCGAGTGGAGGTGGTCGATAGCGCGCCGGTGGGCCGATTGGTGCCGGATGGCGGACGGTTGGTCCCGCTGACCGGCGGCGTCCTGGCGGCGCGGCGGCGCATGCTGTTCAACGGGGTGGTGCTGGGCAGCCTGGCGGTGGACGCTGCCGGGCGGGTCTGCGGCGTGCCCCGCGTCAGTGCGCCGGGCCTGTTCGAGGCCGACGATCCGGAAACCGCGCGTATCGCGGAGGAGTTCGCGGTCGCCGTGACCGATCTGCCGGCCGCGCTTCGGCGTGACGACGCCGCCCTGACGGACGCGGCCCGTGCGGCGCTTCGCAGGGCGCTCGGGCGCCGCTTGCAGAAGCGACCATTGGTGGATGTGCATCTGCTGCGGATCGCCGCGCGATGAACTGGTTCACCGGTGTTGTGCTATATGTATTGATTTGGTGGACCGCGTTGTTCGCGGTGCTTCCGTTCGGCGCCCATTCGCCACCGCATCCGGACCCGGCGACTGGATGGCGCGGGGCGCCGGAACAACCGCGTCTGCTGCTGAAAATCGTCGCGACCTCGATCGTCGCGGCGGTGATCTGGTTTGGGGCGTGGCTGCTGATCACAAGCCCATATTTAAGTTTCCGCCACGGCTGGTTGGCGCTGCCGGACGGGTGACAATCAACATAAGGCAAATCCCCGGGCCTTCGGGCGTACGGACAGTAAAATCGGGTGTCGCTTGCCAGCAATTACGGGAGCGCCGGTGTATGCTCTGAGCGGCACAAGTTTGATGAAACGCACGAATCATCACGGCCAGGAAGAGGAATGTTCCTCCGCCTGCCGTGTGACTGGCGTTGTCTCCCTAAACCCGGGCCTGCGGTCAAACACCAGCGAGCCCTTTCTTTTGTTACCGCAGTTCGCAGCACGATGTCACGAGCTTTTCGTCGAAAAGCCGCCACGTTCCTTAGTTTTTCTTGTTCTCGGTCATGGTGCGACGCACAATATTGTGCGGCTTGTGTATCTTTCCCGGCATTTGGCACAAGCGTCCCGGGCGGTTAGGGTCGGATCCTGCTGCCTGACCCGAACATGGATTGCCCGCCGATGCGTCTGTCCCGAAGCCTGATCCCGACATTGAAGGAAACCCCGGCGGAGGCGCAGATCGCCTCGCACCGGCTGATGCTGCGGGCTGGCCTGGTGCGTCAGACCTCGGCCGGCATCTACGCCTGGTTGCCGCTTGGCTTCCGCGTGCTGAAAAACATCGAACGGATCGTGCGCGAGGAGCAGGATTCCGCCGGCGCGCAGGAGTTGCTGATGCCGACCATTCAGGCGGCCGAATTGTGGCGCGAGAGCGGGCGTTACGAGGATTATGGCCGCGAGATGCTGCGCATCCGCGATCGCCACGACCGCGAGCTGCTGTACGGGCCCACCAATGAGGAAGTGGTTACCGACCTGCTGCGCCAGTCGGTGCGCAGCTATCGCGAGCTGCCACAGATCATCTATCATGTCCAATGGAAATTTCGCGACGAGGTGCGGCCCCGCTTCGGTGTGATGCGCGGGCGGGAGTTCCTGATGAAGGATGCCTACAGCGTCGATGTCGATCACGCCGGCGCGGTGGTGAGCTACCGCAAGATGATGCTCGCCTACATGCGCACATTCCAGCGGCTTGGACTGAAGGCAATCCCGATGGCGGCGGATTCCGGTCCGATCGGCGGCGATCTCAGCCACGAGTTCATCATCCTGGCGCCGACCGGAGAGAGCCAGGTGTTCTATGACCGAGAATTCGAGAACATCGACTGGGTGAACGCTCGCTATGACTACGACAACGCGCAAGACCTGGAAGCTTTTTTCAGCCTGATGACCGGCATGTATGCCGCCACCGACGACGAGCACGACCTGGCGGCGTGGGACAAGGTGCCGCCGGAGCGTCGGCGTGAAGGCCGCGGCATTGAAGTCGGCCATATCTTCCATTTCGGGTCGATATACTCGAAGCCGATGGGCTTCACCGTAGCCGGCGCCGACGGCAAGCCGGTTGCCCCGGAAATGGGCAGCTATGGGATCGGCGTGAGCCGGCTGGTGGGCGCGGTGATCGAGGCCAGCCACGACCAAGCCGGGATCATCTGGCCGGACAGCGTCGCGCCATTCAAGGCGGCAATCCTCAATCTCAAGCGTGGCGATCCGGCATGCGACCGGATTTGCGAGCAGATCTACAGCAGCCTCGGCGATGCCGCACTTTACGACGACCGTGACGAGCGGGCCGGGGTGAAGTTCGCCGATGCCGACCTTATGGGCCATCCCTGGCAGATCGTCGTCGGGCCGCGCGGGGCCGCAACCGGAACGGTGGAATTGAAGCGTCGCGCCACCGGGGAGCGGCATGAGGTCTCGGCAGACAGCGTGATCGCCCGGATCGAATAGATGTTCGGCCCATTCGAGCGGGCGATTGCCGCCCGCTACCTGCGCGCCCGTCGCGGTGAGCGGTTCGCTTCGGTGATCGCCCTGTTTTCGCTGATCGGCATTGCCCTCGGCGTGGCGACGCTGATCATCGTCATGAGCGTGATGGGCGGGTTCAAGGTCGATTTGCTGAACCGCATCCTCGGGTTCAACGGCGATCTGAGCGTCTATGGGGTGGGCGGGCAGCTCACCGGCTATCAGGCGCTCGCCGAGCGCATCGGCAAGCTGCCTGGCGTGCTTTCCGCGGTGCCGGTGGTCGATGGGCAGGTGCTGCTGACCGGCCAGCGCGGGGCCTCCGGAGGCGGTTTCGTGCGCGGGATCGATCCGGCGAACCTGAAGGCGCAGAAGCTGGTCAGCGGCCACATCATTGCCGGATCGCTGGATGATTTCAAGGGGGACGATGCGATTGCGATCGGTGCCGGCCTGGCGCGGCAGTTCGGCGTCTGGCTGAACGACCACATCACTCTGATCTCGCCTGAGGGAGCCGCCACGGCGTTCGGCACGATCCCGCGCGTGCGCGCATACAGAATCGTGGCGATCTTCAACGTGGGCGAGTACGCCTACGATTCGAGCTACGCCTTCATGCCGCTGCCGGCGGCGCAAGTGTATTTCCAGAAACCCGACGCGGTGACCCAGATTGAGGTCACGGTGAAGGACCCCGAGCGGGTGGCCGACGTCACCGTCGCTATTCGCGAGGCCTTGCCGGGCGTGCCGATCACCGTGCTCGACTGGCAGCAGAGCAACAACAGCTTCTTCACTGCCGTGCAGGTCGAGCAGAACGTGATGTTCATCATCCTGGCGCTGATCATCCTGGTGGCAGCGTTCAATGTGATCTCATCGCTCATCATGATGGTGAAGGACAAGACGGGCGATATCGCCGTGCTGCGCACGATCGGCGCCGGTCGCGGGGCGGTGATGCGAATCTTCCTGATGTGCGGCGCCTCGGTCGGCGTGGCGGGCACCGCGATCGGCACCGTGCTGGGATTGCTGTTCACCACTTACATCGATCGCATTCAGGATTTCGTGCAGCAGGTGACCGGGGTGAACGTGTTCAACCCCGAGGTGTACTACCTGACCCACCTGCCGGCCCGGCTCGACTGGAACGAGGTCTGGAAGATCGTCCTCATGGCGCTGGTGCTGTCGCTGCTGGCGACCCTGTATCCGAGCTGGCGCGCCGCACGCACCGATCCGGTCGAGGCGCTGCGGCATGAATAGCGTGCCGCCGCTCGAATTGCGCGGCGTGCGGCGGGTGTATCAAAGTGGAGCGGGGCCGCTGCCGGTATTGCGCGGGGCCGACCTGACGCTATCAGCCGGTGAGATCGTCGCGCTGGCCGCGCCATCAGGAGCAGGGAAATCGACGCTGCTGCATCTGGCCGGGCTGCTGGAACAGCCTGACGGCGGATCGGTGATCATCGAGGGACGGGATGCCGGCGCGCTGGGGGATGCCGAACGCACCGCGATCCGGCGCGACACGATCGGCTTCGTCTATCAGTTCCACCATCTGCTAGGCGAGTTCTCCGCGCTCGAGAATGTCGTCCTGCCGCAGATGATTGCCGGCACCCCGCGACGCGAAGCAGCCGGGCGGGCGATGGAACTGCTGCGCGCGTTTGGTCTGGCCCCGCGCGCCGGACACCTGCCGGGAAAGCTGTCCGGTGGCGAACAGCAGCGCGTCGCCATCGCCCGCGCACTTGCCAACGCGCCGAAGGTGCTGCTGGCCGATGAGCCGACCGGGAACCTCGACATGGACACCGCCGGCGTGGTGTTCGAGGAACTGCTGGCGACAGTTCGCCGCCAGGGCCTGGCGGCGCTGGTCGCGACCCACAACCCGGACCTGGCGGCGCGGATGGACCGGACGGTGACGCTGCGGGACGGAAGAGTGGTGCCAGCGTGACAGGATCATGTTCCGATCAGCGGAACCCCGCATCTTTCCGCCGCTCTGATGAGGTCTCGGTCACGGGTGGCAAGCGGCAGCGCCCTACGAACAGCCCGCTCCGCCTCCGCATCGGTTTCGATCGGCAGCCGCGCCAACGTTGCAAGGAATGCTGCGAATACCGGCTCGGTAGTTTGCGGTGACGGAGGCGCCCAACGCAAATGGGCCGATCACCATTTGCGGCCAGCATCCCGGAACTCCTTCCAGTCACCATCGAGCCGATGGGTCGAGGACAGGTGCTGGAGTTGTCGGATTGCGGCCTCGATCTGCTCCACATCGCACGCTTCATCGGCCGGCGACAGCTTGGCGACCGGTTTGCCGTGTGGGGTGATCGTGAACCGCTCCCCCCGTTCCACACGGTCGAGCAGTTCTGAAAGATGCGTTTTGGCCTCAAAGGCACCGACCGTATCCACCAACCAGTCTCCAACCACTTGAAACTCACACAAACTGCCGTGACGTGCAGGACAACGGCCGCTTCCCTCGCCAGGACTCGGCCAACTGAGATTACACTGCCAAATGCCCCACGCCGATTTCGTCCACCTTCATGTCCACTCCGCCTATTCCCTCAGCGAAGGCGCCATCAAGGCGGACAAACTGCCGGTGCTGGCGCGCCAATCGGATATGCCCGCCGTGACGATCACCGACACCGGCAACCTGTTCGGCGCGCTGGAATTCAGCCACGCCTGCGCGGCCAAGGGGGTGCAGCCGATCATCGGCTGCCAGCTCGCGCTAACCCGGGACGACAACCCGAAGCTGGCGCCCGACCCGCTCGTGTTGCTTGCCCAGGACCCACCCGGCCTGGGCAATCTGCAGCGCCTGTCTTCGCTTGGGTTCCTGGAGACCGAGCCGGGACTGACCCCGCAGCTCCGGCTGGATGTGATCGCGGCGCATGCGGAGGGTCTTTTACTGCTGACCGGAGGCTCCGCCGGCCCCCTCGCCCGCTTGCTCGGCCAAGGCCAAAAGCATGAGGCAGAGCGGCTGCTCGGCCGCCTCATTGAGGCATTTCCGGACCGAACGGCGATGGAGCTGCATCGGCACGGAACGGCGACACAGCGCGCTGTCGAACCCGGGTTGATCGCGCTGGCCGATGCCGCCGGGCTGCCACTGGTCGCCACCAACGACTGCTATTTCGCCACGCCGGGAATGTATGAGGCGCATGACGCGCTGCTGTGCATCGCCGAAGGCCGGTTGCTGTCCGACAAGGACCGTCGCCGCGTCACCCCGGAGCACTGGTTCAAGCCGGCTGCCGACATGCGCGTGTTGTTCGCCGATTTGCCCGATGCCTGCGACAACACCCTGGCCATCGCCCGTCGTTGCGCCGTGATGGCGGAGCCGCGCCCGCCGCTGCTGCCGGTCTCGCCGAAGGTGGCGCCGGGCAGCACGGAGGAGGCGACGCTCAGGGCCATGGCCGCGGATGGGCTCGCCCGCCGCATGGAGGCGATCGGCGCCGATGCCGAGGCCCGCGCCAGCTACGCCGAGCGCCTGGACTACGAATTGTCGGTGATCGCCGCGATGGGATTTGCCGGTTACTTCCTGATCGTCGCCGATTTCATTCAGTGGGCGAAGGCTGAGGGTATCCCGGTCGGGCCGGGACGTGGATCGGGTGCGGGATCGGTCGTCGCATGGGCGCTGACGATCACCGACCTCGACCCGCTGCGCTTCGATCTGCTGTTCGAACGGTTCCTCAACCCCGAACGCGTGTCGATGCCGGATTTCGACATCGATTTCTGCCAGGAAGGCCGCGATCGGGTGATCGACTATGTGCGGCGCGAATACGGCGCCGACCGCGTGGCGCAGATCATCACGTTCGGCAAGCTGCAGGCACGCGCGGCGGTACGCGACGTCGGCCGCGTGCTCGGCCTGCCGTTCGGCCAGGTGAACAAGGTGGCCGAGCTGATCCCCAACAATCCGGCGAGGCCGGTCACCTTGCAACAGGCGATCGACGGCGAGCCGCGGCTGCTGGGTCTGCGCGAGGACGACGAGGGCGTCCGTCGCCTGCTGGAGATCGCGTTGCAACTTGAAGGCCTGTACCGCCACGCCTCGACGCATGCCGCCGGCGTGGTCATCGGCGACCGTCCGCTGATCGAACTGGTGCCGCTGTACCGCGATCCGCGATCGGAGTTCCTGGTCACCCAGTACTCGATGAAGCATGTCGAGCAGGCCGGGCTGGTGAAGTTCGACTTCCTCGGTCTGACGACGCTGACGATTCTGGAGCGTGCCGTCGGGTACCTGCACGGGCTTGGCGTCGAGGTCGATCTCGCGCACCTGCCGCTCGATGACGCCAGGACATACGAGATGCTGGCGCGCGGGGACGCCGGAGGGGTGTTCCAGTTCGAAGGCCAGGGCATGCGGGATGCGCTGCGCCAGATGCGCCCCGACCGGTTTGAGGACCTGATCGCGCTCGGCGCGCTGTATCGTCCGGGACCGATGGCCAACATTCCGGACTATTGCCGCCGCAAGCATGGCGAGGCGTGGGAGGCGCCGCATCCGTCGCTGCACGACATCCTGCAAGAGACCTACGGCATCATGGTCTATCAGGAGCAGGTGCTGCAGATCGCGCAGCGCATGGCCGGCTATTCGCTGGGAAGCGCGGACCTGCTGCGCCGGGCGATGGGCAAAAAGATCCGCGTCGAGATGGAGGCGCAGCGCAAGACCTTCGTCGATGGCGCGGTGGCGCGCGGTATCGATCAGGCGAAAGCCACCGAGGTCTTCGAGCTGATGGCGAAATTCGCCGATTACGGGTTTAACAAGTCGCACGCCGCCGCATACGCGCTGGTTGCCTATCAGACCGCCTGGATGAAGGCGAACCACCCGGAGGCATTCCTCGCCGCCTGCATGAGCCTTGCGCTGGCGAACACGGACCGTCTGGCGGCGCTGAAGCAGGAGGCGGAGCAGGCCGGCATCCGTCTGCTGCCGCCCGACATCAACCGTTCGGGTGCGGACTTCATCGTCGAGCGCCTGGACGATGGGCGGTTGGCGATCCGCTACGCGCTGGCCGCGGTCAAGAAGGTCGGGTTCCGCCGCGATGGAGGCACTGGTCGCCGCGCGGGGCGATCAGCCGTTTGCCGACATCGCCGATTTCGCCGCCCGCGTTGATCCGCGGCAGGTCAACCGGATGCAACTCGAAAACCTGATTCGCGCCGGTGTTTTCGATCAGCTCGACGGCAACCGCGCCCGTCTGTTTGCCGGCGCGGAAACGATCCTGCGACGCGCGCAGGCGCTGCTGGACGAATCCGAGATTGGCCAGATCGGTCTGTTCGGTGGGTCCGGCAAACCGGAGCGACTGCGCCTGCCCGACCTGCCCGACTGGGCGCAGCTCGATCGGTTGGGTTTCGAGGCGGAGGCGGTGGGATTTCACCTGACCGCCCACCCGCTTGATTCCTATGCGACGGTCCTGCGGCGGATCGGCGCGGTACGCACGAGCCAGCTCGAAGCGCGTGCGCAGGCCGGTGTCTCCCGGGTGAAACTCGCCGGTACCGTGGTCGGCACCAAAGAGCGGATCACCCGCACCGGCAGCCGCATGGCCTGGGTGCGGGTCTCCGACGATACCGGGTCCTGCGAGGTGACCGTGTTCAGCGAAGTGCTGGCCCGTGCGCGCGACCTGCTGGAGGCCGGATCGAATGTGCTGGTCACCGCGGACCTGCAAATGCAGGGAGAGGTGCTGCGTGTCACCGCCCAGGACGTGACCGGGCTCGACCAGGCGGCCGCCGGCGCCGGCGCGGCGATCCGGGTCTGGCTGCAGGAGACCGCGGCCGTGCCGCATATCCGGGATTTGCTCGGCCGCGAGCGCGGCGGCAAGGGGCGCGTCGTGCTGGTGCCCCGGGTCGGTCAGGAGCGAAACGTGGAAATCGCCCTGCCCGGTGGCTTTCATGTCACCCCGCGCCTGACCGAGGCATTGAAAATTCTCCCCGGCGTCGAGCGGGTGGAAGAAATCTAGGGCTGCTGGCCTTGCCTGCCCGGTCGTGCTACCCGGGCGCCGTACGTAAGGGAGCGCGTGATGTCCGAAACCACCCCCTCGCCGCAGGCAGGCGGTCAGCAGAAACAGCCGCCGCTGGTGGTCAACATCCAATATGTGAAGGACCTCTCGTTCGAGGTGCCTGGCGCTCCGCAGATCTTTTCGCAGCTCAAGGCGCAGCCGCAGGTAAACATCAACCTCGACGTGCAGGCGCGCCGGGTGCAGGACGGCCAGCACGTCTATGAGGTCTCGCTGGTGATCCGCGCCGAGGCGCATGAGCCACCGGCCTCGCAAGGCAACGGGCAGACCCAGGCCGTATCGGCGACGATTTTCGTCGCCGAACTCACCTATTCTGGCGTTTTCACACTGAGCGGACTGCCGGATAATGCGGTGGAGCCGGTCCTGCTGGTGGAGTGCCCGCGCGTCCTGTTCCCGTTCGCCCGCAACATCCTGGCCGACGTGACCCGTGATGGCGGCTTCCCGCCGGTTCTGCTGCAGCCGATCGACTTCGTCGCGCTCTGGCAGGCGCGGCGGACCCAGCAGGGGCAGAACGTGGCGCAACCAATCGTGGCCTGATTGCCGGCAAACCTCCGGGACGCCCCATTGGGCGGCGATAGTCCGCCGAGGCGGGACAACCCCGGAATTGCCACTTCAACCGCTCTTTCGCCAGCCGCGTAGGCCAGTCGTCCTATATTCGCTATTTATAGGAAATTAAGCTTGACGAGCCTTTTCGGAATAACGTATTCCGTCGTCGGTCAACGGGCGAGGTGTGCCCGCTGACCACCCCTCAAGCGAAAATTTCGGAAGCTCAGGATCGGCACATCGGCGCCGGTGGGCTGCCGTCTCGGCATCCGGCCGGATGATCCGGCCCGGATCGGCCGCGCATCGCGCGGTTCGTTTCATACCCAACGAGAAACGAGGTTTCCATGAAGACTCCGATCATCCGCGTCGGCGACGGCATGCGTCTGCCGACCGTCCGCGTCGGCGACGGCTGCCGCATTCCGCCGGTTCGCGTCGGCGACGGCTTGCGTCTGCCGACCGTCCGCGTCGGCGACGGCTTGCGCGTACGCGGCTGACGACGTCACCCGCGGTCCGGATCAACTCCGGGCCGCGGGGCCTTCCTCTTGACCCGGAGCGATCCATGACCTCTCCCGGTGTGCGTTTCTTCCGTTTCATCGACACCGCCCGGCCGCCGCAGCGCGCTGACCGTTCGGCGGTCGGCACGCTGCCGATGCGCGCGGTCCGCTACTGCGAGGCGGTCTGCTCGGCCACCGCGTTCGGCTGGTGGCTGTTCTGCCCGGTGGATTGCTGGGTGCTGTACGATGGCACCGGCATGTTCTGGAGCCTGGACGGCGACACTTGGCGCCCGCTATCCGACGCGTGCCATTTTCCGGGGTTCCCGGAGACCTGGGATGCCAAGGCACCGGCCGCGCTGGCGGGACTGTGCCCGCCGTTCCTGACGGCTTTGCAGGAGCACGGCGGTCTTCTGCAAGTGCAGCTCGGGCTCATGGCGCGCGCGGAACCTGGCTGGGGCCTGCTGGTGCGCCGGCCAGCCAACTTTCCGCTGATGACCCATGTCGAGCATTTCGAGGGGATCATAGAACCGGAATCGTGGTTCGGCCCGCTGTTCATCAACGTGCGGATCACCAAGACGGACACGCCGATCCGGTTGCGCGCCGATCTGCCGTTCGCCCAGGTGCAGCCGATCCCACGCGCGCTGTATGGCGATGCCGTGCTGGGCGACATGAGCCTGGCCGGGAGCGGGCTGGATGATTTCGGCGCCGCCGAATGGGCCGACTACACACGCCGGGTTGCCGAACCGAACACCCGGCCCGAGCGACCCTATGGCGCCTATGCAGTGGAGACCCGCAAGCGCCGAAAAACCGAGCTGCTGGCCGCTGAGCCGTCGGGCCGTTGCCCGTTCGCCGGGCGGGTGCTGCGTGATGCCCTGGGCGCGATGTCGGCCTGTGGGCCGCTGCCTTCGCCAACATCCTGCTGATCGGCCTGCAGGGCCGCAATCTCAATACCGGCAACTATGCTGAAGGGCGCGCGATCGCGTTCGCGCTCAACAACACGCAATTCATCTACATCCACGCGGCGGTCGGCTACAGCCATCTGGCCTTTACCTCGATCGTCGGTTCGGCTTCGGCCACCGGCATCTGTGCGTCGATCTGGCTGTCCCGGCATCTCATACACCGCGGACACAAGTTCCTCTGAATGGCCGCCACGCGGGTGTGCCGCGGGTCGTGGTCCGAGCGTCGCCGATCCAGCACGACACCACAGTCATTACACTAATAGGTTGCCTCTACCACCGATTGTCTGCTACGACTTGCCAAAGTCCAGCATCGGTTGCAGGCGACGGACCTCGGACACGCTTGCACCCGAGAGGAAGGTTACGGGCCGACGCCGGTTAGGAATTCGTCGACCGAACCTCTTGGGGCCAGCCTGTTCGGGTTAGCACTCTGGCAATCCGTTGCCTGTTCGCTGCTGTCATGTTCATTGCTGTCAACTTCTCCGGCAGCACTGCCGGCAGGAGGTGAGACATCATCGCTCTCGAAGCCGAAAATCGGCTGGTCGTTGACCGATCGGTAGCGCCGCCGCTCTGCGCATTACGCTGCTCGGTCGATGCAGGCGCAGGACGCAGCGGGCCGGCCGGTGCTTCCACGCACTCGTAAAACCCGCGCGATCCTCGCGATGCTGGCCTCGCCGCACCCCGCCCGATCTTGCGCACCCAGTTCATCGCCCTGCTCTGGAGCCGGCGGGACCTGCAACAGGCGCGCGGCTCATTGCGGCAGTCGCTGCACGAGCTGCACGACGCCCTTGGAGAACTAGGCGCCACCTTGCTCGACATCGACCGCTTTCAGGTTGGCTTGCGCACTAGCGGCCTTGAGGTGGATGTCAATCCGCTGGATCGCGCCGCGCCAGGGCCGTTCGGGCAGACGGGCCAGGATTGCTGGAAGACCTCGGCGGCATCGATCCTGCCTTCGACGTCTGGCTCGGCGCCGAACGGCGCAGGGTCGCCGGAGTGGGCACCGCACGCAGGCGGAGGCGGCGTCCGGCGATGCCGCAGATCACCCCGAGCAGGCAATCACGTTGGAGGCCCACCCGCGCGGCGATCGCGGACGCTTCCCAGCTTCAACCATCCGCGGCGACCCGGGCGCGGCTCGTCGAAACCACCGGGCTGGCTCGGACGCACCGCTGAGCATCGAACGGGCAGCCCATTCGATGGTCACCGGCTATATCCCTCTCGGTGATCAGTGCCACCCCGAGCGCACCAATCGTGCCGCGCGTGGGCGTGGCGCAGTTACGCGTTCTGCCGGGAGCCGCCGCCGAAGAACTCGCTGCCGGACTGGCCGAGGAACTCGTTGCCGCGCTCGCATGTTCCAGGTCGATCTCCTGCATCCCCATCGCCTCGTTGCCGCCGCTATCCCACGCCGCGGGCTCGCGACGATCTTCTCTTGGCGATCAATTCGGACTCGACTTCCTGCTCGACGGAAGCGTCCAGCGGAGCGGCGAGCAAATACGCGCCATTACCCGGCTGCGTGACTTGCGCGCAGCCGGGGAGGTGGTCTGGTGCGGGCGCTTCGATCGCAGCCTTGTCGGTATTCTCGACCTCCAGGAAGATATCGCCAGCGCCACGGTGGCGCAACTCGAACCGAAGCTGCTGTTGTGGGAGGGCGAGCGGACGGCCGGCACTCCGGCTCTGCGAACCGAGCGCACAGGACCTTCTGCGGATGGCCATCCCGGCCCTGTTCCGTCTGAACCGCTCCGGCTTCCAGGCGGCCGGTGAAAAGCTCGAGCAGATCCCTGCGACTTGATCCGGACAATCCGGATTTACGCATCGGCTTGCGCAATGGCACCTGTTCGCGGTGGGTCAGGGCTGGGCCGGCGATATTCCTGGAGCAACCCGCGACGCACAGGAACTGGCAACGGGCCGTTGATCTCGCCCCTGAGGATGCTCGTGCGCTGACGCTTGCGGGGCATGTCCGGGGATTTATCGACCGGCGGCCGGATGAGGCGCTCGAGTTGCACGAGCGGGCCCTTAAAGCGAATCCCAATCTGCCGCTGGCCTGGTGTCGCTCGGCTTCGCGTGCACCTATTCCGGCCAGCATGAGGAGGCGTTGCGTCGGGCGGAGCAGGCAAGGCACCTTTCGCCCCACGGTCTGCTTGCTTTTCTCTACGAGGGCGCCCTGGCTGTCCTGCTTGCTGCTTAGCCAGTATGAAACGTCGGCCAAGTTCGGAGCACGGGCGATCGAGCTGAATCCTGGCTTTTCTTCGTCCTACAAGGCGCACTTGGCCGCGCTCGGTCATCTCGGTCGCCGAACAAGGCCGCGGAGACCCGGACGCGGCTACTGGCGCTCGAGCCAGGCTTCTCCGTCAGCCAGGCGATGGAGCGCTCTCCGATCCGTCGCACCGAAGATCGCGCCCGCTATGGAGATGGTTTGCGGCTCGGGGGGTTGAGTTGACCAACTGACATAGCCCCCCGCGGCACCGCGCGACGCCCGGCTGACCAGCCGCCGGTTAACCGGCGCGCCGCTCCGGCACAGCGGCCCGGTTCAGCGCCGCCACGATCAGCCCGATCCCTTCCGCGTGCCAGCGCTGCACCGCCTTATGGTCCGCCCCGAGTGCCCCGCCCAGGCGGCGCCATGGAAACAGGTGCCGATCGGTGACCGGATGCACGAGGCTCCGAGCGCCGACGATCCGCCGCAGCACGTAACGGTCGAGCGGGATCAGCGTGATCCAGCCCAGCGCCTCGTCCATTCGGGTGATCTTTGCCGCTGACGGAACCGGCGGGCGGACCCGCTGGTCCACCCAGCCATAATTCTCGGCCGCCGTGCGGACGATCTCCAATGAGGAACTGCGCAGCCGCGTGGACCACCCGGTGCCAGGCAGGGCAAGCAACGTGGCGCCCGCTTCCTCCAGCCGCCAGGTCACGTGCGGCGCGTCGATGCAGGTCTCGGATGTCAGGTCCATGCAACAGATCCTTCTCGGGCGTTCAGCTTGGGGCGTTCAGCAGGGGCCGTTCAGCGGGGAAAGACAGGCAGCGGGTAGGGGCTCCCCTCCAGGACCGTACCGGCGGTGATCGGACCCCAGCTTCGAGGATCGCCGGCGGGTAGCGGCTCGCGCAGCGGGTCCTCGGGCGGCGGAACGAAGTCGGGTGGCGGAAGGCGCGCACCGATCAGCCGGCCTCGGGCAATCGTCGCCCATGGAGTCAGTCCGAGAACCGCGGCAATGGCATCCCAGCAGGCGCCTTCGGCGCGCAATCGTCGGAGCTGGGTGTCCTGCGCATCGGTCCACAAGCGTTTGTTCGGCATGCGGCGGCACCTCGGGGTTAGAACAGGGAGCGAACACGGATTAGATAGTTGTTCTAACGTAGATGTGTCAATATAAATAACTGCGCTCAAGGTGACTTGAGTTCCGCCGGTTAGGATTTCTGACGTATAGGAGGGGCATGAGTCACCCTCGCGACATCGGCAACCGGATTCGCGCCGCCCGGCGGGATCGCGGCTGGACCCAGGATCAGCTCGCCGAAGAGGTCGGCGTCTCCCGGAGCGCGGTGGCGCAATGGGAGACCGGGCGTGCCGGCCAGCTCACCCCCAACCTGAGCCGTATCGCCGGAGTGCTTGGGGTCGGGGTCGAATTCCTGATGCTGGGGGAGGACAAACGAGCCGCCGCCGAGGCGGTCACCGGGGACGAACTAGCGATGTTGCGCCTCTATCGAGAGTGCGCTCCGGAGGACCGTCAGAATCCTGCTGCGCACCGCACGGCGGCTGGCCGGGGGCGCGACCTCACCGGGCTGAACGCCCGCGGGCCGGGGCGGCGCGCGGCAGGGTGCGTAGGGCACCCAGCAACGAACCGGAACGCCGAACTCCGATGCCCGGCGTTGCTGCCGGTCCGCCGCCCATCAGACGCTGAGGAACCCGACCTTCGCGCCTTCGAGCACAACGCAGGTCAGCGCTCCGCCGAACACGGCACCGGTGTCGATCGCGATCCGGTTCGCCCGCACCACCGGCGCTTTCACCGGAGTATGTCCATGGACCACCACCACTCCGAACGACTGATCCGTGTAGAGGAACGGCTGGCGGATCCGCAGCAGGTCCTCATTCGCCTGCTCCGTCAGCGGAATGCCTGGCCGGATGCCGGCGTGCACGAACAGGTAGCCGCCGTCCTGGTGGCGCATCGTCAGATCGCGCAAAAAACCGAGGTGCCGGGAAGGGATCCGCTCCACCCAGGTTTCGCGCGGCCCGTCCGGATCGGCGCCGTAGCTCTCCAGTGTCGGCCGGCCGCCCTGGAACAGCCAGTCGGTGCCGGCCGCGCGATCGCCCGACAGCGCCTGCAGCATCGTGTGCTCGTGATTGCCCATGAGGTTGATGGTCGGCATCCCGTCGATCCTCGGGGTCTCCAGCAACCGCTCGATGACCGCGGCGGTGTCCGGCCCGCGATCGACGTAGTCGCCGATATGCAGCAGCAGCGGACGAGCGACGGGCCGGCGAGCGAGGTCAGCCGCGATCACCGCATGCAGGTCGCCGAGCCGTGCCGCGCACCCGTGAATGTCGCCGACCGCATAGATGCGGCGGCCCGGCGGCAGCTCGGCTGGGGCTGAGGCAAGTTCGATCATGCCGGCAATGGTTGGCGGACGGTGGGCGCCCACAGCGCAAGCCGCAGCGCCCGCGTCAAGTCGGTCGGAACGGCGAGTGGCCCGTCATGTCCGGGCATGACAGCGTGGGGGACGTGTCGAAAAGAACAGGTCAATCGTTTGGGCCGTTGATGTTAGTCCCCTGGCGCCAGGCTGATGTCGGCAGCCAGCACCGGGAAGGATAAGATGCGATCGAGCCGGGAGATATCGCCCAGGGCGCCCGTGAATGTTGGATCATCCCCAGAAGGCGCTGGCGAAAAACGCCACAAGATTGGCCAGGGCGATCGGCATCGCCACCAGTCCGGGGCTGAAGTGCAGGTCCCGCTGCAGATGCGTGGCGAACATCCCGTACACTGAATAATAGACCACGAAACCGCTTGCCATCCACAAACAGGCGGTGATCGTGTTGCCGAGCACGCGAGGCCGGAAAATCTCCAGCAGCGGAGCGCGAAATTCACGCTGCTGATCGCGCTGCTGGGGGGGAGGGAGAGAAAAAGGAGAGCCAGCAAAAGGAGAGGATGCGAGAAGAGGTGGCAGGAGACAGGAATAGGAGGAAGAGGGAAGGGAAGGCAGAGGGGGCTCAACCAGACTGCCACCCAAGCGAGACATAGATTTGGTTGTTTTTCTTTGGGAGGGGGGGGGGGTGGGCGCGGGGTTGATGTCTTATTCTCTCCGGATTTTTCGTTTGGTTGCGTGGAGGTCGGCTTCTAATACGGGCTATGTACCCGCGTCAATTATTTGATATGAAAATAGAACATAGGTTATCATTCAACAGCAAACGATCGGCGCCGTTTCAGACCCGCAAAATCGGCAGCATCAGCCGGCTCGGTCGGTCCGCATCGACAAAGACGGTGTTGACCGCGACGCGACGGCGGCGCGACGCGCCCTCCGCCTCCCCGGTGTTGGGGTTGACGTCGAATTTGGGAAAGTTGCTGGACGACACATCGACCCGGATCCGATGTCCGGGCAGGAACAGGTTGGCCGTCGGAAACAATATCAGGCGGATCCGCACCAGTTCGCCCGGCCGGCGCAGGCGCGGCTGCGACGGATTCTCGGCGTAGCGCAGGCGCATGATCCCGTCGGTCAGGTTCATCGCGTAACCGCGCGGATAGTCGGGCGAGGGCGGGTGGACGTCGATCAGCTTGGCCGTGAAGTCGGTGTCGGGACCGTCGGTGGCAACGAACAACTCCGCCTCGATCGGTCCGACGATCTGCACCGGCCGAACCAACGGTTCGGTCTGGAACACCAGGACATCGGGGCGTGACGCCAGCGGCAGGTATGGCGGGGCGCAACCGAAGAACGCCGGACTCTTCCACCTGATCGTACGCGCCCGGCGCTGGCCACCGGCTCCAGGCTGCTGAACGCACCGCCGATGGTCGGGACCGGCCGCCGCGGGTCGAAATCGTACGACAACGGCGCCGCGCCGGCGACCGGCCTGGCAGGATCGAGCCGGCCGTCCCCGTGCAGGTGATAAGCAACGAAATCGACCTCGGGCAAAGGCCAGTCCGCGGCGGTGATCCAGCGCCCGCCATGATCCAGGTGCCCGGCCGCTGTCCTGCGCCCGGAGCCGCCGCCCATGACGAAGACGCGGACCGCCGGTTCGTTCGACCGGGCACCCTTGATCACCTGGTCGAAAAACCCCAGCCGATAGCGACGCCAATCGCCGGCCCAGGCATCGAGCGGTGCATCGGGACCGAAATCCACGTCGCCGAACACGCGATCGCTGCGGTCGCCGTGCGTCCACGGCCCCAGGATCAGCCGCTGCGGCCCGCGCCCGGCATTCTTCAGCCCGGTATAGTTGGAAACCGCAGTCAGCGTGTACGGATCGAACCAGGACGACATATGCACGCAGGCGGCACGGGAATAGCGGTCGTGCCAGCCCTCGGTCCAGACGCCAAGCTGCTGCCAGAATGCATCGAAAGCGCCGTGGCTCCACTGCTCGAACAGGTAGGCTTCGTAATCGGGATGGTGCCGCAGCGGCGAATGGCCCGGCTTCCACGGCATGCGGGTGAACCAGTCGCCTATATCCTCGGCCGCCAGCGCCGCCTGCATTACCGGATCCGCCACCGCCTCCGGCGAAACCAACGCGTTGCGGAACGCCCAGGTGGCCTGTTTGAGCTCGAACGCGCCGGACTGGCGAATGCCAGACCGCCACGCGTCGGAGAACCCGCCGCAATCCAGCACCTGTGCCACCAGCCCGGGCGGATCGAGGCAACCCAACGCGGCCTGTGTGTGCGCCGCATAGGACAGCCCGGTCGTGCAGATCCGCCCGTCACACCAGTGTTGCGTACGCAACCAGGCGCAGGTGTCAAAGCCGTCCTCACCGTCCGACAGATATTTGATAAACCGTCCCTCGGAGCCGTAACGGCCGCGCGTGTCCTGATACACCACGGCATAGCCATGCGTGTTGAAATACGCAGCCAGTTCGGCGCGGCTTGCCGGCGTGCGGTCGGCGGCGGTGATCTCGCTACGGCTGGGCAGGTGCCGGCCATACGGCGTGCGCTCCATGATCACCGGAAACGGGCCGGCGCTGCCGGGCAGGTGCAAATCCGTGGCAAGACGCACGCCGTCCCGCGTCGGCACGAGCACGGTTTCCATCGTCATCACGGTGCGCCGACTCGCAGCGTGAACTGAAGCGCGTCCGCGTCGCGCGCGGGAGCGCCCTCGGCCCGGGTCAGTGCGCCCCAGTCGTGCGTGCGGCGGAAATCGTCGGCCATGATGCGTGCCCCGTGTGCCTGCGGCGCATGTTGCCACAGCGGCGCTTTGCCCCCAACCATGCCGCCGGAACAAGGGGGCGCGCATGACCACGCTGATCCGCAACGCCGACATCGTGATTGCCTGGGACGCCGTCGCCGGCTCGCACGTGTATATGTCCGACGCCGATGTGGCATTCGACGGCACGACGTTGCATTTCGTCGGCCGCGGATATGACGGCGTCGCCGAGCGGGTGATCGACGGCGCCGGGCTGATGGTGATGCCGGGGCTGGTGGATATCCACAGCCATCCGTCGAGCGAGCCGATGAACAAGGGACTGATCGATGAAGTCGGCAGCCCGGGGTTCTACAACTCGTCGCTCTACGAATACCTGCCGGTGTTTCGCCCCGAGCCGGATGCCGTGCAGCATTGCGTGCGCGTCGCGCTATCGGAACTGCTGCTGTCGGGCGTGACAACCCTCGCCGATCTGTCGATGGCGCACCCGGGCTGGTTGGACCTGCTGGCCGAAAGCGGTATGCGGGTCTGCATCGCACCGATGTTCCGCTCCGCGCGCTGGTACACGAAGAACGGCCATCTGGTCGAATACGCCTGGGACGAAGCGGCCGGCGACAAAGCCATGGCGGAAGCCTTGCGCCTGGTGGAACGCGCCGAGCAGCATCCGTCCGGCCGGTTGTTCGGCATGGTCTGTCCGGCACAGATCGACACCTGCACTGAGGGGTTGCTGCGCGACAGCTTCACCGAGGCAACTGCGCGTGGACTATCCTGGCAGATCCACGCCGCCCAGTCGGTGAACGAGTTCCACGAGATCACGCGCCGGCACGGCTTCACGCCGATCGGCTGGCTGGATCATCTGGGCCTTTTGTCGGAACGCAGCATCATCGGGCATGGGATTTTTCTCGACGACCATCCTTCGACGCGCTGGCACACCGAGACGGACCTGGCGCGACTGGCGGAAACCGGCACGACGGTCGCGCATTGTCCAACAGTGTTCGCGCGTCGCGGCATTACCTTGAAGGATTTCGGCCGCTATCGGCGAGCGGGAGTGAATCTCGGGATCGGCACTGATACGTATCCGCACAATTTCCTCGATGAGCTGCGGCTGGTGGCACAGCTCGCCCGCACGCAGGCCGGTCAGCCACGGACGCTGAACAGCACCGATCTGTTCAACGCAGCGACCGTCGGCGGGGCGCGGGCGCTGGGACGCGATGATATCGGCCGGCTGGCACCGGGGTGTCGCGCCGATCTGGTGCTGGTGGACGTGACCCATCCGATGATGCGGCCGGCCTATGATCCGGTGCGCAGCCTGATCTATTCGGCAGGGGATCGCGCAATCCGGGCGGTGTTCGTCGATGGGCAGAAGGTCGTGGAAAACGGGCAGGTGCTGACCATCGACTATCCTGCCGCCGCAGCTGCGCTTGAAGAGGCGCAGCAGAGGGTGGTTGCCGACGTGCCGAATTGGGATTGGGGGCGCAGGACCGCCGAGCAGATGTCGCCGCGGACGTTCCGGCAAGCTTGAAGCCGTTGCGTGTCGGTTTATGCTGCCAGGCCGACGCCCCCCGGGAGCATCGCCATGAGCCCTGTCAACGCCACCATCGCCGCACCACGCATGATGCTGATCGCCGGCGGTGGGATTGCGCAGATCGCCGATGTGCTCGGCAAGTTCGGCCTCTCCCGCCCGCTGGTCGTCTCCGATCCGGTGATGGTCTCCACCGGCCTGATCAACCGCGCGCTTGATCCGCTGGCAGCGGCCGGGATGCGCCCGACGGTGTTCAGCGACACCGTTTCCGATCCGACTGATACCGTCATCGAAGCCGGCGTGGCGGAGCTGAAGCGCGGCAGCTTCGACTGCCTGATCGGCTTTGGCGGCGGCTCGCCGATCGACACCGCCAAGGCGATCGCCATCCTGGCCGGCGGCGGGGGGCACATGCGCGACTACAAGGTGCCCATGCAGGCCGACCGCGGCGCGCTGCCGGTCATCGCGGTTCCCACCACCGCCGGCACCGGCAGCGAATGCACCCGTTTCACCGTCATCACTGATACCGGGCGTGGAGAGAAGATGCTGATCGCCGGCCTCGGCGCCCTGCCGCTGGCCGCGATCGTCGATTACGAACTGACCTACACCGTGCCCCCGCGCACCACCGCCGATACCGGCATCGACAGCCTGACGCACGCGCTGGAGGCGTATGTGTCCAGACGCTCCAATCCGTTCTCGGATGCGCTGGCGCTGTCGGCCATGGCACTGATCGGACGGCATCTGCGCACAGCCTATGCGGAGCCACGCAACCCCGCCGCGCGCGAGGGTATGATGCTCGGCGCCACACAGGCCGGGCTTGCATTCTCCAACGCATCGGTGGCGCTGGTGCATGGCATGTCGCGCCCGATCGGCGCGCATTTCCATGTGCCGCACGGGCTGTCCAATGCCATGCTGCTGCCGGCCGTTACGCGTTTTTCGATCGTTGGCGCCGAAACGCGTTACGCCGAAGCCGCCCGCCGAATCGGTTTCGCCGAACCCGCCGACAGCGATGCCGCCGCGGCCGCGAAACTTGTCGCCGGCCTGGAGACGCTGAATGCCGAGTTGGCGGTTCCGAGCCCGGCTGCTTATGGCATCGACGAAGCCGAGTTCAGCGGCAAGATGGAGTTGATGGCCGAACAGGCGCTCGCATCAGGGAGCCCCGGCAACAATCCGCGCGTGCCGGATGCGGCGGAGATCGTAGCGCTGTACCGCGAAGTCTGGACCGGCGCGCCACGCAACGCGTAGCCTTACGGTTTGCGCCACCCCGCCATCCATCGTGGCACCTCGGCCGCTTCAAGCGGATGCGCCACCAGAAAGCCCTGCGCCTGATCCGTTCCCATGGCGCGCAACTCGATCCACGTCGCAAGGTCCTCGACGCCCTCGGCGGTGATGGTGAGCCCTCGTGTTGCCGCGGCAGCGATGATGCGAGCGACGAAGGCACGCGAGACCGGGCAACGCGCCATGTCCTGCACCAGCCCTTTATCGAGCTTCAACCCGGTGAACGGCAGCTCCATCAGTTCCGCCACCAGCGGCACAGACGGTGCCACATCGTCGATCACCGCCCGATAGCCGGCCTGCCGTACCCGCTCGATCGCCCGGCCCAGCCCGATCAGGTCGGTGACAGGCTGGCTTTCAGTGAGTTCGATCACCACTTGGCTCGCGCACAGTCCGGCGGCGCGTCGCTGTGTGTCCAGCCGCTCCAGCGCGGCGGGAACCAGCAGCAACTCAAGCGGCAGATTGATCCCGATGGCCAGCCCGAGCGGCCCGATTGCCGCCCCGGCCATGTCGGCAAATGCCGAAGCGGCGACAAGCTCGGTCAATTCGGCGGCCAGTCCCGCATCTTCAATCTGCGGCACGAATTGCTCGGGCAGCACCGTGCCGAGGGACGGGTGGTTGAGCCGCGCCAAAACCTCCAACCCGACAGGCGCGCCGGTATCCAGCCGAACGATCGGCTGATACCGCGTCTCGAACAGTCCGCCGGCCAGTGCGGCCCTGAGGTCGGCCCGATCCATTACCCAGTTTCACCGCAGCGCACGTGGCGCACAGAGTGGCATCTTCGGCCTTGCCGCGCCATCTCAAATCGGGCGATTCGGTCTCAGGCGGCGTTGCGCAACCCGCCTTTCACATGTCGGGCGAACAGATCGAACAGCAGGCGTGTCACCGGTCCCACCGTGCCGTCGCCGACCGGTTTTGTGTCGATTCGGATGATTGGCTTCACGAAGCTGGTTGCGCTCGTGATAAAAGCCTCGCGCGCCGCCTCGAGTTCGTCGCGGCTGAACACCTGCTCGGCGAAAACGACACTTTCCTGACCCAAAAGCGCGAGCAGCGCGTCCCGCGTGCAACCCGGGAGGATGCCGTGATCGAGCTTGCGGGTGCGCAACACGCCGGCAGCATCGACGATCCAGAAGCTGGTGGCGGCACCCTCGGTGACCATCCCGTCGGCATCGACCAGGATCGCCTCCAGCGCGCCCTTCTCGCGCGCCGCCTGCCGGGCGAGCACATTCGGTGTCAGCGCCACGGTCTTGATGTCGCATCGCGCCCAACGCTCATCCGGGTGGGTGATCGCGCTGGCGGTCCAGGCGGAGACGTCGGTGGGATAGGGCGGAATGCGACGGATCGTGGCTACCATCGAGGGCGGTGGAGGGTTGGCCGGGAACGCGTGATCGCGTCGGGCCACGCCGCGCGTCACCTGCATGTATAGCAACCCGTCGCGCAGCCGGTTGCGCCGCGCCAGTTCCAGCAGCACGTGGCGTAGCGCCGCGCGACCCATCGGCGACGGCAGCCGCAGCTCTCGAAGCGAGCGATCCAGCCGATCGAGATGCCGGTCCTCGTCGATCAGCCGGCCATCATAAAGATGTACCACCTCATAGATGCCGTCGGCGAATTGGTAGCCCCGGTCCTCGATATTCACCGAGGCTTCGCGTTGCGGCAAATAGCGGCCGTTGACGTAGGCAATGCGGGACATGTGTTGCTTCCGGTGTCAGGTATCGAAGGTCAGGGGACCTCTGATACCTGATCCGGAGAAGCCGGTCATCCCGGCAGCATCACCGCGACGATGCTGCCGACCATCAGTACCCAGGCAAACCAGCGCGAGTCCGATCGGCCGGGCTGGCGGTCGTGGCTTTCGCTGCGCCGGCGTGATGAACCAATGGTCGTAATGCCAGCCCTCGCTGCCGGAGCCTTTCGTCTGGTCGCGGATCATCATGGCCGGTCACCCGATATGCAGCGCGGCGGGCGCGGACGGCACGTGATGCGGCGACAGCGTCACGCCGGCGACGGCGAGCACCGCGCAGACCACAGCCACGACGAGCGGAGCGATTCGCCGGGGCGGATCCGGCATGGGGTCGGGCCGATACCAGAAGTTCTCAAACCAATCGGGGTCGGGACCGAACGGGCTCATCGCACTCTCCCTGGACAGTTCGCCGGCGGTTTTGTCGGCGTGGGAAGAATGCGTCCGGTGCGTCGGCCATGCTGTGAACCCGGTCACAGCACGCGGCGGAAATCACTCACGGCCGCTTCTGGACATACTGGAAGGTCCGTGGAACCTTGCGCGGCAAGCAGGTGCTGAGGGAGAAAACATATGGCGCCCCAATCACGGCCTTTCGGGGCTGGGCTGCCGCGGCGCGAGGCGATGGCGCTGGCGGGTGCCGCCGCGATTGCCGCTACCCGCCCGGCGCGGGCCGACACCAAACTGACGATCTGGACCGGCTTCCCCGAGGTCCAGCCCTGGTATCAGGCCGCCGCCGCCGAATATGCCAAAACCCATCCGGGCATCAGCTTCGACTTCTTCAGCACGTCCCTGCGGGAGGCCGAGCAGAAGCTGACCGCCGCGGTGCCGACTGGCACCGGCCCCGATATCTACGACATCGGCACGAATATCAGCATCAACTTCATCGACAACAACCTGATCGATCCCAATCCCCCGGAGATCGACGCCTATCTGAAATCGCCCGCGTGGAACCGGTTCCTGGTGGATTTCTTCACCGTGGACGGCAAGACCTATGGTCTGCCGCTGTGGGAAGGCAGCCGCGCCTGCATGTTCTGGAACAAGACGTACTTCCAGCAAGCCGGCATCGACGGACCGCCAAAGACCTTTCCGGAACTGATCGCAGCGGCCAGGAAGCTGGTGCAGATCGACAGCCAGGGACGGATGACGCGCAGCGGGATCAGTTTGCGCCTGTCCGGTCAGGGCAGCGGCATCGGCGAGAAGTTCCGCTACGTGCTCGAAGCGGCGGGCGGCTCGCTGATCGAACGGACCGCCGGCGGCAAATGGCATAACGGGTATGATAACCAGGCCGGGCGCGACGCGCTGGGGTTCTATGTTGACGCGGTACAGACCTGGCACATCGACGACCCCAAGGTGCCGCATGACGCCGATGCCTTCGCGTCCGGCGCCACTGCCATGCTGTTCCGCGAAGCCTGGGTGATCGGCGATATCCAGTCGAAGAACCCCAAACTGGACTACGGCGTCGCTCCGATCCCGGCGTGGAAGGCCGGCGATCCGCGCATGATGCTACTGCAGCCCTGGGGAGTCTACGTGAACGGCCAGAGCCAGAACAAGGCGGCGGCCTGGGATGTGGTAAAGTTCCTCACCAACGCCAAGAACGGCCTGATGCTGACCGAGATGACCGGCTGGCTGTCGCCGCGCGAGGACATCGACTGGAAGCCGCTGCTGGCGAAGACGCCGCAATTCGCCGCCTTCGTCGCGCCGCCCGCCGATGTGAAATTCTACGTCGAACCGGTGCTGACCGCGTTCGACGAGATAGAGACGCGGCTGGCCGACCGGCTGACAGCGGCGTTCGTGGATCCATCACTGAAGGGAAACCCGCAGAAGGTGGCTGCAACGATCCATGAAATGGCGCAACAGACGGACCAGTTGCTGAAGGACGCCAAACTGTACGGCTGAAATGATGCGTCTCGGCCGGCGCGCCAGCCTGTGGGTCTGGTGCTACGCCATGCTGCTGCCGGTGCTGGCGATCTACGCCTATGTGCGGATCTACCCGATCGGCCGCAGCGTGCAGCTCAGTTTCTATGACTGGAAGCTGATCGCCCGCCTGCGGCCATTCGTCGGGCTGGCAAATTACGAGCGGATGTTCGCCGACGAGAACTTCCGCATCGCGATCTGGAACACCACGGTCTATTCGCTCGCCACGGTGCTGATCAGCACCGCGATCGCGTTGCCGCTGGCCGTGCTGCTGGCGCGACGCGGTCGTGCGTCCGCGGTGTATCAGACGATCTACTTCCTGCCGGTGATCACGCCGATGGTGCCGATGGCGATCGCCTGGAAGTGGATCTACGACTACAATTACGGGCTGCTGAACTACGCGCTGTCGCTGGTCGGCATCCCGCCGGTCGCCTGGCTGACCGATGTGCATATCGCGCTTGTGGGCGCTGATCATCATGGGCGTGTGGAAGGTGCTGGGCTACAATCTGGTGATCTTCCTGGTCGGCATCCGCAACATTCCGGCATCCTATCTGGAAGCAGCCAGTCTGGACGGGGCGACCGAGGTGCAGAAATTCTGGCGCGTGACGCTGCCGCTGCTGCGACCGATCCTGCTGTATGTGCTCGTCACCTCGACCATCAACGCTTACAACGTGTTCACCCAGGTCTATGTCATGACACTGGGTTCCCAGGCCGCACCAGGGCAAGCGGTGCGAGTGCTGGTCTATGACATCTACCAGAATGCGTTTCAGTATTTCCGCATGGGCTACGCCTCGGCCGAGGCGGTGACGCTGACCTTGATCGTGCTGGGCTGCACGTTGATCCAGTTCCGCGCCTTTCGCAGCGGGGACGCGGCATGAGACCGGGTATCCGCCGTCGGCGGCTGCGGCGGGGCGTGGTCGGCGGTGCTGATCCATGGCGTGCTGATCCTAGGTGCGGTGTTCATGCTGTTGCCGATGATCTGGATGGTGGCGACCTCCTTCAAGCTGCCCGGAGAGATCGCGGTCTGGCCGCCGCATTTGCTGCCGCAGGACGCCGACACTGTCGAATTACACCGGCCTGTTCGCGGCGGCGCCGTTCCTGCGCTTCTTCGGCAACAGCGTGTTCATTTCAGTCGCATCGACCATCAGCGTGGTGATTACATCGGTAATCGCCGGTGCGGTGTTCGCGAAATATCGGTTCCCCGGACGGTCCGTGCTGTTCATGCTAGTGCTGGCTACCGCCATCGTGCCGTTCGAGGCTTACATGATTCCGCTTTATATCGAGCTGGTCCGGATCCACTGGATCAACACCTACAAGGCGATCATCCTGCCCACCCTGGTCATGAGCTTCGGGATTTTCCTGATCCGCCAGCACGTCGCTTCCTCGATCCCGGATGAACTGCTGGAGGCGGGGCGGGTCGATGGCGCCAACGAATGGTGGATCTTCCGTCGCGTCCTGGTACCGCTGTCGGGCAGTGCCATGAGCGCGGTCGCGATCTTCGCGTTCATCCAGGCCTGGGCGGCGTTCATCTGGCCGTTGCTGGTGGCCAACAACCAGCTTTTGTTCAACATGGAGGTCGGGCTGACCGCCTTCCAGTTCCGCTTCAGCGCAGATTACGGGAAGCTGATGGCCGGCTCGACGCTGAGCACCGTGCCGATGCTGATCGTATTTTTGCTGATGCGCCGGCGGATCATCGACAACATGGCGCTCACCGGGATCAAGGGGTGAGGGAATCACCTCTCCCGCTTCGGGAGAGGTGAACGGCTACTCCATGAACCAGCCGTGGCTCACCACCATCGACTGCCCGGTCAGCGCATTGCTCGGAAACCCGGCGAAATACAGCACCGCCGCCGCCACGTCCGCGGTGGTGGTGAACTCCCCATCGACGGTGTCTTTCAACATCACCGTCTTGATCACCTGTTCTTCGGTGATACCGAGCGCCTTGGCCTGCTCGGGGATCTGCTTTTCCGCCAACTGCGTGCGCACATAGCCCGGGCAGACCACGTTGGCGCGGACGTTGTGCACGGCCGCTTCTTTCGCCACCACCCGGCACAACCCAAGCAGCCCGTGCTTCGCCGTCACGTAGGGCGGGCACCTTCAGTTTCGACGCCTCCTTCGAATGCACCGAGCCGATATAGACGATCGAGCCGCTGTTCTGCGCGTACATGTGGTTCAGGCAGGCGCGCGTGGTCAGGAACGCGCCATCCAGATGGATTGCCAGCATCCGCTTCCAGTCGGCGAACGGAAACTCATGCACCGGCCTGACGATCTGGATGCCGGCATTGCTCACCAGCACGTCGATCCGGCCGAATCTCTGCGCGGTTTTATCCACCCCGGCCTGCACCTGTGCCTCGTCGGTCACGTCCATCGCCACGGCCATTGCCGATCCGCCGGCTGTCGCGATCTCGGCCGCGGTCCTTTCGGCGGCTTCGGTGTTCACGTCGGCGATCGCGACATGTGCGCCCTCACGCGCGAAGCAGGTGGCGATTTCCTTGCCGATGCCGCTGGCCGAACCAGTGACGATCGCAACCTTGCCATCGAACCGCGCCATGTTCGTTTCTCCTGCCTGTCGCTAGACGTAGGGCGGAAAAGCGCAGCGCATTCCGCCACGCCGTTCGGCGGAATGCGCTTCGCGTTTCCGCCCTACGCGGATTGCGCGCCCAACACGTCGAAAACCCGCACCGGCTCGCCGGGCGACGGCGCCGCCTCCCACGGCGATGCGGCAAGCGTGGCGCCCGCATCGGCGTGTCCCTGTCGCCAGCGCTGCTCGATGATGTCGCGGCCAAACTGGTAGTCCTTGGTCGAGCCTTGCGGGATCTTCGGACGATAGATCAGGTGCACGATGTCCACTTCCTTGGGGCACGCAAAGTTGCGCAAATGGACCACCGCCGGGTCATCGCGCAGCTCCGCCGGCAGGCGGGCGAGGAAGTTGAAGATGCTGCCGCGCAGTTCCTGCCTGCGGCGCACCATGTCGGTGCCGGTCCGTGTGCGGGAGGAATACACGATGTCCTTCTGCCGTTCCCCGACTTCGTCCATGTTCTCCGGCAGTTTTCCCCGCGCCGGGAACAGATCGATCTGGAACACCAGCATGTTCTCGCGCGGCGTGGACTCCATCACGTATTGCAGCGGCGTGTTGGAAACGAGGCCGCCATCCCAGTAGCACGCACCGTCGATCGTCACGACCGCGAGGCCCGGCGGCAGCGCGCCGCTCGCCATCACATGCGCAGGCTCGATGCGCTGTCGGGCGCTGTCGAAATGGATCAGATTCCCGGTCTCGATATTGACCGCACCGACCGACAGGCGGGTGCCACCGGGATGATTGATGCGATCGAAATCGACCAGACGCTCGAGCGTCGATTGCAACCCGGAGGTCTCGTAGAAGCTGATCGGCGCCCGCGGGCCTATCCATTCGGTCCATGGTCGCGGGCGGAAGAACCCCGGCTGGCCGAACAGCAGCGCCGTCGCTGCACTGGTCTCCCGGTACAGTTTGTGCCAGCTCTGGGATGCCAGATCCGGCCACAGCGCCGAGTTCTCAGTGATGGTCTCCCAGAACTCACGCAGCCGCGGCACCCTTTGCTCCGGCGGGTTGCCGGCGATCAGCGCGGCGTTCACCGCGCCGATCGACACGCCGGCCACCCAATCCAGCGGCGTTTCGGCTTCCTCCAGCGCCTGACACGCGCCAGCCTGATACGAGCCGAGGGCGCCGCCGCCCTGCAGCACAAGCGCCGTCCGACGCCGCGCCGACCGCGCTGCTCCCGACAGGTGAACGACAGGGCTTGCCGCATCGTCCATATCGCGTTTCCTTTGCTCTGTCTGCCCAACTTATGTCTTGCTGCACTGCAAACTTGCCAGATGTATTTTCGGCTACTCTGGTGCCTTCCATGGAGTCACCCGGATGCACCGCAGCGCCACCGTCGGCGGCCACCGCTACGGCTTCGACACCCTCGCCGCCCTGCTTGCCCAGGCAACCCCGGCGCGCAGTGGCGATCGGCTGGCTGGGCTGTCAGCCCCGTCCGAGGAGGCCCGGGTCGCCGCCCAGTTCGCGCTGGCCGACCTGCCGTTGGCAGTGTTCCGCGAAGAACACGTGGTTCCTTACGAGACCGACGAGGTCACTCGGCTGATCGTCGATACAAACGATGCCACGGCCTTGGCCCCGGTCGCGCATCTGACCGTCGGGGGATTCCGCGATTGGCTGCTGTCGGATGCCGCCACCCCTGCCGCCCTGACCACACTGACGCCCGGCCTGATGCCGGAGATGGCGGCGGCGGTGGCCAAGCTGTGCCGCATCCAGGACATGCTGGTGATCGCCGCCAAATGCCACGTGGTCACGCGGTTCCGCGGCACGATCGGCTTGCCCGGCCGTCTGTCCGTGCGACTGCAACCAAACCACCCGACCGACGATCCGCGGGGCGTCGCCGCCAGTGTGCTCGACGGCCTGCTGCTTGGATCGGGCGACGCGGTCATCGGCATCAATCCCGCGACCGACAGCACCGAGCGGACGCTGCGGCTGCTCGACATGTTGGAGGAGATGCGAACCAGGCTGGAAATGCCCACCCAGTCCTGCGTGCTGGCCCATGTCAGCACCACGATGCGACTGATCGGTCGCGGTGCGCCGGTCGATCTGGTGTTCCAGTCGATCGCCGGGACCGAAGCGGCCAACCGCTCCTTTGGCATCTGCCTGTCTGACCTGGCCGAGGCACGGGAAGCGGCACTGGCGCTGCGGCGGGGCACGCTGGGCGACGATCTCATGTATTTCGAAACCGGGCAGGGCAGCGCGTTGTCCGCCGGCGCGCATCACGGCGTGGATCAGCAGACTCTGGAGGCCCGCGCTTATGGGGTCGCCCGGGCGTTCCGGCCATTGCTGGTCAACACCGTCGTCGGTTTCATCGGCCCGGAATACCTGTTCGACGGCAAGCAGATCATCCGCGCCGGGGTGGAAGACCATTTCTGCGGCAAGCTGCTGGGCGTGCCGATGGGCTGCGACGTCTGCTACACCAACCACGCCGAGGCCGATCAGGACGACATGGATGTCCTGCTCACCCTGCTCGCCACGGCTGGAGTGAACTTCGTCATGGGCGTGCCCGGCGCCGATGACGTGATGCTGGGGTATCAGAGCACCTCGTTCCACGACGCGCTGGCGGTGCGCGAACTGCTCGGCAAACGTCCGGCGCCGGAGTTCGAGGACTGGCTGACACGCCACGGTCTGCTGGACCGCGCCGGCCGGGTGCGCCCGCCGGTACTGCCCGCCGCCTTCCGCCGGTTGCTGCCGGATGGCTGAGCCGCCGGATCTGTGGGCCGCGGCACGGGCAGTCACCCCGGCGAGGATCGGGCTGCCGCGCGCCGGGGCTTCGCTCGCCACCGCGTCGCTCCTGGCGTTCCGGCTGGCGCACGCCCGGGCGCGCGACGCGGTCCACATGGTGCTGGACGAGACACAGCTTGCCGCCGATCTCGCCGCGTTCGGCTGCCAACCGATGTTGCTGGCGAGCGCCGCCGACGACCGGCACACCTATCTGCTGCGGCCCGATCTGGGACGCCAGCTTTCGGCCGAGTTGGCCGCGCGGCTGGTCGCCTGCCCGTCCGATCTGGCGATCGTGATCGCCGACGGGCTGTCTGCCGGAGCCGTGCAGGCACACGCCGTTCCGGTTCTGGCCGCGCTGATGCCCACCCTGCGCCGCGACTGGAAAATCGCCCCACCGGTGATTGTCCGGCACGGGCGCGTGGGGATCGGCGACGCCATCGCCACGCGGTTGGGTGCCGCCGCCGTGCTGGTACTGATCGGTGAGCGGCCCGGCCTGTCCGCCCCCGACAGCTTGGGCGCCTACCTCACCTGGCACCCGGGCCCGGCGACGACGGATGCAAACCGCAACTGCGTCTCCAATATCCGTCCTAACGGGACGCCGCCGCATCAGGCGGCGGTGCGGATCGGGGCGTTGCTCGCTGGCATGCGTCGGCTCGGGTTCTCTGGCGTGGCGCTGAAGGACGAGACAGACGCGGGCAACCTGCTCGGGAGCACTTGATAAGCGGGGTTCAGATGAAGACGCGGAACGCAAGTTGGCTGCCGGTCGTGACCGGAACCCGGGTTCCTGCCCGGTCGGACGACAGGGGGTTGGTCGCCTACAAATCCGGACCGGTCGCGATCCGTGCGGCAGCGGTGGGCGCGGCGGCGATCGGCGCCCTGGCCATCGGGGCGCTCGCAATCGGTGCGCTGGCGATCGGCCGCGCCGCTGTCGGCGAACTGGAGGTCAGGCGGGTCCGGGCCAGACATGCCGGCGTGCGGTCATTCGTCGTCGAAGAACTGGTGGTGGGCCGGCTGACGGTCCGCGAATTCATCCGCCCGCCACCCGATCCCGGCTGAGGCGGTATTACAGGCTGGCTGCATCGCCCAGAGCCCGGCCGACGGCGTCGGTGCAGGACCACTGGCCGTCGGACCGTATGCCGGGGACTTCCGCATCCGGCGCGATCAGGGCGCCCAGATAGACGGCCAGAGCCAATGATCCGACGACGACGAGAAGCAGTGTAAGCATCGGAGCAACTCCTTGGTGTGGGGTCCATGACCCCGTTCGCTTCCGCAACACTGCGGCAAAAAGCGAAGCCCGTCGTTGAACCGCGCCACACAGGAACCATGATGTTCGCCACATCCCGACAGTGACGCGGATCACTCCTCCTCCGGAAAGCACGACAATTCATACCAAAAGGACCGGCTCTCCGGGCATCCGCAGCGGCTCGGTATTTCGAGGCGTACGGCTCACCGGGTGTTCAGGCGCCCGGCTTGCGCCGAACCATGCAGGGCCGGCCAGGATCGTTACAGCGCCAGACAATCCGTCAACGCGTTCCCCACCGCCTGCATCGTGGGCCATCCGTTTCGCCAATACGCGTCCCGATCGTGGCTCGAAGCACGGTGCAAATCTTGTCCACCATGATTTGCGACGGGCACTGCAATCCGTTGTGCTGCCTCGGCTGGACCGTGATGCGCAGCAGATATTCGTCGTGCGATTCGCTGGTCAGCGGCAGCATCGTTGGCGAGAGCAATGCAGCGACCGGATCGGCCTGGACGACCAGTGCCTGGCGCGGCTTGCCGTAATCACCGGAAAACGCCACGGCGATCAGCTCACCGCGCCTCACTCCCATTTGTCGGCAGGCCCGGCGAGCTTCAAATCCGCTCCGTTGCAACCGCCCGGCGTGACAGCGCCACACCCCTGCGCTAATCCGGCCCTCCGCACCCCAGGACCACCCCGCGCCCCATGCCCAGCAGCAACGATATCCGCGCCGGCTTCCTCGATTACTTCGCCCGGAATGGGCATGCAGTGGTGCCGAGTTCGCCGCTCGTGCCACGCAACGACCCCACATTGCTGTTCACCAATGCCGGCATGGTGCAGTTCAAGAACGTCTTCACCGGACAAGAGAAACGGCCGTATTCGCGGGCAACCACGGCGCAGAAATGCGTGCGCGCCGGCGGCAAGCACAACGACCTGGACAATGTCGGGTACACCGCCCGTCACCTTACGTTCTTCGAGATGCTGGGCAATTTCAGTTTCGGCGATTACTTCAAGGAACAGGCGATCGCTTATGCCTGGGAACTGGTAACCCGTGATTTCGGCCTGCCGCCCGAGCGGCTGATGGTCACCGTGTACGTCGATGACGACGATGCCGTGGCGTACTGGAAGAAAATCGCCGGCCTGCCGGAGCACAGGATCGTTCGCCTGACGGACGACAATTTCTGGCGCATGGGCGATACCGGCCCCTGCGGCCCCTGCTCGGAGATTTTCTACGACCACGGCCCCGATGTTCCCGGCGGGCCGCCCGGCAGCGCCGACCAGGACGGGGACCGCTTCGTCGAATTCTGGAACCTGGTGTTCATGCAGTTCGAGGAAGGGCCGCCCGGCACACGCGTCCCGCTGCCGCGCCCCTCGATCGACACCGGCATGGGGCTGGAGCGCTGTGCCGCGATCCTGCAAGGCAAGCACGATGCGTACGACACCGACACGCTGCGGGCATTGATCCTCGCTTCAGCCGAGGCAAACCACACGGACCCCGACGGGCCGCACAAAATCAGCCATCGCGTCATCGCCGATCATCTGCGCAGCACGTCGTTCCTGATCGCCGATGGCGTGCTGCCGTCGAACGAGGGGCGCGGCTATGTGCTGCGGCGGATCATGCGCCGGGCGATGCGGCACGCCCACATGATGGGGGCGATCGAGCCGGTGATGTGGCGGCTGGTGCCGGCCCTGGTCCGGCAGATGGGCGCTGCTTACCCCGAACTCGGCCGCGCCGGGACGCTGATCGAAGAAACGCTGCAACTGGAAGAAACGCGCTTTAAGGCAATGCTGGAGCGGGGCCTGCATCTGCTTGCCGATGAGACCGACCGCCTCGGTGACCGCGAACCGCTGCCGGGCGATGTCGCTTTCCGTCTGTATGACACCTACGGATTCCCGCTCGACCTGACGCAGGATGCATTGCGCGAGCAGGGAAGGGGGGTCGATCTCGCCGGTTTCGAGACGGCGATGGAGGCGCAGCGCACCCGTGCCCGCGCCGCCTGGGCCGGATCCGGCGAAGCGGCGACCGAATCCGTGTGGTTCGAGATCAGGCAACGCGTCGGTGCCAGCGAGTTCCTGGGTTACTCGACCGAAACCGCCGAGGGCGAGATCGTCGCCCTGGTGGCCGATGGCAAGCCGGTCGATACCGCACCCGTCGGCACCGAGGTCGCGGTGGTCCTGAACCAGACGCCCTTTTATGCCGAAAGCGGCGGCCAGATCGGCGACACCGGCATCATCTCCGACTCGAACGGGCTGCTGATCATTGTCAGCGATACCCAGAAGAAACTGGGCGATCTGTTCGTCCATATCGGCGTCGTCGCGGCCGGCGAGGCCCGTGTCGGCGCCGGCGTGGTCGCCGATGTGGATCATGCGCGCCGCGCCGACATCCGCGCGCACCACTCGGCAACGCACCTTCTGCACGAGGCGCTGCGCCGTCTGCTCGGGACCCATGTGACGCAGAAGGGCAGCCTGAACGCCCCCGACAGGCTGCGCTTCGACGTCAGCCAGCCGCGTCCCATCACCGGTGTGGAACTGGCCGCGGTGGAGGCGGAGGTGAACAGGCGCATCCGCGAGAACAGCGAGGTGGTCACGCGACTGATGACGCCCGAAGCGGCGGTCGAAATGGGCGCCATGGCGCTGTTCGGCGAGAAATACGGCGAGGAAGTCCGTGTCGTCATGATGGGCGGTGTCGATGGCAACAAGCCCGCCTGGTCGATCGAGCTCTGCGGCGGCACGCATGTGCGCCGAACCGGCGATATCGGCTATTTCAAGATCGTTTCCGAAAGCGCCGTTGCTTCGGGGATCCGCCGTGTCGAGGCGGTAACCGGCGCCCCCGCAGAAGCGGTGGTGGCCGGCATGGAACGCAGTCTGCACGAGGCGGCCGGCGTGCTGCACGCCTCGCCGCTCGATGTTCCCGAGCGCCTGGCGACCTTGATGGAGGATCGCCGCAAGCTGGACCGCCAAGTGACCGAGTTGCAGAAGAAACTCGCCACCGGCGGTGGGACAGCCGACATCGAACAGGTGAATGGCGTGCGGCTCGCCGCCCGCAACCTGGGCGAGGTGCCGGCCCGCGAGTTGAAGGGCATGGCCGATGCGATCGGCAAACAGATCGGCAGTGGGGTGGTGGCTCTGGTCTCCACCGCTGAGGGCAAGGCCAGCATCGTCGTGGGCGTTTCGCCTGATCTGACCGGGCGGTTCAACGCGGTGGATCTGGTGCGAGCAGCGTCAGCAGCGGTGGGCGGCAAGGGCGGTGGCGGCCGCCCGGACCTGGCGCAGGCCGGCGGGCCGGACGGCGTGCGGGCGGACGAGGCGCTGTCCGCGGTGCGGAGGGCATTGGCGGCCTAAGCGTCAACGAGCAAGCACAAGCACAGCGGACACGGTCGTCGGAAACGATGATAACCCTTCAGCGCTGCAGGAATGATTCTGGTCGGTTGCGCCGGTATTGCGAGTGGGGCTTGGCTCTCCGCTTCACCGGGATAACAGTCGAGAATCGGCTCACTGCGCGGCGGCATATCAATCGCCCTCGCCGCGCTGGTGCGCCGGTCCGTAGTCCTGCAGGTTCAGTGCGGTGTTTATCAGTGCCAGATGCGAGAACGCCTGAGGGAAATTTCCGACCAGACGCTGCGTGTCGGGATCGTATTCCTCGGCCAGCAGGCCGACATCGTTGGCCAGTGCCAACAGGCGCGTGAACAGCGCAAGCGCATCGTCGTAGCGCCCCTGCAGCACGAGGTTATCGGCCAGCCAGAAGCTGCAGGCGAGGAACACGCCCTCGCCGGGCGGCAGGCCATCCTTGGTCTCCCCGGTTTGGTACCGAAGCACCAAGCCGCCATGCATCAGTTCACGCTCGATCGCGGCGACGGTCCCGCGCATGCGCGGATCGGTCGCCGGCAGGAATCCGACCAGCGGAATCATCAACATGCTGGCGTCCAGCACGTCGCCGCCGAGGCTCTGCACGAAGCTGTTCTTGGTTTCGTTGAACCCCTGCTTGCACACCGTGTCGTGGATGCGGTCACGCAGAGCGCGCCAGTCGTCCAGCGGCGGGCCGGTCATTTTGCGATCTTCGGCGGTCTTCACCGCCCGATCCAGCGCCACCCACGCCATCACCTTGGAAAACGTGAATTGCTGGCGTTCTCCGCGCACCTCCCAGATGCTTTCGTCGGGCTGATCCCAGAACGTGGCAAGGTGTTCGACGATCTCCCGCTGCAACTCCCAGATCTCGCCAGCCGGGGCGAGGCCGCCTCGTTCCGATTGATACAGCGCATCGACCACCTCGCCGAACACGTCGATCTGCAACTGTTCGCTGGCGGCGTTGCCGATGCGCACCGGCTTGGCGCCCTGATAGCCGGCCAGCCATGGCACTTCCCATTCCGGCAGCCGCCGCTCTCCGGCAACCCCATAAAGCGTCTGAAGCTGGGCCGGGCTGCCAGCGACGCTGCGGCGCAGCCACTCGCTCCAGGCCCGCGCTTCCTCCCGGTAACCGGCATGGATCAGCGCCAGCAAGGTGAAGGTGGCGTCGCGCAGCCAGCAGAACCGGTAATCCCAGTTGCGCGTGCCGCCGATCTGCTCGGGCAACGAAGTGGTGGGCGCGGCAACGATGCCGCCGGTTTCCGCGAAGGTGAGCGCCTTTAGCGTCAGCAATGAACGCTGCACGGCGTCGCGCCACTCGCCCCGGTATGTGCCGCGGTGGCACCAATCGGTCCAGAACGCCTCTGTGGCGACCAGCGCCCGGTCCGGGTCCGGCACCGCGGGAGTGGGCAGGTGGGACGGACCATAGGCGAGCACGAAATACGCCTCGTCGCCCGGCTCGGCGGTGAACTCGGCGACGGTGGTGAAATCCCGCCCCTCCAACGGCACGGTGCTGTGCAGCACCACCAGCGCCGGGCCGGCGACCATGCGCACGCCGAACCCGGTGCGCAACCGCGTGACCCAGGGAATTACCGCGCCGTATTCGAAGCGCAGCGCCAGCTCGAAGCACAGCGGCACTCGTCCGCGCAGTCCTTGCACGATGCGCACGATCGAGGATCCGGTCCCATCCACCGGCATGAAGTCGATCAGCCGCGCCGCACCATCATCGGTCTCAAAAATCGTCTCCAGGATCAGCGTCCCCGGACGGTAGCGGCGCGTGATTCGGGTGGAACCGTCCGCCGTGGCGATGCGCCAGCGGCCGGCGCGCGGCGTATCGAGCAGGGCGGCGAAGCACGCGTCGCTGTCGAAACGCGGCCAGCACAGCCAATCGATTGAACCACCGCGACTGACCAGCGCGGCGGTCCGGCAATCACCGATCAGCGCGTACTCCTCGAGGCGCGGCGGAAGGTCGTCCGGGTCCGGCACAGGACTTTCAGGCACTCAGCTTGCGCGGCCGTAAGTGCGGTGGCCGGCGTTGTCCGAGCACCAGCAGGTGGCGCCGGCCGGGACCGCGTGCTCCATCGGGCACAGATACGGGCCGGCGTAGCAGGATTGCTGAGCCACCCGGCCCGGCGGGATATAGGTTTCCGGGCCATAAGCCTGCGGGGCATAAGTCGGCGGCGGGGCGTATGCGACCGGCGGCGGCGGATAGTATGCCGGCGGCGGGTAGTACGCCGGCGGCGGATAATACAGTGGCGGCGGCGCGATGCCGATGGCCAGACCGCCACGCCACCATGCAAGCGCCGGAGTCGCGGCAAACAGCGGTGCGGCGGTCGCGGCGCAGAGTACAGCGATGGCCGCCGGACGGCGGAGGTGCCGGAGCAGGGTCTGAGTCATCATCGGGTCTAACGCCTCAGCGGATCGATTGTTGCATCTTGGGCCGGCCGGCCGGCCAGTCCAATACCCTTCGGGGCACGACAACTTGACTTTCCGGTGTTTCATATTGATATCCGGCGCGATGCGCGCGGCAGCCCGCCCCGGTGGCTGCGCCCACGCGCGGCACGCCGCGTCAACCCCCTCGCGGCACGCGACTGGACAAGAATTTGACCGACACGCTTACCGCTCCGGCGGACCTGACTGAGCATGCGCCAGATACCCTGCTGGCGGAGCCGCGGCGCAAGCTGTTCGATGATCTCGGCCTGTCTGAGCCGGTGCTGCGGGCGATCGACGAAATGGGCTACCGCCATCCCACGCCCATCCAGGAACAGGCAATTCCCTTCGTGCTGATGGGCCGCGACGTGCTCGGCGCGGCGCAGACCGGTACCGGCAAGACAGCAGGCTTCACCCTGCCGATGCTCGATATCCTGTCCGGCTCCCGCGCCCGCGCCCGCATGCCGCGCAGCCTGATCCTGGAGCCGACCCGGGAACTGGCCTTGCAGGTAGCCGAGAACTTCGTCCAGTACGGCAAGCACCTGAAACTGACGCACGCGCTGATTATTGGCGGCGAGAGCATGGCCGACCAGAAAGACGTGCTGATGCGCGGCGTCGATGTGTTGATCGCCACGCCGGGCCGGCTGATCGACATGTTCGAACGTGGCACCATCCTGCTGAGTGACGTCAAGATCCTGGTGATCGATGAAGCCGACCGCATGCTGGACATGGGGTTCATCCCCGATGTGGAACGCATCGTCGGCCTGCTGCCGCGCAACCGTCAGACGCTGCTCTTTTCCGCCACGTTGCTGCCGGAGATCAAACGGCTGGCCGATGCATTCCTGCAGAACCCGAAGGAAATCTCGGTGTCCCGCCCGGCCTCGGTGGCGACCACGATCACCGAAGGACTGGTGCTGGTCGCCGAACACGACAAGCGCGAATCGCTGCGCCGCCTGGTGCGCACCCAGAAGGTACAAAACGCGCTGGTGTTCTGCAATCGCAAGCGCGACGTCGATATTCTTCACAAGTCGCTGACCCGCCACCGGTTCAATGCCGGCGCGCTGCACGGCGACATGACGCAGACCGTGCGCTTCGCCACGCTGGAGAAATTCAAGGCCGGCGATTTGCAGTTGCTGGTGTGCAGCGACGTGGCGGCGCGCGGCCTGGACATCGGCGGCTTGTCGCACGTGTTCAATTTCGACGTGCCGCACCATGCGGAAGATTACGTGCATCGCATCGGCCGCACCGGACGTGCCGGACTGGAAGGGTGCGCCTTCACCATTGCCGAGCCCGAGGACCGTGCCGCGGTCGAAGCGATCGAGAAACTGATCGGACATCCGATCCCGCCGGTTGCGGTCGAGGGACTCGATCCCGTCGATTGGGCCGAAAGTGATGGCCGGCGAGGGCGGCGAGGGCGAGGCACCAAGCCCAAGCCGCGGGCTGGGCGCGGTGAGCAACCGGCCTCCCGCGCGAAGCCGCCGCCGCGTAACCGTGCCCCGGCGCGGGAGAAGCCGCCGGCGGCCGATAAGCCGGCGCGGGAGACGGTCTTGGCCGTCGATCGGCTGATCGCGGAAAAGCCACCGATCGGCTGATTGCGGAAAAGCCACCCGAACGGCCGATCGTGGAAAAGCCGGCTCCGGCGCGGCGCCCGCGTGCGGAGCGGCAGCCCGCACCGGAAGCCAGGCGGCGCGAACGGGAACGTCCGGCGCAGCGCGAAGATGATCGCGGCGCCGCGGTCACCGGTTTCGGGTCGGACGCGCCGGCTTTCATGTTCGTGCGCCCGCGCGGCGAACGCGCCCTGATCGCCAAGGAGGCGGAGACCGAGGCATGAACGACGCCGTGACCCGGCACAAAAGCCGCTTCACCCCGTTCGCCTGGGACGATCCGCTTCGCCTCGACGCACAGCTTTCCGAAGACGAACGCGCGATCCGCGACGCTGCCCGGGCGTATTGCCAGGACAGGCTGTTTCCCCGCGTGCTGGATGCCAACCGGCATGAGCGCTTCGATCGCTCCATCATGAATGAAATGGGGGAGATGGGATTCCTCGGCGCCACGCTGGATGGTTACGGTTGCGCTGGCGTCAATTACGTCTCTTACGGGCTGATCGCCCGCGAGGTGGAGCGCGTCGATAGCGGCTACCGGTCCTGCTTCTCCGTGCAGTCGTCGCTGGTGATGTACCCGATCTGGGCGTTCGGCTCCGACGCGCAGAAAGAGAAATATCTCCCGGGGTTGCGCAGCGGCGAGTTCGTCGGCTGCTTCGGGCTTACCGAGCCGGACGCCGGCTCCGATCCCGCGTCCATGCGGTCGCGCGCGCGCGCCGTGGATGGCGGCTTCGTGCTGAACGGGTCGAAGACCTGGATCACCAATTCGCCGATCGCCGATGTGCTGGTGGTCTGGGCGAAGGACGACGCCGGTGACATCCGCGGTTTCGTCCTGGAAAAGGGCATGCCGGGACTGACCGCGCCGAAGATCGAGGGCAAGTTTTCCCTCCGCGCGTCGGTCACCGGGATGATCATGATGGCCGACGTATTCGTGCCGGCGGACAACATACTGCCGGGCGTGAAGGGGTTGCGCGGCCCGTTTTCGTGTCTCAACAACGCACGCTACGGCATTGCCTGGGGCGCGCTCGGCGCCGCCGAGTTCTGCTGGCAGGCGGCGCGCGATTACACCATGCAGCGGATGATGTTCGGCCGCCCGCTTGCGGCGACGCAGCTTGTGCAGAAGAAGCTTGCTGACATGCAGACCGAAATCACACTTGGGCTGCAATCGGTGCTGCGACTCGGCCGGCTGATGGACGAGTACGACGCGGCACCCGAGATGATCTCCATGCTGAAGCGCAACTCCTGCGGCAAGGCGCTGGCGATCGCGCGGGAAGCGCGGGACATGCACGGCGGCAACGGGGTGGCCGATGAGTATCACGTGATCCGCCACGTGATGAATCTGGAAGCTGTCAATACGTATGAAGGCACGCACGACGTGCATGCGCTGATCCTTGGCCGGGCGCAGACGGGTCTCAACGCGTTCGGCGGCTGAACCGGCGCTGATCCGCATCGAGCGGATCGGGACGGAGGGCGACGGGATCGGCGCGCTGCCGGACGGCACACCGGCCTACGTTCCGCTGACCCTGCCCGGCGAGTTGGTTCGCGCTGCGGCCGGTGATACGCCGCGGCGCTGGCTGGGCGGCGGCGCTGGATGCGGTGGTCGAACCCAGCCCTGATCGAGTTACGCCGCCCTGCCCGCATTTCGGTATCTGCGGCGGCTGCGTCCTGCAACACTGGCGCGTGCCGGCCGGCCATGCGTGGAAGTCCGGTCTGCTGGTCGATGCTCTCAGGCGCGCCGGTTTCGACGATGTGCCGTTGGCGCCCGTGCAGACGACGTCGCCAGCCGCGCGCCGCCGCATGGATTTGGCGATCCGGCGGTCGCCCGCCGGCGTGAGGCTGGGTCTGCACCGGTTGCGCGGCGCCGATGTGGTTGATCTTGCAACCTGCTGCGTTCTGCATCCGGTGCTGGTCGCGCTGATCGAACCATTGCGTGTGCTGTTGCAGCAGATTTCGGCGGTGCAGCGCGGAGGGTTCAGCCATCGTGAACCTGCTGGACTCCGGCCCCGACCTGCTGCTGCGCACCGACCGGCCGTTGACCCTGCAGGATCGCGGCGCGCTGACGCGCTTCGCCCGTGCGCACGGGCTGCCGCGTGTCGCTTGGGCCCGGCGCGACGATGCGCCGGAACCGATTTGTCTGCTGCGCCCGCCCGTTACTGCGCTTTCAGGCGTGACGGTTGCGCCGCAACCTGGCGCGTTCCTGCAAGCCTCCGCCGAAGGGGAGGCGGCGATCGTGGCTGCGGTGCTGGCCGGCCTGCCGGACCCGGTCACGCCGCGGACCCGGATCGCCGAGCTCTATGCCGGAAGCGGCACGCTGACCTTCGCCCTGGCGCGGCGCGCGCGGGTTACCGGGTGGGAAGGTGATCCGGCGGCTACGCACGCCTTGCGCCTGGCGTCGCGGAATGCCGGACTTGCCGGGCGGATCGAGGTGCAACAGCGCGATCTCGCGCGCCAGCCGCTGTCGGCGCAGGAACTGGCGGGGTTCGCGGCGGTGGTGCTGGACCCGCCGCATGCCGGAGCGGCGGCACAGATGCCGGCACTTGCTGCGGCGGCCCCAGTGCGCGTGATCTACGTGAGCTGCAACCCCGCCGCGCTGGCGCGCGACGCGCGCGTGCTGCACGCCGCCGGGTACCGCGTTCTCGTTGCTACGCCGATCGACCAGTTCCTCTGGTCCGCGCGGCTTGAAAGCGTGGTCGTGTTTGCCGCGTAATGCGGAGACTCTGGCCATCGATCGTCATTCCCGCGAAATCGGAATCCACGCCGTTGCTCGCAAACTTCAACCAAGCGCGGGCCGCGCGCCCCTCGAAGCCAAAGCAGCCGCCAGTTCCTCGGCATTGCGGAACGTCACATCCCGTTGCGGGTAGGGGATCTCAATCCCATGCGCCTGATACAAATCCCACACGTTCAGCAGCACCTGGCTCTTCACGTTCGCCGTGCCGTTCGACGGATCGTTGATCCAGAAGCGCAGCTCCAGGTTGACCGAACTGTCGCCGAATTCCGTCAGCAGACAGACCGGCTTCGGGTCTTTCAGCACCCGCGGAACATCTCCCGCGGCCTGAAGCGCGAGCCGGATCGCCTCGTGCGGATCGCATCTGTAGGACACGCCGATCTGCGCGTGCTGGCGAACCAGGTTGTTGGAGTAGGACCAGTTCACCACGCGCTGCGTGATCAGGTCCTCGTTCGGGATCAGGTGCTCCTTGCCGTCGCGGGTGCTGACCGACACGTACCGCGCATTGAGGTTGGTGATCCAACCATAGGTTCCCTCGATCTCGATCACGTCGCCCGGCTTGATGGAACGATCGAGCAGCAGGATCACGCCACTGACCAGGTTGGACACCACCTTCTGCAAGCCGAAGCCGACGCCGACGCCGATCGCGCCGGAGAACACCGCGAAGGCGGTCAGATCGATGCCGATCGAGCCGAGCGCCAGCACCACAGCCAGGGCAAGCAGCGTGACGCGTGTCAGCTTGGCGGCGAGCACCTGCATCGCCGGGGGCATGGCGTGAAAGGCGCGGAGCCGCTGGTCCGCCACTCGCGACAGGACGTTTGCCAGCCAGATCAGCACGGCAAGCGTCACGATACCCTTCAACACCAGCAGTACGCTGAGGCGGAAACTGCCGATCGGCACCGCCATCGCGCCCAGCAGATCGACGATCGGCGCAACCAGTCCGGCGATGTTGAGCGCGGCCAGCACCCATGCCGCCGCGGCGATCGCTTGCGCGACCCGCGGGTTGCGCACCAGGTTGGAACTGAGCCGGATCACCACCCACGCGATCGCCAGGCTTTCCACCAGCCGAAGCAGTGGAGCGCGCAGGCCGGCGGCACCGAACGCCAGAATGGCGAACCACACCACCAGCAGCAGCAGGATCCACGGCGCGACCTGCGCCAGCGCGCGGGCAACCGGGTAAACCGGTCCCGGCGACAGCCGATCCGCCCGGGCCGTCAGCACGCGCCGCAACGGGCGGGCGGTCAGCAGCACAACCGCCAATAGCACAATCGCGCAAACGCCCTGCCCCAGCGTCGCCGGTACCAGCAGGTCCATGCGTATCCACGCGTTCGCCTGCGACCATGCCTCGTTCAGGCCATCGAAAGTCGTCATGTGATGGTCCGGAGGAAACGAGCCAGGGTCGGTTGCGGCGTGACCGCAAACGGATTGGCGATTACCGTGCCGTTCCAGGTAAAACCGTCGTGCATATCTTCACTCAGCAGGATTTGGCAGCGTGCCTCTGCGGCGACCGCCAGGATGGCCGCATCCCAACTGGGGAGCTGGTGATCTGCAACGAGGTCGATGGCACGGAGAAAGCTTTCATTAGTGGTCGGGACGATCTCATAGCCATCACGCCACGACAGCACGGAGCTGCGAACGGAGGCCCTTGGCCGTGCGGTTTTGCGCGTCAGAACGGCCAGCAACTCGCCCAATACTTGCAGCGGGATAATGACGTCCGCCGTGGACAGTCGGTCGATCAAGCCGGCCGCGCGCTTCTGGTGGTCTGGTCCGTTCACGCCCTCGGCATAAGCCAGGATGTTGGTGTCGAGGGCGACCCTCACCGCTCGTGCAACTCATCCCGGGTCCATGGGGCGAGGTCGATCGCGGGTTGCGACCTGAGCCGTTCGAGAAGGCGTCTGCGAGCCTCAAACCGGGCTTCATTTGCTTGGTTCACCGGCACGATTCGGGCGATCGGACGGCCATGCGAGGTGATGAGATAGCTCCGTCCTTCCCGCACGTCGCGCAGGAGATGAGAGAACTGCCGGTTGGCCTCAGTGGCCTGAATCACCTTGTCCATGACGCCAATATAGCAGACGATGTAGTGAAAGTCACTACATCAGTCAGTGGCGGGCAGCCGCCGCGGGCCGCTCGCGGCCTGATACGGTCAGTCCTCGCGCGAGTTCTGCAGCGTGACACCCGTGCCATCGAACCGCGTCACCGTGCAACTCACCCGCTCGTTATAGGTGCCGAGAGTGTGTGCATGAACCAGAGCGCGACTTCCGCCCAGGCGGACCGTTCCGTGTAGTCCGACCGCAAATACACCCCCGACGAAGTTGCGGGCGAGACCGACATTCGACGCCAGCTTGTTCAGCTCGCCGCAAACGGTCATTTGCGTGGCGTCGGCCGCGGCGTACGGTATGCCGGAGCGTACCGGCGAACATGTCCCGACATCCGGGGCACCTTGAGAACTCTCCGGCCTCGCCGCAAACTGCGCGCCTAAACACGGCTCCGGGAAGCTGGGCCATGAGGTCGCTGCCCGGCCTCGGTATGGACGCAGACAACGCAAAGGGAGTTCACGCCATGCAGCTCGGCGCGCTCATTCCACTGACCGATATCGGTGCCGATCCCGGCGCGGTGCGCGAATACGCGCAAACCCTGGAACGGCTCGGCTACGATTTCCTGGAAGCGCCGGACCACGTGCTGGGCGTCAACGTCGCCAGCCGCCCGGACTGGGAAGCCGGACGCAACACCTCGGACGATCTGTTCCATGATCCGTTCGTGCTGTTCGGCTTCGTCGCAGGCTGCACCTCGAAATTGGGCTTTTCCACCGGCGTGCTGATTTTGCCGCAGCGGCAGACCGTACTGGTGGCCAAGCAGGCGGCGTCGCTCGATGTGTTGTGCGGGGGGAAATTCCGCCTCGGCATCGGCGTCGGCTGGAACGAGGCGGAGTTCGTCGCTCTGAACGAGAACTTCCGCAACCGCGGCCGCCGGTCCGAAGAGCAGGTGCAGGTGATGCAGCAGCTTTGGGCTGAGCCACACGTCACATTCCGCGGACGCTGGCACACGATCGAGGATGCCGGCATCAACCCGCTACCGATCCATCGCCGCGTGCCGGTCTGGTTCGGCGGCCATCACGAGCACACACTGCCGCGCATCGCCAAATGGGGCGACGGCTGGATGCCGAACGCCTATCCGCCCGACCACAGCGCGATCGAAATGTTCGACAAGCTGCGCTCACTGATCCGGGCCGAGGGCCGCGATCCCGCTTCGGTTGGCATCGAAGTCTGGACCTCATGCGGCGCCGGGACGGCGGCGGACTGGCAGCGTGAGGCCGTGTTCTGGAAATCCGCCGGGGCGTCGCACCTGACGCTGACAACGACGTTCAATCGCCGGCATCACCGCCGGATTGCCGGTCACACTCTGGCCGATCATCTGACGGCGTTGCGGCGTTATCGGGAGGCGGTGGCGGAGGTGCTATAGAGCCGCCCTGCGGACACGAGCATCCGTGATTTCAAACGCAGCGACCCCCGCACGCATGTTGCGTTTGAGCGGGGGTCTATTGCGAAGATCCATGTCTTCGCGCTCGGACCATCAGGCCGAGCAATGACTTGGTCTTATGGGTCAGTTGCCGACGCCAAGGATTTCGGCAACACCGAACAATCCAGGTGGAGTGATGCTTGCTACGCACCCTCCCGCCAAAGTGACATCGCCAGTGTTCCGAACTTCGCGCCGGTTGTCAAGCGAATGTCACGGTTGATCCGGCCAGCCGCACGCATTGGTGACCTACTGACCAAACTGCCCGACGGCTCGGTTCAGAGCGTCATGCCGTTGGCGCGTTAGAGCGGCTTTCCTGTTGCTATTGAAACGACAGCGCGTAAGCAAACCAGGGCCACAAGACACGACCTACTCCGCGTCGCCTTCCTCGGCCTCCCGCCGCAATCGCCGGAAGCTCCGCACACTGAATGGCAGCATTCCGAGATACAGCACCCCCGCCGCCGCCATCGCCGTCCACGGCTCGGCCACCAGCACCGCGGCATACAATCCCACCCCGAGCAGCACTGGAAGCACATACTCGGCCGGCACCTTGAAGTTCTTGAAGCTCCATACCGGCAACGTACTCACGCACAACAGCGCTGTCCCGACCAGCACCAGCGCGCAGAACAGCGGGTTCTGCGCCACCGTCACCAGCCAGCCCAGGCCCAGGGCACGTCCCTCCAGCCCCAGGAACAGCGGGAACAACGCCACCCCCGCTCCGGCCGGCGCCGGCACCCCGGTGAAGAAATTATACGCATAAGCGGGGGCTGGAGCGCCCTCCAGCGCCGCATTGAAGCGGGCCAGCCGCAACGCCATGCAAACTGCGAACAGCAGACACGGAACGAACCCGATACCGCCCAGCCATTGCAACGACCACAGATAGATGACGAAGGCCGGGGCGACCCCGAAGCACAGGAAATCCGTCAGGCTGTCGAATTCGGCGCCGAAGCGCGAGGTCGCCTTCAACAGCCGGGCGATCCGCCCATCGAGCCCGTCGATCCCTCCGGCGACAACGATCGCCACCGCCGCCGGGCCGAAATGTGCATCCATCGCGAAGCGCAGCGCGGTGAGTCCGGCGCATAAGCCGATCAGCGTCAGGATGTTCGGGATCAGCCGGTTGAACGAGGACCCCTTGTAGCGCGGCCGGACACGCGGACGCAGCCGACGCAGCCGGCGGATCGGTGAGACCCGTCCATCCCGCCAATCTTGCGGCGCCCCGCTCAAACGCTCAGCTCCGCGATCACCGTCTCCCCACCAATCATCATCTGACCCTCCGCCACCAGCGGACGCACGCCCTCCGGCAGATACAGATCGGTCCGGCTACCGAAGCGAATGATGCCGAACCGGGCCCCGGCGCGGACAGCGTCGCCCTCGCGCAGCTCGCACATGATGCGCCGCGCAATCAGTCCGGCGATTTGCACCACCGCGATCTCCCGCCCATCGGTCAGGCGGATGGCGATCGCGTTGCGCTCGTTCTCGTCTCCGGCCTTGTCGAGGCTGGCATTGAGGAACGCGCCGTGGCGATAGGCGATGCGCGTCACCGTGCCGTCCGCCGGCACGCGGTTCACATGCACGTCCAGCACCGAAAGAAAGATGCCGATCCGCCAGCGCGGAACCACCCCAAGCCCCAGTTCGAGCGGCGGCGTGGCCGGTTCCACCACCACCACCTTGCCGTCCGCCGGAGCTAGCAGAGCACCAGGCCGACCGGGCGGCACACGCTCCGGATCGCGGAAGAAATACAGGCAGAACAGCCCGAACAGGCCGGCCAGCCAGGCCAGCCAATGCGCCAGCAACAGGCCGATCACCAGTGCCACGACCGCGCCGAGAATGAACGGCATGCCGGCCCGATGCGGTGGGGCGAACACCATGCGGAGCGTATCGGTTGCCATCATGCGGAGCGGGGCAGCGCCATCGGCGCGCTTATGGACACTCGGCGGAGAACCTACAAGCTGACGGGTTTACGGCCCGGCTTTCGGGATCGTAAGCACCTGGCCCGGATAGATGCGGTTGGGGTCGCGGATGGTCTCTCGGTTGGCTTGGTATATCACGGTGTAACGCATGCCGGCGCCATACGCCTGCAGGGCGAGCCGCCAGAGTGTACGGCCGGGCTGCACCAAGACGCTGCCCGGCGTCATTGCCCCGCTTTCACGGCTGAACGGCATCTCGACCCGAGCGGCCACCTTGCCGGCGGCGCCGAGCTGATCGACGCGCAACCGGTGCATCCCCGCCCGCACCGCCGCTTCGGCCAGCGACCAGCTTCCGGTCGAATTCGGCGCGCGCCTCGCCAATCGGGGTGTTATCGACATAGACACGCACGATGGCCCCCGGAGGCGCCGAGCCGCCGAGCCGCACCTCGCCGGCCTCCCCGTACTCCACCGCGTCCAGGGCAAGTTTGCCCGGCTTCTTGCCAGGCGCCTGCAACACGCGGGGGGCGGCATTCGGAGTGGCCAACAGCGCAATCGCCGGGGTTGCGGTTGCGCCGGGAACGACCAGGACCGCCGAGCCGGTTCCGGCGATGCTTACTCCGCCCGGGCTGCCGCCCTTAGCGCCGCCGGGAACACGCTCGTTCAGGGTGAGCTCGCGCGTACCGGCCGGCAGCGGCGCCGGCGGCACGAACACCCAGTTGCCCTGTGCGTCGGCTTGCGTCTGGCCGATGATCTTGCCCTGGTCCCGAATTGAGACCTCCGCCCCCGGTGCCGCACGTCCGGCGATCACCGTCTGCCCATCCCGGGCGATCCGCACGACGTCAAAGCTGGGCGGCGCCGGAGCGGTCGGAATCGCGCCCTCCGGGCGGCCTGACGCGGCGGTTGCGGCCGGTGGGACGGGAGCGGAACTGGCCGGAGCCAGCGGCTGACGCGGCCAGCGCAGCACGGCGACGGCGCCGATCCCCAGCACAACGCCGCCCGTTGCCGCCAGAAGCAGCATGGTCAACGTCGGCCGCCAGGATGATGCCGCGATCACAACCCAAACAGATGGTTTGGCCACCATCTGACTCCAAGACTTTTCACTGCGCCAGCAATCGGGTTCCCTCGGCGGCCAGACGGCCGATCAGGGTGGCGATGTCGCGTTGCACCGCCGGGAAGCGCGGCAGGCGCTCGATCCGCCCCTCGTCCATATAAAGGCCACGGGCGATCTCGATTTGCAGCGCATGCACATCCTCGCGTGGGCGGCCATAATGGCGGGTGACGTAGCCGCCGGCGTAGGGATCGTTGCGCCGCACCACATAACCGAGCACGGTCAGGCTGTGCTCGACGAAGCGGGCGATGCGCGGGGCGCAAGCGGTGCCGTGGGCATCGCCGAGCACGAAATCGGCGCCACGATGGCGGGCGATTGAGGACCCTCCCGCTTGGGTGTTCCCTTGCGCCGGCATCGAGTGGCAATCGACCAGCAGGCAGCCACCGAACACCGCGCGGGTGCCGGTGATCAGTGCCGCCAGCGTGTCGTGATAGGGCTGCCAGCAATGGCGGATGCGCCGTTCGGCATCCGTGAAGCGCAGCTTGCCGCGATAAATCGTCTCGCCGGACGCAACCACGCGGGCGATGGTCCCAAGGCCGGCACTGACGCGGGTGCTGGTGGTGTTGACCCAAGGCGGCAACGGATCATCGAACATCGCCGGGTCGAGTTCCCACGGCTCGCGGTTCGGATCGCAGAACGCGCGGGGAAAGGTGGCAACCAGCAGCGGCGCGCCGTGGCCCGGGGCCTCGGCGAACAGCTCATCGACGAAGCTGTCCTCGCTGCGGCGAAGCGTAAGCGGATCGAGCCGGGCCGCGGCCAGGAAGTCGGGCGGGTAGAACGAGCCGGAATGCGCCGAGGCGAACACGATCGGCGCGGTTTGCCGCACCGGGCGGTGGACGATGAGCGGCGGCTCGGTCGGCAGGGAGGTTTCGGGGACGGCGATGTCCATGGCTGCATTGAACCCGCCGGCGAGGCTGCTGTCACCATCTGGTTGCCAGGTCAGGGGTCCGGGGCGTGTTGCCGGGCACCGGGCGGTGCGCTAGAAGCGGCGAGCTGCGGCGGGGCGTATAGCTCAGCGGGAGAGCGCCTCCCTGACACGGAGGAGGTCCGTGGTTCGATCCCACGTGCGCCCACCATAGGTTTGCGGGTCCGCGGGCGCATGCCGGTCGTCTTTCGAAGCGGCGGGTTTCGATTCTTCTTCTACGCCAACGAGGGTCGTCCTCGGGAGCCGTCGCATGTGCACGTCGAGAAGGGAGACAAGGAAGCCAAATTCTGGCTTCGGCCCGAGGTGCACATGGCTTACAATGATGGGTTCAATGCCAGAACCCTGCGCAATCTGCTGGAGGTGATCGAGGCAAACCGTGAGCGCATCGAGAAAGCCTGGAGTGAGTTCTTCGGTTAGGGCAACGAAGATCACCTTCGATGCCGACCGCATGTGGGTCGAGCTGTCCGATGGACGCACGTTGGGTGTCCCACTCGCGTGGTTTCCACGTCTTCTGCGCGGCACGCGCGAGCAGCGCCAGGCGTATCGGATCAGCAGCCGGGGACTCCACTGGAACGCGTTGGACGAAGACATCTCGGTCGCTGGACTTCTGGCTGGATATGGCGATCAGACGCATCCATTGCGGACCGCCGCGGAGTGATACGACGATTGCTTCCACTGTCGATGCAGTTTGGTAACCTGGCGACCGGAGAGCGACGTCATCGTTCGGGTCGAGTTCAATCCGTAGCTCCGGCATGTCACGACGAGCCATGATCACCGGCGCCGGCAGCGGACTGGGTCGCGCCGTTGCCATCGGCCTTGCCGCTCGCCGATGCAAGCTGGCCCTGGCGGACATCGATCGCCCCGCCGTGGAACAAACCGCCGGCGAATGCGGGACAGGCGAAACCATCATCCTGGACCTGACCGCGCCGGGCGCCCCCGAGACGGTCGTGGGTGCCGCGATATCAGCCCTTGGCGGGCTCGATATCGTCGTCAACTACGCCGGTTACGGTGCGGCCGAGGCGTTTTTCGAGATGCGCGCCGAGACCTGGGACCGCACGCTCGACCTGAACCTCAAAGCGGTCGCGCTGATCTGCGCGGCGGTCGGGCGGCACATGCGCGAGCGGCGCAGCGGGCGCATCATCAACGTCACGTCGCCGGCCTCGCGCATGGCGCTGCCAAACTACCTTGCGTATGCCGCCAGCAAGGCCGGCGTCGATGCGGTGACACGTGCCGCGGCGATTGCGCTGGCCCCGTATGGAGTCACCGTCAACAGCATCGCGCCGGGGATGATGGACACGCCGATGCAGCGCATCACCGAGGCGCAGCTTGCAGGGATCGACGGTCGCACCGATCTGGATGCGTTCCTGGCCGAGCGAACCGCCCGCATCCCGCTTGGCCGTCGCACGGATTGCGCGACAGTCGCCGCCGCAATCGTCTGGCTGGCGCTGGACGCGCCGGATTACATCACCGCCGAACGCCTGAACGCCAGTGGCGGGTTGGACAAGGATTAGATGAATGACCGACGGCCGCTACCGAATTGGGTTCGATATCGGCGGAACCTTCACTGATTTCATCCTGCTGGACACCCAGCGCGCCGAAATCCGGCTGCACAAGTGCTTGACCACGCCGCGCGATCCGTCGGTTGGTGCGCTGGCTGGATTGACGGAGTTGCTGAACGCCGCCCGCCTGCATCTGTCCGATGTCACCGATATCGTGCACGGCACAACGCTGGTGACCAACGCCCTGATCGAGCGTACCGGCGCGCGGCTGGGATTGATCACCACGCGCGGATTTCGCGACATCCTGGAAATGGGCACCGAGCAGCGCTACGACATCTACGACCTGTTTCTGCAATTCCCGGCGCCGCTGGTGCCGCGCCGGCATCGGTTGGAAGTCACTGAGCGAATCGATCGCGATGGCCAGGTGATCGCCCCGCTCGATCCGGCGGAACTGCGAGCGGCGGCGCAACGGCTTGTCGCTGAAGGCATGGAGGCAATCGCCGTCTGCTTCCTGCACGCCTACCGCAATCCGGCGCATGAGCAGCAAGCAGCGGCGATCATCCGTGCGGCGTTCCCGGAGATCGCCTTGTCGCTGTCCAATCAGGTCGTCGCCGAGCTTTGGGAGTACCAGCGCACCGCAACCACCTGCGCCAACGCATACGTGCAGCCACTGATGGCGCGCTATCTCGGCAAGCTTGAGCGCGAGCTGCACGCGCGGGGCTTTCGCGGACGATTGGCTCTGATGCATTCGGCGGGTGGATTGCTGTCGCCGGAAACCGCCCGGGCTTTGCCGATTCGCATGCTCGAAAGCGGCCCGGCCGGTGGCGGACTGGCAACCGCGTTTTTCGGCGCGGCGTCCGGCCGCGCGGACGTGATTTCGTTCGATATGGGCGGAACGACCGCGAAAGCCTGCCTGATCGAGCAGGGCCGTGCTGAGATCGCGCCCATAATGGAAGCGGCGAGGGTCCACCGCTTCAAGAAGGGCTCCGGCCTCCCGATCAAGGCACCGGTCATCGACATGATCGAGATCGGTGCCGGCGGCGGCTCGATCGCGGCCATCGATGAAGTCGGGCTGTTGCGCGTCGGCCCACGCTCGGCGGGCGCGGATCCGGGACCCGCCTGCTACGGGCGCGGGGGCATCGAGCCCACGGTCACCGATGCTTCGCTGCTACTCGGCTATTACGACCCGGGCTTCTTTCTCGGTGGGCGCATGGCGCTGGATCGCGACGCGGCAGACCACGCCCTGGCGAATGTCGGGACAAAGCTGGGACTGAGTGCGGTGCAGACCGCGTGGGGCATCCACCGCATGGTGGTGGAAAACATGGCCGCCGCGGCACGAATTCATATCGTGGAGAAGGGCAAGGACCCGCGACGTTACGCCATGGTGGGGTTTGGCGGCGCCGGGCCGGCCCATGCCGCCGAGGTCGCTCGCATCCTCGGCGTCCGACAGGTGCTGATCCCGCCGGCATCCGGTGCCGCCTCGGCGCTGGGCTTTCTTGCCGCGCCGCTGTCGTTCGAGCAGGTGCGCAGCCACCCGGTGCGGCTCGGCACGCCCGGCAGCGCAGCAGCGATCGATGCAGTGGTGCGCGAGCTGGAAGCCACGGCGCGCGACAGGTTGGTGGCTGCAGGGATTGCAGCCGCCGATATCGTTACTGAACGCTCGGCCGATATGCGGCTGGAGGGACAGATGCACGAGATCAACGTGCCGCTGCCCGACGGCAGCATAACCGAGGCGCGCATGCCGGAACTCCGCGCCGCCTTCGCGACCGCCTATGCCGTCCGCTACACGTCGGTGTACGAGGGGGTCGGCGTGCAGGCGATCTCGTTCCGTGTGCGCTGCCGCGGACCCTTGCCGCCGCTGTCGCTCACCGAAGCCGGCCGCGGTGCCGCAGGAAACGCGCGGAAGGGAACGCGACCGGCGTTCTTCGGCGATGGATTTACGGAGACCCCGGTCTATGACCGGTATGCACTGTCCCGCGATGCCATGATCGCCGGGCCGGCGATCATCGAGGAACGCGAGGCGACCACTGTTATTCTGGCCGGTGATGCATTACGGGTCGATGCCAATGGCTCGCTGCTGATCGAGATCGGCCTGCCGGCAGCGCCCGCGGCGCGGGTCACTGCCGCGACGCCTCTTGCCGAAGCTGCCGCGATGATCGAAGACGATCCGGTCTCCCTTGAAATCATGTGGAGCCGGCTGGTCACCGTGGTGGAAGAGATGTGGCAGACGATCTGCCGCACCGCGTTCAGCCTGATCGTCTCGGAGGCGCAGGATTTCGCCTGCGACCTGCTGGATGCCGAGGGCGACAGCCTGGCGCACTCACCGCGAGCAATGCCGGTGTTCAATCTGACCCTGCCGCGGGCCGTGAAGGCGCTGCTGGCAAAATTCCCTGCCGATGCACTGCGGCCCGGCGACGTTCTGATCACCAACGACCCGTGGCTGTGCGCCGGACACTTGTTCGACATCGCCGTGGTAACACCGGTGTTTCGCAACGGCGCACTGGTGGCATTAACCGGCACGGTCGGCCATGTCGGCGACATCGGCGGCACCAAGGACAGCCTGCGCGCCCGCGAGATTTACGAGGAAGGCATCCAGATACCGCCGATGCTGCTGTACCGCGCCGGCAAGGCGAACCAGGACCTGCTCGCGCTGATCAACGAGAACGTGCGCAAGCCGGAGGAAGTGCTGGGCGACATCCACTCCTTCGTCGCCGCCAATGCGTTGGGCGCCGAACGGCTGGCGGCGTTCATGGACGAGTACGGGATGCACGATCTGCGGGCGCTCGCGCATGTCGTGCAGAGCCGCGCCGAGCGCGCCATGCGCGATGCCATCCGAGCGCTGCCCGACGGCGTGTACCACTCGGAAATCTGGAACAACCCGCTGGGTCAGCGACTGCATTATCCGCTGACGATCACCGTGCAGGGCGATACGGTCGAACTGGACTTCGAGGGTGCGCCGCGGCAGCTTCCGCAAGGCGGACTTAACTGCACCTACAGCTATACCGCCGCGCATTCCTGTTACCCGATGAAATGCATGCTGAGCCCGGACGTGCGCAGCAACGCCGGCTGCTATCGTCCGTTCACCGTGAAGGCGCCGGCGGGTTCGGTGCTGAACTGCGACAGGCCGGCCTCGGTGAACCTGCGCACGCGGGTCGGGTGGTACATCGCGCCGAACATCTTCCGGGCGCTGGCCGATGCGGCGCCGGACCGGGTGCAGGCTGCGACCGGGCTGCCGGTGGCCATCAACATCTATGGGCATGAAGCCGGCGGACAGGTCTATGCGGACCATTTCTTCATGGGTGCCGGGCAGGGCGGCTCGACGCATGGGGACGGCAAGTCCGCGCTGCTGTACCCGACATCCGCGGCCAATACCTCGGTGGAGCTGATGGAAGTGCGGGCGCCTGTGCTGGTGCTCGAGAAAACTTTCGTGACCGACTCGGGCGGTCCCGGGCAGCATCGCGGAGGCTTGGGCGTGCGCACCCGGTTGCGCAAGCTGCACGATGATGGGCTGCCGACATTGGCCTCGGTATATCCCGAAGGTGTCGGGGTTACCGTGGAAGGGCTGGGCGGCGGGCAGCCCGGCGGCAGCGTGCGAGGTGTGGTGCTCGATCCGTCGGGGAACGTGGTGCATGATTGCGGTACCGGCGAACTGGTGACGCTGACGCGCACCGATCAGATCGTTGAAGTGCGGCTGGCTGGCGGCGCAGGATTTGGCGATCCGCGGGAGCGATCGGCGGCGGCCGTAGCGGCCGACGTGGCGGAGGGATACGTTTCGGCGGAGGCGGCGCGGAGCGCCTACGGCATTGCGTTAGCGACGGGTCGGGCGGCGGAATAGGCACCGAGACCGGCGGCGCAGGGGGGCAGGACACATGAGTGAAATCGCCAGCGCACCGCGCGCCGACGCGAGTACCGCGGCGCATCCGCGCTTCTTTGAACCGGCCTCCTTCCTGCTGATCGCACCGCTTTGCGTTGTCGGGGCGATCATTGGCGTGCAACTGATCGTCACGCTTGGCATCACCGCGAACACCTCGCTGATTGGTGCGCTCGCCGGCATGGTACTGGCGCGCGTGCCGCTGGCGGCGTTCGCCCGCTACCGCTCGATTCACGTGCAGAACCTGGCGCAGAGCGCCATCTCGGCGGCGACGTTCGGTGCCGGCAACAGCCTGATGCTGCCGATCGGCATACCGTTCGTGCTCGGTCGGACGGATCTCGTGCTGCCGCTGCTGCTTGGCGTGTTCCTGGCGATGCTGATCGACGGTTACATGCTGTATCGCCTGTTTGATTCCGAAGTATTTCCCGCCGACGGCGCCTGGCCGCCCGGCGCCGCCGCCGCCGAGGCCATCCTGGCCGGCGACCAGGGCGGTCGCAAAGCCGGCATCCTCGGCATCGGCATCCTGCTTGGGATCGGCGGCAACTGGCTGGCCGGCATCCCCATGTCGGCGTTCGGTGTCGCTTTCATCGGCAACATCTGGGCGCTGACCATGTTCGGCATCGGGCTGCTGCTGCGTGGTTATTCGATGCTCCTGTTCAACAATCCGCTGTTTGCGGCCGTGGTGCCGGGCGGCGATCTCAACAAGGCGTACATCCCGCACGGGATGATGGTCGGTGCGGGTGTGGTCGCGCTGGTGCAGGTGGGAATCATCATCCTGCGTCGCCGCAAGGAGGCTGGCCCCGCCGGCACGCGCTCGCCGGCCGAGGTGCGCCGGTCGCTGGGGCTTGGTGCCGGGGCCTATGTCGCGATCGCGGTGGTGATCGCGCTTGCCGGCGGAATCGCCGATGGGCTGTCGACCTGGATGCTGGTGGGGTTCGTGATCTATGCTGCGTTCGCCGCGCTGGCGCATGAATTGATCGTCGGCCTGGCGGCGATGCATTCCGGCTGGTTCCCGGCGTTCGCGGTGGCGCTGATCACGCTGGTGATCGGCATGCTGATCGGGTTTCCGCCGGTGGCGCTGGCGCTGCTGGTCGGGTTCTCGGCTGCCACCGGACCTGCTTTCGCCGATATGGGCTACGACCTGAAGGCCGGCTTCATGCTGCGCGGCAACGGCAGCGATCCGGCTTTCGAGCGGGATGGGCGACGTCAGCAGTTGATTGCCGCGATGTTCGCTTTCGTGGTGGCGGCGGTGGTGGTATATCTTTCATACGAAAGCTTCTTCGCGCGGAACCTGGTGGCACCCGTGGATCGCGTGTACGTGGCGACCATCAAGGCGGGCGCCTCGCCGGCGGTGGCGTGGTCGCTGTTTCTGTGGGCGATTCCCGGAGCGATCATGCAGTGGATCGGCGGTCCGCGGCGGCAGCTTGGCGTGCTGCTGGCGACCGGACTTTGATCCTGTTCCCGCTGGCTGGCTGGGCGGTGCTGGCCGGGATTCTGTGCCGGTTGGTCTGGGAGCAGGTTACCCACGGCAAACCGGAGGGCATGCAGGTGTTCGGCGCCGGGGTGATCGCCGGGGACGCCCTGTTTGCGTTCTTCAGTTCGATGGCGCGGAACTTCGCGGTGAAGAAGTAGCGATGGATGGGCTCGGGATTCTTGCGCGGCACCGGCTGCCATTCGCCGAACTGCTGGGTATCCGGGTCACATCGGCCGCGGCGGATAGGGTGACGGCGGAGATGCTGGTACGGCCGGAACTTTGCACGACACCGTCGGTGCTGCATGGTGGCGCGGTGATGGCGTTCGCCGATACGCTCGGCGCGATGGGGACGGGGTTGAACCTGCCGGAAGGTGCCCCGACAACGACGATCGAGAGCAAGACCAACTTCATCGGGCCTGCACGGGCCGGCGCGCTGGTTGTCGGTGAGGCGACGCCGCTGCATCGCGGGCGCCGCACCATGGTCTGGCAAACAAGGGTCAGCACGGCGGAGGGCAGGCTGGTCGCGGTGGTGATCCAGACACAGCTTGTGTTGACCCCATAACGGCCGCTGTTATTGCCGAAGCGGGTGCCTGGATCGGGTGCGGCTGCTGAAATGGGTGCTGGCCTATGCCGGTCTTTCGGCGGCCTGGCGTCTCGGCAATGGCGAGGAACCCGGGCTGGACGTGGCAGTGGCTGAACTCTCGGCGGCGGAGCTGGTTGTCGGCTGATCTTCGAATTGTATCAACACCTGGCCTTCCTCCACCATGTCGCCGGGGCGGCAGGCGAGTTCGGCGATCACGCCATCGGCCGGCGCGGTCAGCCGGAACACCGTTTTCATTGCTTCCAGCACCACCAGCACTTCACCGCGGGTGACAGTCTCGCCGGGGGCGGCATGCACTGCGGTAACCTGGCCGGGAATTGGAGCGACCAAACGGCCGCCGGTGTAGTCCTCGGTTTCGGCTGATTCGACACTGGGCACCATCAGCCGCCAGGTCTCGCCTCGCCAGCGCAGCGAGATCGCATCGCCGATGCGGGTAAGACCGGCGAGTTCCCGCACACCGTCCAACTCGATCGCAAGGCGCCCATCGGCGGCGCGTTCGGCCCGTCCGGCCAGCGTCCGCCCTGCTGCGGTGATCTGGCACAGCGGATCATCACGCTGGAGGCGAACCGTACATACCGTTCCGTCGGACACGAACACCAGCACCCGCTCGGGTGTCGTGTTCAGCCACCATCCGTCACGCGCGTGCCATGGCGAATACGGGTCGGCGCTGGCTGCGGCGGCGCGCGCCGCCGTTTCGCTCTCTTCCAGCAAGACGCCGAATGCCGCAACCGTCAGAACCTCGGCATCCGGCGCGCTGCGCGATGCCAGCAGTTGGTCCGCGTGGCGGGCGATGAAACCGGTATCGATAGCGCCGGCAACGAATTCAGGATGCGCAGCGATGCCGTACAGCAGGTCAAGATTATCGGCCACACCGGCGATTTCGCACTCACTGAGCGCGTGACGAAGTCGCCCCAGCGCTTCAGCGCGGGTCGCCGCGTGACAGATCAGCTTCCCAAGCATCGCGTCGTAATGGACCGAGACGACGTCGCCTTCGCGCACGCCGGTATCGACCCGCACGCCGTCGCCGGTCGCCGGCAGCCGAAGTCGAATGATGCGCCCGATCGAGGGCGCAAAGTCACGCGCAGGGTCTTCAGCGTACAACCGCGCCTCGATCGCATGGCCGGTGATGCGGATCGCGTCCTGCGGGACAGGAAGCGGCTCGCCGGCGGCGATGCGAAGCTGCCACTCGACGAGATCGAAGCCGGTGATCATCTCGGTCACAGGATGTTCCACCTGCAACCTTGTGTTCATCTCCAGGAACCAGAATCCATCGGCATCAGCGACGAACTCGACCGTGCCGGCACCTTGATAGCCTGCGGCCTGCGCCGCGGTCACCGCGGCGGCGCCCATCGCGGCCCGGCGAGCCGGATCCAGGCCGGGGGCCGGCGCTTCCTCGATCACCTTTTGATGCCGCCGCTGGGTCGAGCAATCGCGTTCGAACAAATGCACGGCGTTGCCATGGGTGTCGGCAAACACCTGCACCTCGATGTGACGGGGCCGCTCCAGGTAGCGCTCGATCAGCACGCGGTCATCGCCGAATGCCGACGCGGCTTCCTGACGGGCGGAGGCCAAAGCCGCCGCGAAAGAGGTTGCATCGGACACCACGCGCATCCCCCGCCCGCCGCCACCGGACACGGCCTTGATGACGACCGGAAAGCCGGCGCGGGCCGCCTCGGCCAGTAGCCGTTCGGGGTCCTGGTCGGCGCCGTGATAGCCGGGCAGCACGGGGACGCCGGACGCCTGCATCAGGGCCTTGGCCGCGGATTTGGAGCCGAGCGCGCGCATCGCCGCGGCCGGCGGCCCGACGAAGATAAGCCCGGCAGCGACGCAGGCTTCGGGGAAGGCGGGGTTTTCCGACAGGAAGCCGTAGCCGGGGTGCACGGCGTCGGCACCGGTGCGCTGAGCGGCCTCGATGATGCGGGGTATGTTCAGGTAGCTGTCGCGCGCTGGTGGCGGACCGATGCAGATCGCGCGGTCGGCGGTTTCGACGTGCAGGGCGTGGGCATCCGCCTCGGAGAAGACGGCGACTGTCTCGATCCCCATGCGGCGGGCGGTGCGGACGATGCGGCAGGCAATCTCGCCACGGTTGGCGATCAGCAGGGTGCGGAAAAGCCCCCTCCCCTTGTGGGAGGGGGTTGGGGGAGGGGGCTGCTCCACCATCACATCCGGAACACGCCGAAGCGCGTCTCCCCGATCGGCGCGTTCAAGGCCGCGGACAGCGACAGCCCGAGTACCAGCCGTGTTTCCGCCGGGTCGATGATGCCATCGTCCCACAGGCGTGCCGTCGCGTAGGTACGGATGCCCCTTGGCCTCGTACTGCGCGCGTATCGGCGCCTTGAACGCGGCTTCATGTTCGGCGCTGTCGAACCCGCCGCGCACGGTCGCCAGCACGCTGGCCGCCTGCTCGCCGCCCATCACGGAGATGCGCGCGTTGGGCCACATCCACAGGAAGCTCGGGTCGTAGGCGCGGCCGCACATGCCGTAATTTCCCGCGCCATACGACCCGCCGATGATCACGGTGATCTTTGGCACCGCGGTGGTTGCGACCGCGGTGACCAGCTTCGCGCCATCCTTGGCGATGCCGCCGGCTTCGTATTTCCGCCCGACCATAAACCCGGTGATATTCTGCAAGAACACAAGCGGAATGCCGCGCTGACTGCACAGCTCCACGAAATGGGCGCCCTTCAGCGCGGATTCCGAAAACAAGATGCCGTTATTGGCCAGGATTCCCACCGGGTAGCCGAACACATGGGCGAAGCCGCACACCAGTGTTGTTCCGTATAGCCGCTTGAACTCATCGAGTTCGCTGCCATCGACCACCCGCGCGATCACCTCGCGCACGTCATAGGTCGTGCGCAGGTCCGTCGGCACCACGCCGGCGATTTCTGCCGGATCGTAACGCGGTGGCACCGGCGCACGAAGCTCCACATCGGGCCGCTTCTCGTGATTCAGCCCGGCGACGATTCGCCGGCAGATCGCCAGCGCATGGCGGTCATCATGCGCGTAGTGATCGACCACACCCGATATGCGCGCGTGAACGTCGGCGCCGCCGAGGTCCTCGGCGCTGACCTCTTCCCCCGTTGCGGCTTTCACCAGCGGTGGGCCGGCCAGAAAGATGGTGCCCTGGCGACGCACGATGACCGTTTCGTCGCTCATTGCCGGGACATAGGCGCCGCCGGCGGTGCAGGAACCCATGACGGCGGCAATCTGCGGGATGCGCGCGGCGGACAGGTTTGCCTGGTTGAAAAAGATACGACCGAAATGCTCGCGGTCCGGGAAAATCTCATCCTGCAGCGGCAGGAAGGCACCGCCGGAATCCACCAAGTACAGACAGGGCAACCGGTTGGCCCGCGCGATCTCCTGCGCGCGCAGGTGCTTCTTTACGGTGATCGGGAAGTACGTGCCGCCCTTCACTGTAGCATCGTTGGCAATGATCACGCATTCCCGTCCGGCGATGCGGCCAATGCCGGTGACGATGCCCCCACCCGGTACTTCTCCATCATACATGCCGTACGCAGCAAGCTGCGACAGCTCCAGGAACCGCGAACCCGGGTCGATCAGCCCGGCAACGCGGTCGCGCGGCAGCAGCTTGCCGCGGCCGACATGCCGCTGCCGCGCCGTCTCTCCGCCGCCGTTCTCGACTGCGCGGACCCGCTCGCGCAGATCGGCGACCAGCGCCCGCATCGCCGCCGCATTGGCAGCGAACTCGTCACCGCGTGGATTTGCGTCCGAGTGCAGGACCGTCATGAGGTCTCGGTGAACAGTTCGCGGCCGATCAGCATGCGGCGAATCTCGCTGGTGCCGGCGCCGATTTCGTAAAGTTTGGCGTCGCGCAGCAGCCGCCCGGTCGGGTAGTCGTTGATGTAGCCGTTGCCGCCCAGGCATTGGATCGCTTCCAGCGCCATCCAGGTTGCGCGCTCAGCAGCATACAGGATCGCGCCGGCAGCGTCCTTGCGCGCGGTTTCGCCGCGGTCGCACGCCTTCGCCACGGCGTACACGTACGCCTTGGCCGCGTTCATCGTCGTGTACATGTCGGCAAGTTTCCCCTGCATGAGCTGGAACTCGCCGATCGGCTGGCCGAACTGCTTGCGGTCATGCACGTAGGGAACCACCGTATCCATGCAGGCCTGCATGATGCCGAGCGGACCGGCTGCCAGCACGGCGCGTTCATAGTCCAGCCCGCTCATGAGGATGCGCACGCCCTCGTTCACCCGGCCGAGCACGTTGTCATCCGGCACCTCGCAATCGGTGAACACCAGCTCGCAGGTGTTCGACCCGCGCATGCCAAGCTTGTCGAGCTTCTGCGCGGTGGAGAAGCCCGGGAATCCCTTCTCGATCAGAAATGCCGTGATCCCGCGCGGGCCGGCATCCGGCTCGGTCTTGGCATACACCACCAGCACGCCGGCATCCGGGCCGTTGGTGATCCACATCTTCGATCCGTTAAGCATGTAACGGTCGCCGCGCCGATCGGCGCGGGTGCGCATCCCCACCACGTCCGAGCCCGCCCCGGGCTCCGACATCGCCAGGGCGCCGACAGTTTCGCCGGAAATCAGATGAGGAAGATAGCGTCGCTTCTGGGCCTCGGTACCGTTGCGGCGGAGCTGGTTGACGCACAGGTTGGAATGCGCGCCATACGACAACCCGACCGAGGCCGAAGCCCGGGAGATTTCCTCCATTGCCACGACATGCTCCAGATAGCCCATGCCGGCGCCGCCGTATTCGTCCTCCACGGTGATCCCGAGCACGCCGAGGTCGCCGAATTTGCGCCATAGATCCACGGGAAAGGCGTTGTCGCGGTCGATGGCTGCGGCGCGTGGGGCGATTTCATCGGCGGCGAACGCCTCGACCTGCGCGCGCAGCATGTCGGCGGTCTCGCCGAGATCGAAGTTCAGGCTGGGCAGGCGGTTGGGGATCGCTGACATGGGGTAGTCCTTCGATAGCGAACGACCGAGGCGAGCAGGAAGCCCAGAAATGGACATCTTACGCCAGCCCCATCCGACCCCAGCGCTGCGTGGCAGGAAAAGCGTAGGGCGGAAAAGCGTAGCGCATTCCGCCGAACGAGGCGGCGGAATGCGCTACGCTTTTCCGCCCTACCCAGAGCTCCGGAACCGGCCGGTTTCCCGGACTCAATAGAACAGGTCGTTCAATCGTCGATCGCCTGGTAGGCCAGCGTCCAGAAATCCGTGTAGATATTGGCCGGCGCCGGACTGGTCATCAGCCGCTGCATCAGCAGGATGGCAACCAGATCCTCGTGCGGATCGACATAGCACGACGTGGTGAAACCGCCGTCCCAGCCGAAGCTGCCGGGGGACGGTCCGAGTCCGTCACGTCCGGTGATCACCGCCATGCCGAAGCCCCAACCGCGGTTGTCCCAGAACCCAGGAACGAAAGGCGAGGCCGCCTTCTGCTCCGGCGTCAACTGATCGGTTGCCATGAGCTGGACGGTCGGACGCGCCAGGATGCGATCTTTCCCGTGCCGCCCGGCATCGAGCATCATCTGACCGAACGCGAGATAGTCGTCCGCGGTCGAGACCAGCCCGCCGCCGGCTGCGGGAAACACGGGCGGACGGGCCCACAGCCCGCCGCGGGCTTCATCGTAAACGATCAGCCGGCCGCTCCCGGCATCGATCCGATAGCAGGTCGCCAGCCGGTCGAGTTTCGCCTCCGGCACACTGAACGCGGTGTCCTTCATGCCGAGCGGCGCGAAAATCCGTTCCTGCAGGAAATCCGGCAGATTCATGCCGGCGGCGCGGGCGATCAGCACGCCCAGCACGTCGGAGCCGGTGTGATACATCCACTGCTCGCCGGGCTGATGGATCAGCGGCAGGCTGGCGAAACGCTTGATCCACGCATCGGGCGTCAGCGAAGACGGGTTCGGCCCGGGCGCCAGCCCTGCCTCCGCCATCGCCTGCTGGATCGGGTAGCGGCCGGGCGGCGCCATCACCGCCCCGAACCCCAGCCGGAACGTCAGCAGATCGCGCAGCGTGATCGGGCGCTGGGCCGGCATGGTGTCCTCAAGTGGGCTGCCGATCGTGCGCAGCACCTGCCGATCGGCCAGTTCCGGCAGCAGCCGATCGACCGGTTCATCCAGCCGCAGTTTTGCTTCCTCGACCAGGATCATGGCCGCCGCCGCGGCGATCGGTTTGGACATCGAGGCGATGCGGAAAATCGTGTCGCGACGCATCGGCGTCCCGATCCGCAGGTCCTGCGCGCCGACCGCATCGACATGAATTTCTCCATGACGGCACAGCAGCGTGACCACGCCGGCCACCTCGCCGCGTTCCACATGACCGCCCATCACCTCGGACATGCGTCCGAGCCGCGCCCGGGAAAACCCACCCGATCCAGACATTCGACACTCCGGCTTGATTCATTGGTCCTTGACGAAGTTGCCGTCCTTGTAGGTAGCGCCGAAATAGACGCTGACCTGGCTTATCCGGTCTCCGTCGAACGTGAAGAATTCGGTGTTCCGGAACTCGTTCCCATCGTTGCTGATGCATTTATAGAGCACGAACGCCTCATCTCCTTGCACGAATATCTTCTCGATATCATGCATTCGGATGCGCTCGCTGTTCGGCCAGCATCTTTCGAACCATGTCGCCTTGTCGATCGCATCGTCATACGGGCTGGTGAACCTGAAGTCGTCGTTCAGCAGCTCTTCGGCGACCCGTCGATTGTTCGATCTGAAAGCAGAAAACAGGCTGCGAATGGCGTCGGATTTGCCGCGTCTGTGCGCCATATGCGCCTCGAGGCGTTCCAGAGTTTGCGCCCAACCCGCAGGCATGCCGTCAAGCATGGCCGTCGCATCGGCGACCACGGCGACGGCGCCGGCCCGTACAGTGAGCTCCGTCTTGTTGCCGCGTTCGGCGAACGTGATGGTCGTGATCCCTTCGAGCAAACGCCTGCCCCCCTCGTCCACCACCTCGATGCTGAAGACAAGGCGCTCGGGCCGCACGATCTCGCGGAAAACTCCGGTCATCGGATGCTCGGCGCCGTCGGGTGCGCGCATGACGATCCGCAACGCGCCGCCTGGTTGGACGTCCATCTCACAGACCGGGTTGGTGAAGCCGCGCGGCCCCCACCACTGCGCCATGCGGGTCGGGTCCGTCCAGGCCTCGAACACCAACTCACGCGGCGCGTCGAGCACGCGCGTGAGCGTCAGTTCCCGCGCCGCCGGCGCGGCCGCACCTTTTGCCGCCATAAAGGCTCTCCTTGCCGCTTGTCGAAAAGCCAGCCGGCGAAGCCGACCAGGGCGTGGCGTCAGTCAGGCTGCTCGCAGTTGATCATCCACGGGGTCCCGAACCGATCAACGAGCATGCCGAATCGAAGCGCCCAGAAGGTCTTCTGGATCGGCATCCGCACGGTGCCGTTTTCCGCTAACAGGTGAAATATGCGCTCCGCCTCGGCCGGATCCTCGATGCCGAGCGTCACGGAGAAACCTTTCATCGCCTCATAGTGGTCCGGCGGAGCGTCGGAACCCATCAATACCTTGTCGCCTACCGTCAGACGGGCATGCATGATGTGATCGAGCCGTTCGGGCGGCGTCTGGTCCGCCATCGGCGAGCCCCGATGCGGCAGCATCGTGACGATCTTGCCGTCGAGACACCGCTCATAGAACCTGAACGCTGCTTCGCATTGGCCGTCGAACAGCAGATAAGGGTTTAGTTGCATCGTGCCCTTCCTTCTATCGCTGCGGTCAGTCAGCTATCCCAACCCGAAGATTATATAACCTACAGGTTAAATACATGCGGTCCGGCGAGCTGTCAAGCGGAAAATCTTCTGCTGGCCACCATCCGGCGGATCAGCCCACCAGCACCGCTTTTCCGATCACCGCCCGGTCGATCACCGCCTGCACCGCCTCTGCCGCCCGTTCCAGCGGGAAGCGGTGCGAGATCCGCGGTCGGATCTTGCCGTCCGACGCCAACCCGAGGATCTCCCGCGTGTTGGCTGCGAAGACCTCCGGCTGGTTGGCCTGAAAGCCGCCCATGTACACGCCGATCGCCTCGATTCCCTTGATCAGCAGGTAGTTGCTGCGAAGACTTGCCGGACCGCCGCCGAGAAAGCCCAGGACCAACAGCCGCCCTCCGTACGACAGGCAGCGCAGGGATTCATCGGTCACCGCGGCGCCGATCGGGTCATAAACGATATCAACCCCTCGCCCGCCGGTCAGTTCCTTCACCCGGTCGAGGAACCCGGCGCGGTAATCCAGCGCCTGGTCGGCGCCTTCCTCCAGACAGGCGGCGCGCTTGGCCTCGGTGCTGGCGGTCGCGATCACCCGTGCGCCGGAGAGCCTGGCGATCTGGATCGCGGCGATGCCGATGCCGCCGGCCGCGCCATGCACCAGCACCCACTCGCCGGCCTGCAACCGCCCGCGCTGCAGCAGCGCGTGGTACGCCGTGCCGTGGCCCGAGCGCAGCACCGCAGCGGCTTCCAGGCTCATACCGACCGGCACCTTGTCACACGCATCTTCCCGCGCGTTGGCGAGCGTCGCGAACGCGCCGGTCCGATGCCGGCTCATGACCAGATCGCCCGGCTTGAACCGCGTCACGCCGGCGCCGACCGCCACCACCTGGCCGGCCGCCTCGCTGCCGGGAATGAAGGGCGGCTGCGGGCGCACCTGGTAGGTGCCGGCAAGCTGCAGCACATCGACGTACTGCACCCCGCGGGCGCCCAGTCTCACCTGGATTTCCCCGGCGGCGGGCGGCGGCGGGTCCGGCAGGTCGAGAAATTCCAGCACCTCGGCGCCGCCAAATGCCTGACAAACAACGGCTTTCATGGCATTTGTCCCTCTGTCCGGCAGGGTGGAGCGGAATTCAGACCGGCGCCAGTTTGAAGTTGCCGGAAAGGAGCGCAAACCTTGATGTCGCGCAAGCCGCGCAAGGTTCTGGGTTGGGGGTGACGATGCGGCCTAGTTTGACGACGCTGCGGTCCGTTCCGGTGTTCGCATCACTGAACGAAGGGCTGCTGATCCAGATCAATGCGATGAGCGAGGTGCAGATCGCTGCGCACGGGGACCGGCTGTGCGAGCAAGGCATGCAGCCGGACATTCTTTACTTCGTGCTGGACGGCCAGGTGGCGCTCAGTTCCACCGCCCCGGACGGCTCGATCGCAGTTGTCGAGGTGCTGCAGGCCGGGCAGGACTTCGTTCTGGCCTCGGTCATGTCGGAGCTGCCGTACGTGCAGTCCGCCCATGTCGTGCAGCGTGCGCGGCTTCTGGCCATCCAGTCCGCCCCGCTGCGTTCGATGGTGGAGCGCGAACCGGAGTTGGCATTGTCGCTGCTGCGCTCCCTGTCGGTCGATTTCCGTAGCCTGGTTCGCCAGATCCGCGATCTGAAGGTGCGGACCACCGCGCAGCGGCTCGGCTGCTACCTGCTGGCGCTGGTGCCCGACCCGAACGCGACCGAGTCCGGGTTCCGGCTGCCGTTCGAGAAGGGGCTGCTGGCCGCGCGTCTCGGCTGCCGGCAGGAAAACCTGTCGCGGGCGTTTGCGTCATTGCGCGAACTGGGGGTCGAGACACGTGGTGCGCGCATCACCTTGCACGACATCCCGCGCCTGACCGCCTATGCGATGCCGGACTACCTGACTGATCCGGAACTGGCCAAGGTGGTGCTGGAAAGCGTCGAGGAACGGCTCAGCGTCCCGGCGTCGGCATGACGTATTCGGCGCCGTGCCGCGCCCCGCCGGGCCAGCGTTGGGTGATGGCCTTGTAGCGGGTATAGAATCGCACCCCTTCGGAGCCGTACACGTGGTGGTCGCCGAACAGCGACTGCTTCCAGCCGCCGAAGCTGTGAAAGGCCATCGGAACCGGGATCGGCACGTTCACTCCCACCATGCCGATCTCGATGGCGCTGGCGAAGTCGCGCGCCGCCCCACCGTCGGAGGTGTAAATCGATACGCCATTGCCGTATGGATGTTCGTTGATCATGCGCACGGCGCCAGCCAGGTCCGGGGTACGCACCACGCCGAGGACGGGGCCGAAAATCTCCTCCCGGTGGATGCGCATGTCGGGGCGCACCTTGTCGAACAGGCAGCCGCCGAGGAAGAAGCCGTTTTCGTAACCTTGCAGACGCACCCCGCGCCCATCGACCACCAGATCGGCGCCTTCTTTCACGCCGAGATCGATGTAGCCCATCACCTTCTCGCGGTGCTCACGGGTGACCAGCGGGCCCATCTCGGCTTCGGGGTCCGTGCCGGGACCGATCTTCAGCGCGCGCACGCGGGGTTCCAGCTTCTGCACCAGCTTGTCGCCGACCGAGCCCACGGCGACCGCTACGGAGACCGCCATGCAGCGTTCCCCGGCGGCGCCATAGGCTGAGCCCATCAGCGCATTGACCGCGTCATCCAGGTCGGCGTCCGGCATGACCACCAAATGGTTCTTCGCGCCGCCGAGCGCCTGCACGCGCTTCCCGTGTGCGGTGCCACCCTTGTAGATGGTCTCGGCGATCGCGGTGGACCCGACGAAGCTGACCGCGGCGATGCCCGGATGCGCCAGGATCGCCTCCACTGCTTCCCGCGCGCCCTGCACCACGCTGAACACGCCGTCCGGCAGCCCGGCCTCAGCGAGCAGCCCGGCCAGCAGCAGGCTGGCGGAGGGATCCTTCTCCGACGGTTTCAGGATGAAGCAATTGCCGCAGGCCAGCGCCACCGGGATCATCCACAACGGAACCATCAACGGGAAGTTGAACGGCGTAATGCCGGCGACCACGCCGAGGGGCTGGCGCACCGACCAGGCATCGATCCCTGTGCCGACCGCTTCGGTGAATTCCCCCTTGAGCAGATGCGGGATGCCGCAGGCGAATTCCACCACCTCCAGTCCGCGCTGCACTTCGCCGTCGGCGTCCGACAGCACCTTGCCGTGCTCAGCGGTGATCGCCGCCGACAGTTTGACGCGGTCGCGTTCCAGCAAATCCCGGAGACGGAACATGACCCGGGCGCGGCGGAGCGGCGGGGTGGCGGCCCAGGCCGGCCAGGCCTTAGCGGCGGCCTGAACGGCACGATCGACCTCGGCAGCGTCGGCCAGGGCCACCCGGGCAGCAACCTCGCCGGAAGCCGGGTTGAACACATCGCCATGGCGCCCGCCAGCGCCCGCCACCAACCGTCCGGCGATGAAATGACCGATGTCGCGCATGCCGGTTTCCTTCTGCTTGCCGCGATGGATGTGGTAGCGCAGTTCCGGCTACGGGTCATCCAGGGCTTGCCCCACGGCGAGTTGTGGAGGAATCCTGCGCATTAACGCAGGGGTGGAAATGCGCGCACGTGAGCTGGGGCTTGGCTGCGGCTCGCTGATGCCGGGCCAGCGGAACAGCATCGCCGACGTCCCGGGGGTGCTGGTCGGGCACGCCACGGTCCTCGATGGCGACGCGTGCACCGGCGTGACCGCGGTCCTGCCGCACGATGGCAACCTGTTCCAGGACAAGCCGCTGGCCGCTGCACAGGTACTCAACGGGTTCGGCAAAAGCATCGGGCTGGTGCAGGTAACCGAGCTTGGCACCTTGGAAACCCCGGTGCTGCTGACCAACACGTTCGCGGTTGGCACCTGCGCCAATGCGCTGATCCGTCGTGCGGTGCGGGCGGACCCGGAGATCGGTCGGCAGACCGCGACGGTGAACCCGGTGGTGCTGGAGTGCAACGACGGCCATTTGAACGACATCCAGGCGATGGCGGTCACCGAGGCGCACGCCGAAGCGGCCCTTGAGACGGCGGCTGAGGAGTTCGAGCTCGGCGCCGTCGGCGCCGGCACCGGGATGAGCTGCTTCGGGTTGAAGGGCGGGATCGGCTCGGCGTCTCGCCGGCTGAAACTGGACGAGAAGCCGTATCATCTGGGCGTGCTGGTGCTGGCGAATTTCGGCCGGGCAGGGGATTTGCGGCTGCCGGACGGGCGGCGGGTGGACCTGGCGGCGACGGCGGCGGCTGAGACGGGATCGTGTATCGTGGTGATCGCCACCGACATTCCGCTCGATTGCCGCCAGCTTGGCCGCGTGGCGCGCCGGGCCGGCGTCGGGCTGGCATGGTGCGGGTCGTTCTGGGGCAACGGCAGCGGAGATATCGCGCTGACGTTCACGACGGCGAACCGGGTTCCGCATGAGGCGGACCAGGATTTTCTGGAGCATCGGGCGCTGGCGGAAGGGCGGATCGACCGGCTGTTCCAGGCTGCGGCCGAAGCGACACAGGAAGCCGTGATGGATGCGCTGGTGGCGGCTGAAACCACCATCGGCCGGCATGGGCACCGGCGGATCGGTCTGGCCGAGGTCCTCGGCCTCGGAAGCGGTTAGGCAGCGCGCATCTGCTGTTCGAGGCGGCCGACTTCTGGCATGCTCGGACCAGGGACGGTACGATCGGACAAAAATCCATGCTGCTGCTGCGGAGCCGACGGCCCGGCGCGGCTCTGGTGCCGGCTCTTCGGCGCTGGCGCCGGCCCGGGCTGGCGATCATCTGTGTGCTGGCCGCCACGGTGCTCTACTGGGAGATCACCAGCCTTGTCGCCTACACGGGCGATGCGTACGTGACCTCCGATCTCGTCGGCGTTGCGCCGCAGGTCAGCGGCCGCATCGTTGCGGTCTATGTGCATGACAACCAAGTGGTGCGTCGAGGCGACAAACTGGTCACCATCGACAAGGTGCCGCTGGAACTCGCGGTGGAAGTGCGGCGGGCGGCGCTGAATGAGGCTCGTGCAAAGACACAGGCGGATCACGACGCCGTTACGGCCGTACAGAGTGCTCGGGACGCGGCCCTGGCATCGTTGCAGTTCGCGCAAGACACCCAAATTCGGGCGACCTCGCTGACGGCTAGCGGCGACGAAAGCCAGCAGCAGCTCGATGCCGCGAACGATACGTCGCGTCGCGCGGAGGCGGGCGCCGATGCAGCCCGTTCCGCGGTTGAGCGGGCGCGCGAGATGATCACGATGGATGAAGCGGTAATCGCACGTGTCACGGCCGCGCTTGCCGAGGCCGAATGGCGGCTCTCCCGCACCGATCTCGTGGCACCGGCGGACGGTACGATCAATAATCTGACGGTGCGGGTCGGCGATACCGCGCGCGAGGACACGTCGCTGATCGGCATCGTCGATGCCGCCGCGTGGAGAGTGGTGGCGAACTACAGGCAGGACTACCTGCGGGGCTTCCGCGACGGGGGCACCGCGTGGGTCTGGCTGGACAGCGCGCCGTGGCACTGGCGTCGCGCGCGGATCGAGGGGATCGCAGCCGGCATCAGCCGCGATCCGAACCCGCCGGGCCTGTTGCCTTATGTCGCGCCGACCACCGATTGGATACGCCTGCAACGGCGTTTCCCGGTCACGCTGACCCTGGTCGGCTCGCCACCGGACTTGCGCCTGTTCATGGGCGCGGATGCACGCGTGCTGATTTTTCCATGAGGCCGTCGGCAGGTACTCGATGCACTGCTTGCCGACCTGGCCGAGTTGCGCCTGAGCGGGAAGCGGGCACGTCTGGCCTCGGCCGCGGCGCTTTCAGTCGGACTGGCAACGGTGGCGGCACTGTGGCTTCGGCTGGATGCACCGTGGTGGGCGGCGATAAGCGCTTTCGTCTGCACGCAGGCCAGCCGGCCGGCTTCGGTCATCAGGGCCGCGGAACGCATCCTCGGGACGATCCTGGGCGCTTTGGCCGCATTCCTGCTGGCGCCCTGGCTCAGTGAACATAACGTCCTCGTTCCGCCCGCCCTCCTGTGTTTCACCACTGTGGGCATTGTCGGCGCATCGCTCGGCAGACACGGCTATTCCTGGCTGCTGGGGGGCATCACAGCGGATCTGGTCGTGCTTGCGATGCTGGGGCGGCCGACGGCGGGACAGTCCATTGCGCTGTCGCGCAGTGCGGAGATCGGCCTCGGGTCGGCAGCCGCGTTATGCGTTGCGCTGCTGGTCGGTGCGCCTGAAACCAGCGCCGCGCAACCCATGCCCCCCGGCTGGTCCACGCTATTCGGCCGGAACCTCCATGTCCTGAACCATGCCGTGCGCACCGGCCTTGCGGTGATGCTGGTGCCGCTGGTTTGGTCCTGGTTCGGGCTTCCAGGGATCGATCAGATGGCAATTTCAGTCGCCGCGGTGATGGCTGTTCCCGGTCTGCTCGGCAATCCTGAGCAGGCGGAGCTGCTGATGCATCAACGTAGTCTGCATCGGGTTGCCGGATGCGCACTGGGCGGCTTCGCCGGGCTGGCCGTTCTGGGGGTTGGTGTTGCCCTGTTTGCGGCGTGGCTGGCGGTGCTGCTTGCCGGGGTGTGGGTCGGTTCATGGTTGCAAACGACCCCGCGGGAGACGGGCTATGTGGGCCAGCAGGCGACGGTCGCGTTCATCCTGACCCTGGTGCAGGGCTGGGGTCCGCCGCTGACCCTGACGCCGGGCGTGGAGCGTCTGGTCGGCATATTGTTGGGCGTATTGATCCTGCTGGCGGTTTCCGCCGCCTGGCCGACGCCTCGTTCGGTCCTGTCACAATGAACCCGGTCATGTGCAGGCCAGCTGAGCGCACTGGCCGCTTGCGACCGGCACCGCTACCCGGCTAACTGCGCGATAGGGCGGGACAGACATGCCCCGCGAGGGTCAGGAGCGAACGAGGATGGGCTACAGGGTCGCAGTCGTCGGCGCCACCGGAGCGGTGGGTCGCGAGATGCTGAAAACCCTGGCGGAGCGCCGGTTCCCCACGGACGAGGTGGCGGCAGTGGCATCCGGCCGGTCGGCCGGATCCCAGGTCTCGTTCGGCGAGAAGCAGGTGCTCACGGTCAAAAGCCTGGATTCGTTCGATTTCCAAGACTGGGACATCGCGCTGTTCAGCCCCGGCGCCGCGGTGTCGGCAGTGCATGCGCCCAGGGCGGCGGCTGCCGGCTGCGTGGTGATCGACAACACCAGCCAGTTTCGTATGGAACTGGACGTGCCGCTGGTGGTGCCCGAGGTGAACCCCCACCACCTGGCGAAGTTCGCTCGCCGCAACATCATCGCCAATCCGAATTGCAGCACGATCCAGATGGTGGTGGCGCTAAAGCCGCTGCACGACCGATGGCGCATCAAGCGGGTGGTGGTTGCCACCTATCAATCGGTATCAGGTGCCGGCAAGGAAGGCATGGACGAGCTGTTCAATCACACCAAGGCCGTGTTCGTGCATGATCCGGCGACAGCCGAGCAGTTCACCAAGGAGATCGCCTTCAACTGCATCCCGCACATCGACCGGTTCATGGAGGACGGCTCGACCAAGGAAGAGTGGAAGATGGCGGTCGAGACACGGAAAATCCTGGACCCCGACATCGCGGTTCACGCCACGTGTGTGCGCGTGCCGGTGTTCATCGGCCATGGCGAGGCGGTGAATGTCGAATTCGAGCAGCCGGTGACGGTGAACGAAGCACGGGCCGCGCTGCGTGATGCGCCGGGCGTCGCGGTGGTCGATCACCGGGAGGATGGCGGCTACATGACTCCGCTGGAAAGCGCCGGTGAAGACGCGGTCTATGTCAGCCGCATCCGCAAGGACCCGACGGTGGCGCACGGGCTGTCGTTCTGGTGCGTGTCCGATAATCTTCGCAAGGGTGCCGCGCTGAACGCGGTGCAGATCGCTGAGACGCTGGTGGCGCAAGGCATGCTGGCGAAGCAGGCGGCGTAGGGGATCAGGGGTCGATCGTCCGGCGGAAGCGGGCGATCGTTTTCGATCTCGTGCCATCTTGCATCGCTCATCCAAGCACCTCGAGGTCTGGCTCGATGTGGCGCAGAAATTCTGCTTTGCACCAATTCTTCCAGATGATGTCGGGGGTGAGATTCCGGTCCCAACAAGCCCGCTCAGCGAATCCCCAGGCATCGGATGTCGTCGCCGGCGGAAAATCCAGCAGAATATCCACGTCGCTATGGTAGCGCATCTCGCCGCCAGCGGCGGACCCGTACAGCAGAAACCGGCCGCCATGGGCGCGCGCATAGGTGGTGAGCAGCGCACGCAGTTCATCCACCGCGCACCGCCGCCGCTCGGTCTCCGCAGCCTTCCGCTCGGTTAGGGTGACGATCCGCTCCATGGCTCCCCACGTAAGGCGGCGACACCCGGCCCGGCAAGCAGGAAGCGGATGCGGCGGATCAGTTGCGGCGTGATCGTGACCGATGGGGAGCGTCTGCTGCTCGGCCACGCGACGCGCTCGCCGCGGTGGGACATCCCGAAGGGGCTGGCCGAACCGGGTGAGGCGCTGGCCGAGGCCGCCGTCCGCGAGTTGCGGGAGGAGACCGGGCTTGGCGTAACGCCGGACAGCCTCGTTGATCTCGGGCGGCACCGCTACCTGCCGGGCAAGGACCTGGCCCTGTTCGTGTGGCGACCGCCGGCGCTGCCCGATCCCGCGGCGCTGCACTGCGCATCGTCGTTCACGACGCCGCGCGGGGACACACTGCCGGAATTCGACCGGTTCGGTCTGTTTGGCTGGGACGACGCGCTCGCCCGCGTTGGGCGGAACCTGGCTCGCGTGCTGGCCGAGATCCGCGGACCTCCATGCGGCGGCGGCGGGGCAGCCGCGTGCTTGACCACGCGTTGACCCCTCCCCACACCAGAGCGTAAGAAACCGCAATTGCTCGACATCGAACGATCTCACCCGATCCGCGGGCTGGAGGAGTTGCGTGAAAGACGTTCGCGACGCGCTGATGGTGGCGCGGACCTCCGACGGCAAGCTGGTGCCACGACCGCTGTCGCCGCATCTGCAGGTGTACAAGTGGCCGGTCAGCATGGCGCTGTCGATCAGCCACCGAGTCACCGGCGTGGGGCTGGGGGTCGGGACGTTGCTGTTGACCTGGTGGCTGGTGGCTGCGGCCGCATCCGATGAGGCGTTTGCAACGGTGCAAGGCTTTCTGGCCTCCTGGCTCGGTGTGGTCCTGCTGTGCGGCTGGGCGGCAGCGCTGATCTTTCACCTGTGCACCGGCATCCGGCATTTGTTCTGGGATACCGGGCAGGGGTTCGACCGCTGGACGGATCGTTCAACGGGGTCTCCCACCTATCGCATCACCGGTTGGGCGGTGGTGGCCGTCACCGTCGCGCTGACGCTTGTGGTGTGGATCGTCGGGTTTGCGGTGTGGTGATGGCGGGACCGCGCAAGACCGTGCAGGTCGATATCCTTCGCTCGCAGCTCGGTCGCGTGCGGGGCCTGGGCGCGGCGCGCGCCGGCTCCGGGCATTGGTGGATGCAGCGGCTGACGTCGATCGCTCTGGTACCGCTGACGCTGTGGTTCATCTGTGCGGTCATCCGGCTGGAGGGCGCGTCGCGCGCTGATGTGGCGGCGTGGCTGCACGCGCCGGTGCCGCTGGTGCTGATGCTGTGCCTGATCGTCGCCACGTTCTGGCACCTGGAGCTCGGGTTGCGCGTGGTGATCGAGGATTACGTGCACCGCGACGCCGTCACGCATGGCGCTGCTGCTGGGCCAGCGGGCGCTGTGCATCGTGCTGGCGGTGTTCTGCATCGTCGCCGCCCTGGAGATCGGGCTTTGAGGGACTGACGGGATCATGAACGCGATCACCATGCCGTCGCAGCGAGCCTACAGCTTCGTCGATCACACCTATGACGTCGTGGTGGTCGGCGCCGGCGGCTCGGGGCTGCGGGCGACGCTCGGGATGGGCGCGGCAGGGCTGAAGACGGCCTGCATCAGCAAGGTGTTTCCGACGCGCAGCCACACGGTGGCGGCGCAGGGCGGCATCGGCGCCGCGCTGGGGAACATGGGGGAGGATGACTGGCGCTGGCACATGTACGACACCGTGAAGGGGTCGGACTGGCTGGGTGACCAGGACGCCATCGAGTACATGTGCCGCGAGGCGATTCCGGCGGTGTACGAGCTGGAGCATTTCGGCGTGCCGTTCAGCCGCACCGAGGACGGCAAGATCTACCAGCGCCCGTTCGGCGGCCACATGACCGAGTACGGAAAATCGCCGGCGATGCGGGCGTGCGCGGCGGCAGACCGCACCGGGCACGCCATCCTGCACACGCTGTATCAACAGAGCCTCAAGCACGAGGTGGAGTTCTTCAACGAATATTTCGCGCTGGACCTGATCCTGGACGACGAGGGCGCCTGCCGCGGGGTGACCGCCTGGTGCCTGGAGGATGGGTCGATCCACCGGTTCCGGGCGCAGATGGTGGTGATGGCGACCGGCGGATATGGGCGTGCCTATCTGTCCTGCACGTCCGCGCACACCTGCACGGGTGACGGCAACGGGATGGTGCTGCGGGCCGGGTTGCCATGCCAGGACATGGAGTTCGTGCAGTTTCATCCGACCGGGATTTTTCCCGCCGGCTGCCTGATCACCGAAGGCGCGCGCGGGGAGGGTGGGTATCTGACCAATTCCGAGGGCGAGCGGTTCATGGAGCGCTACGCGCCGACCGCGAAGGATTTGGCCTCGCGCGATGTGGTATCGCGGTCGATGACGATCGAGATCAACGAGGGCCGCGGGTGCGGGCCGAACAAGGAATATATCATGCTCCATCTGGAGCATCTCGGCGCTGCGTTGTTGCATGAGCGGTTGCCGGGGATTTCCGAGACGGCGCGGGTGTTTGCCGGGGTGGATGTGACCAAGGATCCGATCCCGGTGCTGCCGACCGTGCATTACAACATGGGCGGCATTCCGACGAACTATCATGGCGAGGTGCTGCGGCCGACGCGGGACGACCCGGATGCGGTGATCCACGGGTTGATGGCGGTGGGGGAGTGCGCGTGCGTCTCGGTCCACGGCGCGAACCGGCTCGGGACCAACTCGCTGCTGGATCTGGTGGTGTTCGGGCGGGCGGCGGCACATCGGGCGGCGGAGATCGTGCGATCGGATGCCGGCCAGCCGCCGCTGCCGCCGCGCGCCGGGGAGGCATCGCTGGATCGCTTCGATCGCGCGCGCTACGCGGCCGGAGGGACGCGGGTCGCCGATCTGCGGTTGGAGATGCAGCGCACCATGCAGTCCCACGCGGCGGTGTTTCGCAACAGCCGGACGATGTCCGAGGGCGTCGCGAAGATGCGTCAGGTCTGGGAGGGGCTGTCCGACATGTCGGTGGCGGACCGGAGCCTGATCTGGAACTCCGACCTGATGGAGGCGCTGGAGTTGCAGAACCTGATGGGCAACGCGATGACCACGATGGTAGGGGCCGACGCGCGGACCGAAAGCCGCGGGGCGCATGCGCATGATGATTATCCGGAGCGCGATGACCAGCACTGGATGAAGCACACGCTGGCCTGGTGCGATGATCGGGGGGAGGTGCGGCTGGATTATCGGCCGGTGAAGATGCAGACGCTGACGAACGAGGTGTCGGTGTTTCCGCCGAAGCCGCGGGTTTATTGAGAAATTCGCATCATGACTGCGATTGATGCGGGTACTAGGCATTCGCGACTGATTTCGTTGCGACTGCCATGCTGACGTCGCACATGATGGCATGAACTGGGACCGGATGATCAGCAGGTAATGTCCCGATTACGCCAACATCGGAGGGATCAGCTCGCCGATCGATGCCATTCCCGCGAAAGCGGGGTACCTGCAGTGCGATCAGTGACGAAGCCCTGAGCACCCAAATGCAGCGTCACGAAGTGTGGATTGCCATCCGCTCGAAGCAATTCGAGTTTCCAGCGCGCGGCGCCATCTGCTTGACCAGCTTTTCGCGCCGGATTGCCGTCTCGCATCGTGTCGTGCATCTCGAAATAGACCAGCAGTTGCGGCTCCGTATCGGGCGGTAGAAGCCGCCGGTTTCTTTCGCCTTATGCTGCCAGATTCCGCCGCACGGATCGCTTGTCACACCGAGTATACAGCGTCCCTATTGCGCTTGCTGGCGAGAATATAGACGCAGGGCAGCATGGATGCGGTTGGCCTGCGGTGCCCGCATTCGCGGATCAATGACGGCCGTGGAAGGCTGTGACATCTCCGACACGGCAGCACGGCAACTCGTTTGCAACGGCGTTCGTTCGCCACCGCGACGTGGCCGCAAAACCAAGAGGCCCCGAAATGGCTGCTTTCACCCTTCCCGCGAACAGCCGCATCACGCGCGGCCAGACCTTCAAGGCGCCCGCCGGCGCGAAGCGCATCGGCGAATTCCGCATCTATCGCTGGAATCCCGATGACGGGAAAAACCCACGCACCGACACCTACGAACTCGATCTCGACGCCTGCGGCCCGATGGTCCTGGACGCGCTGATCAAGATCAAGAACGAGGTCGATCCCACCCTCACGTTCCGCCGCTCCTGCCGCGAAGGCATCTGCGGTTCCTGCGCGATGAACATCGACGGCGGCAACACGCTGGCCTGCCTGAAGCCGATCGAGGACGCGAAAGGCGCCGTCCGCATCACGCCGCTGCCGCACATGCCGGTCGTGAAGGATTTGGTGCCCGACCTGACGCTGGCTTATGCGCAATACCGCAGCATCGAGCCGTGGCTGAAGGCGGACACCCCCGCCCCGCCCGATGCCGAGCGCCTGCAAAGCAAGCAAGAGCGGGCGAAGCTGGACGGGCTGTGGGAGTGCATCCTGTGCTTCTGCTGCACCACGTCGTGCCCGAGCTATTGGTGGAACGGCGACCGCTATCTGGGTCCGGCCGTGTTGCTGCAAGCCTACCGCTGGATCGCCGATTCGCGCGACGAGGATGCCGGCGACCGCCTGGATGCGCTGGAAGACCCGTTCAAGCTGTACCGCTGCCACACCATCATGAACTGCACCGACACCTGCCCGAAAGGGTTGAACCCGGCTAAGGCGATCGCGGCGATCAAGCAGTTGATCATCGAGCGGCAGGTATAGCCGGTCGCCGCTGAACGGCCGCGGCTTAGCGCGGAACCGCTTGCGGGATGCGGCATGGATCCAGCACAGATAACAAATGCCGAATCGGGGGAGAACGGCCATGTCAGGCAGCGCACGGATGCCAGCGTGGGAGGCGGGGGCGCTCACCGACCGTGAGCACGCCACCCAACTTCGCCGGGCGGTCATCGCCAGCACGATCGGCACCACCATCGAGTGGTACGACTTTTTCCTGTACAGCACCGTCACCGGGCTGGTGTTCGCAAAACTGTTCTTCCCGAACTCCGACCCGCTGGTCGGCACGTTGAACGCCTTCGGGATCTATGCGGTGGGCTTCATCGCCCGGCCGATCGGCGCGGCGATTTTCGGCCATTACGGCGACCGGATCGGACGCAAGGGGGCGCTGATCGCCACGCTGATGCTGATGGGGATTGCCACCTTCCTGGTCGGTGTGGTGCCGGGCTATGCCAGCATCGGCATCTGGGGCGCGATCATCCTGACCGTCCTGCGCTTCATCCAGGGCATCGGCGTCGGCGGCGAGTGGGGTGGGTCGGTGCTGCTGTCGATGGAGTGGGCGCGCACCAACCACCACCGCGGCTTCGTCGCTTCCTGGCCGCAATGGGGCGTGCCGGCGGGGCTGTTCCTGTCGAACCTCGCCGTGCTCGCCTTCAGCGCCATCGCCGGGAATTCGTTCATCACCTGGGGCTGGCGGATTCCGTTCCTGATCAGCATCATCCTGGTGGGGATCGGGCTGTGGATCCGGCTCGGCATCCTGGAGACGCCGACCTTCCGCCGCCTGGTCGCCGAGAACCGCATCGAAAAGGCGCCGGTGGCCGAGGTGTTGCGCCAGCAGCCGAAGCAGGTGCTGCTGAGCGCGTTCGCCCGCATGGGCGAGCAGGCGCCGTTCTACATCTTCACCGCGTTCATCTTCTCCTACGGCGTCAATGAGCTGAAGATGTCGCGTGACCTGCTGCTGGTTTCGGTGCTGGTGGCGGCGGTGGTTTCGTTCTTCACAGTGCCGATTGCCGGGCATTTGTCGGACAAGTACGGGCGGAGGCGGGTGTACCTGATCGGCGCGGCGATGACCGGCATTTTCGCGTGGATCTACTTCGCGCTGCTGAGCACGGCGGTGCCGTTCCTGGTGTTCCTGATGATCGTGGTCTCGCTGATTCCGCACGACACGATGTACGGGCCGCAGGCGGCGCTGATCGCCGAGAGCTTCACCGGACGGCTGCGCTATTCCGGTGCCTCGATCGGCTATCAGCTTGCATCCATCATCGCCGGGGGGCCGGCGCCGCTGATCGCCACGGCGCTGTTCGCCGCCTACCACTCCTGGGTGCCGATCGCGATCTATATCTCGATTTGCGCGGTGATCAGCATTGTCGCGGCGGCGATGATGCGGGATTACACCAACCAGGATATCTCGCTGGAGTATGAGCATACGATCTGATCTGGGGCGGCGTGGCCCCTCACCCGACTCGCTTCGCGACTCCACCTTTCCCGCAAAGCGGGAGAGGTGGAGGGGTCAGGTCACTCTACCCCGACCACGTAGTCCTGCCCGACCCACGCCCCGGTGCCACGCCAGCGCCAGGTGAACGCGATCTGCGTGCCCGGCGCCATGCGGTCGGTCGGCAGTTCCACGACGTGCAGCCCGAGGCCGCTGTCCTGCGTGAAACTGTCGGTCACCGTCTCCCACCCATCCGCCGTCCAGTGCACCATGGCCGCGTCCGGCAGATCGATGCGCAGCACGCGCCCGGCCGGCACCGTCTCTGCCCGCCAATCCGGCCGCCAGGGACGGCAACGCGGCGTGTTGCGCTCCTTCACGTAGCGCCGCACGGTCTGCGGCGGCATGTCGAACACCGCGCCGTCGGCCAACGAGCGTAGCAGTTTCAGGTGTTCGGAATGCGCCCAGACCAGCGGCATCGCCGAGCCGGTCGGACGACCCGGGAAAAGCTCGCGGGCAGGGATCGGCGGACCGTCCCAGACCTGCTCGGGCAGCAGCCCGCCGTCGCTGGCACACGCCTCCAGCACCCCCAGCAGCCGCTCGGCTTCGGCGCGATGTCCGGCGGCCAGTTCGTAATGCGCACGCTCCCCGGTCAGCAACGGCCAGGGGCGGCCGATGCCGGTGCCGTCGTAGCCGCGCCCGTCCTCCTTCTCGCCATAGCCGTCGCCGTTGTAACGCCGCCAGATCGGGCCCTGCGGCAGCTCGGTTTTCAGCAGCCGATCGATCACCGTGACGGTGTCGCGGATGCGCGGATCGTCGGGCGCGCGCAGGCCGAAGCGCACCAGCGCCAGCGCGTCGGGGCTCACCAGCTCGTCGCCCGGCAGCACGCTGCCGCCCTCGCGGTTGCGGATCTGCACGAGATCGCGCGGCGCCGACCGCGCCTCCCCGTCCAGACCGGGCGAGATGCGCACGTAATAGCCCGCCACCCCGGACTCGGTCGCGAGCTGGGTGCCGGAGACGTAGATCCAGTCCTCGATCTGCTCGTTCCAGGCATCCGCCGTGTCGCGCAGCAGCCGCGGTTCGGCATCCGCATCCACCGCCTCGGCGATGTCGGCGGCGGCCAGCAGCGCGGCGATCTGCACGGCCAGCGTAAACGGCGTGTAGCCGGCGTCTTCCTCCCACCGGTCCTGCGCGGTCACCGGGCCGTTGCGCAGGATAAAACCGGCGGCGCGGCGGACCATCGGCCAATAGACCTTCAGGTTCGGGCGCGGGATGACGCCCTGGCGCCACGCCAGATCGAGCAGCAGCAAGGGGAAGGCGCATTCATCCAACTGCACGCCGCGCCAGTACGCCGCTCCGTCCAGCCAGCAATTCTGCGGCCAGCTTCCGTCCGCCTCCTGGATGGCGCGGAGATAGCGCATCACACGGCGTGCCTCGTGTTCCGAGCCGCAGGCGAGGAATCCGCCGGCGGTCTGCACCAGATCGCGCGGCCAGACCAGATGGTATCCGCCGAGATCATCGTCGCCCTTGGTGGCGCCCCAGGGGATCGACAGGCTGGCGATGATCGCCCCCGGGAAGGCGGGGCTTTCATGCGTGCGCAGCACGGCGGTGCTGACGCGATAGGTGTTGTGTGCGCCGGGACGGCGGTCGAACGAGCGCAGCCGCGCCTGCCACGCGCGCCACTCGGCGGCATATTCCTCGACGACGTTCTCGAACGTGCGCTGCAGGCTGGCGCGCACGCGGAATGCGGCTTCCGCCGCGCTGCGCCCGAAGCCGAGCGCCAGCAGCACGGGCTGCTCGTCGGCCGGCGCCAGTTCGGCGGTCAGCGCGACGTTGCCGTTCCCCGCCCGGTCGTACAGCTCCGTCAGGTGCCCGGCAGCGTTGAGCTGCTGCCAGCCGTCGCTTGCACCGGCAAATCCCACCGAGCAGTCGAAGAATGCCCGGTCGGCGCCGAGCGCGAGATAGGTGCCGTCGCCGGAAGCGAACAGCATGCGATGGCCCTTTGTAGTCGCCGATCCAGGCGGTGTTGTGAGCGCCGCCGTTGACCAGATGCGGGGCGAGCAGGGCGAACAGGCGCAACGGCTCGGTGGTGCCCTCCAGCCGGATGAGCTGCAGCAGGGTGGAGTGGCGGGGGTCGGTGACCACGCGCTTGATGATGCGGTAGCGCCCATCGACGTGGGTGTTGGTAAGCTTGTAGGCGGGGACGCCGTCCTCCAGCGTTTCGACAATGAAACTGCAATCTCGTTTTTCTTCCGAGAAGAACCCGCTGTCGTCGGTGATCAGCAGGCCGAAATCGCGGGTGCAGGCCTGATCGACGCGCGGGTAGTAGATCTCGTTCAGGATGCCGTGGCTGAGGGTGAACCACACCCGGCTGATCGGTGAAAGGGCGGTGCCAAGGCCGGTCTTGGCGCTGGATGTCCAGCGCGGCGGAATGCCGGGCCAGCCGGGTGCGTCGGGCATTCGGATCCTCCCTTGTCGTGGTGGGAGGGTGGTGGGGCGTGCGGGGGGCGGTCAAGACTCGGCCGGCGATTGCCCTGGACAAATCCGCCAACCCGGACCATAAGGCGCCCGCTTCCCGGACCTTCCGATTCCCGTCCCGACCGCGCTGGCCGACATCCCGGCGCCGGCCCCGACCAGAGGCGAAGGCCCGGTGATCACGCAACCCTCAGGCGTTCAGGCCTGGCAGGTCGCTTGGTCGCCTTCCGATAGCGGTCGATCCAATTCTCCGGATTCGCCCGTCCGGCGGGGAGCCACGGGATCGGGCTGGCTGAAGCCCGAGCGGGCCGGTGATTCCGGACCCGGCGTGTCGTCCGCAACACCAACAAGGAGCAAATCCGATGTCGATCACCGCGGAGCGCCGCACGGCGCTGATTTCCGACTACGCCACCGGATCAGCCGATACCGGCAGCCCGGAGGTGCAGGTGGCCCTGCTCTCCGAGCGAATTGGCAACCTGACCGAGCACCTCAAGACGCACGCCAAGGACTTCCACAGCCGGCGCGGCCTGCTGATGCTGGTCGGCCGGCGCCGTCGGCTGCTCGATTACCTGAAAAGCAAAGACTCCGGCCGCTATACCACGTTGATCGGGCGGCTGAATCTGCGCCGCTAGTCCACCGCTGCCCGCCAAGCTGCGCGTGGCGACCTCCTTCCCGCAACGCGGGAGAGGTAACGGAAGGGCCTGAATCAGCCAGCGGCGACCCCATATGGGTGCCATTGGCAAGACCCCCGCACCAATGGTGGCGCGGGGCAAACCGGGGGGCGAGACCCCCTCGTCGCGACACGCGGCGGACCACACACCGCCGATCCGGCCACTCTGCGCGCGGGACCCGAATGGGCCCCAATGCGGCGTTTCCGGCCACATGGTCCGCGGCTCAGCCCTGGTTGAGACCGCGCTCCCATGCGACCCGAGACGCCGTCGCCCGCCCAGGGGATGGATCGTCCGGGATGGCGTCCGCCGATGCCGCGCGCATCGAAGGGCTACGCATGTTCAATTACTACCGTAAGGAAATCGACTGGGGCGGCCGCAAGCTGATCCTGGAAACCGGCAAGATCGCCCGCCAGGCGGACGGCGCCGTGCTGGCCCGCTACGGCGATAGCATCGTGCTGTGCACCGCGGTCGGCGTCAGGAGCTCAAGGCCCGGCCAGGACTTTTTCCCGCTGACAGTCAACTACCAGGAGAAAGCGTTCGCCGCCGGCAAGATCCCCGGCGGCTTCTTCAAGCGGGAAGGACGCCCGTCAGAAAACGAAGTGCTGACCAGCCGGCTGATCGACCGGCCGATCCGTCCGCTGTTCCCCGCCGGGTTCCGCAATGAAGTCCAGGTCGTCGCGACCGTGCTGAGCCACGACCTGGAGAACGACCCTGATATCGTTGCCCTGATCGGTTGCTCGGCGGCGCTGACCTTGTCCGGCATTCCGTTTTTCGGCCCGATCGCCGGCGCCCGGGTCGGCTACAAGGACGGCCAGTACATCCTCAATCCCACGGCCGAGCAGTTGAAGGACAGCGCGCTCGACCTGGTGGTGGCCGGCACATCCGAGGGTGTGCTGATGGTCGAAAGCGAGGCGCACGAACTCACCGAGGACGTCATGCTCGGCGCCGTCAGCTTTGGTCACCAGCAGTTCCAGCCGGTGATCGCGGCGATCATCGAGTTGGCCGAACGCGCCGCCAAGGAGCCCTGGCCGTTGCCCGAGCCGGACGCTGAAGAAACCGCCCTGGCGGCGCGCCTGGACGAACTGGCCCGCGGCGCGGTAGCCGAAGCATACCGCGAGCACGAGAAGCAGGCCAGGCACGAGAAGATCGAGACGGCAAAGAAGCAGGCGCTGCAGACCCTGGCTGCCGAGGGCTACGACGAGGAGAAAGCAAAGCGCCGGTTCCACGACCTGGAATTGGATGTCGTCCGCAACGCCATCCTCGATACCGGGCTGCGCATCGATGGACGGGATACCCGCACCGTGCGGCCGATCGTCGCCGAGGTGGGCGTGCTGCCGCGCGCGCACGGCAGTGCGTTGTTCACCCGCGGCGAAACGCAGGCGCTGTGCGTGGCGACGCTCGGCACCGGGCAGGACGAGCAAATCGTCGATGCGCTCGAAGGCGAGTACCGCGAGAATTTCATGCTGCACTACAACTTCCCGCCCTATGCGGTCGGCGAGGCGAAGCGCATGGGATCGCCGGGCCGGCGTGAGGTGGGGCATGGCAAGCTGGCGTGGCGCGCCATGCACCCGCTGCTGCCATCGAAGGAGCGGTTCCCCTACACGCTGCGCGTCGTTTCGGAAATCACCGAGAGCAATGGGTCGTCCTCGATGGCGACGGTGTGCGGGTCGTCGCTCGCGCTGATGGACGCCGGGGTGCCGCTGACGCGCCCGGTGGCCGGCATCGCCATGGGCTTGATCAAGGAGAACCGTGGTTTCGCCGTACTGTCCGACATCCTGGGCGATGAGGACCACTACGGGGACATGGACTTCAAGGTGGCCGGCAGCGAGAAGGGCGTCACCGCGCTGCAGATGGACATCAAGATCACCTCGATCACGCCGGAGATCATGCGCGTCGCGCTGGATCAGGCGCGCGACGGGCGGATGCACATCCTGGGCGAAATGAGCAAGGCGATCACCGGCGCGCGGTCGGACGTGGCCGCGACGGCGCCGCGCATTACCATCATCAACGTGCCGAAGGACAAGATCCGCGAGGTGATCGGCACCGGCGGCAAGGTGATCCGTGAAATCGTCGAGCAGACCCAGTGCAAGATCGACATCGAGGATGACGGCACCATCAAGATCGCAGCAACCGACGTGGCGCAGGCGCAAGCGGCGATCGACTGGATCCGCGGCATCGTGGCGGAGCCGGAGGTCGGCGTGATCTACAACGGCAAGGTGGTGAAGACCGCTGATTTCGGGGCGTTCGTGAACTTCCTGGGATCGCGCGACGGGCTGGTGCACATCAGCGAGCTGCAGCAGGGCCGGGTCGGCAAGACCACCGACGTGGTGAACAACGGCGACGCAGTGAAGGTGAAGGTGATCGGCTTCGACGAGCGCGGCAAGGTCAAGCTCTCCATGCGCGTCGTCGATCAGGGTACCGGCGAGGACATCACCGACAAGGTCGGCGCCAAGCCGGGGCGGGGTGACCGCGACCGGCGCGACTACGGCGAGCGTCAGCCGGAGGTTGCGCCCGGCGAGCCGGCGGCGGCTGGGGAGTAACCACTCCACCAAGCTCCATCATAAAACCCTCTCCCCACGCGCTTGCGGGGGGAGAGGGATGAAGGCGGGCGACCCTGGTCTCGCTGCATGGTACCCGATGCTGTAGAATGACGCCGGTGGGAGGTCAGGTTTGATGAATGACGACACCACCGAGACAAGCCGATCTGAGAGCCAATGAGAGCGATCAACGCCATCCGCATGGGCGGGTTCGACGTGCTGCCGCTGGTCGAAGGCGGCAAGGGCGTCTCCATCTCCACCGGCATCTCCTGCGGCAACTGGGCGGCGGCCGGCGGCGTCGGCACGTTCAGCGCCGTCAATGCCGACAGCTTCGATGCACACGGCCGGCGCATCCCGCAGGTCTATCACGGCCGCACCCGGCGCGAGCGGCATGAGGAACTGGTCGCCTACGCCATCCAGGGCGCGCTGACCCAGGCGCGGCGCGCCTATGAACTGGCCAGCGGCGCCGGCCGCATCCACGCCAACATCCTGTGGGAGATGGGCGCCGCCGAGCGCATCATCACCGAGGTGCTGGAACAGGCGAAGGGCATCATCAACGGCATCACCTGCGGTGCCGGCATGCCGTATCGGTTGTCGGAGATCGCCCAGCGGTTCAACGTCCACTATTACCCGATCATTTCCTCGGCGCGCGCTTTCAGCGCGCTATGGAAACGCGCCTACAGCAAGGCATCCGCGCTGCTGGGCGGGGTGGTGTACGAGGACCCCTGGCTGGCGGGCGGGCATAACGGCCTGTCCAACAGCGAAGATCCGATCCGCCCCGAGGACCCCTATCCGCGCGTGCTGGCGCTGCGCAAGACCATGCGCGAATTCGGCCTGCACGACACGCCGATCATCATGGCCGGTGGCGTCTGGTGGCTGGAGGAATGGGAGGACTGGATCGACAACAAGGAACTCGGCCCGGTGGCCTTCCAGTTCGGCACAAGGCCGTTGCTGACGCAAGAAAGCCCGATCGGCGCCGCCTGGAAGAAGCGATTGCTGACCCTGAAGGAAGGCGACATCTTCCTCAACAAGTTCAGCCCGACCGGATTCTGGTCCAGCGCGGTAAGCAATGGCTTTATCCGCGAGCTGCGCGGACGCAGCGAACGCCAGGTGGCCTTCACCACGGAGACGATCGGCGAGCATGTCGCCGAATACGGCGTCGGCCCGCGCAAGCGGCCGGTCTATCTCACGCCCGCCGATCTCGGACGGGTGCAAAGCTGGGAGGCGGAAGGGTTCGTCGAAGCGCTGCGCACGCCTGATTCCACGCTGATCTTCGTGACGCCGGAGAAGGCGAAGGAGATCACCCGGGATCAGGTCGCCTGCATGGGCTGCCTCAGTCTGTGCCGTTTCTCCAACTGGAGCCAGCATGAAGCCGACCACAGCAGCGGCAAGCGACCCGATCCGCGCAGCTTCTGCATCCAGAAGACGCTCCAGAACATTGCGCACGACAGCGACGAACCCGACGCGGTGGAGCGCAATCTGATGTTCAGCGGGCACAACGGCTTCCGCTTCGCCCGCGATCCGTTCTACTCGAACGGCTTCGTCCCCACGGTGAAGCAACTGGTGGAACGGATACTGACCGGGCGGTGACGCCGGTGAAGTGCCGCGCATGAATGTCCTGTGGATCATGTGCGACCAGCTCCGCTTCGATTATCTGAGCTGCGCCGGCCATCCCACGCTGCCGACCCCCAACATCGACGCGCTGGCCGCGCGCGGCGTACGGTTCACCCGCGCCTATGTGCAGTCCCCGGTCTGCGGGCCGGCACGCATGAGCTTCTACACCGGACGCTACATGCGCTCGCACGGTGCAAACTGGAACCAATTCCCGCTGCGGGTGGGCGAGCCGACGCTGGGCGACCATCTGAACGCGATCGGGGTTCGCAACGTGCTGGTCGGCAAAACACATATGCGCGCCGACGACGCCGGCATGGCGAGGCTCGGCATCGATCCCGCCGGTGCGATCGGCGTCCATGTCGCGCAATGCGGCTTCGAGCCCTATGAACGCGATGATGGCCTGCATCCGGGCCCGGCGCGTGAACAGCCGACCTATAACGACTACCTGCGCGCCCACGGGTTTGTCGGCACGAACCCGTGGCACGATTGGGCCAATGCGGCCGAAGCGCCGAACGGCGAAATCCTCAGCGGCTGGCTGCTGGCCCACGCCGACAAGCCGACGCGAATCCCGGAGGAGCACTCCGAGACCCCCTACATGACCCGCCGCGCGATGGAATTCATCGACGCCGCGGCGCACGACGGCCGCCCGTGGTGTCTGCACCTTTCCTACATCAAGCCGCATTGGCCCTATATCGCGCCGGCGCCGTACCACGCGCTATACGGCCGCGATGCCATCGTCCCGCCGATTCGCAACGAGCTCGAACGGGCCGACCCGCATCCGGTCTATCGCGCCTTCATGCAGATGCGGCCGTCCCGCAACTTCGCCCGCGACCAGGTACGAGAGCGGGTAATTCCCGCCTATATGGGCCTCATCAAGCAGATCGATGATCAGTTGGGCAGGCTGTTCCGGTTCCTTGATGACCGCGAGCTGACACGCAGCACGATGATCGTGTTCACCTCCGATCACGGTGATTATCTCGGTGATCACTGGCTGGGCGAGAAGGACCTGTTTCACGAGGTCTCGGTGAAGGTGCCGCTGATCATCGCCGATCCGTCCGCCGATGCCGACGGCACGCGCGGCAGCACATGCGACGCGCTCGTGGAAGCGATCGACCTCGCGCCGACCTTCATCGATCGATTCGGAGCAACGCCGCCGGCGCATATCCTGGAAGGCCGCTCACTGCTGCCGTTGCTGCGCGGTGAAAGGCCGGTGGCGTGGCGTCGTCAGGTGTTCTCCGAATACGATTATTCGATGCAGGAGGCGCGACTGACGCTGGATCAGCCGATCGCCGACTGCCGGCTGTTCATGGTGTTCGACGGACGCTGGAAGTATGTCCACGCGCCAGGGTTCCGGCCGATGCTGCATGATCTGGCGACTGATCCGGACGAATTCCACGATCTCGGCGCTGACCCGCGCTTCGCCCCCGAGTGCGACCGGTTGCGCGCCGCATTGCTGGAATGGGCGTTGCGCGACCACAACCGAATCACCATGCCCGATGAGCAGATCGCGCCATATGCGGGCCGCGCGCAGCTTCGGAACGGAATCCTGATCGGCTATTGGGATGAGGCGGAGGTGGCGGAGGCGAAAGCGCGTCTCGGCTTTTCCTGACCGGAGATCGCGCTATCATCGCGCCGATAACCGGGGGAACGCGTCCGATGCAGGCAGAATCCGAGTTCGATTTCATCATCGTGGGCGCCGGCTCGGCCGGCTGCGTGCTCGCCAACCGCTTGTCCGCGGACCCGAACAACCGCGTCCTGCTGCTGGAAGCCGGCGGCAAGGACACCAATCCCTGGATCCATATCCCCGCCGGCTTCTTCCGCAACATCTACCACCCCAAAATCACCTGGCAGTGGCAGACCGAGCCGGTTCCCGCCCTGAACAACCGCAGCGTTCCCTGGCCGCGCGGCAAGGTGCTCGGCGGATCGTCCTCGATCAATGGGCTGATCTATATCCGTGGCCAGAAGCAGGATTTCGATCTGTGGCGGCAACTCGGCTGCACCGGATGGTCATATGACGACGTGCTGCCCTATTTCATCAAGGCCGAAGACCAGGAGCACGGTGCCAACGCGTATCACGGCAAAGGCGGTCCGCTTGCGGTGTCCGACCTGCGCTCCAAACACGAGCTGAATGATGCATTCATCGCCGGCGCGCGGGAGTTGGGGTATCCCTACAACCCCGACTTTAACGGCGCCGAGCAGGAAGGCGTCGGCCCATTGCAGATCACCGTCCGCGGCATGCGCCGGTGCAGCGCGGCGCGCGGCTATCTGCGTCCGGTGATGCGACGGGCGAACCTTCTGGTGGAGATCAAGGCACTCGCGCATCGCGTGATGTTCGAGGGCAAGCGCGCGGTCGGTGTCGAGTTCTCCCAGCACGGCGGCATTCGCCGCGTCCGGGCGCGGCGCGAGGTGATCCTTGCCGGCGGCTCGATCAACTCGCCGCAGTTGCTGCAGCTTTCCGGCATCGGCGCCGGCGACCTGCTGCAATCGCTCGGCATCCAGATGGTTCACGAATTGCCCGGGGTGGGCGAGAACTTGCAGGACCATATCGGCGGCCGGGTGCAATACAGGGCGCGCAACCGTAACACCTACAACGAAGTGTCGCGCAACTGGCACCTGAAGGCGCAGGCCGGTGTGCAGTACGTGCTGGCCCGCGGCGGCCCGCTGATGACCGGTGCCGGGCCGATCGGCCTGTTCGTCAAGACCCGGCCGGAACTCGAATCGCCCGATATCCAATACCAGTTCCTTGCCGGCAGCCTGGAAAAGGCCGGTGATCCCATGCACGAATGGCCGGGCTGCATGGCGGTGACCATCCCCTGCCGTCCGGAGAGCCGCGGCTGGCTGCGCATCCGCTCCCCCAACCCGATGGACCCCCCGGCGATGCAGCCCAACTATCTCGCCACGCAGGGCGACCGCGATACGATCGTTGCCGGAATGCGCGTGCTGCGGCGTGTGTTCCAGAGCCAGGCGATGCGAAGGCTGGTCACCGAGGAATACATGCCGGGTCCCGACGTGCAGACCGATGAACAATGGGTCGATCACGTACGCCGCACCGGCGGCACGACCTATCACCAGACCAGCACGTGCACGATGGGAACGCAGCCGAGGACCGTGGTCGATCCGACCCTGAAAGTGCACGGCGTGGAGCGACTGCGCGTCATCGATGCCTCGGTGATGCCCACGGTGATCTCCGGCAACACCAATGCGGCGACCATCATGATCGCCGAGAAAGGTGCCGAGATGATCCTGCGGGGGACATGATCGCTGATGCCGCCTTGAGATTTACGTGTGATCACGCGGCGTACCGTCGCTTGGCGCGTTCGACCCTGACGCCGCGAACGCCGCGGCGGCAACACGCGAAAGGACGATGACGATGTGGAAGACACTGCGCGTCGCGGGGTTCGCCTCGGTGATGCTGACGGGGGTGGCTGGGCTTGCGTTGGCGGCAGGTAGCGGCGGCGCGGGCGGGGCCGGTGGCGCCGGGGGAACCAGCGCCGGGGGAACCAGCGCCGGGACCGGCACGGGAACCAGCATGTCGGGCGGCGGCGGCCTGGGAACCGGCAGCTTCAGCGCCCCCTCCACCGGCAGTTCGAGCGGCGGCTACAGCAGCACGGCGCCGAGCACCGGCAGCACGGCGGCCGGCGTCAACGGAACCGGCACCGGCACCACGGCCGATACGTCGGTCGGCGCGCCCAACGGCACCTCGGTGGCCGGGCTCTCCAACACGACCGGCGGCACCGGGGCGGCGAATGGCGGCGTCGGCGGCACCAGCGGCGGGATGACCGGCACGACCGGCGGTACGGCCGGTGGCATGGGCGGCTCGGGTGCGGGTGCCGGCGCCGGGGGAGCTGCGGGCGGCGGCGGTGCGTCCGGCGCAAGCAAGTAGCTTGTCGTAACGATCATCGCGCGCCACGGGGGCGGGGCAGGGCGCTCCGCCCCACTGGTTTCGCGGGCCCTGTTCGTGGCATGCAGGGAGTGATCCAAGGAGGAACGTCCCACATGACCACGCCAACCGCGCTGGCACCGGATACGCTGGAACTGCTTCAGCGCGTCAGCACCGACACCATCACCGGCCTGTTGATGAAGATCGGCGGGATGCGCACCCGGGCGATCAGGCATGTCCGGCCGCTCAATCCAGAGCGCTGCCGATTCATCGGTCCAGCCTTCACCATTCGCTATGTGCCGATCCGTGAGGACTTCACCGACAGCGCGAGCCCGGTCAGCCCAGGCAGCCGGCTGCACGGGCGGCTGGACAAGATCCCCGCCGGCAGCGTGGTGATGCTGGACATGGGCGGTGATGACAGTTCGGGGGCGATCGGCGACGTGATCGCGGCGCGGATGGTCGCGCTTGGCGTGGCCGGGGTCGTGGCCGATGGCGGAATGCGCGATGTCAGCGTGATCGCCGGAATGGCGCTGCCGGTCTGGTGCCGTGCGGCGGCGCCGCCGCCGAGCCCGCGCTCATTGCTGGCGGCCGACATGCAGCAGGTAATCGGCTGCGGCGGCGTGATGGTGGAACCCGATGACATCGTGGTGGCCGACGCCAACGGTGTCGCGGTGATCCCCCGTCGGCTGGCCGACGAGGTTGCCCGCCACGGGGTCGAGCACGAGGATGTGGAAGTCTGGATCAAGGCGCAGATCGAGCGTGGGGCTCCGTTATCGGGGCTGTATCCACCGACCGATGACGTGATGGCGAAGTGGCGCCAGTCGCGCGGGCGTTGACACCCGGCTGAGGGCCGCGCGCCCTATCGCGACAGATCCAGCGCGGCGGTAAAATCTCCCATCGGAGCGGCACCGTTCGCCTTCAGCGCGTCATCGCGCAGCTTCAGCCCAGCCAATTCCGGCAGCGCGAAGCGTTCGGTGATGAAGCGCAGGATCGAACCGGTATCGTACTGCGTGTGATCGACGATCCCCTGTTTCGCGTAAGGCGATATGATGAACGCCGGAATCCGGGTCCCGGGCCCCCACCGATCGCCTTTCGGCGGCGCCACATGATCCCACCATCCGCCGTTCTCGTCATAGGTGACGATCACCAGCATGTGGGCCCATTGGGGGCTCTTCTCGAGATGCTCGACCACGTTCGCGATGTGCCGGTCGCCCGACATCACGTCGGTGTAGCCGGCATGCTCGTTCAAATTGCCCTGCGGCTTGTAGAACGCGACCTGCGGCAGGGTGCCGGAGTTCGATCGCCTGGATGAACGCCACCCCGTTCATGCCGCCATCCTTCAAATGCTCGGCCCGGGCGGCGGTGCCGGGAGCATAGTTGGCGAAGTAATTATATGGCTGATGGTGGTACTGGAAATCCGGCACCGACCCACCGCCGTGGCCGTCCAGCGCCGCCTGCCAGGCACCGGCGTACCAGGCCCAGCTAACATTCCGGGCGGACAGCAGATCGCCGATCGCCTGTTCGTGCTGCGGCGGCAGCGTGGTCGGCTTGGCGGGATCAGCCGACGCCGGATCGCCGCCCGGCGCCGGCTTGTTGCCGCTCGGCTGATATGGCGGCTGCATCGTGTTCACCGCGTAACCGTCCGGCGTGATGTTGCCGTCGGACGCGAATTTCGGGATGCCGTCCAGCGCCGATTTGGGTGAGTTGGCCGCCGGCGTCAGCGTCACTCCGTCCGGCTCGACGACGCTGATCGACGGCTTGGCCAGACTTTTGTCGGCATCCGGGTACATCGGCGCACAGGCGCAGGCAAGATACATGTGGTTGAAAAACGAACCGCCGAATCCGCCCATGAAGAAGTTGTCGGCCAGCACGTAGTGTTTGGCGATCGCCCACAGCGGCAGGCTGGCCCCGTCGTAGTGCCCCATCACCAGCCCGCCGGAATCGGCGTATGCGACGAACCGGTCGTTCTTGCCGCCGTCTATCTGCATCTGGTTCTGATAGAAACGATGCCAGAGGTCATGTGTGGTGACGTTCAGCCCAGTGTCGAGCCCCTTCGGGTCGTCCACCGCGAACGGCGCCGCCGGCATGTGTTCGGTCGCCGCTTGCGTGACCGGCGGCGTGACGCCCTTTGCCGTCAGCCCGTTCCAGACCGGCGGCAGCTCGTGCAGCTTGCTGCCGTCGCGGTCGAGTTGCGGCGGCACCTTCAGATCGGCCAGCCCGTTGGCACCCGGAAAGTCGCCGTAAAGATTGTCGAAGCTGCGGTTCTCCGCGTAGATCACGACCACCGTCTGGATCTTGTCCAGCCCGGCCGCCGGCTGCGCGAGCGCCGTATGAAGGCTGACGAAACTCCCGGCGCCTGCGCCGATCATCGCTGTGGCCAGCAAAACGCCGCGTCTGGTCATCTTTCCTCCTGGTCGGGAATTCATGTCGGCCAGCGCTTAGCACGAGTCGTCGTCGTGTAAACGTCCATTTCAGGATGACGAACATGGCGTTTTTGTTGCAAGCAGACCAGAGCCCGGGGGTTGTGCTACGTGATCCCCATGTCCCGACTGATCCTGCTGCTCTGCCTCGTGCTGACCGTTGGGGCTGCCGGGGCGCCACCGTCCGACGGATTGTCACGCTCCGAGGTTGCGCGCCAGGTGCGGCAAATGACGGAGCTCGGCCGGGTGATGTTTTCCGACCCGGCGCTGTCGGCCTCGGGCCGGATGTCCTGCGCGTCGTGTCACGACCCGCTTCACGCGTTCGGACCGCCGGACGGACGCGCCGTGCAACTCGGCGGTCCCGATCTGCAGCAGCCCGGGCATCGGGCCGTGCCGTCGTTGATGTACTTGCAGGCGGACCCGCAATTTACCGAGCATTATTTCGAATCCGATGACGAAGCTGACGAAAGCATCGACAATGGCCCGACCGGCGGTTTGACCTGGGATGGGCGGGTGGACCGTGGCGCCGATCAGGCACGCATTCCGCTGTTGTCACCGTTTGAGATGGCAAACGCCTCGCCGTCCGAGGTGGTGGCAACGGTCCGGCACGCGCCATACGCAGACGCGTTTCGCGCGGCATTCGGCGCGGACGTGTTCGACGACTCCGATCGCGGCTTTGCCGCCGTGCTGAAGTCGTTCGAGGTCTATGAACAGGACCCGGCCTTCTATCCCTATTCGAGCAAATACGATGCTTACCTGGCCGGCACCGCGCTGCTCACGCCGCAGGAGGCGCGCGGTCTGAAGCTGTTCGAGGACCCCGCAAAAGGCAATTGCGCGCAGTGTCATATCAGCGAGCGGGCGCGCGACGGCACGCCGCCGCAATTCACCGATTACGGACTGATCGCCGTGGGTGCGCCACGCAACCCGGCAATTCCGGCGAATGCCGATCCCGGCTGGTTCGACCTGGGTCTGTGCGGACCGGATCGCACCGATTTACGCGACCGGAATGAATACTGCGGCCTGTTCATGACGCCGACCCTGCGCAACGTCGCAACGCGGAAGGTGTTCTTCCACAATGGCGTGTTCCATAGCCTGCGGGAGGTGCTGGATTTCTACGCCGAGCGCGATACCGCACCAGAGAAGTTCTATCCGCACAATGCCGACGGCGGCCTGCGCAAATACGACGACCTCCCGGCCGCGTATGCGGGCAAAGTCAACACCGACCCGCCCTTCGACCGCCATCCCGGCCAGCCGCCGGCGCTCACGGCCGCGGAGATCGACGACATTATCGCCTTTCTGAATACGCTGACCGATGGCTATGCACGAAAGTGAGGCACGGACCTACCGCGACATCTCCAGCAAATCAGAAACCACCCGCTCCAGGTCGCGCAACGTGCTGCAAATACGGACCAACTGGCAGTGCGGCGCGTAGCGGAACATGTCGGAATCGCCGGTACCCCACGCCGCGCGGTATTCGGGGTTCAGCCAGACCACCCGTTTTGCCCGTGACGAGATGCGTTGCAGAATATCCACCCGGGGATCCGTGCGGTTGCCGCGCGCATCGCCCAGGATCAGCACCGTGGTCTTGCGGTCCACCCGGTCCATCCAACCGTCCTCGAAATCGGCCAGCGCGTTGCCGTAGTTGGACGAGCCGAATCCGATGATCCCGAGAATCCGGGTAATCGCCGCCTCGATCGGCTCATGCTCCAGGATCTCGCTCACCTCGATCAGCGAGCCGGCGAAAGCGAAGGACCGGATATCCGCCAGTGCCTCATTCAGCGCATAAAGAAACATCAGCAGGAACTGCGCCATCGCCGCGACCGAGCCGGACACGTCACACAGCACCAGCACGCGCGGTTTCTCGATCCGCTTTTCCTTCCACACCGTAATGAAGGGGATGCCGCCCCAGCCCATGTTCCGCCGCACCGTCCGCCGCACATCGAGTTGCCCACGAAGCCGCCGGCGGCGCGGCTTGGCATAGCGTGTCGCCAGTTTCCTGGCGATCGCCCGCACCAGCACGCGCATCCGGTCATAATCGCGGCGATCCAGGTTGGACAGGCGGGTGGATTTCAACAGTTCCTCACGGAACTCTTCGGTCTCGCCCCTGGCGAACAGCAACAGGTTGCGCTCGACAAAATCGCGCACCCGCTCGCGCAACGCCGCCACGCCCGACTTCCAGGCGGCGGGCGATCCCGAGCGCTTCCGGTGTGCCGTCGCGGCGCAATCCGGTGACGTCGTGTTCGACGTCACGCAGGCCCATGCGGTCCAGCACGCGACGCGCATACAGGTTCTTCTGTGTGAAAAAGCGGATGTTCTGCAGGCCGGCGGCTTCGCCGGCCTGCTTCCATCGCGGCGGCAATGCTGGCGGTGTCGCCGTCCAGCAGCATCCGCCCGAGCGCGCCGCCGCTGCCGGGCGTCGCGGCGCCGGCATCCGGCGGAACAGCCTTCCGCTTCGTCCGGCATAGCGACGGTCGTCACGCTGAAAATATAAGTTCGAAGCACTCGGCCAGCGCGCGCTTTTCTTCCGGGGTCTTCGCCAGCACCAGCCCAAGCGTATCACGCAGCACCGCGCGATCGGCATAGCCGACGACCCGCACGGCGCGAACCGCATCGATGCTTTCGGCGGGCGAGATCCGCACGCCGGCACCCCGTGCTGCTTCGAAAAATCGCAGCAGCGGTTGGCCGGCCTGCATCACGTTACGGCAGGCCCGCCTCGCGTCGCGCCTTGCCGGTCAACTCCCCGATCTGACGGCCGGCGGTTTCGATGTCGGTTTCGAATTTCAGCAGCACGTTCAGCGTATCGCGCACCGTCTCGGCGTCCAGCACCCGCGCGTGCAGCAGCACCAGCACCCGCGCCCAGTCGATCGTCTCGCTGACCGAGGGCGCCTTCTTCAGGTCCAGCCCGCGCAGCAACTGCACGAAACCGACAAGCTGCCGGCGCAGGCTTTCATCCACCCCCGGCACGCGCGATTCGATGATGCGCGATTCGAGTTTCGCATCCGGAAAGCCGATATGCAGATGCAGGCACCGGCGCTTCAGCGCATCCCCGAGGTCGCGCATGCTGTTCGATGTCAGCACCACCACCGGCGGCGTTTCCGCCGCAACCCGTCCGATTTCCGGGATGGTGATCTGGTAATCCGACAAAATTTCCAGCAGGAACGCTTCGAACTCCTGATCGGACTTGTCCACCTCATCGATCAGCAGTACCGCGCCGCCTTCCTGCTGCAATGCCCGCAACAATGGTCGCGGTTCCAGGAATTCCGGCGAAAAGAACAGGTCGCCGAATCCGTGCAGGCGGTCGATCGCGGCGGCCAGTCCTTCGGTCTCGCCCAATACTTCACCGATCTTGTCGCGCAAAATTTGGGTGTAAAGAAGCTGCTTGCCGTATTTCCATTCATACAGCGCCTTGGATTCATCAAGACCCTCGTAGCACTGCATGCGGATCAGCGGCAGCGCGCACCAGGCGGCGATCGACTTGGCGAGCTCGGTCTTGCCGACGCCGGCAGGCCCTTCGACCAGGATCGGCTTTTGCAGGTGATGCGCGAGATAGACCGCGGTGGCAATCTGCCGGCTGGGAATATAGCCGACGCCGGACAGGCCGCGCTCAACGTCGGCAATCGATCCGATCAGGCGCGCCACTTCCGGGTTGGCGCGCGGCATTCCGGCTGAATAGGGCATCCGATTTTTCTGATCCGTGCTGGCTTGTTTTCCCTAGCATCTCCCGCACGGTTGCCAAAGTCCGCCGCGCTTCTAATCTGCGACCCGCGGCGGGGACGACAGCATGGATTTTCGTATCAACGGCCAGCAGCGCGAGATGATCTCCTCGGTCCGCGCATTGGCGCAGGACCAATTCAAGGCGCGCGCGCCGCGCTGGATGGACGGCACCTTCCCATGGGAGAACATCAGGCAGCTCGCCGCGATGGGCGTGCTGGGAATGTCGGTGCCCGAAGAATACGGCGGCCTCGGGCTGCCTATCCTCGACACCGTCCTGATCCTCGAGGAAATCGCCAAGACCTGCTACGTGACCGCTATGGCGGCGCTGGGTGAGGCCGGCGTGCAAACCCGGGTCATCGCACAGTACGCACCACCGCCGCAATCAAGAACCGCATTCTGCCCCAGGTGGTCAGCGGCACATGCATCCTGGCGATCTGCATGACCGAGCCGCATGCCGGCACCGATGTCGCCAATTACCGCACCAACGCGCGCATCCTCGGTGATCGCGTCATCCTGAAAGGGACGAAGACGCTGATCAGTCGCGCGCCCGAGGCCGGTCTCTTCGTGGTGTTCACCCGCGTCGATGGCCGACCCGGTCGGGAAGGCATCGGCTGCGTGCTAGTGGAACCCGGCACCAAAGGGTTCGAGGTCACCGGCACGTACCACACCATGGGCGGCGAAAACCTGCATGAGATCCAGTTCGACGACTGCGAGTTGCCGCTGGAAAACCTGGTGATCCGCGAGGACGGGTTCCGCAAGCTGCTGACCGCGTTCAACACCCAGCGCTGCCTCAATCCGGCGATTTCCTTAGGCTTGGCCGAGGGCGCATTCGACGAGGCGATCAACTACGCGCGCGACCGCACGGTGTTCGGCAAGCCGATCGCCGACCATCAGGGCATTCGCTGGAAGCTGGCCGACATGTTCAAGGACATCGAGGCTGGACGCGGGCTGCTTTATCGCGCTGCGGCCACCGCCAACCCGTTCCCCGATCCGTTCATGGCCGCGACGGCCAAGGTGTTCAACAACGAGATGTCGATCCGCGTCACCGGCGAGGCGGTGCAATTGCACGGCGGGTTCGGCTTCACCGATGAATACCCGGTCTCGCGTTTCTATCGCGCGGCGCGCTACGGATCGATCGGCGGCGGCACCTCGGAAACGCTGCGCGATCTGATCGGCAAGAAGCTGGTGGCGGACGTGGACCGTGGCCAGGGCATAATCGGGTTGAATACTTACTGAGATCAGGCGCATCCGCTCGCACATCGGTCGCGCGGATCTTATCCGGTTGCGAAAGGACCAACTCTCCGGCGTCCTTTCGCGGGAATGACTGTGCGGCCGATGTAAACCAGTGTGGCGATAATGCGGAATGAGATGGAACCCGCGCTTGCCGTTCCCGAGAGCATGATGCCGCGATCCTCGACTGGACCGACCTCCTGCAACGTGCTGATTAGGCCATCGAATGGGAGGGCCCGGAATTGACATATCCGAAATCCCTTCCGCCTGGGGGCTGTCTCGTCACGCCATGGCGGCTTGCATCGCCATGAATGCCCGGCTCCACTGTCGTCGCCATCCGTTGCTGCAATCAAGCATTGCCCGCCGCCGGCGGTCCAACCGAGCGAGAATGATGAACGAAACCTCGTCCACATCCACCGCCGCCGGCGGGCATGGATATCCTTCGGGAACCGCCGGCCTCGCGGCGGACCGGGAGCCCCGGCCGCTCAGCCTGTGGTCACTCTGCGGGCTCGCACTGGTCGTCGGTCTTGTCGGGGGCTTCGGCGCGGCGTTCTTTCGTGCGCTGATCGGGCTGGTCCATAACCTGCTGTTTCTGGGCGATGTCTCGATCGCCTATGACGCCAGCCTGTTCACCCCTGCGTCGCCCTGGGGAGTGCTGGTCATTCTGGTGCCGGTGATCGGCTCGCTCGGCGTCACCTTCATCGTCAATACCTTCGCCCCGGAGGCGAGGGGACATGGCGTGCCGGAGGTAATGGACGCGATCTACTATCAGCGTGGCATCATCCGCCCCGTCGTCGCTGCGGCCAAGGCAGTGGCCTCGGCACTGGCGATCGGCAGCGGCGCGGCAGTCGGCCGCGAGGGACCGATCATCCAGATCGGCGCGGCGATGGGCTCGACGCTTGGCCAGGTGATCGCCATGCCGATGTCACAACGCATCACGCTGGTCGCTGCCGGCGCCGGTGCCGGAATCGCGGCGACGTTCAACACACCGATCGGCGGCGTGCTGTTCGCGACCGAGCTGATGATGCCGGAAGTCAGCGTCAACACGTTCCTGCCGGTAGCCCTGGCGACCGGCACGGCGACCGTCATCGGCAGGTTATTTTTCGGCGCACACCCGGCCTTTGCCGTACCGCAAGAACTCGTTGCGCTGACCAACGAGCCGGTCAGCGCCGTCACGTTGCTGCTGTACGCGGTGCTTGGCGCTATCACCGGTGTTGCCGCGGCCCTGTTCGTACGCTCGCTGCACTGGGCCGAGGATACTTTTGAGTACATCCCGGGCAGTTATCTGCGCCATGCCGTTGGTATGCTCCTGGTCGGCGTGCTGATGTATCTGCTGCTAAGGGCCGCTGGCCATTACTACGTGGAAGGCGTTGGCTATGCGACGATCCAGGCGACGTTGAATAGCCAGCTTATCACTGGTGTTTTTTTGCTTCTGCTGTTCGTCTGCAAGCTGTTCGCCACCACCATCAGTCTCGGCTCCGGTTCGTCGGGCGGGATTTTTTCGCCTTCGCTGTTCATGGGTGCAACGCTCGGTGGCGCCTTCGCCAGCCTGATAAGTACGGTGCTGCCAGGGGTACCGATCAGTTTGCCGGCTTTTGCCATGGTCGGGATGGGGGCGATGGTTGGTGGCGGCACCGGCGCTGCCATGACGGCGGTGACCATGATCTTTGAAATGACCCGCGACTACAACATCGTGCTGCCGATGATCCTTGCCGTTGCGCTCAGCCTCGGCGTCCGCCGGCTGCTGTCGCAGGAGAGCATCTACACGATGAAGCTGGTCCGCCGCGGCCACGCGATGCCGCGGGCGTTGCATGCCAATCTGTTTCTCGTGCGCAGCGCCCACGACGTCATGTTGCAGGATGTCGCTGTGGTGGAGGAGACGACTACCTTTTCGGAGTTTCTCTCGATGCCTGCCAGCGCTGGCGGGCTGCGCCACGTGGTGGTCACGCGGCGCGGCCGGGTAGTCGGAGTCATCCGCATAAATATCGATCTGCGGCGGGCGGTCGGCGCTGCCGGGGCCGAGGTCGCGTTCCGCGAACTGGCACGTCGCAACTTCACCATGGTGCGGGAAGATGCGGCCGTGTTCGACGTGATTGCCCGGATGCGTCGCCGGAACGCAGCCATGGCGCTGGTGATCCCACGCAAGGGCTATCCGGCAAGCGGCCGCATCCTTGGCGTCATTACCAAGGAACAGATCGCGGATAGCGTCGCGGACAGCATCGGTCTCTGGTGAGGCTGCGGGGGAAAACGCCTCCCACCCGCATGGCGAGGTCGGTTATGCCTCGCAGCGGGCCAACCACGGCGGGAAGGAAAACTCATGACCGACATGCGTGTGATTGCCACCGGCCTTTGCTTTCCCGAAGGCCCGGTTGCGATGCGGGACGGCTCGGTGGCGCTGGTGGAGATCGAGCGGCAGACGGTCATCCGCGTACGTCCGGACGGCAGGGTACCGGTGATCGCCCGCACCGGCGGCGGCCCGAACGGGCTTGCGGTCGGTCCCGACGGCGCATTCTACGTCTGCAACAATGGCGGTTTCGGCTTTCGGTATGAACAGGGTTTGCTGCGCCCGGTGGTGCAGGCGTCGGACTACACAAGCGGCCGCATCGAGCGAATCGATCCGCGCACGGGCGGCGTCAGTGTGCTGTACGACCGCTGCGGCGAGCACGGGCTGCGCGGCCCGAACGACATCGTGTTCGACGCGCAGGGCGGGTTCTATTTCAGCGACCTCGGCAAAAGCCGCGCGCGCGACCGCGATCATGGCGGGCTGTATTACGCGCGGGCGGATGGCTCGCGGATCGTCGAAGTGGCCTATCCGATCCTGACGCCCAACGGCGTCGGGCTCTCGCCTGATGGCAAAGTTGTTTATGTTGCGGAAACCGAAACCGCGCGGCTCTGGGCGTTCGATCTGGAATCGCCGGGCGTGGCGAACAAGCAGCCGTTCCCGTCGCCGCATGGCGGCCGGCTGGTAGTCGGACTGGGTGGCCTGCAGCGCTTCGACAGCCTGGCGCTGGATGCGGCTGGAAACATTTGTGTCGCCACGCTGATTTCCGGCTGCATCAGCGTGATCGCTCCGGACGGGCGGGTGCTGCGGCAGGTGCCGACGAGCGATCCGGCGACCACCAACATCTGCTTCGGCGGCCCGGATCTGCGCATCGCTTATGTCACGCTGTCGGGCACCGGCCGGCTGGTGGCGTTCGACTGGCCGGAGGCCGGGCTGCCGCTGGCGCACCAGGTTTGAGTCTTGCGTCCGACCGGGCGTCTAATACCGGCCGCCGTTGATGTTGACTCATGAAAGGGACGCAGCGTCACCCAACGCTGTCATGGCTCGACGAATGCGTCCACCCGGACAACGCTATGGGGCTCCTATGCTGTCCTGTTCCGAGCCGACATCTTGAATGAACGCGCCTGTTACCCCACCACCTTCGCCACCTCGGCCGGCGACTTGTTCACCAGCGCCGCGTAATCCTTCATCAGCGTCTCGCTGATCTGCCCCGGCGTGAAACTGAACGCTCCGATCTCCCGCACCGGCGTCACCTCAGCCGCGGTGCCGGCCAGGAACACCTCGGTCGCGTTTTTCATTTCGTCCGGCATGATCGGCCGCTCGATGACCTTCATCTGCCGGTGCTTCGCCAAAGCCATGACGCTTCGCCGGGTGATGCCGTCCAGAAAGCAGTCCGGATCAGGCGTGTGCACATCGCCATCGATCACGAAGAAGATGTTGGCGCCGGTCGCCTCGGCGACCTGACCACGCCAGTCCAGCATCAGCGCGTCAGCGTACCCCTCCGCCTCCGCCTTGTGTTTGGACAGCGTGCCGATCATGTAGAGACCTGTTGCCTTGGCCGCGGTCGGCGCGGTTTCCGGCGATGGGCGCTTCCATTCGGCCATGCCCGAGTCGGATGCCCCTCATCCGGTCGTCGCCGAAATAGCTCGGCCAGGGCCAGACGGCGATCGCCAGATGGATTTTCGTGTGCTGCGCCGAGACCGCCAGCATCTCCGACCCGCGCCAGGCGAGCGGGCGGATATAGGCCTCGGTCAGCCCGTTGGCCTTCAACGTCTCGTAACACGCAGCGTCGATCTGATCGGCGGTGAACGGGATTTCGAAGCCCAGGATGCGCCCCGAGTTGATCAGCCGATTGGTATGGTCGCGCAGCCGGAAGATATTCCCGCTATACGCCCGTTCGCCTTCGAACACCGCCGAGGCATAATGCAAGCCATGCGTCAGCACATGCAGTTTCGCTTCCCGCCAGGGCACCAAAGCGCCGTCCCACCAGATCCAGCCATCGCGGTCATCGAAAGGAACAAGCGCCATGGGTCGGTTCCTCGGTAATTTTGTTGCCCTAGCACTCGTGAACGGTATAATGCAGCCCCAGATACGTCAACGACCCTGTCGCATGAGCAAGGAATGCCTGCCATGCTCAGCCCGAAGGGCGAAATGAGCGGCACCCGACGATCCGCGAGCCACGCCGCCGTGCCGGTCGTACCCAGGCCGTCGGAACCGAAGCCAGCCGAACCCCGGCCGTTGCCAGGAGCCGGCCTGCTGTTCCTGCGGGAGGATGAGATCCGCCTCGCCCAGGACCTATTGTTCTTCGCGTATCGGGACTTCACCAATGCCGCCGATGTGATCCTCGATGAGCTAGGCCTCGGCCGGGCGCACCATCGCGCCTTGCACTTCATCGGCCGCAACCCGGGGATCACCGTCTCCGATCTGCTGGCCATTCTGCGAATCACAAAACAGAGCCTGGCCCGGGTGCTGTCCGTGCTGATGGGGCAGGGCTATGTGGCGCAGGCTCCGGGCAACGCCGATCGCCGCCAGCGGCTGCTCACGCTGACCCCGGCCGGGCAGACGCTGGAGCGCCGGCTGTTCGAGCGGCAGAAAGAGCGGCTGGCGGCAGCTTTTCGGGACGCCGGCGGCGCTGCAGTCGATGGATTTCGCCGGGTGATGCGAGCCATCATGGATGACGCATCGCGCGCCTATCTGGATACGCCCGAGGCGCCCGCACGGGCGCGCAACCCCTGATGGAGCCCATGGACAGCCCTGCCGCAACCGGTACCCTCAAGGGCAGCTTCGGGACCACTGATGTCGCGCATATCCTGGTGGTGGATGACGATGCGCGGCTGCGCGCGCTGCTGTCCCGCTACCTCGCCGACCAGGGGTTCCGCGTCACCACCGCCGAGAATGCCGCTGACGCGCGCGCCAAGCTGCGCAATGTCAGTCCCGACCTCATGGTGCTCGACGTGATGATGCCCGGAGAGAGCGGGCTGGCGCTGACCGAGGCGCTGCGCCGCGACAACGGCCACGAACTTCCGGTGCTGCTGCTGACCGCACGGGGTGCGCCGGAAGACCGGATCGCCGGCTTCGAGGCGGGGGCTGACGATTACCTCGGCAAGCCGTTCGAGCCGTTGGAACTGGTGCTGCGGATCCGCGCGATGCTGCGCCGTGCCGCTGTGCCGCCTGGCCCGGCCAGCGGACCGGTGCAACTCGGCGCTGCCGAGTTTGATCCAGACCGGGGCGAGCTGCGCACGAACGAAGGCACGGTGCGCCTGACCGGCGGCGAAGCGGCGCTGCTGACCGCACTCGCCCGCAAGCCGAACGAGGTGCTGTCGCGGGAGGAACTGGCCGCCGCGCTCGGCATCAACGAGGCCGGCGAGCGGGCAATCGATGTGCAGGTAACCCGGTTGCGTCGCAAGATCGAGCCGGATTCGCGTGAGCCGCGATTCCTGCACACCGCTCGCGGGCGCGGCTACGTGCTGAAGCCAGGCGCCTGATGGGGCTGCCGCTGCCCTTCGCCCGCGCTGTCAAGCGGGTGCTGCCGCGGTCGCTGCTCGGCCGTAGCCTGCTGATGATCCTGATCCCTCTGGTGCTGCTGCAGGCGGTGGCGCTGCAGGTCTATTACGGCGGACACCTTTCGCTGGTGTACCGGCGGCTGTCCGGCGGCGTGGCCGGGGACCTGCAATTCACTCTGCTGCTCATGCAGCGCTACCCAGGAGCGGAAAACACCGGCTGGATCATCGAGACGGCGCGCCGCGAATTCGATCTCAGCATGCGGCTTGAACCAGATGCACGGCTCGCGCCGGGGCGGCGCATCAACGTGATCGGACCGATGGACGACGACCTGGAGGCGGCGCTCGCTGAGCGGCTGACCGAGCCGTTCACCATGGACTGGACCTACGACCCGCAATCCGTGCTGATCCGCGTGCAGCTTCCGGACGGCGTGCTGGACGTGACGGCGCCGCGCAAGCGCCTGGACCTTGGTACGATCTTCCTGTTCGTGGCCTGGGTGGTCGGCACCTCGGCGCTGCTGTTCGCGATTGCCGCGCTGTTCATGCGCAACCAGGTGCGCGGCATCCGGCGGCTGGCCGATGCGGTGGAGGCGTTTGGACTCGGCCGCGACCTTGGCCCGATCCGTCCGGAAGGCGCCAGCGAGGTGCGGCGCGCGGCCGCGGCGTTCAACCGCATGCAGGCGCGCATCCATCGGTTCCTGATGCAACGGACCGAGATGCTGGCCGGGGTATCGCACGACCTGCGCACGCCGTTGACACGAATGCGGCTGGCCCTGGCGATGCTGCCGCCACGCAAGGAGCTGGTCGAGGACCTGGCCGAGATCACCGCCGATGTCGATGAGATGGGGCGCATGATCGAGGGCTATCTGGCCTTCGCTCGCGGCGAGGGAACCGAGCAGGCGGAGCCGGCGAACCTGGCGGCGATCCTGGAGGAAGTGGCGGCGGGCGCGCGTCGCTCGGGCGCCGCGGTGGAACTGGACGCGCCGGCCGAGCTGACCCTGAAACTGCGCGTTGATGCGGTCCGGCGGGCGATCACCAATCTGGTCGATAACGCGCGCCGGCATGCGCATCGCGTGGTGCTGGCAGCCGTGCCGATGGGCCCGCGCAACGTGCAGGTGACGGTGGATGACGACGGTCCGGGCATTCCGCCCGAGCGCCGCGAAAGCGTGTTCCGTCCGTTTGAAAGCGACGCGGCCGGTGGCACCGGGCTGGGGTTGACGATCGCCCGCGATATTGTGCGCGCCCATGGCGGGGATATCGTGCTGGAGGACAGCCCGCTGGGCGGGCTGCGGGCGCGGATCAGGCTGCCGGTGTAGGGGCGGTAATGATTCGTCCGGCATGGCCGTGACACGAGCGACGAGAAGACTGCCCTGGTCATTCCCGCCCCTCTATAGATCGCGCCTTCGCCGCCGATGCGGGTGCAAGCTGACCGCGAAGTCTCTCCAGCCTTCATCGGCAGGCAGGCCCCCACCCGGCGCGCCTGACGCGCGCCGACTTCCCCCGCAATACGGGAGAGGTTTCCGACGACCCTAAGCCGCGATCCGCGCCCGGCGCGTATCCGGCGTCAGCCAGTCCTGCATCCCGTCCGCATACCACTCCACGAACTTGATCACATGCCCTTCGCGGTTCTGGTTGTACGGCCCCGGCTGGTACCCCATGCTGCTAACCCCGTCATGGTTCCGCTCGCACAGATCCCGGTCCTGGTCGTTCGTCAGCGACCACAGCTCGGCCAGCGTTTTCGTGTCGTAATCCCGCCCTTCCTCGGCGTCGGCGCTGACCAGCCACTTGGAGGTCACCAGCGTCTTGTCCACCGCCAGCGGCAGCGCCTGGAAGTAGAACGCGTAATCCCCCAGCACATGTGCGAACATGCTGGGGAAGTGGAACCACCGCATCGATCCGATATCGCCGCGCGGCACATTCCCCAGCAGCTTCTTGCAGATCGGCTTGCCGTCCATCGTCATAGATACCGCGTCGCGGCCCAGCGGCATCCGCCCTAGCTGGAAATCATCCCCGGTCGCACTGCCGGATTTCAGCCCGATGGCCTCGCATTTCTCCGCATGCTCCGTGTATGCCTCGTTCGCGTCCACATCGAAGCGCAGAAAAAACGTCCGCACCAGTTCGGGGTGCCTCGCCGGACAGTGGTAGCATTCGCGGGAGTTCTCGATGACCAGCTTCCAGTTGGCGTTGATCACGATATCTTCCTGCCACGCCAGCTTGGTGCGCCCGAGATCATGCGGCACCAGGTACGGCCCCAGCGTCGAACTGAACTCCCGGAAATCGGGCGCATCCTCGCTCAGGCACACGAAGACCATCCCGCCAAACACTTCCACCTGCACCGGTTTCAGTGCGATCCCGGCCGGATCGAACTCTCCATGCATGTCGCCGGCATAGGTAAGCTGACCCTTCAGATTATACGTCCACTGATGATATGGGCACGCCAGCGACCGAGCCTTGCCCCGTCCCGGCGCGCAGATCGTCGAACCCCGGTGGCGGCACGTATTGAAGAACGCGGCGATTTCCCCGTCATTGTCGCGCAGCACGACCACCGAGCTGCGGGCAATGCTGACCACGAAATACTGTCCCGGTTCCGCCACCTCGCATTCCAGCCCGGCAAAAATCCACCGCCGCTCGAAAATGCCCTTCAGGTCCAGCTCATAGAACGCCGCGTCCGTGTAGAACGGCTGCGGCAGCGTGAACTGCTTCGGCCGGCTGCGCAGCAGCTTCAGCATCTCGGAACCGGTGGTCATGCATGCCCTCCCGCATCTGTTGCACCTGAAACCTCGGCCGGCGACCAGGGAATCCACCCCGCCTGCGCCTGCCAATCCGCCGCCAACCCGCGAAACCGCCCCAGCCCCAGCCAGGTCAGGTCGGCGAAATCACACCGTCCCTGCACCACAAGCTGCGCCAGCGCGTGCCCCGAGGCCGGCGAAAGCCCGAACCCCACGCTCGACATCGTCGCGACCACGACATTCGACGGATCTTCCAGCCGGTCCAGGATCGGCCGCCCGTCCGGCGTGTTCTCGATCACCCCGGCCCAGCTCCGGATCACCCGGATATGCCCCAGCCGCGGAAACATCTCGTGCAGCCGCCGCGCCAGGCTCCGCACGACAGGCGAGTTCACCGGCCGCGGCGTGCGCGAATCCGCCAGCTCGATCCACTCATGCGGCCCGCCGCCATAAGCCAGGTTCCCCCGCAGCGTCTGCCGCCCATACAGCCCGTTGCCGTCAGCCCCGCCGTGGCGGATCAGCGGCACCGGTTCTGTGACGATCATCTCCGCCCGCGCCGGCGCCACCGGCACATCGACACCAATCATCGCGGCAATCCGCGCCGTGTGCGGGCCGGCGGCGATCACCACCGCGTCGCAGCCGATCACCCCCTGATCGGTTTCCACTGCAACCGCCTTCCCCCCGCGCACCTGGATACCGGTCACCGTGGTGTGCTGCAGGATCGTCCCGCCGAGGTCCTGGATCGCCCACGCGTAAGCCTGCACGGTCCGTTGCGGATTGGCGTGCCCACCGAAATGCAGCAGCATCCCGCCGGCAACATCTTCGCCAACCCACGGCACCAGTTCGCGCAGCGCCTTCGGGTCCAGCCGTTCCACCTGAAACCCCTGCTGCTCGGCCAGTTCGACACCATGTTCCATGTTCACAAGCTGCGCCGGCGTCACCGCGATGCGGATGCGCTGCTTCTGGTGCTCGGTCGGATAGCCCAGCAACTCGTCCATCTGCGGCCAGAGCCGCTGTTCTTCCCGAAACAGCGGGCTGGAAGCGTGTGTTGCCCCACCGCCATTGCGCCCTGACGCCTCCCACCCGATGATGCCCTTCTCGACCACCGTGACCGGCACGCCGTCCCGCCGCAGCCACCACGCCGGGTACTGAGCCCCGTCGCCCCGCCGCCGATCACCACCACGCTCATGCTTCGAAATCCCGCAGCGACCGGCGGTCGTCCCGCGGGTCGATCACGTCGGGAACCGGCTCCCATTGCGGCAGCCACTGGCTGGGGATGCCGAACCACACCACCCAGTTGTCTCGCATCTCGGTGGTTTCGTCGTGCGCCGACAGCACATTCAGCGGCAGCGGACGCAACGGCGCGCGGTAGCTCGGCATCGGCACGCTGCCGGTCGGCTGGTTGCCCTGCATGGCCAGCAGAATCTGCACCTGCTCGCGGCAACGCCGGCCCTGGCAGGCGCCCATGCCTGCGCGCGTCAGCCGCTTGATCTGGTCCTGGTTGATCGGTCCGTCGGCGGCCAACCGGCGCAGATCGCGGTCGGCGAAACTGGTTTCCTTGTAGGGAACATAGCGCGGCGGGCGAACGCCCAGCAGGTCGCGCAGGCCAACTTCCTCGCAGCGGCAGATCATCAGATCGCCACTGGCCGGAAGATGTGTTTGCAACCAATGCCGGCGAACCGCGTCGCGGTCGGGCATCCCGTCGGAAGCCACGGCGTCCGGCAGCGGCTCCGTCTCGATCCCGGCGTCACACGCCGCCGCCCGAGCCGCTCGCCGCCCGGCCGCCGCAGCCAGCGCGGGATCGACAATCGCTGCATCAAACACCCCGGCGCAATCTCCGGCGGCATAGATGCCGGGAACCGACGCACGGCCTTCCGCATCCACATCAGGCACGAACCCGCCCAATCTCGGACGCCAGGAAATGGCGCAGCCCAGCAGGTCGAACAGTTCGACGTTGGGCACCAGGTCGATCGCCGAAATCACCGAATCGCAGGCGATGTCGAACCCCGCACCCGCAGTCACCGGGCTGATCCGCACGCCTTCCATCTCGATCCCGCCCAGCGTACCGCGCAGCCCGTGACCGGCATGAACGGGAATGTCGCGCGCCCGCACCGCGGCCAGCGCCTCACCCACCGCCGGCGTCCCGACATCGAGGATCCCCGCCACGTCCAGCCCGGCGGCATGTGCCTGAAGCGCCAGGTGCAGCCCCAACGTCCCGGCTCCCAGCACGACAACCCGGCGCGCCGAAAACGCCTGGTACAACTGCATCGCCGCCGCCGCGCCCTGGGCACCGACCACGCCCGGCCGATCCCAGCCGGGAAACGCCAGCGCCATGTCTCGCGCGCCGGCCGCGACGATGATGCGCTCGAACGCGACCAGCCACGACCGGTCTTCATCGGCCAGCCCGATCAGCCGGTGCGGCAAAGCGCGGCTGGTCGGCCCTTCCACGAAGGCGCCCCAGGCATACACGCCCAGCCGCACATCCACCCCCGCCTCGAACGCAGCTTCAAGGTCCGGTCGCGCCGCCACCACGCGTTCCAGCATGCGGTCCTTGTTCTGCACCGCCGGGTCCAGCCGTTCGCCGAACAGGTACGGCACATCCAGCCCGATCAGCGCCGAGGCGACCGGATGCTCATCCACCAGCATGACCTGAAGTCCCAGGCGCGCAGCCTCGATGGCGGCGGCCAGTCCCGCCGCGCCGGCGCCAAGCACCAGCAGTTGGACGCGATCAGCGATGGCAAAATCCTTGCCTGCCAATGAGGTCGGATCGATCGTCTCGGGCATCCGGGTCTCCGCGAGCCGCCGCAACTTCGGCTGCCGCACAAGGAAGTTGCATGCCAGCCGACCGCGGCACAGTATCCCGTCGGATCAGGTTCACCGGATTGATCCTGACACGATCGATCATCCGGCGCGACCCAAGAAACGTTACCGGAAAATTGTCGCCGCTGCAAGGCGACAACCTCGAATGCAGGTGGAGGGCTTCGTGCGCGACCCAGGCAATAATCCCAATGGCGATAATCCGAATATCGGGCTGCTCAAGCAGCAGTTTGCCGACGGCAAGCTGGGACGACGCGAGTTTGTCCGCTTCGCCACGCTGCTCGGCATCGCTGCCCCGGCCGCCTATGCGCTGATCGGCGAAACGCCGCTGCCGGTCGCGCGGGCCGCCGAAATGCCGAGCGGCGGCACGCTGCGGGTGCTGACCGGGTGCGCGACCTGAAGGACCCGCACGCCTATTCCTGGGGCGCCACCATCGCCAGCCAGGTGGTCGAGTACCTGACCCTCACCGACGAGCAGAACGTCACCCACCCCTGCCTGCTGGAGAAATGGGAGGTCAGCGAGGACCTGAAGACCTGGACGCTGAACGTCCGCCCGGGCGTCAAATGGCACAACGGCCAGGATTTCACCGCCGATGACGTGGTGTGGAACCTTCATCACCTGCTCGACCCGGCGGTCGGATCGTCGTTCGTCGGGCTGGTGAAGGGCTACCTGATGAAGGAAGTGGACGCCGGCACCGACGCCAAAGGCAAGCCCAAGAAAATCTTCGAGCTGTGGGATGCCAACGCGATCGAGAAGGTCGATTCCCACACCGTGCGCCTGAACTGAAGGCGCCGCAGGTCTCGGTGCCGGAGCACCTGTATCACTACCCGGCGCTGATGCTCTATCCGGCGGAAAAGGGCGTGTTCGCGCCGGGCTCGCAGGGCACCGGCCCGTTCGAGCTGGCGCACGCGATATCGGCAAGCGCGCCGTGGTGAAGGCACACCAGCCCTACTGGGGCGGCCTGGAACGAAGGCCCCTATCTCGACGCGATCGAGTTCATCGATCTCGGCGACGACCCGGCGGCGCCGATCGCGGCGCTGGCCTCGGGGCAGATTGCACGGCATGATCATCGCCGATCCGTCGCAATACGACGCGTTGCAAGCAATTGCCGCATCTGAAATTCTATCAGGTGCCGACCGCCGAGACGGCGGTGCTGCGCATCAAGGCGACGGCGAAGCCGTTCGACGATCCGCGCGTGCGCAAGGCCATGCGGCTCGGGCTGGATACCAAGACGTCATGGAGGTCGCGCTGCGCGGCCTGGGCATGCCGGGCGATCACACGCATGTCGCGCCGGTGCAGCCCGACTACCAAGCCGATCCCGCCGATGCCGCGCGATGTGGACGCGGCGAAGAAGCTGCTGGCGGAAGCGGGGTATCCGAACGGGTTCGAGACCGCGATGTACGTGCCCAACGACCTGCCCTGGATCGTCGCCGAAGCCAGGCCGCGGCCGAGCAGTGGAAGGACATCGGCGCAAGGTGAAGCTGAACGTCGTGCCCGGCACCGAATACTGGGACAACTGGACCAAGGTGCCGTTCGGCTCCACCATCTGGTAGCACCGGCCGCTGGGGCTGATGGTCCTTGGCCTCGCCTACCGAACCGGCGTGCCGTGGAACGAGACCAGCTACTCCAATCCCGAATTCGACGAGCTGCTGGACCAGGCGGACAGCACGCTCGATATGGACAAGCGGCGCGAGATGATGGGCCAGCTGGAGGAGATCATGCACGAGGACGGGCCGATCGCGCAGCCGCTGTGGCGCAACATCTTCACCTTCTGCGACACGAATCCGTGCTGGGCGACACGATGCACCCCTCGCAACTACTTCTTCGGCAACCGGCTCGCGTTGCAGCAGACCGCCTGAGCAGGCGCCGTAGGGGACTGCTGACGTCACTCCGGCGCCGCGGTGCGGCATCTCCGCGCTGCGCAGCGGGTGATGGCAGGCGGGGCGCCGCGCAGCTCTTCGCGGTGTCGCTTCGGGCCGAGTCCAACTCGAGCGCGGCCGTGCGGCCATGCCGAATACCTCATCCGCCGCACGCTCGAGATGCTGCTGACGCTGCTCCTCGCGTCGTTCCTCGTGTTCATGGTCACCGAGTTCTCCCCCGGCAACGTCGCCCGCAAGACGCTCGGGCCTTCGCGCTGCAGGAACAGGTCGACCTGCTCTACAAGAAGCTGCACCTGAACGATCCGCTGCTGGTCCGCTACGTGCGCTGGGTCGGCGTGCTGACCGGATTGGAGGCCGACCCGCTGCAAGACCCGGCACTCGGCCTGGATTTCAAGGACCCGCGCGGCGACCGGTATTTCGGCAATTTCGGCTACTCGACGCTGTACAAGGCGCCGGTCAACGACGTGCTGTGGGACCGGCTCGGCAACACCGCGCTGCTGGCCGGCCTCGCCTTTGCGGTCATCGTGCCGCTGTCGCTGCTGCTGGGCGTGCTCGCCGGGATGCGGGCGGGCAGCGTGCTCGATCGATGTCTCGTCCACGTCGATCGTGATGACCTCGATGCCGGAGTTTGCGCTCGGCGTGATGCTGGTGGCGGTGTTCGTGGTCTGGCTGCACTGGCTGCCGGGCACCAGCCCGCTGGATCCGAGCAGCGGCCTGGTCGATGGCCTCGCAACTGGTGCTGCCGGTCGCGGTGCTGGCGATCTACGACGCCGGCTACGTCGCGCGCATGGTGCGCACCTCGATGGCCGAGGTGATGGCGCAACCCTATGTCCGCACCGCCGTGCTCAAGGGCTTGCCGCGGCGCCAGGTGATCCTGCGGCACGCGCTGCGCAACGCCATGATCGCGCCGTTCACCGTGATCCTGCTGCAGATCAACTGGCTGATCGGCGGCGTGGTGGTGACCGAACTGGTGTTCGCCTATCCCGGCTTCGGCCGCATGCTGCTCGATGCCTCGCTGTTCGGCGACATTTCGCTGATCGAGGCGGCGACGCTGATTGCGCTGCTCGTCGCCACCACGACGCAGCTTGCCGAGCGATGTCGGCTATCGCCTGCTCGACCCGCAGAGCCGCCGATGAGTCGCCGCAGGCGCCGATGTCCGCCATCCGATCGCCACACCCGGCTTCGCCGCCGCGGAGCACGGCGGACCGGCCGCGCCCGGCCTGCTGCGCCGGCTGCCGCAGCTCGCCGGTGGCGATGGTCGGGCTGACGCTCGTGCTGTTCTGGGTGGTGCTCGCGCTGCTTGCGCCGTTGCTGCCGCTGCGATCGCCGAACGCGCAGGACTACCTGGCGATGGCCCATCCCGGATCGAGCGCGAGGCACCTGCTCGGCGTCGATCCGCTTGGCCGCGACCTGCTGTCGCGCATCATCTGGGGCGCGCGCACGGTGCTGGCGGTGGCGCCGATCGCCGTGCTCGCCGCCTATACCGTGGGCTGCGCGATGGGCCTGCTCGCCGGCTATTATCGCGGCTGGGTCGATGTCGCGGTCAGCCGTGCCTCGGACGTGATCCTGTCGTTTCCCGTCGTCGTGCTCTACGTCATCCTGATCGCCAATATCGGCCCATCCGCGCTGAACATCGTGGTGGCGGCGGTGCTGGCCTCCGCGCCCGGCATCGCGCGCATCGTGCGCGGGCTGGTGCTGTCGCTGATGCACCAGGACTTCGTCGCCGCGGCCTATCTGCGCCGCGAAAGCGATCTGTACATCATGCTGGTCGAGCTGCTGCCGAATTGCCGCGGCCCGCTGATCACCGATTTCTGCCTGCGGCTCGGCTACGTCACCATCACCATCGGCACGCTCGGCTTCCTCGGCCTCGGCCTGCCGCCGCCCACCCCCGACTGGGGCGGCATGGTCAAGCAGGCCACCTCGATGATCACGGTGTATCCGCACATGGCGCTGTATCCGGCGTTCGCGCTGGTTTCCCTGATGCTCGGGTTCAACCTGCTGGCCGACGGGCTCACCGAACTGTCGAGGCCGGACTGATGCCGCGCCTGCTCTCGATCCGCGACCTGCGCGTCGAGTACCGCACCGCGCGCCGGCCGTCGCGGCGATCCCGGACTTCTCACTCGACATCGAACCCGGCGAAAGCTTTGGCCTGGTCGGCGAATCCGGCTGCGGCAAATCGACGCTGCTGATGGCGATCATGGGCTACCTCGGCCGCAACGGCGCCATCGCCGGCGGGCAGATCATGTTCGAGGGCCGCGACCTCGTCGAATGCCGAGCCGGAACTGCGCCGCATCCGCGGCTCGCGCATCGCGATCGTCTATCAGGAACCCTCGACCGCGCTGAATCCGTCGCTGACGGTCGGCCGGCAGCTCATGGAAGTGCCAGCTGCATGCCGGCGCCGGCCCGCGGATGCGCGCGAGCCGTGCCACGCGCGTGCTCGCCGACGTGCATCTGCCGGACGCGGAATCGTCATGCGCCGCTATCCGCACCAGCTCTCCGGCGGGCAGAAGCAGCGCGTGGTGATCGCGATGGCGCTGCTCGCCAACCCTGCGCTGCTGCTGCTGGACGAGCCGACCACCGGCCTGGATGTCACCGTGGAGGCCGCGGTGCTCGACCTGATCAATGAGCTGCGACGAAAATACCGCACGGCGCTGTTTTATGTCTCGCACAATCTCGGCGTGATCGCGCAGGTCTGCGAGCGGATTGGCGTGATGTATGCCGGCAAGCTGGTCGAGGACGCGCCGGCCGCGGCGCTGTTCGGCACGCCGCGGCATCCCTATACGCGCGGCCTGATCGCCTCGCTGCCGCGTCCCGGCGCCGACAAGCGCAGCGCGCCGCTGGTGCCGATCCCCGGCGTCGTGCCAGCCCGCCGGCCGCGCGCCGCGGCTGCGGCTTCGCCCCGTTGCGCGCATGCCGGGCGGGCATGTGCGAGCCGCCCGTCCCGCTGCTGGCGCCGACGCGGAGCATCTGGTGCGCTGCGCGCGCTGGTCGAGCTGCCGCCGATGGCGAAGCCCGCGGCGTTGCTCGCCGCGCCAGGCGCCGCGGCGAGCGGTGATGGAGGCGCACGAGCTGAGCCGGGTGTTCCAATCTCGGCCGCGGCGACTGCTTGCCAATGACCAGCTTCGATCTGACGGCGCAGCGCGGCCGGGTGCTGGCGATCGTCGGCGAATCGGGCTCCGGCAAGTCCACCTTCGCGCATCCTGGCCGGGCTGGATCGCGCGACCGGCGGCAGCCTGCGTTGCAGGGGCGACGAGATCGGCGGCCGCCGGTGCGCCGCCGCGATCCGGCCAGGTCGCCGCGATGCAGATGGTGTTCCAGAACCCGGACGGCACGCTCAACCCGTCGCACCCGGTCGGCTGGCCGCTGGCCCGCGCGCTGCGCAAGTTCGGCATCGCCACGGCGGCGCTCCGAGTGGCTGCGCACGTGCGGGCTTGCTGGAGATGGTGCGGCTGCCGCCGGGCGTGCGGCACTGCGCTGCCGCGCCAGCTGTCCGGCGGGCAGAAGCAGCGCATCGCCATCGCCCGCGCCTTCGCCGGCAACCCCGAGCTGCTGGTCGCCGATGAGCCGGTATCGGCGCTGGACGTGTCGGTGCAGGCGGCGGTGATCAACCTGCTGCTGGGCATCCAGGCCGAACAGGGCACCACGATGGTCTTCATCAGCCATGACCTTGTCCTGGTGCGCTACCTCGCCGACGAGGTGGTGGTGATGTATCTCGGCCGGGTGATGGAATGCGGGCCGGTGCGCGCGCTGTTCGAGCCGCCGTATCATCCCTACACCGAGGCGTTGCTGTCCGCGGTGCCGCTGCCGGACCCGGCGATGCGGCGGGCAAGCGCATCCGGCTGGAGGGCGAAATCCCAGCCCGCTCGACCCGCCGCCCGGCTGCCGCTTCGCCGGCCGCTGCCCGCGCAAGCTTGGGCCGGTGTGCGACGACGTTCCGCCGCCGGCGCGGGAGGCCGGGGACGGGCACCTGATCTTCTGCCACATCCCGCTGGAGGAATTGCGCCAGGTTGAGCCGGTGTTCGGGCGCGCGCTGGGGCGCCCGTGACCGCGTGGGCGGAAAAGCGCAGCGCATTCCGCAGCTCGTTCGGCGGAATGCGCTGCGCTTTTCCGCCCTACAAAGCCCCGGTGTGCAGGTCCGCTCAATCGGGCGCGGCGCCGTTCAGCAGCTTCGTTACGCGCTCAACCAGCCCGGCCGCATCGGTTGGCGCGCGCACTTTCATGTCGTTGTCAAAGTACACGAACACGTCGCGCAGGCGGCGCCGCGCCGGTCCGCCGATGCGTTCGGCATCCGCCGGTTCGGTTCCACGCGCCCACGCGGCCACGCGCACCGCCCACGTATCCAAAGCGGCATCGTCGTAGCCGCTGGCGTAAAGTTCCTCGGAACCGTGCAGGCGGCAGTAAATGAAATCCGACGTGACATCCATCAGGCGCGGCCACGCGACGGTGTCGGCGCAGACCAGCGCAACGTCGTAGCGGCGCAGCAGGTCGATGAACGCCGGCGTGCGAAAGCTCTCGTGGCGGATTCGAAGGCGTGCCGCATGGGGCGCCGCGCGTCCGCCTTGGTGCAGGCGCGCCCGTTCAGCCGCGCATCATGGTCGCGCGCCAGAGCGGCGGCGGACACGGTGTCGTGCGGCAGGGCGCACAGGAACGGCTCGATCCGTTCCGGGTGGAACGTGAAGTTCGGCGGGAACTGCCACAGCACCGGCCCGAGCTTCGGTCCCAGACGCAACAGGCCGGAAGCGAGGAAGTTCGCCAGCGGCACCTCGGCGTTGCGCAGTTTCAGCATGTGGGTGATGTAGCGCGGCGCTTTCACCGAGAACACGAAATCGGCCGGGGTGCGCGCCGCCCAGTCGGCAAAGTATTCCGGCCGCTGCAGGCTGTAGAAGGTACCATTGATCTCGATGCTGCGGAACCGGCTGGCGGCGAAGTCTAGTTCCTTCGCGTGCGGCAGGCCGGGCGGGTAGAACACGCCGCGCCAGGGCGGATAGTTCCAGCCGGAGATGCCGATGCGCACCTCGCCGGGCCGGCGGTGCGGGGGCTTCGATTCAGGCACGGGCGTTCTGATCGCTTTTGAGCTTGCTTCATTGTGCCGGCACGTTGCACAGGCACGCGAATACAACGCCACAGATTCTTGGTCGGCCGACCCGTGCGGCCCTGCCGCCTGGCTGAAGCGGCAAGACGCGCCGGATAAGCACGTTCCGCCCCGCTGGGAACTTCGCCTCAGACACGGACGTTGTGTCCGTTTTTGCGAACGACACAGGTAAAGCCATGAAGACTCTCATCGCTGTCGCAGCACTGCTGCTGGCGGCTTCCGCTGGAACCGCCTCGGCTGCCGGCTGCGCATCCGATGCGTTGCTGGGCGCCGGTGCCGGCCATCTCGCCGGTCACCACGCCGTGCTGGGCGGCATCGCCGAATATGCTGTGGGTCATCACCACGCCAAGGTCGAGGAGCGCCGGCGGCAGGAAGAAATGCAGCAGCAGGCATCCCGCAACGACGAGAACGGCGACACCTACAGACGCTGATACCGCGGCATGTTGCAGCGGGCCGGCAGGAGGCATAGCGGAATGGTCCGATAGGCAGGGAGCACCGGCATGCATGGCATCTACGTCCTGATCGGCCCCGATCATGGCGACATCACCTGGTGGCAGATGACCGTGCGGGGGGTGCTGACCTTCTTCTACGGGCTGGCCCTGGTGCGGCTGGCTGGATTGCGCGCGCTCGGCCGGCAGACCTCGCTGGACATCATGCTGGCGATCCTGGTCGGCTCCAGCCTGAGCCGTGCGCTGACCCAGGGGTCGCCGTATTTCCCCACCCTGGCGGCCACGGCGGGGATCGTCGGAACCTACTGGGCCGCCATTCACCTCGCGCAAAGCCGCGACCTGGTCGGGTGGGTGCTGAAGGGCCAGGCGACCGTACTTGCCCGCAACGGCCAGCCCGACAAGACGGCGATGCGAAAAACCGGCGTCAGTCATTACGATCTGGACGAGGCGATCCGGCACGCGCACCTGCACAGCCTCGACGCGGTCGAGCAGGCGCTGCTGGAACGGAACGGCGAGATCAGCGTGCTGCCGTACAAATCGTAACCTGCGTCACGAAATCGGCGTCGCGACCAGCAATCGCAGCACCACCATCCACGAATAGCGCGTATCCAGCACCTGTCCGTCCGGCGAGGCCAGCTTGCCATCTGCGGTAACCGGCACGTGCGTCAGCGTCACCGCGTCATCCACGTTGCCGCCGATCACCGATATCTGGCCCGGAGCCGCATCGACCACAATCGCGCAATGCGCCGGAAAGTGCGGCACCGGGAGGTCGTCGTAGGTCAGCGCCCCGGCGCTGCCGCGTGCCTCGCAGATCAGGTCGCCAGGCAGCGGCGCGTAGGCGGTCGGCCGCTCGGCATAGACCAGCCAGCCGGAGACCTGGCCCGTCGCCATCTGCTTCGCGGCATCGATATAGGTGGCGTGCGCCGCCGAGTACGGAAACCGTGGCCCGGCACCGGCAATGCGCATTACATAGGAAATGAAAGCGGCCGACCAGGCGTAGCTGGCGTCCTGATCGGCCGGAAAGACGTGACCCTCGGCATCATGCTTGCCGGTCCAGGCCGAATCGGGATCGCCGGCGTTCAGTCCGAGCCACCAGTACTCGCCGACCCGTTGCCACAGTCCGGCCATGCGCTCCGGCTTCTGGTCCGGCAACGGGCGCGGCCGGGTGCCCGGCGGATCGTCATCCACCGGCTGCCCGAACAGCCGCCATTCCCGCAACGCGATGGCCACCACGGACTCGCGGGAGATCGGCTCGTACGGAACGGTTGCGAACGGCGGGTCATGGGCGTCGCGGGCGCGGCGCGGCGCACGCGGACAAAGCCAGCAGGCAGCAAGCACGGCGCCATCCACCTCTTTCGCGCTGCGAGGTGAATTCACGGCAGCCACGTCCGAATGGTTTCGTTTACAATAAGCGGCGTTCACCGCCGTTCCGGAAACAGCGACAGCAGCCCCTCGGCGCTGGCGTCGCAGCGTCCGCGCTCGGTGATCAGGCCGCTCACCAGCCGGGCCGGCGTCACGTCGAAAGCCGGATTCGCCGCCGGACTATCGGCCGGCGCCACGCGAACCGTCGTCACCGACCCGTCCGGGGCGCGGCCGGTCACATCGGTTACTTCGGCCGCGCTGCGTTCCTCGATCGGGATTTCGGAAATCCCGTCCGACACCGTCCAGTCGATCGTGGTGGACGGCACCGCGACCCAGAACGGCACGTCATTGTCATGCGCCGCCAGCGCCTTCAGATAGGTGCCGATCTTGTTGGCTGCATCGCCCGTGCGGGTCACCCGGTCGGCGCCGACGATCACCAAATCCACCTCGCCCCGCTGCATCAGATGCCCGCCGGCATTGTCGGCGATCACGGTGTGCGCCACGCCATGCCTGCCCAGCTCGAACGCGGTCAGCGCGGCGCCCTGGTTGCGCGGCCGCGTCTCATCGACCCAGACGTGCAGCGGGATCCCGCGCATCATGCGCGGCATAGATCGGCGCCAGCGCGGTGCCCCAATCGACGGTCGCCAGCCAGCCCGCATTGCAATGCGTCAGCAGGTGTACCCGCGAGGCCGGTTTGCGGCGTGCCACCGCCTCGATCAGCGGCAGCCCGTGCTGGCCGATCGCCCGGTTCTGCGCCACATCCTCCTCGGCGATGGCGCCGGCTTCGGCATACGCGACCGCCACACGCTCAGCCACGGCGGTGTTGCGCAGCCGGGTCAGCATCCGGTCCAGCGCCCAGCGCAGGTTCACCGCGGTCGGTCGGGTGCCGGCCAGAACAGCGACGGCGTGCTCCATCGCCTCGGTTGACGCATCCGCGCGCAGTGCCAGGCACAGCCCATATGCCGCGGTGGCGCCGATCAATGGGGCGCCGCGCACCTGCATCGCGCGGATCGCGTGCGCCGCCCTGCTCCAGCGTGGTCAGCCGCACCACCTCCGTGGCCCACGGCAGTTTCGTCTGATCGATCACGCACACCGACCAGCCGTCCGCATCCACCCAGATCGTCCGCCAGGCAACACCGTCGATCTTCATCGGAGCAACCCTCAGACCCGCTGGTGCAGCACGCAGAGCAGCGTGAACAGCCGCCGCGCGGTGTCCAGGTCGATGTCGATCTTCCCCGCCAGCCGCTGCATCAGCAGGCCGGCGCCCTCGTTGTGCAGACCGCGCCGCCCCATGTCGATCGCCTGGATACGCGCCTCGCGGCCTTCCTGCACCGCCTTGGCGTAGCTGTCCACCAGCAGGCGGTAGTCTTTCATCAGCCCGCGGAACGGCCCCAGTGCCAGGCCCACCGCGGTCAGCTTCGAGTCGTCGGCGCGCCGGATGTCGAACACCAGCCGGCCCTCCTGCACCGACAGATGCAGCACGAACGGCCCCTGCACCGGTCCTTGCCGGCTGCTCAGTGGGACGAACCGGTTGTCCGACGCCAGATCGGCCACAGCCTGCGCACGGTCCGCCTCCAGCAACGGGGACAGCCGGGTCAGCGGCTCGCCATCCAGTTCCACGCGCGACCAGCCGCGCATCGGGGACGCCGGCCATCCGTCGTTCATTCAAGTGCCGGTCCGGGTTGCAGCAAACCCAGGGTCAGCATGGCGCCGAGGACAGCGCCCTTGACCGGACGCAGCAGCGCCAGCGCAAGCACAAGCGTCAGCGGCAGGAAGATCGCCGCCAGTTCCCAGCTCGGCGGGTTGCTGAGCTTCTGCATGATCAGCAGCGGCGGAACGACCAGATGGCCAGTGATCAGAATGACGAAATAGGGCGGGGCATCATCGGCGCGGGCGAGCCCGAGCGGCGCGGTGCAATTGCGGCAGACCGGCACGACCTTGAGGAAGCCGTTGAACAGGTGCGTCTGCCCGCAAGCCGGGCACCGGCCCATCAGCCCACGCGCCATGGCGGCGGCGAGCGGCGGCACCGGCCAGGGCGGCGGCAACGTCACGCGATCGGGCTGCCAGCGAATCGTCGTCATAGGGGCGGGTTCCTTCGGCCGGAGCGGCATGCTGCCGGGAATAGATCAACCGGCGATGACAGGCCATATCGTGCCCTCGTTGGATCCGCCCCCGGGGGATAGGCGCCGGCGTCGCTGCCCTGGTTGCGGTGCGAGCGCGTGCCGGCACGGAAACACGGGATTCCGACCGTTCCGTTCGCCAGTCTTGGCCAATGCGTCGGTGCGCTTACGCTATGTCCACTTTTAACACGGAGCAAGGGCGAGGGCCACAGAGGGCCACGGAGTTCACTTCATGCTTCTCGCTTCCAGCTTGACCGAGCGGATCATTGCTCTGGTGATCGAAGTCCATCGCAATACCGGGCAAGGCCTGCTGGAATCGGTCTATGGGCAATGTTTGTGTTACGAGCCCCATCAGGCCGGTCTTGGAGTCGAGCGGCAAGTTGGTATCCTGGTGACATACAAGGGAGCACAGATCGCCGAAGGCTTTCGGGCAGACATTGATTTTGTTTGCAAATGAGCGGCATCAGGATCGGCCTGATCCTCAACTTCAACGCGTCCCGCCTGATCGACGCTCTCCGCCGCTTCGTGGTCTGAGACAACCTCCGTGGCGCCCCGTGGCCCTCGCCCGTCCTCCGTGTTGAAACCTTGAGAGCAACCCCAATCGTAGGGTTTGTGGTAATCGTTTTGTTTCGTCCGGCGCGCAGGCGACACAGAATACGCCATCCGTCGTGTTCCCTGGGCGCTTCCCATCGGACATGTCATCGTCTCATCCGTTACCGCCAAACACTGTCCGGCGGCGGCGACCGGCCCGCGGCCGGGCCGCACTTTGCGCAACCCTCGCAATGACACGGCATGGAAGCGTTAGGTTTGATCCCATTGCGGCGCACGGCCGATCGGGGAAAAAGTCTCGCTCGGTGGGGGCGGGAAGGGATGGCATGAACGCAGAGACGCGTCCGGCATTGGGCATCGTTGCCGGCGGGGGACCGCTGCCCGGACGGGTCGCCGCGGCTGCGCGTGCGTCCGGCCGCCGCGTGTTCCTGGTCGGGCTGGACGGTTTCGCCGATCGCGACGTGCTGGCGCCATACCCGCACCAATTCATCCGGATCCTGGCCGCCGGGCGCATTTTGGCGGCCTTGCGCACGCATGAATGCCGCGACCTCGTGCTGGTCGGGCCGGTGCGCCGGCCATCGCTGTATGACCTGCGCCCGGATGTGGAGGGCGCGCGGATCCTTGCCCGGATCGGCCGCGCCGCCTTCGCCGGGGATGACGGGCTGCTGGCGGCGGTGATCCGGGTGTTCGGCGAGGAAGGCTTCCGGGTCATCGGCGCACATGAGATCCTGCGGGAGGCGCTGGCCCCATCCGGGCTGCTGTCGCGCGCCGCGCCCGACGCACTGGCGATGGCGGATATCGCCCGCGGCACCGCGGTGGCCCGCACGCTGGGTGCAGTGGATGTCGGCCAGGGCTGCGTCGTGCAACAGGGAATGGTCTTGGCGGTCGAGGCGGCCGAGGGCACCGACGCGATGCTGGCCCGCTGCGGGCCGCTGGCCCGGCCCGGCCCGGGCGGCGTGCTGGTCAAGCTGATCAAGCCCGGCCAGGACCGGCGCGCCGATCTGCCGACGATCGGGCAGGAAACGGTGCGCGGCGCTGCCGCGGCCGGGCTGCGCGGCATCGCCTTCATTGCCGGCAGCACTATCCTGGTCGAGCGCCGGGCGACCCTGGCCGCGGCTGACGCGGCGGGGCTATTCCTGCTAGGTCTCGATCCCGACGGCACTGTCAAACCAGGAGATCCCGCATGAGCCAATTCCTCCACACCATGCTGCGCGTCGGCAATCTGCAGCGCAGCGTGGATTTTTACACAAAGCTGCTCGACATGAAGGAACTGCGCCGGCGCGATGTGCCGGACGGAAAATACACGCTGGTGTTCGTCGGCTACGAAGACGGAGCGGCGCCGAGATCGAGCTGACCTACAATTATGGTGTCGATCACTACCAACTGGGCGACGCCTTCGGCCACCTCGCGGTCGGCGTGCCCGACGTGGCTGCGACGTGCGAGAAGGTGCGTCACGGCGGCGGCAAGGTCACGCGTGAGGCAGGGCCGGTGAAATTCGGCACCACGGTGATTGCGTTCGTCGAGGATCCGGACGGCTACAAGATCGAGCTGGTGCAGCGCGCCAATTGAGATCGACCGGTCCAACCCGGAGTTCCCTCTCCCCTTGCAGGAGGGGGGAGGGGGAGCGGTCTCGCCGCTGGTGTTACGGGAACAGCCCGCGCACCTGCTTGGCGCTGCGCACCTTCTGCACGCCGATCGCCATGGCGGCGGTGCGGTGCGGCACCGCATCCCGCTCTACCCGGGCCATTACCGCGGCAAAGGCCCGATCCAGCACGTGATACAGCTTGCTCATCACCTCCGCCTCGTCCCAGAAGAACTGCTGAAGGTCCTGAACCCACTCGAAGTAGCTGACCACCACGCCGCCTGCGTTGCACAGGATATCCGGGATGACGAAGATCTCCGGCCGCTGGTTCAGCACCTCGTCGGCATCCGGGGTGGTCGGGCCGTTGGCGCCCTCGGCCAGCACGCGGCATTGCAGCCTGCCGGCCATTCCGGCATCGATCACTCGCTCCATCGCCGCCGGCACCAGCACGTCGCAGGGTTGCGCCAGCAGCGCGGCCGGATCGAACGCCAACTGGTTTGAAAAACCCGCCAACACGCCCTTCGCGGCGGTGTGGCGCAGCATGGCGGCGACATCAAGCCCCTTCGGGTCGAAATAGCAGGCCGTGTGGTCGGACGCGCCGAGCACCTTGATGCCGCGCTCGGCCAGTGATTGCGCCGCGATGCTACCGACATTGCCGAACCCCTGCACGATTGCCGTCGCCCCGACCGGTTGGATGCCGATGCGCGCCAGCGCGCGATCGACCAGATAGCCGACGCCGCGGCCCGTCGCCTCCCGCCGGCCCTCGGTGCCGCCGGATGCGACCGGCTTGCCGGTGACGATCTCGGTGACCGTCCGGCCCTGGTACATGGAATAGGTGTCCATGAACCACGCCATCACCTGCTCGTTGGTCCCCATGTCGGGAGCCATCACGTCAGTATGCGGGCCGACGAACGGGATCATCTCCTGCATGTAGCGGCGCGACACCGATTCCAGTTCATGCCGGGTCAGCACATAGGGGTCGCACGCCACGCCGCCTTTCGCCCCGCCATACGGCAGGCCAACAAGTGCGCATTTCCAGCTCATCCAGATCGCCAGCGCCGCCACCTCGCCCATTTCGAGCGTGGGGGAATAGCGCGTGCCACCCTTGGTGGGGCCGAGCGTCAAGTGGTGCTGCACGCGATAGCCGTGGAACACGGCTGTCTGTCCGTCCTCCCGGTGGATCGGGCAGGCCACGGTGACCGCGCGCTTGGGATACAGCAGCCGGTCCCGCTCGTCGGCGGCGATCTCCAGGTAATCGGCGATCACCTGGAACTGGTCGCGAGCCATTTCGAACACCGGGCCAGTGTAGATGGTCATGGTTGTCTCCTTCCCTGGCCGTCTTCCTGATTTACCCCGCACGAACGATGCGGCCGGGGAATACGGTGCCGACCTTTCCTATGCTGCCCTCCAGCACATACCGCACGCCAAGTTCACGGCCGAGCTGCCGGACATCCGTGGCCTTGCCCTTGTAGGTATAGGCGGACTCCCGGGCGATCACGAAAGCTTCTCCGACATGCGACAGATCGGTGGTCAGGTTGTCGGTGATGCCATCCGCCAGATAGTCCTGGCCCGGATCGCCGCTGAGGTTCTGAAACGGCAGCACCACAAGGGACAGGCGCGGCGCCCCGACCGGGGCGGTCCAGCGAATGCCTGCCGCCCGCCACACCGTCGGCGCGCTCAGGACGCCGCCCAGAACCATCGCGGCGGCCAGCACCAACTGAAGCGAATGCCGTGGCGCCGAGCGGGCCGGTCCAACCGGTGCCACCGGCCCCGGCATGGCGGGGGAGAACCCCGGATCGGTCCCGGACCCTTTGGCGGATTCCGGCGATGCCGCCCCGGAATCCACGGGAGGCATTTCGGATTCCGTCTCGACCGGGGGCCAGAAACCGATAGCCGCGCCCAATGACCGTCTGGATGACGCTTCCCTCGGCGCGGCCCTCGTCCAGGATGCGGCGCAGCGCGGAAATTTGCACCGCCAGATTGGAGTCCTCAACCGCGATTCCCGGCCAGACGGCCTCCATCAGGGCCTGTTTCGTCACCAGTTCGCCCCGCCGCTCCACCAGGACGGTCAGCAGGTCAAGCGCGCGCGACCCGAGCGCGACCGGTTCGGCCGGCTCGGTGTCGTGCCACCGGGCCAAGCCGCCGCCGCGCCGATCCAGGCGAAAACCGCCGAACCGGAACGCGGGCACGCCCGGGGCTGCATCTACGCTCACCAACCGGGTTCCCCCTTTCGGATTAGGGCATGTCGGGCGGACGCGAGGACGGACCATTTTGTACCAATTCACCCAATTTAGGAAGGATGCAGCTCGTCGCCGACGTCGGTCACGACGACGGCGGTGTCGTAAACAACTTCGCAGGCATCGGCTTCAGCAACCCCGGCGGAGTGGCGAACGACGTCGTGCTGGCGACCGGCAGCCTGCTGTCCGCCTCGCTGGGGGTAAGTCCGACGGGAACGCGAAATGCCCACTACGTCACGACGTTCCAGCCGGTCGCCTCCGAGGCCGCCTTCTTCGTGCGACCGGGTTTCACCGTGGACTGGGAGGAGTTCCTGAACTCGCCCGCGAGCACTTTCCAGGTGTTCCGACTCGACCCGCTGACGGTGTTGAACGTGGTGGGCGCGGACGGCGGCAGCACGGGGACGGCTCAACTCGTGCCGGAGCCGGGGGCGTTGGCGCTGGTGTGCTCAGCGCTGGTTGGTCTTGTCATCGCTCGGCGACGAAGCACCTGAGTATGGGAGGAACCGGGACCGTTTCCTCGGCCCGGCACGGCGCACGCCGCGATGCGTTTTGGCGATCTTGCCGGTCTGCTCGAAAATGTAAGCATGCCGGCGGTTTCGGCCTTCATAGATCGAGGCCATCCTTGCGCAACTCGTGCATAAAGCCGGTGCGCTCGCGGTAAGCTCCGGCGGGGAACGGCGTGGCGGAAATCACCGCGCCCGTGTCGAAAAGAATATCGGTGCTGACGGCGGCAAGACGTGCGCTCTCATCGGTGACCGTGCCCGCGTCCTTGATGAAAACCGCAATGTCGTAATCTGAATCCGGCCTCGCATCGCCGCGCGCACGCGAGCCGAACAGCACGACGCGTTCCACACGATCGCCGTAGATTTCCGTCACGGCGGCGTGGAAGCGGGTCAACACAGGGTCATCTTGCAGGTTCTCGGACATAGCGTTTGGATTATACCACAAAACCAGCATCTGGTCAGCCCTGCCGGATTGGAAGATCGCCGCGATTCGCGAGCGAGGCGAACGATGCCAAGGGATGCTGGCAGAGCTGGATCGGACGGGAGAGAATCAGATCTCGCTGACCGACCCCGACAGCCGGGCGATGGCAGCCCACACGCATGTTGCGGTTGGCTACAACGTGCAGGTTGCGGTTGACACCAAGCACAAGCTGATCGTGGAGGGTCACGAACTACGCCAATCGCGCTGCCTGCCGAGACTGTCCGCTGCAGTCGCGATGCACGGGGAATTAGTTTCGCTCGGTATCCCGCATGGAGAACGAAGCCGTGTTGGACCGGGTCCAGGCTCGGTTGGTGCGCCCGGGCATCCTCGATCGGCGCCGCGAGACGGTGGAGCACCCGTTCGGTACGATTGAACAATGGATGTATCAGGGTGCGTTTCTGATGCGAGGGCTGGAGAAGGTCCGTGGCGAGTTCAGCCTGACGGGGCTCGCCTACAATCTCAGGCGGGTGCTCAATCTCGTGGGCTTCACCGAGTTGATGGCGGCGGTGCAGGCGATACCGGGCTGAAAAGCCCGGCATCGAGCGTCTTGCGGCGCCGTTTGGGCGAATGTGACGGTGCGGAAAGTCTTGCGCGCGCTTACGCAAGGCCGGGAGGATCGACCGCGGAGCACCGCTCGAGGGCGGCTGGCGCGTCGGTTGACGCTCGCGCACCCGCGCGGAGCGTTTTCACACGGTCTGTTTGAATATTGCATCCGACTGAAGGGCACGGCACCAACTGCTTAAACATTCAGCCCTGACGTATCTACCCCGGAGCACATCGGCAACGGAGTCGTTGATCGATCAGGCGCGTGAAATGAAATAGGCTTTGAACGCGTCCGCTGGCAATGGATGGGAGAAATAGAATCCCTGCGCCAGCGGAATGCCCGCGTATTTCAGAACGTGGGCCTGGTCGGCGGACTCCACGCCTTCCGCGACCACAGATAGCTTGTGTGACCTCGCCAGGGAAGCGATGCTCGCCAGCGTGCCCTTTAGCGGCTCGCCGGGGCGCATTTGCGCTACCAGGTCCCGGTCGATCTTGATCATCTCCACGTTGCAACGGGAGAGCACGATGCCATTGGCGGCGGCGCCCACGTCGTCCAGAGCGAAGCGTATCCCCGCACCAGCGGCATGATTGAGAGCCTCGACGCCCAGCCGATCCGGCACCCCCCGCTCGGTAATCTCGATTACGATCCGGTGCTTTACCTCGAGCAGCCCGGTCCTCTCTGCGAGATAAAGAAGTCCGCCACGGCCGATGATCTCTGGCGGGACGTTGAAGCTGATGAAGGCGTCGTGGTCCTTCAGCCAACCCAAAAAGTCGTTGGCGACCGTTTCGAGCACCCAGTGGGTAAGATATCCATAAAGATGCGTAGCTTCGATGACCGGCAGAAATTCGGCGGGATAGGCGATGCCTGATGGCTTGCGCCATCGGCTGAGCGCTTCGGCCCCCACGCATCGACCCGTGTCCAATTCGACAATAGGCATATACTCAAGGAAAAATTCCCCGTTTCTAAGGCCAGCCTCTACCGCCTGCATGGAATCCTCCTGGACGCGTCCTCAAGGTGCGGCAGCGGCGGCGCAGGTGCAATTCGGATGCGCTAAGGTGGCTGCGGAGGCCTGCTGGTCAGGCAACCAACATGAAGCGAGGGGATCACCCCATGCTGATCAACGGCAAATGCCACTGCGGCAATATCTCCTTTTCACTCGACTGGCCGGGGTTGAATTGCGTCTTTCGCCCAGAGCACGCAACTGGATCCACAACGTCCACATCGACGAAGATCAGGGCGTAGGTGAATTGACGGTCTTGTAGTTGTGCTTGATGATGCGTTCGTCGCCGCCGTAGAGCTGCCACAGACGGGCGGCGTTGCTGCTGCAGCCGGCGTCCTTCAGCAGCAGCGTGTAATACAGATCAGACAACCGGTCGGGAGCGAGCGCCAGGGTGCGCCCGATGCTCGTGCCGATCTAGGCGCAGCGCAGGCAATGCCGGGCGGCTGCCCTTCGGTCAGGTCCAGAGCATAGCTGAGGGCACCGGGTTGTGCCGCCCGGGTGATTTCGGATTTGTTAAGGATTTGCCGGTACGGAAACGAATTGGCCGGCCCTGATGCCGGCGTTCGGCTCGGCTGCCACAATAAAGCCGTGGCGTCGCTTGATGGATTGCGGGTGAACGCCCAGTTAATCGCCGCCGAAACCGGGCAACACCTCTGGTCGGACCGGTTCGATGAGGATCTCAAAGACCTCGCGGACGGACAGCAGGACATTGTCGCGCGGATGCAGAGTGCGCTGAGCATCGGCATCGTCGATATCGAACGCGCGCGCAGTCAACGTGAACGACCAGCCAACCCCGATGCGTTCGACCTCATTTTGCGCGCAAGGGCACTGAGTTATCAACCACCGACACCGGAACGGATCGCGGACGCACTCGCTTTCTACGAATAGGCCCTATTGCTGGATACGGACTTAGCTCTCGCCATGGCCGGGGCCGCCCAAATGTTGAACGAACAATATATGCAGGTCGGTCATTGGACGAGCACCGAAGCGAGGCAACGCGCGGAAACACTGACGGCGCGGGCGCTCGCGATCTCCCCGCTGTCCGAGGACACGCCCAGGGCCGAGGGCTATCTGCTGCGGACACAGGAGCGTTGGTCGGATGCGATCGCCGCCGCGCAGCAGTTTATCGAGATGTTTCCCAATAGCCAGACGGGACACATTCTGCTTGGGCTTTGCAAGACTTACACCGGCGAGGCCGCTGAAGAGATCGCGCTGAACCAGAAATTGCTGCGACTGAGTCCTCGTAGTCCGGTACTTGTTCAACTTCTATCGCCGCATGGGGTATGCCTCGTTGATGCTTGGGCGCGACCAGGACGCGATCATCTTCTCTGAGAAATCGTTGGCTCTCCATCCCGAAGCGAGTCCGCAGGGCCGGCATTGGACCTATTCGGCCATTGCCGCCGCGCATGCGCGACTGGGGCACATGGATCAAGCATACCGAGCACTGACCGAGGCAAAGCGACTCTGGCCGTTCGATACGGTCCGCAGCGAAACGCCTGTGAACCCGGGCAATACGGTCCAGGACAACCAGATCAAGGCGTTTCAGGATGGCTTGCGCCTTGCGGGGTTACGCGACCATGCGGACGAAGACACGGACTTCGGTGTGTCCTCCGTTGCTGATCTACATGCCGAAACGGCTGGGTACACTCCGTTGACCGTACCGGGGGCGGCGACCATCCGCACTGGTGACCTTCCACGGTTTATCAAGGAACGCAAGCCGGTCATCATCGATGCGTTACTGAATTTCTGGGGCCGCTCTCTCCCCGGCGCTGTCGGTCTGAAGAACGGGGGCGTCGCCGGCACCGTCACCGATGGCCTCCAGGACCGACTACGGAGCAAGATGGCGGAACTGACGGGCGATGATCTCAGCAAGTCAATCGTGGTGGTTGGATGGAACTCCGAACGGTATGACGGGCGCAATTTGACGCTGCGCCTGGTCGCGCTCGGTTACACGAACGTGGTCTGGTATCGCGGCGGGCGAGAAGCGTGGGAGGTAGCCGGACTACCCGAGACAGAGTTGGTCGTGCAGGATTGGTAAGTAACAATTCAACTGCTGCCGCTTGGCGTCACCGCTGTGCGGGTCGGGTGCGCAGCCTCAAAATCGCCGCTCGTTTTCGATGAAGCGCGCGCTCTGGGAAAGCTGATGCCAACCGGGCCGGAGGCTGCCAGATTAGCACCCGATAATCCGGTTTATCCGGCGCTGGCTAACAGACCCTCCCGCCTTTGCAGGCTCGACTTCCGGGCCTGCAAAGGCTCCCTTGGCGTTGGCGAAATGACCGAAAGTGACTATGCGCCCCCGGGGTGGCTCTGCGTCCCCGGCCGAGCAGCCGCGTCCATGGTGGGGTCGGTTTGGGTCACCGCCTGCAGCCGAAAGGTGTCGAGGGCCGTTGTTCCCTTCAGCCATTTGAGATTTAAACTGAGACGCTACCGCTGCCGGGACGAGGTTGCAGACCAGGCCGCGTGCTCACCAGCCAGACCGACCGCGTGCGGAATCCGCTGGCCTGACCAGCGCTCCCGCCTACCCGACGGCCGGTTCAAGGCGACAGCCGCCGCCGATTGCCGGAAACCCCATGGCGCTCCTAAAATCGCCTGGGCATCACCCCCACATCCCCACTAGCACTCCTGCCCATAGAGTGCTAAGCCCTCCCTCCGGATGAAATTCTGCCGCATCCGGACGCTGCGTCGGAGCCTCGGCACGGCTCGTTCACACATCTCAGGAACACTCAATGAAATTCCGTCCCCTGCACGACCGGGTCGTGGTCCGCCGGCTGAACGCCGAGGAAAAGACCGCCGGCGGCATCATCATCCCCGACACCGCCCAGGAGAAGCCGATGGAGGGCGAAGTCATCGCCGTCGGCCCTGGCGCCGCCAACGAGCAAGGCCACATCGTCCCGCTCGACGTGAAGGCCGGCGATCGCATCCTGTTCGGCAAATGGTCGGGCAGCGAAGTGAAGCTCGAGGGTGAGGAACTCGTCATCATGAAGGAGTCCGACATCATGGGCGTGATCGAGGGCATGCCGGCGGTGAAGAAAAAAGCCGCCTGATCCAGGCGCCCGAGAAGACTCAGGTAACCAGAGGAAGAGATATACATGGCCAGCAAGGAAATTCGCTTCGGCAGTGACGCACGGCAGCGGATGCTGCGCGGCGTCGATACGCTCGCCGACGCGGTGAGGGTCACGCTCGGTCCCAAGGGCCGCAACGTGGTGCTCGACAAAAGCTACGGCGCGCCGCGCATCACCAAGGACGGCGTGACGGTCGCCAAGGAGGTCGAGCTCTCCGACAAGTTCGAGAACATGGGCGCGCAGATGGTGCGCGAGGTTGCTTCCAAGACCAACGACATTGCCGGCGATGGCACCACCACCGCGATCGTGCTGGCACAGTCGATGATCCGGGAGGGTGGCAAGGCGGTTTCCGCCGGCATCAATCCAATGGACATCAAGCGCGGCATCGACAAGGCGGTGATCGCCGTCCTGGAGGAGCTGCAGAAGCACTCGCGCAAGATCACCACGCCGGCGGAAACCGCTCAGGTCGGCACCATCGCTGCGAACGGCGACACCGAGATCGGCAAGATGATCTCGGAAGCGATGCAGAAGGTCGGCAATGAGGGTGTGATAACGGTCGAAGAAGCCAAGGGCATCCAGACCGAGCTGGATGTCGTCGAGGGCATGCAGTTCGATCGTGGTTACATGTCCCCCTACTTCATCACCAATGCCGAGAAGATGAACGCCGAGCTGGACCAGCCTTACGTGCTGCTCCATGAAAAGAAGCTGTCCGGCCTGCAGCCGCTTCTCCCGCTGCTGGAAGCCGTGGTGCAGTCGGGCCGGCCGCTGCTGATCATCGCTGAAGACGTGGAAGGCGAGGCGCTGGCCACCCTGGTGGTCAACAAGCTGCGTGGCGGCCTGAAGGTTGCCGCGGTGAAAGCGCCCGGCTTCGGCGATCGCCGCAAGGCGATGCTTGAGGATATCGCCACGCTGACCGGCGGTCAGGTGATCAGCGAGGACCTCGGCATCAAGCTCGAGAACGTCACGCTGGACATGCTCGGCAAGGCCAAGAAGGTGCTGATCGAGAAGGAAAACACCACGATCGTCGAAGGCACCGGCAAGAAAGAGGACATCAAGGCTCGTTGCAACCAGATCCGTGCGCAGATCGAGGAAACCACCTCGGACTACGACCGCGAGAAGTTGCAGGAGCGGTTGGCGAAGCTGGCCGGCGGTGTCGCGGTGATCCGCGTCGGCGGTTCCAGCGAGGTCGAGGTGAAGGAGCGCAAGGACCGGGTCGATGACGGTCTGCACGCGACCCGCGCCGCGGTCGAGGAAGGCATCGTTCCGGGCGGCGGCGTCGCGCTGGTGCGCGCGTCGATCATCCTGGCGAAGCTGCGCGGCGACAACGACGACCAGCGGCTGGGCATCGAGGTGGTGCGCAAGGCGCTGCAATCCCCGCTGCGCCAGATCGCCGCGAACGCCGGCGAAGACGGCGCGGTGGTGTCAGGCAAGGTGTTGGACAAGGACGAGTATAGCTGGGGCTTCGACGCCCAGAGCGGCGAGTTCAAGGACCTGGTGAAGGCCGGCATCATCGACCCCACCAAGGTCGTGCGCTCCGCGCTGCAGCACGCGGCTTCGATCGCGGCGCTGATGATCACGACAGAGGCGATGGTGGCGGAGCGGCCGGAGAAGTCGTCCGGCGGCGGTGGCGGGATGCCCGGCGGCATGGGTGGAATGGGCGGTGGCGGAATGGGCGGAATGGGCGGCATGGATTTCTGATCCGTTCGCTTCGGACACAGGCAGGAAGGGCATCCGGTGGGTGCCCTTTTTGTTTTGTTTGGTGGGGCATCATTGCATGATGCTCCTTGGCTAGGCCCGCATTTCTCAGCAAATCAGGTGCATCGGGGCTCCGAATTGGCGAAGGTTCTTCTGTGAACAAGAGCTTTCGCGGAACGGAGGAACTCCCCGATGCAGACAGAGTGTAGCGCGGACCTGTTCGGTTTTGCACGCGTCGAAGGCCGCGAGGTGGTGGCCGCGTTTGACGGCGGGATGATGACCTCGGACGCCGGTGCGCTGCTGCTCGGCGCCACCGACCGGGTGATCGGGTTGAGCCGCCGATTTGCCGGGTGTTTCCGCGATGCCCGCAACCCGGCCTTCGTCGAGCACGAAGTGGCAACCCTGGTTGGCCAGCGGATCGTCGGCATCGCGCTCGGCTACGAGGACCTGATCGATCACGACAAGCTGCGCCATGACCCGGTGCTGGCGGTGCTGGCAGGCAAGCTCGAGGCGCGCCGCCCGGACAGATTGGAGACGTCAAGTTGGCTGGAAATGGTCTGATTTACTCGGCCTGCAAAAAGTTCCTTGGCAGCCAGAATGTGGGTTGGACGATCACGGAGTTGGACATGCTGATCGCCGGTGGGTATGATCCAAGTTGCCACGCCTTGATAATCGACGCGGCACCTAGCCGACGGGAATATGTCCTGTTCACGCGAATTCGCGCTATATCCGGTTACACCCTACACGGAGTGGACCCCTCTTATGCTCACACTCAAAACTCTGTTCGCTAACGAATTCGAACAGGATAAAGGGCAGGCGATCAAAGTTCAATTTGAAGACGGGGAGTGCTCTTATACCTGTACCCTTGAGCGGGCCTGATCAGGGCTGGTGATGTGATAGCCTAATCAGGCGGGCCGGCCCGCCGGGAGCGACCCATCTTATAGCCGTGCTTGAAGCACCGCGCTTGGACATGTGCCCCGGCGGGTTGGCCCCGACGGATGCCCAGTAGGAAGTTGCGACCGTCGGCTTGCGTAGCTGGCGTGCCTTGGCCGGTGTGGGGGCGATAGTCCAGAGCTCGAGAAACCACGGAGCGGCAAGGTCATCGGTGAGCTTCTGCATCTGCGGATAGTACCTGCGCGTTGTCAATCGCGAGCTACGGGAGGCCGAGGGCCAACTCGACAAGCCCTGCATGAGCGTCGGCGAGACCGCAGCCGCACCGGGAGACTGCCTTCGACGACAGGACGTCGTGATCCTGAGATCCATGCCCGGTATCGGCCGGATCAACCTCGCGGCACTGCTCTGCGAAGCCTCCGGGCCGCTTGGCAGCCGCGACTATCAGGCACTGCGGACGTTGTGTGGTGCCGCGCCGGTCACCCGGCGCAGCGGCAAGTCATGCATTGTCGTCATGCGCTATGCGGCGCACGTTCGCTTGCGCAATACGGTCTATCATTGGGCACGGGTTGCCGCCCAGCGCGATCCCAGGTCTCGGGCTCGGTATGCGGCTCTGCGCCAATGCGGCCACTCGCATGGCCGTGCACTGCGCGGCGTCGCGGACAGGCTGCTTGCCCTGGCTTGCGTGCTTCTGCAGCGACAGACGCCGTTTGATCCGCACCTCGCTCAGGCCGGGTGAAAGCGACGCCGTTCGCGGCGCACCCGAAGCTCAATTCAGTTTCTCAGTTCGGCTGAACGCCGTTTCTCCGTCCCGGCCTGCGACATCCATGCGCGTCGCGCGCAGCGGCGGTCAAGGATCGCCGCAGGCGACCGGCGAAGCCGGCGCGAAGCGTCCTTGACCGCCGCGAGCACGACGCCAGGCTCGGTCAGGGCGGGCGGCGCGGCCGTATCTCTCTCGTGGGCCGCACCGCGTCACCATACGATCCCAACAAGCAGCCGTCTCCCGGCGGGGTTACAGCCCCGCCGCATTTTTTCACTTGACCATCGGTAGGAAGTCCAGGCGTCCTAACCACTGACCGATGCCCAATCGCGGGTACCGATTGACCTGATGCGGTCTGGGTCGTTGGCCAGAAACTCCCACGCCTTTCGGCATGCCTCGACAATGGCATCGTAAGTGTCCCAGACGACGGCGCACAATTTGTTGCCACGCAGGGATTCCCAGACATTCTCCATTGGGTTCAATTGCGGTGCGTAGGGAGGCAGCGGCAGCAAGGTAATGTTGTCCGGCACACGCAGCTCGCCGCCTCGCTGATGCCAGCCGGCGCCGTCCAGAACCAACACGGCGTGCGCGCCGGCGGCCACCTGCGTGCTGATGTCCTTGAGATGCTCGTTCATCGCCGCGGTATTGACCGCCGGCATGATGATGGCTGCGCCGACGCCGCGCTCCGGGCAGATGGCGCCGAACAGATGTGCGGAGTCGTGGCGATTGTCCTTCACCATGAGCGGGCAACAGCCGACCGGTGCCCAGACATAGGCCTGGGTGCCTTTCTGGCCCACGCGGGCTTCATCCTGATACCATATCTCGATTGGCAGGCTGCTGGCGATCGTGCTGCCGAGCAGCGCGGCCTTCACCAGGTCGCTGAAGTTTTTTTAAAAGCCTCCTGGGCCGCGGCATCGTGCTTCGGATGAAACGGACGTGGCTGCAAACGCGTCAGGCCCATCTGGCGCAGCCACTTGCCGATGGTTCGCTCGCTCACTGTGACGGTAAACCGTCGGGCCACCTGTTCGCGCAGATCGACGCAGCGCCAGCGCGCCACTTTGTCTTTCTCGGGGTCCGGACCTTTCACCGTCAGGGCCTTCAATTCCGCCAGTTGCTCCGGCGTCAGCAAAGCCGTGCGTCCACCAAGCCGTATCGAGACAAGCCCTGCCACACCTTTCCCATTGTAACGGTGGACCCAGTCCCGCAGGGTTTGCCGGTCCATCCCCGATTGCTCCGCCGCCGCCTCCCGCGAATGACCCTCAAGGATCAGGGCAATGGCCAACAGACGCCGCACCTGCGCGCCATCGGTGATCTTCGCCGCAAACCCACGCAGAGCAGCCGCCGTATGCTCTGTCCGGGTGATCTTGACCGCCGCCGCCATCGCCTGTCTCCGTTCGGGCCATTCCGTGAGCAGCGAATCGGAATGCGGCAGCGATTCCTAGTCCCCTCCCTGTGAGTCAGGGGTTGCGACGGTTGGTATTACGCCCTTGTGCGTGAATTTCTGTATCTCATGGGCGGGTATACAAACGGGGGGTGGAATTGGGGAGGCAACAGCCGAACAACGGCAGCGTTGCTGTAGGACGACGCGTGGGCCTACTTTGCGAATTCACCAAAATAACAGGGGAGTGTCCGATTGTCTGTGTAAGCGCTGCTGTGGCCCCGTTTCGGTCCGCTCAGTCGGCTAGCCGACTGAGCGGACCGAAACGGTCGCCAAACAGGATAGCAAACTGTCCCATCGCCGCCGTCCAGGCAACCGGCCGGCGCCAGCGCACACCGGCGTTCCTCATTGCCAGGAACAGAAGCTTCAAGGCGGCGTCGTCGTTCGGGAAACTGCCGCGGGCCTTGATGATCTTGCGCAGGCTCCGGTGCAGACTTTCCACCCCATTCGTCGTGTAGATCATGTTCCGGATCTCCGGCGGAAATGCGAACAACGGAACCACCTGGTCCCACGCCCGCCGCCACGTTGCGGCGATCGTCGGATAGCGTTTGGCCCATTTGGTTTCAAACGTATCAAGACGCTCCAATGCCGCCTCCGCCGCCTCCGCCCGGTAGATTTCCTTCATGTCCGGCATGATAACTTTGCGATCCTTCCATGAAGCAAACGCCAGCGAGGCCCGGATCAGGTGCACAATGCAGGTCTGCACGATGGTCTGCAGATACAACGTTGCAATTGCTTCCGGAAATCCCTTCAGCCCGTCGACAACCGCGATCAGGATATCCTCGACCCCTCGGTTCCGCAGCTCATTCAGCACCCGGAGCCAGAATTTCGCCCCCTCGGTCTGCTCGATCCACAGCCCCAGCACCTCCTTATCGCCCTCGCCGGTGACCCCCAGAGCCACGTAAATCGCCTTGTTGCGCACCAGCCCTTCGTCGCGAACCTTCGCCCGCAGCGCGTCCAGAAACACGATCGGATACAGTCGTTCCAGCGGACGGCTCTGCCACTCCCGGACCTCCTTCCAGCACCCCTTCGGTCGCCCGGCTGATCAGATCCGGCGACACCTCGGTGCCATACATCTCCCGCAAATGGCCCTGAATCTCGCGCACCGACATCCCACGCGCATACAGGCTGACGATGCGCGCGTCGAAACCATCCAGTCGTCGGCTGCCCTTCGGCACGATCTGCGGTGCGAACGTGCCGGCGCGGTCGCGCGGGATCGCCAGCTCAAGCGGCCCCTCGTCGCTCAGCAGCGTTTTGGCCGATGGCCGTTCCGGCTGTTGCCCGAGTTGCGCCCGGCGGCCGCCCCCGTCTCGTAGCCCAGATGCTGCGTCAGCTCGGTCCCTAACAGCCGTTCCAGAAGCTGCTTCTTAAGGTGTTTGAACAACCCATTGTCGGCCAGCAGGTCGGACGGCGAGGCACAGCTCGCCAGCAGCTCGTCGATCACTTCGGTCTTGATGTTCGCAGCCATCGCGCCGCCCTCCACAGGATATGGTGGCCACAGACGAGGCGCTTACACAAGGTATAGGACATACTCGAACACGCGAATCGCATCTTCTTCAGCAGAGGGCCTGGTATATCGGTTGATACTACCTCGTGTCATGATGTCAGCCTTGCATCCGAGGAGTTCGGATGCCGTCTCTTTGATCCTGAATAGCTCCGTGAGTTCAAGTATATCCGGGTCATAATCAAAAACAGGCCAACATCCGGATTCGGACGTGCTTCCCCCGCGCGGTCGATCCGATCGGCCTCATGCTGGCGCAGTTTTGCTATGACGCCGTCACCGCTCATGGTCCGACCATACCGCAAAACGGCGGCGGCCGTCCGCCCCGACGCAACCGGTTGCCGGATGCTTGACCTGCCCAGGCGTTCGGCCACCATCCCGCCACCCCCAGCACCGGATCACCCGCATGGCCACCCACCGCCTCTCCCCCACCCCGGCAACCACCCGCTGGGGCACGTTCGATGCGGCCTACCCGCCTGCTATCACCATCAACTCGGGCGATACCGTGGTGCTGGAGTGCCTGTCGGCCGGTGGCCCCGACGTGATGCCGAAACCCGACTCCGGCCTGACCGTCCCGGCGGCGTATCAGGCGATCTTCGCGGCCGACCCGGCGCGGACCAGCGGGCACATCCTGACCGGCCCCGTCGCCGTCGCCGGCGCCGAGCCAGGCGACATGCTGGAAGTTCGCATCGAAACAATCGAGCCCGGCGCCGATTGGGGGTTCTGCGGCTTCCGCCCACTCGCCGGTACGCTGCCGGAGGATTTCCCCGAGCGCATCCTCAGCCACATCCCGATTGACCGCATCCGCATGATGTGCCGGCTGCCCTGGGGCACCGAACTGCGGCTGGCGCCGTTTTTTGGCGTCATGGGCGTCGCGCCGCCGCCGGAATGGGGCACCATCTCCACGAAAGAACCGCGTGCGCATGGCGGCAACCTCGACAACAAGGAACTGATCGCCGGATCCGCGCTGTACCTGCCGGTGTTCGTGCCGGGCGCCAACTTCTCCGCCGGCGACGGCCACGGCGTCCAGGGCGACGGCGAGGTCTGCGTCACCGCGCTGGAGACCTGCCTGACCGGCAGCTTCACCCTGAACCTGCACAAAGGCGGTGGCTCACGCGATCCGCTGCTGCGCACGCCGCGCGCCGAAAGCGCCTCCCACTGGATCACCATGGGCATGCACGAGGACCTCGACATGGCGATGAAGCAGGCCTTACGCGAGATGATCGCCTTCATCGCCGCGCGGGCCAACCTGTCGCGTGAGCAGGCGTATCAGTTCTGCTCGCTGGCGGTGGACTTTCACGTGACCCAGACGGTGAACGGGGAAAAGGGCGTGCACGGGCTGCTACGCAAGGGGTTGTTGTTCTAGAGCGAGTTGTCCACAAGTTTTTGTGTTGGACACGATTTGTTCTGTTGTGTCCGGGCTATGGCCTCCGATACCGTATCTGGTGTTCAGATAGGTCGGGGAGCCACAAAATGGAGTGGACGGAGGAAACCATCCTGCGCCTGCGGGCGCTTTGGATCGACGGACATTCCACTGCCGAGATCGGCCGTCGCCTTGGGGTCTCCAAGAACGCGGTGGTGGGCAAGGCGCACCGGCTGGACCTGGAGGCGCGGCCCTCGCCGATCCGGCGCGACGGCTCGCCACCGCGGCCGCGGCGGCCTTCTGTGCGGCGGGTCGCCGGACCGACCTTGCCGCCGCTGGCCAGCACACGTGCGGCTGGCCCGGTCGCGGTGGCGTCTGCCCCGCCCCCGCGGCAGGCGCCGGTGCAGGCGACGCCGCGGTTGCAGCCGGTGGCTCCGCGGCCTTACGGGCGGGTGATCACTTGCTGCTGGCCGATCGGTGAGCCTGGAACGAAGAGCTTCCGCTTCTGCGACGATTCCTCGGTACCGGGGAAGCCATATTGCGAGGAGCATGCGGGGCTGGCTTACGTGAAGATCCGGGACCGGCGGGAAGACGCGGCCTGACGCGGGTTGCGCCACCGGCCAGCGGTTTCATCCGTGACGTGCGGCCGCCCCGCCCCATGCGTTCTCCGCAACTGGAGACGGAACTGCGACCTGCAATTTGGCCCCCTTGCTTTTGCTTGCAATGCGCATCAAGTTGCCAGTTATGGCCCAGACCCGCAAGCACCAAGCCGGCGATACGACCCGGGGGAGCCGAAAGCCACCCGCCAAGATCGCGGTCACTCTGCGACTCGATGCAGAGCGGATCCAGCGATTGCAGGCGGTCGCCGAGACGGAGAACCGCTCACTGACGAATTTTGTCGAGACGGTTTTGCTGCGCGACCTGTCGCGCCGCGACGAGGCTACACGCGTGATCATGATGAGCGCTGCTCCTGGCACATCTCGTCAGGTCGGCCCCGAGGACGTGCTGCGCGCACCCGGTGAGTCGGACGAGGCGTATGCGGAACGTCAGGCTCTTTTGGTTGAGCTGTGGTCCATCCCGGACGGCGGGTGACCTCCCCCGCTGATGGTTCCGGGTGCCTTCGTGCGCGTTCTGTTCCCGACCTGGGAAAGACCGCGCCGCCCCGGACTCCTCCACATCGGTTACGTGCTGGGCGGCACGGCCGACGAGATCCTCGTCGCCTATACGACATCGCAGCCGTGGCCGGCCGACACACCAATCCCTGCCGGTGTGCGACTGCTCGATTCTGAAGTGGCCGCCCGCCTGAACCAATCAAGACCGTTCCTGATCAGACTGGACGTGCTCGCCAAGCTGCCCAGGACGACAGACTGGTTTCCTGCCTTGCAAACAGCAAGACCGCGGCGTTGTGGCGATCGCTCTGGCCGAACTGCAATCGGAGTTGGTGCGGATCGCCGCGAACCTTGTGCGCCGGCGACGTGAGCTGCTTCAAATGCGGGGACCGTAGCCCGTCGGAGAGACACCGCGGTTCGGCGGAGCTTCATCCATGCAGTGGAATCACACGCGGCCTAAACGGATTTCGCACCATTGGTTCTCCAGCCGTAGTGCGGGCATCCAAGCCTCGGCGCTGCTCCAACCGTCTTCCTGCCTCCATGCTCTGTGGTAGCCTTGTCTTCCGTCAAGATTTGCTCACAGGACACCTCCCCATGCCGCTGCCCGCCGACACCGACGCCAGCACGCCGAAATACCTGCGCGACAAATACGCCATCGTCGGCGTGGGGGAGACCACCTACACACGGGGCTCCGGCATGACCACGCGCGCACTCGGCACCTGGGCGGTGCGCAATGCGATGCAGGATGCCGGGCTGAAACCGGCGGACATCGACGGCATGCTATCCTATCAAAGCGGTGATTCCACATTCGCACCGTTCATCGCCGGCGATCTTGGGATGCGGCTGAATTTCTACATGGATTGCTTCGGCGGCGGCTCCTCGACCGAGGCGCTGATCGGCATCGCCATCGGCGTGATGGAAGCCGGCATGTGCAAATGCGTGGCGATCTTCCGTGCCATGAATGGCTACTCGCAGGTGCGCATCGGCGGCACCGGCGCGCGCGCCGCGGTGCCGGTCGCCGGCGACATGCTGCACAGCCGCGCCTATGGCTGGCAGAGCGCCGGCCAGATGTTCGCCCCCACTTTCATGCGCCACATGTACGATTACGGCACCACGCCGGAGCAGGTGGCGGCGGTGAAGGCGATCCATTCGGAACACGCCTCCAACAACCCGAAGGCGCTGTACAAGCAGCGCGTCACGGTCGCCGACGTGCTGGCCAGCCGTTTCATCTGCAAGCCGCTGCACCTGCTGGATTGCTGCGTGGAAACCGACAATGCCACCGCGATCATCGTCACCGGCGCCGACCGCGCGCGCGACCTTCGGCACACGCCGGCGCTGATCCGCGGCGTCGCCGGCCGGGTGAACAAGCCGCGGCTGGACATGCATTACCAGCACGGGCCGATCTCCACGGTCGCCGGGCACTACGCGCGCGACATTCTGTGGCCGAACGCCGGCGTCGGGCCGGATGACATCGACGCAACGGGCGCCTATGACGCGTTCACCTTCACCACCATGCTGCAGCTTGAGGATTACGGGTTCTGCAAGAAGGGCGAAGGCGGCGACTACGTTTCCAACGGCACCATCAGGCTCGGCGGCAGGCGGCCGAACAACACCTCCGGCGGGCATCTGTGCGAGGGCTACACGCACGGCATGAACATGGTGATCGAGAACGTCCGCCAGCTTCGCCACGACGTGGATGATTCCTGCCCGATCGGCCCCGACGGCCAGCGGCAGCACAGTTACGATTATCGTGAGGGCGGCTGCCGGCAGGTGCGCGACATCGAGCTCACCGCCAATCTCGGCTGGGCGATGCCGGCGACCGGCTCGGCCATGGTCATGCGGCGCGGGTAGGGGAGGCGGCGATGGCGATCCGGGCCGAATATCTGGGGATGGCACTCGAACTGAACGATCTTGAGGTCGAGAACCTGGCTTATTTCCGCTACTGCGCGGAGCATGACTTCCATCTGCAACAATGCGGCGCGTGCGGCCTGCTGCGCTATCCCCCGACCACCGCTTGCCCGTGGTGCGCCAGCCCGCTGGCGCACTGGACGCCGGTGGAGGGCAGGGGAGAGGTCCATTCCTACGAGGAAGTCCACCACGCGATCCAGCCGGCGTTTCGCCCGTTCACGCCCTATCTGGTGCTGCTGGTCGATCTCGACACGCAGAAAGGAAAGCCGACCCAGCATGAGGCGCTGCGCGTGGTCGGCAACCTGACCACACCGGACGGAACGCTGGCCCCGCCTGACATGGTGAAGCGGGTCGGCATCGGCTCGCGCGTACGGATGGTGTTCGCCGACGTGGCACCAGGGGTGGCGCTGCCGCAATGGACGATCGACGAAGCGGCGCGGCAGCCGACCGCACCGTGGCGGTATCCTATCGAGTGATTGCTTACGACATCATGCAGTTCGACCGCCTGGGGTCCACCAGCGACGAGGCGCGCCGGCTTGCCGCGTCCGGCGCCGCGCACGGCACAGTGGTAACTGCGTGTCAGCAGACCGCCGGACGCGGGCGGCACTCCCGGCGCTGGGTCAGTCCGCCGGGCAACGTTTATCTTTCCATGCTGCTGCGGCTGGACCTGCCGCCGGCGCGGGTTGCCGAGCTGGGATTTGCGATCGCGCTGGCGGTGGCCGATGCGGTGGACACGTTCGTGCCGGGCCGCGCGATGCTGAAATGGCCCAACGACGTGCTGGTGGACGGCGCGAAAATCTCCGGCATTCTGCTGGAACTGTCAGCGGATACGGTGATCGTCGGGATCGGCCTGAACGTGCTGCATGTGCCGGAAACCGACGCCCGCAGCTATCCGGCCACCTCGTTGGCTCTCGCCGGCGCCACGGGAACCAGCGTTGCGGCCGCGCGTGAAGCGGTTCTGGAGTCGGTCGCCCGTTGGCTGGAAGCATGGCAAACTGGCGGCTTCGCCCCGGTGCGCGCGGCCTGGCTGGCGCGTGCCCATCCGCTCGGCACCGCGCTGCGGGTCACGCTGGCGGACGGCACAATTGCCGGACGGTTCGCCGGAATTGGAAGCGATGGCGCGCTGCTGCTGGATGTCGATGGCGGCACACGGCGGGTGATTGCCGGTGATGTGGTGATGGGCTGACCGCCGGGACGGGGAACACAAAAGTGGCGTCACCAGGGATCAGCAATGCAAGCTGCATTCTTTCGCCGCGCTTGATAATATCGCCCTCGGCCACGAGAATTGAGGGACGGAATGAGCACCCACGAGGTCCTGGAACAACATGAGCATGCCGAGCACGCGGCCGGGCATGGCAACAAAAGAGCCGCACTGCTCATTGCCGTTCTGGCCGCCGGGCTGGCCATTTGCGAACAGCAGGGCAAGCACGCCGAGATCACGGTGCAGGAGAATGCGATCCTCACCGCCGATGCCTGGGCCCAGTACCAGGCCAAGTCGATCCGCTCGGCCATTGCGCTGGACATCGCGCGGCTTGGTGCCACGCTCGATCGGCCGGTGGAGCCGGACATGATCGCCATGCGGGCCGGCCTGCTCAAGGACCTGGCGTCCGATCAGGTGCGCTATGAAAAAGACACCAAGGACGGCAAGCAGGCAATTGCGAAACGCGCTCAGGGCTTCGATGCGGTGCGCCAGGACGCGCTGGAGCGGACGCACACCTATGATAATGCGGCCGCCTCGCTGGAACTCGGCATCGTGCTGGCGACCGCCTCGGTGATCACCACATCGAAAATGCTGCTCCGGTTCGCCTTCGTGCTGGGGGCGCTCGGGCTGGTGCTGGGCGTGCTGGGAGCCGTGGCGCCGTCCCTCGGTATGTTATGATTCCGGCTGGAGCAGATCGCTTCCGGTGGGCGAAGCGATCATGCTCCAGCACTTTGTTTCAGAGCGTGATTTACGCTTTCCGACGATTGCGCCTCAAGCGATCACGCTCTGGCCCGCGCTCCGCGCCAGCGCCAGCAAATGAGACCGGTATTGCACCGCCGCGCGGTCGTGCAGGCGGGTCTGCCAGGGCCAGGCGAGGTCCTCCGCCAACAGCATGAGGCCGGGAACCGACTGCGGATGCTCGCCCTGGGCCAGCAACCGCCGTAGGAACGGTTCCGCCGCTCCAGCGTGATCGGCGCGTTGGGAGTGACCGCCGATCCAGGTTTCGACCGGGGTGGCGCGGGCCGACCAGTCGTACGGGGTTGCCAACAACACCCGCCCGTCCGGTCGCACCGCCCCGGCAAGTCCGGCCAGCAGACGCGGCGGCTCCGCCACGCAGTCGAGCAGATTGAGTGCCACGCCGATGTCGGCGATATCGGGCGCGAACGGCAGTGCCAGTGCATCGCAGGCCCAGAAATCGACCCGGTCGGCACCGGCCAATGAGACCGCAAAACAGCGCCGGTCGTACACCAGGCCGATCCGGCGCCGCGAATAGGACAGGATCCCGGTGGCGGCTCGGCGGGCAAGGCGCAACAGGGCGAGATTGATGTCGATTCCGAGCACCAGCGCGTCTGGATGCCGCGCCGCGAGATCGAATGCGGTGCGCCCGGCGCCGCAGCCAATATCCAATGCGCGGCCCACGGTCACCGGTCCCGCCAGTTCCAGCAGTCGCGCGAGGCAGCGACGCCCGGCGCCCGGTTGCGGACCATCGCCGGGCGGGGCCTCGGCTGGATCGAGATCGGCCCAACCGTCCCAGGCATAGGTCGAAACCGTCTGGCGCATTGCATCGAGCCAGCTTCCCGGCCCGAGCGCGTCGCCGACCAGGCTCTCCAGCGCCGGATCGAGATCGTCGCGCATCAGCAATTCGATCCCGCGCTCGGCAAGCAACGGTCGCAGCGCCGGAACGATGATCGGGATGCCGTCGATGATCGGGTATTCGTGGCGGCACGCTGGATTCGGGCAGTGCAGGATGCCGGCAAGTACGTCGCCATCCCGCTCTGCGTGTATCGTAGCTAACGCCAATGCGTGCCGACCGCTGCCGTTGCGAAGGCAGGTGGGACAGCACGGCGCGAACGACTGGAAGTGGCGGCGGCGCAAGCGAGGCTAGTATGCGGGCTTGCGTTCCCTCTCCCCCGCCGTCGGGGGGGAGGGCAGGGTGAGAGAGGCGCCCTGTAAATGCCCGCTCAAAGTTCCAGAACCCGTCGGTCTCATTACGAACGTATCCAGTTATGCACGCTAGCCGCCGATCAGGACTGTCTCACAGCCGGGCCCGATGATCAGCCCCGTCGGGCCGGGGATCGGCCCGATGCAGGCCTCGTGCGCGGTCGTGTCGAACAGGCGGGCGGCGGGCAATCCATTGATCGTCACCGTCGCCGAGCCCTTGACGATGACTCCCGGTCCGCCAGGCACGCAGGCGGGGATGTCGCATGGCTCGGTTTCGTCGGTGACGCGGGCCGCCGGCATTCCGCCGATGGTTACCGTGGGGGAGCCGCTCAGGATCGGCAGCGGCATTGGCGGATGCGGAAGCGGAGTCGGCACCAACGCCGCCGGATGGATCGGAGCATGACAGTGCGGTTCGTCCTGCAGGACGTTGTCGCCGATGCGCGCGGCAGGCTGGCCCATGACGGGACCTCCGTATAGAGACCGGCAAAATGAGCGCGTTCCGACGCGCGGACAAGCCCGCATTGCGGGCGACTCCGGCGAAGCGACCGATTATGCTGGTGCGCTGAAGGAGATGCGCATGGGGTGCTTCTGCCACGCGACGCCGCTGTCGGCCTTTCTGCCGAGTCTCAATGTTTCGGTCAGTCTCGGCCTGCCCGGGGCGAACATCCCGATGTCATTGTCGGCCTGGCTCAGCCTGCGCGGGCTCCCGGCTCTGCCGTGGGTGCCGGAGCCAGGTTGGCTCACGCTGCCGCTGCCGCAATTGCAGCTCAGCGCACGCGCGGTGGCAACCATTTCGGCGATGGCATCTTTGCGTGCCCAGGTTCTGGCGCAGTTCGGGCTGGATTTGCTGATCCCGGCACAGGCGCGCGCGTTTGCCCGCATTGTCGCCACCATGAACGCGCGGCTGTCGCTGATGGCGAATATCAATCCGCTCGGCTGGATCCAGCTCGGCGCGCTGAACGCCGCCATCGATCAGGTCCAGCTCGCGCTGGGCGCCGGATTGTTCGCGCCATCCGCCAGCTTGATGATGTCGCTGAGCATGCCGGGTGGCATCCCGATGCTGCGCTGGGGGAATTTTCTGGCCCTGTTGAAGCTGCTGGCTCCGATGATCGCCGCTTCGGCGCAGCTCAATGTCAGTCTGTCGGCAACAGCGCAATTGTCGGCCGCGCTGCGCATCCTCGCCCAATTGTCGCTGCCGGCGCTGGCCGCGCCGCAATTGATGGCCAGCCTGACCGCATCGCTGTCCGCCGTGGCGCAGTTGCAAGCGAGTCTCGGGCTGCCGGTCCTGCAGCTCGGTTTCCCGGCGATTCAGTTGCGCGTGCAAGCAAAATTGGGCGCGCTGCTGCCGGCGCTGTCGGCGCAGTTCGGCCTGAATCTGACGCGGCGGCAGCCTGCTCGCGGCGCTGCTGGCGCTGCTGCCCAACCTGCCGCTGGTGCCGACCAGCCTGGCCACCAGCGCGGTCGTGCAGGCAGCGATGTCGGCGCAGGCGATGGCGTCGTTGAACTGGCAGGTACCGGCGATGCTGCCGGCGCTGCGGATCGGTCTGCCGACCTGCGCTTTGGTGGCTCAGCTCAACGCGGCGCTGAGCATCAACGCGGTGCTGCCCTCGCCCTGCGCATCGGGCTGCGACGCGGCGAGGATAATGGCGGCGCTGTAGCGTTCGGTCGCCTAGCCTTTGTCCTCCAACAAAGCCTTCCAGGCGCCGCCGACCTCGGCGCCCAAATCGCCGGACGGCAGTTGCGGGCGGTATTTTACCTTGGCGGCGCGGCAGATGAACTTCACCTTTTCCTTGATGACGTCCGAGACGTCCCAGTTCAGGCTGATAATGAGGATATCGGTGAACTCGATCCGGAAATAACCCATGTGGGCGACCGCCGTGCCAGTGGTGATGCTTCTCTGCGTGACGCCGATCGGCTTGCGCTTCACCAGGATTGCCGAGGGAATCGATTGCGCGTTGCAGCAGGCGTTGAACATCGCCATGGAGGCCTTGTCCAACTGCCGGGTGAAGCTGAAAGCCTGAAAATCGAGCGGGTATATCGATCGGCCGTTCTTATCGGCCGGAACCTTGCCGCTGCTCAGCCATTTGTCGAACTTCTTGGTCTTCTTCACGGCCTGTTTCGGCTCCGGAGGCATGTCGCGGGCCGCGTCAAACCTGGACCCGCTATTGCCGGCCGACGCGCGGTAGCGTTGCTGGTCCTCCCACCTTCTTTGTGCTTTCTCGTTCTCCTCCTGCACTTTTTGTTCGCTGGTGTCTTCGTCCTCCAATCCCACGTCGAGATCGAAATCCTCGATCTCGAAATATTTGCCCGCGCTGAAACCCGCCAGCATCGGATCCTTGCTCGAATTGATCTTGGCCTGCGATTCCGCCGCGAAATTGCCAATCGTCATCAGAATATCGACGCGTCGGTGCTTCCGGCATGGTGGTGCCTCCTTGTGTTGGTGTTCTGCCGTGCGCCGCGGTCTAGTGCGCCGGCAGCCTGGAAACCAGCCGCAGCACGGCGGTAACGCCCTCAAGCTGGTAATGCGGTTTCAGGTAGAACTTCGCCTCGTACTGGCCCGGCGATTCCTCGTTTTCGTCCAGCACCACCTCGGCCTCAACCAGCGGATGAGTGGCGCGCCAGTCATCATCCGATCGCTCCGGAGAGCCATCCACATAGCGGCGCAGCCAGTCGCGCAGCCAGTTATTGAGCTGCCGCTTGCTGGCGGTGGACCCCACCTTGTCGCGCACCATGCATTTCAGATAGTGCGCGAAACGGCAGCAGGCGAACATATACGGCAGCCGCGCCGACATGCTGGCGTTCGCGGTTGCCGAGGCGTCCTCGTATTCCTGCGGACGCTGCAGCGACTGCGCGCCGATGAATGCCGGCACATCGGAATTTTTCCGATGCACCAAGGGGATGAAGCCGTTGATCGCCAGCTCCGCTTCGCGCCGTTCCGACAGCGCGACCTCGATCGAGCAGCGCAGATCGACATCGCCGTCGGCGGTCGGGAAATGGTAGCTCGGGCAACCCTTCGACCGCGCCGCCGCTGTCGATGCCGCGGATGCGCACGCACCAGCCGTACAGGTGGAACGCCCGGGCGATATTGGCGCCCATCGCATAGGCCGCGTTGCACCAGACGAACCGGCTGGCGTCCGGTCCATCGACGTCTTCCTCGAAGTCGAACGCCTCGACCGGCTCGGTGCGCGCGCCGTACGGCAACCGCCCCAGGAACCGCGGCAGGCATAGCCCGAGATAGCGCGAATCCTCGTTGCCGCGAAGGCTGCGCCAGGGCGCATATTCCGGCGTCTGGAAGATGCGCGTGAGATCGCGCGGATTGGCCAGCTCGGCCCAGGACTCCATCTGCATCGCGGTCGGCGACGCCGCCGGCGATGAACGGGGCGTGCGCCGCCGCCGCGATCTGCGAGATCGCGTCGAGCAGTTGGACGTCCTGCGGCCTGTGATCGAATTCGTAATCGCCGATCAGCACGCCGTACGGCTCGCCGCCGAACTGGCCGTACTCTTCCTCATACACCTTCTTGAAGATCGGGCTCTGGTCCCACGCCGTGCCGCGAAACTTGCGCAGCGTGCGGGCCAGCTCGCGCTTCGACAGATCGAGCACCTTGATCTTCAGACCAGGCCCGGTTTCGGTGGCGTTGACCAGGAAGAACAGCCCGCGCCAGGCTGCCTCCATCTGCTGGAATTCGGGATGGTGCAGGATCAGGTTGGCAAGTTCGCTGATCCGGCGGTCGATCTCGGCGATCACCGCTTCAATCGTCCGCCGCGGATCCGGCGAGACATAGCCGGCAAACCGCCGCACCTGTTCGGTAAAGCCGCGCAACGCCGCCTCGGACCGCGCCGACAACGGCGCGATATCGCGCCCGAGCAGCGCGGTGAAATCGTCGTCAAACCCCTGCAATGCGCTCATGTGCCCGGCTCAATTGATGGCGATCTCCCCACCGGTCAGCGTCATGGTGGGGCCGCCGTCGAGCGACATGGACGCGGTTGCCGAAGCCGAGATCTCCGCTCCGTTGATGCTGATGCCGCTGGTGCTGATGGTGATGCTGTTGGAGCCAACCTGCAGCGTGATCGACTGATTCGCCTTGATCGTGATCGACTGCCCGGCGCTGATCGTGCTGGACCCGGCGCTGATCGTGATCGAATGGTTGCCCTGCGAAATTGTGAGGCTGTCGTTGCCCTGCGAAACGGTCGCCGAGTTGTTCCCCTTCGAGACCGTCATCGAATTGTTGCCCTTGCTGACCGTGGTCGTGGTTGCCCTGCGCGTGATCGTCGACCGTGCTCGTTGCCTCTCAGTGACCTGCTTGGTGTAATCCTTCTGCGCCTGGAAGAAGACCTCCTCCGACCCGGCCTTGTCCTCGAACCGCAGCTCATTGAAGCCGGAACCGCCGGTGCTGGAGTTGGTCTTGATCGTCGAGCGCGTCTTGTTGTCGGGCAGCCCGTACGGAACCGTCTGGGTGGCATTGTAGACGCAGCCGGTCACCAGCGGCCGGTCCGGATTGCCATCCAGGAAATCGACCACCACCTCCTGCCCGACGCGCGGGATGTAGATGCCGCCCCAGCTCGCTCCCGCCCAGATCTGTGCGACGCGAATCCAGCACGAGCTGTTCTCGTCCTGGGTGGCGCTGCGGTCCCACGGGAACTTCACCTTGATCCGGCCGTATTGGTCCGTGGTGATCTCCTGGCCGCTCTCGCCCACCACTTTGGCGGTCTGCGGCCCGCGCATGACAGGCCACCCGGTGATCGGCGGCAGCCGGAACGGGATGGTCCCCGGCATCGCCGAGAACGAGCAGCGGAACGTGTCGATCAGGCCGCCACCCGTGTCCGACCGGACCTCCGCCATCTCGATCGAGCAGCTCGCGCTGATCACCAGGTATTCCTGGTTCTGCGTGTCGTCGAGCGAATCCGTCAGGGTGAACTTGCAACCGGTATAGAGCAGGCGGGAATTGGTGACGCCGCGCACGATCTGGCGTCGCGCCGTCAGGTCCTGCATCCGCACATCGGTCAGTTTCTTCCCGTCGTCGCTGGTCCCGTACGGGCCGGGATATTCATACAGCTCGAAACTGGCGTATTGATGGCTGGCCGTCTGCTGCGATTTCGAGATCAGGTTCGCGCTCGGCGTGGTGAAATTGTAATCGTTATGGGTGAAAGTGCCGGGCTGAAGCATCAGGTCCGATTCCCAGTTGCGGACATGGTCTTCGAGCGTCCGTACATCGGTTTCACGGAAGCGGTACGGAAGCGAGTTCGGCAGCGCGGTGTGCGAACCTGGGTCGTCGGCCAGCATCAATGTGTGCTGGCCATCCTCGTGCGTCGAGTAGTAATAAAGTCCGTACTTCTCCATCAGCCGGGTGACGAAGTCCAGCGACGATTCGTCGGTACTGCACGCAGTACTCAAGCACCTGGCTGCCGGCCTGGTTCTGCCGCTGGTCCTGGAAATTGCTGAACCCGGCATTGCGAAACGTGGTCGTAATGATGTCCCACACCGACTGGTTCTGGTAGATGCAGCAATCCTGGATACGTGATAGCAACCAGATCCACGGCCGCAGCTCCAGCCGGTAGTGATACAGCCCGCCGATCAGTCCGTTGAAGGACGCCCGCGCCACGATGCCGTTGAAATAGCGCTTGCGTGGAATCCGGCAGTTTCAGGCTGACCGTCACCGAGGCGCCCAGCATCGAGGTCAGATCGACCTTTTGCGTGGCGCTTGAAAGATCGACGTGAAACACGAATGGCCGGCCGAGCTCCTCATTCACGGACAACGAATCGAGCTGCACCTGGAACCCCGGGTCGGGGCTGATCGTGACAGTGACATAAGATTGCGCATCGGTGCCGGACATCGCCGTTTGTGCCTACAGGTTGGGCGGGCAGCGGAACGCCCGCAGTGCCGACATGCTGAACGGATTGCGCACGCTGCTCGCGTTCAGCTCGAACGTGGCGTTGCCGGCCGGACTGGGGAAGCTGATCCGGAACCGGTCCGCGGAGCCGTTGGCGCTCACGTGCCCGGCATCCAGCAGGCGCAGCAGCGACCAGGAATCGTCGTTCTCGACGATGGTCGCCTGCCCGCCATTGGTCGGCGTCATGGTCAGCCGGGTCTGTGTGTTGCCGCCCTGTCCTGGCCACTGGAACATCATCGGCTGGGTTGGGCCGTGTGCATAGGTCAGCGTTTGCCCGCCGATCTCCACGCTGACCTGCGCCACCCCGGAATCGAGTGTCGCTGGTACCAGCTGGAACTTCACCAGGATCTGCGTGCCGCCGCCGGGAAACAACGCGTCACGGATATCGGCCGCGCGCTCGAATTCCGCCAATGCGCCAGGCGACAGGCCGAGCTTGGTGTGGTCAGCAGATTGCCAGTGCCACGGCTTGGACGTGGTATCGACGAACGGCTTCAGGTACTGATCGAAGAACTGGTCCATCAGGCCGCCCGGACCAAGCACATGGGCGAAATCATCCAGCGGCACGTCCTGCGAGCTGCCGGCAACGAACGGATAGCGGTTGAACGCCGCCTGGCACAGCGGCACTACCTTTGATTTCCACGCATCCGACAGCTCCGTGCTGGCGCCGCTTGCGGTCACCTGCGAGCTCGACTGCGAGACGGTCTGCAGCATCGCCGCGACCGGCTTCGGCACGCCCTCGGCAATTTGCGCCAACTGGGCCGCCGCGCCGCTCGCCCCGCCACCACCGCCGCCGCCGCCACCGCCACCGGCCGCCAGCATTCCAAGCAGCGCCGCGCCCTGGTTCGGCGCATTCGCCGCCTGGCTCATGCCCTGATAGATCTGCTGGATCTTGGCGATGACGGTTTCCAGATGCGGCTCGCCGTCCGTCTTCCCGGCGACGAATTCGTGCAACTGCTTGAAATGTTCATTGACGCGCGTCGCCGGATCTACCGGCTTGCCGCCCGGCCCGGTGCCGAATGCGGCGCCGAGGATGGAAGCCACCTGGGTTTGCTCGATGCTCATGCCGGCGCTGGCGGTATATTTGGCGAACCCGCCAAGCTTCTGGCCGACCTTGGCTGCCTGGGCGGCGCCTGCCTCGGTTGCCGCCGCGCGGCTGAGCTGGGTTTCTTCATCGACGGCTGTCAGCAGGTCACGTAACGGGGATTCCGGCGCCGACAGCAGATACAGCTCGTTCAAGCCGGTTGACAGGCTGTCGAACGGCTTCAGCGCGACATTGGCCAGCAGCGCGTCCCAGCGCCGCGTGTAATCGTCCAGATAGAGCCCCATGCATGTCGCGCCGGAGCTGGTTCATATCCTTCACGGAGGCCAGCACGTTGCCGGCGCTCTGTCGTCCCAGCACCCAGCCTTCCTCCGAGGCGTCCTTGGTGACTTGCGGAACCAGCGGCAGGAACACGTTGTGGTAGCCCTCCCACGTGAAGATCCCGGGAACGCCGGTGTTCAGCGGCTTGCCATCGCGCAGCACGAACACCCGTCCGCCCGCCGGCCCCGACTTGTCGGCCACCGTCCACTCGGGCAGCCCCTGCACCAGCGAGCTGCGCAGGATGCGCATGTAAAGATATTCGGCGAGCGGCTCGCGGGTCAGGATGCCGCGGACCTGCGCGATCAGTGCCCCGTCCAGTGCCACCTGGTGCAGCGGGAACTCCAGCATCGCGTCGAGATGGTTGTTCAGCGCGTCCCGCACATCGGCATCGTCGTCGCCCGGGAAGCTTGCGGTGAACGCGGCGCCCATCCATTGCTCGACCAGCTTGCGGTCGAGCGGGCCCTGGCGGCCGAGGATCAGATAGACCTTCAGCGCCTCGTACAGGAAATCCGGCTCGTTCAGATGCGTCTGCATCTGGTTTTCCAGCCGTGCCAGCAGCCGCGGCAGCAGCAATCCATTGAGCGCCCGGTCATAGGCATCGATCGACGCGGCGCTGAGCTTCTGTCCCTGATACAGGCCGAAAGTCAGTGCGATCGGCACCGACTTGGGGCGATCGGCGTAGCCGCCGCGCATGTTTCGCAGCGTGTCCAGCGCCGGCAGGATTGCCCGCAGATCGGTATCCTGCGGGCCGCGCTTGGCCAGCTCCGCATACTGCGCCTGGTAACGGCGTGATCTGGGCGTGCTGATCGTCGATGATCCTGCGGTTGCCGAACCAGCTCATGGTCCACCCCGCGGTCAGCAACAGCAGCACCAGGGCGCATGTGGTGTACGCCCCGATCGTGGTCCAGCGCTGCCGCCGTTCCAGCTTCGGGTCGCGGCTGACCAGTCCGGCCTCCCCGAAGACAACCTCGCGCACGAGGCGGCTGAGGAAATAGCTCCGCCCGGCACCGCTGAACGCGGTGATGGCTTGGCGGGCGAGCCCGAACTGGCCGGCCATGGCGCCGAGCAGCCGATCGATCGGCGTGCCGTCCTGGGTGCCGCTGGTGAAATAGATCCCTCGCAGCAAAGGCCGTGCTTCCAGCCGGCTCGGTCGGAATATCTCGGTCAGGAATTCGGCCGCGATATCGCGCAGCGACGCCATCTGCTGCGGGAAGCCATAGATCAGGCGGCGGCGCTGCAGGTCGGATTCCTGATGCACCCGCTCCAGCATGCGGTCGTTCAGCCGATCGAGCAGTTGGTCGAATTCGCGCGCGAAATCGGCGACCGCGCCGCCTTCGCTTTTGCCGTCATCGAGCGGGAAGGTCATGCCCCAGACCTGTTCGCGCTCCTCCCGTCCGAAATTGTCGAAGAACTCGACAAATCCGGCGATCAGGTCCGCCTTGGTGAACAGCACATAGACCGGGATGCGCACGCCCAGCTCATCATGCAGCTCGCGGACCCGCTTGCGGATGGCGCGCGCATGCGCCAGCCGCTCCGCTTCGCCAAGCACCGCCAGATCGGACAGGCTGACCGAGACCAGCACGCCGTTCAGCGGCTGCCGCCCGCGGTTCTTCTTGAGCAGCTTGAGGAAGCCGAGCCACGCCGCGGAATCCACCTGAGCTGTCGGAATCCTGCGTGGTGTAGCGCCCGGCGGTGTCGATCAGCACCGCCTGGTCGGTGAACCACCAATCGCAATTGCGCGTGCCGCCGACCCCATGCACCGCCTGCGGCCCATGCGTGTCGGCGAGCGGGAAATTGAGGCCGCAATTGACCAGCGCCGTGGTCTTGCCGGCGCCCGGCGGCCCGATGAACATGTACCACGGCAACTGATACAGATAGCGGCTCGACCGGCCGGCCAGCCTGGAGCCCAGTTTCGAGCCGCCGATCCTGGCGCGCTTGAGGGCGTGCAGCGCCTCCTTCAGACGCTCCGTCAACAGTGCGACTTCCTCGGCCGACGCGGTCGCTGCAAGGTCCGGCGTCGCTGCTTCCGCCGCGACTCCATCGACCAGGTCCTTGTCCTTCTTCCTGGCGCGCAACTCGTGGATCAGGTTCTCGATCAGCCAGCCGACCATGATCACGGCAATTCCGATGATGCGCGCCAGTTCGCTCTCGAACGGATGCATCGAACCGACGCCGAGCAATGGGCCGAAGAACCAAAGAATGACCGACAGCAGCAGCGCACCGAGCAGGGTGCGCGTCCAACGGCTGTAGAAGACGCTCATAAGGGTCATGGCAGGCTCGATGTCTTCAGCAGGACGATTTCGGTTCGTCGGTTGCGTTCGCGCCCTTCCGGGGTGGTGTTGGGGGCGATCGGGTCAGCGTCGGCCTTGCCGGTGTCGCGGACCCGCTTGACGTCGGTGAGGCGCGAGTCCAACACCTTGCCCACGGCATCGGCGCGCGCCTGAGACAGTTGGAAGTTGGACGGGAACTGCACGGTGTGGATCGGCTGGTTGTCGCTGTAACCGTTCACCGCGATGTCCCCTTTCTCATCCTGCAGCGCGGTGCCGATGCGTTGCAGCAATGGCACGTAGCTCGGGTTCAATGTCGCGGAGCCGGAGGGGAACATGGCGTGGTTGGTCAGCCGCACCGTGATCGATTGCGGGTCCTCGAACACCTGGACCAGGCCGGCCTTGATTTCCGGCGCCAGAAACTGGTGCAGCTTCGCGGCGGCTGTGCTGGGCGCCGCCGCCACCGGTGGTGCTGCCGCGGCGGGCGGCGGAGCGGCGGCCGGTGGGGCGCTGCGCGGCACCACGATCGCACCCCGGGGCGGCAATCCGGCGAGTGACTGAAACGCGATGTCCGAAGAGCCGGCCAGGGAGAAGTTGAACAGCACATAGATCAGGCAAGCCAGGCCAAGCGTAGCTGTCGCCAGCATCCACACCGGAATGCGCTGCCCCAACGGCTTGTAGCCGGTCTCGATTCCCTTCCAGTGCGGCGACAGTTCACGCTCGAACTCGCCGCGGCGCTGGCGGATGGTGCGATAGACGGAATCGCGCAACTCCGTCAGCGCGGCGATCCCGCGCTGGGTTACGCGATAGCGCCCCTCGAAGCCGAGCGAGGCGCACAGGTACATGAGCTCGACCACCTCGCTGTGGCGGCCGAGGTCCTTCTCCATCTGTTCCAGAATGTCGAAAAAGCGTTCGCCGCCACTGACCTCGTTATGAAAGATGCTGGTCAGGCTCTGCGCGGTCCACGTGCTGGCGCTGCCCCACGGCGTGCTCAGCACGAGGTCATCGATGGTGGCGCACAGCGCGTAGCGCGCGGCGCGCAGGCTCCGGGTGTCGAGCCCGGTGGCCAGGGCCCGCTTCTCGAACTCCCGCACGGCGTCCGCCATGCCACGGCGCAGCCGGTCCGCATCTGGCGGCCGGCCGCGGTCGGCGCCAAGGCGGATGGCAGCGGCCAGCAACGGCGCCGCGGCGGCGAGCAGCGGATTGGCGCCGACCGCCGGCACCACGCCAGGAGCTGCCACCGTGGCGACTGGCGCCGGTGGCGGCGACGCGCTCCGTCCGCCCGGCCGTGGGCGGATGATTGTGGCTTCGGTGTCCGATGGTTCGGCGAAGGGATCATCGCTCATGGTATTGGCTGCTCACCCTCTGATCGCCCAGCAGTCTAGCTCAAGCCCGGGCACCTCACCTGTGACGTGAATCGCTATCCCGCCCGAGCGCGCCAGCGCCGCCCAGTACGGGCTGCTGCGGTCGAGTTCGAAATAGGTCGTGCCGGCGTAGTACGGCAGTTGCCGTGGTGCGACCGGCAGTGCGCGGACGGCGATCCCGGGCAGCGCCACGTTGATCAGCTCACGGATCTGTTCGACCGGGCCGATCTTCACCAGATTGGGGAAGCCGCGGCGGAGCGCCTCGGCCGGCATCTGCGCCTTGACGGCGAGCACCCAGGTCGCGTTGGCAACCAGCGTCCGGTCGGCGATCGGGCCGACGCGGATGCCGAAGCGCCGCTCCTGCAGCGGGATCTGCACGGCGTTCTGTTCCAGCACCGCCGACAGCGACTGCCGCAGCGCGGCGATCACCGGGCGGAACGTCGCTTGCAGGTCATCGTGGCGATAGGCCGGGAAGGCGGCCGGACGCTTGCGCGTTTCGGTGAACGTGGCCAACTCGCCGGCGAGGCTGACGCAGACCCGGTAGAGTGTTTCCGGGTGCAACTGGCCCACCGTGGTGGTCAGATGTGTCAGCAGAGGTTCATATCTGTTGCAGAGTTGCAGCATCAGGTAATCGGCGATTTCCGCCGCGCCGCGGGTCGCGGTTTCCGACACCCGCCCGGCCAGCGCCTCGGCCCGGTGGTGCAGCAGGCCTTGCAGTTGCGTCACGAAACCGGCCAGCGCCGGCGAGGCACTGGTGAGCAGCAGCGGCGGGATATAGCCGTCGTCGAGCTGCACGCTTTTGTCGGCGCGAACCTCCGCCACGCGTGCCAGCCCGATCCCGGCATGGCCTTCTCTGGCGTCGCCTTCCAGGGCGAACCGCAGCCGCAGCTTGCCGATCGGCACGGTGGCCGTGCTCTGGAACCCGACATTGGTATCGACCGCCTCGTGCTCGGCCAGCGCGAAGCGGGCGACCGTCTCCACCTGTTCCAGCGGCGCCGACTTCCACTCCGCCGGGCTGGCGCACCGGCAGGATCAGATAGACGATATTATTGCGCGCCGTCTCCGGCAGCTCGATCGGGCGCGGGTGATCAACGTCGTCGGGGGCGCTGAACGGCGTGCCATCGGGCAGCAGGCCGGCGATGGTGCGCACCGCGAACTTGCCCAACGCCAGCAGGTCGGCGTCGAGTTCAAGCTGCGTCAGGCCCCAGGCGAACGGGCGCAGCCCGCCGGTGCTGGTCCGCACCAGCCGTTCGAAATAGCGGTCCTGTTGCTGCAGGTGCTGCGGCTGGAGGAACAGCCCCTCGGTCCAGACGACCTTGTTCTCCCAGCCCATCGTCAGGATCCGGCTTTGGCCGGCGCCCCTGGCTCGGACTTGATGGTGATGCCGTCATGCCCGACCGTGATCGTTACCTTGGTGGTCACGTGCGGCGGGATCGGCATGGTTGCCCGCCAGGTGGCGTGCTGAAAGTCGCGGTAGCCGGCAAACACGCCGAGTGCCTTGACCTGGTCTGTTGGTGTCAGGCTGGTGGTCTTGGTTTGCCCGGGCGCCAGCAGGAAATCGTCGCGCTTGACCAGATCGGTCTTCAGGAACGCCTGGTCCTGGTTGAAGAGCTGGTAGAACTCGGCATTTTCGAACCCGGCGGAGGAGCCAAGCTGATAGACGCGCACCACGACCGGCGCTCCCTGGCCGCCGGTTGTCGGATTCACGTCTGCGGTCGCGGACAGGGTCACATCGACAACGGTCGGCGGTGGCGGCGGAGGCGGCGTGCAGCCGGCCAGCCCGGCTATCAGCAAAAGTGCCGCCGCTTGTTGCACGCATTTCACCATGCCGACCGTCCCTTCTTGGCTTGAGCGGCTATTTGCCTCGGATCGGGTCGCCGTTGGAAGCGTTTGTTGCGTGAAGCCTCACGGAAACAGCGTCAAAGCTTTCGCATTTGCGCATCGTAGGCGCGGGCGAACTCACGGCCGAACACCGACTGGAAGTCGTCCTCCGCCTCCTGGGCGATCTCTTTGTACGTTGTGCAGAACAATTCCCAGATGCGGGCCTTGCGCGCCCCCGGCATGATGTTGTCGAGCGCGGCCGGCTGCATTCGCCGCTCCAGCGCGCCGGGCTCGAAGCGCTTGAGCAGCCCGACCAGCGCCGTCTGCACGCCGGCCATGACTGCCAGTTCGTGCGCGCGCACGTCGTCGAACGCCTCCCGCGCGGCATCCAGCGGCGGCTTGTAGCCGGGCTTGTCCGGTTGCAGCAGCGCGGCGACCGCATCCTCGGTCGTGACCGAGAATTTGAGTGCGTTATTGTCACGCGCCCGCAGCATGGTCTGCTCGACACGGAACTCGTTCTTGACCGCGGCGCGGGAGATCAGCACCTGGCGCAGTCCATCGACCATTTCGCGGAACACCGCGCCGGCCGCGCGCAGCGCCGCTTCCGGGTCGGAACCGAGGCTCAGCTTCGGGATCCCGGCGCCCTCGAGGAACGCAGCGATCAGCCGGGCGGCGTCGGGCGGCAGCGCCGCGGCGGCGGCCGGTGCAGGACCGGGCATCGGCCCCGGCGCGACGGCGCCCGGAACGGGTGGCGCGAACGCGCCGGGTGACAAGTGGCGCGACGGCGGCAGGTAACGACGGCTCCACGTAGGGCGGCGTTGGTGGCGCGACCGGCATGACTGGCGGCTGGCCCGGCGGCGTGTCCCCCAGCAGAGCGTCGATGTCGAGGTCATCAAGATCGGAGGTCGGGATCGGCTTGGGCGCTGTGAAGGCGTGCAGTGGCGCATCCACATCATCCGCCTGTGACGGGCCTTGCCAGGACTCGCCCGGCCTGGCGCCCTTGAACAGGTCATCCTCCGGATCGGGGAGGCGCGCCCGCCCGGCTTCCTCGGCCATGTCGAACGGGTCGCTGCCGCGCCGGGCTGGCGGCGGAGGGGTGGCGATCGGATGCACGAATCCGGCGCCCGGCGAGCCGCCGAACGGATTGTCCAACGGGTCCTCACCCAATGGATCGGGCGTCAGATCGCCCGGCCCGCTCAACGGATCGGCCGCGCGAACCCCGCCGGCGATCAGCGGCTGATGGCCGACCGTCGCCGGGAATGGGGCAGAAGCGGCGTGGTCCACCGCCACCGCGAACACGTACTCGCCGAGTCGCACCTCGTCGCCATCGCTGAGTTCGACCTGCTCGTTGCGCGGCACGCGTTCGGCGGCGCCGTTCATGTACACGCCGTTGGTGCTGAGATCGGTCAACAGGTAGCGCCCGGCAGCGGCGGTAATGACGCAATGGGTCTTCGAGAGCTGACGCTCCGGATCAGCCAGCACCCAGTCATTGCCGGCGGCACGGCCGATCGATAGAGTACCGTGACTGAGCGTGCGGGTATCGCGGTCGCTCCCGCTGCGCGCGCCGGCCAGTTTCAGGGTCAGCGGCATGGGCGACCACCGGAACTGTCGCGGCGCGGCGGGGTTGTCGTACCGCTTCTGCTCTTATCGGGTCTTTCGGGGGCTTTCATGGCGGACATCACGCTGGCCGAGTTCAATGGGAGGGTTTGGCTGGTGGGCGGCGAGGTGCATCTCCAGGACCTGCTCGCCAATACGCTGTCCCAGCAGGTTAGCATCGAACTCGTGCAGTGCGAACACACATCCGAGGTTCACCACCTCTGGGTGCAGAATTGCGGGGAGCAGAACGGCGACGGCTTGCCCTGGCAGATCCATCCCAATATCGTCGCCCGCATACGCCGGCGTTCGCCTGATTATGCCGTGTTTTTCGCGCAATGGTCAGCGCTGCTGGACCCGGACGCCTTGTCGGTGATCAATGCCGCCGCCGCCTGGGCGAGGGAGAACCCGCAGGCACCGGTTGTCCTGGCCGAGTACGTGGACCCGCAGGGCCCGCCGGCGATGGCCGACCTGTCGCGCCTGCGCACCCAGCTTATCGAGGACAAACTCGCCGAAACCGGGATCCCTCGCGATCGCGTGGAACGTGTCCGGCGCGACGTGACCGAGGTTCCCGGCATGTCCCAGGAAAGCCAGCGCGTCGATATCATCGTTCGCGCTGGCTGAAGCGGGGCGTCCGTTTCCGCGGATCAACCGCACAACCCCAGCGCGCGCAATCCACTCTCCAGGGCGGCCGGGTCGACCGTGAAGCTCGAAACCGCCGCGCCCCTGGAGTTGTCGTTGGTGCTCGGCCCGCGAATATCGGCCAGCGCCGCCCTACGGTTCCGCATCATCGCGAAGAAGAAATCATCGGCCCAGCCGATCGGACAGAGAGCGGCGATCTTAACCTTCGGCGGAGCGTAGATCAGCCCGCTCAGCCCCGATCCCAGCACCGAAACGATCGCCGTGGCGCCCTGGAAGATCGCCACCTGGGCACGGAACGGCATGGCGCCGATCTCGACGGTGCGAAAGCCGTTCGCGGCCAGCACAGGATGAAGTTGATCAAGGTTCGCCACCCGCCGCGTCGTTGATTCACGGCGCAGCAGCGCCACCCGACCAGCCGGGGGCAGGGCCGGGGCGGTCCGGCGCATCGCCTCGACCGCTCCGGGATGGATCATGCGGTCGGACCACACCGGCGAAACCGCCAGAAGCTCGCGGAACCGATAACGGCAACCGGGTTCCAGCAGCACCAGGCGGTCGCGGCCAATGCCGTGGAAGGTCAGCGATTCCAGCGCTGTGGCCAAGTGCGGGTCACGCACGATGTCGATCGGCAGTGCGTAGCCGTAGCGGCCCGGATGGGACGCCTCGACGCACACGATCTTGGGCAGCAATTCGCCCAGCCAGTGGCCCCAGGTGCGCAGTCCATAGCGCCCGATCAACACAGTGGAGCGGTCGACGTAGCCGTCGTTTGCGCAGGCGGCGATGGCCTCATGCAGCCGTGCCGCACCCCAACCCGGATGGATCTGCTCCGCTGCGACCGAGTGGTCATGGACCGCCAGCAGTTCCTCGCCGCTCGGCACGGCCACGAATGCGCCAGGCGGCAATCGCCAGAGCCGCACCTCGTCCACTCGGCACACCCGTGGCACATACAGGTTCTTCATCAGGTGCCGGCCGAAATCCCACTCGAAATCCGGCAGGTTGGTATGCACTAGGCAGGCCGGCGCGCAGACTGTTGCCGGCGGCAGCAACCGGTCCAGGGGCGCCGCGATATCGCGCAGCGGCCGGATCGAAAGCGGGCCGGGCGGGGGCGCTTCGACGTCATTCACGTCGCCCACATACCACGGCAGCCGGCGGCGCAAACTTGAGGTTATCACGGCAGCGAGGCAGCATCGCGGAGCGCTACACTCCGCGAATCCCAGGATCACGATGGAAGCAGCCGACATCCTCGCTGTTGCGATCCCCCCGGTCGCCCACGCCGTCGCCGGCCCTATTGCCGGCGCGGTGCTGGGGGTCGTGACCGCAGCCGGCGATCGCGGTGTCGAGGCGCTCGGTCAGGCGCAACGAGAGCCCGAACCGGCGCCCATGCAGCGGGGCACCTGGTTCGATCTCGCGTCGCTCACGAAGGTGATCTTCACCGCGCCCACGATCCTGCGGCTTGCCGCACAAGGGCGCATCGCGCTGGACGATCGGCTGACCGCGGCGATTCCGGACCTGCGGCAATACGACCCGGGGGCGCCCGAGCGCGGCCTGACGTTTCGCCAATGCCTCAGTCACCAGACCCATTTGCCGGCGGTCGAGCCGCTGTACACCTACGGGCAGGATCCGGAGACTTTGCGCGCCTTCATCCTGCAGCGGGTCTGGCAACCGGGGCCGCCGGTTTATTCCGACATCAACTTCATGCTGCTCGGCATCGCGATCGAGCGTCTGACCGGGCAGCCGCTGGGGGTGCAGGCGCTGCCCTCCGGCCTGACGTTTCACCCTGATCCCGCTGTCTGCGCCGCCACCGAGCGCTGCACCTGGCGGGCCCGCGTGCTGCGCGGCGAAGTGCATGACGAGAACGCCTTCGCGCTAGGTGGCGCGGCCGGACATGCCGGGCTGTTCGGCACGATCGACGGCGTGCTGGATGTTGCGCTGGGTTTACTGCGGGGGGTTGAGCCGGCGCTGGTTGCGATGCGCACGCCGCAGTCGCCCACCCGCACCCTGGGGTGGGAGGCGCGGCACGCCGGATGGTCCGGCGGCGATGCGTGCTCCGAGGAAACCATCGGGCATACGGGGTTCACCGGAACCGGCCTGTGGATCGACTTCGGCCGCGGCATTGCCTGGGCGCTGCTGACCAATCGCGTGCATCCGTCGCGCCACCGGGATACCGGCATCCAGGAACTGCGGCGCCGTGTTGGCGACCTGATCGTGCGGGCGTACCAATGATGCGCCGTTTCGCGCCGTCCGCGCTGCTGTTCCTGGCATCAGTCGGTACCGCGTGCGCGACGGGGCCGATGGATGCGTTGCTGCTTGCCTATCCGGATGCACTGGCCGGTTTCAATGGCACCGACCTGATCTGGCGGGACGGCACGCACATGCCGGTCGATGATGGCCGGCCGGGCAAAAGCCTGGACGAAATGATCAGGGCGGGCTCCATCCTCGATCAGATGCGGCTGGCATATCCGGGCGGTGCTCCCTTGCTGCCGCCGGTTGAGGATCCCGGCCGCATCCGTAACGTTGCGTTCTTCAACAGGATGTATGGCGATTGCCGTACCGGCGAGGTGGCCGCGAAGCTGGTGCGCGTGGTCTGGCTGCCGCGAACCTGGGGACACAGCGTCACCATCACCTCGGTCAATGGGGTTGATCAGCGGCTGGCGGCGATCTCGCGCGAGCTGGATACATTGCCGATCGAGGATCGCAAATACGTTTATCCGCCCGCCGGTACCTACAACTGCCGCAACGTCGCCGACACCGGCCAGACCAGCATGCATGCCTGGGGCGCCGCCATCGACATCAACACGGCCTATGCGGATTACTGGCTTTGGCACCGTACCGGCGGCGCGGCGCCCGCCTACGTCAATCGTATCCCGCCCGAGATCGTGGCGATTTTTGAACGGCACGGCTTCATCTGGGGCGGCCGATGGGCGCATTTCGATACCATGCACTTCGAATACCGGCCGGAGTTGCTGGGGCAAGGCGATTGAGAAAGGGTTCGCACCATGGCTATCGACTATGAGAAACGCGACGGAGTCGCCTACATCACGCTGAACAATCCCGGCAAGGCGAACATCCTGGACAAGCCGACGTCCGACGATATCGCGGCGGCATGGATCGATCTGTGGGAAGACCACGATATCCGCTGCGCCATCCTGACCGGTACCGGCGACCGGCATTTCTGCGGTGGACACAATCTGGCGCCGCGCCCCGACATCACCGAGGAAGAGCGCGAATATCTGCGCACGCAACGCGTGTTCTGGCCTTTGGCTGGTACCGTGCACGGTCAGAAGACCGGGGTCGATGGGCGCATGGGAGACCATTATCCGCGCGTGTGGAAGCCGGTCATCGCCGCGGTGAATGGTTGGGCGGCCGGTGCCGGGCTGTACATGCTGCTGTCCTCGACCGATATCCGCATCGCCAGCGCCGAGCACGCGCGTTTCAGGTTCGCGCTGATTTCGCAGGGATGGCTGGGCCACGGGCCGGGCGCCACGCTGCTGGCCCGCCAGCTTCGGTATATCGACGCGATGAAGATCCTGCTGACCGACGAACCGTTCGACGCGAAGGAAGCATTGCGGATCGGCCTGGTGAACGAAGTGGTCCCGCACGCGCACCTGATGGAGCGCGCCGAACAGATCGCCCGTCATATCGTCAAACTGCCGCCGGTTGCGGTGCGCATGATGAAAGAATTCGTGGTCCGTTTCGGCGACCTGCCGACCGACCAGGCCTGGCACGTGCAGAACCTGATGAACGCGCTGCTGATCCAGGTAACGGCCGATGGCGAGGAAGGTCGCCGCGCGTTTAACGACAAGCGCCCGCCCAACTTTACCGGTGCATTGCGCCGGCGCGGCGAAGCGTGGGAACCCCCTTCCGACGAGGACGCCGAACGCCTCGATGAGGCTTACCACAGCGGAGAATTCTAGGCACCTCTCCCGCTCGCCCGGGAAAACATCTGAGCCGCCTACCCCAGCGCACCCGCCCGGCGCAGCCCCGCGATCTGCTCACCCGACATCCCGAGCACGTCTGCCAGAACTGCGTCAGTATCCCCGCCGAGCCCCGGCGCCGGGCCGATAATCCGCCCGAAGCTGGCGCGCCAGGGCAGCCCGGGGACGACGCCGGTTTCATGCGCGTCCCAGAACCCGCGCTCCCGCAAGTGGTGCGCTTTCAACAAGGTCCAGCGCACGCGCCAGCGCCGCCGCCGGAATTCCGGCGTTCAACAATGCATCGGCAACTGCCCCGGCGTCCCGCGTGCGCAGCCACGCACCAAGCGCGTCGTCTATCTCGGCCTGCCGCTCCGTGCGCGCGCCAAACCCCAACCCCGCCATGAGCCGCAACCCGGGGACGATGGCGCAAAGCCGCCGCCAGTCATCGTCGTTTCTGGAAACCACGCCGATCCACGAATCGTCTCCGGAGCAACGATAGATGCCGTGCGGGACGTAGCATGTAGAACGGTTCCCTCGCGCCACCGGAGCGGCGTCAAGCTGTGCCGCCAGCAACGGTTCGGCCATCGTCCACAGCATCGCCTCGATCATCGAGAAATCGATCCGCGCCACATCGCCGCTGCGCCGTCGCCGCCAAAGCCCGGCGGCGGCGATAAACCCCAGCATCAGGCCGCACATCGGATCGAGCCACGCCATGCCGACCCGCGGCGGAACCTCCGCATGGCGGTTGAGCCCGGCGAAGCCGGCATAGCATTGCAGCAACGTGCCGTAGGCCACCGCATGCGATTCCGGCCCTGTCCGCCCAAGGCCGGATGCCGACACATACAGCAGGCCGGGATTGGCCGCCCGCAGCGAAGCCGCGCCAAGGCCCAACCGGTCCATCACACCGGTCGCGAAATTCTCCACCAGCACGTCGGACCGAGCGGCCAGTGCAACGGCAACTGCAACGGCTTCCGGCTTCTTGAGATCGAGCACGATCCCCCGCTTCGCCTGACCGAGAACGCCGTGCAGTTCGGATGCGCGGCCAGGATCGCCGCGGCCGGGCGCCTCGACCTTGATGATTTCGGCGCCCATCGCCCCGAGATAGCGCGTCGCCGTGGGTCCGGCGATCACCCAACTGAAGTCGAGAACCCGAACGCCGGACAGCGGCATCGGCCCGGTCGGCCGATCGCCGTCCGGGCGGCCGGTGTGCGCGACTTGCAATCCGAACGGTGACCCTGGCGCCCTCACTGAATGGCCACCGATCTCGACATGCCGGAAGAAGTGGCGATGCAGAAGCTGTGGCGAACCGAGTTGTTCGATCGGCTCGCACAGGGGAAAGCTCGGCACATGGGCGGCCTGCGCGGTATCGGCGATCCACTGTTTGCCGTGCTGGCGGCTCCAGGCTGACATCAGCGCGTGCAGCGCGTCCCAGTTCGCGATCCGGTCGGGTTTGCTGGCGAAACACGGATCATTCCCCCACTCGGGCGACCCCATCGCGGCAAGCCAGGATGCCCATTGCCGATCCTCCCGCGGCGAGATGGCCGTGTATCCATCGCTCGCCGGCAGAATGGTAACGGTGGCTCCGTTACCATCGGCCACTCGCTTGCGGGTTCGGCATGGGCCGGCGATTCCAGCGCGCGCCAGTTCCCCGATCGCCAGGGTTGCCAGGGCTTCCTGGATCGACACGTCGATGATCGCGCCCGGCGCATCCGCCAGCGCCGCGTGCATGCCCGCACAGGCCGCGGCCAATCCGCCGATGAACGCGGACTGCTCGCCCACCGGGCGGATCGGCGCCTCCGCCAGATCATCCACCTGGCCGGTCAGCAGCCGCGCGATGCCGCTGGCACAGAACAGCGTCAGGTCGGTTGCCGGATCGTTTGCCCGCGGGCCGGTCTGTCCGAAAGGAGAGATTGCAACCAGTGCGGCGGTGGCATTGTGCCGGCGGAGTGCGTCATAATCGTGCTGCCGTGCCAGAAGCTCCGCCGGACTGCCTTCGCTGACGATCAGGTCGGCAGCCGTCAGGGCCGCTCCGGGCTGGTCGGGTGCGGTCGTCTTGCCGTGGTTCAGGAACGTGGCAAGCGGCGTCGATGTGTCCGGATCCAGGCAGGTGACCTCGGCGCCGACATCGGCGAGCAGCCGTCCGCACACTGCGGCGGCCAGACCTCGCCCGATCTGAACGACACGGAAACCGCCCAGCAGCGACATCGAGTCTTCCATCATCCTGTTAACCGGTCGGCGACGGACCGCGGGAGCTGGCCGCGCACTGGTTCCACGGTCCGGTCTCGCCGACGCCGAGGATCGCCCGCTCCCTGGGGGTCAGCCGTGTCGTGTAATATTATCGTTGCTTTTGCATGATTTGGTCCATCGGCAACATATTTTGATTCAGATGGGCCATGATCCACAGCGATCCGACAAGCAGCAGCATGACAATCAGCACGCCGAAGGCCAGGGCAAGGATGTTATTGGCGTTATCGGGGCCGCTGGTGATGTGGATAAAGAAGACCAGATGAACGCCCATTTGCGCGATTGCCAGGACGAACAATGCGATGGGGATGCTGGGCTGCCACACCAGTGACGTGCCGGAGATGAAGAACGCCACGACCGTAATCAGCGTCGCCAGACCGAGGCCGACCAGATAGCCGATCACCCCTTCCACGACCTCGCGGCCTTCGGCGCGCTCATCGCCAGGAGAGATGTCGCCAGGGTGCAGGATACGCTCGGTGTCGCTCATTGGGTTACCCCCATCAGATAGACCACGGTGAATATCGCGACCCAGATGATGTCCAGCGTGTGCCAGAACAGGCTGAAGCACAGGACGCGGCGCAGGATGTCGGCGCGGTAGCCTTTCGCAAAGACCTGCGCCATCATCGTCAGCAGCCACATCAGGCCGAGCGTCACGTGCAGCCCATGGCATCCGACCAGAGTGAAGAAGGCCGACAAAAAGGCGCTGCGCGTCGGCCCTGCTCCGATAGCGATCATCCCGGTGAACTCGCGAATCTCCAGAAACAGAAACCCGGCTCCCAGTACCGCGGTCACCGCCATGCTGCCGTAGTACATCAGGCCGTTGCGAGCCCTGGCGCCGATGCTCGCGATGCCGCAGGTGAAACTGGACAGCAGCAGGCAAGCCGTCTCGATCGCCACGATGTCGAGGTGAAACACGTCCCTTCCGCTTGGACCACCGGCGGTCGCCCCCGACAAAACCGCGTAGGCCGCGAAGAATGCGGAAAACATCACGATGTCGCTGAGCAGGAAGATCCAGAAGCCGTAGCCGACGATGATGCGCTTCGACGTTACCTCGCGCGCCGCGTGCTCGGCGATCGGCTGGCGCAGGCCCGTCTGGCCCCCATGACCGATGTGGTGCGGATCGAGCCGCCCGGCAATGCCTTGTGAGGTGCTCATTCTGCCGGCTGCTGCATGGCGGCGAATGCCGCGCGGCGGGCGCTCCGGTTAGTGCGGTCGATCCGCGCGACCTCATCGGCTGGAATGTGGTACTCGGTCCGGTCGCGCCAGGCAAAGACGACGAATGTTGCGAAAGCACCGATGAAGCCCACGATGACCAGCCACCAAATGTGCCAGATCATCGAAAAGCCCATGATGGTTGCGAAGAAGGCGCAGATGAAGCCGGTCGGGCTGTTCCGCGGCATCTCGATGTCCTGATAGACCGGCTCTTCGCCAAGCTCCCCTTGCAACGCGCGCTGCTTGATGTCCCAATAGGCGTCTCCCCCTTCGACATGCGGCAGCACGGCGAAGTTGAAGGCCGGCGGGGGTGACGCCGTGGCCCATTCCAGCGAGCGGCCGTTCCATGGGTCACCGGTCACGTCGCGAAGCTGCTCGCGATCGCGGATGCTGACGACGAGCTGCGTTATCTGCAGCACGATCCCGGCCAGTATAACGAGTGCGCCGACAGCCGCTATCAGCAGCCAGGGACGCCACGCGGCAACGTCGTAGTGCTGCATGCGCCGTGTCATGCCCATCAGGCCCAGCACGTAAAGCGGCATGAAGGCCAGGTAGAAGCCGATGAACCAGCACCAGAACGTTGCTTTGCCCAGTCCCTCGTGCAGGCGGAAGCCGAATACCTTCGGGAACCAGAACGTGTATCCCGCAAACGCACCGAACAGCACGCCGCCGATAATAACGTTGTGGAAATGCGCGACCAAAAACAGGCTGTTGTGCAACAGAAAGTCCGCCGGAGGGACCGCCAGTAACACACCTGTCAGCCCGCCCACTATAAACGTGACCATGAAGCCGATCGACCACATGATCGGCGTAGCATAGACGATGCGACCGCCGTACATCGTGAACAGCCAGTTGTATATCTTCACACCCGTCGGCACCGCGATAATCATCGAGGCGATGCCGAACACCGCGTTCACGTCTGCACCCGCCCCCATGGTGAAGAAATGGTGCAGCCAGACCATGAAAGCGAGCAGACAGATGGCCATCGTCGCCGCCACCATCGACCGGTAGCCGAACAGAGGCTTGCCCGAGAAGGTCGATACCACTTCGGAGAACACGCCGAAGGCCGGCAGGATCAAGATATAGACCTCGGGATGACCCCAGGACCAGATCAGGTTCATGAACATCATCATGTTGCCGCCGGCCTCATTGGTGAAGAAATGGAAGCCGAGATAGCGGTCCAGCAACAGCATGGCGAGGGTCGCCGTGAGGATAGGAAAAGCAGCAACGATCAGCAGGTTGGACGCGAGCGCCGTCCAGCAGAATATCGGCATGCGCATATAGGTCATGCCAGGCGCATGGATCTTCAGAATAGTGGTGACAAAATTGACGCCGGTCAGCAGCGTGCCTACCCCGGATATCTGCAGCGACCACAGGTAATAATCCACGCCGACGCCGGGCGAGTATTTCAGCTCCGACAGGGGGGATAGGGCAGCCAGGTCGTGCGGGCAAACTCGCCGACCACCAGAGAGATGTTTATCAGCAATGCGCCCGTTGCCGTCAACCAAAAGCTGACCGAGTTGAGAGTCGGAAAAGCGACGTCCCGCGCGCCAAGCTGCAGGGGAACGACAACGTTCATCAGCCCGATCACGAAGGCCATCGCCACGAAGAAGATCATCAGCGTGCCGTGTGCCGAGAAGATCTGGTCGTAATGCTCGGGCGGCAGGAACCCCGGAGACTTATAGGCCAAAGCCTGCTGTGAACGCATCATCAGTGCGTCGATGAAGCCCCGCACCAGCATGACCATCGCCAGGAAAATGTACATCACCCCGATCCGCTTGTGATCGACGCTGGTGATCCACTCATTCCAAAGGTAGGGGACCCAACCTTTCAGCGCGACATATACGAGTACGCAAAAGATACCGAACCCGACGATCGCGCCAGCGAACAGGGGAATCGGCTGATCGAACGGAATGGCAGCCCAGGTCAGCTTGCCGAACATTCTACTGCCCCGCTCGTTTGGCCGCGCCCGGGTTGGTCTCTGGGGCTCGGCCCGGGGCCAGGCGGCAACAGCTTGTGTCACAATCTTCTGGAACAGCTCGGGCTCGACGTCGCGGTACGTGAACGGCGCCACGCTCAGGCTCTGTTTGGCAAGGTCCTCATAGCTCTGCCCGGTCAGCGTCGGACCGCTGCCGCGCGTCGCGTTGACCCAGTCGGAAAAGCGGCCCGCGGGCAATGCCTCCACGTCGAAATGCATGGTAGAGAATCCGTCACCGCTGTAATGGCTGGACAGCCCGGCGAAAGTGCCCGGTTTGTTCGCAATCAGATTGAGCCGCGTGCGCATCCCATTCATCGTGTAAATCATGCTGCCAAGCTGCGGGATGAAGAAGGCGTTCATCACGCTCCCCGATGACAGAGCAAAGTGGACCGGCACCCCGGCCGGAATGACGAGCCGGTTCACACTCGCGACGTGCTGGTCCGGGTATATGAACAGCCATTTCCAGTCGAGCGACACAACCTGGACATTGAGCGGGTCCTTCGACACCAGCGGCTTTGCCGGGTCCAGCTCGTGCGATCCAACCCACGCCACACCGCCCAGAAGCATGATCGTCAGCAGCGGAATCGCCCATGTGATCAGCTCGAGCTGGCCGGAATATACAAACTCCGGCAGATAGCGCGCTCTGGTGTTGGACGATCGATACCACCAGGCGAAACCGAGTGTCGCGGCGATCGTTGGGACGACGATGGCCAGCATGATCGCCAGCGAGTTGAGCAGGATTGTCTTGTCGGCCTCGCCGATGGCCCCCTGCGGATCGAGCACGGCCGGCTGGCATGCCGTCAGGATGACCGGGGTCAGCAGAATGCCGCAACGGGCGGGCAGGGCGATCACCGATCGAATGCGGCCGTGCGGATCTGGTCGATGCTGAAACCCGGACGGAGCGAGCGGCACGACGAATCCTTTCGCGTGGCGTCACAATGCGCTGAGCAGACCCTTACGCTACGGACCCATCAAAATCAAACCTTTGTCCTTCAGCTCTCACCAAGGCAGCGGATGCAGAATACAAAAACTGCAATAACGGATTTTGTCAGGCATCCGGCCCACTCGCGATCCAGGTGCATCCCAGGCACGCGACGGCCCCGGCGACACCGGACGCACCGCGCCCCTGCGGAACGGACAGCAGCACATTGTCGCAGAGATTCGCGTGCAAACCTTGCTGCAGACCGGAGTTCGCGTCGCGGTTATGACGGGGAACGACGCGCACCAGCCGGGAGCACGTGATCCCTCGGCGGGCAGGCATTCGCCACGGCCGGCAAGACGCGGCCAAACCTGCCCCGCACAAGCCCGAATGGTTAGCGCCCGGTATGTGCCAGATATACATCTGCGGCCGCCGGCGAATTGTTATTTACATCGCCGGCGAGACCGCCAGCACCTACCCAGCCGCTGCCACCGCATGCCCGCCCGACAGCCGCCAGATCCGATCCAGCCGCTCAACCCCGGTCAGCCGATGCGCAATCAGGATCACCGTCCGGCCCTCGGCCACCTCGTTCAGCGTCCCGAGAAACGCCCGCTCGGTCTCCGCGTCCAATCCGGCGCACGGCTCATCCAGGATCAGCACCGGCGCCTCGGACAGCAGCGCCCGGGCCAGCGCCAGCCGCCGCCCTTGCCCGCCGGAGAACCGGGCGCCGCCTTCGCCGACCCAGGTTTCCAGCCCGTCCGGCAAGGCGCGCACCGTCTCGCCGATCCGTGCCGCGTTCAGCGCCTCCCACAGCGCCGCGTCATCAGCCTCCGGCCGCGCCAGAAGCAGGTTGTTGCGGATCGTGTCGTCGAACAGATGCGTCGCCTGGCCGAGCCAGCCGATGCGCCGCCGCACCTCCTCGGCCGCCAGCAGGGCAATGTCGGTGCCGCCCAGCAGGATGCGCCCCTGTTGAGGTGCGGCCAGCTTCAGCACCAGCGCCGCGAGCGTCGACTTGCCGGAGCCGGACGGGCCAAGCAGCCCGACCCGCAGGCCGGCAGGGACTTCCAGTGTCAGCCCCTCGAACACCGGCGGATGGTCTGCACGCCAGCGGAAATGCACGCCGTCGAACCGCAGCGTCACGTCCGCCGGAAGCCGGGCCGGGTATGGCGGGTCGGCCACCCTGGGGGGCGCCTCGGCGGCGTCCAGCACGCGCCGCGCCGCCGCCGCCGCATGGCCGGCCAGCACGCCGGCCCGGGGCAGCCCGCCCGCCGCCTCGAACGCCGCGATCACCAGGAACACGCCGGCCACCGCCCAAACCGGATTGGCCCCGGCCGCCACCAGCACAGCCAGCACCGCCGCTTGCCCGCACAGCAGCGCCGCGGCCCCGGCCAACGCGGTGCGCCGCGCCAGCGCGTGCTGGGCGGCGAGCAGCGCCGATTCGCGCCCCTGCACAAGGGCCAGCATGCGGCCCTCGGCGCCGAACGCCCGCACCTCCCGCAGCCCGGTCAGCGCATCCAGGGCGGCGATCCGCAGCCCTCCGGCGGCCGCCGCGAGCCGGTCGCCGGCCGCCCGGGCGGAGCGGGCGGCGGCCAATGGCAGCACGAAGGCCGCAACGGCGAACAGCACGCCCACCACCACGGCGACCGGAACACCCTGCCGGCCCAGCAGCCATACCAGACCGGGCAGCAGCAGCACGGCACCGGCCAGCGGGACCAGGATGCGCAGATACAGCCCGTCCAGCGCCTCGATGTCGCCGACCAGCCGCGCCAGCACGTCGCCCGCCTGACGAAAACCCAGCCCTCCGGCGGCATTGCGCGACAGGCCGCGAAAAAACCACACCCGCAGATCGGCCAGGGCACGGAACGTGGCGGCGTGGGTAACCAGCCGCTCCGTGTAGCGCAGGACCACGCGGGCGACGCCGAACACATCCAGCGCGATCGGAGCGGCCAGGATGCCGAGGGCCAGCGCCGCTCCGATCACCGTGCCGGCAATCGTCATCAACCCGACCCCGGCGGCCAGTGCGGCCAACGAGACGATGGCTCCGGCCGCCAGCCAGACCGCCCGGCCTCGCCACAGGGCCAGGATGCGGAACAGATCGCTCATGCCGATATGCGCATCGGCATGGCACGGCCATCGCGCAGGTCGAGCCGCCGGCCGCCGAACGCGTGGGCCGCCGAAGAATGGCTCGCCAGGATCACCGTCCGCCCGAGCGTCAGCCGGCGCAGGCTGTCCAGCACCTCGGTCTCGGTGGCGGGGTCCAGGTGCGCGGTCGGCTCGTCGAGCAGCAGCAGCGGGGCGTTCTTCAGGAACGCCCGGGCGATTGCCACCCGTTGCGCCTGGCCGCCGGACAGCCCGTAGCCGCCCTCGCCCACCGGAGTGTCGAGGCCTTCGGGCAGGCCCGCGGCGAATTCGGTCACCCGGGCGCTGCGCGCGGCCTCGGCGACTTCCTCATTGGTCGCTTCGGGCCGGGCGAAGCGGATGTTGTCGCGGATCGAGGCCGCGAACAGCACCGGGCGCTGGCCGATCCAGGCGGTCAGCCGCGACAGCGCCTCCGGCACCAGATCGGCGATATCAGCGCCGTTCAGGCTGACCCGCCCGCTGTCCGGGCGCACGAAGCCGAGCAGGATTTCCAGCACGCTCGATTTGCCGGCGCCGGAGGGACCGGCCAGCACCAGCGTTTCGCCGGCCGGCACGCGGAAGCTAAGGCCATCCAGGGCGGGGCCGCGCGCCGGATCCCAGATCAGGCGCACATCATCGAACGCCACGGCCACCCCACGCGCGGCGATAGTACGGACCTCGCGGGCGGGCGCCGGCGCCGGGGCGGGGGGCAGGCGGATCAGCTCGTCGGCGGCCCCAGTGGCGTGCAGACGGTCCTGGTAGGCGGCCGCGAAGCCACGCAGCGGCGCGAAGAACTCCGGCACCAGCAACAGGGCGAACAGCGCGGTTGCCGGGGCGGCAAGCCGGTGGTCCAGCATCATCAGCCCGTAGCGCAGCGCCAGGATGACCAGCGCGGCGGCCGCGGCCACGTCGAGCACGGCGGACGACAGGAACGCGACGCGCAGCACGCGCATCGTGCGCCGGCGCAGCTCGTCCGCCGCGGCGGCGAGTGACGCGGCCTCGTCCGCCGCCCGCCCGTACAGGACAATGGTGGCGATGCCGCGCACCCGGTCCAGAAAGCGCGCCTGCAGCCGCGCCAAGGCGAGGAACTGGCGTCGCGATGCCGCCGCCGCACCCACCCCGGCCATTGCCATGCCGAATGGCACGAGCAATCCGCACAGAAGCAGGATGCCGGCCGCTGTCGGGTCCGCCGCCAGGGCCGCCAGCACCACCAGAGCGGGGCCGGCGAGCGCCAGCGTGGCGGCCGGAATCCAGCGGGAATAGAGCCCGTCCAGCGCCTCCACCCGATCGACCGCCGTGGCCGCGAGATCGCCGGAGTGACGCTGGCGGAGCAGGGCGGGGCCAGTGTGCAGCAGCCGTGTCATCACCTCGGTGCGCAGCCGACGCCGCGAGGTGGCCCCGGCACGGCTTGCGGTCAGCTCGCCAGTACCGGTGAGCGCGGCGCGCACCAGAGCGAGCACGCCGAAGATGACCAGCGCCGGGATGGGCCGGCCGGTCCCGGTCAGCGCCGCGGCCAGGACCACTGCGATGCACCAGGCCTGAGCGATCGCGACCGCGGTCCCGGCGACGCCCAGCAGGATGACCGGCCGGGCGGCGCGGCCGCCGAGCCGGGTCTCCTGCCGCAGCCAAGCCCTGGCCGCAGCCTTTGGTGCCGCGACGTCATCCCGCTTCGTTAGCGCCATGGTCGGCACACCTAGACCAGCTTCCGAGGGCACACACCGGACGCTGCCGTTAAAGTTTGTCAACGCGGGAGGGTCGGCCGGGCGCTTTGATGTTCCTCAAACGTTCTCAGGATGGCCAGGATCGGCCGGTCCGAATCACGCCTGATCTGCAACTATTCTGGACATCACGACAACGTGTGGGGAACATTGCGCGAATTTCATACATCCGAAACGTTATTGGATGCGGCGTAACGGATCGCTCAGTGCATCACGTCCCCGCCGTTGGGCGACAGACAGGCCCCGACATAGAACCCGCCATCCGGGCCGGCGAGCAGCAGGGCGGTCGCCGCGATCTCCTCCGGGCGGCCGAATCGGGCGGCGGGCAGGCGCGCCTTGAATGCCTCCTGCCACTCGGTCGTGTTCTGGCGCACCAGATCGGTGTCGATCGGGCCGGGGGCGATGGCGTTGACCCGGACGCCATGCGGCGCTGCCTCCCGCGCGAGCGCGCGGGTGAAGCCGATGATCGCCGCCTTGGCCGCGGAATACGGCACCGAGCCGGCGGCGCCGGTCAGGCCGAGCTGGGAGGCGACGTTGATGATGGCGCCCCGGCCGCGATCGATCATGGCGGGATAGACCGCCTGGGCCATGAAGAACATGCCCTTGAGATGGACGCCCAGGATGCGGTCGAATTCGGCCTCCGTGTAGTCCTCGAAGCGCTTGCGGATGTTCATCCCGGCATTGTTGAACAGGATGTCGATAGGGCCGAGCGACGCCGCGGTTTCCTGCGCGAACGCCCGGCCGGCGCGGATATCGGACACGTCCAGCGAGCGGTGCAGGGCGCGGCGCCCGAGGCGGCTGATTTCGGCGGCGGTCTGTTCGGCCCTGGCGTGGTCGTCGAGGTGGCAGAAGCCGATATCGGCGCCCTCGGCGGCGAAGGCGAGGGCGGTGGCCCGCCCGATGCCGCGTGAGCCGCCGGTGATCAGCGCCACTTGTCCTGCGAGCTTCATTCCGGGCCCCTTTTGATGCGGGTGGCTATAGTGCCGCTGGGCGCGGCGGCACCCAAATGGCGTCCCCGGCTGGCTGGACCGCGACTGATGCCGCGTGCATGGTCGGCGGAAGGGGGCAGGACATGATCAAGCAGCCGAAGAAATACGAGGAAATGGTCAATCCGCAGGCGCGTCCGCGCTACACGGGGATCGCCAGTTTTTTCCGCGCCCCGTACACTGAACAGCTCGATGAAGCCGAAATCGGTGTGATCGGCGTGCCGTTCGACGGCGGGGTGACCAACCGTACCGGCACCCGCCACGGCCCGCGCGCGGTGCGCGAACAAAGCTCGCTGCTGCGCCGGATCAACGCCGCCACCGGCGTGCGGCCGTTCGATCAGGCCCGCGTGCGCGACCTCGGCGATTGCTGGATCGAGCAGCCCTATGCGCTGGAAGGCGCGTTGGCTGAAATCGCCGAGTTCTATCGCACGGTGGTCGCGGCCGGGGTTGTGCCGGTGTCGGTCGGCGGCGATCACGCGATCACGCTGCCGATCCTGCGGGCCGTGGCGGCGCAGCGTGCGGTCGGGATGATCCATATCGACGCGCACTGCGATACCGGCGACGATTATCTTGGCTCGCGATTCCATCACGGCGCGCCGTTCCGCCGCGCGGTGGAGGAAGGGTTGCTGGACCCGAAACGGGTAATCCAGATCGGCATTCGCGGCACCACTAACGATCCGGACATGTGGGGGTTCAGCCAGCGCAGCGGCATGCGCGTCCTGCCGATGGATGAATTCCACGACAAGGGCTGGCGTCATGCGGCCGAGGAGGCGCGGCGGCTCGTCGGCAGCGGGCCGGTGTATCTGTCGTACGACATCGACAGCCTGGACCCGTCGCAGGCACCTGGCACCGGCACACCGGAGGCCGGCGGTATTTCCGTGCTGGAGGCGCTGCGGCTGCTGCGCGCGCTGCGCGGCATCGAGTTCGTCGGTGGCGATCTGGTGGAGGTATCGCCGCCGTTCGATGTGGGCGGCATCACGGCGTTCAACGGGGCGTCGATCCTGTTCGAGATTCTGTGCCTGGTGGTGGAAGCGAGGGGGCGGCGGGGGTAGGCGATCGTTTGCTGTCCCGCGCTCCATGCCATTGTATTCTTTGGACAAACGGGCATTGACGCGACTCGCTCCGGGTGCGAATAGGCGTTGAGCGCTTGTTAACCGCAGCAGCCAGTCGCCGGGACAGAATACATGTCGGACAAGCGTGACGCTGCGGCAGACCTTCGCGCATTCGCAAATGGGCGACGGTTCGGATGCGTCCTCGCCGATCCTCCATGGCGGTTTACCAATCGTACCGGGAAGATGGCACCCGAACACCGGCGGCTGTCCCGCTATGGCACATTGACGATGGAGGAAATTCGCTCGCTGCCAATTGCGGAAATTACCGCACCGACCGCACATGTGTATCTGTGGGTTCCAAATGCGTTGCTGGAGCACGGACTCGCGGCCCTGGCGGCGTGGGGTTTCGAGGTACAAAACCAACATCGTATGGCACAAGACCCGCAAGGACGGCGGTAGCGACGGGCGTGGTGTTGGTTTTTATTTCCGGAATGTGACCGAACTGGTTCTGTTCGGGGTTCGAGGCAAGAACGCGCGGACCTTCGACCTTGGGCGGCGGCAGGTGAACCTGATCGCAACCCGCAAACGCGAGCACAGCAGAAAGCCAGACGAGCTATATCCGATCATCGAGGGTTGCAGCCCGGCGCCACTGATCGAGCTGTTCGCCCGTGGCACCCGTCCCGGCTGGATCGCGTGGGGTAACGAAGCGCGGTCGGATTATGCTCCGAGCTGGAAAACGGATGCGCACAATTCGGCAGTGGAGCGGCAGAACACGCTGTTTACCGAGGTAGCCTAGCCCCCACTGTTATCTCCCCCTCGGTCGTTCGCGTCGCCTGCAGCAGCTCCGCTAATGTCGAAGTCGGCACGCTGGATGACGGGATGCGCGGCTTTCCATTCCTCAAAATCGGACACGAGCGCAGGCTTGATACCGAGCGCCAGAACCGGGCATCCACCGCCGCGAGCGGCATCGAGGCGGTATTTGAGCTTGCCCATCCATGTGGTGCTGGCCCCGAACTTGCTCTTAAAATCCTTGATATCCACCCGGTTTTGAATTTCGGCGAACAGCGGCGCGAGCGACGCGCTGCGGGTGAGCAACACGGCGGCACTAATGATACCGCATTCGTGGAAGGTGCGGGCGGCATAGAGATCGCGATCAAAGGTTTGATCTTTGCTGTTCCATTCGAGATCGAACGCGACGCGGTTCTTGATGAAGTCGATCTTGTGACCATCAATGAACCCACGCAGGACGAAACTATCCTCGCGCTTTTTACCTTCCATCCTGACCTGGCCCGTGTTTTTCCCGCTCGTGATTTCACGTCTCTCTCTGTAGGCAATCAGCTTGCGGATGCAGAGGTCGCCTTTGACGCGAGTTTCGTTCCAGCCGAGCGGGTTAAGCACGTCCTCCAGGTTTTTTTGCAATGAGCGACTTGTTGCCGCCACCTTTAACAAATTCCGCGGTCTTGATGCGGAACGCCGTAAGTGCCTTCAAGATCTCGGCAAACTCATCTTTGCATGCAGTCGCCAGGATCCGCGACGCATTGCGATAGCTGTAAACCTCATAGAGATCGGTGAACTCAGCCGGTATTGCGTCGCCGAGATCTGAATCAATTGCGGATATGGCAGGCGTGGTGTCGGCAATCGGCGGGTCAGAAACCGGCATCGAAAGAACCTGGCGCACAGGCGCGAATTGGAGACGCACGGCAGCTTAGGTTGGCACACGGCCCGAGATCTCTGCCCACCCTGCACGGCGTGCTCTTGCGTGACACGAATGCAGGGACATGTTGCTGGGGACCCGAAGCTGCCGGACGGCTCGCGGCTCTTAAACGGCAAGTGGACGGACACTGTCCCGAGACGAAACGGCAAGAATTGAATGGCATCTTTTGATTGGGAGCCGCGGCCGGCACGTTTGGCGGTTGCCTGATGAGGTCCGCCTCTGAGCGGCAGTCTCACGCCCCCGGCACCTCCACCTCCACCCGCGGCGTGCCCGGCCCCCGCAGCAGGTCGGGCGACGGTGGCCCGCGCAGCACATCCCCCGGCTCACCCCGCAGGATGTCGCGTGGCGGCGGGCGTGCATCGTGGCATTGCGTCCCGCCCGCCGAGGCCACTGGCGCTTCGATCTCCACCTGCCCGGTCATGCCGCTGGGCACCCCAGGCCGGCCGGCAAAATCAAGACTGAGCGGCAGCGTCCCCGCCGGCGGCCGGCCGGCATCGCAGTCGGCCGGCTGCGCCGCGGCGCTCGCCGCCGCCATCAGCAGGGCCGGAACCAGCATCCATGTCCTCATGGACCGCAGCGTCCGCCATCCCGGTTAACGCCGGGTTCGCGCACGCGATCGCCGCATCGGCTGCCCCATGCTGGCCAGCAGCGCCGGGATGAACACCAGGCTGCCCAGCAGCGTGCAGCCCAGGCTGATCAGCAGCAGCTTTCCCATGCTCGCGGTGCCTGGGTGGTGCGACAGCGCCAGCGATCCGAACGCCGTGCTGGTGGTCAGCGCCGAGAACACGATCGCCCGCGCGGTGGCCGAGCCCAGCACCGCGGTCCGGCCGGCGCGCCAGTTCATCACGAAGTAGATGTTGAACGACACGCCGACCCCTAGCAGCAGCGGCAGCGCGATGATGTTGGCGTAGTTCAGCGGCAGCGGCAGCAGCACCGCGACCAGCAGCGTCATCAGCCCGGACAGCAGCAGCGGCGCCAGCACAAGGGCCACGTCGCGAACCCGGCGAAGGGCGACGAACAGGATCAGCGTGATCGCCGCCAGCGCATATTCCGCCGCCGAGCGGAACGCGCCGACGATGGTTGCGCTGCTGGCCTGGATGGTCACCGCCGGCCCGCCCGCATTGGGCGCCACCGCGGTCACCTGGCGGACGAACGCCGCCAGCCCCTTGCTGGTATCACGGTCGGTCAGTTTCGGCAGCGCCTGCACGCGCGCCCGCCCATCCGGCAGCATCCATTGCCGCTTGATGTCAGTCGGGATGCTGTCCAGCGTCACCGGTTCGGCGCTGAGTGACAGCCGAAGCTGGTCCAGTTCCTGCGGCAGGAATCGTGTCAGCGAGGCGTTGACCGCCATGACCGCCGCATCCGGCGCCATGCCGATGGTGCGCAAATCCTCGGCGATCGCCCGCAGCGGATCGTCCGGCTTCAGCTTCGGAAGCGCAGGCTCGATCTGCCCGAGCGCGGTCTGCGCTGCCATGCGGATCTGGCCGGGGGTCACCGGCGCGGCCGACGCCGGCGCAGTCAAAGTCGGCTCCAGGATTGAGGCGGCATCCTGAATGATCGCCAGCTTTTGGGGCTGGTCGGCCGGGATGTAGCTTTCGATGGTGCGCACGCTGGCAACCGTGGAAAGCGGCCGCAACTTGGCCGCCAGCGCCGCTGCCGCCTGCGTGTTCGACGCCAGGATGTCGGTCGTGAACGGGCTGGTGACCGGCGAGCTGATCAGCGCCTTCAGCGTGCGCATCGCCTCGGTGTTCTGGTTGTTGGTGTCCAGCGGATTGGAATTGAACGTGAGGCCGTGGGACAGGGCCAGCCCGATGACCGCCACCACGCCGAAGAATATCAGGATCGCCCTTCGCCGGCGCGCCACCAACGCATCGAGCGGCACCGCCCAGGCGAAGCCGACCACGCCCTTCTCCCCCGGCGGACGCAACAGCGTGATCGCCGCCGGCAGGAAGGTCAGCGTGCAGGCGAACGCGATCAGCATCCCGGCGCCGGCAATCAGCCCCAACTCGGCCACGCCGCGGAAATCGGTCGGCACGAATGCAAGGAACCCAGCCGAGGTCGCCACCGACGCCACGAGGATCTGCACCCCCGTGCGCGCCGCTGTCTGCCGGATCGCTTCCCCGAGGTCGGGGAATTCGTGCCGGCGTTCGCGGAACCGCACCGAGAACTGGATGGCGAAATCGACCGCGATGCCGACGAACAGGATGCCGAAGCCGACCGAGATCAGGTTCAGCGTACCCACCGCGACGGCGGCGAAGAACAGCGTCAGCGCCAGCCCAAGCATCAGCGTTCCCAGGATCGGCACGATCAGCCGCCAGGACTTCACCGCGAAATAAAGCCACAGAGTGATCAGCGCCACGCTGCCGAGCAGGCCGACCGCGACGCCCTCGGCGACTGTGGCGAACTGCTCATCGGCGAGCGCCACCTGGCCGGTGATCGCCACTTGCGCATCGCCGGATTTCACGAACGGCAGGTTGGCGGCGGCGGCCCGGATGGCTGCCGTGGCGGCGCCGCCCGGCTCCAGCGCGCCGTAATTCAGCTTCGGATGGACCAGCACGAAGCGGTACTGGCCAGCAAGGTCCGACAGGCCGCCGCCCAGCAGCGCCTGCCATGACAACGGGCGCGGATGTCCGGCAAGCGCGTCCGCCATGGCGGCGTGAAAGCCTCGAAGCGCCGGGAAATAGGGCGACAGGTCGGTATTTTCCTTGGTCACCCCGATCCCGAGCAGCGCCAGCGCCGCGAACAGACCGCGCGCCGACGGGTCGGCGACAAGCTGGCCAAGAAAGGGCTGCGCGTCGATCGTCCGGTTCATCAGGTCGGTCAGCGCCTGGGTGTCCAGGAACAGCAGCCCCTCCTTGCGCAGGAAGGGCGAGGCGTCCGGGCGTGCCACGTCGGTGACCACCGTGTGGTCCTGGGCGAGCTTGTCGGCCAGCGCAGCAGCGGTCGCCTCGCCTTCCTCCGGCTCGGCGGCCTTGATCGCCACCACCAGCACGTTGTCGAATTGCGGGAAGTCGCGCGCCAGCTCGGTGGCGCTCTGCCGCCACGGCAGCCGGCTCGAGAACATTGCCGACGTATCCGTGGTGACGCCGAGATGGCCGTAGGCGTACAGCACGGCGAGCACGGCACACAATACGCCGGCGGCGGCGACCGAAAGGGCGTGGCGGCGACAGAAGTCGGCCACGTTCACGAGCAGGCGCTGGAGCGACATGGGCGGCGGTGATAGTCGGTCCCCATCCGCCGGTCCATGCACCGGGTGCGCATTCGCCGGAGTTTTTGAGCGGGACCGGCCAGGGGGCCAAATTGTGCATGTCGAAAACCCCCTATGCAGGCAGGCAACCCCGCCGCTCATACCCGGAAGCCCAGGCAGCTTTCGCACGATCGGGGCGCGTGACGTGAACCTTACTGGACGCTTGCATGCCCACCTTTGTTGAACTAGATCAATGAAACACGTCCTTGATGATGGCGTGCCGGTGGGGAGTGGTCATGCATCGTGTTGCAATCGCGACCGGCGCCGTGCCGGTGGGCGGACTGGCCTGCAGCCCCGCCCAGGCCGCGGTCACCCGGGACCGGTTTCCGCCGAAGACCACGCGAGATTGATTGTGCTGTGCAGTGCGCAGAACGACGATCCGCTGATGACCGCAGCGGTGAATTTCTGCCAGGGCTTCGCCGAAGGGGTGATCGATGTCGCGCTGGGCTATGAAGCGGCTGGAGGCGCTCGATGCGCTGCGCTCCGATCCCCTGCACCGTGAAAACTACACCCGACTCATGGCCGACCTGGTGTCGTGATCCGTGAGGCCGCTTTCAGGCCTCCGCCGGTTGTGCGCTTTCCGGTGAGCAAGATCGAGCGCCGATTGCTGCAGGATAGAGCAGGCTGTCGCATGTCTCTGTCTGGGCGACGCCGCTACGGCACAGGAAGCCCGTACTCGACACAACGGAAGGAGACCGCTATGCGCACACTGCTGTTGTTTGTCGCCGTGTCCACAGGGCTGTGGCCGATTTGGGCGCGAGCGACGGACACCGCGAACTTTGTACTAAAAACGACTGAAGATCTTTATGTCGTCTGCTCGACGCCGAGCAGCGATCCGCTGCGGTCTGCAGCGATCAACTTCTGCGAGGGTTATCTCCTCGGTGTTGTAGGCTATCACGATGCAGTCACCGATCGTGAGCATCTTAAGCCCCTGATATGCCATCCAGAAGGCGCCACACGCGATCAGGGCATCCAGGCCTTCGTGGACTGGGCAGCCAGCCATCAGCAGGACCGCAAGTTCATGAACGACCCGCCTGTGGTCGGCGCGGTTCGGGGCTTGGCCGCGAAGTGGCCGTGCAAATAGGAGACGGACCATGAAGTTGAGAGCTTTAACCATTGTTGTCGCGATCGGACTCACATTGACAGCGTGCGGCGAGACAACGGGAACGCGCACTGTCACCGGCGGCCTGGGGGGCGCCGCCGGCGGCGCGGCCATTGGTGCCATAGCCGGCAATGCCGGCCTGGGTGCACTCATCGGCGCGGGCGTCGGGCTAGCCGGTGGTTACCTCTACGATCAGCAAAAGAAGGGCAACATCGACTTCTGACGGCGGCAGCACTGCCGGACCCGGCTTTCGCGGTGGCATCACCCAAGCAGACCAAGGCGCTTCGGCATGGCTCTGGGTTAACCGCAGTCTCTCCGCGGGCGATCCTCGGCTTCCTGCAGTGGGGGGCAGCCGTCAGCGCCGCCGGTGGCGGCAAGCGATCCCGCTGCGGCGCGCAGGATTGATTTCGGCCTGCGCTGCAAGTGATCTTCGCCAGTGCGCAATGACGCCCACTCCCGACCGGAGGCCCGTATGCTGTCACGCACCCGCCCGCCGTTCCGCGCCGACCATGTCGGCAGCTTGCTGCGTCCGCAAAAGCTGCAGGAGGCCCGCGCCGCCCATAAGCAAGGCAAGCTGCCGGACGATGCGCTGCGCGCCGTGGAGGATGGCTGCATCACCGCCGCGATCGGGCAGCAGGAGGCGATCGGCCTGCGCGATGCCACTGACGGCGAGTATCGCCGCGCCTACTGGCATTACGATTTCGTATCCGGCCTTGATGGCGTCGAGATTTACGAGCCGGACCAGAAAATCCAGTTCAAGGGCGCCGTATTGCCGCACGCGCTGCGGGTCAACGGGCGAATTCGGTACAACCATCCCGTCATGGTCGATCACTACCGTTTCCTGGCAAGCCATGTGCGAACGGCGATGCCGAAACAGACCATCCCCTCGCCATCGGTGGTGCATTTCCGCGGCGGGCGCGGAGCGATCGACAGCGGCGTGTATCCCGAGCTCGATGGGTTCTTCGCCGATCTGGGGGACGCCTATCACGACGCCGTGCAGGCGTTCGCGGCTGCCGGCTGCCGGTACCTGCAGCTTGATGAAGTGTACATCGCCTATCTGTGCGACCCGGAACAAATCGCCGGACTGAAGGCGCGGGGCGAGCATGTGGAGGGGTTGCTGGACACGTACGCCGACCTGATCAATCACGCGATCGAGGGGCGGCCGGACGACATGACCATCAGCATGCATCTGTGCCGGGGCAATTTTCGCTCCACCTGGGTTGCTTCGGGCGGCTACGAGCCGGTGGCCGAGGTGTTGTTCAACAAGATCGATGCAGACGCCTATTTCATGGAATACGATTCGGACCGCGCCGGCGGGTTCGAGCCGCTGCGCTTCGTTCCGCGCGGCAAGAAGATCGTCGTGCTCGGCCTGGTCACCAGCAAGACGGGCGCGCTGGAAAGCAAGGACGAATTGAAACGGCGCATCGACCAGGCAGCGCAATACTTGCCGCTGGAGCAGCTCGCGCTCAGCCCGCAATGCGGCTTCGCCTCCACCGAGGAGGGCAATTTGCTCAGCGAAGACCAGCAATGGGCCAAATTGCGGCTCTGCGCCGAGGTCGCCCGGGAGGTTTGGGGCGGCATCTGAGGCCCGCGGCGGGTTCGGGACCATCGTGGCGCGGTATTCAACCCCGCCCCGGCCGCGACCATATACCTCATGATCGTCAGGAGGTGCCCATGCTCGTATCGGATGTCCTGCACGCCAAGGGTCAGCACGAGGTGCTCCGAATCCGCACCATCGACCGGCTGACCGATGCCGTCGCCAGGCTGTCGGCGCACCGCATCGGCGCGCTGGTGGTGGAGGATCGCTGGATGAAGCTGGTCGGCGTGTTCTCGGAGCGCGACCTGGTGAACGCGATCGCTCGTCGCGGCCCAACCGTGCTGGACTGCGAAGTGCATGAGTTCATGAGCGCGCCCATCATCTCCTGCCGGTCGCATGACCGGATCGACGCGGTGCTGGCTCGCATGACGGTGTCGCGCATCCGTCATCTGCCGGTGATCGACGATGGCCGGCTGACCGGCATCGTTTCGATCGGCGACCTCGTGAAGCACCGGCTGGACGAGAAGGAACTGGAAGCGAGCGTGTTGCTGGAACTGTCGCGCATGCGGGCGTGACGGCGCGGAAGCAACCGGGGGCGCACATGTTGCAGGCCGGGTGCCTGCCTGCGATGCTGCGCGGATGGGGAGTGCCGCCGGACAGAGCTTCGTCGAGTTCCGCGACGTCGATAAGTCTTATGACGGGCGGGTGCTGGCGGTCCGTGACCTGAACCTGAGCGTCTTTCGCGGCGAGTTCCTGACGCTGCTCGGCCCATCCGGATCGGGCAAGACCACCACCCTGAACATGCTGGCCGGGTTCGAGCGGCCGATCCGCGGCAGCATCACCCTGGACGGGCGTCCGGTGGACCGGCTGCCTCCGTATGAGCGGAACATCGGCATGGTGTTCCAGAACTATGCGCTGTTCCCGCACATGTCGGTGGCCGAGAACGTCGCTTTTCCCCTGGCCGTGCGACGCACCGGCCGCGCCGAAACGCAACAGCGGGTGCAGCGTGCATTGGCGATGGTGCGGCTGGGCGATTACGGCGCGCGGCGGCCGGGGGAATTGTCGGGCGGCCAGCAGCAGCGGGTCGCGCTGGCACGGGCGCTGGTGTTCGAGCCCAGCCTGGTGCTGATGGACGAGCCGCTCGGCGCGCTGGATCGCAAGCTGCGCGAGCACATGCAGATCGAGCTGAAGCAGCTACACGACATGCTCGGCATCACGATCCTTTATGTGACGCACGACCAATCCGAGGCGCTGACCATGTCGGACCGCATCGCCGTCTTCCATCGCGGCACGATCGTGCAGCTCGGCACGCCGAATGAGCTTTACAACACACCGGCGGACGCCTTCGTCGCCAGCTTCATCGGCGAGAACAATCTGTTTGATGGCGTGGTCGAGCAGGTCGGCAACGGTGCCTGCTGCGTTCGGCTGCAGGGCGGCCTGCCGATCGCCGCCCGCCCGATGCGCCTGGACGGCGCCGGGTGCGCGGTCCGCGTGGCGGTGCGGCCGGAGTGCGTGCGGCTTGCTGTCGGGGCGCCTGGGGAGAACAGTTTCATCGCCCAGGTGGAGGGTCGGGTTTATCTTGGAGATCATCAGCAACTTCTGGCGCGGCTGCCGAACGGGCAGCAGGTCACGGTCAAGGCCGATGCGGCATTGGTGACGGCGGCCGGGGATTCGGTCACGCTGAGCTGGTCGGCGGCGGATTGCTGGGCATTCCCGGCGGTGCGCGAGAGTGATGACGGTATTCACGTTGCAAGGGGGGAAACATGAAACGCAGGGTTCTGTTACAATCAATTGCCGGCGGCGCGCTGGCATCCGAACTCGGCGGCGCGCCTGGGGTGCCCGGGAGCTCGCGATCATGTCGGCCGGCGGCGCCTGGCAGGCGGCGCAGCACGACGCGTGGTACCAGCCGTTCGCCAAGAAGATGGGCATCACCTTCAATGAGGAGGTCACTGATGAGGGCCTGGCCAAAGTGCAGGCCATGGTGCAGGCCGGCAACGTGCCGATCGACCTGGTTACGGTCGAAACCGCCACGGTGCTGCAAGGCGGCGACACCGGTGTGCTGCAGAAGCTGGATTACTCGCGCATCGCGCCGCGGGACGGCTTCCTGGAGGGTTCCGCGCTGGATGCCGGCATGGGACTGGATGTGTACGGCGACGTGCTGGCCTATGACACGACGGTATTGAAGGACGGGCCGACTTCCGTGCTGGCGCTGTTCGACATGGCGAAGTATCCGGGCAAGCGGGCGATGCGGAAAGTGGTGCAGAACAACCTGGAATGGGCACTGATGGCCGACGGCGTGGCGCCCGGCGAGGTTTACAAGGTGCTGGCCACCCCGAAAGGCGTTGATCAGGCGTTCCATAAACTGGACAGTATCAAAGGCAACGTCGTCTGGTGGACCGCCGGCGCGCAGCCACCGCAATTGCTTGCCTCCAAGGAGGTGGTGATGACCACGGCGTGGAACGGGCGTATCCAGAACCCGATCGATCACGACCACGCGCCGTTCCGGATCGCCTGGGATCATCAGATCCTTGAATACGACATGGTGTCTATCCCGAAGGGTGCTCAGCACGAGGATTTGGCATACAAATACCTCGCTTACATCGCGCAACCGGATGTCAACGGGAAGCTCGCCGAGTACATCCCGTATGGGCCGGTGGTGAAGGCGGCGATCAGCCATGTGCCGAAGGACGTGGTTGCAAAGCTGCCGAACGCGCCAGATCACATGAAGGCCTATCTGGTCGCCGACCCGCAATTCTGGGGCGACTACGGGGAAGATCTCAGCCGCCGGTTCAACACGTGGTTGGCCGCGTAGGGCGGAAAAGCGGAGCGCATTCCGCCGTCCCGTTCGGCGGAATGCGCTTCGCTATTCCGTCCTGCGTTTTTCCTGCCACCGATGCGTAATGACGACCAGCGGCTTCGGGCGGCGGTGCGGCGGGCGGGCCTGGGCCAGCGGGTGCGCGCGGCTGGCTTGGCCGCGCCGCTGATCGCGCTGATCTTCGTCAGCTTTTTCGTGCCGATCCTGGCGCTGCTGACACGTGCGGTGTACGACCCGACCATTGCGGACAACCTGCCGCGCACCGCCACTGCCTTGCAGGGCTGGGACGGGCAGGGGCTGCCGGCGGACGCCGCATTCGGCGCGCTGGGGCGGGACCTCCATGACGATTTGGCGCATGACAGCATCTACGAATTTGCCAAGAGCCTGAATTTTCGGCTGCCGGGCGCGCGCAGTCATGTGTTGCGCACGGCACGTCAGGTCGGTGCGGGCGAATTGTCGAAACCGGCTCTGATCGAGATCGATCCGATCTGGGGCGCCCCGGCGACGTGGCGGGCGATCCGCGGCGGGCTTTCCCGGTTTACCGCATTTTACTTGCTGAATTCCCTGGACCTGCGCCCGAGCGCGCAGGGGATCGTCTTCGTGCCCCCGGACCAGGCGCTTTTTCTGCGGGTGTTCGGCCGGACCTTCCTGGTGGCGGCAATCGTTACGTTGGTTACGCTTGCCGGCGCGTTTCCGCTGGCGTGGCTCGCTGCCCACTTGCCGCCGAAGACAGCAGCGGTGCTGATCATCCTGGTGCTGCTGCCGTTCTGGACCTCGATCCTGGTGCGTACCGCGGCGTGGACCGTGGTGTTGCAGAAAACCGGGCTGATCAACGAACTGCTGCTGCTGTCCGGCCTGACACGGCACAGCATCGACCTGATGTACAGCCGCACCGGATTGATCCTGACCATGGCGGACATCCAGCTTCCGTTTACCTTGCTGCCGATCTACAGCGTCCTGCGCGGCATTCCTCCGGCGCAGATGCGGGCGGCCTATTCGCTCGGTGCGCGTCCGTTTTCCGCGTTCCGCCGCGTGTATCTGCCGCAGGCCATGCCGGGCGTGATGGCCGGTTGCCTGCTGACCTTTATCCTGTGTCTCGGCTACTACATCACACCGGCGCTGGTCGGCGGTCCCAGCGACCAGCTCGTCAGCAATTTTATCGCCGGCTTCATCAATGTGGACCTGAACTGGCACATGGCGGCGGCGCTGAGCTGTATCCTGCTGCTGCTGACGCTCGGGCTGTTCGCGGCGTTCGGCCGACTGATCGGGTCCGGGCGCGTGCGGCTGATGTGACCTATGCTGCTCTCGCCCTATCCGACCTTAAGTGAGCGTATCCGCATCGGGCTGATCTGGGCCTGGTGCATCATGGTGTTGCTGTTTCTGCTTGCGCCGATCCTGGTGCCGGTGCCGCTGTCGTTCAACAGCGAGCCGTTCTTCACCTTTCCACTCGCCGGACTTTCGACGCGCTGGTATCGGGTGGTGACTAGGGCCGGGAGACTGGCGTGCCGGGCTGGAACACAGCCTGCTGATCGCCTCCGCCACGACGATCGTCGCGACGTCGCTCGGCACGCTGGCTGCGGTCGGGCTCTCCAGCCCGGGGTTTCCGGCGCGCCGGGCCGCGACCGTGGTGCTGGTCTCGCCTTTGGCGGTGCCTGTGATCATCACCGCGGTTGCCACCTATCTGCTATATGCGCCGTTCGGACTGGCCAGCACCTTCCGGGGCATCATCCTGGCACACACCGTGCTGGCCTCACCGTTTGTGGTGGTTACGGTGGGCGCCAGTCTGTCCGGCTTCGATCGCACGATGATGCGCGCCGCCTCGATCTGCGGCGCGCGCCCGCTGCTGGCGTTCCGCCGGGTGATGCTGCCGCTGATCCTGCCGGGCGTGCTGGCCGGCGCGGCGTTCGCGTTCGTGACATCGTTCGACGAGGTGGTGGTTGCTTTGTTCCTCGCCAGCGCACAGCAGCGGACGTTGCCGATCGTGATGTTCACCGGCTTGCGCGAGCAACTGAGCCCGGCGATTACCGCCGCCGCGACGCTGATGATGTCGATCTCGATCCTGCTGCTGGTGGCGGTGGAGGCGCTGCGACGGCGTGCGTCGCGACGGATGCGGACGGCATAGGACGGAGCTCCATGGCAGCAAACGGTTTGTTTCATCGCGAATTCAAGGCAATGCCGTATTGGTGGGAAGCCTATCGCCCACGCGCGGAGGATCCGGTCGATGTGCCGGCCGAGGCGCGGGTCGCGATCGTCGGCGCCGGCTATGCCGGGCTGTCCACGGCACTGGAGCTTGCCCGGCACGGCGTGGATTCGGTGGTGCTGGAAGCGCGGGAGCTGGGGTTCGGCGCCAGCACGCGCAACGGCGGCTCGGTCAGCGGTGGCGTCAATATCGGCAAGAGCTTCACCGGGCGGCGGATCGAGCCAGGCACGGCGCGCACCAACGCGCTGCTGTCGGACGCCGCCGATGCGTTCAGCCTGATCGAGCGTGTCATTGCAGAGGAAAAGATCGAGTGCTTCTGGCGCAAGGCCGGGCGCTTCGCTGGGGCCTGGACGCCGAAGCATTATGCGAAGCAGGCCGAAACCGTGGCCAGCCTGAACGATGCGGCACAGTCCGGCTGCTACATGGTTCCGCGCGAACGCCAGCGCGAGGAGATCGCCAGCGATTTCTACTGCGGAGGGATGGTGGTGGAACGGTCTGCCAGCCTGCATCCGGCACTTTACTACAAGGGCCTGCTGGATGCTTCCCGCCGGCGCGGTGTGCCGGTTTGCGCCATGGCTCCGGTCGGGCGCATCACCCCGACCGCGCACCGGATGGCGCGTGGAGACGGCGCGCGGGTCCGTGCAGGCTGGGGACGTGGTGATCGCCACCAACGGCTACACCGGCGATCTTACGCCGCAGTTGAAGCGGCGCATCGTGCCGATCGCCAGCCATATCATCGCGACCGAGGAATTGCCGGCGGACCTGGCGGCTTCGCTGATCCCGAAAGGGCGGTCGATTTCGGACACGCCGCGGGTGCTCTGTTATTACCGCATGTCGCCGGACGGGCGGCGTGTGGTTTTTGGCGGACGCGCGCGGTTCACCCAGGTGACGCCGGAGATCAGCGTGCCGGCGCTGCATCGCTTCATGACGCGGCGCTTTCCGCAATTGGCCGGGGTGAAGGTGACGCATGCCTGGACGGGAAACACCGCGTTCACGCTGGATGCGCTGCCGCATATGGGGCGGCAGGACGGCATGCATTACCTGATGGGCTGCAACGGCAGCGGCGTTGCGATGATGACGTATCTGGGCCATCAGACCGCGAGGAAAATCGCCGGAGTGGCGAACCAGCCATGCAGTTACGAAAGCGACGAGTTTCCGACGCATCCGCTGTACGGGGGCAATCCGTGGTTCCTGCCGGCGGTCGGGGGGTGGTTTCGTTTGCGCGACAGGCTGGATCGGATCGGGGCGGGGCGGATGTGATTTACGGGCAACCGAGCGACCCCTCCCCCCGGCCCCCTCCCACAAGGGGAGGGGGTGCGATGTACAACTCCCCTCCCCTTGTGGGAGGGGTCGGGGGAGGGGTCGTGGAGTGGCTCAGGTTTCCCCGGCCGGCGCACGCAACCAGAGGCGCAGAAACGTGGCGATGATCCGCGACCCGGCCTTCAGCGTCCCACGCAAATTCCCCGCCACCTTGGACCGCCCGGCAACGCGCCGGCGATAAGGCAGCGGCACTTCGCGTACGCGCAGGCCCGCCCGCGCCGCGCGCATCTGCATCTCCAAATTCCAGCCATAGGTCAGCTCGCGCATCCCGAGCGCCGCGAGCCGATCGAGCCTGATAGCGCGGAACGCACTCATGTCGCTGTAGCTCACCCCGCTGACCAGCCCGATGGCGCCGCCGATCAGCCGGCCGGCGAAAACCTGGTGTGGCCCCATGCTGCCCGGCTCGCGATGTCCGAGCGTGCGGCTCGCCAGCACGAAATCCGCATCATCGGCCAGCACTGGGCCGACCAGCCGCCCGGCGAGTTCCGCCGGATCGGCGCCGTCGCCATCCAGGAACAGCCCCACCGTCGCGCCCTGTGCGACTGCCCGCGCGGCGCCCAGCGCGCAGGCCCGGCCGTAGCCTGGCCGCGGCTCGATCAGCACCTCGGCGCCGGCGGCGCGGGCTTCGGCAACCGTTGCGTCGCGACTGCCGCCATCGACCACGATCACCGCATCGACGATTTCACGCGGCAGCGCCGCGATGGTGGGACCGATCGCGCCCGCCTCGTTCAATACCGGAATGATCGCAACGACGCGTGGCACCTACAGGCTCCAGCGCAACCCGCAGCCCTGACATGGTTTCGGCGGTGCGTCACTCAGCAGGCCGGCGCGGAAATCGCGATATGCCGCGCCGTTCCATATCTCCCGCAGGCTATTCTGCGTTGCGTCGCCCAGCGTGTAGCTGTCGTAGCCGCGCGCCGAGAACGGCGCAATGCAGCACGGCAGCGCCCTGCCATGCGCGGTGAAATACATCAGCGACCACGGCCGCCGACACGTGGCCCACGGCTTGTCACCTTCGGCGCGCTTCAGGCTCAACCCCGGCTCGGTGGCGCCAGACGCATCCAGTGTCACGTCCAGTTCCGTCCCGATCGCGGTGGCGGCGTCGATCGCCGCCTGTTCCTCGACACGGGTCTGCTCGAACAACGACGAGTCCGCCCGCGCCATGCCGTAGCCCTGGTCATCGAATACCAGCCGTTGCAGATGCACCTCCCGCACGCCGATCGAGGCGGCCAGCCGCACGAACGCCGGCAATTGCTGCACCGTCTCCTTCAGCCCGGTGAGCCACAGAGAAACGCGCGGCCGCTCGTGACCGTGCGCGTGCTGAAACTCGGTGAACTTGCCCACATCGCGCACGATGCGATGGAAGAAATCCTTGCCGCGCACCTGCTTGTAGGTGGTTGCATCCGCCGCATCCATCGACACGCGCAGCTCGTCCAGGCCGGATTCCACCAGCCACGGGAATTTCTTGGGGCTCATCAGCGTGCCGTTGGTGTTGAACAGCACATAGACGCCGCGGTCCTTCAGGTAGCGGACCATGCGCGGCAGGTCTCGCACCATCATCGGCTCGCCGACGCCGTGCAGCACGGCACGCGCGAGTCCGGGGACCTGATCGACGATGCGGGTGAACAGCCCCCAGCTCATGTCGGCGGGAGGCTCCAGCGTCTCGAACGTGCGCGGGCAGGTCTCGCACAGCAGGTTGCAGCGATTGGTAACCTCCAGGTACAGGCAGACCGGCGGCGCTTCGGCGACATCGGCGCGCGCTTCGGGGATCGCTTCGAAGTAGCGGCGCGGGTTTTTCAGGCTGGCCGACATCAGGGGCTCCTTCGGATGGCGCCGTCGGGTGCGGCGAGGGGGCCGGGGGCGGGTCGCCCGAAATCCAGCACGGCGAGAACGAGGGTCGGCACGAAGACAAGGCACGGCCAGAGAAAATGCTCATCCAGCGGGTTGACGTAGAGCAGCAGCCCAGCCGCCGACAGATAGATCACGCTGCGCAATGGCCAGATGCAGCACGGCAGCGCCAGCCACACGTAGTACCAGAATAGTGCGGACTGAGTGTCACCAATGTGGCGGTGCCGAGAATTGCTGCATGGCCGGCCACGCGCACGATATCGCGCGCGGGATCGGCGATCGGGGGTGAGCGGAGGGCGACCCAGCCGGCCAGCGCGGCAAGTCCGGCGGTTGCGGCGGCAAGATAGAGATGCGAAGCCAATGGCGGCAGCGGCACGAACGAGCCGATCCCCGCCAGCAGCCACAGCCCGCTGCCCTTGTCGATGCCTTCCTCGGCGGCGTAGCCGGGCAGGAAGCCCAGCACGCGCCAGCCGACCCCGATGTACCACGCGTAGAGCGCCAGTATAACGGCCACGCAGGTGGCAGGCATGCGCCAGTCCCAGCGCCGCCACAGCGCCGGGGCGATCGCCGCCGGCAGGAACTTCACCAGGATCGCCGCACCGAGCAGCGCACCGGTCAGCCCATCACGCCGGCCGGCCCGGGCGAGCAGCGCAAGGCCGATCAGTCCGACGGCGATCGCATCTACATGCCCATTGCCGGTAAACGCCCAGACGCCAAGCGGGTTCCAGGCGTAGATCAGCACACGCTGCAACGGCAACCGCGCGCGCCGCAGCACCGCGATGACCGCCGCGATCGCCAGCAGGTCGAACCCCAGCATGGCGGCTTTCATCGCCACCACGCTCCGGCTCAGCGTGGCGACGGCGCGGAAAACAAGTTCGGCGGTTGGCGGGTAGATGGTGTGCGCGTAATTGGCCCGCCCGATGTGTGGGTAGATCGCGGTGTCACGCAGCCCCGCCAACGTCGGATCGGCGGGCAGGTAGCGGTATGGGTTGATGCCGGCGTTCTGCACCTCGCCGTCCCAGATGTAGCGGAACACGTCGCTGGACAGGAACGGCGGCACAGGCAGCACGATCGCTCGCAGCGCCAGCGCAACCGCCAGCACCAGCCAGACCGACGCTGTTGGCAGGGGTCGGCGCAGCACCAGCGCGACGGCCAGGAAGTAAGCCGCGGCGGCGACCACCATCAGGCCGACGAACACCCAGGTGACCGGCAGCGAGGGCAGGGTGATGGCGCCTGGCTGGTGCAGTGCCAGGCTGCCTCCCGTCAGTCCGAGCAAGACAACACCGAGGCCGCACAGTTGCAGCAGCGGCGTTATCCGCGTGGCGACCTGTCCACGATTCACCGCGCTTACAGCCGCGAGCTTTGGCGGTAATGCGGCTGGTGCGCCTGGGGGTCGAAATACCCATCGTAGAACGCCTTGACGTGCGGCAGCACCGCTTTCGACAGGCGGCGTCTGTCTTGCTCCTCGGCGGACAGGTCGCGTTGCAGCATTTCCGATAGCTGCCGCAGCGCGGCATCGCGGTCTATGCGGGTGAAACTTCCGTCCTCGTAGATCACCTCGCCGGCGACCATGACGGTGCGAACCTGATCGGTTTTGGCGCGCTGGAGCACCGCGTCCAGCACCGGCATCTCGACATCCAGATAGGGGAAGCTCAGTGAATTCCAGTCGATCAGCACCATGTCGGCGGCACGCCCGACTTCCAGCGCGCCAATCTCGGCCCCGAACGGGGTGGTCCGCGCGCCGCCCTCGGTTGCCATGCGTAGCACCTGCGCCATGGCCGGCACGCGGTCGTCCATCCCCGGCTCGCGATGCGCACGCAGCACCATGCGCATCTCCTGCAGCATGTCACGATCGTCGTTGATCCCGGCTTCGTCCAGTCCGATCGCCACATTGATCCCCTTCGCCTCGAACCGGTTCAGCGGCGCGATGCCGGAACGCAGCCGGAAATTGGAGCTGCAGTTGTGGCAAATATGAGTTCCCGCATCGGCGATCCGGTCGAGGTCTGCCTCGGTCAGCCAGACCCCGTGCCCGAGCGTCATGCGCGGACCAAGCAGGCCGAAGCGCGCGATGTGATCGACCGCCGTTCCGCCGCCGCGTCGTTTGGCATATTCCTTCTGATAGGCGGTCTCGACAAGATGCATGTGCAACGGTGCGTTGAACCGCTCGGATGTGGCTGCGAGCAGTTCCAGCGCCCGGTCTGAGCACCAGTGCAGGTTCCCCGGCGCAAGCTGGATCTTCACGCGCGGCTTGGCGTGGTGGCGGGCGTGAAGGGCCTCGAACAGCGCGACCGAGTCGTCGGCGCTGAGGCGGAAGCGGGCGAAATGCCGCGCCAGGGCAGGCCGGATGTCCTCCGGCAGGCGCGCCATGAATTCGTCGTTCGGCGCATACACCAGGTGGTTCTGGTCGCGCAGCGCGTAGCAGTAGGACACGCGCATCCCGACATCTTCATAGGCGCGGATGATACGGTCCGCCCGCGCCTCCACATCCTTCTGGCCGCCCGGCGCCCAGCCGTGAATGTGCTGCACGGTGGTGATGCCCGAGGCGATCATCTCGAACGCCGAGTAAAGCGTGTCCAGATAAGGATCGACGTCGCGAATCACCAGCCGCGTGGCGAACCACAGCTCCAGCGGCATGTCCGGCGAGCCAAGCTGCACCGGCGTCAATCCGATATGGTGGTGTCCGTTGACGAAGCCGGGCAGCACCACATCATTTCCGGAGCCGATCACCGAGCGCCTGCGGGTGTTCCGCCGCAAGTTCGGCGAACCGGCCGAGCGCGATGATCACGCCATTTTCCGCCAGCACCGCGCCGTCATCGATCTGTTCCCATCGGAACCGGTCGAGCGCGCGGGTGATGACGTGCCGGCCGCGGACGATCGTCGTGGTCATGGTGCCTCCTGCCGGCGGGTTTGCCGCGCCGGCTGGGTATCCTGACCGCATGCCATTGCTGCTGGCAAACCCGGGCCTGAAAGGCTGGCCGCACCGCCTTAACCGGCTGTTAGCCCGAACGCGCGCAAACCGGTTTTGCGAAAAGCGCGCGGTCTCAGCCAGGAGGGCGAAGCAACCGCATGGTCGAGCAGCGACCGTGCAGAAAACTGATCGAGGTCTCGATCCCGCTGGAGGCGATCAACGCCGCCGCCGCGCGGGAGAAATCGATCCGGCACGGACATCCTTCGACATTGCATCTGTGGTGGGCGCGCCGGCCGCTTGCGGCCTGCCGTGCGGTGCTGTTCGCGCAACTGGTGGACGATCCGTCTGCCTGGCCCGACCGGTTTCCGACGCAACAGGATCAGCAATCCGAACGCCGCCGCCTGCATCGCCTGATCGAGCGCCTGGTGCCGTGGGCGGCCTCGAACGATCAGGCCGTACTGGACGCGGCGCGGTGGGAGATCGCCCGTTCCGTGGCGTGGGGCCGCGGCGAGGAACCCCCGCCCGACTCCGATCCCGCCGGGGTGCGCCGATACCTGCTGGCACACGCTCCGCCTGTGCACGACCCGTTCTGCGGCGGCGGCTCGGCGCTGCTGGAGGCGCAGCGACTGGGCTTGCGCGCCGTCGGGTCCGATATCAACCCGGTCGCGGTGCTGGTCTCGAAAGCCCTGGTCGAGATCCCGCCGGTATTTGCCGGCCGGCCGCCGGTGAACCCGCGGGCGCGGGAAGCCGGCGAACTGGTGCCGGGCCGATCGATCGGTGCAAGCGGGCTGGCGGACGACGTTCGCTATTACGGAAGTTGCATCCGTAAGGAAGCGGAACGCCGGATTGGGCACCTCTATCCCAAGGCGCGCCTGCCCGATGGGCAGGACGCGACCGTGGTGGCCTGGCTTTGGGCGCGCACGGTGCGTTCGCCCGATCCGGCGGCCCGTGGGCGCTCATGTGCCGCTGGTTTCCACGTTCATGCTTTCGACGAAGAAGGGCAGGCAATCGTGGCTTGAGCCCATGGTCGATCGGGCAGCGCGCAGCTATCGCTTCACGATCCGCAGCGGCACGCCGTCACCCGAACAAGCCACTCGCGCGAAACACGGAACCAAGACCTCCCGCGGCGCCAATTTCCGTTGTCTGCTGACCGGCGCCCCGATTCCAGGCGAGTGGATCAAGACTGAGGGTAAAGCGGGCCGGATGGGACTTCGGCTGCTTGCGCTCGTGGCGGACGGGGGGCGGGAGCGGCTGTATCTTCCGCCCTCCGATATTCACGAATCCGCGGCACGCCCCGGCCCTGTCGATGCGGTTGAAATCGATCAGCCAATGCCTGTCAATCCGAGGTGGTTCGCGCCGCCGGATTATGGTTTCCCCCGATTCAGGGATCTATTCACATTCCGCCAAATCGTGGCGCTCACCACTTTCTCCGATCTGATCATCGAAGCGCGGGAGCGGGTCGCGGACGACGCAAGGGCAGCTTGTTTCGTCAACGATGACACGCCGCTGCACGCCGGCGGCACTGGAGCCGCGGCCTATGCCGATGCCGTCGCCACCTATCTTGCGTTCGCGTTGTCGAAGCTGGCCGACCGTGGGTCGTCGGTCTGCACATGGTTCACCGAGCGCGATTCGACCCGGCCGACATTCGCCCGACACGCCATCCCGATGACCTGGGATTTCGCCGAGCTCAACACACTGTTGACCGGCACGGGATCTTTCGAAGGCGCCGTGCGGTGGACGGCTGAAAGCCTGGCGGGTGTTCCCGAACTCGCCCAGGCGGGCATCGTGAGCAGAATGGAAGCGGCGGAGAAAGGTTCCATCGGTCTTTCCGCGGCGATCAATACCGATCCGCCGTACTACGACAACATCGGTACGCCGATCTGTCGGATTTCTTTTACGTCTGGCTCCGTCGCACACTCAATGGGCGCGACGGACGGTCGGCTGTCTGGCCGGACCTGTTCCGGACACCGTTGACGCCCAAGGATGGAGAACTGGTCGCGACCCCGTATCGCCACGGCGGCAAGGCGGGTGCCGAGACTTACTTCATCAACGGCATGTCGCGGGCCTTGTCTTGCATGCAGGACGCCGCGCACGCGGATGTGCCGTTGGCGATCTATTACGCCTTCAAGCAGTCGGAGGCTGGCAAGGACGGCATCGCCTCTCCCGGATGGGCGTCTTTCCTGCAAGCGATCGTCGATAGCAGCCTCGCGATCGTCGGCACCTGGCCGTTGCGGACGGAACTGAGCAACCGGATGATCGGGATGGGCACCAACGCGCTGGCGTCGTCGATCGTGCTGGTCTGCCGACGGCGGCTGCCCGGCGCAACGACGGTTGAACGGGAAACCTTCATTCGTGCGTTGCGCCGCGAATTGCCGGCGCGCCGTCGCGGCGATCCGGTCCGCCGGTATCGGTCCGGTCGATCTGGCGCAATCGGCGATCGGGCCGGGCATGGGCGTCTTCACGCGTTACGTCGCGGTGCTGGAGCATTCCGGGCAGAAGATGACCGTGCGCACCGCGCTGGCGCTGATCAATCAGGTGCTCGACGATCTCGCGCAGGATGATGATGCCGCCTACGATCTGGCGACACGCTTTGCCCTCGACTGGTTCGAGGAGGTCGGGTGGGACGCGCAGGCGAGCGGCCATGCCATCCTTGCCGCCAATGCCCGGAATCTTGCCCTCGCCCCGCTGGTCCGCGGCGGGCTGATCGCCACGGAGGCGGGCAGGACCCGCCTGGTGCATCGCGATCGAGATGCCGCGCCGGGGCGCCGCGTTCCAACGGCCGGCCACGATCTGGCAGGCGGCGCAGCAGCTTGCTCGCGCGCTCATTGCCGATGATGGAGGTCACGACAAGGCCGCTGCCGTGATGGCGCGGATTGCCGGTCGCGAAAGCGTTCGTGCGCTCGCTTACCGGCTTTATGCACTGTGCGATCGCCGGGGGTGGTCGGCTGAGGCGCTGGTGTGGAACCGGCTCGCGGACGAATGGCGCAGTCTCGCCGAACGCGCGGAGGCCAGAGCGCCGGTGTCCACACCCGACCTGTTCGAAATCCGCGCGTGACCCGCCGGGCCGATGCCAAAACTGCCTCTGCAAAGGCGGCCGATTTATACGACGATCAGTCCGGACCCGCGGGTACCGGCCGCCTGAAACCTTGGCGCGCTGTCGCCCGCCCGCATCCCGACATTCTGGCCGGCCGGTTCAGCCAGTCGGAGTTCGCCGCCGACCTCACCGCTATCGAGCTCGGCCGTGCGGCGCCCGACTATCAGGACCCCGCTGCATTCTTCAATATCACTTACGTTACACATGGAATGGAAAAGGTCCTGACCGCCGCGGCGGCGCGGCTGGCCGGTACCGGCGGAGAGCCGGTGATCGGGCTGCAGACGGCTTTCGGCGGCGGCAAGACCCATACCATGCTGGCGCTGCGGCATATGGCGGCAGCAGCCGAGCCCCGGCGGCTTGCTGGGATTGCCGACATGATTGCAGTCGGCTGGCGACCCGCTCGTATCTTCACGCTGGTCGGAACCGGGCTCGGTGCACGGCAACGCCTGTCGCGCGACAACGAACCGCCTCTCTACACGCCCTGGGGCGTTATGGCCTGGCGCCTCGCCGGCCAAGCTGGGCTCGATCTGCTGGCCGAGGCCGAGGCGGCATGTTCGGCACCTGGATCGGAGCGCTTGGCGACGCTGTTGGAACTTGCCCGGCCCTGCCTGATTCTGCTCGATGAGCTGGTCGCGTATGCGCGGGTGCTCGATGACCACGGATTCGAGGCATTCCTGAACTTCATTCAGGCACTGACTGAGGCAGCCCGGATGGTCCCGGGCGCACTGCTGGTCGGGTCACTGATCGAATCGGATGCGGAAGCAGGCGGCGAACGGGGCGTCCGGGCACGCCATCGGCTGGAGAAGATCTTCGGCCGCCTTCAGTCGCCCTGGCTGCCGGCGCAAGCCCATGAGCAATATGAAATCATGCGTCGCCGATTGTTCCAGGAGCTGGATGCGGACGCACGGCGTGAACGCGACGTCACCGTGAAAGCGTTCGCCGATCTCTACCGCTTCAATCACCGTGCGTTCCCGTCCGAAGCGGGGGAGAACAGCTATCGGGACATCATGGCGCGTGCCTATCCGATGCACCCGGAGCTGTTCCGTTTGTTTGCTGAAGTCTGGGCGGCCGGGGTCAACGAAAGGTTCCAGCAAACTCGTGGCGCGCTGCGGCTGATGGCGAACGTGGTCGCAGCGCTGTGGCATGCCGAAGACGCAGCCCCGCTGATCCTGCCGGGTTCGATCCCGCTGAGCGAGCCGCGCGTGCGCGCCGCCGTGCTGGAACCGCTGGACACGCATTATGCAGCCGTGCTCGACGCCGAAGTGGAGGGCGATGCCGCAAGGCCGCAAACCATCGAAGCGCAGCGCCGCGGTTTTGGCCTCAGCAGAGCGATGACCCGGGCGGCGCGCGCCGTGTTCATGGCAACCGCGCCACTGACTGATGCGTCGTCGGCGGGCGTGACCGGACCGCGGCTTCGGCTCCTGTGCGCCCAGCCCGGCGATCCCATCAACGTCTTCGGCGACGCGGTGCGGGAACTGGCGGAAAGTTCCGCGTATCTCCATCGCGATGGGGAAATCTACTGGTTCAGCAGCGCACCGACGCTGAACCGCCTGACCTCCGAGCTCGCCAAAGACCTCAACCCGGCTGACGTGGATGCGAAGCTCGATGAGTTGCTCCGTGGTGAAACCGGCGGCAGCAAGTTTGCCCGCGTCCACCTGACCGCGGGAATTGATCCGGGGCTGGTCGATGATGCGCGGGCGCTTGGGCTGGTGATCCTGGACAGCCGGTACCCGCATTCCGGGCGGACCGCCACGGACACGGCGGCAATGCGAATAGCCGCGGATATCCTGGAACGGCGCGGATCAGCCCAGCGGCAGTATCGCAACGCCCTGCTGTTCGTGGCGGCGGATGAAGATCGGCTGGACGACGCGCGGTGGTCGGTGCGCCGCCTGATGGCCTGGTCGTCGATCCTGAGCAAGGCGGACAACGAACTGCAACTGCCCTCGCGCCAGCAGTCGGAGGCCCGTTCCCGCCAGGAGGAAGCGTTCAATGCAGCGCGGCGGGCGATCCGTGCGGCGTGGTCGCATCTGCTCGTGCCGGCCTGGCCGGACGAGCAGCAGGCAGCTCCGTCGCGCGGCTACGAGCTTCACGCCGCACCGATCCACAACAGCGGCGGCGAAACAAGCGTGGCCACTGCCGCGTTCGAGCGGGCGGTGCGGGACGGGTCGGTCGCGGAGAAGCTCGGGGCGCCCAACCTTGCGATGCTGCTCGATCGGGTGATCGGCGATCAGCCGCATGTCGCGCTGCGCGACCTGGCGGAATGGAGCGCCCGCTACATGCACATGAAACGGCTGCACACGGAAGCCGTGCTGACACGGGCGGTCGAGGAGCTGATCGGTTCGGCCGGGGCAAACTACGCCTGGGCGGATCGGTTCGACAGCGGTACCGGCGAATACCGTCGGCCTGCGCTTCGGCCGGGTGATGTTGCCGGATATGCGCGGGGCCGGCGTGCTGGTCCGCCGCGACGTTGCCGCCAGCCAGCGGAGTGCCGAAGGGGGCTTCGCCGAACCGCCTCCGTCGCTGCTGCAACCGAAGCGGCGGTTCGTTGGAACCGTTGCCGTGGATGCGACGCGACCGGCCCCGCACGTCGCGCGGATTGCCCGGTTCATCCTGGCAGAGCTGGCCCGGGCAGCCGACACCAGAATTACCGTGACGCTGGATATCGCCACGCAGCGCGCGGAAGGATTTTCGGACGACGCGGTATCCGCGGTAACCACGAACGCACGGACGCTGAAGTTCACGCAGAGCGGGTTCGACTGAGTGCAGCGGCTGGTCGCGGTTGCTGCGATGGGTCACCCTGCGCCGACCGCCACGCACAACCCGGGAGCGAACATGAACCAGGCCCTGTCAGGCATCCGCGTGATCGACATGACGCACAACCAGGCCGGCCCCGCCTGCACGCAGATACTCGGCTTCCTCGGTGCCGATGTGATCAAGCTGGAAGAACCCAAGGGCGGCGACGTGGCCCGCCAGGTGCTGCGCGACCAGGACAGCGACAGCCTGTTCTTCCTGGTGCTGAACGCCAACAAGCGCAGCCTGACGCTCAATCTGAAGACGGACGAAGGCAAGGAGCTGTTCCGGCAGGTGATCGCGCAATCGGACGTTCTGGTGGAGAATTTCGGGCCGGGCGCGCTCGACCGGCTCGGTCTTGGCTACGACGCCCTGAACAGGATCAACCCGCGCCTGATCTATGCCACAATCAAGGGCTTTGGCACCTACGGCCCGTACAGCGGGTTCAAGAGCTTCGAGCCGATCGCCCAGGCCATGGGCGGCGCCATGAGCGTCACCGGCTTCCCCGACAACCCGCCCACCTACGTCTTTCCGGCGATCGGCGATTCCGGCACTGGCATGCACATGGCGATCGGCATCCTGGCCGCCCTGCAGCAACGCCACACCTCGGGCCGCGGCCAGCACGTGGAGGTGTCGATGCAGGACGCGGTGGTCAACCTGATCCGCGTCAGCCTGCGCGATCATCAGCGCTCCGGCCGCTCCATGCCGCGGACCGGAAATCAGCTTGGCCGCACGGTGCCGGGCAGCACGTATCCGTGCGCACCAGGCGGACCGAATGACTACGTCTATATTTTCGCCCAGCCGCAGATGTGGCGCGCATTCCTGGGGGGTATCGGCCGGCCGGAGCTGGCCGAGGATCCGCGTTTCGGGACCCCGGACGCGCGCTGGGAGAACCGCGACGCGCTGAACGGGATTATTGAGGCCTGGACGCGCCAGCGCGGCAAGCATGAAGTGATGCGTCTGCTGGGCGAGGCTGGCGTGCCCTGCGGCGCCTGCCTGGACACCGGGGAGGTATTGGCCGACCCCCATCTGAAGGCGCGCGAGATGATCGTCGATGTCGAATATCCGACGCGTGGCACGTATCAGACCGTCGGCTGTCCGATCAAGCTGTCGGATTCCAAGGTCGAGGTCAGCCGCCCGCCGCTGCTCGGCGAGCACACCGATGCTGTGCTGGACCAGCTTTGCGGCGTCGCTCCGGAGGTGCTGAAGCGGCTGCACGAAACGGGCATTGTCTGAAGCAACCCGCCGGTGCGCCCGCGTGTTGCTTGCACAGCACGGCAGAAGGACGCAGGCGCGATGGACCGGCCGCTGGAGATCGCCTTTCACAACATGAGCTCGTCGGAGTCGCTGGAAGACTTTGATCCGCGGCAAGGTGGATCGGCTGGACAAGCGGTTTCCCCGGCTGATCGGCTGCCGCGTCTCGGTCGAGGGCCTGCATCGCCAGCACCAGAACGGCAACATCTTCGAATGCCACATCGTGCTGTCGGTGCCCGGCCGCGACCTTGCGGTGAGCCGCGGGCCGAACCGCGCCAAGGAGGAGTACGCGCATCCCGACGTCCGCGTCTCCATCCGTGCGGCGTTCGAGGCGGCCGAGCGGCAGTTGCTGGAGTTCAAGGACCAGCTTCGTGACGATACCACGGCGCCCAGCGGCTCGGCGCTGAGCGGGCAGGTGGCGCTGATCGAGCCCGGCGCCGATCACGGTTTCATTCTGACGAATTCCGGCACCCAGCTCTATTTCCATCGCGACAGCGTGACCAACGCCCGATTTGAGGAATTGCAACCCGGCCAATTGGTGCATTACGTCGAGGAGGCGGGTGATGCCGGCCCGGTTGCCGCCAAAATCCGCGTCCCCGAGCCGAAGGCGCGTGACCAGGCTGGCGGGGTCGTGTTGACCGGCACGCCCCTGCTCTGAACAGACCCGGCGCTGGCGCGTTTCTCCGTTTGCCATGCCGGACACACGCACGACATCCCTGATCCAGCCGGAGCCCGCGTCCGCCGCGCGCGATCCGGTGCGTACCATCGGGCACATACTGCGCGCCGCCTTCATCATGCTGGGCGCGGGCGTGCTTCTGTGGGTGCTGACCGACCCCGTCCTGGTGATCTTCCTCGCTGTGCTGCTTGCCGCCATGCTGCGCGGCCTGGGTGACGCGCTTGCCCGGCGAACCAGGCTGCCGGATACGGCCGCCGTGCTGCTCGTGTTCCTGGCGCTGGTCGTGCTGATCTGCGGCACCTGCTATTGGATCGGGCCGCGACTGGTGGCTCAGGCGCAACAGCTTTGGGGCCAGTTGTCGCAGCAATCCGGATCGCTGGAGACCACTCTCCGCAATTTTGGCATGGGCAATCTGCTGGGCAGTTCCACCGGCGAGGTGCCGCACATGATCGGGTGGGTTGCCACCTCCACACTCGGCCTGCTCGGCGCGCTGCTGGTGATCGTCGCCACGGGGGTGTATCTGGCGATCGCTCCGGAGTTGTATATTTCAGGCACCGTTCATCTGGTGCCGATCTGGTACCGCCCTCGCGCCCGACAGATACTGCTGGAAATGGGCGTTACGTTGCAGGGCTGGCTGCTCGGGCAGGGGATCGACATGGTGCTGATCGGGGTGCTGGTAGGCGGCGGACTATCGCTGCTTGGCACCCCGCTGGCGCTGGTGCTGGGGGTGATCGCCGGACTGTTTACGTTTGTGCCGTATTTCGGCACCATCGCCTCAGCGATCCCGGCGCTTCTGGTGGGCCTTACGCAAGGCCTCCATCAGGTGCTGTGGATTGTCGGCTTGTTCCTGGTGGCCCATGCGATTGAGGGATATCTGGTTTCGCCCTTCGTCCAGCGTCGGACGGTGCACCTGCCGCCGGCACTCACTGTCCTGGCGATGGTGGTGCTGACTGCGGTGTTCGGCATGCTCGGGGTGCTGATCGCGACGCCTCTCGTTGCCGTGCTGCTGGTTGGTACGCGGCGGGTCTATGTGGAGGACGTGCTCGGCGACCAGGGGGGCGGCGGGGCGTCGGTGATGCATCCGGGGTGGTATTGGTTCACGCCGCCGGAGCGATGACCCGGCCAGTTCGGTGGCTCATTGCTCCGCGTGCGGATCGGGGAACCAGTCGCCGAGGATTTGGTCTTCGGTAAAACTGAGCAAATCAAGGTTGGTCAGCGGTTTTTCGCCATAGACCGCCAGCTTTCGCGCAGCGGTTCGCCGCGCCCTGGAGATCTCGGTGCGGATGGCAAGGGTGATCTCCCGGCGAAGGCTGGGGCTGGACTCAAGCAGCCGCTCGAGTTCCGCGCGCTGGGTCACGATCGTCTCCATCCAGTTCCCGCGTGGTTCCCCTGCGGCGGAAGCGAGCAGCTTTATCATGTGCTCCAGGATCGCGGCGAGGCGGCTGTGCAATTCCCTGCGTTGCGAAATGCCCAAGCTCTCGATCTCCTCGGCGATGTTGTCCCAGTCGATCGGAGTTGGCGTGTTGAGCCGTGCCGCGCCGGCCTCTCGCAGGGCGCGGGTCTGCTCGGCGGACCAGAGGACGACGTCTTGATCGTAAAGCGGCTTGTTCATGGTTTTTCAGGGCCTGGGGGATCGGGAAACCAGTCGCCGAGGACCTGGCCTTCGGTGTAACCGAGCTGATCGAGTGCGACCACTGGTGATTCGTTGTGATCGGCCAAGCTGCCCGCCACCTGCCGGCGGGCTCGTGGGATGGTCCAGGCGAGCAAGCCGGCCACATCGCGGCGCAGGCTGGGGCTATCGTCCAACAGGCCCTCGATCTCCGTTCGCTGGGCACGGACAGTGGCCCTCCAATCGGCGCGCGGTCGTTGGGCCGGGGAGGCTTGCAGTTCCATCAGATGCGCGACGATGACATGGATGCGACTGCGCAACGCCTGCGTTCGGATCGGCCCAAACTCTCGATCTCCTCGGCCACGTTCTCCCAGTCGATCGGGGCTGGCGTGTTAATCCGTGCCGCACCGGCCTCCCGCAGGGCGCGGGCCTGCTCGACGGACCAGAGGACGATGTCCTGCTCGTGAAGCGGCTTGTTCATGGCACCACACTAATAGTGGATCGCCCGCTTATAGGCGTCCAGCACCGCTTCGTGCATGGTTTCGCTGATCGTCGGGTGCGGGAAGATGGTGTCGATCAGCTCGGCCTCGGTGCTTTCCAGCGTGCGGGCGATGACATAGCCCTGGATCATCTCGGTCACTTCGGCGCCGACCATGTGGGCACCGAGCAACTCGCCGGTCGTGGCGTCGAAGACGGTCTTGACCATGCCCTCGGGTTCGCCCATGGCGATCGCCTTGCCGTTGCCGATGAAAGGGAACCGCCCCACCCGCACGTCGTGCCCCTCGGCCTTGGCCCGCGCCTCGGTCAGGCCCACCGAGGCGACCTGCGGGCGGCAATAGGTGCAGCCGGGAATATTGTTCACATTCATCGGATGCACGTCATTCAGTCCGGCGATTTTCTCCACGCAGATGACGCCTTCATGGCTGGCCTTGTGCGCCAGCCAGGGTGGTCCGACCAGGTCGCCGATCGCATAAATACCGGGTTCTCCCGTGCGACAATACTCGTCGATCACCACGTGGGTGCGATCGACCTTCACCCCGGTTCCCTCCAAGCCGAGATTTTCGACGTTGCCAACGATCCCGACGGCGGAGATCACCCGATCGACGGTGATCTGCTGAGATTTTCCGTTCGCCTCGACCGCGACGGTCACGTTGTTGCCGTTCTTGTTCGCCGCGGAAACTTTTGCCCCGGTGATGATCTTCATTCCCTGTTTCTGGAACGCCTTTTGGGCGAAAGCACTGACCTCCTCGTCTTCCACGGGAAGGATGCGATCCAGTACCTCCACCACGGTGACCTCGGCGCCCATGTTGCGGTAGAAACTGGCGAACTCGATGCCGATCGCGCCGGAGCCGATCACCAGCAGGGACTTCGGCATCAGCGGCGGGACCATCGCTTCCTTGTAGGCCCAGATCAGCTTGCCGTCGGCCTCGATCCCGGGAAGCTGGCGCGCGCGCGCGCCGGTGGCCAGGACGATATGCGGCGCTTTCAGGGTGGCAACCGGCTTGCCGTCCTTTTCGACCGCCAGGGTCTGCTTGCCGGCCAGCCGTCCCTGCCCATCGAACACGGTGACCTTGTTCTTGCGCAGCAGGTGCGCGACGCCGGAGGAAAGCTGTTTGGCCACTGCGCGCGAGCGCTTCACCACCTTGTCCAGCTCGAAGCGCGGGTTGTCGGCGCTGAAGCCATAGTCGGACAAGTTGTGGAGCAGGTGGTTGATCTCCGACGTGCGCAGCAGCGCCTTGGTCGGAATGCAGCCCCAGTTCAGGCAGATGCCGCCCAGATGCTCACGTTCGACGACGGCGGTTTTCATGCCAAGTTGCGCGGCACGGATGGCGGCGACGTAACCGCCGGGGCCGCCGCCGACCAGGATGACGTCGAAACTCTGCTCGGGCATTGTGTCGCTTCCCTGTCAGGTGCCGAGTGCCGTCAGTGCGTCACCTTCAAGCTGCTGAACCGTCCAGTCCTGCATTGGCCGCGCGCCGATGCGGCGGTAGAAGTCTATCGCCGGCTGGTTCCAGTTGAGCACACGCCATTCCATGCGGCGGCAGTTCTGCTCGCGCGCCCGGCGGGCAAGTTCGCGAAACAGCGCCAGTCCGATTCCCTGGCCGCGATGCGGCGGCTCGACGAAGATGTCTTCCAGGAACATGTCAGGTCCGCATGTGAAGGTGCTGAAGGTGTAATACCAGACCGCGACACCCACGGCGCTGCCGTCCACCCATGCCAGCATCGCATGGCCGCGCGGAACCGGGCCGAACAGGGCGCTGGTGAAGTCGGCCTCGGTGGCGGTTACCTCGTGCAGCAGCCGTTCGTACTCGGCCAGGCCGCGGACCAGTCGGAACACGTGCGGGACGTCCGCTGGGGTTGCGTCGCGAAGGATGGCAGGGATTGCGCGGGTCATAGCCTGGCTTGTCCGGACCGGCGCCTCCACCCGTCATCCCCGCGCATGCGACGCGCATGCGGGCATCCACGACGACCTCTTAGCGCTTGCATGCGATACGCCCTGCTATGCGAGGAAGCTGGATTTACATCGTTACGAATCAGCCGAACGGAGTCGTTTACGTCGGGGTAACAGGCAACCTGGCCAGGCGTCCGTTCGAGCATCGAGACGGGCTGCTCGACGAGTTTACCAAACGCTATGGTTTGCACTGTCTGGTTTATGTCGAACGCCACGAGGCTATCGTTTCCGCAATTCAGCGCGAAACGAACATCAAACACTGGCCCCGAGCGTGGAAGGTTCGGTTGATTACGCCGACCATGACGGTGAACGGGACGGCACCGCGCGCGCCTCACAGCATCAGGCTCAGCGGGTCCTCCATCACCGACTTGAACGCCGCCAGCCATTCCGCCCCAAGCGCGCCATCCACCACGCGGTGATCGACCGACAGCGTGCAGGTCATCATGGTGGCCGCCACGATCTGCCCGCCCTTCACCACCGCCCGCTGCTGCCCGGCGGCGACCGCCAGGATCGCCGCTTGCGGCGGGTTGATCACCGCGGCGAATTCGGACACGCCGTACATCCCCATGTTGGAGATCGAGAACCCGCCGCCCTGAAATTCCTCCGGCTTCAGCTTGCCGGATTTTGCCCGGGCGATCAGGTCCTTCATCTCGTTGCTGATCGCCGCAAGCCCCTTCTGGTCGGCGCGGCGCACGATGCGGCGTGATCAGCCCGTCCGGAATCGACACCGCGACGCTGATATCGACGTCGTCGTACAGGATGACGTTCTCTTCCGTGTAGCTGGCGTTCACCTTCGGGATGCGGCGCAGCGTGACTGCCGCGGCCTTGATGATCAGGTCGTTCACCGACAGGCGGAACGCGCCGGGTCCTTCCTTCGGAGACTTCGCGTTGAGCTCTTCGCGCAACTTCAGCAGTGCGTCGATCTCGATATCGATCGACACATAGAAATGCGGGATCGTCTGCTTCGCTTCGGTCAGCCGGCGAGCGATCACCTTGCGCATCGTGCTGTTGGGAACCAGACGATGCGGCGCGGTGACAGCGGCGCGTTGGTGCGGGCGGCCGCGCCAGCCGGAGCAGGCGCCGGCGCGGCGGGCGCTGCGCGCCCGCCCTGCAAGGCCGCCTCGATATCGACCTTCACGATCCGCCCGTTCGGCCCGCTGCCCTTCAGCCCACCAAGCTCGATCCCGGCCTGCTGCGCCATGCGGCGGGCCAGCGGCGAGACGAAGAGGCGACCCTCCGCCGTATCGTGCCCGTTGCCCCGCTGTGCCGCTTGCACCGGCGGCGGTGTCGGAGGCTCTCGCCGCGGCGCCGGCTGTTCCTCCGGTTCGCGGCGAGCCGGCGCCTCCTGCGGCGGAGGTTCCTGTTTCGGCGGCGCCGGCGTGCCTTCGGGCACCTTCTCCCCCGCTTCCACCAGCACGGCGATCGGCGCGTTGACTTTCACACCCTGGGTGCCGTCGCCCACCAGTATCTTGCCGAGCACGCCCTCATCGACGGCTTCCACTTCCATGGTCGCCTTGTCGGTCTCGATCTCGGCGATGCACGTCGCCGGCCTTGACCTCTTCGCCTTCTTTTTTCAGCCAGCGCGCCAGCGTGCCCTCGGTCATGGTCGGGGACAGCGCCGGCATCAGGATGTTGGTTGCCATCGCGCGGTCCTTTCAGACGATCTTCTTGACCGCATCGACGACCCATTCGGGCTGCGGCAGCGCCAGCTTTTCCAGGTTGGCCGCATAGGGCAGCGGCACGTCCAGCCCGTGCACACGCACCGGCGGCGCGTCCAGCCAGTCGAACGCGCCCTCGATCACCTGCATGGCTATCTCGGCGCCGATCCCGGCAAACGGCCAGCCTTCTTCCACCGAGACGATGCGGTTGGTCTTCTTCACGCTGTTGATGATCGTCGCGGTATCGAGCGGGCGCAGCGAACGCAGGTTGATCACCTCCGCCTCGATCCCCTGTTTCGCCAGTTCCTCGGCGGCCTTCATCGCGACGCCGACCATGATGCTGAATGCAACGATCGTCACCCGATCGCCGGATCGCTCGATTTTCGCAGGACCGATGGGAACGATGAAGTCTTCGTCGGTCGGACAGTCGAAGCTGTGGCCGTACAGGATCTCGTTCTCCAGCATGATCACCGGGTTGGGGTCGCGGATGGCGGAGCGCAGCAGGCCCTTGGCGTCGGCCGAGGACCACGGCGCCACCACCTTCAGCCCGGGCACATGCGCGTACCAGCTCGCATAGCACTGGCTGTGCTGCGCGGCGACGCGCGACGCGGCGCCGTTGGGGCCGCGGAACACGATCGGGCAGCCCATCTGGCCGCCGGACATGTACAGCGTCTTGGCCGCCGAGTTGATGATCTGGTCCATCGCCTGCATGGCGAAATTGAACGTCATGTATTCGACGATCGGCCGCAGCCCGTTCAGCGCCGCGCCGACCGCCATGCCGGTGAAACCATGTTCGGTGATCGGCGTGTCGATGATGCGTTTGGGGCCGAACTCATCCAGCAGGCCCTGGCTGATCTTGTAGGCGCCCTGATATTGGGCGACTTCCTCGCCGATCAGGAACACGTTGGGGTCGCGCCGCAGCTCGGCCGCCATGGCATCGCGCAGCGCCTCGCGCACGGTGATGGATTTGACAGGACCCCAGTCCTTGTCCGGCTGCGGCGCCGGGACCGCCTGCGCGGCCGGTGCGCGCTGGCCCTGCGCAGCGCGCGCGGCGATGGCGTTGGCGTCCTCAGCCTCCGCCGCCGCCTTGGGTTCGGCAGCGTGCTTCCTTGCGCGGCGCCGGTGACGGCGCCGGCCGACACGTCCTCCCCGTTTGCCGCCAGCACTGCGATCGGCGTGTTCACCGGCACGCCCTCGGTACCCTCATCGACCAGAATGCGCGCGAGCTTGCCTTCGTCCACCGCCTCCACTTCCATCGTCGCCTTGTCGGTCTCGATCTCGGCGATCACGTCGCCGGCCCGCACCTCCTCGCCGATTTTTTTCAGCCAGCGGGCGAGCTTGCCTTCGGTCATGGTGGGCGACAGCGCCGGCATCAGGATTTGCGTGCTCATGTGCATCAGGCCTCCAGCAGCACGTCGGTCCAGAGCTCGGACGGGTCGGGTTCGGGGCTCGCTTGCGCGTAGTCCGTTGCCTCCTGGATGATCGCCTTCACCTCGTCGTCGATCTTCTTGATGCTGGCTTCATCGACGCCCATCGCTTCCAGCTTGTGACGGGCGCCTTCGATGCAATCGTGCTGGGTGCGCATCTGCTGCACTTCCTCCCGCGTGCGGTAGCGCGCCGGGTCGGACATCGAATGGCCGCGATAGCGATAGGTCTTCACTTCCAGAAGATACGGCCCGTGACCGGCGCGGCAGTGTGCCACCGCCTGGTCGGCGGCCTGCTTCACCGCCAGCACGTCCATGCCATCGACCTGCGCACCGGGGATGCCCCAGGGGACGCCATTCTTCGACAGATCGCGAGAGGCGGAGGCACGCTCGATGCTGGTGCCCATGCCGTAGCGGTTGTTCTCGATCACATAGACGACCGGCAGCTTCATCAGCGCGGCGAGATTGAAGCTTTCGAACACCTGGCCCTGGCTGGACGCACCTTCCCCGAAATAGGTCAGGCAGACGCGGTCGTTGCCGCGATACCAGTTGCTGAACGCGAGGCCGGTGCCGAGCGGGACCTGCGCGCCGACGATGCCGTGCCCGCCGAAGAAGTTGCGCTTCTTGCTGAACATGTGCATCGAGCCGCCCTTGCCGTGCGAGTAGCCGGCGGCACGGCCGGTGAGTTCCGCCATCACGCCTTTCGGGTCCATGCCGGCGGCCAGCATGTGGCCGTGATCGCGATACGAGGTGATGACCTCGTCGCCTTCGGAGATCGCCATCTGCATGCCGACGACGACGGCTTCCTGGCCGATATACAGATGGCAGAAGCCGCCGATCAGCCCCATGCCGTAAAGCTGGCCCGCCTTTTCCTCGAAGCGGCGGATCAGCAGCATGTCGCGGTAGGCTTTCAGGAGCTGGCCCTTGTCCGCGGCGCTCTCGCGCGGCTTCGTGCGCCTTGTCTTCTCGGCTGCCTGGGCCATCCTGTCCTCCCGTCCCGCGTGTCGGAGCGCGTGGATTAGCTACAATCCGGCTGAGCGTGCGGCAAGGGTCGCGGGGACGAAAATGCCTTATTGTGCAATGCAATAGACGAGGTTAACCGCCGGAGGGTTAACGGCAGCCCCGCGAGGAAATCCGGGGCGATCGTGAGACGGATGATTCCGGGCAGGACGTCTGCGGCGCAATCTTGTGTCCGCGCGGGGAGGCGAATGGCAGCAGGATTGCGGGCATCCCGCGAGAACGACACCGGCCCGCGTCACCGCGCTCTCAATTCGTCCGCCGCCAGCCCGGCAGCACAGCCCGGGCGGCGCCGATAGCAATGGAGACGGGGCGGTCGGCGCCGGCCGGTCGGAAGCCGGCAGCCAACACCGCATGCGCATGGAAGACACGGCCAAGCGCCGGCCGGCCGGCGCGCACCGCGGCGCGAACCGTGCCCCACCACACTTCGCCGGCCAGCGCGGCGGCTTTCGCGCGATCAGCAGAACCAAGTGCTTGCGCGTGACAGAAACCTTGCAGCAGGCGCTCCAGGTATGCGCCGAGGCGATCGAGCGTGGCTTCGTCAGTGACCGGCTGGCGATGCGCCAGATGCCGCACGGCCAGGTCCGCCGCGGAACCAGCGTCTTCGCCGAGCCAGGGTCGGTATGCATCGCGCAGCACCTTCGCGGCGTTCGCCATCAGGATGTCGCGTCCGCCGCGTGCGGTGTTGGTGCCGTGCCAGCGATACACAGTCAGCGCCTCCGGCAGCCGCGACGATGTCGCCGATCCGCAACAGGCGATGATACAGATCGAAATCGTCGGACAGTTCGTACTCGGGACGAACGAACTGCCCAAGCTGCCGCACGGCGGCCGCCCGGACCATGACGGACGACCAGGTGAGCGGATTGTCCACCAGCAGCAGCCAGCGCATGGCGAGCGCACCGCCGTCGGTGACATGTCCGCTGCGACTGAGACGTCCGCCGGATTCCAGCTCCACCTCGGTGGCTGCCATCACGATTCCAGGCGCCGCATCGAGCAGTGCGACCTGCCGGGCCAGCCGCTCCGGCCGGCTGAGGTCATCATGGTCGTGGGCTGCGACATAGGTGCCGCGGCAGGCGACGAAGCCGAGATTGCGCGCGCCGACCACACCGAGATTGCGCTCGGCACGAATCACCCGCAGTCGCGAATCGCCGTTGCCGGCAAGGATGTCAGGGGTCGCGTCCGTCGAGGCGTCATCGATCACCACCAGCTCGAAATCCGGCATGGTCTGCGCGAGCACGCTGGCGATGCTGGCACCGATGGTGCGCGCGCCGTTGTAGGTGGTCATCAACACGCTGACCCGCGGCTGTGCCGGCAACGCGGTCAGCCTGATGCCGGTATTTCTCCCGCAAGCGGGAGAAATAAAGCGAGCAAGATCAATACAGCCGGTCCTTGTCGCCGGCCGGGACGATGATGTCGGACGGGTCCGCCAGGTTCAACATTGCCCTTGCGCGCTCATCGAGGAGGTCGGGGTCGAGGTGGTCGGAACGCAGCTCGGCGACGCGGCGTTCCCACTCGGTCCGATCGGCCTGGGTGCGAACAAGGTTGTCCTGCGCCTGCGCGAGAAGCTGCTGCCGGGCCGCGTAGGCGACCAGCCCGTGATCGCCCCTGTGTGGCGCTCCAGCCGAAATATCCCACCAGGCCGAGAAACAGCAGCGGTGCCACCGCCGCCTTCGCCCGCCGTCGAAGTTCGCGCCCGAATGCCATGAGATCGCCCTCGATTCCTGGGTCACAAGCTACAGCAATGCTCGCCAATAATGAACAATCTGTCGCGATTCCAGCCGTCTTTCCCGGCGCCGGCCGCGTTCTTCGTTCAGGAGAATCCGAAGGAGGCGAAAGATGAGACTGCTCAGGACTGTTCTGGCGCGGCTTGCACCTTGGGCCTGCTGGGCGGCGCCGCGGTATCGGTGCACGCGCAGGAATGGGACCACCATGACCACGGCTGGGACCACGGCTGGCACGGCGATCACCGGGACTGGCACGGCGACCGAGACTGGCACCACGGCTACTATCACGCGCCGGGATATGCGTATGTGGCACCGGCGCCGGGCTATTACGCCTACGCCAACCCGCCGCCGGTCTATTACGGTCCGCCCAATGGCGGCGTGACGCTGGGTGTGACGATACCCTGATCGGCGTTCGATCGGTCAACGCCTGAGGATGGTCCGGCCGGCATAGCGCGCGGCCGGACCAAGCCCCGCCTCGATCCGCAGCAACTGATTGTATTTCGCGGTGCGGTCGCTGCGTGAAAGGCTGCCCGTCTTGATCTGGCCGCAATTGGTCGCCACCGCCAGATCGGCGATGGTCGAGTCCTCGGTTTCGCCAGACCGGTGGCTCATGACCACGCGCCAGCCGGCGTGGTGCGCCAGTTCGATGGTTTCCAGTGTTTCCGACAGCGTGCCGATCTGGTTCACTTTGACGAGTATTGCGTTGGCGCTGCCGGCGTCGATGCCGCGGCGCAGCCGCTCCGGATTGGTTACGAACAGATCGTCTCCGACGAGTTGCAGCTTGCCCCCGAGCGTCTCGGTCAGGTGCTTCCACCCGGCCCAGTCGTCTTCGGCGCAGCCATCCTCGATCGAAACGATCGGATAGCGGCCGGCGAGCTCCTGCAGGTACTGCACCATGCCTGCCGCATCCAGCGTCTTGTCTTCGCCGTCCAGGTGATAGCGGCCGTCGCGGAAGAATTCGGAGGCCGCGCAGTCGAGCGCGAACACGACGTCTTCGCCGGGCCGGTAGCCGGCGGTATCGCAGGCCCGGGCGATGAAGGCCAATGCCTCGTCGGCGGATTTCAGGTTGGGCGCGAAGCCGCCCTCGTCGCCGACATTGGTGCTGTGTCCGGCGTCGTGCAGGCCCTTCCTCAGAGCTGCGAAAATCTCCGCGCCCATGCGGATCGCTTCGGCGACGGTGCCGGCGCCGACCGGCATGACCATGAATTCCTGAATGTCGATCGGGTTGTCGGCGTGCCGTCCGCCATTGACGATGTTCATCATCGGCACCGGCAGAGTGCGCGCATAGACGCCGCCGACATAGCGGTACAGCGGCTGTCCGAGCTTCGACCGCGGCTGCCTTGGCCACCGCGAGGGACACCGCCAGGATCGCATTGGCGCCGAGGCGGGATTTGTCAGGCGTGCCGTCGAGGTCGATCAGGATGTCGTCGATCTTCACCTGCTCGGTCGGCTCCATGCCACCGATCGCGTCGTAGATCTCGCCTTCCACATTGGCCACCGCGCGCAGCACGCCCTTGCCGCCGTAGCGGGCGTCCTTGTCGCGCAGCTCGACTGCTTCGTGCGCACCGGTCGATGCGCCTGATGGCACTGCAGCGCGCCCGATCGCGCCGCTGTCCAGCAGCACGTCCACCTCGACGGTCGGATTGCCGCGGCTGTCGAGGATTTCACGGGCAAGAAGGTCGGCGATCGCGCTCATGCTGGGCTCCGGTGCTTGTCTCGCGGCGCCCGGTGCCTATCACTTCGGGGCGGCGCTCGCCAGCCGGGCGCCACATGGCGGCAGGAGAGAACGCGATGCGGGTCCCGCGGCTTTTCGCGATTGCGGCACTGGCGCTGGCGGTTACGCCGGCGGGCGCGGCGACCACGGTCTATTATCGCGCCGGAGTCTGGCACGCGTTCAGCGGCACCGACACGCAGGACCGGATGGTCTGCGGCATCGGGACGGAGAACCCAACCGATGGCCGCACCCTGAACCTGAGTTTCGTCATCGCCGGCGACGCGCTGGCGTTCGAGGCGGGCAAGCCGGGATGGAACATACCTGACGGGCTCTCGGTTCCGGTTGTGCTGCAGATCGGCGCCGCTGCCCCGTGGAACTTCCAGGCGACTGGGCAGGGCGGTTCCCTGGGCTGGAGCCTTGGCGTGGGCAGCATCCGCGATTTCGACCTGCAATTCCGCCAAGCGGCAACGATGCTGTTGAGCTTCCCGTCAGGCAACGAGGCGCCGTGGACGATTTCGCTGGCCGGTTCCACGGCGGCGGACAACACATTCGCACGCTGCATCACTGACCTGACGCGGCAGATGCGGGCGCGTCCGGCGACGCCGACACAACCGTTCGGGCAGGCGCCGACCCAGCCGTTCACGCCTAATCAGCAAGTCAACCCGGCGCCGTTGCAGCCGGTAGCACCGGCGGCTCCAGCACCGGGGACCACCGGGCCGGCGCCGTCCGCACCTCCGGGGAGGCAACGGCCTGCACCGTAGAGCCGCCGGAGGTGCGGACGGCGGAGCGGGCGGGGTGAAGCTATCGCGGAGCGAACCGGGTGAGGGCAGGTCAGCCACGTAACGAACGATTTCCACCGGCGGAAGGACAGTGCGGCGCGGCTGAGGCGGGCAGCCTCATCACTTTCATTATGACACGAGAGGGTAATTCATTATGACACGACAGGATCGTTTCGTTCAATAGCGTAATATAATTGACTCACGCCGACCGTTCGCCGGTCTCGTAACTGATACAAGGGTCGGTGGGCGTCTCGCGGATTGAGCATTGTACGATGCGTCCGTGTGTTTATTCATTTTCAACACGGAGGAAGGGTGGGGGCCACGGGGGGCCACGGAGTTCAGGCCATGCTTCTCGCTGCTGATCTGACTGGGCGGATCATCGCTCTTGCGATCGAAGTTCATCGCCATACCGGGCAATGCCTGCTGGAATCTGTCCATGAGCAATGTTGTGTTACGAACTCCGCCAGCCAGGTCTTGCAGTCGAGCGGCAGGTTGGCATCCCGGTGACTTACAAGGGAGTATTGATCAGCAAGGGATTTCGGGCGGACATCGTTGTGGATCGCCAGGTCATTCTGGAGATCAAGGCGGTGCCGGCCATTCTGCCGGCGCATGAAGCCCAATTGCAGACTTACTTGCGAATGAGCGGCATCAAGATCGGCCTGATCCTCAACTTCAACGCGTCCCGCCTGATCGACGGTCTCCGCCGCTTCGTGGTTTGAGAAGACCTCCGTGGCGCCCCGTGGCCCTCGCGCGTCCTCCGTGTTGAAATGTTGAGAGTAATCCCAACTGTCGGGTTCGCGGTGATCGTTGTTCCGGCTCGCACGACACTCGGCAAGACAGTGCCCCTGAGGCGGGCGATCTAACGATTTCCATCGAAACCATGGTGCAATCCCAGAGCTTTCCATGGTCCCCAGCCCGGGTGGGTATCACGACCGCCTCGATATCTCAGGCGGTCCCCCGCATCGCCTCCGTCCCCGCCTCCAATCCCACCTCCTGCGCCAGCCGATCCAGCCGTCGCAGCACGCTTTCCCCCGCAAACACCCCGCGCGAACTCATCCAGCCGCAGCACCAACCGGCTGCCCCGCACTGCCAACGCGGTCCCCGCCAGCAGGTCGCGCGTGCCGGCCGACAGCGTGTAGGCCAGCCGCAGTGCGATCCCCAGCACCACCGCCCGGTGTGCGCTGGCGACATCCAGCAGCAATCGTGCCGGACGCAAATATTCCGTGTCGGCCTCGGCTTCGTAGCGCAGCGCGATCGCCAGTGCCAGAAACGCCCGAGCATAATGATCCAGTCCCACGCCTGGCTGACGCAGCACGCGCAGGAACGCTTGCTCGGCACGGAACTCCGGATGGTCGCGGCTGCCCAGGTCGGACATCCAGCATGCGGCCTCCCGCAAGCCGCCGCCCCTCGATGGTTTCACGCGGAAACAACGGGTCGGTCCACGCTATCAGATCAGGCGGCAGCGTCGCATCCCGCCCGAGCCACCGCGCATAGTCGCGGCCGGCGGCAAGCAGCGGGTCCTCGGCGCGCACCTCATCCGGGATCTGCTGCATGAACCAGCCCTCTCGCAGCCCGTTCGCGCTGAACACCACCCGCGCGGCGGACGTCGCCCGCAGCACCCGGCGCAGCACCACGGCGGCGTAGGGCAGGTCCTCGATGCGCCGGCGTGGCACGCCCGGCAACCGTTCCAACGCACGCCGCCCGGAGCCGGCAACCATGCCGGCGAGTTCGCGCGCTTCCTCTCGCCCGATCGTGTAATGATGAACCATATGCAACGGATAGCCGACCTGCGACATATGCACCCGCGCCAGCGCGCGCCACGCCCCGCCGACCAAGTACAGATCGCGGCCCTCGCCCTGTTTCAGCCAGCCAACCCCAGACAAATCCGCATCCGCGATGTCCCGCGCGCGCTCCGGATCGTTGCCGGCGCGCTCCGCCAGCCGGATCACGCCCAACCCCACCGTATGGCTCCGGCCCGGCTGGCCATCCTGCAACCGAACCAGCTCCAGCGATCCGCCGCCAATTCCGGCCAGGATCCCGTCCGCCTCCGGGATACCGCAGATAACACCCAGCGCCGAGTATTCGCCCTCCTCCGACCCCGACAGGATGCGGATCGGCACACCAGGCAGATGCGGCGCCAGCCGACGCACGAACTCCGGGCCGTTTGCCGCGTCGCGCACCGCCGCGGTCGCTAGCACCTCCAACGGGTCGGCGCCCATCGCGCGAGCGACCGCCTGATACCGTCGCATGACGGTGATCGCCTGGCCGACCGTTTCCTCGTTCAGCCGTCCCGTCGCCTGCAATCCGCGGCCCAGCCGCAGCACCGCCTTTTCGTTGAACATCGCCACCGGATTGCGGCAGCGCCCTTCATAGACAACCAGCCGTACCGAGTTGGAACCGAGATCGACCACCGCGCAGCGCGATGTCGGGGCGGGCGGCTCAGAGGACATGCAATCAATCCTGGTTCACGCGGTCCGGCCCGTCGATGCGGCGCCAGTGACGCCGCAATCGTCGGACCGTGCAACGCGGAACCGCGCCCGGAGAGCGACGGGTTGGTCATGAAGTAGTCGTGAGCCGAAACCGGTTTCTTGCCCGGCGGCACCCGCCGCCAGGTCCCGTCCGGCTTCAGTTCCCACGATTGCATCGTGTCCTTCAAATTCACTACCATGATCTGATCCAGCACCTGCGCATGCACGGTCGGGTTGAAGATCGGCACCAGCGTTTCCACCCGCCAGTCCAGGTTGCGCACCATCCAGTCGGCGGAGCTGATAAACACGCGCGCGTGCCGGCTCGGCAGCGCGTGGCCGTTGCCGAACACGCAGACGCGGCTGTGCTCCAGGAACCGCCCGACGATCGACTTGATGCGGATGTTCTCCGACAGGCCCGGGATGCCCGGCCGCAGGCAGCAGATGCCGCGCACCACGCCCATCACCTTCACGCCGGCCGGCCGAGGCGCGATACAGCGCGTCGATCAGCATCTCATCGACCAGGCTGTTCATCTTCAGCCAGATGCCTGCCGGCTCGCCCGGCAATCGCGAAGGCGATCTCCTTCTCGATCAGCTCCACCAGCACGTTGCGCAAGGTCAGCGGACTGAACGCGATGGCGTCCATCATCTCCGGCTGCGCATATCCGGTAAGATAGTTGAACAGCCGCGCCGCGTCGCGCGTCAGCTCCGGATCGGTGGTGAAGAACGACAGGTCGGTATAGATGCGCGCGGTGATCGGATGATAGTTGCCGGTGCCGAAATGCGCGTAAGAGCGCACCGCGCCGGCTTCCCGCCGCACCACCAGCGACAGTTTCGCGTGCGTCTTCAGCGCCGCGAAGCCGAACACCACCTGCACGCCGGACCGCTTCCAGCGACCGCGCCAGGCGGATATTGGCCTCCTCGTCGAAGCGGGCCCGCAGCTCCACCACGGCGGTGACGAACTTGCCCGCCTCCGCCGCCTCGATCAGCGCCTTGACGATCGGGCTGTCGCGGCTGGTGCGGTACAGCGTCTGCTTCACCGCCACCACGTTCGGATCGCGCGCCGCCTGGCGCAGGAACTGCACCACCACGTCGAAGCTCTCGAACGGGTGGTGGACGATGATGTCCTTGGCGCGGATCGCGGCGAAGCAATCGCCGCCGAAATCGCGGATGCGCTCCGGAAAGCGCGGCGTGTAGGGCGGGAACAGCAGGTCCGGCCGGTCATCGACGATCAGTTGCCGCAGATCGGCGACACCCAGGATGCCGTGCTGGATGAAGATCTCGTCCGGCGTGGCATCCAGCTCGTCAGCCACCAGCTCGCGCAGCTCCTCCGGCATGTCGGCGCTGAGACTGAGATGGATGGCGACCCCGCGACGCCGCCGCTTCAACGCCGTTTCATAGGAACGGACCAGGTCTTCCGCCTCTTCCTCGAACTCCACGTCGGTGTCGCGGATCAGCCGGAACATGCCCTGCCCGGTGATGCGGAATCCCGGAAACAGCCGGTCGAGGAAACGGCGGACCATGTCTTCCAGCATGACGAAGCGGATCGGCCGGTCCGTCGGCAGCGGGCAGGCGGACGAAGCGATCCACCTGGGACGGCAGCGGGATCAGCGCCCGCATGTTGTGCCCGTCCTGGCTCGCGCAGCAGCCGCAGCGCGATCACCAGCCCCATGTTGGGAATGAACGGGAACGGATGCGCCGGATCGATCGCCAGCGGCGTCAGCACCGGAAACACCCGCTCCATGAACCACGCTTCCAGCCAGGCGAGGTCTTCGGCGGGCAGCGTGCCGGTGTCGCACACCTCGATGCCGGCGGTCTGCAACAGCCCGCGCAGCTCGCGCCAGACAAGCTGCTGGTCGATCAGCAGCGCCTCTGCGCGGGTCTTGATCTCGGCAAGCTGCTGCGCCGGCGTGCGCCCGTCCGGCGACAGCGCGGTCAGCCCCGCCTTCGCCTGCCCGATCAGGCCGGCAACCCGCACCGAGTAGAACTCATCCAGGTTCGACGCGCTGATCGAGACGAAGCGCAGCCGCTCCAGCAGCGGATGGCGCGGGTTCTCGGCTTCCTCCACGACGCGGTGGTTGAAGTCCAGCCAGGACAGCTCGCGGTTGATGAACCGCTCGGGGCTGTCCGGGCGGATCGCCCGGGCCGCGGCAGGTCGGGTCGGCAGCGGTGGCCGGCCGGGACAGTGTGTCCACGGCCGCCGCCACGCGCATGCAGTTCAGGTGCGGAGGTCTTGTCCATGAGCGGCAGCTTACAGGAAAGCAGGGCAGCGCCGCGAGGGGGGCCGCCTCACCCTACCTTCCGGCAAGCGGGCGAGGTGGGACTCACGACATCTGTCGCGAAATATCCGCCGCCATCTGCTTTGGCGCGGCTTCCTCCAGCGGCGCGATGAACCGCCCGTCCGGTCCCATCAAATACAGCACCGAACTGTGGTCCATCGAGTAATCGTTCGGACCCGGCCCGGTGACGTGCTTCTCGGCATACACATGATATTCCCGTGTCACCCTGGCGATCTCCTCCGCCGTGCCGGTCAGCCCGATCAGCCGCGATGAGAACGCCGCCGTGTAGCGCTTCATCACCGCCGGTGTGTCGCGCGCCGGATCGACCGTGATGAAGATCGGCGCCACCCGGTCCGCCTTCGCCCCCATCGCATCCAGCGCGGCGGCGAGCGATTGCAGCGTGGTCGGGCAGACATCCGGGCAGTAGGTGTAGCCGAAATAGACCAGCATATACTTGCCGCGGAAACTGCGGTCGGTAACCGTGCTGGCCGGCGCTGTTCTCCAGCGTGAACGGGCCGCCGATCGCCGCGCTCGCGCTGTTGCCGAACCACAAGAACGCGGCGGCGCCGAACATCACCAGCGCCAGCAGCACGCCGGCGACCGCGTATGGCAGCAGAGCCGGTTTCCCGGCCGGGCCACGAACCGTCATGAAGCTCTCCCGAACATTGAAAAAGCGCCGCGCGCGGTAACAAACGTTGCCGCCGCAACCATGGTTGCCCGGCGCCCCCAAAGCCACCACGCCGCATGAACCGTACCGCCCGGGGCCAGGCTCGTCAGCCACCCGGCGATCAGCACGATGCAAAGCCCGATCGCCGCCTCGGCGATCACCGCCAGCCGCAGTCGGTCACGCGCACGCAACGAGACCGCCGCAACCGCTATCAGAACAAACCTGTTCACTGCGCCTATGCCCAGCGCGCACAGGAACAGGCCCAGCTTGATCGACGAGGCCGGCCGTCGCGGCCGGCATGATACGGCGGAACACATCTCATCTCCTCTGGCATGAGCGAAGGCGCACACGCGCCCGGCTCGATGGACGAAGGCTCAAGCCGGGGAAGGGGGACCGCGCGGTTGCGCGGCAGTGATGATCACGCGCGGCTGGGCGGTCGCCGGGGGCAGCACGACCGTGGCGGCCACGAACGCCATGGCTGGCGGCAGAACCACCGGAGCCGCCGGCAGGGTCGGCGCCGGCGCGGCCAGCGCGCTGCAGAATGGGCATAGTGCGCAATCCGGCGCCTGCCGGTGCGCCGGCGCCAACGGCACCTCATTCCGCGCGGTCCCGGCGTGGCAGATGACACCCACGCCAGCCAAGGCGAATGCCGAGGCCGGGTTCGGCACCGACGCGGCCAGCCCGAGCTGAATCGCCAGCGCCAGCAGTGCCGTGAACAGCCCGAAGCGAGGGAAGGGCAGCCGGGTCATCGCCCCGGAAACTACACGATCGAAGCCGCCGGGCAATCTCGCCGCCACCTGCCTGACGTGCGATCCATGCCGCGCGTCCGCGGGAGGCCACGATGACGATGCCAGACCTGCTGGCCAGGGCCGATCCCAAGGACCTGGTCGGTTACGCCGCCGCGCTGTCGGTGTTCGCGTCGTTCTGCATGAGCACCATGGCGCCGCTGCGCGCCGTCGCGCTGCTGAGCAATCTGCTGTTCATCACCTATGGCTACCTCGACGGGCTGTACCCCGTGCTGGTCCTGCATCTGGCGCTGTTGCCGGTGAACACCTGGCGCATCATTCAGGTGATCCGCCTGATCGGTTCGACGGAGTGCGACGTCAAAGGTTTCGATATCTCGGCACTGCGCCCGCACATGACGCAACGCCGATTACCGGCCGGCAAAATCCTGTTCCGGCGCGGCGACGAGGCGCACGAGATGTTCTACCTGGAACGCGGCGAAGTCGAGATCGAGCAGAGCGGGGGCCTGATCCGCGGGCCCGGCACCATCATCGGCGAGATGGGCGTCCTGTCACGCATCCGCCGGCGAACCGCGACCGTGGTGGCGCGGACCGATTGCCTGTTGCTCGGACTGACCGCAGCCAGGATGCGGGCATTATACTTTCAGCATCCGGCCTTCACGCTGCACCTGCTGGAAACTCTGGCCGACCGGCTGATCCCTGATGCCGGGCCGCAACCGGCCCCGCCGATCAGGCCGGAAGCGGATCAGGCTTGAGCGCCGGTCGAGGATTGCGTCACACTCGCCACCGACACTCACCAAGGGGCCAGGAAATCATGCGACGCAGGGATGTGCTGAAGGGTGCGGCGGCGGTTGCGGCAAGCGGTTTGGCCAGGCCCGCCATCGCCCAAGGCAGCTCGAAGGTGCTGCGCTTCGTGCCGCAGGCCGACCTCGCCAATCCGGACCCGATCTGGACCACCGCGACGGTCGCCATCAACAATGGTTACATGATCTTCGATACGCTGTACGGGATCGACGATTCGCTCACATCCCGCCCGCAAATGTGCGCCGGGCATGAGGTATCATCGGACGAGCTGACCTGGACCTTCACGTTGCGCGACGGGCTGATGTTCCACGACAAGCAGAAGGTGCGGGCGATCGACTGCACGACATCGCTGACCCGCTGGTGGGTGAAGGACCCGTTCGGGCAATATCTGGCTTCGCTGACGGATGAAATAAAGCCGCTGGATGACAACCGCTTCCAGATCCGCCTGAAGAAGCCGTTCCGCCAGATGCTGTATGCGCTGGGCGCGGAGAACTGCTTCGTGATGCCGGAGCGGATGGCCAAGACCCCGGCCAGCGAGCAGATCAAGGAATATATCGGCTCCGGCCCGTTCCGTTTCCTGCGAGACGAGTGGGTATCCGGCTCGCGCGCCGCCTGGGCCAAGAATGAGGCATATGTTCCGCGCCAGGAGCCGGCGCAATATTTCGCCGGCGGCAAGATGGTGCATGTCGATCGGGTGGAATGGCTGGTGGAGAAGGACCCATCCACCGCCGCCGCCGCGCTGCAGACCGGCGAGGTCGATTGGGTCGAGCTGCCGTTGATCGATCTGCTGCCGATGCTGAAGGGGTCTGCCGGCGTGCAGGTGGCGACATTCGATCCGCTCGGCTGGCTGGGTGTGCTGGCGTTCAATCATCTGTATCCGCCGTTCGACAACCCGAAGCTGCTGCGCGCGTTGCTGCCGGCGATCGACCAGAAGGAATATGTGCAGTCGCTGGTCGGCGAGCAGATGGACCTCGGGCGCTATCCGGCCGGGTTCTTCACGCTGGGTTCGCCGATGGCCAACACCGCCGGGCTTGGCGCGCTGTCGGGGCCGCGCGACATCGCCAGGGCGCGGCAGTTGGTAAAGGAGTCAGGCTACCAGGGCGAAAAGATCGTGCTGATGTCGCCCACCGACCAGCCGGCATTGCAGCAGGAAGCGCAGGTCACCAACAGCCTGTTCAAGCAGCTAGGGCTGAACGTCGATTACCAGGCGATGGACTGGGCCACGCTGGTGAGCCGCCGGGCCAAGCAGGACCCGCCCGATAAGGGCGGCTGGAACAGCTTCTGCACGCTGTGGGGCGGGCTGGCGGTCTCCAACCCCGGCAGTTCCTATCCGCTGCGCGGCAATGGCCGGAAGACCGGCTGGTTCGGCTGGCCGACCGACCAACGGATGGAGGCGCTGCGCACCGACTGGTTCAACGCGCCCGACCTGGCGGCGCAGAAACAGGTATGCGAGCAGATGCAACTGCACGCATTTGAGACGGTCCCGTTCATGCCGCTGGGTCAGATCTTCCAGCCGACCGCGTTCCGCGACACACTCAGCGGCTTTGTAAAATGCGGGAATATTCTGTTCTGGGGCGTGCAGAAAACCTGACCTTCCCTCTCGTCCGGTGAGAAGGTGTCAGGGAGAGCCGGTTTCCCCCTCCCCTTGTGGGAGGGGGCAGGGGGTGGGGTCTCGCACGGTACGGGTCGAAATCCCGGATCACCGCTGCGATACCAGCGGTGAAAACCGCGCCCCCTGCCGCCGTGCCGCGAAACGCAGGCCCGCACATCACAGTCCGCCCGGCCGTCATGCACGGGCCTGGCCCACGCACCCAACGCAACGCCCACACCAGGACCGTGCGTCGGATGGCTGGGTCAAGGCCCGCGTTCCCGTTCGGCTATATGTGGCGCCAACACGCGAACCGGGATGTTCAGTAATAGTACCACCGTCCGTGCTGCCAATACCGATGATTATAGTAGTGATGGTTGTAGGAATACGGATAGTACCGTCCATTGTGACGGTAGGGATAGTGCCGTCCGTTATAATAATACACATCGGTCACGGCAGGATCATGGTTCGCCTGAACCACGACGGGCGCCGTCGTGGCAGCCGAGGTTACCCTCGGCGCGGCCAACGCCGCGAGCGCAAGGAACGCAATCACGTAAGTCCGCATGTGTTTTGTCTCCAGCAGCATCGTTCAGGCTGGGGGTGCCGCACCGGGAACCCCCTCTCGCCGATAGCATCGCACAGTCAGCGGCGCCCGTCAGGTGACATACCGGCCACCGGCGGCGTGGCGGGCCTGGCCCATCGCGACCAGCGCCTCCAGCATTGCCGCGATCTTCGCGCCGTCCCAGTCTGCCCGCAGTGGTTCCATCACGGTCGAAGGCAGCATGAGCAGGTTGTCGCCCAATCCGCGACCGTTCCGCAAGCCAGAAGAATGCGCCACGAGTTCGGCGGCACCGGATCAGTCGTCCGTTTCCTGCTCCGCCAGCCCCACCCCGGCGTACAGCTCCGCGAATGGCAGCTCGATGCCAAGCTCCGGCAGTGCCAGCGTGGTTTCATTGGTGACAACGTGTCCCACCCAGTCGTCACCATCCCGGAGGAACACCGTCGCCGCTATCCGGTCCTGTTCCAGCATCACATAGCGTCGGATCGAGGGCGTAGCGCGGTATTCATTGTTCTTGGTGATCCGATCGGTACCTGCCGTAGTCGATGAGATGACCTCGAATACCACGACCGGATCCGGTATGATATCGGCGCTTGAAGCCACCGGTGAACACGTCACCACCGCGTCCGGGTACCGCACACGCCCGGCGACCTCGATCTTGAGATCGCCGCGGAATGCGCGGCAGCCTGAAGCGCGCAGCCGATCCTCCAGAGCCCGTACCAGATTCGTCGCGATCACCGAATGCGCGACCGATCCGCCGGTCATCGCCACTGCCCGAAATCCATCGAACTCGTAACGAAGATCCTGCCGGCGCTCCCAGTCCAGGAACCCCTCGAGGGTCAGTGGACGAGGCAAGGCGGTCATGTCCGAAGCGCTCCTGTCAGCATGCCCTCTGCTTCCGAAATCCGGGGGGCATTTTAACGCCATGCGCGGCGGCCGGGAATTCCTGCCGATCCCCTGACGCCGGATGAACCCCCGGACGTTGCCGTCCACGTCGGCGCCGCCGCCGACGGCCAGTCCCGATTCGTTAACGAATCCCCAACGCCAGATGTACATCACCGCGCCGCGCAACAACGCGATGTACATCAACCCGATCACGACGCCCGGTCCGATTCATGAACAAATCTCTAACGCCAGATGTACATCGCCGCCCGGCGCAAGAATGCGATGTAAATCAGCCCGATCGGAGCGGCCGGCCTGATTGATGAACCGATCTCTAACGCCGGAGGGCAGATCCGGGACGCGAAAATCCGCTTTATATCTGTCCGCATGGCAGCGAGGCCGCCGCCGGATGTACGCTTCGCCAAACCGGCCACTGCACGTTCCGGGGCCTCGCCGGAGCTGCGGCATGCAAGCCCGACGTGCATCGGCTTACACGACCATCTCGATCAAAAACGGTCCGCGGCGGCCCACCGATTGCGCGAACAGATCCCCGAACGCCTCGCAGCTCTCGGCGCGGGCCGCTTCGACGCCCATCGCCTTCGCCAGGCCGACCCAGTTCAGGTCCGGGTTGCCCAGGTCCAGCATGTCCATCGCGGTGCGTCCCGGATTGGCCCCGACATTCGCCAGTTCGCCGATCAGGATCGCGTATTTGCGGTTGGAGAACAGCACCGTCGTCACATCCAGCCGCTCGCGCGCCTGAGTCCACAGTGCCTGCAGCGTGTACATGGCCGAGCCGTCCGCCTGCAGGTTCACCACGCGGCGGCCCGGCGCGCCCACGGCGGCTCCGGTGGCCAGAGGTGGTCCTCCGCCGATTGCGCCGCCGGTCACTTGCAGCCAGTCATGCGGCGCCGCGCTGTAGGTCGCCGGGAAGAAACCGCGGCCGAAGGTGACGGCCTCGTCGGCCACGACTGCCTGCTCCGGCAATAGCGCGGCCAGCGAGCGGGCCACGTTCTCCGGCGTCAGCGCACCACGGGCCGGCTCGGCGAGCGGGCCGGGATCCGGCAGGGCGACAGCGGAAGCGGCCAGTTCGTCGGCCAGCCGGGCCAGTGCGTCGGCGGGATCCTGTTCGGGGCGCGCCAGGATGTGCAGCTCGGCGTCCGGTGGCACCGGCGTGCCGGGCTTGCCGGGGTACGCAAAGAAAATCACCGGCTTGCGACAGCCGACCAGGATGACGTGGCGGAACTCGGCCAGCGCTTTCACGGCCTGATCGACCGGATACGGGATGCGGTTGACCGGCACCCGGCCTTGGCCGCGGGCCGTCCGCGCGTTCGAGCCCAGTGCCATCAGCTTCGCGCCGGTGGCCGCGGCGATGCGGTGCGCGGTTTCCAGCGGCTCGGCGCGCAGCGCGTCGCCGCCGAGCAGCATCAGCGTCGGTTCGTGCCGGCGCAGCACCCGGGCGGCGACCGTGATTTGGCTGGGATCGGCCTGGGGACGGGCAGGGGGCGCCAGTGGCTGCGCGACGATGCCGCCCTCGGTCCAGGCGGTGTCGGCGGGCAGGATCAGCGTGGCGATCTGCCCGGGCGCGATGCGCGCGGCCTGCACCGCGGCAGCAGCATCGCGACCGACGATCGCGGACTCGGTGGCTGTGCGGACCCAGGCCGAGACCGGCCGTGCCCAGCCCTCGGTATCGGCGGTCAGCGGCGCGTCCAGCGGGCGATGATAGGTGGCCTGGTCGCCGACGATGTTGACGATCGGTGTGGAGGCCCGGCGCGCGTTGTGCAGATTGGCCAACCCGTTGGCCAGTCCCGGCCCGCAATGCAGCAGCGTGGCGGCCGGCCTGCCGGCCATGCGCGCGTAGCCGTCGGCGGCGCCGGTGACCACGCCCTCGAACAGGCCCAGCACGCAGTGCATGCCGGGAATCCGGTCGAGCGCGGCGACGAAATGCATCTCCGACGTGCCGGGATTGGAAAAACAGGTGTCCACGCCGCTGGCCAGCAGCGTATGCACGAGGGATTCGGCGCCGTTCATGGGTGTTTTCGCTCCGGGTGGCGTGGGGATGTCCCTTCCGCTGGCAGACTGCCCGCCGGGCCGATCCGGGGCAACAGGCGGGTTGCCGGGGCGCGTCCGCGCGGGCAGAACCGTTCATCGCAGAACGATCGAGGCGGAACGGATGACCTGGACGGTGCTCTATCCCGAAAACAACTACCCGGACGACAGCGTGGAGCGGCGCATCTACGGCCCGGATGTCCGCGTGCTGGTACGCGACACGCGGGCGATCGCCGAGCTGTCGGACGCCGATTGCGCCGCGGCTGACGGGCTGATGATCCTGCGCCAGCGCGTCTCCGCGGCGGATCTGGCGCGGTTTACCCGGCTGCGTGTGGTCTGCCGCATGGGCGTCGGGTACGATGGGATCGACCGCAAAGCCGCGGCCGAGCGGCAGGTCATGGTCTGCAACGTGCCGGATTACGGCACCACGGAGGTGGCCGATCACGCCATGGCGCTGGTCCTGGCGCTTCGCAGGGGGCTTCTGCTGCACCATGAATGGCAGCGGCAGGAGCCTGCTGCGCCATGGAAGGCGGTGTTCGATCCGCTGATCCGGCGATCCGGCGTGCAGGGGTTCGGGGTGCTCGGGCTGGGGCGGATCGGCACCGCGGTGGCCTTGCGGGCCAAGGCGTTCGGGTTCCGCGTGGCGTTCTTCGACCCGTATCGCCCGAACGGGACGGAGCTGGCGTTGGGGATCGCCCGGGCGGCCACTCTGGCGGAGCTGCTGGGGCAGGCGGATGTGCTGTCCGTGCATGCGCCGTTGACGCCGGAAACGCGCGGAATGCTGGGTTTGCCGGAGCTGTTGCTGCTGCCGGCCGGCGCGGTCGTGGTGAACACGGCGCGCGGGCCGATCATCGAGATCGACGCGCTGGCGAAGCTGTTGCGAGCCGGCCATCTGGCAGGAGTTGGGCTGGACGTGGTGCCGGTGGAGCCGCCGGTCGAGCCGGTGCCGGAGCTGATCCGGGCGTATCGGGCGCGGGAGGCTTGGGTCGAGGGGCGGTTGATCATCACGCCGCACTCGGCGTTTCACGATGCGGAAGCTTGGGAGGATATCCGGGTCAAGGGCGCGGAGACGATGCGGGCGGCGCTGCTGGGGCCTTCCCCGCAGAACGTGATTGCGCCGGAGGATTTTTGATTTTTCCGGTGACTGGGGAGATGGGAGGCTGAATCGCGATGTGACATCGGCTGACATGAGAATGCGGGACGGTATTCACCACCCCCACGCTTAACCGCACCCACTTGCTGCGATCGCAACGGATTACGTCTACGCAGTCTACTCAGCCGCTGCGTGCATAGCTTCATGCCCAGCCATGCCTTCGCTGCGCAACCCGACGGTGCGCGGGGCCGGGCCGTTGCCGGGGTTCTGCCCAGACGCTTGTTGCGGGCTTCTACGTGAGGGGCGGCAGGGTTGGCTCCGCGGGTGAGGCGCGGCGGGTGGTTCGGGAGGGGTGTGAGGGGCGGCAGGGCTGCTTTGGGCGCGGCTCGGGATGTGGGCTGATGGGCGCTACAGGTTGGGGGCTGGCGGGGTCCGGGGCTGTTCCGGTCGCGAATGGGTCGCAGTTGCGTTGAGGCAGGGCCTACCCTGCGCGGCGGGTCGGGCTTTGGTTCGCGTGCTCGGGGCTACTACCGAGTAGTAGCTTTGACTGAGCGGCTTGCTGCTACCGAGTAGTCGCCCTATCGCATCGGGGCGGACCCGGCTCGGTTCCAGGCGTGGATAATCGTATCACATACTCCTATGTTGGTTGCATGTATAACCGGATGGTGGGAGGTCAGGTTCGGGTCAGGCGTGGTCTGACTGCCGGATGGGGGCCGGCTGCCGGGGTCGGTTGCCTGATCGCGGTCCGGCACGGCTTGTGCCATCGCTAGCGCCACGTCATTGACATTGGGCAGGATGTCCAAATCGATGGCTCCGTAACGTAACGACGGAGCCAATTCGTGGCCGCGAAAGAGATCGCCGTAAAGAAGTATGTCGTGAAGCTCAGTGCGGGAGAGCGCGAGCGTCTGAATGCCCTGATCCAGAGTGGCAAGCACCCGGCGCGGAAGTTGACCAGGGCGCGCATCTTGTTGAAGGCCGATGCAGGCGAGGCAGGGGAAGGATGGAGCGACAGCCGGATCGCTGCGGCGCTGACACCGCCCTGGTGACTGTCGCGCGAGTTCGTCAGCAACTGGTCGAAGAAGGGTTCGAGGCCGTGCTGACCCCAAAGCGCTCGCCCGCCTCGGCCAGGCAGCACATCTTCGATGGTGCCGCGGAGGCCAAACTAACCGCGCTGGCCTGTTCGGAGCCGCCCAAGGGGCGCGTAAGATGGACGTTGCGTCTGCTGGAAGACAAGGTCGTGGAACTGAACATCGTTGCCCGGTCAGCGACAACACGATTGGGCGGAGTTCAAAAAAACATCCTTAAACCGCACCTGAAAGAGCAATGGGTCATCCCGCCGGATGCCAACGCGGCATTCGTAGCGGGCATGGAAGACGTGCTCGAGGTTTATCACCGGCCGCACGATCCGGATCGCCCCGTGGTCTGCCTGGACGAGACCTCGAAGCAACTCATCTCTGAGACGCGGGTGCCGATCCCAGCCAAGCCAGGACGCCCCAAGCGCTACGATTACCAGTACCAACGCAACGGGACGGCCAACCTGTTCATGATGTTCGCGCCGCTGGAGGGCTGGCGCCATGTCGAGGTGACGGATCGCCACACCGCCGTCGATTACGCGCAGATTCTCAAAGACCTGTCGGACAAGCACTTCCCCAACGTCTCAAAGATCGTACCCGTGCAGGACAATCTCAACACCCACAAACCGGCGTCACTCTATGAAGCTTTCCCCGCCGCCGAGGCACGTCGGCTCGTCGAGCGGTTCGAGTGGCACTACACTCCCAAGCACGGAAGTTGGCTGGACATGGCTGAGTCCGAACTTGGTGTCGTGTCGTCTCAGTGCCTCGATCGGCGCATCCCCGACAAGCAGACCCTGATCGAGGAAGTCGCCGCCTGGGAAGGCGATCGCAACAAGAACCACACCAAAGCAAATTGGCAGTTCACCACCGCCGACGCCCGCATTAAACTAAAGAGGCTATACCCAACGTTATCGACAACTTAGGCGACTAGCGTCCCGGCACTCAACGCCGGCCGGTCAAGTCCGGTTTGGGCGGGCAGCGGGACTGCCATATGGATGACCAGATGGGCTCTGGCGCGGCCATCGCCTCATCCCCCTATTTTTATTGCTTCTGTAACCGTCAGGTGGGGGTCTAGGTTCAAATTAGGCCGGCGATTGAGGGTTGGCTTTGTGTAGGTGAGGTGTTTCCATATTAATCGATTGACCCGCCCAATTGCAGATGGTTGCATAGGTAACACAAATATAGGGCGCTTATACCGACCGCCGCGGGCTTCAACTCTCGACGTCTTCTCAAGAGGCGCGAAGTACGAATTCGCTCTCCGTCGGGCGGCGATTCGCCGCGATGGGGGGGCTGATGAGCGCGGCCTTGAAGATTGCACGTACCAACCACAAGCCGGCAGAACTTCGGGCGCTGGCGGCACAGAGCCGGGACAGCGGGCAAAGCCGGCGGTTGCTGGCGATCGCGATGGTGATGGACGGCGCCTCGCGGCTGCAAGCAGCGCGGGCGGCGGGCATGGATCGACAGACCCTGCGCGACTGGGTGCACCGCTACAACGAGACGGCGTGGTCGGCCTGGTGTCGCGGCCGAGCCCCGGCCCGGCGCCAAAGCTGACCGAAGCGCAGATGAGCGAGCTGCGGGAGCTGGTTGTGGCCGGCCCCGACCTCGAGAGCATCAGGTCGTGCGTTGGCGCTGCGTCGATCTGCGCGAGGAGGTTGCCAGGCGCTTCTCGGTGACCGTGAGCGAACGCACGATCGGCAAATGGCTGCGCAAGCTCCAACTGACGCGGCTGCAGCCACGCCCGTTTCATCCCAAGAGGGACGTGGCGGCGCAGGAGGCTTTTAAAAAAACTTCAGCACCTCTCTCAAAGACGCTCTGCTCGGCACGACTGCCGGCACGCCGGTCGAGATCTGGTTCCAGGATGAGGCCAGAGTGGGGCAGAAGGGCACACACGCCTATGTCTGGGCGCCGATTGGCTCGCGCCCGCCCGATGGTGCGCGACAATCGTCGACACCGCTACCTGTTCGGTGCCATCTGCCCGGGCCGCGGGGTCGGCGCGGCGATGATCACGCCCGCTGCCAACACCGAGTGCATGAACCTGCATCTGGCGGAGATCAGCACGCAGGTCACCCCAGGCGCCAGCGCGGTGCTGATTTGCGACGGCGCCGGCTGGCACCAGTCCGGCGGCGAACTCAACGTGCCGGACAACATTGTCCTGCTGCATTTGCCACCCTATTCCCCCGAACTGAACCCGATGGAGAATGTCTGGGCCTACCTGCGTGCCAACAAACTGTGCGCCCGTGTCTGGGACAGCTACGACGCCATTCTGGAGGCGTGCAAGCAAGCCTGGATGTTCCTGGTCAATGACCCCGAGCGCATCCGCTCCATCGGCACACGCGACTGGGCAACGGTCAATGCCTAAGTCGGCTGGTATTACAAGGCGGAAACGCAGAAGCGGCTTTATGAAAAGTCCTGTTAAATCGCATCCCAATGCGCTTCATCGGCAAGAACGCGGTTCAAAGCGCCCTGTATGGAATCCCCAAGTCCCGAATTCGGTCGCCCGGCTCCACGCCGAACGATTGCAGCAGGCTTCGCACGGCATTCTTCGCAGGTGCAGGTGCGGCGGGGCCGACTACAATCTCGGCAATGCCGTCCTTGTCCCGAAGAGGCATGTCCCCTTCTATAAACGGGACGATTTCGGAACCTCGGATGCGTGTCTCCAAGTGGGGCTTCTGAGCCTCGCACGTCCCGAGCATGACCAGCCATTCGAGGCTCTAGCATGGCACGGCGCAAGATGGGCGGGTTGTTCACTCAGACAGAACAGGAAGTGGTCGTTCTAAAAGCGGTTTGGGACCTGATTGATGGGATGGTGAACTACGAGATGTTCCTTAGACCGACCGGAACAAGTGAGTTAGAGCTAAAGTTCAACACCCAAACGCATCAGCGTCTGTTTGCTATTCTCCTGGTAGATTTTCTCTCCAAACCAAATGTCGAGGAACTCGGATTGCCTCATCCGCCTCAATCGCCTATGTCAAAGCAAAGCCGTCTTTTCTATTTAGGGCGTATTTGCGACGCCCCGACACTCAATCCCACGAGCGCGGATTCCATCAGGGCACCTCTAGAAGCATTTGTTCAATGGCTAGAGACAGAATGCCTTGTTCGGAAAGTTTGGTTGCCATCCATCGAGCTAGAGACTGATATCAAAGTTAGGCGTATAGCGTTCATCAAAATCTGCGGTAACATTGCGAAGCACAGCTTCACCAGACTGAACGTCGATGCCGCTCAGATTTGTGAGATACTGAAGGCTAACGATCATCCTATAAACATTGAGCAGGCGTATCTCATTATCCCCGAGTTCTATGAATGGTTCCATACCAACATTTCTAGCTATCACAGCAGCGCAATCGCCGAGTTTCTAAACAACATCAGGTGGGGTATATACGACTATCTCAAGCCGGAACTTGCGAGGTCGTTTACAAAAGACAATCCGGCTTCGATTGCTTACCGCTTCATCTGTCCGTCAGAGTGCAACAGACCAGTCGCTCAGGCCCTGTATTGTGACCTCATGAATGCTGTTCGGTCTGAGCCGTATATGCCAAGATTTGAGGTAACGCGATATCTTGAAATGAGGTATCTAGCCCTCAGTCAGGCGACAATTGCACCACCCACGACCCACGACCCAGCCAGAAATCCGGTGTTCTTATGAGTGATGATCCCTACGCAGATCGCCACCGACTTACTTTTGAGGAAGAAGGAGCGGAACCGTTACCGAATCAACTTCAGACCAAAGAGTTGTCTCAGCGGCTGCGCTCGCGCCTTTGGTTGGTTGTCTACCAGAGTCTGAAAGGCGACACACATCATCCGGAAATGGGCGGAAAGCCCTTCTTTGGCGAGAGGTAGAAAAGTATAGTCTATAACTATCATATTATGCACGACAGCTTAATGGCAGACGATTTCCTAAATCATGCTGCCAGCATCACAAAGCACCTAGGCACCATTTTCTCTAAGGGAGACTACATCAAGGTTTTAGGGTTCCTACAGTTTGTGCTTCGCGAAAGGAATCGCCCCTATAGATTTCCTGAAGAGATCGATTGGGCTTTGAGAGATGGGCGTGCTGCATACCGTGTGTTGGGAGGGCGAACGATTGTCCCTATAAGCTCCGAGGCCGAGCTAGCAACACTTCAGCGCGCGTTCGCTGATCTTTCCACCTCCGAATTTCGTGGCGCTCGGAGCCGTCTTCACTCCGCAGGCTCTCACCTTACCGCCGGAGATTATTCAGCAAGCGTGCGCGAGAGCATTCATTCCGTTGAATTGGTTGCCCGAACCCTTGCGCCTTTGGGTAAGCTGAGCGAGGCCTTGGCCAAACTAGAAAAAACGGCGGGTATACATGGGGGTCTGAAAAGCGGGTTTGGATCGATTTACGGCTATACGAGTGACGAGAAGGGAATCCGCCATCCACTCTTGGACGATCCGCAAGCCAATGTTGACGAAGCCGATGCGCTATTCATGATCGGAGCATGCGCGGCATTCGTCTCATACATGATTCGCAAGGCTCGCTTGGCTGGTCTGCTGCAAGGCAAGGAGTAATTGACTTTCCATAAGCCACTTCTGAGTATCCCGTCAACCGGACAGAGTGGTTGCATGTGTAGCGTTCTATATAGGGCGCCATAGGCGGAAGTAATCGATTACTCGCGCCCCACCTACACAAACCCAGCACGCCCCGTAGCCCGGCCCAATCTGGCCCAATCCGAACCTGACCTTCAGCCATCCGGCTACACATGCAACCGATATGGGGGAATGGGATACGATTATCTACGCCCGGAACCGAGCCGGGTCCGCCCCCCATGCGATAGGGCTATTACTGGGTAGCAGCAAGCCGCTCAGTGAAAGCTGCTACTCGGCAGTAGCCCCGAGCGCCCGAACCAGACCCCGACCCGCCGCGCAGGATAGGCCCTGCCCCAACGCGACTGCGACTCATTCGCGATTGGAACGGCCCTGGACACCCGCCAGACCGCCTCACCCGTTGCGCCCGCCAACTCACCCCTAAACACCCCACCCGATCCAACCCTGCCGCGCCCCATGTAGAACGCCCATGCCGGCGACAAGTGGACCGGGACAGAACCCAACGACACGGCCCCAGACCCGGCGCACCCGGCAAGGCCCGGCGCCCGCACGCTGTGGTTGTGCGTGGACGGCATGGCTCGGTATTGAGCTATGCACGCAGCGGTTGAGTAGATTGCGTAGAGGGCGGATGTACAACAGTACCGTTCGGCGTCCTGTCGCGAGTGATGTATCGGGATCGAAAGGCGGGAGCGGCGGTTGTCTCACCAGATGAGGGAAGCGTCTCATTCGGGTTAATGCGGTCGCGTACCAAAGTCGTTATTCCCGCGGAAGCGAGCAGCGGCGAAAATCGTGAAGCCACAGCGGCATGCGCACCATGTTCGCGCGTATCGCGAAGGATGACCCGCACGTCGATCGACGATTGGCTCGGCTTCTGGTACCGAATCGGATCGGCGCGAGCATATTAACGACACCGCAACGGCTTGCTGGCAGCATTAGAAAAGTTTTACGCAGATTTCAGCAGATGAACGCAGATGCACGCAGATGAAAGCAGGCTGAATAAACTGTCGGTGGACTGCCCCCCGTCAATGAGACAGAGAAACTAGACACAGGTCAGTAATCCTGTCTCTTCATTCGTTGCAGGCAACGAATGGTGCGCCTCGAATTCCATCGGCGCCCGGTAGTTCAGCGCCGAGTGCAGCCGCTGGCGATTGTACACTTCGTCGAGAAACTGTCCGATCGTCTGGCGGGCATGCGCCTCGTCGCGATAGGCGCTGCCATTGACCTCCTCGCGCTTGAGGGTGCGCATGAAGCTCTCCGCCATCGCATTGTCCCACGGACAGCCGGCCCGGCTCATGCTCGGCTGGATCCCCGCCGCAAGCAGCCGCTGGATGTAGTCGCCACAGGCATACTGCACGCCTCGGTCGGAGTGATGCACCAGTTCGCCCGCCATGACCGCGCGGGTTTGCAGCGCCATCGCCAGTGCCTCCAACGCCAGGCTGGCCTGCAGATGCGAGGCCAAAGCCCAGCCAATCACCCGCCGGCTGTAGGCGTCCAGCACCACCGCCAGATAGACGAACGCCTCCGAGAGATGGACATAGGTGATGTCGGCGACCCAAAGCTGGTTCACCGTCGTGGACATCAGCTTACGCGCCAGGTTCGGATAAACCGCGAAACGATGACGGCTGTCGGTCGTCGCCGGACGGAACGTTTTTCGAGATATACACAGCAGATTGTCCTCACGCCGCAAGCGTTCCACCCGCTTGTGGTTCACCGCCCAGCCGTCGCGCCGCAACAGCGCGGTGACCATGCGATAGCCGCGATGGCGGTTCGCCAGCGACAGGTGCTGGATCGCATCGCGCAGCGCCGTCTCCTCCCGGCGCGGCGCCGAGGCCCGCCAGTGCCGGTAGTAACCGCCGCGGCTGACCCCGGCCAACGCGCAGAGCCGCTCGATCCCAAGATCGCCTTGAGGCCGCACCGATGCCTGGATCATGGCGTAGATGCCGTCTCGCCAGCAACGCCTTTCTGTCGGCGTTGCTCCCTGACATGCCGCAAGGCTTTGCGAAAAAAATCCAACGCCAGCTGCTGCTCGCCTATCTTGCGTTCCAGCTCCGCGATCCGCCGAGCCGGGTCCGCCGGCGTGGGCACCACCACCGGCAGGGCCAGCGCCGCTTCCATCTTGTCCGGTTTGCTCGGGCGTCCGGCACGGCGCAGGCCGGCTGCACCACCGCCCTGGTAGGCGTCCCGCCAGCAATACAGCTGCTTGCGCTGGATCCCCAACTCCGTCGCCAGGGCGACGATGTTGTCCGTCTCCGCCATCCGCTTCAGCACCAATAGTTTGAAATCACGCGTGAAACTGCGCCTTCGCCCTCTGGACACACTTGTTCTCCCTTGTAAACAGTGTGTCTAATTCCTGTGTGCCATTCCAGGGGGGCAGTCCATCGGGGCACGCTATCGGCTGCGCCTTCACAGTCCTCAATACGCTCGGGGCGGGATTTCTGGAGAAGGTTTATGAGAACGCGCTGGCCCATGAGTTGCGAAAGACAGGACTTGCCTTCGCACAGCACCGCGGCGTCGCGGTCATGTATGACGGCACGGTGGTCGGCGAGTACTTCGTGGACCTGCTGGTCGAGCAAGCGCTTCTGGTCGAGTTGAAGACCGCGAAAGCATTGGACGAGGCGCATCGCGCCCAATGCCTCAATTATCTCAAGGCAACCGGCCTCCGGCTCGCGGCCGAAGCCGCGCGCGGCGAGCTCGTTCAGCAGGGTGCGGCGGGTTTCCGGGTCGCCCCAGATTGCGCGCAGCTCGTCTTCGTCGCTAAACAATTTGGGGAGTTTGCCGAACAGGCTTTCCATGAACTCGGCGGCGGACAGGGGGCGGCCGTCCGGCCCCCAGAAGCTGGTGGCGCTGATATGCCGGATGGTGCGTGCTTTTCCGTCGGCCAGGCGGATGACGACCCTTTCCATTCGTTGCGGAGGTTCGCGCGGTTCGGGAGGTCCGGCCGGGGGATCTCTTCCGGCTTGTGCGGAGGGGATGGTTCGGGTCAACCGGTTTGCCGTCCCATTCGGGATCGAGGAAGTGCTGATAGGCGCCCTCGAAATCGTGGATCGTGAAATAATCCTTGCCATCGTACAGCCGAGTGCCGCGGCCGATAATCTGCTTGAACTCGATCATGCTGTTGATCGGACGGATCAGGACGATGTTACGGACGTTGCGCGCATCGACGCCGGTGGAGAGTTTCTGGGAGGTGGTGAGGATGGTCGGGATCGTCTTGTCGTTGTCCTGGAACTGGCGAAGCCAATGCTCGCCCATTTCGCCATCGTTGGCGGTAACGCGCTCGCAGTAATGCGGGTCGTTGCTGGTTTTGGTCTGGTCGATCAGGTCGCGGACCGCGGCGGCGTGGTCCTGGCTGGCGCAGAACACGAGCGATCTCTGGCGCGGCTCGATTTCGCCCATGAAGGTCTTGACGCGGTATTCCTCCCGCGCGTCGATCGTTATGGTGCGGTTGAATTCGTTTGACGTGTAGAGGTGGCCGTCTTTCACTTGGCCTTGCATGACTTTATCGTCGGATGTGTAGATTAGTCGTCCAGCGTGGTCTTGTGCTGGCGCACCTTGAACGGGGTCAGGAAGCCGTCCTCGATCCCTTCGCGCAGCGAGTACTATAGACCGGGCGGCCGAAATACGCGTAGGTGTCGCGGTTTTCGTCCCGGCGCAGCGGTGTCGCCGTCAGCCCCAACTGCACGGCCGGCGAGAAGTAGTCCATGATGGCGCGCCACTCGCTTTCCGCGTTGGCCCCGCCGCGGTGGCATTCGTCGATGATGATGATGAGGTCGAAGAAGTCGGGCGGGTAGTCGCCGAAATTGGGCTCTACTCTGCCGTTGGCGTCGGGCGGGCCGGCGGTGAAGGTCTGGAAGATGGTGAAGAAGATGCTGCCGTTCTTGGGCACCCGGCCCTTCTTGCGGATTTCGTCCGGCCTGATGCGCACCAGGGCGTCTTCCGCGAAGGCGGAGAACGCGTTGTAGGCCTGGTCCGCCAGGATGTTGCGGTCGGCCAGGAACAGGATACGCAGGCGACGGGTCGGTTCGCCCCCACGGTTCCAGCGCGAATGAAACAGCTTCCAGGCGATCTGGAAGGCGATGAAGGTCTTGCCGGTGCCTGTGGCGAGCGTCAGCAGGATTTGGGTCTGGCCGGCGACCACGGCATCGAGCGCCCGTTCGACCGCGTTGACCTGATAGTAGCGGGCGGGCTGGGTGCCGCTTTTGTCCTCGAACGGGATGGCGGCGAAGCGGTCGCGCCAGGTTTTGTTCCGCGAAGGTTCGTTCCATAGCGCTTCGGGGGTGGGCCAGCTATACGGGGCCGTCCGCGCCGGTCTGCACGTCGGCCCGGTAGATGCCGATGCCGTTGGTGGCAAACGCCCAGCGGGGGTCAGCTTGCCGGCGAGACCTTGGCCTGGGGCAAGCCGTCGGTGATTGGTTTGGTGTCTGCCTTGGCCTCGATCACCGCAAGGCGGCGGCCGCGGTGGTGCAGCACGTAATCGGCGGTGGTGGGTTCGCCGCGCCGGCCGGCGCCGAGGATGCGGCCGGGGGCGAGGTGTTCGCGGCGGATGCGGGTGTCTGGCTGGCGCCCCAGCCGGCTGCTTTGAGGGCGGGATCGATGAGTTCGGCGCGGGTCTTCGCTTCGTTCATGTGGCGAGGGCGTCGGTTGCGGTGGGCTCGCCGGAGAAGGCGCGGGCGAGGAGGGATTGTTTGAGTTCGGCGAGGGGGGTGAGCTTGCGGGTGTAAAGCCGGATGAGCCGGACTCAATTCCTCACCCGCATTCATAAGCCGCTCGGTGGTCATACGCTGTCGATCTATCGGTAGAACCGGAATTTCAACGCTCTTGAGTTCAAACAGATTGATGACCTGCTGAACCAATCCAGACTGTTTCGCACCGAGTGCCTTCCGTCCTGCTGGTGATTGAAGAAATAGACGAACATACTCAGCATCTATCGTAGGCATCAGCCTAATTAGGCCGACCTGCCGAGCAATATTGGCGCCCCGGAGAACGGCGGGAGCCACGGCGACTTGCCCCGGCTGCCCAACCAAACAAATCAGGAGTTCGCCACCGCGCAGCAACGTGCGGCCGTACCTCGGAGGGGACCTTCTTTTAAATGGTGCGGAGGCGCTCAACGTGCACCCGCCCTTGTGAAATGTCCCCCCCTCGAACGAACGGAATTTCACCTTCTGGGCCAGGCTTCACCACGCCATATGTAATAGGGGTTTCCGTCATTTCACCAAGAGCAGTTTGCGCGGAAGTCGTGAGTGGAGCAAAGGCTGTTGCCAGCACTGCATCAGACAGATGCAGGGCGTTCGAACAATTCCTACTCGGCATTTGCCGCTGCGGTGGCGATCCCCTCGAACGCCTCATCCAGGAAAATGGCGACGATGCGCTGCTGCTCTGGGAGTGGCGGAATGTGAACAGATAAATCGGATATGCTCGCATCGAATTTCAGGTTGTTGATGTTTGTGCCAGGAGCAGCCTTTGTAGATGCTCCTGATGACCCCGTCAACTAAAGATATGGTTCCAGAATCTGTTGGCAAAACCAATGCCCCGGGTATAATACCAACCGCCCTAACCAGCTGACCGATGCCCAATCGCGGGTACCGATTGACCTGATGCGGTCTGGGTCGTTGGCCAGAAACTCCCACGCCTTTCGGCATGCCTCGACAATGGCATCGTAAGTGTCCCAGACGACGGCACACAATTTGTTGCCACGCAGGTATTCCCAGACATTCTCCATTGGGTTCAATTGCGGTGCGTAGGGAGGCAGCGGCAGCAAGGTAACGTTGTCCGGCACACGCAGCTCGCCGCCTCGCTGATGCCAGCCGGCGCCGTCCAGAACCAA
>CAVXTC010000015.1:0-87817 GCA_963764525.1 uncultured Pseudomonadota bacterium | reverse complement strand
GAGCTGCATGCGGTCGGTCAGCTGGTAGGTCGTGCTGAGGTTCAGCGTGGCATACGCTGGCAGCTTTGGCGTAAGGTTGGCCTCATCGCCGCGAAGAAAAGACCCGCTTGCCGCAATGCCGACGCCGCCGACAGTCCATTTGTCCGTCACCTTGTAGTAAACCCCGACCTTGAGCTGATTGGCCGGAATTCCGGGCAGCCGATCGCCGCGCCGAACGGTGATGGTGCCGTTTGCGTCAGCCGCCGGGTTGTTGCCGGATGCTTCAACGAAGCCAGTCTGAAACTGCGCATCGACGTAGGAGTAAGCAAGGTAGGCGAGCCAGCGCACAGTCTTGAACTGCAGCCCGAAATCGACTCCCTGACGCCTTGTGCTTCCGATGTTCGCGAAAAACGCGCGCCCAAGGGTCACGCTGTTGACGAAGAAAATATCGTCGTCCAGATTGCTGCGAAACAGGCCGAGATTATAACTGAGGTTCGCGCCGGCAAACGGGGCGAAGGAGCCTCGCAACCCGGCCTCCAACGTATGGGCCACCACCTGTTTGAGCTCCGGGTCTCCGACGAAAAAATTCGCCAGGCTGCACGAATTTTCCGGACCGGCACAGGAAAGTTCCTGCGGTGTCGGCGCGCGGTTCGCGACGGCGTAACCGGCATAGGCGGCCAGCCACGGCGCCAACTGATATGTGACCCCGGCCGCCGGATTGATATGGGTGTAGCTGTGGTGGCCCGAGAGGTCGCCGCCGTTCTGGTCCGTAAGATCGATCAGCGCCGCATTCAGCCGGCCGGATACCGTGAGCGACAGCCGAGACGTCAGGTTCAGCGTGTCGGCAAGATAGAGCCCATACGTCGCGTTCGCCGATGGCCACGCGTACCGGCAAGTCGGTGCCCGGTTCGTCGAGCACCACGCCCGGCCCGATGAAGACCCGGTCGATCGGCGTGATGCCGCCGATCAGGCCGACACCGCCGAACTCGGTCTGCGCGCCATCGAAGCTGGTTCCGACGATAAGATTGTTCTTCAACCCGAACACATCCGCGGTGTTGGTCATCTGAACCGATGCCCCATAGGCATTTGTATTGGTGGTTTGCAGATCGAGTTCCGAATACGGCCCGCCATTCAGGAAATCAGGGATGGCGCCGCCGCCAAGCGTGGTATTGGGCATGCCGGGACTGGAACACAACAGTCCCGATCCGTCGTCGCAGGGCGTGTCGTTCGGTGCGTTGCCGTTGAAGACCCGCTGCAGGAAATACCGATAATACGCCAGCGCCTGTACGGACGTGTTGGCGTTGACCTCGAAACTTCCTGACAGGCTGACCGCGGCGTATTGATTGGTGATCTGATTGGGTGCCGTGAACTGCGCCGCCGGATCAGCGGCAAGCAGCTCGACGGGCGACGTGCCGGGACCATTCAGCAGCGAATGGGCCAGCGTCAGGTTGAGGTGGACCTCTGCGCGGTCGCCGCGCCAACCGGCATCGCCGTAGAAATTCTGCAGGTCGGTGGACTGCAGGTCGCGCCAGCCCCCCTGATGCAGCACGTTGCCGGCAACATAGACGGAACTGTCGCCGATCTGCTTGCCGTACTGGAATTCACCCTGGACCTGGCCGAACGAGCCGCCGGACAGATCTGCTTCCAGACCATGATAGGTGAAACCGTTTTTCATGAGCACGTTCACCGATCCGCCAAGGGCATTGAGCCCGAAGACCGGGTTGGAGCCTTCAAGATTGATCCGGTCGATCGCGATATCGGGGATCAGGTCCCAATCCACGGTATCGCCGAACGGCTGATTGAACCGCATTCCGTTCACGTACACGGCAAGTCCTTGCGGGGTGCCCTGCAACGGCGACGCCGCAAAGCCGTGATAGAAGAAGGTCGGCTGGAACGGATTGCCCGATGCCGCGCCCAGCGCGACACCCGGAACCTGTTGGTCGAGCGCGCGCTGCAGGCTTGGGGTTCCTTCACGCACCAGATCGCCGCTGTTCAGCACATGCGTTTCAGCGGGAAGCGTGTTTGGGTCCAGGCCCGAGCCGATCAGCGGAAACGGCGCCGTAACGGTCACCGGCGGCAGCGCCGTTGTTTCCTGGTCCGTGTTTTCTGGTTCGGTCCGGCTGGCGGAGCCTGCGCCAGGGCGGCTTGTGGCACGAACAGCCCAAGCAGCAACCACATCACGCGATAGGTCATCGCAACCTCCCCGGCCGGGACTGTTTGTCTCCGGCCCCATGGTTACCACCTATGCGCTATCGTGGGAATTGCGGCAGCAGGCCCCAATGCCGCGCGAGGGTCTGGTAGCTTCCGTCCCGCTGCGCGTCGGCCAAAGCATTGTTCACAGCGGCGAGAAAGCCGGCATTGTTCCGATTGAAGCCAATCCCCAGCGGCTGCGGATCATCGGGAACCTGCGCGAGAATGCGCAACCCCGGCGTCTGCCGTACGAACCAGGCCGCCACCGGATACACCTTCATCACCGCATTGACGCGGCCGGCGACAAGATCGGTGATCGCATCCGCCATGCGGGCGAACGGATAGACCCGAACATTGCCGATCGCGCCGGCCCGCTGCATCGCGACCGCCGCATCGTAGTCGGTCGTGGCAGCCTGCACCGCGACGGTCGCGTCCTTCAGATCGGCAAGCGTCATGTCCGGGCGGCGATCGCGCGGCATCGACGATCAGGCTCAACGTCGTCGTCATGTATGGAACCGACCAGGCGAGCAACCGCTCACGGCCGGGCGTGATGGTGATGCCACCCACGATGCAGTCGTAGCGGTTCTCCTGCATCTCGTGGATGATGACTTCCCATCGCGTGTTCACGAACTCGGAACGCAGACCCAGCCGTCGGGCGATCCCGTTCATAAGATCGACCTCGAAGCCGATCCTGTCTCCGCCGGACACGAACTCGAATGGCGGATTGACGAAATACGTCCCGATGCGAAGGACGCCAGGTTTCAACGTAACCGGCGGCTGATCCGCACGGGCCGCGGAAACCGCCGGCAATAACAGAAAGATTGCGGCGGCATCCCGCAGCAGAAAGCGGCGAGAGCGACCGCCGCTCACCCCATCCACGCCGGCACCGGCAGCCCCTTCGATCGCAGGAACTCCACGTTGAACAGCTTCGACTGATAGCGCGATCCGCCATCCGCCAGGATCGTCACCACCGTGTGCCCCGGCCCGAGGTCCTTCGCCACCCGCACCGCCGCCGCGATGTTGATCCCCGACGACGTGCCCACCGACAGCCCCTCATGGATCAGCACATCGTAGATCTGCTCCAGCGCCTCGGGGTCGGGAATCTTCACCGCGTCATCGATCGGCGCGCCCTCCAGGTTGCCGGGCACCCGCGACTGCCCGATCCCCTCGGTGATCGAGCTGCCGGTGACCGTCATCTCCAGACCCTTGACCCATTCGTAAAGCGCGCTGCCCTCGGGGTCGGCCAGCACGATCCGCACCTTCGGATTCTTCTCCTTCAGCGCAAACGCCACCCCGGCCAGCGTGCCGCCGGTGCCGCAGGCGCAGGTGAACGCATCGACCTTGCCCTCGGTCTGCTCCCAGATCTCGGGTCCGGTGAAGGCCCGGTGACCCTCCCGGTTGGCGAGATTGTCGAACTGGTTGGCCCAGATCGTATTGCCCTGGGCCGCGGCGGTTTCCTCCGCCATCCGCCGCGACACGTGCACATAATTGCCGGGGTCGCGGTACGGTTTGGCCGGGACCAGCCGCAGATCGGCGCCGATCATGCGCAGGAAGTCGATCTTCTCCTGGCTTTGCGTCTCCGGCATCACGATCACGCAACGATAACCGCGGGCGTTGCCGACCAGCGTCAGGCCGATCCCGGTGTTGCCGGCGGTCCCTTCCACCATCGTGCCGCCCGGCTTCAGCGCGCCGCGTTTTTCGGCATCGGCGATGATGTAGAGCCCGGTGCGATCCTTCACCGATCCGCCCGGGCTCATGAATTCGGCCTTGCCCAGGATGGTGCAACCGGTCGCCTCGGACGCCCGGCGCAGCCGGATCAGAGGGGTGTGGCCGATTGCCGCCGCCAGGTCTGCCTGCCAGCCTGTGTCGTGATACAACTGGGTCATCGCTCCCTCGTGCAGCCGGAGATTGGAAGATGGTTGACAATGTGCCCCCCGCCCAGGTCTGGGAAGCCCTTCGGTCCGACCCGCAGGCGCAGCTTGTCGATGTCCGCACCGACGCCGAGTGGAACTTCGTCGGAATTCCCGATCTGGCCCAGGCCGGCAAGCAGGCCGTGCTGATCCCCTGGCAGGTCTATCCGGCCATGCAGGTGAACGGCCAGTTCGTGGACCACCTGAAAGAAGCCGGGTTCACCCCCGATCACCACCTGTACTTCATCTGCCGCACCGGCGGGCGCAGCGCCGCCGCCGCCCGGGCCGCGGAACAGGCCGGGTTTCCGCACGCCCACAACGTCGCCGAAGGGTTCGAGGGACCGCCCGATGCGGACGGCCACCGCGGCACGGTGACCGGCTGGAAGGCGGATGGCCTGCCCTGGCGGCAGAAGTAACCCGATTTCGGCTGACGAGCCACAAAGCCGCGCAACGATCCCGTCGCGACGTCTTCACCAGATCGCCGCCTCCGAACGGCACCGCGTCGATCGTAGGGTTGTGCTCCGCGGCTCTTCGTGGTTCTCCGCGACCCTTCGTGTGAACCTTCGGAATCGTCAATCAGACACCAGCCCGACCCGCGATGCGCCAGGAACGCCGCGCCGCGAACCCGGTAACTGGCCGGTCTGCCGGAAGGATCGACACGAAGATCGCGAAGGACCACGAAGGGCCACGAAGATGATACGCGGGCTCACCGACCTGCCGAACCGCAATCGGTCATTCCACGGTCATGCCGACGCTGAACCCCGCAATGGGAACGGGAGCTGCCGCACGGCTCCCCAGCCCCTTGGTTGGGGAGGCGGGTTCGACCCGCGATGACCACCCTCGCCCTGCTGCACCATCTGGCGTTTGCCGGCGGCCTCGCCCTGCTGTCCGCGGCGGTGGTGCGGCTGATGATCTCCATTGGCGTGATGGACCAGCCGGACCAGCGCAAGGCGCATGCCCGCCCGATGCCGAAAAGCGGCGGCGTGGGGATCGTGGCGGCGTTCCTGGTGGGACTCGTCCTGCTGTACCGGTTCGCCGAGTTCTCCCGGCTGGCGAATCCCTATTTCCTCGGCGTGATCGGAGCCTCGGTGCTGATCGCCGTGGTGTCGTTCCTCGACGATCTGCGGGACTGGCCGTTTTCGGTGAAGCTGGCGGCGCAACTGCTGGCGGCGCTCGCCGCGGTCGGCACCGGCGTCTATGTGCGCGATTACCGGCTGCCCTATGTCGGGCCGCTCTATGTCGGCTGGGTCGGCGGTCCGGCGACGCTGGCCTGGATCCTGTTCGCCACCAACGCAATGAACTTCATCGACGGGCTGAACGGATTGGCCGGCGGAGTGGCCCTGATCGCCGCCTGCTTCCTCGCCGGGATCGCCGCTGCGCATGGCGGCTGGTTCGCCTATTTCGCCGCGCTGCTGCTGGCCGCCGGGCTGATCGGCTTCCTGCCCTTCAACTTCCCCCGCGCGCGCATTTTCATGGGCGATGTCGGCAGCCAGTTCTGCGGCTTCGTGCTGGCCATGCTCGGCGTGGTGGCAAGCCGGTTCGAAGGCGTCGAGCTGTCCCTGCTGCTCGTGCCGATGCTGCTGTCCGGCGTGCTGTTCGACGTGGCGTTCACTCTGGCGCGCCGGGCCTTGCGGGGCGAGCGGCTGACCGCCGCGCACCGCGGCCACCTGTATCAGGTGGCGAATCGGGCCGGGATGCCGGCCGCCGGCGGTCGCGCTGGTGCATTGGGGGTTCGCGATCTTTGGCGGGCTGTGCTGCCTGGCGTTCATCGCCGCGCCATCCGCGCTCAAGCCGTTCGTCCCGCTGCTGACGCTGCTTCCGCAGCTGGCCTGGCTGGCCTGGGTGCGGAGGCTGGCGGGCGATATCAGCCGCTGGGGGGATTGATCCGGGTCGCCGCCAGCAGCAGCCCGCCGGCGCCGAGCAAGGCCACGATGACGGCCATTCCGGCGCGCTGGCTGCCGGTGGCCGCGGTGATCACGCCGAGCCCGAGCGGCCCGATGAAACCCGTCACCCGGCCGGACAGCGCATAAAGCCCGAAATGGGCGTTGCGCGCGTCGGCCGGCGCGATCCGGGCCATCAGGCTGCGGCTCGCGGCCTGTGCCGGGCCGACGAAAATGCCCAGGCCGAGCGCCAGTCCCCAGAATACCCGGGCCGACTGCGCCAGCAGCACCAGCGTCCCCAGCACGGTCAGCGCGCCGACCGCCAGCAGAACAATCCGTCGTGCGCCGATCCGGTCCTCGATCAGGGCGAAACCCAGCGCGCCGATCCCGGCCGTGACATTCAGCGCGATGCCGAGCAGCAGCGTATCGCGGGCATCCATGCCGAACGTTCCGGCGGCGTAGATGCCGCCGAACGCGAACAGCGTGGTCAGCCCATCGGTGTAAAGCATCCGAGCGATCAGAAACCGCAGCAGCGTGCGGTCGGCCGCCGCTTCCCGGATGGTGCGGGCGAGCGCGACAAGGTCTTGGCGAATCGCCGGCCGCCAGCCCGGCCGGCGCGTGTCCGACGGAGCGAACACGATCACCGGCCAGGAGAAGATCGCGATCCAGCCGGCGGCGAACAATGCCGTGGCGCGCACCGGCTCCGACTGCTCGGCGGCCAGCCCGAAAAGCGGCGGCTTCGGATCGATCAGCAAGGTCAGGCAGAGCACCAGGCAGATCAGTCCGCCCGCATAGCCGAGCCCCCAGGCAAGGCCCGAAACGCGCCCGATCCGACCGGGCGGCGCGATATCCGGCAGCATGGCATTGTAGAACACGGTGGCGATCTCGAAAGCGATCGTCGCCAGGGAGACCAGAACCAGCGCAAGCGGGACCGAGGCGGGATGCGGCCGGACGAACCACAGCCCGGCGGTACACAGCGCCATGAGCGCGGTGCAGCCCGCCAGCATGCCGCGGCGCCAGCCTCCGCGATCGGCAACGGCGCCCAACGGCGCGGCAATCACCGCGATCACCAGCCCGGCGACGGTCTGCGCCGCGGCCCAGGCGGCGGTTCCGCTTGCGGGGTCGGCGGCCACCGCGCGCACGAACCACGTCGCGATGACGAATGTGACCACGATCGTGCTGAAAGCGCTGTAGGCCCAATCGTACAGGCACCAAGCCAGCACTGTAACGCGTTTCATCGCTTACCGTCACCGCCGGGCACGCGTGGCGGCGTAGGGCGGAAAAGCGCAGCGCATTCCGCCACCTCGCTCGGCGAAATGCGCTACGCTTCTCCGCCCTACTTTTCCGCGCGGGATCGATGGACCAGAAGTGCGGCGCGCGCGAGTCACCGGCGCCCTGCGCAAACGCCAGCGGCGCCGGTGAGTACCCTCAGGAAGATGCGGTCGCCCGCCTTGCGTGCGTTTCGGTGGACGAACCACCCCGACGTGCCGCGGACAGCAGCTTCCGTCATGATCGTGCGCAGGTCGCGCAGGAACGCAGCACCCTTCAGCGTCCGCTGAACCAGCACGCTGCGCCGGTCTTGCGGATCGACCTTGCGGCGAGCCAGGTCGAGCTCGCCCAGCCGATCCAGCGCACGGGTGATCGCCGGCTTGGAAACGTGCAGGTCGGCGGCCAGGCCGCGAACGGTGTGGGCGCCGTCCTGCAGATAGCAGGTGAGGAACACGCCGAGCTGACGGGCCGACAGGTCGGGGCCGTCGCGGCGCACCAGCGCAACCACAGTGTCCCTGAGGATGCCGACCAGTTGGTCGGGAGCAGGGGTCGATGCCATGATCTATCCTTTCCTGTGCTTCGGCGTCCCGTTCGGGCGCGGGATGGTCCGTTGCTCGTGCCGCGACATGCGGAAGGCGTATGTCCGGTGTGTCGTTTACTCACCGGCCCGAGATTTGTTGCACGCCCCTCACGAGGATGTTACCAGCCTGTTCCGGTTCGGTTCCGAATTGGCAAATCGCTCAGCGATCGCGGCGAACACGCCGCGGATCGATTGCGCCTCCCCACCCTCGGGCCGACCCGGCTGCGACTGATCGTTCCAAGCGTATATATCAAGATGCGCCCAGGGTGCAAGGGGCGTAACAAACCGTCGCAAGAATAAAGCCGCGACCACCGCACCGGCGAATGGCTTCGATGACACGTTGTTCACGTCCGCCACCGGACTGGCCAGCCACTGATCGTAACCATCCCACAGCGGCAGGCGCCAAAGCGGATCGTGACAGCAAATACCATGCTGCAACAATGTCGCGGCCCAGCCCTCATCGTTGCAGAACAGCGCCGGCAACTCCGGGCCAAGCGCCACCCGCGCAGCGCCGGTCAGCGTCGCGAAATCCAGCAGCAGCGCCGGCAATTCAGACGCCGCCTCGGCCAGCAGATCGCACAGCACCAGACGGCCTTCGGCATCGGTATTGCCGACCTCCACCGTCAGTCCCGCCCGGGTGCGGATCACATCCAGCGGCCGCATCGCAGTGCCGGACACCGAGTTTTCGACGCAACCGATGCGCACCGCCAGCCGGACCGGCAAATCGGCGGCCATGATCAGCCGCGCCAGCCCAAGCGCGGTGGCAGCCCCGCCCATGTCCTTCTTCATGCGCAACATGCCGGCCGACGGCTTCAAATCGTACCCGCCGGTATCGAAGCAGACCCCCTTCCCGCACAGCGAAACGAGCGGCGCATCGTGATGGGCACGGCTGCCCGACCAACGCAGGATCGCAACATGCGGCGGGCGCGCCGAACCGCGGCCGACCGCGGCGATGGTCGGATAGCCGGTGTCCAGCGCCTCGTTGCTGATCATTGCCGTCTCCGCTCCGTGCCGGCGGCCGAGCGCGACGGTTTCCTCGGCAAGCTCGGCCGGGCCAAGAAGGTTTGCCGGCGCATTGATCAGATCGCGAACCATCCAGATCGCGCTCGCCTCGGCCAGGCTCTGTCGTGCCGCATCCGCGGAACAGACCAGATGCGCCGTGCCGCGGCCGGCCGGCTTGAGCGCAGTAAACCGATAGCCGCCCAGGCAAAATCCCAACGTCGCGTCGCCCGTATCGAAGTCGCCCTCGATCAGTTGCCAGACCGAGCCCTCGGGCAGCCGCAGCGCAAGATTGCCGAAGGCGAACGGCGAGCGATCCTCGCCCAATCCCAGCACGGCCGGCACCGAGCCCGGTCTCGTTCGGCAGCCAGGCCAGCTCCTGGGCGGCGGCCTTGAACCCGGTCTCACGCAGCAAGCCGGCCTGCGCCGGCGGGATTGTGTCGAGGAAACCTGCCAGCCCGGCTGGCCGGATCGCATACAGCGGCCGGGCGCCGTCCGCGCGGTGCAGTACGCAATCCAGGGGCCGATCGGGCATCGCATGGTCCTCAATTGAGTTTATTTCGCGGCGACAGCGTCACGTGCCGCCATATCCGGCGGTGGCAAAGAAGCGCGCCGAGGGCACCGGTCGTCAATCCGCCGGGTGCCGGAGGCCGGTGATGAAATCGCCAGTCGGGAATATCGCCAGTCGGGGAAGTATGCCAGTCGGATTCCCGAAATCAATGCTGCAGCCAGGATGGAAATGACGCCAGTCCGGCAAGATTATCGGAATATTGGCAAGCCGGCCTCAGGTCCGACCGTTAGGGTCGCGCTGAGCACCGCAACACCGTTCCCCGTTCTCCCAGTCACGATCGAGGCGGGACAGGCGGTCGCGCATCGCGGCTGGAGGAAGGCACGCGAGCGGGCGCTCACGGCTTTCCTTTCCGGCCCTTGCGTCGTTGTCGTCGCGGGAGGCCCGGGAACGGGCAAGACGCTGCTGCTCGAGGAGCTCGCCCGCGCGCTTAAAACGGCAGGTGCCGCGACGATCCTGCACCGGCGCGGAGATCTCGGACAGGACGGGTGGATAACACCCGACGGACAAGCGACCTTCCGGGTCATGCTGATCGATGAGGCAGACAGGATGGATGGGGCGGCACTCGCGCACCTTGCAGCGGACCCGCAATCCGCTCTGGTGCTCGCCTGCAAGCATGTCCTGGCCGACGACGAGGCTGATCGCTTCTCTGCGGCCGCAGCCGGCAGCAGACCCGTGACGCTCGTGCGGCTTGCCCCCTTGCTCCCCGGAGAGACCGGCGCGTTCCTCAGCGCACGCCTAGCACGGACCGGGCATTCCAGTGATCTCATCACCGACGCCGCGATCGCTGGGATCGAGTTGTATTCGGGCCGCGTTCCGCGTCTCGTGAATACGCTCTCAAGGGCGGCGTTTTATCTGGCTGACCGCAAGGGCGCTGTCCAAGTTGAGGCGGAGCACGTTGAGGAAGCAGCGACCCTGTGCGGTCTCAGCGCTCTTCCGGAGCCGCAAGGACCGATGCCCTCCGATGCACTGCAGCTAGACGAAGGCGAGCCGGTATTGGTGTCGGCACGGGCTGTACCTGCCTCCTCAGGCACTGACCGAGGTAGAGATTGCCTTGATTGCGTCCAAGTTGCTGGAGCTGCCGAGAGTTGAATCTGAGCCGATGCCATCGGCGGGAAGCTCCGCCGCCGAGCGCCAGCACGGGCCAAGTCCCCCCTTCGGCAAAGAGAATGACGTTCGTCCTCGCGCCGCCATCATGGTGTTTTGCGCCGCTATCATGGCCTTTGGTACTGTGGCGGGCAGCGTTGCGGTCGGCTGGCTCGTGTGCCGCCGGCATGGTACTGCGCCGCTCATCGCATGCTTGCCCGCCGCGACTCCCTTGCTTGCCCGCCGGCGTCGGGCGTGCATGCCCTGTTCGCCGAGCCCTCGCCTTCGAGCTGGTCGCCCCTGGCTATCCGGCATTGGCGTCGTCGAGGCCGCCGGGCGTACTCGTAGGCTCACTTCGGTGGCTGGTTTGCCGGCCTCGCCGGGGACTGTGCTTCTGACAGCTTGTCCAGGTTGGAGGCTCGCCATGCAGCGGACCGGCGTGCTTTCCGGTCCTTCGGCACGCGTGGCAATCACGTGGAGAGTCCACCGGCCTCGTCGTATATACCGAGGCATTCTCGTCTCCGGTGTATCTCTCTCGCCTTGCTGCGCGTGCAGCGTTTGCGCATTGGCTGCGCCGCCCGCGAGTCGCTGCAACCAACCAGTCCGGCCAAACATGTTCTGCGTCTCATGACTTGCTCCCCGTTTTGCTCGTGCTCGCCGGCGGTTCTGACCGCCGCCACGCGCCTTATCACGGGCAAATCACGAAAAGCTGTGAACTGCTTCACAGCTTGACGTGCTCAACACGCCGGTGGACAACGGCGTGGCGTTCGATCAGCCTGAACCCGGCACGAGATCGCCCGACCACAGCTTGGAGCAGAGCATGGCGATGGAGCGGAACGTTGCGATTCTGACTGGGGCGGCGAGCGGTCTCGGTCGCGCCATGGCGCTCGGCCTGTTGCAGGCCGGCATCGATGTGGCCGCGGTCGATCAGCAGGACGGCTGGTTGCGCGAGCTAGCCGGCGTTGCCGCCGAGCGGCGACTGCCAGGGGCGTTGCAGACCATCCGGGCGGATCTTGCACAGGCGGGCTCGTTCGACTCCGTGGTTGCCGATGCGCTGGGGCGGTTCGGCAGGATCGATGCATTGGTGAACAACGCCGGCATCGGGCAGGCCTCGGTGCGCGCCGACCAGCGTCGCAATCCGCTCCGCTTCTGGGAGATCACGCCGGAGCAATGGAGCCGCTTCGTCGCGGTGAACGCCACCGCGCCGCTGATGATGGCGCGCGCCGTGGCACCGCACATGATGGAGCGGCGGTCCGGGCGGATCATCACCGTGACCACCAGCCTGGGCACCATGATCCGCGGCGGTTACGCGCTCTACGGCGCGAGCAAGGCGGCGGCCGAGGCAGCCACTGCGATCATGGCCGCCGATCTCGCGGGTACCGGTGTCACGGCCAACGTGCTGGTGCCCGGCGGCATGACCGACACGCGCATCATCCCGGACAGTCAGGTGCCCGAGCGGCAGAAGCTGCTGCGCCCCGAAATCATGGTGCCACCGCTGCTTTGGCTGTTGTCGGAAGCCGGCGCCGGGATAACGGCGCGCCGGTTCCTGGCGGTGCATTGGGATGCAACGGCGCCGGCGGACCAGCACGGCGATCCGATTGCCTGGACCAGCATCGGGACGATGCCGATCGAGCCGGATTGATATGAATCATACTAAACGTTCCTGGGATTGAACGTACTCCCGGCTGCGCATCTCATCCCGTCATGCCCGGCCATGGGTCCGGTCAAAGGCCGGCCCGAGGACAGGCTAGGGCCGGGTATCCACGTCTTTCCGTTGTGCCACCAGAAGTCGGGGATGGCCGGCCGTCGCCGGCCATGACGAAGGGGGGCCGGTTCTCGTAGGACGGGAGTCGATCTCACGAACCCGAAAGCGATCGCGCCCGCCATGAACGGCAGCAGGTTCGGCAGCATCAGTCGGTTTCCCACAGGAACCCGTGCAGCATGACGGCCACCCCGATCAGGGCCGTTGCGGTGCGGGCGATGCGCAGGTCGATATCGGGCAGCAGCCGCCGGCCGGAGGCCAGGGTGGCGGGGCGCCCGGAGAAACTGCCGCAGGTCCGGTTGACCCCGCAGTTCCCAGGCGACACCATTCCAGCATTGAGGAGGCACCGCCAGCACTATTGCCGGTATTCGTGATCCCCGCACACGGCAAGGCCAGGCCGGTTGATTTCCGGCGACTGAAGCGGGACGTATCGATTACGATAAGGACCGGAGAGCAGGCATGAGCGCGCGCATTCTGGTCGTGGACGACGAGCCGGATCTTGAGTTGCTGATCGTCCAGCGCTTTCGCAAGCACGTCCGCGACGGCTCGTTCAGCTTCGCCTTCGCCCAGGACGGCGAAAACGCGCTCGCGGTGTTGGCGGAGGACCCCGCGATCGACATGGTCGTGACAGACATCAACATGCCGCGGATGGATGGCCTCACGCTGCTCGGCCGGTTGCTGGAGCGCGAGGACCACCTGGCCACCATCATCGTCTCGGCCTATGGCGACATGGCGAATATCCGCACCGCGATGAACCGCGGCGCCTTCGATTTCCTGACCAAGCCGATCGATTTCGGCGATCTTGAAACCACGATTGCGAAGACGCTGCGGACCCTGGAGATCACCCGCGGCTACCAGCGGCGCCAGCAGGCAGCAGAACGGGCGCGGGCCCAATTGTCGCGGTATTTTTCGCCCAGTCTGGCCGACCGCCTCGCTGAAACGACGGAGGACATCGATCTCGGGGCGCAGCGGCGCGACGTTACTTCGATGTTCACCGATATCGCCGGCTTCACCACGCTGGCCGAAAGCCTGGACCCGGGCCTCATCGCGCCGCTGTTGAACGAATATCTGGCTGGCATGACCGGGATTGTGTTCGATCATGCCGGCACTCTGGTGAAGATCAGCGGCGATGCGCTCAATGTCCTGTTCGGCGCGCCGACCGAGCAACCTGACCACGCGGCGCGTGGCGTTGCCTGTGCCATGGCGCTGGATACCTATGCGGAGGAATTCCGCACGCGCTGGCGCGCCAAAGGGGTCGCATTCGGCGTAACCCGCATCGGGGTTAACTCGGGACCGGCGCTGGTCGGCAACTTTGGTGGCGGTCGGTTTTTCGACTACAATGCGCATGGCGACACGATCAACACCGCGGCTCGGCTTGAGGCGGCGAACAAGCAGCTTGGCACGCGCATCTGCGTCAGCGGCTCGGTGGTTGAACGCATCCCGGATTTCCGTGGCCGTCCCGGTTGGCAATGTTATCCTCCGGGGCCGCCGGGAAGCCCTGCCGGCGTACGAACCTCTGACGCCCGAGCGCCACGCCGATGCACTGACGGCCGTCTATCTGGATGCATTTGCCAGGATGGCAACCGACGACCCGACCGCTTTGCCCGCTTTCGCCGCCTTGTTGGGGCAAGCTGGCAGCGATGGGCTTGTCAGTTTCCATCTGAAGCGGCTCCTGGCGGGCAAAACCGGTATAGTGGTGGCACTCGAATGACGGTGCATGGCCGCACTCGCGCGCCGCGCCGTGGCGGGGAAAAGCCAGTGACTGCGCCACCCGACGATGAGACAGCGGATCTCCGGCGCGCCAATGCCGCGTTGCAGCGCCAACTCGACGAACACCGCGCCGAACGCGACGCGGCGCTGGCGCGCGAGGCCGCGCTGGCCGAGGTTCTTAACGTCATCAACAGCTCCCCCGGTGACCCGCAGCCGGTGTTCGACGCGATCCTGACGAAGGCGCACGGCCTTTGGTCGCGCCGTCGGGCGCCTGGTTCTGATGATGGCGGCCTTGTCCACGCGGTGCGCGTCGCATGGCTTATCCCGAAGGAGTCGTGGATGTGTGGTTATCAGCCAACCCTTCCCTGCATGCGCCGATGCGGCGGACGACCGCTGCTGTGGCGAACGTCTACGACCGTCACGGATCTGCCGGCGGCGACGGAGCCCGATCGCACAACAAGTGCATGCGCGCTATCCTCGGACGTCCGGACGTCCGGTCGTTTCTTCGGTGCCGTTGCGCAAGGGCGGGGCGCTGCTGGGCTTCATCAGCGCGAATCGCACGGAAGTCCGCTCGTTCACGGACAGCGAAATCACCCTGCTGGAGACGCTTTGCCGGGCAAGCGGTGATCGCGATGGAGAACGCGCAGGCTCTTGGGCGAGCTTGCGGCAGCGCACCGATGAACTGGCAGCGCGCAACAACGAGTATGGCGAACGGATCGAGCAGCAAAGCGCGACGATCGACGTGCTCAAGGCAATGTCGGCCTCACCCGGCGATCCTCAGCCGGTGTTCGACCTGATAACCCGGAGGGCGCGTGAATTCTGCGGTGGCGACTGGAGCGAGGCTTCTTCGAATTTGACGGCAAGCTGTCCACATTTGCGCGCGCTGGTCCGTGCCGATGGGATCGAGACGGCAGCTGACAAGGCCCTGCCGCCAGCCTTTCCGACGGCTCCCGACGAGGGACTTCCACTCGCCTGCCGGGTCGATCCTGGACGCCAGGATCATCCATGTTCGCATACGCCGATGCGAATCCCGAACTCCTTCCGCTCGTGCGAGACCGTTAGGTCGGCGTCTGTCCTGTCGCTCCCTCTGATGCGTGACGGCCGCGCGGTCGGCGCCATCTCTCTCGATTCCAAACAGCCTGGCGGCTTCTCCGAAAGCCAGATCGAACTGCTGCAAACCTTCGCCGAACAGGCGGTGATCGCGATCACCAGCGCTGAGACGTATCGCGCATTGCAGACACGCACGGCCGACCTTCAGCAATCGCTCGAATACCAGACCGCGACCAGTGACGTGCTGAAGGTCATCAGCCGCTCGACGTTCGATCTGCGAACCGGTGTTTCAGGCCGTGGTCGAAACCGCCGCGCGGCTTTGCCACGCCGATCAGGCGGCGATCTATCCGCCTCCAGGACGGCGCGTACCGCCTCGCCGCCTCCTGTTCCAATACGCCGGAGTATGAGCGCATCGAACGGGAGGTTGTGATCCACCCAGGTCCCGGCACGCTGGTCGGCCGTGTCGCGCGCGACGGCCGCACCGTGCAGATTCCCGATGCCTGGACCGATCCGCTATACGAGGCGAAGGACGACGCTCGGGTGGGCGGTATCCATACGTTGCTCGGCGTGCCGTTGCTGCGCGACGGCGTGACGATCGGGGTTATAGGTCTGGCGCGGCGGCGGGTCGAACCGTACACCGACGCGCAGATCCAACTGGTGAGCACGTTCGCCGACCAGGCGGTGATTGCGATCGAGAACACGCGGCTGCTGACCGGGCAGCGGGAGGCGTTGGAACAGCAAACCGCGACCGCTGAGGTGTTGCAGGTCATCAACAGATCGCCGGGCGATCTGACGCCGGTTTTCGACGCGATCCTGGACAAGGCGCACAGGTCTGTGGACGCCGTTGTCGGCGGCTTGACGACCTACGACGGCGAGTATTTCCGCGCGGTCGCCTCGCATGGCCTCCCCGAAGAGCATGCCGCATTGATGCGCCAGCCCTATCGCGCCAGACATTTTCATTCGCGTCTCGTGAAGGCGAACGCCTCGTCCATATCCCGGATTTTAGAGCGACGCGCTGGCTTGGGATCATGCGCTACGCGCGCGTCCTTCAGAACAGATGGGCGCGCGGACCGACCTGTGCGATGCCGCTGCGAAAGGATGAAGCTCTGCTCGGCTTCTTCATCCTTACCGCTCAGAAGTCCGGCCTTTCACAGACAAGCAAATCGCCCTGCTGCAAAACTTCGCCGCGCAAGCAGTAATCGCGATGGAGAATGCAAGGCTGCTCGACGAAATCCGCCGGCGCCAGGACGAGTTACGCATCACCTTCGAGAACATGGGCGACGGTGTCGCCATGTTCGATGAAACCCAGCGCCTTGTGGCGTGGAACCGCAAGTTTCAGGAAATCCTCGACGTGCCCGATGGCGTGCTCGCCGAGCACCGGACCTATGAGGATTATATCCGCTATCTCACCGAACGCGGCGAATTTGGACCGGATGCGGATCCAGAGGCGCAAATCCGTCGCCTTCAGGCGCGCGCGCGACAATCCACGGTCTTCGAACGCACGCGCCCCAACGGCCGGGTAATCGAGGTCCGGCACAATCCGGTACCCGGCGGCGGCTTCGTCCTGATCTACGCCGACATCACCGAACGCAAACGCAACGAGGCCGAACTTCGCGCCGCCCGCGACGCGGCGGAAGAAGCCAGCCGCACCGTCGAGGCCGCCTACCGCGACCTGAAAGCCGCGCAGGCCAATTTGATCCAGGCCGAGAAGATGGCCTCGCTCGGCCAGCTTACCGCCGGCATCGCGCACGAAATCAAGAACCCGCTTAATTTTGTCAACAACTTTGCCAGCCTTTCGGTCGAGCTGCTGGCTGAACTGAAAGAAACCGCAGCGCCCGGTTTCGCCACGCTGCCCGAAGACCGCCGCGCCGACATCGAGGATCTCAGCGGACTGCTCACCGGCAACCTGCAAAAGATTGTCGAACACGGAAAGCGCGCCGACGGCATTGTGCGCAGCATGCTGGAACATTCGCGAGGTGAATCGGGGGAGCGCCGGTCGGTTGACCTCAACACTCTGGTCGAGGAGGCACTGAACCTCGCCTATCATGGCGCCCGCGCCCAGGATCAGAGTTTCAATGTCACGCTGGAACGGGATTTCGGCGCCGGGATCACTCCGGTCGAACTGGCGCCGCAGGAAATGACGCGGGTGTTCCTGAACCTGTTCAGCAACGGGTTCTACGCTACGCGCAAGCGGGCGCAGAGCATGGGGGACATCGCCGGCTTTGAGTCCGCGGTGAAGGTGACGACACGCGATCTTGGCGAGGCGGTGGAGGTCCGCATACGCGACAACGGCACCGGCCTCCCCGCCGACATCAAGGACAAATTGTTCCAACCGTTCTTTACCACGAAACCAACGGGCGAAGGCACCGGTCTCGGGCTGTCGATCAGCTACGACATTGTAACCCAGCAGCACTCCGGCACGATCACTGTCGAGAGCGAGCCCGGCGCGTTTACGGAGTTCACCATCACGCTGCCGCACCGTTCGGCAGCCGTCGAAAGGCGAGCCTTGGCGTGAGGACTATCGTTCTGATCGTGGATGACGAACCGGATGTGGAGATGCTGTTCCGACAGCAGTTCCGGCGGGAGATGCGCGAAGGCCTTTATACGCTTGAGTTCGCAATATCAGGTGAGGCGGCGCTGACCAGGCTGGCCGAGCATACGGGAAAAGGCATCATTCTGCTGTTGTCCGACATAAACATGCCCGGCATGAGCGGGCTCGATCTGCTGCCGGTCGTGAAGGAGCGGCGGCCGGAGCTGCCGGTATTCATGATCTCCGCCTATGGCGACGAAGCCACGGTGGCAACCGCTCTGGCACGCGGAGCGAACAAGTTCGTGACCAAGCCGGTCGATTTCCCGACGTTGAAACAGGATGTCCTCACCGTGGTCGCGGAACAGGCGGGAAGCGCATGACCTCGCCAGAGGACCATTGCCAGAAGCTTCACCTCACTCATTACCAGGTCAAGCGTGGCGGTCGTCATGGCCGCGAATACGGCCATCCACGTCTTGGTTTGCCGCACACAAGGCGTGGATGCCCGCCTTCGCGGGCATGAATGACGGTCTGGCGCTCTGTTCTCGCTTGACCCCGGCCCTGCCGCGCGCTCCTCCCTTCCCCCATGCCCCCAGACACCATCTTCGCCCCCGCCACCGGCACCGGCCGCGCCGCCATCACCGTGCTCCGCCTCAGCGGCCCCGCCACATCGGTGCCATCCTGACCACCCTCGCCGGCGCACTGCCGCCGGAGCGTCGCGCCACGCTGCGCACCCTTCGCCACCCCGCCGACCGCACCTCGCTCGACCGCGCCATCACGCTCTGGCTTCCCGGCCCGGGCACCTACACCGGCGAAGACTGCGCCGAACTGCACCTGCACGGCGGCCGGGCGGTGCTAAACGATGTGGCGGACGCACTGGTCGCGCTCGGCGCCCGACCCGCCGAGCCCGGCGAATTCACCCGCCGCGCCTTCCTCAACGGCCGCATGGACCTGATCGAGGCCGAAGCCATCGGCGATCTCGTTGCCGCTGAAACCACCGCCCAGCGCCGCCAGGCGCTGCGCCAGTTGGAAGGCGCGCTCGGCGCCATCTACAACGATTGGGCCGACCGCCTGCTGAACCTGATGGCGCAACAGGAAGCCCTGATCGACTTCCCGGACGAAGACCTGCCGCCGGAAACCGAAGCCGCCACCGAAGCCGCCATCCAGGCTCTGCTGGGAGAAATCACCGCCCATCTGAACGACAACCGCCGCGGCGAACGCCTGCGCGAGGGGCTGGTGTTCGCCATCACCGGCCCGCCCAACGTCGGCAAGTCGTCCCTGGTGAACGCACTCGCGGATCGCGACGTCGCCATTGTCTCGCCGCATCCCCGGCACCACCCGCGACGCCATCGAAACCCGCATCGTGCTGGCCGGCATCCCCGTCACGCTGGTCGATACCGCCGGCCTGCGCGACTCATCACGATCCGATCGAGGCCGAAGGCGTCCGCCGCGCCCTCGCCCGTGCCGCCGACGCCGACCTTGTCATCGCCGTCTCGGAGCCCGGGCGGGCACCTGCCGCCGATGGCCTTCACGTAACCAACAAAACCGACCTCGGAGGCGCCGTTCCGGACGGCGCGATCGGCGTCAGCGCCCTGACCGGTGCGGGATTGCCTGTATTGCGCGACCGCCTGGCCGAAACGGCCCGCAGCCTGACGGAGACCGCCGGCCCGCCGCCGTTGACCCGCGCCCGCCACCGCGCCGCCCTGCAGGAAGCCGCCGCCCGCCTCGCTGTCCGCACGCCAGGCCGACCTGCCAGAACTTCGCGCCGAGGATTTGCGCCTCGCGCTCCGCGCCCTCGGCCGCATCACCGGGGCGATCGGCGTGGAGGACATCCTCGACTCCATCTTCACCCGCTTCTGCATCGGCAAATAATATTAGGCGACCTGGATCGACTTTTCCACGGCCGGCATGCGTTCACGGTAGCCAGATCACGCGCCCGATCACGCCCTGCCGTGCCTCAAACTTTTCGCCATTGGTGTAGAACGACCTGCCGCCGCAAGAGCATCGATGCCGATCAACAGGTGAACATTCGCGATGACGTTGACGGACTGAAGCAGCAGTCGCTTTATGATGTCCGCATTTCGTGCCGCCGGCGCTTGGCGCTACGGTATCTGTGCAACCGCGCAGGAATGGTCCTGCAGTTCCTCGGCCTCGCCGCGATTCCCATGGGCCAGGTCAACCTCGGTCTGCAGCAGCACCATTCCAGGCTCCCCGTCCCCGAAAATCGCTCCCACCGCCAGCAGCGTCTGCTGTCCCATTTCGGTGCGCGCCCCGGGAACCCCGTCCGCCAGCAACTGAAACGGATCGGCCCCGGGACGATCGAGCGTCTCCACCCGCATCGCCCGATACGCGTGTCCCAACAACGGGATCGGCAGCGGCGCCCAATGATCCCCGATCTCCACCAGGTGCGCGCGAAGCGCGTCCCGCACGTCGGCGCGGATGCAATCGATGTGGATATGCAATTGGTTCTGCGACCGACCATCGATAGAGTTGATTGCCAACGACAGATCATTCGTTGGCAACGGCCCTTTCGCCAGGGCCTGCACCAGGCCGCGGGCTTGCCATGCGGCCTCCCAGTAATTCGGCGCACCGGGGACCAGTATCGCCGGATCCTCGATGCCGGTGACGCGGGCGGTCGGGATCAGCAGGAACTGGGTGGCCCCCTCGATGTCCTTGAGGATCGCATACCCAAACGCCAGGTTGACCTCGGCGCAGGGCAGCGGCCAATGGAACTGCTCCTGGTGGGGAACGCACTGGTCGTGCACGATATGCCAGAGCACGTTGGGATCCGATGCCCTCGCCGGCGCGGACCAGCAAGCACCCAGCGCCAGGGCAGCGAGATACAGCTTGGATCGGGCCATCTGCCGCTGTTGCGGGGCCGGCCTCGGTTCGTCAAGCGAAACTTTCCAGAGGAATGCCGAATTGGACAGATACGACGTGGTGGTGGTCGGCGGCGGGCATGCGGGGTGCGAGGCCGCCGCTGCGGCCGCCCGGATGGGCGCGCGCACGCTGCTGCTGACGCACCGGCTCGACACGATCGGGGAGATGTCCTGCAATCCCTCGATCGGCGGCATCGGCAAGGGCCACCTGGTGCGCGAGATCGACGCGCTGGACGGTCTGATGGGCCGGGCGGCCGACATGGCCGGCATCCATTTCAAGCTGCTGAACCGCAGCAAGGGCCCGGCGGTCCGCGGGCCGCGCGCCCAGGCCGACCGCGCCCTGTACCGCCGCGCCATCCGCCAGCTATTGGACGACACGCCCAACCTTGCATTGCGCGCCGCCGCCGTCGAGGACCTGGAAATCCACGCCGGACGGCTGGTGGCGGTGCTCTGTGCCGATGGCACCCGGATCGCGTGCGGCGCCGTCGTGCTGACGACCGGCACGTTTCTGCGCGGCCTGATCCATATCGGCGAGCGGCAGATCCCGGCCGGACGGGTCGAACGAGGCGCCGTCGATCGGCCTGGCGCGCACCCTGGACCGACTGGACCTGCCGCTCGGGCGCCTGAAAACCGGCACGCCGCCGCGTCTCGATCGACGGTCGATCGATTGGGAGGGTCTGGCGGCCGATCCCGGGGATGCCGATCCCGAGCCGTTCAGCACGATGACCGAGCGTCTGGACAACCCGCGGATCTCCTGCCGGATGACGGCAACCACCCCGGCAACGCACGCTCTCATTCGTGCCAACCTGCACCGCTCGGCCGTTTACGCCGGCAATATTACCGGGACCGGCCCGCGCTACTGCCCCTCGATCGAGGACAAGGTGGTCCGCTTTGCCGGGCGCGAGCGGCACACGGTGTTTCTGGAGCCGGAGGGGCTGGACGATGACACGATCTATCCGAACGGCATCTCCACCAGCCTCCCCGAGGAAGTTCAGCACGCAATGCTGGCCACCATCCCAGGTCTTGAACAGGCCCGGATGGTCCGGCCGGGCTATGCGGTCGAGTACGATTACGTGGACCCTCGCGCGTTGCGCCCCTCCCTGGAGCTCAAGGCGGTGTCCGGTCTGTTTCTGGCCGGCCAGATCAACGGCACGACCGGGTACGAGGAAGCGGCTGCCCAGGGCTTGATGGCCGGGATCAACGCGGCCCGTTCAGCTTCCGGCGATCCGCCCGTCGAGCTGGATCGCGCGACCGCTTACATCGGTGTGCTCATTGACGATCTGACCACCCAAGGCGTCACGGAGCCATACCGCATGTTCACCTCCCGCGCGGAATACCGGCTGAGCCTGCGGGCGGACAACGCGGACCTCCGGCTTACGCGCAAGGGGATAGAATTTGGTTGCGTCGGGCGGGACCGGGCCGTCCGATTCGCCGCCCATGACCAAGCGGTGAGGGACGCGTTCGCCCGGGCGCGGGAGACCGGCGCCTTTCCTGGCGATCTCGACAAATTCGGTGTCCGCGTCCGACCCGACGGTCGCCGGCGATCGGTTCTGGAGTTGCTGGGCCACGACGGGGTGGAGGATACGCAGCTCGCCGCCGCGTTCCCCTGGTTGCACGAGCTGCCAAGCCGCGTTCTGATGCCAGCTTCGGACAGAGGCACGGTATGCCGGCTATCTGCATCGGCAGGACGCCGACATTCGCGGCTTCCGGCGGGACGAAGCGGTATCGCTGGCCGACATATCCTTTGAGGATATCGGCGGGCTGTCCGCCGAGATTCGGGAAAAGCTGCTGTCGGGGCGCCCCGGCTCGCTCGGAGCGGCGGCCCGCATTCAGGGGATGACCCCGGCAGCCTTGGCCGCCATCTCCGCCCATCTTCGCCGCCCTGGATGGCCCTCCAATCCTATTGTTTGACGGCGAATTCATCAGCCTTTCAGCCAAAGCCTCCGACTTTGCCGCTAAATCCCCGGCGGGCGGGTTCGTGGCGAACATCAGCTGATCGGCGGCAGGGAGAGCGCAGGGTGTATGACAAAGCAATTGTTTCGTATCGGCCGGCGCGAGTTGCTGGCCGCGCTCGCACTTTCCGCGCCGCTGGTGCGCGCGCAACCCGCACTGGCGGCAAGGTGGCACAATCTGGACATGGCGGGCTATGTGCCGCCGCTGTCCTTCAACATGATGGATGCCAGCACCGGCAAGCCTGTGACCGCGGCGGATTTCCGTGGCAAGCTGGTGTTGCTGTACCTCGGCTACACGCAATGCCCCGACGTGTGCCCGCTGACCCTGCAGAATGTCACCGAGACCTTGCAGCGTCTCGGCAAGGATGCAGCCGAAGTTCGGCTGCTGTTCGTGACCGTCGATCCCAACCGTGACACCCTGCCGTTGTTGAAGCAGTACACGACGGCGTTTTCGCCCAACTTCGTGGGCCTGAGGGGAGATGCCAACGAAATCGCGCAGATCGCCCGACGATATCGTCTCGCCTATTCGGTGACGCCCGCAACCAAGGGGCATCCATACCAGGTCACCCATTCTTCGGCGATCTATGTGTTCGGCCGGGACGGCAGCCCCAAGCTGCTCATTGCCTCGTTCGCGACGACCAACCCCGATATCGCCGGAACGGCCGACGATCTGCGGCGCCTGCTGCACGAATCGTCTCCCGGATGGATGGCGCGCCTGAGCGCCATGCTTTGAGCCGCAAGGAGCCCGCCAATGCCGTTCGCGCCTGAGCCTTTCACCATCGGCCGAACGGCGGCAGCGCGGCGGATTGCGGCGTCACCTGCTGCCGTGGACGCGAGTGTTCCGCTCGGCATCATCGCCATTGGCGGATTGATCGCGTGGCTGTGCCAGAACTTCCCTGCTTCCCTGCCGGTGTGGACACCATGGGATTTCTCCTGGCCGGAGTTCCTGGCGGCATCACTGGGCGCGTGGTGGTACGGGCGCGGCGTGGCGCTGAGCCCCGCAACGGAGCGGCCGAGCGTCGCCCGGAGCGTGTCGTTCGCCGCCGGCATGACCCTGATCTATACGGTGCTTCAGACGCATTTCGATTACATGGCGCAGCACATGTTCTTCCTGAACCGGCTGCAACATCTCGCCATGCATCATTTGGGGCCCTTCCTGATCGCGCTGGCCTGGCCTGGCGCCGCAATCCGGCGCGGGATGCCGGCGCCGCTGCAGCGAATGATCGATGACCGGCGGCTGCGGCGTGCGGTGCGCGTCATCCAGCATCCGGTGATCGCCGGCGTGCTGTTCGTCGGGCTGATCGACCTCTGGTTGATCCCGGCCGTGAATTTCGAGGCGATGATCGATCCGCGGCTGTATGCGATGATGAACTGGAGCATGGTAGTGGATGGGCTGCTGTTCTGGTGCCTTGTCCTCGATCCGCGCTCCAGCCCGCCGGCGCGCGCGAGCTTCGCGGTCCGGATGATCACGACGATACTGGTGATGTTTCCGCAGATCGTATTGGGCTCGTACCTGACCTTCGCGGGTCACGACCTTTATTCGTTCTACGACCTTTGCGGGCGGCTGTACCCGACGATGTCCGCATTGAACGACCAGCACATTGGCGGGATTATCGTCTGGATTCCGGCCTCCATGATGAGCTCGGCGGCCTTTATGCTGACCCTCAACCACATTCGCATCCACGAGGATTCGGTGCCGCTCGCGGCGATGTCGGAGGAGGAGTGCCGCATGGCGATGATGGCGAGTTGGTGGACCGGCCGGTAGGTCGGCCGCTCCCGACAATCAGTCCGCGTTTCACGTGAAGCATTCTTCGACCTCGAACAATGCTTCACGTGAAACACGCTTTGCCCGGTTCGAGGACCTTCTTCGTCGCTGGAACCGCACGATCAACCTGATCTCGCGGGCGGACGAAAGCGTGATCGGCGAACGCCACATTGCCGATTTGCTGCAGCTCGTGCCGCTGATGCCCCCCGGCACCGACCGCGGCATCGACCTTGGATCGGGAGCCGGCTTCCCCGGCCTGATGCTGGCGGCCGCGACCGGCATTCCCTTCGATCTGATCGAGGCGGACCATCGTAAGGCTGCATTCCTGCGGGAGGCCGCCCGGCTGCTCGGAGCTCCGGCGCGGGTGCATGCGGTCCGCATTGAGGAGGCTCGGCTGCCACCATCCCCGGTCGTGACAGCTCGCGCCTTGGCGCCACTGCCTGACCTGCTGCGTTTGGCCGCTCCGTTGCTGGCCGCCGGTGGAACCTGCCTGTTCCTGAAGGGAGCCGGGGTCGAAACCGAATTGACGGCGGCCGGCCGGCAATGGCACATGAAGGTCGAGCGCATCCCGAGTTGCACCGCGCCAGGCGCCGTCATCCTCCGGATCACCGAGCTGAAAATTGTCGCACCCGACGCCTGATGCACCCAAGCCGATCGGGCCGCCGCGCATCCTTGCCATCGCCAATCAGAAGGGTGGGGTCGGCAAGACCACCACTGCGGTGAACCTGGCCACCGCGTTGGCTGCAAACGGGGAATCCGTGCTGCTGATCGATCTGGATCCGCAGGGGAATGCCTCGACGGGGCTTGGGATCGCACGGGAGGATCGGACGCTGGGGGCGTATTGCGTGCTCATTCTGCACGCGCCGCCGGACGATGCCGCCCGGCCGAGCGGCATCCCGAACCTGAGCGTTATTCCGGCCGAGCCCGACCTGGCTGGCGCCGAGATCGAGCTGGTGGCACTGGACCGTCGGGAGTATCGCCTGCGGGATGCGCTGGCGCCGTTTCGCTCGGCGCCGTCATCCTATAGTTTCGTCCTGATCGATTGCCCTCCCAGCCTTGGGTTGTTGACGGTGAATGCGCTGGTCGCCGCCGATGCCGTGCTGGTGCCGCTGCAATGCGAGTTCTATGCGCTGGAGGGCATCAGCGGGCTGATCCGCACGATCGATACTGTCCGCCGAGGCTTCAACCCGGCGCTGCGGCTGCAGGGGATCGTGCTGACGATGTTCGATCGGCGCAACAGCCTGTCGGACCTGGTCGCCACCGATGCGCGCGGCTATTTCGGCAAGGCGGTGTATGAAACGGTGATCCCGCGCAACGTCCGCATCACCGAAGCCCCGAGCCATGGCAAGCCGGTCCTGCTGTACGATTTCCGCTCACCCGGGGCGCAGGCTTACGTGCGACTCGCCGGCGAGTTGCTGCGCCGCGAACGGCCCATTGCCATCGGAGCCACGTCATGAGCCTGAAAGAGTCCGGCCCTCGTCTTGGTCGCGGCCTGGCCGCGCTGATGGGGGACGCGGCGCTTTCCGATCCTGGGGTTGGGGGTATTCGGCAGATTCCGCTCGATCTGCTGGAGCCGGGGCCGTTCCAGCCGCGCGGAGCTTTGGACCCGGCTGCATTGCAGGAACTGGCGGATTCCATCCGGGCGCGCGGCATTCTGCAGCCGCTGCTGGTCCGGCCTGATCCGGTCGCCGACGGACGCTTCCAGATCATTGCCGGCGAGCGCCGATGGCGGGCGGCGGCACTCGCCGGGCTGCATGAGGTGCCGGGGCTGGTGCGGGCGCTGAACGACGCAGACGCGTTCGCGGCGGCGCTGGTGGAGAATTTGCAGCGCCAGGACCTGAACCCGATCGAGGAAGCGGAAGGCTATAACCGGCTGCTCGATGAATTCGGGATTACCCAGGAGATGGTGGCGCAGGCGGTGGGGAAGTCGCGCGCGCATGTCAGCAATATGTTGCGGCTGTTGAACCTGCCGGGGTCCGTGCAGGCGGCTGTTCGTTCTGGGGGCGTGACGGCGGGGCATGCGCGGGCGCTGCTGGCGCATCCGTCGCCGGAACAGGCGTTGGGGCTGGTGCTGGCGCAGGGGTTGTCGGTGCGGGAGACGGAGGCGCTGGCATCTCGGAAACCGCGCGCGGAGCCGGTGGTGCGGGAGCGCGATCCGAACACGGAGGCGCTGGAGCGGGAGTTGACGGCGGAGCTGGGGTTGAAGGTTGAGATCGTTGGGAATGATCGGAGTGGAACGGTGCGGATCCATTACCGGGATCTGGAGCAGTTGGATGCGTTTCTGGCTCGGGTGAGGGGGGCGTTGCGGGTGAGTGGGTTGTAGGGGTGACGCGGCGGCGGCTGTCACTCGGCATCCAATCGGAACTCCTTTCAGGTGGCGGGACGCGGCCGGGTGCGATTTGCTACGGCCATGGCAGAATTGGTTCTCCACCCCACCAGATCGGGCGCACCTGCTGCGGCTGATGCGCCGGCAGCTCAACAGCACGGTGCATCGGCGGATGAACGTGCTGTTGTTGCTGGACGACGGCTGGGCGGCTAAGCGGATCGCTTAAGCGCTATATATCCACGCTGATACGGTGCGCGAATACCTGCGGCTTTACCAAACCGCCGGGGTCAGCGGGCTGGAACGGCTGGCGTATGTGGGGAGCCGAGCCGACTCTACATTATGGTTAAGCGACCCCCAAGAAATCGCCTTGCCTTTGCTGCGGGAAATCCGCGCCAACACCGAACGCACCGACAGAGAGGTTAACGACCTTCAAAAGCAGACGCATCAGGTCGAGCGCCAGCTTGCCGGGATGCGCGGCGATATTGCCGTGTTTTCAGGAAATCCACGCCCTAGCTGGCATTCCCAAATTATGTAGGATCTGGCGAAAGAATTTGCCAACAATCCAGTAAAAAACGGGAACCCACCGCGGTCTTCGCCGATGATTCCCCCATCGTCCGTCCGCTTGCCCAACCAACCTGCGTCACCGTCACAATCGACCTATGATCCATCGCACAACTTGTGAGCGGCGGCGGCACCTCCCATGACGAGTGTGAAAATAGGGGTATCGCTTTCGACGATCCTGGCCCATAGGGTGGCGATCAGTTTGTGCGAAGGCTTCAGCGCGTATGAGCCAAAAGAAATAATCAGCAATATCCGTCCGAAAGATCCTGACAAGCCCTAACCCGAATGTGAAGTATGCCAGCCAGCCTGGCATAATCGCAGTCGTGGCATTCCCCGCATCGATCAACCGGAATGTGCGGGTAATCTCGAAGGGAGAGAAGCGCAGTTCGGAAAAAACCTGCCAGAGGCTACCGGTTTTCTGAACTGTACGCGGCAACGATTTGATCTGTGATCGCTCGAACGAAAAAGATGAGATTTGCAACCACGGTGACCAATACCCAGCATCAACAGTTGCAAAAGCAGCATGAGGAAGACGAACAATAGCCCAAGATGTGAATGGTGCTGGGCAGGATTTCAGCCGACTGGATCGCTATGAACCTAGTAAAGCTGATCGAAAGACCGAACATCACAGCAGCCGCCAGGAGCGGCTGCGTGACTTGCAGACAGCGGCGCGTGATCTCGCCCCAAAGGCTACCCCATGGTTCAGCATCCAAGCTCGCGGCTAACATAATACCGATTTCAACCACCGCGGTCATCAGTAGTATGCGCCGTGCTGTCCACAGCCGTCCACCGAACAAGCGGTCCATCATCGCCACGGCGAACAGCGCTTCTTCGCGCCCGAAGTGATGGACATTGACGTACCTGAACCTCAACCACCAGGTCTCCAGCCAGCCGCGCACTTGCTTCTGACCGGTCTTGCCGATCCAAAAGTCCATGTCCTTGCCCACGCTCCCACACGCGACAACGATGCCCAGCGATTTGAGTATGCCACTGTCGTTAATGATCTTTCAGTCCGCTCGCCTCGAAAGACCCGCAGACTTCCGCGGGTCCCGGAAAATGCGTAACCGTCTCGTATACCCGCTCTTGCTTGATCGTAGGTGCGCACCCAGATCCGAGGTTTGATGATTTCGGAGAACCTGCCCGAAAGGACCCTCATCGCTCTGATCGTCCTCCGCCCTCCATGGCCGCGGTGCCCGCCGGGGTGGGCTCTTCGCTTGGCGTTGAGGCGTTCATCTGGTCGCCGTTTATTGAGGGGCTGTACGGGCAGTATGTTGGCACAATTGCCTCGCCGGAGAACCAGCGCAAGTAGTTTCTCATCGCTTGGGCCTGGCGCAGTCGTGTCGGATCCCAGCAATACACCTTCAGGCCTGGTTCAAGCGAGGATTCACGCTACACACAATCCCCATTCGATCGCTCTCGACGTTTCAAAAATCAAGATATTTGCATCAAAGCCAGGCCCTTGATAAAATTGGGCTTTTTTGATGCATATTTCTGATGCACAATGCGGGCATGATTTACGGCTACGCCCGCGTCTCGACCGCGCCCAAGACCTCACCGGCCACCTTGCCCAACTCAAGGCGGCGGGATGCGAGAAGGTGTTCCGCGAGAAGATCACCGGCACGACCGCCGACCGCCCACAGCTTCGCAAGCTGATGGCCGTGCTCGACTCACGGCGACGTGGTGATTACCCCGGCGGTTGACCGCCTCTCGCGTGACACGACCGACCTTCTGGTTATTGCCCGCGACATGCAGCGCGCCGGGGCCGGTATCCAGTTCACTGGCCGAGCCGTTCCTTGATACCACGTCCGATTTTGCCGAGATCATCTTCGCCATCCTTGGCGTTGCCGCGAAGCTCGAACGCCGCCGCATCTTGGAACGCACGGCAAGAGGCCGTGCCGACGCGAAGGCGAAGGGCGTGAAATTCGGGCGCAAGCCGATCCTCACCCCGCATCAGCAGCGGGAAGCACGGGCGCGGGTGGCGACAGGCGAGACGCAGCGCAGCGTTGCGCGCAGCTACAATGTCAGTCAGGCGACGATTTCGAGGCTCACCGCGCGATTAACGATAACGGGAGAGGGCACTGGACCTGCCGTGACGAGCATTCCATGCGCTTGGCATGTAATGGCAAAGGAAGGGCACCTGATGAGGGCATCCTTCCTAAATGGATTTCGACCTGTTGCACCGGAGTAGTTTCGATTCCCCCGGCAGCTTTTATTCGACATTCTTTCAGCTATCGACAATAGGTCTGGAGCGTTGATGAAATTGGGGTCATTCTCGACCACAAGACAAAGCACGCTCTTGGAAATCCCACCCACAAGCAGTTGCGCACGTTCGGTCATTCGATCATTGATTTGTATGCCGAATGCGAGGCTATTGCGAAAGAGCGGAATTTGCCCCCTGATGGCTGGTTTTCCAGTGGCCATCTCGAACATGACGTTCTCGCGTTTTTCTCCGAATTTGCGCAAGGCAGCCGATACTATAATCTGGATCAAATGGCTGGCAGCGACACAAGGCGGACGATCCGCTGACCAAGCGGTATCGCGTTCAGATGGCGATTGTGAAAGTCCAACTTGCCGCTTGCCAAACGTGATGCCGATCACGCAGTTGGCGCGCGATCATTGCGATAAATTCAAGCTCTATGGCTGGGAGTTGGGGCCGCGCGGTGAGTATGATTTAACCGTCTATGGTTACCTATCAACTCGAGGTCTTCCGGGAGAACACGGGGCCACTGTGTTTGGACGATCGTCAAAAGATCCGCCTTTTTATAATTTGCTCGATCGGCTGTGCACTGAGGTTCACGAGATCGAGGTGGCGAAAGGCATCGAAACGCCGACTGTTCCCTATATGACAGAGTTTGTGCCATTCTTCCTCTGCGACCGGCAGACAAGCATTCGGCGTAAACGTTGGCTGATGGACTACGCCCGGTAACTTTGGCTGGCGGACGGCTGCGCTCCGCCGGCGATTTCGACGGGCACTTTCCCTAAAGCCGCTTATCTGTCCGACAGGTCGAGCTTCCAGAACTTGCTGGGACCGTGTGGACTGTCATCGCCGCGATCCAGCAGCAGCAGGCGCGCGGGTTTCCAATGGGAGCGGGCGTGCCACATCGCCGCGCCCCGCCCGCATCCCGGTCGCCCCCTGCCGCACGCTTTGCAGCGCAGACGCGGCAGCACATCCACGAGAAGCCGTTGACCGACGACGCGCTGCGCCATGAGCCGCAGCGGGAGCGCGAACTTCGTTCACAGGCGACGCGTGGTCGGAAGTGACTTACCGAGCCGCGTGGACAGTGTCCGCCTGGCCGAAATGCCACCTGATCCGGCGTCATCAGGCCGATTTCCACGTGGTGATGGTCCTGGTTACATATACTGACTGGCGAAGGCTCTGACCCTCGGCCGACTCATCCGGTTCAACGCTCCGCTATGTGAAATCAAGCCGGCAAACGCTTCCTCCGGCGCATCGCTCGTGCGCATCAACTGTCGCATCAGGCGACGAGACGCGCCTCCTCACGAGGTCCGACAGCGGCTTAACCTGTCCCGATCGGCCTGAAGATCATAAAGCCGCGTCTCATTCTCAAGCAGAGCGCCCGGGCCATCATTGCCGTACATCGGGGAGGTTTTCAGCACCGGGATCTTCAGGATGGGTATTCCCTTTGTGAACGGCATCGGTCCGGCCAGTTCCGCGCGACTCAGCTCCTCCAATGATAAGATCGGCTGCCAAATATGCTGCGGCATCAGCGTATATTGAAATATCTCCTGCGAGGCGAGGTCGTGAGGGTAGCGATGATAAACGCAATCGCCCATCCGTCACATTTACGGCCCCTCCGAAATATCCAAACAGGACACCTGGGCGTTCAACCGCTTCGCCTTTGCGCACTGGAAGAAGAGACCTGCCTTGCATGGTGTCGGGCTGCGGAACTCCGAAGATGTCGAGAAAACTGGGGAGCAAGATCGATCGTCTGGGTAACAGCGTTTTCCTGCCCAGCCCGGCGACGAATTTCCGGATGGTGCACAAACAGGGGGATGTGCGAGATCTCCTCGTAAAGGCTCATTCGGTTTTTTGCCCAGAAATCATGCTCGCCCAGCAGAAACCCGTGATCGGTGGTGACCACAAGAGCCGTATCCCGCCAGAGATCATGGGCATCGAAGGCGTCCAGAAGCCTGCCAAGCAGTGAGTTCCAGACAAGGGCAACCAGGGCATAATAGTTGGCACTCGAAGCTCCTCGCATTCCTCGGGCAAGCTCATCCACCCGGCCATAACGGAGCCGGCCAGTCCCGGACAGGGCCGTTCCAACCTGTGGAGAATAGCTCACGAAACCGCTGTGGCGCGAAGAACGGTTCCTGCGGATCAAACGTCTCGATCTGAAGAAACCAGCCATCGGCCCGACCGGTTTGCCTCAAGGAACTCGAGTTTCCCGCGAAAGCACTGCGCGGACGGAAAATCCTGCTCCTCGCGGATAAACTCCCGATTGATCATGTGACGCGCATAGTATGACCGCCGCGTCTGGGATGTACAACTGGCGCTCGTGGAACTTTTCGCGCAACCTCTCCCAGGGAGGTTCCACCATCGCCTTCCAGGGATCGCCTTCCTGGCCGCGGATGAAGTCGAAGCTGTCATAGCGCGTGTGATACGTCGCGCCACCATCCTCGAAATAATGGTGATGGTCCGTGATCAGGTGGCTATAGACGCCATTCTGGAACAGCAACCGTGGAAATGATTTATCGAACGGCTCCAGGGGCCCCCAGCTCCGGTGCAGGAACGACAAGCGCCCGCTGTGCATGTCACGGCGCGCCGGCATGCAAGGCAAGCTTCCGACATAATGCTTCTCAAACGTCGTTGCGCGCGCTGCCAGACGTTCGAAGTTGGGGGTCGCAATCCGGGTCCCCCCATACGGGCCGAGAAGTACCGGTTCAGCGAATCAAACAGCACGAATACAGTTCTCATGGCGGCCTCATCGTTTTCGGGGGAGAAAATCCCGGCTATCTGATCGCACCCACGGTAAGCCCTCGCACGATCAGCCGCCGCGCCGCGAGCAGAAGCACAATCGCCGGTACCACCGACAGCAGCGCCGTTGCTGCCATCTGAGGGTATTGAATTTCGGAATCCTGCGCGAACGATGCGACCCCGACGGGAACCGTGGCGGTGACCCTTTGTGTCAACGTCAGGGCCACCGGGAACTCATTCCAACTGAAGATGAACGCGAGGACCGCCGCCGCCGCCAGGCCGGGCCTGACCAAAGGCACGACCATGCGCCACAACAACTGGCCAGGCGTCGCGCCGTCGATCCGCGCGGCTTCAAGGATCTCTCCGGGAATTTCCGCAACAAACGAAAGCATCAGCCACAGCCTCAGCGGCAGGTTGATGGTGGCATGCGCGAGGATCATTCCGACATAGCTGTTGTCGAGTCCAACGGGACGAAACATCGCATACCAGGCGGCGGCCAGGGTGATGGGCGGAACCATATGGAAAACCGCCGTCCAGCCGATCAGCATCATCAGGGCCCCTCGGGGCCAGCGCATTCGATTCAGGGAAAAGGCGGCAAGTGTTGCCACGGTCAGATCGAGTGACGCGCTGCCGACGGCGATGATCAGGCTGTCGGCGCATTGGTGCAGGTAATCGGACGTCCCGGAAAACAGCACATCAGCAAAATTCTTCAGCGTAGGATGAAAAAGAATCCGGCCGGTCAGCAGCGCAATCTGTGTTTTGAAAGCAGCGAGCACGATCCAGACGAAGGGGCCAAGAAAGCACAGGGCAGCGCCCACGAGCAGAACGTGCGGAAGCAGACGGCCAACCGACCGGCGGGTCACGGACGCGCCTTCTTCCAAACGATCCGCATGAGCCCCACAGCGAACACCCCAAGGACAACAAAAGCGGTGATCGACATCGCCGCACCGTATCCGGCATGATCCTCGATAAAGAAGCGGCGGTAGATCGTGAGACTGACGACCTCGGTTGCGGTTCCCGGGCCACCGGAGGTGAGAAGGTAAACCTCGTCGAAGACCTTGAACGCGATGATGGCGCGGAATGCGAACACAACCAGCAACGCCGGCGTAAGCAACGGCAGCGCCACATGCCAGAAACGCTGCCAGGCGCCGGCGCCATCGATCAGCGCGGCCTCAAACACATCGGCAGGCAGTGACTCGACGGCGGCATACAGCAACAAAAAGCAGAACGGCGTCCAGTGCCAGATATCGACGACAATCACCGAGCCGAGTGCAAGGTCCGGGGCGCCAAGCCAGTCTTGCGGCCCCAGTCCCAGAAGACCGAGACTGCTGTTGATGATACCGAAATCCGGGTTATACATCAGCGCCCAGACCGCGCCGATGACAATCCCCGGGAGCAGGATCGGCAGCATGAAGGCGGTCGTGTAGAAATCCTTGCCACGTCGCACCTCGCCCAGTGCGAGTGCCAGGCCAAGCCCGAAGGCAACCTCGAAGGCAACCGCTGTCACCGCGAAAACGAGCGTGTTTCGGACGGACACCTGGAACAACGTGTCGTACGCCAGCGCCGCATAGTTGGTCAGACCGGCGCTACTGAGCAGCGGTCTCGCATTCCTCCAGGTGACATTGCTGAACGAGAGCACGACCAGTTCGACCAACGGGAGCAGCATCAGGCCGATCAGCAATACGAGGACAGGGCTCAGCATCAGCCATCGCCACGCCCGGTCACCGGTTGTTCGCAACGTGCCGCGCCGCCTGATGGCACCGGCATGGACGCCGAGCGCAGCCGGGGCTGTGGTCACCCTTTCAGATCGGGGAGAATCCCCGTTTTGTAGCCATCTTTCTGCAGGATATCCTCCATCTCATGAGCCGCCTGATTAAGCGCTTCGGCGGGTGACAATTCCCCGGCCAGTGCCTGATTGAGCTTCAGGTCGAACACGGCGGCCAGCGCCGGCGCATCCTTGGTAAAAAACGGCTGCCGGGCATCACGGAGACCCGCGGCGAGCGCCTTCATCCAGCGAAACCGAGGGCTGTCCGCCAACTTTGAGTCCAGCACGTCGCGGCGAACCGGCGGAGCGCCCGCCAGTGCATAGTCGGTCTGTGCCTTGTTCGTCTGAAACCAGGCGAGGAAGGTCATTGCGGCTTTTTGTTCCGCAATCGGCAGGTTCTGCGGGATGCCGGCCAGCCAATGGCCCAGCGGCGGCGATGACTTCTCGCCGGCGGCGTGCGGCGGCTCCGCATAGTCGATCTTGCCGACCACCGCGGATTTATCCGGGTCGTCCATCTGCGATGCCGCCGCCACCGTGATCATCGCCTGGGCGGCGCGTCCGGTGACGAGGTCCTGTATGACATCCGCCTGGGTAACCGCCGCCGGGTGCGGGTGTCCTGCTTCGCGGGCGAGTTCGGTGTAGAATTGAAGGGCGGCCAAGGCGCGTGGACTGTTGAGCACGACCGTGAAGTCACCGTGTTTCTGATCACCGAGAATGTCGCCGCCAAAACCCCAGAGGTACGGCAGGAAATCCCAGCCGACATTCAAGGTGCCGCGGTCGCCCCGCTGCACCATGCCATAGATGCGTGGGGGCGAATTGAGCACCTTTGCATTTGCGCGGAGCTGATCAAAGGTCTCCGGCACCGGAAGGTGATGCTGCGCATAAAGGTCCGCGCGGTAATACAGCACCGGCACGTTGGGATTGACGGGAACTGTCATGAGTTCCCCTCCGTCACGCTCACAGCGCATGGTTTTCGGGTTCCAGAACACCGTATCATCAAAGGTGTAAACAGAGGGGTCCAATTGAAACCTCGGATCGATTGACGCGAGTGGCTTCAGAAACCCGCCGGCGTAGAACTCGATAAAGTTCTGCACCTGGAATATCAGCAGGCTGTAGGGGCTCTGTCCGGACCGCACTGCCGCGCGCTCCTTCGCCATGAGACCATCGAAGGGACTCACTTCCAGGTGGACCGTGTTCCCGGTGGATTTCTGGTACTCATCCACGAGCTGATGAAATCCACCGAACCACGGGGTTTGCGGGGCCGCGATCGTGATGGGGGGTTCCGCTGCCAGAGCGATTGACGACAGGCAGGCAAGCAGTACCCCGGCAAGAATTTTCAGCATGGTTTCGTTTCCCCGCGTTCGACGCATGGGGACAAGCAGTTACCCAAGCGACGTGGCCGAACATGGCATGAGCGGCCGACGCACGGAATAGCGGGACCACGGGAGCGAGTCGGGCCGTTCCTGCGCGGATTCTGCGAAGGGCTGACACTCCATGTGGGGTGTCCCTCAGCTCGGGATACCGCCGGCCACGAACGCGCGTACCGGTGTTTCGTGTACCCCACCCCCGCCCCCAATCGGCTATGCTCCCCGCTCAGCCATCCGGGGCCGGCCCCCGGCGGCTGCATCCGCAGGAGGGCGAAATGGCTGTTGCAAGCGTGTCGAAAATCACCGCATCGTCCACTAAAAGCTTCGATGACGCCGTGCGGGAAGGCCTGCAGCGCGCCAACAAGACGCTGCGCGGCATCACCGGGCTGCACGTGATCGAGCAGAAAGCAGCCGTCAGCGGCGGCTCGATCACCGAATACCGCGTCACCATGGAGGTGACGTTCATCCTCGAGAACTGACCGGCGGCACGGGTCGCTTCCTCGCTTGATCGCCCCCATCGCCCGCGTCATGGTCCGGCCACCAGCCGAGGACCGACCCGTGCCGGACCCGCCGCTCAGCACCCCGCGCGCCGACATGCCCGCCGAGCCCACCCAGGCCCGGCGCTTCGGCAAGGCGCGCACCGCGCAATCCGGCGCGTTGCTGGAAGACTATGTCGAGCTGATCTCCGACCTGCTGGCGAACGAAGGCGAGGCCCGGCCCACCGACATCGCCCGCCGCCTCGGCGTCTCCCACGCCACCGCCATCAAGACGATCGGCCGGCTGAAGCGGGAAGGCCTCGCGGTCGCCAAGCCCTATCGCGGCGTGTTCCTGACCGGACCGGGGGAAAGTCTGGCCGACCGCGTGCGTGCCCGGCACCGCCTGGTGGTTGATGTGCTGGTGGCGCTCGGCGTGCCGGCGGAAGCGGCCGAGCAGGACGCCGAGGGGATCGAGCATCACGTGTCGGATACCACCCTTGCGGCATTCGGGCGCTTTCTGCGCCGTCGCTGAGGGATAGCACATGCCGTGCGAACCCCTCCCCCTGCCCCCTCCCACAAGGGGAGGGGGAAGTCACTGGTTCTGACTTCCCTCCCCTTGTAGGAGCGGTCAGGGGGAGGGGTCGGCCTCCAGATACGCCAGCAGCGGTTCCCGAAACCGCCGCAGGCTCTTGTAATGCACCGTCTCCTCCGGCAGCGCGCGCACCGCGCTCGCCAGCCGGGCGGCGACCTCCGGCCGGGCCACGACCCGCCCCAGCGGATAGACATGCACGCGGATGGTGAACAGCACCGCGCTGCTGACCGGCAGCCGGGTCAGCGTCTGCCGCTCGACTCGCACGAACAGCGCCTGCCCGGCGTTCGCAGCGGTGATCTGTTCGTTACGGTCCACCCGCCACTTGCCGCCGGGCTGAAACAGCGTCGGGTCATCCACCACCGACCAGTTCAGCCGTACCGAGATGTGGCCCGGTTTTACCACCGCCATGAACCGATCGACCGGGCGGGCCAGCTTCTCGCCATAGAACGGCACCGGTCCGTGCACTGCGGTCAGCGGATGGCCGATCTTGTCCAGCAGACGCCAGCGGCTGGGGAAGCAGACCACGCCGGCGGTCAGCACGGGACCTTCGGGGCGCAGCTCCACCAGGCACAGATCCTCCTGCACCAGCAGCGCCGCTGCTTCCAGCGGGTCGCGGCCGGGATCGTCCAGGCTCCAACGCTCCCCGGTCAGTCGGTTGGCAAGCTCCCCGTGCCCGGCGACGAACCAGTCCGGCCATTGCGCGGTCAGGTGCGCGGCCAGCACGTCCCAGGTTTCCCGCCGCGCGGCTTCCGATCCGGGAACGGCGGCAAATACGTCCTCGCGGCGCCTGTCCAGCAGATCGCGCCGCAACGCCATTTCCTCGGCGTAGCGTTCGTCGAGTTCGATCCAGTCGGACGGCTTGCACGCCACGAGGCCCATGGCCATCCGGTGCGGGCCGGGCTCGAACGACAGGTGCACCGTTTCGGGGCCAGGCGCGCGCATGGTCACGCGGCCTCCAGGAACGTCCGTATGGCGGCGATCTGCGCCGGGTCCATCAGGGCCGGTGCGTGCCCGGCGTCGGCCACCACGAACGCCTGCGCGCCGTCTGCCTGCATCCGCCCCAGCGTTTCCGGCAGCAGCAGGTCGGAGCTGGCGCCGCGGATCGCCATCACAGGAATGCGGATGCGCTCCCACAGCGCCCACATATCGACGTCCTCCGGTTCGGCGGCGCGCATCGGGGCGGCGAGCTCCGGATCGTAGTGCAGGGCCAGGCTGCCGTCCGGCAGCGCTCGGGCGGAAAAGCGCGCGAGGTGGCCCCATTGCGCGTCGGACAACTGCCCGAATGGGGCATGCACGAGGCGCAGATGCCGTTCCAGCGCCGGGAGGTCGGGGAAGGCCGTCAGCGGGCCGGCCAGATAGTCGCGGATGCGGCGCAGCGCGGCGGCGGGGATGTGCGGGCCGATATCGTTCAGCACGATCCGAGTCAGCGTGTGCCCGGACGACGCGGCCACCGCCATCCCGCAGATGCCGCCGAGCGAGGTGCCGATCCAGGCAACCGGCCGATCGATGACCGCCAACAAATGCGCCAGCGCGACGACATAACTGGCCGGCTGATACAGCGCCGGGTCGGGCAGCCAGTCCGAGCCGCCGCGCCCCGGCAGGTCCGGGCAGATCACGTGAAACCGGTCCGCCAGCGCGCGCGCCAGCACATCGAAGTCACGGCCGGTGCGCGTCAGCCCGTGCACGCACAGCACCGGCGGCGCCGCCGGGTCGCCCCACGTGACATACGCCATGCTGCGGAACGCTCCGGCCAGCAGGTAGCGCACCGATCGACTGGAAGGCTGCATGGCACAGGGTTTGATCCCGCCCCGCCCGTCCGGTCAATCGCCCTCCGGCTTGACCGCCAGGCGGTCGCGTCGTCATTGGCGCCTGTTCCAGCAGGGAGTGCGCCGCGTGCCCGCCTATGAATTCCTCACCGTGGATGTGTTCACCGACCGCCAGTTCGGCGGCAACCCGCTGGCGGTGTTCCCCGATGGGCGCGGCCTGACCGACGCGCAGATGCAGGCGGTTGCGGCCGAGTTCAACCTGTCGGAAACCACCTTCGTGCTGCCGCCGGAGAACCCGCAGCACCACGCCCGCGTGCGCATCTTCACCCCGCGCGCCGAGCTGCCCTTCGCCGGCCATCCGAACGTGGGGACCGGCTTCGTGCTGGCGCGCCGCGACGAATCACCGCCGGAGCATTATACTTTCGAGGAACCTGCCGGGCTGGTCCGCGTGCACATCCTGCGCGGCGCCGACCGCGCGATCACCGGCGCGCGCGTGTCGGCGCCTCGGTCGCTGACGATCGAGGACGATGTTCCCGTCGATCTGGTCGCTGCCTGTGCGGGGCTGGCGCCGGAGGATATCGCCACCGGCGCGCACACCCCGCTGGTGGCCTCGGTCGGCACGCCGTTCGTGCTGGCGGAGGTGTCGGGCGTCGCCGCGCTGTCCGGCGCGTCGCCCGACCTGGGCGCGTTCCGCACGGCGGCGGCGCGGTATGGCGAACGCTTCGCGCTGCACCTCTATGCCTGGCACGACGGCGGACAGCAGAGACTGCGGGCGCGGATGTTCGCCCCATTGACCGGCGTGCTCGAGGACCCGGCGACCGGCAGCGCCAACGCGGCATTGGCGGCGCTGCTGACGTCCCTGGCGCCGGGGGTTGATCTGAACCTGATGTACGAGATCGAGCAGGGGGTGGAGATGGGCCGCCCCAGCCGCATCGTCGCCACCGCCCGCAAGACCGGCGAAGGCCCGGTCAGCGCGACCGTCGCCGGCGATTGCGTGCCTGTCATGCGCGGGTGGTTGGATTTGTGACGATATAATGCTTCCCCTACCCCGCAGTGGATTCTGCGCGGAGGCGCATTCTGGGCTGCTTCTCGACGCAATGTTCCTTCGCGACGTTATTGTTGGCAGCAACGATGTCGCCAAAACCAGCTGTGACGACTCAATGTTTCGCCAAATTGCAGCCGCCCCGAGTTTTTCACGCGGTTTCTTTGATTTTCGCACGCGCATGCCGCGCCGCCCCGGCGGCTTGTCATTTCATCATGAAAGCCGGTGAGGCGCTGGACGCCCGATATGCACCCTGCTATCCAGATGCCGGAGTCAGCCTAGCGCACGGATGCAAAAAGGACAGGACTTTCACACTGGAATCAAGCACAAGCCTCGCGGAAAAGCCGCGCGGGTTCGCCTTGGCTCTCTTGAGTTCAAGAAGAAGGGGGTTTCTCGCTTCGATTTGCGAGACCCTTACCATCTCGCCGTTGCACTGACCTGGCCACAATTCGTCGCGGCCCTGCTCGTAACATATTTGCTGGTGAACGTTGCCTTCGCCACTTTCTTTTGGTTAGCGCCCGGTTCGGTGGCCAATGCTCGGCCATATAGTTTTCCCGATGCGCTCTTCTTCAGCATTGAGACGCTGTCGACGGTCGGCTATGGCGAGATGTATCCGGCCACGCTGTACGGCCATGTAATCGCGGCGACCGAGATCGTCTGTGGGCTCGGCTTCACAGCTATTCTGACAGGCCTCGCCTTTGTCCGGTTCTCGCGGCCACGGGCTAAGTTGGTCTTTGCCTCCAATCCGGTTGTGGCGATGCACAACGGCAAGCCGACGCTGATGTTGCGGGTTGGAAACGGGCGCGCAAACGTGCTTTTGGATGCAGCGACGAAGCTAAACTTACTGCTGTCCATTACGACTACGGAAGGCAAACCTCTTCCGCCGCGTGCAAGAGCTGCGGCTTGAGCGTGCGCATCTTCCGGTTTTCCCGCTCACCTGGACACTCATGCATGTGATGGACGAGCGCAGCCCATTGCACGGATACGACGCAGCGCAAGCGGTAGCGGCGCGCGGGCAAGTGTTTGTGACGCTCGAAGCTCGCGATCCGGAGCTCGCCACATCGGTGCACGAAATGCGCAACTATGCGATGGAAGATATACGCTTCGGAATGCGCTATGTGGATGCGGTAACCACAGAAGAGGACGGCACGCCGGTGGCGGACCTGACCAAAATCGGAGAGATGGAGCCAGACGTAGGCGAACATCCGGAGCAGGGTTGGACGGAGCGGGAAGACGTGCCGGAATAGACATCACAACGCTATGCCATTATTGACTATTACATAGAGACTGTCTCGAACCGGAAGTGCGCTGGATGGCCCGGGGCGAGGTGGGATTCCAAACGGTTGTCGAAGCCAGTTTGGGCGGCCTCATGTGGACCCCGACCACCCGGCTGGAGCATAGCCGGGAGCATCTGCGCTACGGAAGCGATCTGACCGATGCCGAATGGGCGATCATTGGGCAGTTCCTGCCGCCGCCGGGCAAGACGGGCAGGACGCGCTGTTGGCGGATGCGGGATCAGGCTCGTGCCTGTGAGCAGCGGACGCCCCTGACGTCATTCTTGTGCCGATGCAGCGGAAAGGCCGCCCTGTCGCGGCGGAACCCAAAATCCGGCGCGGAATAATATAAGATACGAAAAAAGCGCGCAGCGACATTGGGTTTTACGAGGACACGGACGCGCGCATTGGCGTCCCGCAATTTCTCGCGACGCAATTTCTCCGCACGAAAGGTTCCGAACCTCACTTCCCGCATGGAATCGTCAGTTCCGTCTCGTTCGTGTCCAACACGAACACCGCGAGGAGCTTGGCCGGCTTCGTCTCGCTGGCATTGGCGCTGACCTTGTGGCGCTCGCCGGGCAGCTCGGAGAAGCTCTGTCCGGCCTTGTAGGTCGTCACCGGTCCGCCGTCGACCTGACTACGGATCGCACCCTCAAGCACGGTCGCATAGATGAAGGCGGATTTGGGATGCGTGTGGCAGGGCGAGTAGCCGCCCGGGCCGTATTCGACGAGCACGCCCTTGATGCTCTTGCCGGGAACGTTCGGGAGCTCGTGCTGGTAGACGAGGGTCACCTTGGCGTTCTTCGACTTCGGCGCATCCGCGAGGACGCTGCCGAACGGCAGGGTGGCGACAAGCAGCGCGCAGAGGATACGTTTCATGGAGCCCTCCTAGCCGCAGTCGACGCAAGCGGCGGGTTGTGCCGGACCTCACTGCCGGGTTGACGGGACGCGAGGCTCGTCTTGTCATAGTCCTGACACATGATCCAGCATTGCCTCCCTTGCTTGGGATATTCCAGGAGCGTGAACCTTCGAGACGTGGTCAGCGGGCTCGGCCGGGGCGACTACGTCGCCGCCGATTGGGAGGAAGCCCCGTAGACCGGGACCACGCCGCCCCGGGTCACTTTGTTCTCGGGTGAGGCGAGGAAGAGGATCGTCGCCGCCACCTCCTCCACCTTGGGCCAGGCAGCGAAATTGGCCTTGGGCATGGCGCGCCGGTTGGTGGGGGTATCCATGATCGAGGGCGCCACGGCGTTTACCAGGATTCCCTCCCCCGCCAGTTCCTCGCCCAGCGCTGCGGAGAGCGCGGCGACGCCGGCCTTGGCGGCGGTAGAGGCGCTTATATTCGCCCCGGTGCGCGGCTCCAGGGCCTGGCGCGCCGCCACGTTGACGATACGCCCGCCGGCCTTGCCCCGGCGCATCGCCGCCACCGCTTCGCGGCAGCAGAGGAAGCAGCTCACGAGATTGTCGTCGATCAGCCGACGCAGCAGCTCCCCGCTGGTATCGGTCAGCGGGGCGAAGGCGAAGCCGCCGGCGATATGGATCGAGGCCCAGAGCGCCGGGAGCCCGCCATAGAGCTTCGCCACCGCCGCCTCATCCGCCAGGCTCGCCACGGGGATCAGGCTCAGCGCCCCGCTGGGAAGGCCTTCCTTCTCCCGCTCCTGCCGATAGGGCACATGGCAATGAGCGCCCGCCGCCAGCAATGCGCCCACCACCGCGCGCCCCAGGGCGCCGGTGCCGCCGGTTACCACCACGTGACGATCGCGAAAATCCATCCGACCCTCCTGTTTCCTCAGCCTCGATCCGGCGGCGCTGGCGGATGCAGGATCAGGCTCCTGGCCGTGAGCGGCGGACCCATTCATCTAACCCGATGCGGCCGAGACGCGCTTCGCCCAACGGCACGAGCGAACGTTCCTCGACGCGGCCGCCCCAGTATCGGGCCTCAGGGTCACCCACCACCTTACGCGGGTCGCCGACCGCCTTCAGATAACGGGCGACGAACTCGTTGAATGGCGCTCCTTCCGGGCCGGCGATCTCAATGATGCCGTTTCGCGGCGCCGCGAGCGCCACCTCGGCGACGATGGGCGCAACGTCGTCCGATGCGATGGGCTGGAACAGGACGGGCGGAAGCCTGACTATGTTTCCATCCGCACTTGAATCGGCAATGCCGCCGAAAAATTCCATGAACTGGGTTGAGCGGATGATGGTGTAGGGGATGCCGGAGGCCACGACCAGTTTCTCTTGGGCGGCCTTGGCGCGGAAATAGCCATTGTCCGTCCGGTCGGTTGCGACGATGGAGAGCGCGACATGGTGCCGGATGCCCGCCGCGGCCTCCGCCGGGAAAAGGTTGCGCCCGGAGGTCTCGAAGAATTCCAGCACCGCCTTGTCTTCAAATGAGGGCGAATTGGCGAGGTCGATCACCACCTGCGCGCCGGCCATGGCCGCTTTGAGCCCCTCGCCGGTGATGGTGTTGATGCCGCTTTGGGGCGAGCCGGCAACGACCTCGTGGCCGCCCTGGCGCAGAATGGCGACGGTCTTCGAGCCGATCAGGCCGGTGCCGCCAATGACGACGATCTTCATGGTTTCACCTCCTTTGTCGATGACTGGAGATCGATCTTCCAGAACGTGACTTTCGAAGGCGGCCCGCTCGACGAGACATGACCGAACCGTCGATTTTATCCCATTCGCTCGACCAAATTAGCGCGCGAAGGTCCGGGCTCGAACGGGTCACCGAAGTATTGGGTCTCGCGGGCCACCTTGCCATCCAGGAACTCCATGATGCTCACCGTGTAGGACGGCTTGCCATCGTACGTGAGGATGAATTCCGTGACCCAGAGGTCGCCGCTGCCGACGATGCGGCGAACCTTGAAGCGCTTGGCGTTCGGCTGCGCGACGCGTGAGGCCTGGATGTTGTGCCGGCTCCTGATGCGCTCGCCCGATTGTGGGTACTCGAGCACTGCGTCATCTCGGTATATGTCGTGCTCAACCTCGAACTCGTTTGCGTCCGAGGCGGCCCAGTGGCGGTTGAGTGCCTCTCGAATCTCATTCTCATCCATGCTGCCTCTCCCATTCAAGCGTACATAGTCACCGCCAGCTACTGCCGTCGGCCTTCAGGACGCCGGTTGCGGTAGTGGAGCGAGATCGTCCAAAATCACGGGTAAGAACTCCGCGACTGTGGGATGGATGTGCATGGCGCGCTCGAGCACTGTATAGGGTGCCTTCGCGTACATGACGTCGAGCACACAGTGGATGACTTCGTCGCCGCTCACACCCAAAAATGCCGCGCCCAGGATTTCCTTTGTGTCAGCATCGACCAGGATTTTCATGAAGCCCTCTGTCTCGCCCTTTTCGAATGCTCGGGACACATCCTCCATGGCGATCTTGCCGATCAGTGCGCGGCGGCCACTTGCTCGAACGTCCGCTGCCGTCATGCCGCCTCTGCCCAGTGGCGGATCGGTGTATAGCGCATAGGCAGGAATGCGATCACTCACCCGCCGATGCTCGCCATCGAGCAGATTGCCGGCGACGATCTGCATAATCGTTCCAGGACGTGTGGGTGAAGGCACCTCGGCCGTTGCAATCTCCGAGCGCCCAGATCCCGGCTGCGTTGGCACGGAGTTCGTCATCGACAATGATGTATCCGCGCGCGTTTCGTTTGACGTCCGTGTGCTCGAGCCCGAGATCATCCGTGTTGGGCCGACGCCCCGTTGCGATCAGCAAGTGTGAGCCGCGGATCTCAGAAGTGCCGTCGCAATCGACGGTCATGACGATATCGCTGCCTTCCTTGCGGACGCGGAGACATTTCGCATTCAAGCGAACAGACACGCCTTCTTTTGTCAGGAATCCGGCGATCGCCTCTGATACGTCCTCGTCTTCGCGCGGAGTGAGACGCGGACCGATCTCGATAACGGTGACTGCGCTGCCGAAGCGCCGATACATCTGTGCGAACTCCAGACCGACGTAGCTGCCGCCGAGTATCAACAGGTGGTCGGGCAGGAAGTCGACATTCATCATCGAACTGTTGGTGAGGTAATCGACCTGATCCAGGCCAGGAACTGCGGGCACGGCCGCGCGGGCACCGACGTTGATGAAAATCTTGTCGGCGTTCAGAATTTCTGTGCCGACCTGCACCTCACGCGGCGACACGAACCGTGCATGGCCTTCATAGACCTTGCCGTTCTCCAGGCTTTTGAGAGATCGCTCGACGCTGCGGCTGGAAAGGCCAACAACGTTATCCTTGCGTGCTTTGACACGCTTCATATCGACTTTGACGTCCCCGGTGCTGAATCCGTAGTCGGCTCCGCGGCGCGCGAGGTGGGCGGCGTAGGCGCTCGCGAGCCAGCGTTTTCGTGGGTGTACAGCCGGTATTGACGCAGGTGCCACCGAAGCGTCCGCGTTCGATGATGGCAACTTTCATTCCTCTAGCCGCCAGCCGTCGTGCGAGTGGCGGCCCAGCCTGCCCGGTTCCGATGATAATCGCGTCGTAGGCTGTCATTTTCTACTCCTGCTCGGCGAGCACATAACTGGCGGAATACCCCAAGGCCGCCGCGCCGCCGATCACAGCGCCACCATGCCGATCATGGCAATATCCATCGCGAGCGGCTCTCTCCTTGCAGGCTCTCACGACCCGCATTTTGGCATATCGATCTGCAAGGATTTCGCAGCAGCTAGACATCGAGCGCGACCGCGGTTATTGGCGTTGCGCAGCAGAGCAACGCATTGCCTTCGGCTGGCAGGTCCAACGGCTCTGGTGCGTAGGCGAGTTCGCCTTCGATCAAGCCACTTTCGCAGTTGTGGCATACCCCTGATCGGCAGGACCAACGCACGGGAACGGCGCAGGCCTCCGCCAGCTCGAGCAGGCTGCCGAAGCGAGAATCCCATGGCACGGCGAGACCACTTCGCGAGAACGTCACCATAGGTCCGCCGCCCGCAGGACCGTCAGGACGATGAGGCAAGGCCGCGGCGACGCGGGAGATGCCCGGCGTGAGAGTTGGCGCGGGCCCGAACACTTCGACGTGGACCCTGGGCCAGGGAATGCCCCATGCCGCCAGGCCTTTCTGGAAATCCTCGAGAAAGCGGGGCGGACCGCACAGGTAGAAATCAGCGTCCTGGGGAATCCCGAGCTCGTGGAGCAGTTGGATCGAGAGATGGCCTGGCCGATCGAAGTCCTGGCCGAGCATGTCTCCCGGCGCAGGCCGACTGTAGATCACACAGCGATGAGACGCCCGGAGCGCACCGAGCAGATCGTCCGCCTCCTGGGCAAACGAATGGTGCGCCCGATCGCGGGCTGAATGCAGCCACCAAACCGGCCGAGGCGCCCCGGTGTTTATAGCAGCCGCACCATGCAACATCGCCAACATCGGCGTGACGCCGACACCGGCGCTGATAAGGACGACGGGAGTCGCACCGGCAGCGAGCGTGAACGAGCCACGAGGAGCGCTGACCTCCAGGCGACTGCCTGCCCGGACGCTTTGGTGGAGAAAGCCGCTTGCGAGGCCGCGCTCGTTCTTGACGCCAATGCGATAGTTGGGGGTCCCGGGCGAACCGCACAGCGAATAGTTCCGCGTGACGGCGGGAGCATCCGGGCCCGGTCTCATGCGGACCATGATGTATTGGCCCGGACGTGCCGATGGTAGCGGTGAACCGTCTTCGCCGGCGAGCTCGAACGATCGGACGTCCGCGCTTTCCTCGCGCGAAGCAACGACCACAACCGGGCGGAAGCCACGCCACGCAAGGGGTGCCGACGCGCCGAGTCCGAGGCCAGCGTTGCCCGTTGTGCCGCCCGCTTCGGCAGCGGCGAGCAGCGCCTGCATCGAGCCTTGCCAGTCCTGGCTGAGCGCCGGAATTCGGATTGCGCGGCGCAATGCTTCGAGCGGGTGCTCCGCGGAGTAAAGGAGGGCATCGATCTCGGCGACGGTCATGCGCTCGGGGCCGTCAGAGAGTTTCTCGATGCGGTCGCCGGCGCCGATCTCGCCTTCCTGGATGACGCGGAAATAAAACCCGGGCCGGTGGTGCGAAACCAGCAGCGCGGGAATCTCCGGGTGGTTCAGCCTGATGCCGACCCGGTAGCAGGTGTCGCGTGGCTGGCTGACCTCGACGACGGCACCGCCGATCCTGAAGCGATCGCCGATGCAGACCTCGGTATCGGCGAGGCCCTCCACTGTGAGGTTCTCGCCGAAATTCCCGGCCACGAGATCCGACCGCCCAAGGTAGCTCGCCCAGTACCGGTAGGAATCGGACCGGTAGACCATAATCGCACGTTGCTCGCCGCCATGGCTGTGGAGGTCGCCTTGGCCGTCGCCATCGAGATTCACCCGGCGGGCGAAAATCCGCCCCGTCACCGGCGTCTTCCAGACCGCCGTCCGAACAGTCCTGCCCTGCCATGCAATGTCCCGAGGAAGTCCGACGTTAACCGAAACAATCGCGTCCATCACGGAATCTCCGGTGACGCAGCTGAGTTCAGTTCAACTGGCTCGGGGAATAAAGCCTGGCACGCCGGTCCCCACTACCGTGTTGAACCGGACGTTCGTCTCGATGCCCTCCCGAATCTCCTGCATGGCGTCGTCAGGCAGGGCCGATATCTCACAGTTGTCTCGGATGTAATCAGATTTGGTCGAGGTGGTCAGGAAAGCCGTGCCGCGTTGTACGGCCCAGGCCAGCGCAACTTGAGCAGGCGTCTTGTGGACGCGCCGCGCGATGGCTGTGATCACCGGGTCATCCAACACTTTCGGATTGAGGCCGTGTCCCAACGCTGCAAACGCCAGCAATACAATCCCGTGCTCTCGACAGAAATCGAGCAGGTCCCATTCAGGGAGGTACGGATGGGATTCGACCTGCACCACGGCAGGCTTGATCCGCGCAGCCGCGACGATCTCTCGCAGCTTCTCTAACGTAACATCTGATAAGCCGATCGACTTGCACTGGCCGTCGTCAACGAGACGCTCGAGCGCCCGCCACGTCTCGACCAACGTTACCCCGGAATCATAGATCACCTGACCGCGCTCGTCCCTCGGGTCCTGCTCGTCGCCAGGGCGAAAGGCAAACGGGGTATGGATGAGATAGCAATCCACATAGTCGACTTGCAGTCGCCGGCAACTCGCGTTAAAGGCGGGTTTGACCCGTTCAGGACGATGATTGGTGTTCCATAGCTTCGTGGTAACGAAGACCTCCTCTCGCCGAACCGTCCCCGCCTTGAACGCTGCCTGCATCGCATCACCGACCGCCTCTTCATTGCGATATCGCTCCGCGCAATCGAGATGTCGAAATCCAACTTCCAATGCGATCTTCGTGGCTTGTCTGGTCGCGAGAGGATCGGGGATCAGCGTGCCGAACCCGACGGCGGGGATCGCACCGGCTCCGTGGGTGAGAGGGATCCTCGTATAGCGAAGCGTATCGGAGGTTGCCACGCGCATACTCCTTCGTTCAAGGCCAGGCGCTTTAGTAAGCGACGGATCTGTTCGATGTAGTTTCCGCCCGTCTCAGTATACTCATTCGATTGACCGAGCGCCATGAAGAGGGAGACCGTGATCGGCAGTGACGAAGAAATCCCGGCCACCGGCAGCGATTTCGTAGGATCGGCCTTGCACTGGATTTTCGCGGGGTGCGACAATCCGGCAATCGAACCTGCGGTGGCAGTCAGAGATGTCCTCGTGACTGGCCGCCTGGGCCACCGGGATGCCACGGACGACTTGCTCCTTCGAGGAAGCCCGCCGGAATGCGCCGGCTCCTATGGGCGGCCGAGGCGGCTTTCCGGTCAGGGCGAATGGTGGCATTTGGACGCCGTCCGTTTCGTCTCATGCAACGGGTGCCCGCCATGACCGAGCAAAGCAACACGCCAGGTTCGATCAATGCGCAACCGACAGCGAATGGAGATGCTTCGGCTGCCCACGACGCGAAACCGCGCGCAGACGCAACGTGCCGCAGAAGGCCCGAAAGGCTACGCGGACGCGAATGCTTCTGGCCGGTGTGCTCGGTGTTGCTGTCCTGGCGGTTCTCCTTGTGTTCGGCATCCCGTTGATCGAGGAGATGCTCAACACCGTCTCCACGGACGACGCATTCGTGAATGGGCACGTGACGTTTGTCGCGCCCCGCGTGGCAGGACAGATTTCCCGCGTTCTGGTGGATGACAACAACCGTGTGCACAAGGGCGATCTCCTCGCCGAGTTGGACAAGGAGCCGTACCGGGTTGCGGCTTCCGAGAAGCAGGCAGCGGTCGATACCGCGAAAGCAGACCTGCAAGCAGCCACCGCGGCGGCGCGCGCGATCGAAGCGCAGGCAATGAGCCAGCGCTGGAACCTGCAACGCGCCGTGGAGGGTGTCGACAGCCAGGTCGCTCTCCTGCATGCGCGGGTCGCCGCTATCGGCAAGAGCAAGGCCGCACTGGCGCTGGCGCAGGTTGAATTCGATCGGGCGCAGCAGCTCGTCGCCAGGGCCGATGTGTCGCGTGAGGTATACGACCAGCGGCAAGCGGAGCTGACGACGGCTGGCGCGGAACTCGCCCAGACCCTGGCCGAAGTCTCCCAGATACGCGTCTCGCTGGGGCTGCCGGCTCAACCTGGCGCGGGCGGCGATCTCGGCCAGGTGCCGCCCGATCTCGACGAGACCTTTTCGTCTGTCCTCGAGGCGCAGGCGGCGCTCATTCAGAGCGCCGCTCAGCTTGGCGTCGTGCACTCGTTCGACCAGGGTCCGAAAGCGATGCTCGATCAGTTCTATAAACTGGGCGACGTCAACACCACGTTCGCCCGATACGCGGCCAATGCCCCGGCCGTCAAGCAGGCCGAGGCGAAACTCGAAGCCGCCAGGCGCGATCTCGCGCAGGCCGAACTGAATCTTCGTTACTGCGATATCACAGCGGAGATCGACGGCGTCGTCACGCGGCGCAACGTCAATCCGGGCAACTATGTTCAGGTGGGCCAGAACCTGATGGCGATTCGCTCGCTCAACGACATCTGGATTGACGCCAACTTCAAGGAAACCCAGTTGCGCGACCTGCGCATCGGGCAGCCCGTCGATCTGCACGTCGACATGTATGGCGGCAGTCACGTGTTCAAAGGCCGGATCGCCGGCTTCACCGAGGGGACCGGATCGACCCTCGCGCTTCTTCCCCCGGAGAATGCCACGGGCAATTTCGTCAAGGTGGTCCAGCGGTTGCCGGTCCGGATCGATCTCGTCGGTTACAACGCCGATCAGACACCTCTGTTCATCGGCACTTCGGTCGTTCCGTACGTCTATATCAATAAGCCGCCAACCGGACCCGATGCCGGGAAGTTTCTCCAGGCCTACGCGCCCCAAACCTATATGTCGCCGTCTCCGAGCCCTGGTCCGACCGCCAGCGCGTCGGGCAGCAGGCAATGACCGGCGCGACACTGTCGTCGACACCCCTGAAGTCCCGATCCCCCGCGGCGATAAACCCCTGGGTCGTTGCCGCTGTTGTCGTGGTGCCGACCTTCATGGAGGTGCTGGACACCACGATCGCGGTCGTGGCGCTGCGCTATATCGCAGGCGGGCTGTCGGCCACGGTCGATGACGGCGAATGGGTCATCACCAGCTACCTTGCCGCAAACGCGATCATCCTGCCCATCACCGGCTGGCTGATCGCGCATCTTGGGCGCCGCAACTATTTCCTGCTGTCCATCGCCGTTTTCACCCTCGCGTCCGGACTGTGCGGCGTGGCGACGGGGCTCGGGCAACTGATCCTGTTCCGCGTGATCCAGGGTCTTGCCGGCGGTGGTCTTCAGCCGTCGAGCCAGGGCGTGCTGCTGGACGCCTTCCCGGTCGAGCGGCAAGGCATGGCCATGACGCTGTTCGGCTTTGCCGCGCTGATCGCGCCCGTCGTCGGTCCGACGCTCGGCGGCTGGATAACCGACAGCTACTCCTGGCGGTGGGTGTTCTTCATCAACGTCCCCATCGGCCTCCTGGCCCTGGGTGCGTGTGCCATCACACTCCGGGACCCCGATTACCTCACGGCAGAGCGCAAGGAGTTGCGGCGGCGACCGTTCAGCTTTGACGGCATTGGCCTGTCGCTGCTGGTCATCGTCATGGTCTGTTGGGAGGTGATGCTCAGCAAGGGCCAGGAATGGGACTGGCTGGGCGACCCGTTCTGGCGTGTGCAGACGTTGGCGATCTTGTTCGCGGTGGGCCTGGCCGGGCTGATCTTCTGGGAATTGCGCCATCCGAATCCGGTGGTCAATTTCCGCCCGTTGCGTGAACGGAATTTCATCGCCTGCTGCATCATCATCTTTGGCGCCTACGCGGTGCTGTATGCTGCCAGCACCTCGTTGCCTGCCCTGCTCCAGTCGCTGTTCGGCTACGATGCACTGAATGCCGGACTGGTCATGTCGCCGGCCGGCTTCTTTGCCGTCGTCGCCATGCCGTTCGTGGGGCGCACGCTCGGTCGTGGAACCGATGCACGGTGGGTGATTGCCGCCGGTCTGTTAACCATGGCCGCGGGGAATTACTGGATGTCGCAGATGAACCTGGACATCAGTCCGGGCCAGGCCGTCTGGCCGCGGGTGGTGCTGATCGTCGGGCTTGCGATGTGCTTCGCCCCCGCAAACGTGGCGGCTTACCTCTATACGCCCCTCGCGCTGCGCGGGGCGGCGGTCGGTCTGTTGAGCCTCCTGCGCAACGAGGGCGGCAGCGTCGGGACCTCGCTGGCGCAGACGATGCAGGAGCGCCGTGACCAGTTCCACAGTCTCCGTCTTGGCGAATGGCTCGATCCCTTCAACGCGGCTGCGCGTTCCTTCCTTGATCAGGCGTCCGCACCGTTCCTGCAACAGACCGGCGATCCGGTCGCCGCGCAGCAACTGGCCTTGCAGACGCTCGCAAACCTGCGCCAGCAACAGGCGTCGGCGCTCGCCTACTTCGATGTGTTCTGGGTGCTGGCCGTTGTCATGGTCGCGCTTGTGTTCGTCGTGCTGCTGATGAAACGCTCTGTCGCAGAGAAAGGCGCTCGGATCGGAGGAGGCGAGTAGATCTCCTAAATGACACCCCTCTCCCTTAACCCCGCCAGTTCCTCCGCACCCACCCCCAGCCGTTCCGCCAGCACCGTATCGGTATGCTCCCCCAGGCGGGGCGGAGCGATGCGGTAGTCGGGCGGCGTGGCCGAAAGACGCACCGGATTGGCTATCACCGCCACGTTCGTCCCGCCGTGGCCCGGCATCTCCACCACCATGCCACGCGCCTTCACCTGCGGGTCCGCGAACACCTCCGACAGCTTGTTGATCGGGCCGCAGCCGATCTTCAGCGATTCCAGTCTTTCCACCCACCAGTTGGTCCCGTGCTGTCGCAGTAACGGTGTCAGCGTGTCGGTAACAAGCTGGCGGTTCTGCACGCGCGCCGCATTGGTGGCGAAGTGCGGGTGTTCCAGCAGGTGCTCCAGCGCGAAGCTCTCGCAGAACCGCTTGAACGTGGGATCGTTACCGATCGACAGCACGATATAGCCGTCGGCGGTCGGAAACACCTGATACGGAACGATGTTCGGATGCTGGTTGCCGAGCCGCGCAGGGTTCTCCCGCGTTGCCAGGTAGTTCATTCCCTGGTTGGCCAGCCACGCCACGTGGGTATCCAGCATGCCGATATCGATCTGCTGGCCCTCGCCGGTTGCATCGCGATGGCGCAGCGCTGCCAGAATGCCGATGCACCCATACAGTCCGGCGAACAGATCGGCGACGGGGACCCCGACCTTCTGCGGCAGGCCCTCGGGCTCGCCGGTCAGGCTCATGACGCCGCCCATGGCCTGGATCAGGCTGTCATAGCCCGGGCGCGGCGCATACGGCCCGGTCTGCCCGAAGCCGGTGATCGAGCAGTAGATCAGCCGCGGGAAGTCACCACGAAGCTGCTCATACGAAAGCCCGTATTTCGCCAGCGCGCCGACCTTGAAGTTCTCCGCCAGGATATCGCATTGGGCGATCAGGCGGCGGGCGATCGCCTGCCCCTCGGGGCGCGCGATGTCCAGCGTGACAGACTGCTTGTTGCGGTTGACACCGGTGAAGTAGGCGCTCTCCTGCGTCCCCGGCATGAACGGGGGTGCGAAACCGCGCGTGTCGTCGCCGCTGCCGGGTTTTTCTATCTTGATCACGTCCGCGCCGAGATCCGCCAGCATCTGCGTGCAGGTCGGTCCGGCGAGTACGCGGGTCAGGTCGAACACGCGAAGCCCCTTGAGGGGGCCGGTCGGATCGGTCATGCGGGGCTCCAGATGGTCGGCGGCGGCGGCCGCACATTGCCGGCGCAATGCTCGGGCAGGCAAGATGGTCGCGCCGCGCCGCCGCGGATCGGGCGTCACCGGAAGTTGAGAGAGTCCGGGATTGCGCATGGCGGGATGGGTGCCTTCAGGGACAGATCACAACCCGGCCGATGGTTCCCTCGGCAACCGCCTGATAAGCCGCGACACCATCTTCCAGCCGATAGGTCCGGGCGATGGCCGGCGGCAGATATGTCCCGCTCTCGAAGCCCGGCACCAGGCCGGCGAGCAGCCTCCCCGATTCCCGCGCGTCAAGCTTGCGGCTGTCGGCGCCGAAGATGCGGCTCTCATTGTGGTAGAACTGGACCACGTCGAACGAAACGCGGCGCTTGCCCGTGCTGCTGATCTCGATCAGACGGCCATGCCGGGCGAGCGACAGCAGCGATGGCTCAAAAAGAACGCCGCCCACCGCATCGAAAACCACCTGCGCCCCGGTACCCCCGGTCAGCTTCCTGATTTCGGCGGGCAGGTCGCCGTCGCTCGACACGAAGTCGTCGATCAGGCGGCCAGCAGGTGATTCGGGTGGCGGCGGCTTGCGGTCAACCCCGATGACCCGCGCCCCCTGAGCCTTGGCAAGCTGGGTCACCGCCCCGCCGACCCCGCCACCCACGCCCACGACGGCGATCGTCTCCCCTGTAACTAATTGCGCGTACGTCATGGTGCCAAGCCACGCAATGATGAAATTGACGCCGATCGCCGAGGCAACCTCATGAGACAGGTTGCGCGGCTTGCGCACGAGTGAATCGATCGGGATACCGATCCGCTCGGCGTGGGTGCCGTCCTGCGTGAAGCCGATATCGCCACCAGTGCCCCACACCTCGGCACCGACCCAGCCATCGGGCCCGTTCTCCACCACCCCGGAGAAGTCGCGCCCGGGCACGCGGGGCAGCGTCGTGCCCTCCATCGCGCCTTCGACATTTTTGACGTCGCTTGGGTTCACCGAGGCAGCCTGGACCCGTACGACCGCGATGGCCGGGTCCGGCCGGGGGTCGGGAAGATCGATCAGCCTGAGTTTCGACGGATCTCCGAATTCACGAAATTGCAGCGCCCGCATCGTCATCTCCCGCTTCCGGTTCCGGTTCCGGTTCCGCCGATAAGATTGATGCACGCTAATACCAAACGTCGAAAAGAGTGACTCTTCCACGGCCGGTCATGCGTGCACGGTAGGGCGGAAAAGCGCAGCGCATTCCGCCACCGTCACGGCGGATTGCGCTGCGCTTATCCGACCTACATCGAGGCCGCGAGCCTCTCGCGTACGTCAACCTTTTCGCCGCTTGGTAAAACTTACGGCACCCAGCGGTTCCCGCCCAGTATTTGGGATTCCCGCCACGGCCCGGGGAGCTCCGGTTTAAGTGAATGACCGGCAGCGGCGCGGTCAATTCAGAGACAACCGTTACGTTCCCGGCCCCCGGGTGTGGCCGCCCCGGCTCGAGGAATCCGATCTGTGTCGATCTCCTGGTAATTCCAGAAACTATCCAGCGCGATGCGCAGCCGGTTTGGCTTGGCGCGCAGGCGCATCCCGTCCGGCGCGGACACGCCGGCATGCGGGGCCAGCACGCGGCGCCAGAAATCCGGCGTCAGCACGCGATCATCGAGCGAGACGTGCGCATCGGGCTCTGACGCCGCACCGCGCCAGGCGATTCGCATGGGCAGCGGCGCCAGGGTGTGAACGCGCTTGCCGAAATACGGCGCCTCGTGCGCGACGCTGGAATTGACCGTCAGCACCGTGCTGATCTGCGGCAGCGACAGCATGCGATACAGGTTGTCGGCGACCACGCTCACCGGCCGCCCCGGGGTGGCGGCGGCCACCAGCAGCAGGCTGTGCTCGCGGTCCAGCGGATGCGGTTTCAGAATAACCGCCGGGTGGCGCTGACAGATGGCGTGGATCTCGGCCGCGAGCGGGAACGCGTCGAAGAAGCCGCCATCGACGATCTGGCTGGAATCGAACGGACGCTGGCCGATCACCAGCAGCGTATCATGTGGAACGGTTGCTTCGGAGATGAACTGGCACATCGCCTCGCGCAGGCCGGCGGTGGCGATGATTTCGGTCTCCGGCATCGCGAAATCGAGCAGCGCGGCCTGGGTTTCCGGGCGCGATGCACGGGCGGCGAAGATCAGATCATCCAGGAAGCGGACCGGGTGCAGACGCAGATCGATGTAGGGGATTTCGTGCCGGTCCAGCACCCTCACCAGCCAGGGCGGCAACTCGTAGCCGACGCAGAAGCGGCGGCGCAGACGGTCGAGCACGTGCGTTGGCAGCAGGGTTGAGCACGAAAGATCGTGATAGATCGATGCCCAGTGCGCGTCGGCCATTGCGGCCGGACGCAACGATCCGATCCAGTCGCGCAGTTCCGGGCTGGTGGTCGGGGTGAGCGGCTCGACCGGCAGCCCGGCGACCAGAGCAAGCTGGCGTTTGAGGGCATTGAACAGCCACAGGGTGGGCCGGTCCGTGCCGCCCGGCTGCCCGCGGCCATTGGGCCGCAGCAGGTCGCCGATGACGGTTATTGCTTCGATCATGCACGATCGGTGCATTGGCCGTGCCAATCGGCGTCATCCCCGCCGGAAAGCGGGAATTCACGGGCTGCTCCGGTGTTGCGGGCCTGGGTTCCCGCTTTCGCGGGAATGACGGGGGGCGCGGGAATGACGGGGGGGAATGACGGGGCCGCGGGGTCGGCAGAATTTGCCGGGGCGGTTTCGACAGCGGGGCTGATGACCGGGGGAAACCCCCCAGCCCCCTCCCGCAAGGGGAGGGGAGGTCACGTTCCGCGGCGGTCGTCACGTGTTCATCGCATCGAAGAAATCGTTGTTGGTCTTGCTGTATTTCAGCTTGTCGAGCAGGAACTCCATCGCATCCACGGTGCCCATCGGATTCAGGATGCGGCGCAGCACCCACATCTTCGACAGCGTGCTTTTCTCGACCAGCAGTTCTTCCTTGCGGGTGCCCGACTTGGTGATGTCGATCGCCGGGAAGCTGCGCTTGTCGGACAGCTTGCGGTCCAGGATGATTTCCGAGTTACCGGTGCCCTTGAACTCCTCGAAGATGACCTCGTCCATGCGGCTGCCGGTGTCGATCAACGCGGTGGCGATGATGGTCAGGCTGCCGCCTTCCTCGATGTTGCGTGCGGCGCCGAAGAAGCGCTTCGGTCGTTGCAGGGCGTTGGCGTCCACACCGCCGGTCAGCACCTTGCCGGAGCTCGGCACCACGGTGTTGTAGGCCCGCGCCAGACGCGTGATGCTGTCCAGCAGGATCACCACGTCGCGTTTGTGCTCAACCAGGCGCTTGGCTTTTTCCAGCACCATCTCGGTCACCTGCACGTGGCGCGTCGCCGGTTCGTCGAAAGTGGAGCTGATGACTTCGCCCTTCACGGATCGGGCCATGTCGGTGACTTCTTCCGGGCGTTCGTCGATCAGCAGCACGATCAGGAACACTTCGGGATGGTTGGCGGCGATGGCGAAGGCGATGTTCTGCAGCATCACCGTTTTGCCGGTGCGCGGCGGCGCCACGATCAGGGCGCGCTGGCCTTTGCCGATCGGGCTGATCAGGTCGATCACCCGCGGTGTGAAGTCCTTGCCGGGACCCTTCGCCACCGACTGGAAGTTCTCCACCTCCATCTTCAACCGCTCATCCGGGTAAAGCGGCGTCAGGTTGTCGAAGTTGATCCGGTGGCGCACCGCCTCGGGCGGCTCGAAATTGATGGTATTGAGCTTCAGCAGGGCGAAGTACCGCTCTCCGTCCTTGGGGGCGCGGATCTGGCCTTCGACCGAATCGCCGGTACGCAGGCCGAAGCGGCGCACCTGGCTCGGGCTGACGTAAATGTCGTCCGGGCCGGGCAGGTAGTTGGCTTCCGGGCTGCGCAGGAACCCGAATCCGTCGGGCAGGATCTCCAGCGTGCCTTCGCCTGATATGGCCTGGTCGTTCTCAGCCAGGTTTTTCAGGATCGCGAACATCATGTCCTGCTTGCGCAGCGACGACGCGTTCTCGATCTGTAGCGATTCGGCAAAGCTTAACAGGTCGGCGGGGGATTTCGCCTTGAGTTCGGCAAGATGCATCTGTGGACGCCTCAGCGTTCTTGGTTGGGCGACGGAACTGGGGATGCGAACCCGGTTTTTGGATACGTATCAGTGACCACCGGAATCCGGTGTCTGTCCCGTCTGATGGGTGGATGCGGCGATTGATCGCCGCGGGGGGAAGGAGGGGAACCGGGGCCCAGGATGCGCCACCGGCTTTGGTCAACGGTCTCCAGGCCGCCAAGTGGCGCGCCGCCGGCGCCAAGTCAAGAGGCCGCGGCGTGCAAAAAAAGAGCCGGGGTCAGAACGGGCGCACGATCACCATGATCACGATCAGCGCCAGCAGCAGCGTCGGGATTTCGTTGGCCATGCGGTAGAACCGCGCCGGCCGGCGGTTGCGGTCGTGCATGAAATCCTTCCGCCAGCGTGCAAATGCCCCATGCAGGCCGGCCATCGCCAGCACCGCCGCGAGCTTCACGTGCCACCAGCCCGCCGACCAGTCGAGCACCCCCGGGGTGAGCACCAGCAGGATGCCGAACAGGAAGGTGGCGATCATCGCCGGATTGACGATCTGCTTCAGCAGGCGACGTTCCATCACCTTGAACCGCTCGCTGGCGGCTGAGCCCGCCGGCGTCTCGCAATGGTACACATACAGGCGCGGCAGGTAGAACATCCCCGCCATCCAGGCGACCATTGCGATGATGTGCAGTGCCTTGGTCCAGAGATAGAACGGCGCGAGCCAGCCGATCGTCATGCCAGAACAGCCGTGTGCAGCAGTCCAGGCAGCTCGAACATGCTGTGAAACGGAACCGCACCTGCCCCGGCCAGCGCGGCGCCGTCGCCATCAGGCGCGTAACCCAGGCAGTCCATGCCGGCGGCAATTGCGCCGCGCACGCCGGGCACGGAATCCTCGATTACCAGACACTCGGCCGGGCGCACGCCCTCGGCCGCCGCTGCGGCAAGGAACAGGTCCGGCGCCGGCTTGCCGGACGGCACGTCGGTGAAGCTGTGCAGCCGTCCGGCGACTGTCGGCAGCAGCCCGTTGCGACCGAATTTCGCCGCCATCTCCTCATGCGAGGAATTGGAGGCGACGCGCCAGGGCAGCCCGAGCGCCGTTACCGCGGCCAGTGCCTCACGCGCGCCGGCCACCATTGGCGCGTCGTTCTGCAGCGCCGCGACGATCCGCGCCTGCATCGTGTCTGTCCATCGTGCCGGAAGCCTGTGCCGTAGTGCCACTTCAATCAGCGGCACCATCGCTTCGATGTCCAGGCCAAGGAATCGCCCGCAGCTTTCCTCCGTGGTCATGGGCCAGCCCAGGCGCGTCAGCTCTGCTGCGACGATGCGGTTGACCACGGGTTCGCTGTCGATCAGCACGCCGTCGCAATCGAAGATGACAAGCCGCAGTGTCACTTCTTCGCCCCTCCCGCTGGCGGGAGAGGACAGGCACCGAAGTTCGCCGGACAAATGCGGCCGCCGGCGTGGCTGCACAGGCCCGGACCGGCGGCGCGGGCGTGCCGCACGATAGTTGCCAATGCGCCGATGAAGCCGGGATCGGCGTTCTGCGCCGGCACCCGGAAATAGCCAGGGACGCCGAAGCGTTCCGCAAGCGCGCGATAATCGATGTCCAGTTCGACCAGCGTTTCCGAGTGCTCTGACACGAACGCGATCGGCACGGCCACGACGGCGACGCCGTCACGTCCGGCGCGTTCGATCTCCTGATCGGTACTCGGCGACAGCCATTTCTCTGGCGTGGCACGCGACTGGAAGCAGATCGCCCAGTCGGTTGGCTGGCGGCCCCACGCATGCAGCACGGCACGAACGGTCTGCTCGATCTGCCACTGGTAGGGATCACCGGCCTGGACGATCGCCTCCGGCAGGCCATGGGCCGAGAACAGGATGCGGACGCGGCCGGGATGGTGCTGCTCGGCGGTCTCCCAGGTCTGTTGCAGCAGGGCGGCGGTCGCGGCGGCATATTCCGGTGCGTCGGGATAGCAGCACAGCGCGGTGACCGGCACGACCAGCCCGACCTTGGTGGCTGCCTCTCTCCAGGCGGCCAGGGAACTGCCGGTCGAGGTGGTGGAGAATTGCGGGTACAGCGGCAGCAGAACCAACTCGTCAGGGTTCCACTGCTTCACCTCGCGGGCCGTTTCCTCACTGAACGGGTGCCAGTAGCGCATCGCGACGAAGCATTTCGCGTCCAGTTCGGGCAATGCTGCCTGCAATGCCCGCGCCTGCTGGCGAGTCAGTTCCAGCAACGGCGAACGGCCACCCAGATGAGCGTAGTTGACCGTCGCCGGCTCCAGCCGGGCGGCGGCGATGCGCCGTGCCAGGAACGGACGGACGAAGAACGGGACCCGCAGGATCGCCGGGTCGCTGAACAGGTTCACCAGGAACGGCTTGATCGCTTCCGGACGATCCGGCCCGCCGAGGTTGAACAGCACGATTGCGACGCGCGGCTTCGTCTTAAGCGGCACGCACCAGCCTCGTCAGTTCGGCAACGTGCGCCGGGGGCGTTTGCGGCACGATGCCGTGTCCCAGGTTGAACACGAACGAGCGGTCGCGCAGCGCGGCAAGGATCGAGCGCACCTGTGCTTCCATTGCGACACCGCCGACGACCAGCGCCTGGGGGTCAAGGTTGCCCTGCAACGCAACCCGGCCAGGGACCACGCGCGCGGCCATGGCGGGATCGGCCGAGGTATCGATCCCCACGGCATCAGCGCGGACCTGCACGGCATACTCGCCCAGCATCAGCCCGGCCAGGCGCGGAAAGCCGATCACCGGCACGTCAGGGGCTCGCGCCTTCAATGTCGCCACGATACGGCGTGTGGGCGCGATCACATGATCCCGGAACAGGGCCGGCGGAAGCAGGCCGGCCCAGGAATCGAATAGCATGATGGCTTCGGCCCCGGCCTCGATCTGCGCGGTCAGATACAGGATCGTGGCCTCGGTCAGAACCTCGATCAGCCGACTGAACAAGACCGGATCGCGCCAGGCCATCGCCCGCACAGCGGCGAAGTCCTTCGATCCGCCGCCTTCCACCATGTAGCAGGCGACCGTGAACGGGGCCCCGGCAAAGCCGATCAGCGCCGCGTCCGGGTGCTGCGATTCCAACGCCGCGGCGACTCGCTGCACGGTATCGAGGATCGGTCCGATCGCCTCCGGCACTCGGCCGGGATCGAGTGCCGCGACACCTGCCGCATCCCGCAACGGCGGCAGCACCGGACCTTCGCCCTCCTTGAAGGCGAGTCCGTGCCCGAGCGCCCATGGCAGCATGAGGATATCGCTGAACAGGATCGCCGCGTCGAAGCCGAAGCGACGCACGGGTTGCAGGGTAATCTCGGCGGCCAGCGCCGGCGTCGTGCACAGGGTGATGAAGTCGCCGGCTTGCGCCCGGATAGCCCGATATTCCGGCAGGTAGCGGCCGGCTTGGCGCATCAGCCAGATCGGCGGAGGCCACACAGCCTCGCCTGCCAATACCCGCAGCAGCTTCTTTGCCCGTTTCGCCATGACTCCGCTTAACAGATCAAGGAATAAAGGAAAGGTGATGAAGGAGTAGATGGGGGTGCTCAAACCGGGGTACCCGGCTCTCGCGAATCCGTGAGCCATTCGTCCACAGCAGGGAAGGAAAGCAGCGCCCTGGATTTTCAGCATCAATCGCGGTTGCCCGCAAATACAGTTCGGGGGGAGCAAGTCTGTCCCGAGTTCCAACGGCTGTGCTGTTTTGTCCCCGGTCTTCGTTTTGCCGGAGCGGTATCGCTGCAACCGACGCGATTTATCCCCGCGACTCACACCGGCCTGAAGCGGCGGATGCCGTCGGGAGGAAAAGCCGCTATCGTGGTCGGATGGTGGCTGACCGGATCAACCTGCACCTTGTCTCCGACGCGACCGGCGAGACGCTGAACGCGATCGCCCGGGCGACCACGGTGCAGTTCGAGCACGCGCAGATCGCGTATCATCGCTGGAGCCTGATCCGCACGCGTTTCCAGCTTCATCGCGTGCTGGAGGGGATCGAGGCAGATCCCGGGCCGGTGCTTTCCACCCTGGTGGACAAGGCGCTGCGGGCCGATCTGGACGGCACCTGCCAGCGGCTGAACGTGCCTGTCGTGAATGTGCTCGATCCGGTGATGAACCTGTTGCAGGAATTGATCGGAGAGCAGGCCGGCGCCCGTCCGGGGCGGCAATACGTGCTGAACGCCGATTATTTCCAGCGGATCGACGCCATGCATTACGTGCTGGCGCATGACGACGGGCAATCACCAGCCGGCCTGGCGGAAGCCGATGTCGTGCTGGTGGGCGTTTCACGCAGTTCCAAGACGCCGACCTGTTTCTATCTGGCCAATCGGGGGATCAAGGCGGCGAACATTCCGCTGGTGCCCGGGTTACCGGAGCCGACGACGATTTTCGGCGAAGCCGCCGTACCGGTGATCGGGCTGACGCTGGAGGCGCCGGCGTTGATCGAGATCAGGCGGCATCGGCTGCGGCTGATCGCCTCGCACGACAGTGCCGCACTGATGCGGCAGAACAGCACCGATTACGTCGATGAGGAAGCGGTGAAGGCCGAGTTGCTCTGGGCCCGGCGGCTGTGCAATCGGCGAGGCTGGCCGGTGATCGACGTGACCCGCCGCTCGATCGAGGAGACCGCGGCGACGGTGCTGCAACTGATGCAGGCGTGGCATGAACGCCGGCGCAAGGCGGGCGAACCGACGGCAGTGCCGCAATTTGAAAATACGGGGCGAAAGGAAAAAGGGGGATTGTGAAATGCGTACGCTAACCGCTTACGGAATAGGCGTCGTCATCGTTCTCGCCATAGTCAACGGCATGGCATGGGAAGCAGGGACGCCCCGGCTGCACGGCCTGAATGTGTTTTCCGCCGGGTTCGCCCTTGGGGTGCTCGGGACGTACATTGCGGCTTACCTTTACGGATATCATCGGGTCGCCTGATTGGAACTGAGTCACCATCGAAGCGACCGCTCAATCAAGGGATGCCTCGAAAGAATGCCCCCGGTAGCTCACGTTTCGTGTTGCAACATCGGAGCTTGTGTGGCACGCTCACGGAATCGTGAGCCTATGTGGACGGAATTGCCGCAGATGCCCGATTCGAGTCCGGTAATCGATGTCGAAGCTGAGGCCGAGCAAATCGCCGTTCAGGCGGTTCCCGGTGCGGTGTTCGTCCGCTTGCGGCGAGAGCGGGAGGATGGCTCGATCCGTCGCATGTTCGTCGAGATGACGGTGGGGGAGGCATTGGGCCTGCGCCGGGAACTCGACACCTGTATCGGCGTCGCCGCGGCATCCGACACGTAACGCTGAGGCGTGCCACACTTCCCCTTCGTCTTGGTAGTCCTCGTGGGAGGGGTTTGCGGCTCCAACCTCTCGCCGGCTGTGGGTGCATAGACCGGGGCCTACGGTTATCACTGTTTCGATCGGAAGCTGAAAACGAGCATCCTCACCCCCTCCCCTTGAGGGAGGGGATGCAACGGCCGCCGCCGAACGATTGAACCAGAAACCACCCCAGTCGGCCGGGGTTCCCGCTCGGTATGCCCGCGACCCACCCCACGGGTGACGACTATCTGCCTATTGACGGATACCTCAGGGTGTGCCATAACCTTCTCCGTCAAGCATGGAAGCCTTCCAAATGGCCAATCTGCAGTTCACGCCGCAAATGACCGTCAAAGAATGGGAGGCCCTGTTTCCCACCGATGATGTCTGTAAGGCGTACCTCGCCCGTCGCCGCTGGCCCACCGGTGTACGCTGCCCCCGCTGTGATTCCGACCGCGTTTATGCGCTGCCCAGCCGGCCGTTCCATTGGGAATGCCCAGATTGCCGAAAGGGGGGCGCTTATCGGTTCTCCGTCCTGGTTGAGACGATTTTCGAGGATACCAAGGTCGGCCTGCGCCAATGGTTCAAAGTCATTTACCTGATGCTGGTCAGCAAGAAGGGGATCAGCAGCCTGCAAATCCAGCGAATGATGGGCTTCGGCTCGTATGAGACCGCACTTTACATGACGCACCGCATCCGCGCCGCATTGGCCGATCCCGAGTTCCGTAAGCTGATAGGCATCGTGGAGGTCGATGAGACCTTCGTTGACGGCAAGAACAAGAACCGCCATAGGGATAAGCGGACCCCTGGCACCGGCGGGGCTGGCAAGGTCGCGGTCATGGGCGCCATTGAGCGTCAGGGTAACGTTGTTGCCCGCGTCGTGGCGAATGTCGATACCGCAACTGCCGACTCGTTTGTCAACGCGGCCGTTTCCGAGAAGGTTGATTTGGTTGCCACCGACGAGTTGGGCGTCTATCATCGGCTGAGCAAGCGCATGCCGCACAAGTATGTCACTCACGGCCGTGGCGAATACGTGCGCGGCCATGTGCACACATGCACCATCGACGGATTCTGGTCGCTGTTGAAGCGCGGCATCATGGGGACATTCCACAACGTCAGCCGCAAGTATCTGCCGCTCTACGTTGCCGAATTTGAGTGGCGATATTACAACCGAGAGAACCCAGACATCTTCGGCGAAGCCGTAGGAAGATGCTGAGACGGGCTGACTGGCGGCCGGTCCAGCCAAAGTCGGACGGCGCCAGCCAACAAAAACATGTGCAATTGGAATTGCCTCTTGAATAGCAACCCGATCCGTTGTTATTCGTTGCACGATAGGCCATGCTTCCATGGCAAGCCCCGACCAATCTCTATCCATATAATTGATCCTATCGAGGCAGTATTCGGATTTACTCGATGATAATAATCCAGAAGGCCGGTAGGTATCTCGGCTGTCTGGTGAATAACGAAACAGTTTTGGAAGGCTGCAATCAAAAGGTCTCCCGGTGCATTCCTCCCGTGTATTGTCAGTCCAGCATCTCCTATTCCTTTTAGCTTAGGAGCGTCTTGGTCGCGTTTATAATCCGGTGGCTGGACCCCAACAATCTGGCCGCCGTTGCTACCGGAAGATGCTGTACCCCAGCAAATTGAGTAGATCATGCGCCAACTGCTCATTACCGGAGGTCGGACTGATAACAGCTAATGATTTTGGCATGTGCTTGAGTTCGCCGGGTTGGGTAAGTGCATGCCAAAGGTTGATTAAACTAAGAGGGCCCATACGGCGCCCATCCTTCTGCAACTGTTGCTGTGCTGCGCTCAATTGCGCCTGTAAGTTCCCAATCGTGGTGTCGCTCTGGTCAGAATTGTGCGTAGAAGTCGGCGGGTGCAGCGGATAGATCGTCAGAGTCACATTGACAGCAAGGAAAAGCCACGTGACCACACCTAGTGCCCATAAGGCACGTCGTGACCGGAAGGAACCTCCGGTTAGCCGGCGGACGGAAGGGGTCGCCAGCGCAAGCACTGCAAAGCCTCCGACGGTGAGGAACAAGCCGAAACCCCATTCTCGTGCAACCAGCGCATACAAGCCTGTTCCGAGTGTCGCACCGCCAATTGTAATGACCACCCAAAAGTCTTTGTCATCGCCGCTCGACGTTCCTTGTGGCGATCCAACCATGGCATTCCAACCCCGAGCAGTTTAGGTTGGAATATTCCACTATAGATCGCCCCATCCGTCAACTACCGGATAGTTGCCAACTGGGAGGGGCAACGCCCCAGAGGCGCGAACTTAAGGACGAGGCTGGCGCAAGTGCGTGACCGACCTCAGCCGCCGCTGTCGACCCGCTTCTGCGAGCAAGATATCCAGCGCGACGAGAACGTTACGGTCCACATTGTCGACGACCTGAGCTTAGCCGATCTGCCTCGGCCCACATAGCGTCGAATACAACTATAGTTTGCATGTAATGCGTCTGGCGTCTGTAGTATGGATTGCGTATAGTCGCGGTCAATCTCGCCAGCGAAAGACATTCCGCCCATGCCCACAGCCGCTTTGAGCGACCCTGCCCGTGCAATCCTTCTCATCGGGGCATCACGGGGTCTCGGCCACGCCATGGCCGCCGAGTTTTTGAAGAAAGGGTGGAACGTCGTCGGCACGGTCCGAGGCGGGAGCACCCGAACGATGCTGCACGATCTGGCGGACGAGTTCAAAGGTCGCGTCGAGATCGAGAGTCTGGACATTTGCGAGCCGGATCAGGTCGCGGCACTGCGCGAGCGCCTGTCAGGCAGAGTGTTCGACATGTTGTTCGTCAACGCCGGGACGACCAACCAGGATCCGACGGAAACGATCGGCGAAGTATCGACCGAAGATTTTGTACACCTCATGATCACCAACTCGCTGAGCCCCATGCGTGTTATCGAAAGCCTGGAGCAATACGTTGCGGCGACAGGTCTGGTCGGCGTGATGTCATCCGGTCAAGGTAGCATCGCCAACAACGAGACCGGCCAGCGCGAGCTCTATCGCGGCAGCAAGGCGGCTCTGAACATGTTCATGCGAAGCTTTGCGGCCCGCCACGCCGGGACACCGCGCGCGATGGTGGTGATGGCTCCGGGCTGGGTCCGCACAGACCTGGGCGGGCCGGATGCACCTTTGAGCATCGAAGAGAGCGTGCCGAACCTCGTGAACGTGCTCCTTTCGAAGCGGGACAAGCCCGGCTTGGAATATCTCGATTATCTCGGCCGCACCGTCCCTTGGTGAACAGGCCAGTCCAGCTTGAGGGTCCGCTTTCCGGCTTTAACTGCCAGAAGCGGACCGAAACCACCCGGGATCGTGCGGCACAAAGAATTGAAGCCTGACTCTCGGGCACCTAGGACCATAATCACAAACTCCTTAACATAATTCCCATAATCCTGCTATCCCATGTAAGCCCTCGATAGAAACGTCACACGCGTCCCCGATAGAAATGTCGCTGAGGCACACTGCCGTCGGAACGTTCGGGGTGACGTGCGGTGGCGGCGGTGATCCGGATGAGCGATCGGGAACTGACCCGGCTGCGTGTGATGATCGAGCTCGCAGATGGCCGGCTGACGGTTGATGCCGCGGCGACGTTGACGAGGCTGGGTCGGCGTCAGATTTACCGCCTCCGCCGGGCATTTTCGGCGGATGGCCCAGCCGGTTTGGCGTCGCGCCAACGCGGTCGGCCGAGCAACCGCAAGCGTGGCGAGAGCTTCCGGGCCACGGTGCTGAGCCTCGTGCGGGAACGTTACGTCGACTTCGGGCCCACCCTGGCCGCGGAAAAACTGATTGAGCGTCACGGTCTGCGGATCGGCGTCGAGACGCTGCGGCAATGGATGATGGCAGATAGGCTATGGATCGATCGCCGCCACAAACTGCCCTCCCCGCATCAGCCGCGACGACGACGCGAATGTCTGGGCGAACTGGTGCAGATCGACGGTTCCGAACATCGTTGGTTCGAGGATCGCGGCGAGATGTGCACTCTGCTGGCGTTTGTCGACGACGCGACCAGCCGATTGATGCGGCTGCGGTTCGTCACCTCCGAGTCCGCGTTCGATTACTTCCGCGCGACGAAGGACTACCTGGAGACGCACGGCAAGCCAGTCGCGTTCTACAGCGACAAGCACGGCATCTTTCGCGTCAACGCCAAAGACGCGATCGGCGGCGACCGCGTCACGCAATTCGGCCGGGCGCTGTCGGAGCTGAATATCGACATCATCTGCGCCAACAGCCCGCAGGCGAAGGGCCGCGTCGAGCGCGCGTTTGGCACGTTGCAGGATCGGCTGGTGAAGGAGTTGCGACTTGCCGGCATTTCGACGATCGAGGCGGCGAACGCCTGGGTGGTGGCATTCATGGCCGAGTCCAACACGCGGTTTGGGCGCGATCCAGAGAACGCCAAAGACCTGCATCGGAAGCTGACCGAGGCGGACGACCTGAGCGAGGTTCTCGCCTGGCGGGAGGAACGCACGGTCACGAAGAACCTGACCCTGCATTATGACCGCATGATGCTCATGCTGGATGCGACGCCGCTTGCCCGCAGTCTGGCGCGCAAGACGGTTGATGTCGTGAACTATCCGGACGGCCGGTTCATGATTGAGACCCAAGGGGTTTCGTTGCCGTTTCGGAAGTTCGACAAGATCCAGACCGTGGAACCTGGTGAGATCGTGGAAAACAAGCGGCTTGGTGCGGCGCTGGCGATGGTGAAGCAGCACCAGGACAGCTACCAGCCGCACCGGCGTCGCTATCACCCGGCGCGGCAGCGGCCACCGAACAACCTGGAAGCACCGGGGAAGCCGACAAAGGGACGGCCATCCCGCCAGATCGCGGCTGCGGTGGCGGCAGAACGCGAGGCGGCAGCTGAACCCTGACGGCGCGAACCACGCCCGCCGCCTGTTCCTCCGGCCTGAGCCGAGCGTGCCACGGTGCTCGCTGCGGGGAAGGTCCGGTGCTCGCCGTCCTCGCCATGCTCGCGCCGAAGTGGGCGCTGCGCGTGGCTCCGGGTGGCTCCGCTCCTCCCATCCCCTCCGCTGCGCGCCGCGGCCCTGCTGTTGTCAGGCCGGGACGGGAAAGCAGGCGCCTCAACCGAACTGGAAAGCTGCCCTGGTGGGGAATGGGATGCCATCTCTACTTTGCCCGCTGCGACATTTCTAACGGGGAGAAAAAGTGTCTTTTCAAACGGGCACGGACATCCCAGCAGTCCCCACCCCGCCGAGGCCGCCAGCCCCAATGTCCGTTTCAGCCCCGCCGTCCAGCCCCGCCGCCGCGCTCGATCCCGGCTTCCTCGAATGCCTCATTGATACCATCGTCGAAACCATCCCCGCCGGCGACACCGATATCTCCGGCGCGGTCCGCCGCCACGTCGCGCGCCTCGCCCTGGTGGCGCTGTGCCCGACCGACTTGTTCCAGGCGATGCTCGCGGCCCAGGTAATTGCCGCGCATGTCGCCATCATGGATGCGTTCCGTCGCGCGTTGCAGCCCGAGCTTGCCCCGGCGATGGCCGCCCGGCTGCGCGCCAACGCCACCTCGGTGGCGCGCATGATGCAGACCACTCTGCGCACGCTGCGTCAGGCCCAGGCCGAGGGGACAGAAGAACTTTCGGACGAAGCGACAGTCCCGCAACCGTCGCCGCCCGCATCGCGCCCGGGCCGCGCGACAAAGCCGCCGCGACGGGCGCCGCCGGTTCCCGCCTCAGCCGCACCGAAGATAACCGCCATGCAGCCGGATGCGACCCCGTGGGTCTATCATCGCTGGGAAGACATGACGATGGCCGAACGGCGGGCCCATTTCGGCTACAAATCCGAAGGTTCCAACGGACACGATAAATCACCCGACGCTCTCGGCCAGCCGGATGCGGGCCAGTGATCGAGACCTGACGCTTGGTACTAGGCAGCATGGCAGCAGGAGCAGACGTTTCCAAAGTCTCGTTCGTCGCCCTGCTTCGCGCCGTGAATGTCGGCGGGACAGGCAGGCTGCCGATGTCCGACCTGAAGGCGATCTGTGAGGCAATCGGCTTCCAGAGCGTCCGCACCTACATCGCCAGCGGCAATGTCGTGTTCAGAAGTGAGTGGAGCGAACGCGGCGTGAAGGCGGCTCTCGAGTCTCATTTGCAGGCCTACGCCGGCAAGCCGGTCGGCGTAGCAGTTCGGACGGCACAGCAGATGGCGGAAATTCTTGCGCGGAACCCGTTCCCGGATGCGCCGGGCAACCGTGTCACGGCGATCTTCCTGGACGAAGGTACGTCGCCGGCCACTCTGGACGGTGTGGAGGGTTGCGCGGACACTGAGGAACTTCGCCTCGGCCGCCGCGAGATTTATGTCCGCTACGGTGCCGGTATGGCAGGATCGAAGCTACGCATCCCGGCTGCGACGGCGGGCACCGCGCGCAACATGAACACGGTCGCCAAGCTTGCCGCGATGGCGGCTACCTGATATCCGCGCCGCCCCAAGGCTGTGCCGAGGGTCGCGGTCGGACCTACCGCCGACCGTCGGTCCTGGATATCACCCTCTGGTTTTTATCCGCGCTGGATCAGCTCGATCAGCACGCCCTCCGGCCCGCGCATGAAAGCGATGCGGACGCCCGGACGCACGGTGGTGGGTTCCGTGGTGAACTCCACCCCCTTGCCCTTCAGTTCCGCCACCGCGCCGTCCATGTCGGTGACCGTCAGCCCGATGTGTTCCAGCCCGAAATACGGCGCTTGCGGCGGGGCCGCCGTGGCCAGCTTCGGGTTGGCAGCCGCAATGAACACTTTCTGCCCGCCGCCGAGTTCAAGATCGAGCCGCGTTGCCCCATCGTCTAGCGGCGTTCGGACGATCCGCGCCCCGAGCATCCGTTCGTACCACTGCGCGGTCGTCTCCGGGTCGGGGCTGCGCAGATGGATGTGTTCCCAGGTGTATTGGGTCATTGGTTGCTCCGCTCAGTCCGGCAGTCGTGTGGATTGCCAGGTCACCATCTGCCACCGACCGCCCTTGTTGACATAGACATCGGTGAAACGGACCCGGAAGGCGTTCGGCTTTCCATTCGACATGACACGGATATGGGCCGCCCCGGTCAGCACCACCGCGTCGCCGAGGTCCTGCGCCTTCACCTCGGAAGGTTCGACGGCGCTATAAACCGTTGCCCCGATTCCATCGCGCCGATCAGGCTGTGCTTGGTATCGAGCCGCCCCGTGGAATGCGTATAGACCAGATCATCCGACAGCAGCGCGTTCAGTGTCGCGATGTCCTTCTGCGCCATCGCGTTCATGCGTTTCCTGTCGAGTTCGATCACCGTTTGCCCGTTGCCCGCCATCTGACGTCCTCCTTCGCGAACTGACGCACGACGCTACCGCAATCGCCAGCCGGCGTCATACCCCAGGGGGTCACCCTATCCGGCCAGCGGCGCCGGGACCGCGTTAAGCCGTTCGAAGAGATCCGGTTGGCCCGCGCCCCCGGCAACGCCGCCGCGCAAGCATGTCGCGCGTGTGTATTTTGGCCTCGACGAGGGCTGATGCCGCTGGTCCGAGCCGCCGGAGCGCTCGTGGCTAGCGCGGTGATTTCGCGTCGGGATCCGCTAGGTCGGGCAGATCCGCCAGTAGCGGGCCCAGGTCGCGCGCCATATGCAGGATGCGGAGAATCTGAGGCACGGGCCGGGATGCGTTGTACACCAGGAGGTATGGGAATCCGGTGACCCTCTGAAACGGAAGGGATCGGGCAGCAGGTTGTTCCGCCGATGGCCGAGCAGGGGTATTCCGCAGGCGGGTCACGCGGTGGCGTCGGGCCTGCGGGCAAGGCGCGCTTCGAGGCGCGCGACCACGTCGTCGGCCGTCAGGTAACCCTCACGGTCGCCTTCTGCCTCGGCGTCCAGAACCGAGGCCAGCAATGCGGCACGTGCCAACTCGGTGCGTTGCAACAGGCTGATCCCGGCGCGAACGACGTCGGATAGATCACGGTAGCGGCCGGCCGCCACGGCCTCGGCTGCGAACTGCGCCAACTCCGGCGTCAGGCTGATATCGTCCATGGTCCGGATCATAGAGGCGCAGGGGACTTCCGGAAAGGGCATGGTATGCCCCCGTCATGCCGCCTCCTTCGCTTCTGCTCCAGGACATCAGCCTGACCTTCGGGACCGTGCCGCTGCTGGCCGGCGCCGGGCTGTCTGTCGCGCCCGGCGACCGCATCTGCCTGGTCGGACGCAATGGCTCCGGCAAGTCCACCCTGCTGCGCATCGCCGCCGATCTGATCCAGCCCGATACCGGGCGCCGCTTCGCCCAGCCGGGCGCCACCATCCGCTACCTGCCGCAGGAGCCGGACCTGTCCGGATTCGCCACCACGCAGGCTTACGTGGAAGACGGACTGGACCACGCAACCGACGCCGACCGCCATCGCGCGCGCTATCTGCTCGATCAGCTCGGTCTGGCCGGGCATGACGACCCCACCACCCTGTCCGGCGGCGAACTGCGCCGCGCCGCGCTGGCCCGCGTGCTCGCCCCCGCGCCGGACATCTTGTTGCTTGACGAACCAACCAACCATCTGGACCTGCCGGGCATCGAGTGGCTCGAGACCGAACTGGCCAGCATGCGCTCCGGCCTTGTGCTCACCAGCCATGACCGCCGGCTGCTGGAGCGGATCACCCGCGCCACCGTCTGGCTCGACCGCGGCATCACCCGCACGCTGGACCAGGGCTTCGAGGCGTTCGAGTCCTGGCGCGACACGGTGCTGGAACAGGAAGAGATCGAGCGCCACAAGCTCAGTCGCCGGATCTCGCGGGAGGAGGATTGGCTGCGTTATGGCGTCACCGCCCGGCGCAAGCGCAACCAGAAACGCCTCGCCGACCTGCATGCGTTGCGCAAGAAACGCAAGGAGCAGCGCGCGGCCACGGGGACCGTGCGCCTGGAAGCCGCCCGGGCCGACTTGTCCGGCCGGCTGGTCATGGTCGCGGAATTGGTGGGCAAAGCATACGGCGACCGCACGATCGTGCGGGATTTTTCCACCCGCATCCTGCGTGGCGATCGCGTCGGCATCGTCGGTGCCAACGGGGCCGGCAAGACGACGTTGCTCAATCTGCTGACCGGCGCGTTGGTGCCCGATGCCGGCGAGGTGCGGCTCGGCACCAGCCTCGCCCAGGTCACGCTGGATCAGCGGCGGGAAACCCTGGACCCGGCCCAGATACTCAGCCAGGCGCTGACCGGCGGCAACGGCGACACCGTGACGGTCGGTGGCCAGACCCGCCACGTTATCGGTTACATGAAAGACTTCCTGTTCGGCCCCGAGCAGGCCAACACACCGGTCGGCGTGCTGTCCGGCGGCGAGCGCGGGCGGCTGACCCTGGCGCGCGCCTTCGCCCGTCCGTCCAACCTGATGGTGCTGGACGAACCGACCAACGATCTGGATCTGGAAACACTTGAACTGCTGCAGGAACGCCTGGCGGAGTACCCCGGCACCGTACTGCTGGTCAGCCACGACCGCGATTTTCTGGATCGCGTGGTGACCTCGGTCATCGCCGCCGCCGGTGACGGGCGATGGATCGAATACGCCGGCGGCTACACTGACATGCTGGCCCAGCGAGGGCCGGCGCCCGCCGCGGTTCCCGCCGTTGCGAAGCCCCGGCCGGCAGCTTCGGCCCGCCCGCAATCCGCACCCCGGCCGGGACGAATGAGCTTCCGGGATCGTCACGCGCTGGAAACCCTGCCGGCGCGGATCGCGGCGTTGCAGTCGGAGATTGCCCGGCTGAACGCTGTGCTGGCGGATCCGGACCTTTATGCGCGCGACCCGGCGCGGTTCGGTGCACTGACCACGGCGTTGGCCGCCGCGCAGGACCGCTTGGCCGCCGCCGAGGAACGATGGCTTTCGCTCGAGATGCTGCGTGAAACACTGGAGAGCTGACCTGCTGGGCGTCTTGCGTGCCTGCCCCGGCAAGCCGCCGAGCTCGTTGGCGATCACGCCGGGCTGTGCGTTTCACCCGCGCTGCAATCGCGCGGTCCATTGCGGCGAGGTGGAGCTTCCATCCGATACCACGGTGCCGGACGGGCACCGCGTGCAATGCCACCTGCCGTTGGACGGGTGTGCACCTGCCCAGGGAGGGGGGAACTTCACGCCACGCTCAGCCCGCCATCCACAAACAGATCGGCGCCGTTGATGTAGCTGCCCGCCTCCGAACACAGCAGCAGCGCGGCGCCGACAAGGTCGTCCGGCGTGCCAAGCCGTCCCGCCGGAATTCGCCGCTCCACCTGAGCGCGATGATCAGCATCGGCAAGCCGGGGACTGTTGCGCCCGGTCAGGATCGCCCCTGGGGCCAGATTGTTCACTGTCACGCCGCGGTTGCCGACCTGCCGCGCCAGGCTGCGGACCCAGTTGAGCTGCGCCGACTTGGTCCCGGCATAGACCAGCATCTCCGGATGCGGCTTCACCTGCTGCACGCTGCCGATCGCCAGCACGCGCCCCCATCCGCGTTCCGTCATTCCGGGAAGCACCGCCTGCAGCAGTTCCAAAGGCGTGCGCAGGTTGATCGCGATCTGCCGATCGAAGCGCTCGGTGGAAATTTCGTTGTAGTTCTCAAGCAGCTCGATCGACGCGTTCAGCACGATGATATCGATCGGACCTATCTGCTGCACGACCGCGACGGCAAGTCGCGACCCGGCGCCAGGCTGCGCGAAATCCGCGGCAAACGCATGCGCGACGCCGCCGGCCTGTTGGATCTCGGCAAGCACCGCGTCCGCATCCTGTCGCTCCTGCTCCGTGCCGGCATGATGCACGGCGACATGTGCCCCCTGTGCCGCGAATGCCAGCGCGATCGATCGGCCGATGCCGCGGCGTGCACCGGTGACCAGAGCCGTTCGGCCGGTCATGTCGAACAGGGTCATGGGCGAAGACGGCGGGGTTCGCCTGCATATCGGTCGGCTCCTTGAATTGCTGGTATCGGAGCCTGAGCGAACGCCCCCTGTTCATCCGATCGGATCCTACGTGGCACCGGATCCGCACAATCTCACTGAGCGCACCGGTTCGCAGAGAAACTCCTTGGTACGCTGCGTTCAAAGGGACGTCGTGAAACAAATGCGTCGGATTCGCAGGCCGGCGACACGGATGCGGGAATGGCGGCAGACAAAATCCCATCGCTCCCGAACCCTGACGCATGGTTAAGACCAATGCGACCAAACAGCCACGACAACCGCACAAGTGCACAACCCGCATCCCGCCAAAACGCTCCATCGTACAGGCCCGGCGCGCCCAAACTGCCCCGCCGTAAATCGTGACACCTCGAACCACCCCTCGTACGATCCGCCGACGCCCAAATCGCCTGTCGTTCGACCGAAATCACCGACCCACACGCCACCTCAACCACCGAACCCAGTGCCCTTGCCGCCTCCCGCGCCCGGGCCGCCGCTTCCCGCGCGATCTGCGGACACAACCCCACATACGAAACAGGGTCCAGCAACGCCGCGATCCGCTCCGGCCCCAGATGCGCCGTCACCCGGGCATCCCCGGCCAGCAACGCCCCGAACGACTCTCCCGAAACCGCAGCCCTCTGCGCCGCCTCGTATACCACGTCATGCGCATGCTGCCGCCCGATCGCCTCCCCCAGCTTCAGCATGACGGCCTCGGCCATGATCAGCCCACCGCTGAGGTCCAGGTTCCGCCGCATCCGTTCCGGGTCCAGCTTCAACCCCCGCAGCACCTCCACCACCCGCACCAGCACATCCCCCATCAGCACCGCCGCCCGGGACACCGCCTCATGCATCATCAACGTATTGGTCCGGTCCGCCTCATGCTCGGTCTGCGCCGCCTCCAGCGCCAGCCCCACCAGCGACCGCAATTCCGCCGCCCCGGCGATAATGTCCTGACATAACTGCGGATTCCGCTTCTGCGGCATGGTGGAACTGCCGACGGTGCCGGGCGGCCACGGTTCCTCCACCTCGCCGAACTCGGTCTTCATCAGCGTGTAGATTTCGCGGCCGATCTTGCCGCAGCTCGCCCCCAGCAGGCCCAGCAGCGCGACATACTCGGCCAGGTGGTCCAGCACCGTCCGCGCCGGCACACGCATCGGCTGCAGGCCCAGATGCGCCCCCATCCGCGCCTGGATCTCCGGGCCTTGGGCACCGACGGAGGCAAACGTCCCGGCGCCGCCGCCGAACATCGCCACGAACACCCGAGGCTCCGCCTGCCGCAGCCGCTCCAGATGCCGCAGCGTCTCGTCGATCCACACCGCTGCCTTGTATCCGAACGTCAGAGGCACCGCGTGCTGGCCGTGCGTTCGCCCCGGCATCACCATGTCCGCCCCGCGCTCCGCCAGCGATGCCATCGCCTCCATCGCCTGCCCGATCAGCCCCAGGAACGCACGATGCGCGTGCCGCAGCACGATCAGGTCGCCGGTCTGGGTGATATTCTGGGTGGTGGCGCCCCAATGCACCCAGCCGCCGGCTTCCTCCCCGGCGACCCGGGCCAGCTCCCAGACCAGCGGCACGATCGTATGGCTGGTGCGCCGTGCGGCTTCCTCGATCCGCGCCGGGTCCAGCAAATCCAACCGCGCCGCCCGGCCGATGGCCTCGGCGGCCTGTGCCGGAATGATCCCCAGTTCCGCTTGCGCTCGTGCCAGCGCCGCCTCGACATCCAGCCACGCCTGCCAGCGCGCCTCCCGACGGAACAGCGCGCGGATGCCGGGGTCCGGCACTCGCCCGGCCGTGGAACGTTCGTCGCTCATTCAGTCCGCTCCTACAGGGACCGCACCCTTGCCGCGAACACGCATGTGCGGGCCACGGCGATGGCCCGCCCACCGAGGCGTCGGGGCTCGATCGCGGAGTGTCAATACGGTTTGCGGACGACCGCGGCGCCGTTCGGACCCACGCATCCGGCCCGGTAAACGCCATTGGCGCAGGAAACCGACGGGCGCGGCGGGTGGTAGTAGGCTGGCGGATGTGCAGCATAGGGCTTGCGTACCACGGCAGTCCCGTTGGGGCCGGTGCATCCCGCACGATAGACCCCATTGGCGCATGTCACCGCGCCGGCCGACGATGCAAAGATCAGCGCGAACACCGCGGCACTGGTCGCCAAGGCTGGATACCTCATTTGGACTGCTTCCTTGCTCTGTTCGGGTAGCGTATTGCACATTGCGACGGACGGCCCATAACCGATTTTCCCATCGGCCAGGTCTGCGCCCCGCTGTTCCCTTTTGGTGCGCAGAAGCGATCCGAGGATGGTTGGCGAACCGTTCCCCTACGAATATGCTGCCGCCGCCGCGTAACCTATTATTTGACGTGATCAACCGCGGCCATCCTGGCCGGCGGAAAGAGAGGACGAGACGGCATGACCGACACGCTTGCAGCCAAAGAGGCGTCACCCTGTGGTGACCCCCTGGCACCGGTCCAGCGGCGCAGAACCATCCTGCGCGCCGGGCTGGCCGGCGGGCTGTGCTGGATCGCCGGTACCCGCGTCGCAGCAGCCCAGCAGGCGGCGCCGGCCGTCCCGTCCGGTCAGGTGACCCTGGAGCAGACGCAGGTCAGCTTGCTCGCCAATGCCGGCTGGGGCGGCGGCACGCTGACCTATCAGGGCCGCAGCTATCGGTTCCGCCTGCACAACCTCGGCGTGGGCGGCATCGGCTACAGCAAGCTGTCGGCCCGCGGCAACGTGTTCGGGCTGACCCGCGTGGAGGATTTCGCCGGCTTGTATGGACTCGTGCAGACCGGTGCGGTGGCCATCAACGATCAGCTTCGGGGCGGGCAGTGGCTGGAGAACACCAGCGGGGTGAAGATGCACCTGGTGCCGCGCCGCGAGGGCGTCGCGCTCAGTCTCGGCGCCGACGGGCTGGTGATCCAGTTCGAGAAGTGATCACGCCAGATCCACGGCGTGCCGCTTGAGATCCTCGATCTCGCAGTACCGCAAAGCGCCGCGTTCGGTGGCCCGCAGCACCACACGCGGCGCCGCGCCGGCGTCCAGCGCTTCCTGCCAGCGGGGTGCGCACAGGCACCAGCGGTCCCCGGGCTTCAGCCCGGCGAAGCCGAACTCCGGCCGCGGCGTCGAAAGGTCGTTCCCCTGCGCCTTGCTGAACGCCAGGAACTCGGCGGTCATGACCGTGCAGACGGTGTGGCTGCCGAGGTCCTCGGGGCTGGTCTCGCAGCATCCGTTGCGGAAAAACCCGGTCATCGGGCTGATCGAGCAGGTGTCGAGCTGGCCGCCAAGCACATTGAGCGATGGACGACGCCCTGGGCGCCGGCCGGCTTCATCGAACGGCATGGTCCCCTCCGCGACAGGATCGGCGGGGTTCTACCGCGAGCCGCACAATACCGCCATCCCGTCGCCGCGCGGGTTACGTCCGTGACCGTTGCCCCCCGCTTGGCGCAAATCGCCGCGGTACTATTCGCCGTCCTGCTGCTGGCCGGTGGCTGCGCGACGCCGGTTTCGGTGGCGCAACTGGACCAGCGCGCGGCCTATCGCCAGTTCGCCGGCAGCGCCCTGTCCGGCGACCGGCTCAGCGAGCGCACCCGCGACGTGCTGCGCCGGTGGGACCTGCTCGATCGCTTCGACAGCGACCAGCAAGGCGCCATCGCCGCCCTGCGCGGGCTTGTCGTTGCCGGCCAGGGGGGCCCGCCGGAGCTGTTTGCGCTGTCGGAGATGAGTTACCTGCGTGGCCGGGAAACCGGTAACCAGGCCGACGATCTTGCCGCCGCGGTCTATGCTTATGCGTTTCTGTTTCCGGGGTCCCGGTCGGCTCCGCCCGATCCGTTCGATCCGAGGTTTCGCGAAGCCTGCGATCTTTACAACCTGTCACTGAGCTCGGCGCTGGCGTCGGCGGACGGTTCCCGGGTCGTGCTGCGATCCGGCAGCTATCCACTGCCGTTCGGCACCATGGACGTGACGATCGACCCGGCGAGTTTGCAGTGGGGTGGCCGCGAGCTGAATGATTTCGCGCCGACCGCCTGGCTGAAGGTCGCCGGAATGCGCAACGACTACCGGACGGCTGGCCTTGGCGCGCCACTGGCCGCCGCACTACGGACGCCAACGGTCGAGCAGGGCTTTCAGGTCGCTCCGCGGCTCCGGATTCCGGTCAGTGCGCTGCTGTTGATACCGGATGCCAGGCGGCAGATCGCCGGCGACCACCTGACCGGCTCGCTGTCGGTCCGGACGATTTACGATGCACGCTCCGTCACCATAGACGGGCAGCCGGTGCCGCTGCAGTACGACCAGACCGCCGCCCTGGCGCTTGGACTTGCCCAATCGGACGTGTGGTCGCGGGAGTACCGCGGCTTCCTGTTCGGCGACCTGTTCGACCGCACGCCGACGACGCTGGTAACGCTGGAGCCGCATGCGCCGGGGCGCATCCCAGTGGTGTTCATCCACGGCACGGCCTCCAGTGCCGCGCGGTGGGCCGATATGCTGAACGACCTGCTCGATGATCCCCGCATCGCGGATCATTACGAGTTCTGGTTTTTTTCCTACGCGACCGGCAATCCGATCCCCTATTCGGCCCTGCTGCTGCGTGAGGCGCTGGAGGGCGCGATCCGCCGGCTTGGCGGCGACGCGGCTGACCCGGCGCTGCGCCGGATGGTGCTGATCGGGCACAGCCAGGGCGGTCTGCTGGCGAAGATGCTGGCGATCGATCCCGGCCCGCGCCTGTGGGACGCGTTGAGCCGCCGCCCGCTTGACGAGCTCTCGCTGACGCCGGCGACCAGGGACCTGCTCCGGCGAATGTTTTTCGTCCGTCCGCTGCCGGAGGTTCGGCGGGTGATCTTCATCGCCACCCCGCACCGCGGCAGCTACGTGGCCGCCTTCTCGATCAGCCAGATGGTGGGACGGCTGGTCACCGCACCGCTTCGGGTCGCAAAGGCCGGCGCGGAGATACTGACCGGCAACCGGGATGCGCTGACATTTGCGGCGTCAGGCGCGCGTTTGGGCAGCATCTATGGAATGACCCCCGGGAGCCCATTTCTGCGGGCGCTGGAACCGATCCCGATCGCGCCTGGTATCACAGCGAACTCGATCATCGCGGTGCAGGGGAACGGCCCGGTGGTCGGTGGCAATGACGGAGTGGTGCGGTATTCGAGCGCCCATCTGGCGGGCGTGGAATTGGAACTGGTGGTCCGTTCGGGCCATTCGACGCAGTCGAACCCGCAAACGATCGAGGAGGTGCGGCGCATCCTGCTGGCCGCATCTCGCGGCAGTGCCGACGTCCTCCGTCGGGCAATCCACCGCGCTCGTTTCACGCTGAACCATTCACCTCGCCCGCGCTTGCGGGAGAGGTGTGTTGCTTCGCCCGCCGCGCCATACTGGCTTTTTGCAGGAGACGCACGATGGACTATCGCCGCATGGGCCAGTCCGGCCTCAAGGTCTCGGAAATCTGCCTGGGGACGATGACCTTCGGCAACGGCGCCGACAAGGCGGAAGCCGGCCGCATGCTGTCGCTCGCCTTCGAGGCCGGGGTGAACTTCATCGACACCGCGAACAGCTACAACAACGGTGCCGCCGAAACGATGCTGGGCGAACTGCTGGCCGGCCGGCGGCACGATACGGTGATCGCCACCAAGGTGTTCAATCCGATGGGCCCCGGCCCGAACCAGTCCGGCATGTCGCGCCTGCACATCGTGCGCGCGGTCGAGGACAGTTTGCGCCGGCTGAACACCGACTACATCGACCTTTATTACATCCACCATGTCGATGTGCAGACCCCGTTGCAGGAAATGCTGCGGGCGTTCGACGACCTGATCACCGCCGGGAAGGTGGTCTATGCCGGGTGCAGCAATTACGAGGCATGGCGGCTGATGGAAGCGCTGTGGATTGCCGACACGCACGACCTCGCTCGTTTCGAATGCTACCAGCCGCAATACAGCCTGGTGGTACGCGACATCGAAGAAGAGATCGTGCCGGTCTGCGAGCTGAAGGGCCTGGGTGTCGTGGTGTGGTCTCCGCTGGGAGGCGGCTTCCTGAGTGGCAAGTACCAGCCTGGCGAAACCAGCCGTGCCGGGGCGCGCTCGGCGGAGGGCTGGGGCTTTCCGTTGCGCTTCTTCGCCGCCAACCGCGACGAGATTCTGGCGACCCTGCTGGAGATCGCCGGGCAGCTTGGGCGGTCGCCGGCCCAGGTGGCGCTGCGCTGGGTGCTCGATCAGCGGTTCATCACCAGCGCCATCGCCGGGGCGCGGACCGCCGAGCAGTTGCGCGACAATCTACGGGCCGGCGGATGGCGGTTGCCGGCCGAGGCGCTGGCGCGACTGGACAAGGTGTCGGCTCCGCCGCACCGCTTCCCACGCTCGATGGAGGACGCGATGCGGGAACGCCGGAATGAAGCGGTCAGGATGCCTGTGCTGCCCGGCTGATTACGCCCGCTTGCGCGTTGTGGGCTGCCGCGCGGCAGCGGCCTTGGTCGGCGTTTTCGATGGTGGCGGCTTGCGCGCACTCTCGGCGCCTCGGCCGAGGCTTTGTTTCAGTGCGGCCATCAGGTCCACGACGTTGTCGCGCCGCTTTTCGGGCGGCGGCTGGCTGACGACGCCTTCGCCACGCAGCTTGGCATCGATCACCTCACGCAGCCGTTTTTCGTAGCGGTCCTCGATGTCGGCGGGCTCGAACGGCGCGGTTTGCCGTTCGATCAACTGCGTTGCCAGCTTCACCATTTCCGGATCGGCGTCCTCGTGCGTCACCGGGTCGAACAGCGTTTTGGGGTCGTAGATGTCGTGCTTTTCATGCAACGTGTGCAGCGCCATGCCGTCGCCCATCGGAAGGATCGCCACCGCGCGTTCCCGGCGAGACATCACCACGCGCGACAGCGCCGCCTTGCCGGATTTCGCGATCGCTTCGCGCAGCACCGCATAAACGTCCAGCCCGGCCTCGCCGTCGGGTGCCAGGTAATAGCTGGCGTCGAAAAAGATCGGCGGGATCGCGCCGGCATCGACGAATTTATCGATCGTAAGGTACGCTGGAGGACTCGATCTTCGCACTGTCGAAATCCTCCGCATCGAGAATGACATAGCGGTCCTTCTCGAACTCATAGCCACGCGCCAGATCGCCGCGCGACAGTTCCTCATCGGTCTCCGCATCCAGGGTCACCATGCGGACGCGGTGACCCGTCTTTGGATTGATGAAGTGAAATCGCAACTCTCCGCCGGCGCGATGCACGGTGTGCAGCGCGATCGGGCAGGAGACCAAAGCGAGGCGCAGGTGCCCGCGCCAGATCGGACGTCCGGCCATATCATTTCCTCCTTGGTGCGGCCCCAACCGGCGCCAACGCGTGGCGTGGCGCGCCGGTTTCCGGGCGGGCATGACGATTGATCAGAGTTGCACAAACTGGTGAGCGAAGCGCCATCACGCGTGTTTGAGTCCCGTCATGTGGTAGCGGCATGCTCATGTTCGCGCCGAGACGGTGTGAGGCGCAATGGCGGCGATCTTCGGGCCCGGGGCAAACCTTGCATCGAAAGTGGGACTTATCGGGGGGGCGCTGCTGGTGCTTGCCGGGATCGGCTGGTGGTGGGGCTGGCCGCGCACCGATTACCGTCGCAACAGCTTCTGGGTGGTCGATCAGCCGGTGCCGTTCAGTCATCAGCATCATGTCGGCGGCCTTGGCCTCGACTGCCGGTACGCCATGTCGGGATCGAGAACGCGGTGACCGGCAGCATGCCGCCGACCCATGTTTGCATGACCTGTCATTCGCAGATCTGGACCAACGCGAAGATACTGGCGCCAGTGCGCGACAGTCTGGCCAGTGACACGCCGCTGGTGTGGAACCGCGTGACCAACCTGCCCGATTACGTGTTCTTCAATCACTCGATCCACATCGCCAAAGGCGTCGGGTGCTCTGAGTGCCACGGCGCGGTGGCGACGATGTCGCTGACTTACAAGGCCAGCGGCATGACCATGACGTTCTGCATCGATTGTCATGCCGATCCCGGGCCACGGCTGCGTCCGGCCGATCAGATCTACAACACCGAATGGCACCGCACCGCGGACACGCCGTCGCCCAAGGCGCTGCTGTCGCAATATCACGTCCCCAACCGCGACCTGCTGGACTGCTCCGTGTGTCACCGGTGAAACCGCGCCAGTGGCGCAGCATGCAGGAGATGGAGCGCGATCCGGCGTTCCTGGAGCGTGCAGCGCAGGAATTTCCGAGCCTGCGCGAGGCGCTGGCGGCGGAGCCCAGCCGGCGGACGGTGCTGCGGCTGATGGGCGCGGCGTTTGCCATGAGCGGCCTGACCGGCTGCTACGCCGGCAATCCTGGTGGCGTGCTGATCCCTGCCGTTCGCGTGCCACCTGACATCATACCCGGCCAGCCGAACCATTACGCCACGGCGCATGTCCATGCCGGGACCGCGCTGGGTACCGTGGTGACGCATCAGATGGGCCGACCGATCAAGGTGGAGGGCAATCCGAACCACCCATCGAGCCTGGGCGCCACCGATGTCTTCGCCCAGGCGGAAGTGCTGAGCTTCTATGATCCGTCACGCGAGATGGCGATCACCGCGGCCGGCACGCCATCCGATCGGCAGTCGCTGCTGACCGCGATTGCCGCGGCGCGTGCCGACATCGCCGCGCATAAGGGCGACGGCTTTCGTATCCTCAGCGGCGCGGTCGGCTCGCCAACCGTGGCGGCGCAGCTCGATCAGGTGCGCCGTGCGTATCCGAATGCGCGGTGGCACCAATGGGAACCGATCAACCGCGACAACGCGACGAAGGGTGCCGAGCTCGCTTATGGCCGCGCGGTGGATGTGGTGCCGAGGCTGGACGCGGCCGACGTGATCCTGGCCATCGACAGCGACCTGATTGAAGCGGCACCCGGCTGGGTGCGCTATGCGCGAGATTTCGCCGGCCGGCGCAATCCGACGCGCACGCAGGCGATGAGCCGGGTCTATGCGATCGAGCCGGTGCCAAGCTTGCTGGGTTCGGTGGCGGATCATCGGTTCGTTGCCGGGCCGCGCGAATTGCGTCAGGTGGTGGCCGCACTGGCCGCCGGGCTGTTGCACGGCGCCGCGCCTGGCACGGCACCGCCCTGGGTGGGCGAAATCATCGCCGACCTGAAGGCGCATCATGGGCGCGCGTTCATCCATGCGGGACCCGAGCAGCCGCCGGAACTTCACGCGCTGGTGCATGCGATGAACGAGGCGCTGGGCGCGCGCGGTGCCACGCTGCAACTGATCGAGCCGGTCTTGCACGAGCCGCAGCTCATGGGCGACTCGCTTGCAGCTCTGGTCGGCGACATGCAGGCCGGGCGCGTGACGACGCTGCTGATCCTGGATGCAAACCCGGTGTTTACCGCGCCTGGGACGCTCGGGTTCGCCGCGGCGCTAAAGCGGGTGAAGCTGAGCTTCGCGCTGACACGCGAGCCGGACGAGACGGCGAAGGCGGCGACCTGGTCGGTGCCGATGGCGCATGGCTGGGAAGCCTGGGGCGATGCGCGCGGCCATGACGGCACGGCGACGATTCTACAACCGCAGGCACTGCCGCTGTACGGCGGGATGAGTGCGGCCGAGCTGCTGGGGCTGTTTACGCAGGCGTTTCCGCCGACGCCGTTGTCGCTGGTGCAGCAGACTTGGCGGCCGAGGCTGGAGGAAATTTCGATCAGGGTTGGCACGATGCATTGGCGGCTGGCGTGCTGCCGAACAGCGCCAGCCCGGTCGCCAATGTCACGCTGCGGCCGGCGGCGGCCGAGGCCAGGATCGCCGATGCACCGGCCGGGCTGTCGCTGCGGTTCCAACCCGATCCGTCGCTGTGGGACGGGCGTTATGCGAACAGCCCGTGGTTACAGGAACTGCCTCGGCCGCTGACCAAGCTGACCTGGGACAATCCGCTGCTGATCTCGCCGGCGATGGCGGAGAAGCTCGGTGTCAGCAACGGTGATCATGTGGATGTAGCGGTCGGGCAGCAGGTGTTGCCCGTGCCGGTCTGGATTCAGCCGGGGCTGGCGTCCGAAGCGATGGTGGCGTGGCTCGGGAATGGGCGGCGCGTGGCCAATGGCGTCGGGCACGGGGCTGGGTTCGATTTTTATCCGCTGACCGGCGTGGGCGGCGCGGCGCAGGTGAACAAGGCGCGCGGCCACACGCGGTTGGTCAGCACGATTTACCACAATTTGGTGTTTGATAACATCGACGACATCGTGCGCCATGCCACGCTGACGGAGTTCCAGCAGAACGAGAAATTCGCGAAGCGTCCCGAGCAGCCGGAGCTGTATCACCGCAAACCGCCCGGTCCGGCGGAGTGGGCGATGTCCGTCGATCTCAATTCCTGCATCGGCTGCAACGCCTGCGTGATCGCCTGCCAGGCGGAGAACAACACTCCAACGGTCGGCAAGGAGCAGGTGGAGATGGAGCGGGAGATGCACTGGCTGCGCATCGATCGCTACTACGAAGGCACCGCCGAGCGGCCGGAGACCTTTTTTCAGCCGATGCTGTGCATGCACTGCGAAAAGGCGCCATGCGAACTGGTGTGTCCTGTGGGCGCCACCGTGCATGATTCCGAAGGGCTGAACCTGATGGTCTATAACCGGTGCGTGGGCACCCGGTTCTGCTCTAACAACTGCCCTTACAAGGTGCGCCGTTTCAACTTCTACGATTACGGCGGCGAGCAGCGGCGGCCGGCGGTGTCGTGGAACCCCAACGTGACGGTGCGTGCGCGCGGCGTGATGGAGAAGTGCACCTACTGCCTGCAACGAATTGCCGTTGCCCGCATCGACGCCGACCGGGAGAACCGCAAGGTCTACCCGCAGGAGGTGCGCACGGCGTGCCAGGCCGCCTGCCCGACTCAGGCGTTCACCTTCGGCGATCAGTCGCAATCCGACAGCGACGTCGCGAAGCGCAAACAGAGCCCACTCAATTACGCGCTGCTGGAGGACCAGCACACGCATCCGCGGACCACGTATGAGGCGCTGGTGCGCAACCCGAATCCGAGGATCGGGGAGACGGTCGGGTGAGCGAATTCGCCGAAGGCGCCGGCACGCTTGCCGGCAAGGTGGTGCTGCACAACGACGATCCCGTCGTGCTGCCCGGCCTGACACTGGGCTCCATGACCGACCGGATCTGCGCGCTGGCGCTGCGGGAGCGGGCGTTCCTGTGGTGGTGGATCGCGCTGGCGCCCTGCGGGCTGCTGACCCTGGTGCTGATCGGGTCGATCCTCTGGCTGTTCATCGCCGGCGTCGGCATCTGGGGCATCGACTGGCCTGTGATGTGGGGCTTTGCGATCATCAACTACGTCTGGTGGATCGGGATCGCCTCGGGCGGCACGTTCATTTCCGCGCTGTTCTTCCTGACGCGCGCGGACTGGCGTACTTCGACGAATTGCATTGCCGAATTGATGACGCTGTTTGCGGCGGCCTGCGCCGGGATTTTCCCGATCCTGCATCTCGGCAGGCCGTGGCTGTTCTACTGGCTTATCCCGTACCCCAACACGATGGGCTACTGGCCGCAATGGCGAAGCCCGCTGATCTGGGATTTCTATGCGCTGCTGACCTATGTCATTGCTTCGGTCCTGTTCTGGTACCTGGGCCTGATCCCCGACATGGGGAGCGTGCGGGACCGTGCCGTCACGCGCGGCAAACAGGTGTTCTACGGAATTCTGGCGCTTGGCTTCCGCGGCACCGGTCGGGAATGGCGCAACCTGCGGGCGACCTATGCGGTGCTGGCCGCCATCATGGCGCCGCTGGTGTGCTCGGTGCACAGCATTGTCGGCCTGGATTTCGCCGGGGCCGCAACCGTCGGATGGCACTCGACCGAGTATCCCCCGTTCTTCGTATTCGGTGCCATCCTGTCCGGGTTTGCGATGGCCCTGCTGCTGATCATCCCGCTGCGGCGTCTGCTGCGCCTGGAGCAGATGATCACCGGCCGGCACATCGATGTGCTGTGCCGGCTGCTGCTGACCAGCAGCCTGTTTCTTCTGTATGCCTACATGATGGATGCGTTCGGCACCCTGGTACGGCGCCGAGGCAGCGGAAAAGACGATGTTCGCTGCGCGTACCACTGGCATGGTACTGGTACATCTATTGGGGCACGATCCTATTCAATATCTGCCTGCCGCAGCTTCTGTGGTTTCGGCGGATGCGCATGCGACAGTGGCTGGTGCTGGTGATTTCCACCGGCGTGATTGTCGGGATGTGGATGGAGCGGTACGAGATCGTGGTAACCAGCCTGCACCGCACGCATCTGCCTTCGGCCTGGGGCAACTATCACGGCAGCTACTGGGACTGGGCGACACTGCTCGGTTCGGTCGGATTTTTCTTCTTCGGAATGCTGCTGATCGTCCGGCTGGTTCCGTTGATCGCCATGCATGAGATGCGCCCCTTGCTGAAGCGCCACGCGTCATGAGCGCGATCGTCGCCGGGTTCGGGACGGAGGCGGCACTGGAACATGCGCTGTCCCGGCTGCGCAGCGAGCAGATCGGAACGATCGATACGTACACGCCGCAGCCATTGGAGCACGACGAGCCGGGAAACGGTTCGCCGATACCGCTGCGGATCTTCGTTGCCGGCATGCTCGGGGCGGCCGCGATGTTTGGGCTGGAAACCTACGCGGACGTGTTCAACTGGCCGGTCAATGTGGGCGGGCGACCTGCGTTCTCCTGGCCCGCTTTTGTTCCGATCGCTTTCGAGTTCGGGGTCCTGTGCGCCATAAGCGCCGGTTTCATCAGCTATCTCATGGTCAACCGCCTGCCGCGGCTGTGGGATCCGGTGGACGAGTGCGCCAACCTTCGCCAGGCGAGTTGTGCCGGGTGGCTGCTGGCGGTGCACAGCGAGGACGACGCCGAATTGGCCCGGGCGCGGCGGGTGATCTGGTCGTTGCATCCGGACTCGGTCGAGGAAGTCGGCCCGGCACTGGCGGAGGTTCCGGCATGAGGGGGATTGTCCCGCTGATCCTGCTGCTGCTGTTGGCGAGCTGCGACGACATGACCGATCAGCCGCGCCAGAAGCAGTACTCCCCGGCCGTTGGGCCGGCGCAGCGGCCGGCCGGGATTGTGCAGTTCAAGAACACGCCGGCGGTCGCGCCGCCGGTCACGCTGGCGCTGTTGCAGCGCGGGCAGGCGCGGTTCCGCATCTACTGCACCCCGTGTCATTCGGAGCTTGGCGACGGCAACGGGATGATCGTGCAACGCGGCTTCCCGCATCCTCCGTCATACGAGGAATCCTCCCTGCGCGACGCGCCGGTGCAGCATTTTTACGACGTCATCACGGACGGGCATGGCATCATGTATTCCTATGCCGCCCGTGTGCAGCCGAGCGATCGGTGGGCCATAGCTGCGTATATCCGGGCGTTGCAGCTCAGCCAGCAGGTCGCGGCTGCCGATCTTACGCCGGCCGAGCGGAAAGCACTGCCATGACCCGCGCGCGGGCCGAGCGGACCGCCTGGATCGCCGGCGCTGTCGGACTGGTGGGCTGTGCGATCGGCTGGATCATCATGCCGCGTGTGTTCGCGCATGCCTGGCTGGCCGCGGCGGCGTGTTTCATCGGCTGGCCGCTGGGCAGCATGGCGCTGCTGCTGACCCACGCGCTGACCGGCGGACGCTGGGGTCACGCCATCCGGTCGCAGCTTGCGCTGGGGGTGACGACACTGCCGCTGGCGTTGCTGGCGGCGATTCCGTTGCTGGCGGAACTACATGCGCTGTATCCCTGGGCCGCAGCCGGCGGTGGCCAAGGGGCTGGGCAACACCGCGTATCTGAATGTGCCGTTCGTTTGCGGACGCGGCGTGCTGTATCTGGGGCTGTGGCTCGGTCTGGGGGCGTTGATCCTGGGCGCGCTTCGGCGGGAAGAGCCCGGCCGCCTGTACCGCCTCGCGCCGCCCGGGCTGATCGTGCTGCTGCTGACGGTTACCTATGCGGGCATCGACGCGACCATGTCGCTCGATCCGCATTTCAGCTCCACTATCTACGGGATGATCCTGGCGGTCGAGGGCACGTTGCTCGCGCTTGCCATCGCGACACTGCTGACGCTGGTGGTCGCGCCGCCTGAGATGAAGGCGATTGAGGATCTGGCGCAGGCTGATGCTCGGGCTGCTGGTCCTCTGGGGCTATCTGGTTTTCATGCAGCTCCTGATCGTGTGGAACTCCGACCTGGCGAGCGACGCGCCGTGGTATGTCGTTCGGATCGCGCACGGCTGGGGCATCGTTGCCGCTGTTATCTTCGCGGTGCATTTTGCCATTCCGTTCCTGCTGCTGTTGTGGCCGCAGGTGCAGCGCTCGCGGCGCCGGATGCTGGGGATTTCGGGCCTGCTGATTGCCGCGGAGGTTCCGCGCGCCTGGTGGCTGGTGATCCCGAGCAGTCAGCGCAGCCTGTCCTGGGTGGACTGCTTTGCCATGCTGGCGGTGTTCGGGCTGGCGGCAGCGCTTGCGCTGCGTGCACCGCGCCTGCCTGTCATGCGACGTCTGGTGCTTCAGCATGGCTGAGAAGATCGTGCTCCCGAATGCGCGGTACGAACCGCGCGACATCACCGGCCGTGGCATCATCTTTGCCCTGGTACTGCTGGTCGGTTCGCTGGCAACTGTCGGGCTGGTGGTCTGGGGCTTGTTCCCGCACTCGACCGCCGACACGCGGATCGCCGAGGGCGTGGCGGCGTTCCCATCACCGCATCTGCAACCCGACCCGCAGGAGGATTGGGCGCGGTTTCACAGTGCCGAGTTGCAACGGCTGAATTCGTTCGGCTGGGTCGATAAGGCGAACGGCATTGTGCACATTCCGATCGACGACGCGATGCGGCAGGTCGCGGCACACGGCGGTCCCGGGCTGGCCAAACGCGGCCGGGCCGAAGGCAAAGTAACGGCGGTGAATTTTCATCTTGCCGCCGCTTCGAACTTCGCACCCGAGGTGGACTACATCCTGATCTGCCTGCTGCTCATCAGCGCGGCGATGCTGGCGCTGGTGTTCGGGCTGATGTGGACGTTCATGATCAAGTACCGCGCCGGCAGCCCGATCGATCGCGGCAATATCGCCCAGCGGACGTGGCGGATCGAGATCGCCTGGACGGTGGCAACCTTCGTCGTGTTCATCGGCCTGTTCTATTGGGGAGCGGGGGTTTACCTGGACGAATATCAGCCGCCGGCCGGCACGATGAAGATTTCCGTGGTCGGCAAGCGCTGGATGTGGAAGATGGAATACCCCGGCGGCCAGCGGGAAATCAA
>CAVXTC010000014.1:0-112213 GCA_963764525.1 uncultured Pseudomonadota bacterium | reverse complement strand
CTCTCTCCAGTTTGAATTTCGGGTTCCGACCCAACCCGGCCCTAGCCTCACCCATCGGAGGATTTCTAAACCGGACGCTCTGTGCCACCCGATGATGGCGCCTCCGCGCCCGCTTCGGTCATTCCCTTCGACCTTGTAGTTGCCGCCCTCTGACCCGAAGCTGATGCTTGCCGTCTAGCTTCTGGCCAGTTTCCCACAATCCGGATCCGCTTGGGCGGAAGGTCGGATGAGCTTAACTAGGGCGTGTCGTCAATTCAGCCAAATCGCGCTGGCGGTGAGATAAACGGCGGCGAGGAAGTTGCGTGCGGTCTTATCGTAGCGTGTGGCGATAGCGCGAAATTGCTTGAGCTTGGCAAAGAAGTTCTCGATCAGATGGCGTTCCTTGTAGATATGACGATTGAACTTGCGGGGCGCCCGGCGATTTGCCTTTGGCGGAATGACCGCGGTCTTGCCGGCTGCCGCGAGTGGCTCGATGACCCGCTGGTCGGCGTCAAATGCCTTGTCGGCGATCAGCATGTCGGCCTGCATTTCCGGCAGGAGATGGTCGGCCCCAACCAGATCGTGAACCTCGCCACCGGTCAGGTGGAAGCCAATCGGATTGCCAAGTGCGTCGGCCAGGGTATGGATCTTGGTGCTCAATCCGCCGCGCGAGCGACCGATCGCCTGGTCCTCGTCGGGGTCTTTTTTTTTAGCACCGGCACTGTGCTGATGGGCCCGCACGATGGTGCTGTCGAGCATCGCGTATTCGTTGTCGGCATCGACGGCCAGAACCTGAAACATCCGCTTCCAGACACCGGATTTCGCCCAACGGCTGAAACGCCGGTGGGTATTGTTCCAATCGCTGAAGCGCTCTGGCAGATCGCGCCAAGGAATCCCGGCCCGGTAGCGGTACAGAACCGCTTCAACGAACCGGCGGTTGTCCGTCGCGGTCACACCGACCGAACCCTCTCGACCGGGCAACAGGTCCTTGATCCGGTCCCACTGGTCGTCACGAAGTCCGTAGCGGCGCATCGGTCAGCCCTCCAAAGCTGACCGCCTATGAATTGAAAAACCCGCCGCGCCGGAATTGGCTATTGCGTTGCTCCGTACCGTTCACCGCCGGATGTTGCAATTCGGACTCACCCAACCGGGCAGTGATCGGAAGACGGTCCGGCGGGAATTGACGACAGGCCCTAACTGTCCACCGGCAGCAGGTCAGGCAGAGGGACTATGATGGAGGAGCGAAGCGCCTTTGCGTTACTGGCCGACTTTCCGATTCCTCCCCTTTCAGAGGGAGCAAAGTATCCGCTCGATCTCAACATCTACTATGTCCTCACCATTCCCGATGCTGCACCCGAGGACGCCTCCCTCATCCAAGGGTTTGCCCCGAGCCTATGCCGGCACCATGAACTCGTGCACGCGGCCACACTTCTGCCCTCCACGATCTACGACCTGACCAAATCTGGCCAGGAGACGTTACTGGCGCGTCGCATGTCTGGTTCAAATCCCGTGAACTGGCACGGCCAAACGCCGAGGGCGGTTCGTCTCTTTCGCTCGCCCCCCATGGTTCCGTTCAACGTGATCATGATCAATCCAGGAGAAGATACTCGGGACTATAAAAATTGGGCCGCTTCTTGCGTCGTGCCGCCCGTCCTCGTCGCAGAAAACGGCGGTGAGATCACCTTCAACGAACTCAGCGCTAAAAATTGCGCGAGCTCTTCCTGGCTCGTTGCGATCTACTGCCGGATATGATCGACCCAGAAGGTATAGCAGCCGCGAAACAAATGCTCTCATCTTGGGTTGAGATGGCGCGCCGCAAACTCGGCTATCAAGTCGGGGGCCACAACAGCGTCACCCCGAACGTGCGGGCCCTCACATCCGCCGGATTCGTTGATCTGGTCCGTGGGCCATTCAAGGACATCAAAAATGGGGCCAAACCCTACGTCGATCAGATCGTTCGCACGACCAACAGCGTTCTAGACGAACGGCGCGCCGTCGGCGACCGTGACATTCACCGCATGTTTCGGCCCACAATTGATGTCAGCCTCTTCGCGCCGTCGATATACCCGCACTTCCTTAGATTATACCGCCAGGACTAGACCATGCCGAGCGCAAACGTTTTGAGCAGGTGTGCGAAGCCCTTCGGCGCCAGGAAGGTTATGCCTTTGAAATGGAAAATCCTCGGCAGTTCCAAGCGCTTTTCGGGATGGACGAGGAGGCAGCCAAGAGAGATGGGGCGAAGCCCAAGCCTCATCCGCTGGTGCTGGTAAGGGCAGAGGAGCTAAGTCTTGCGACGGAGGCAATGGGGGCTCTCGCCGTATCAGAGCTGTCGGCCGTCGTGCGCCTCCCGAATGACGTCAATCGCAGCGCCGGAATGGTCCGTTCCTTTGCCCAGCAATACCGCGGGAAGGCACCCAGCTCCCGGAAGCGGCTACTTGCCTTCCGCGAGCTTCAGAGACGCCTTGCCGAGGCCGTTCCGTCTGAATTGATTGACGTCATTCGCAGGTCTGAAACCGGGCTGCGGATCGTCGCCGACGCTCATCTCGAATGGCTGGACATTGATGGGATGCCGCTCGCCCTACGCAAGAACGTCTGTCGTATCCCCGCCACCCCAGGCAATCTATTCATCAATCTCGTCGGCCCACACGAGCACATTCAGCTGTCACCTGCCGATCTCGCCCGTGTCCTCATCATCAGCGCGCTCAAGCGTAACGATCCGATACGCAAGATGTTTGAGATCGCCTTCGACACCTTCGGCGAGGTCTGGAAGGACAAGATGCAGATCGACTTCGTCGATGTCGCTAGCGAAGAGGAGTTCGTTGCCGCAATCAACAAGTTCGAAGGCAACATTGTCGTCTTTGACGGTCATGGAGCGCACGAGGAATTCGGCTGCCGCCCTTTACCTTCAAGATGAGCCCATCGACGTATGGTCGCTTCAAGGCAAGATCACACGAATGCCTCCCATCGTTATCTTGAGCGCGTGGACACGCACGCTGCCGATCGCAATCACGCAACCGTGGCAAATGGCTTCATCGCGTTGGGCGCGCGCGCCGTTCTCGCCTCAGTCTTCCCTTTATTTGCTCCTACCGCAGCGACATTTGCCGCGCGGCTAATCTACCGGCTCGCAGACTTTCTTACGCCGGCGATCCGGCTGTTTGACCGCGCGCTCACATGGACCGAAGTTGTCTCCGGCATGATCAGGATGCAGCTACTGACTGACTTTCTGCGAAAACTCGAACTTGGAAACCAGATCACTAAAGAGACTTACGTAAGCATTCATCAAGCCGGGAACGTCGCAATCAATGGCGGCGTGCCAATCCATTTGGCATCGTGGTCGATACCCTTGTTGATGCGGGACTTGAGCGTGCTGCAGCGCTTCGTGAGCTGGAGTTCACCATCGCTAACTCTAGTGCGATCAGCTACCTGCATGTGGGACGTCCAGAGACAATCTGATTGACGCATTGACAGGGTGAGGGAGCAACTCGCGCTCAATCAGAGCCGACGCTTGATCCCCGGGCTTTCCCCCTCCAGCGATCTTCGCGGGCCTGCTGGTCTCCCCTGAGCGTCAGGACAGCAACGTTTCTTCGACCAAGGTCAAGCCACGCTGCCATTTCCCTGGATCGCCGCTTCCCACGAATTTCTCCCTGCGGACGGGGCAGCAACTTCGACACGACCATACGGCCCTATGGACCTGCCCGCCGGCTACCGTGCCCCTGTACGTTGCGGTGAGTGCCTACCGCGAGAGCGGTTTAGTTGCGTGCCTGGCATGTTCGATAGCTTGGGGGTGAAAGTCCCCTAGCCAACCTGATGGAGGTGAAGGCTTAGCGAAGCACAAGGGCATCACCGCGAGGCGGTGTCTGAAGGAAGTGTGGAGCAAAACCGCGACCTGACGAACAGAAACCGGATATGAGGCATCCCTGGCCGGACGAGCGGGCGACTGATCGCGAAGTCCATATCCATCAAAGACCAGGGCTGTAGATCCGGCAGGGGTGCGGGGAAGGCGATCGAACTTACCCAGGGAGGCCTGCGTCACGTTCCGACTTCGGAACTGAGGGACCCGCAAGGGGACCTGATCGGGGCGCAGGAGTCAGCAGAAGGCGAAGTAGGCCATGCCGTCGGCGAGGCTAATTGAGGCACTCCAAACCGAAAGGTGGAGCAACAGATAGGCCAAACCGGAAACGATGGACGAAGGCCCGAACGATTGGGAGTGGCAAGTAGGACTGGCAACTCATGAGTGGAAAGCGACAGAATATCCAGTACTACTGGCCTCGGAACCGCAGGATCGGGGTGAAACCCCGGTCGTCGGCTCACCGAGGGCCGAACCACTCGCGGCGAAGCCAGCACCCGAAAGCCCGGCTGTGACGGAACAACTCATGGAGGAGGTGTGCGACCGAGAGAATCTTCAAAGTGCGTGGAAACGCGTTCGAAGGAACCAGGGAGGCCCGGGCGTGGATGGCATGACCATCGATGACGCCCAAGACTACCTGTGTGAGCACTGGCCAGACATCCGGTCTCAACTGCTCGACGGAACCTACCAGCCGCGGCCGGTTAAGCGGGTCGAAATACCCAAGCCGGACGGCGGGGTCAGGAAACTCGGCGTGCCTTGCGTCGTCGACAGACTGATCCAACAAGCGGTGCTGCAGGTATTGCAAGAGCGATGGGACTCAACGTTTTCCGAGCACAGTTACGGATTCCGTCCGGGACGCTCGGCTCATCAGGCGGTGGCCCAGGCGCAACGTTATGTCGCCGAGGGCTACAATGTCGTGGTTGATCTCGACCTCGAGAAATTCTTCGATCGAGTTAACCACGATTGCCTCATGGCCCGCGTCGCGTCGCGGATATCCGATAAACGCGTGCTCAAACTCATCCGGGCATTTCTCAATGCCGGGGTGATGGAAGACGGTCTGGTTCTTCCGGTGGATGAGGGGACCCCGCAAGGCGGTCCGCTCTCGCCCCTCTTGAGCAACCTCATACTCGACGATCTCGATAAGGAACTGACCCGCCGTGGTCATCGCTTTTGCCGTTACGCGGATGACTGCAACATTTATGTTCGCAGCCAACGTGCCGGGGAGCGGGTCATGGCCTCGGTGAGCCGGTTCCTGACCACGAAGCTTCGGCTGACGGTCAACGAGGCGAAGAGCGCGGTGGCGCGACCGGAGGAGCGCAAGTTCCTGGGCTTTAGCATCTCGAATGACGGGAGCGAGCGGCGCATCGCGCCAAAAGCTCTCGACAAATTCAAGGAGCGAGTCCGGGAGCAGACCTACCGGACGCGGGGGCTCAGTCTGCCGCAGATTATCGAGGAACTGACGCCATACCTCATCGGGTGGCGCGGCTACTTCGGCTTCTGCCAGACTCCCGGGTGCTCACGAACCTCGAGGCATGGATCCGCCGAAGATTGCGTTCATATCTTTGGCGGCAGTGGGGGAACGGGCCAAATCGCTTCAAAGAACTGCGCCGTCGTGGTGTATCAAAGTTCAGAGCAGCGGTTGCGGCCGGTTCACCGACGGGTTTCTGGCGCATGTCAGGACATCCGGCGGTCCAGGCGGCCCTGCGCAACCACTACTTCGATTCAATCGGTCTCCCACGACTCTTTGTTCCAGTTGCGGCTTAACCCGGTCGAACCGCCGTGGTACGCGACCCGTATGCCCGGTGGTGTGGGAGGGGCGGCGCCGTGAGGCGCCCCCCTATCCCGATCTCCCACCCAAGTCGGTCGCTTGACGGTCCAGTCGTCGATCCCGACAGCGGACATATCGCGATGGCCGCAATCGTCCGAGATGCGCCAACAAGAGACATTGGCAGATGTGATCACTAGTGTTTGTCGATGTCCGCATGACCCATACGGGCCTAGTGTTTTCGAGGATTTAGCACTACCCGCCCTGCTCTCGGCATCTCACCGAGCACGAGCGACTGACGCGAGAGCTCCAACAAGCCGACTGTTGCCATCACGGCAGTCGTCCGACCTCATGGCTCCAGGGAAGCGAGATAGGCGGCGAGCGACACGAGATCGTCCTCGCCTAAATTGGCAACAACCCTGGTCATGAGGGGACTCCACGGTCCGGTGCGCCCTCCATGTTTGAAATCGTAGAGTTGCCGAACGATGTAACTTGGGGAACGGCCAGCAATGCCCGGTATGGGGCCAAGGCCCCTGAGGTCAGCGCCATGGCATATTCCACACTGAACGGTTTTGCCGGCTCCGCCGCTCGTGACGAGCGCTTCCCCCTTCTCAACGCTGCCGACCGGCACGTACGCGGTAAATTCGGCACGGCTATCATAAGCTTCGAAATGGTCGAGATCATCGGGCACTTCGACAATACGTCGGCCAATTGGCTCCCGACCCCCATCGTTTGAAACCGCAAAAATCAGCCACGCCACATAGGTTTTTGGGACTGTGTCAGCCTCAATGACCTTAATGTGCCTCTTCGGCTTCAAGGAGGAAAAATACGCCGCGGCCTGCGCCACCTCATCATCAGTTACGGCACGGGAAACTGAAAGCATTAGCGCCATTGGGATCCGTTGGGGAACTGAACTCTTTCGTGCTCCACTTTTCATATCGACCACCTGCTGCTTGATGTAAGCCGCAGGAAGCCCGGCGAGGCTTGAGTTTTCGGGACCACCAGCTCCGTCTGCCCGATGACAGTGGCCACAGGCAAGCACATCGGGTTTCCTGCCATAGGCGACGATGTCGGGCATCGGAGGATGTTCGTCAGGATGCCAATCCTTGGCTAAGAAACGGTCACGCAATTGAGTGGTAGTGAAACCGGCTGAACTGTCCGGCACGTGATGGAGCTTGCCGTCGTCCGGCGGAAGCTTGAAATCCGGGGGTGTCATCGGGTACGCCCACTGCGGCGGCCCATCGGCGCTGTAGGCTGGCGTTGTGGGTTGCGATAGGAGCACCCATGAAAGCGCAGTGGCCAAAGCGAGGCGCATTGTCATCGGCTTGGCGACGTATCTCCCGACCGTCACACAACTCTCGATCTTTCGGCGCATGCATTCTCCTCCGTAGTCTTCGTTGACGGATCACTCGATCACCTGATCGCCGGCAACGAGTATGACGCCGGAACTGTCAGCCCGATCGCGTTCTCGTAATTGGCGAAACCAGTGGCGCTACCGCCCGGCCTTTCAATGCTGGCGGCGAGGCCATTGCCGACTGGGTCGCCGACAAACACGAATACGATGGGTATGCTGCTGGTTTCGGATCCCTGTTATCTGATTGCTGCTGCGAACGTCCACGCTTCTTCAGGACCCCCATCGGCCAAGCGACAGTCGATCCGGATGTTGTGGTCCCCGATCTACCCTAGGCTCTGGAAGGCCGTCGCGCAACGCCATTAGAGTGACCTGCGCTCGCGGATCGCCTTCGGGTTTCCCATCAGCACCCCAATCCGCCGCATTCGCCCGACTGCGCATGCGCCATGCGCAGCAACGCGACTACCGCATCCCGAGGAACGTGATGAACTCGCACAATTTGCGACCTGCCGGCGAGGAACAAATTGGTCCAGTCAGCAACCCAATCACGCTCGATGTCTCAGTTGGTGAAGGTTTTCGGACGCCGGCCCCTTGCCTCACGCTCGACCTGCGACGGCCGGTATCCGAAAACCTTCACCAAAGCGGTCATTGGACAGGGCCGTTGGTATGAGTTCGGGCCATTCGAGGCGGGTAATGACAACAAGGGGAAGCCGACCTACGGCCCTGGCGTTCCCCGACCAAGCTGCAGCACATCCGCGACGTCGGCGATCTCCGGCCGCAGCAAGCGCCAGCAATCGATCACGGTGCGCCGCCGGCCACCCATCGCGAAGCTGTCCGGACCCAGCGCGGCAAACTCACCGGCCGGGGTGGCGATGACGATCACGTCCGCCTCCTGCACCGCCCAGGCCGGATCGGTGACCGCCACCACCAGGTCACCCAGCACCGCCGACCCGCCGTCGAGCGCGACCGGGTCGCTGGCCAGCACGCGGTACCCGACTTCCGCCAGACCGCGGGCGATCATCACGCCCTGGCTTTGCTCCACCACCGGCGTATCCGGCTTGTAGGCCAGCCCCAGCACGGCGACGACAGTGGATTCGGCGGGTGCCAGCCGGCGCACAAGAGAAACGATCCGCTCGACCTGCCGGTGGTTCACCGCATCAGTCGCTTCGGCAATTTCGGCGCCGACGCCGAGCGAACGGGCGAGCGCCGCCCAGGCAACGTTGTCGCGCGGAAAACACGGACCGCCGTAGCCGAGCGCGCCCTTCAGATATTTCGCCCCGATCCGGCTGTCCTGGCCGAGCGCCGCGGTCACCACGTCCACATCGGCGCCCGGCAGCTTCTCGCACAGCTCCGCCAGCATATTGGCGTAGCTGATCTTGGTGGTGACGAAGGTGTTGACCGAGATCTTCGTCAGTTCCGCGTTCACCCAGTTCATGCGCTGAACCGGAACATCCGGGCCGACGGTGATCCGGTAGGCAGCTTCCAGCAGGTCGCCGGCACGCCGGTCGCTTTCGCCGATCAGCACGACGTCGGGGTGCAGCAGGTCGTGCACCACGCTGCCGAGCGCGATGAACTCGGGGTTGTAGGTCAGGCCGACGGTTTCGCCCACGCGGCGTCCGCTGGCTTGCTCGAGTGCCGCGCGGATCTCACCGCCGGTGGAGCCGGGCATCACGGTGCTGGTGATGTTCACCACATGATATCGGTCGGTCTGGCGCAGCGCCGCGCCGATGTGGCGCACCGCGTCCAGCACCCAGCGGTTGGTGAACACCCCACCCGGCCCGGACGGAGTCGGTACGATGATATAGGAAATGTCGGTAGTCGGGATGGCGTCGGCGAAATGGGTCGTGGCGCGCAACCGCCGCCGGCCAATTGCGATCTGTTCCGCCAGTCCTGGTTCTTGCACCGGCGCACGGCCGTCGTTGATAGCCTCGACGAACGCCGGATTGACATCCACGCCAACCACGGTGTGGCCGGTGCTGGCAAGCACGGCGGCAAGCGGGGCACCGAGCTTGCCCAGCCCGATGACGGCGATGTCCATCTTGTCCCGGCCGCCGCTGTCAGGCCGCCCGGCGCGTGTGGTCATTGCGATGCATCTGCTGGTCGATCCATCGATAGGTTGCGGCCAGCCCGGTCTCCAGCTTCTGCGACGGCGCCCAGCCTAGTCTGTCGCGGATCATGCGATTATCGGAATTGCGCCCTCGCACTCCGGTAGGGCCTGGTACGTTGCGGACCGCCACCGGCTTTCCCGCCACACCCATTACCATCCGCGCCAGCCCGTTGATCGTGACCATTTCCTCCGAGCCGATATTCACCGGGCCGGTGAAACCGGAGCGCATCAGTCGCAACGAGCCTTCGACGCATTCGTCGATATACAGGAATGAACGCGTCTGGCTGCCGTCGCCCCAGATTTCGATCTCGCCGCCGGGCGGGGCGGCGGCGATCTTGCGGCAGAGCGCCGCCGGCGCCTTCTCCCGCCCACCTTGCCAGGTGCCCTCGGGGCCGAAGATGTTATGGAACCGGGCGATGCGCACCTCGATACCGTGGTTGCGCTGGTAACTGAGATACAGCCGTTCGCTAAACAGTTTCTCCCAGCCGTACTCGCTGTCCGGCGCGGCCGGGTAGGCGGAGGCTTCGGCGCAGTTCGGGTTGTCCGGATCTTCCTGGTTGTAGGCGGGGTAGATGCAGGCGGACGATGAGTAGAACACGCGCGGAATCGCTCGCCGCCGGCACCCCTCCAGCATGTTCAGATTGATGGTGGCCGAGTTGTGCATGATGTCCGCGTCATGCTCGCCGGTGAAGATGAAGCCGGCGCCGCCCATGTCGGCAGCAAGCTGATAGACCTCATTGAAGCGCCGATCCACGATGGCGCTGCAGAAGTGGGGATCGCGCAGGTCGCCGATTACGAAATCGTCCGTCGCGGTGGTGGCGAAGTCGGGGAATTTCAGGTCGATGCCACGGACCCAGAACCCCTCGGCCTTCAGCCGCTTCACCAGGTGGCTTCCGATGAAACCCCCAGCGCCGCAGACCAGCGCGCTCAGCATGCCGGATTCTCTCCCAGTACCGATGATGCGGGCGTTTATGCCGGTTTGCCGTCAGCCCGCAAGCTCCGGCTGCAACGCCACGCGGGCCGGAGCCTCGATCGGCAGAAGCTGAAGCGCTTTGGTGCGCACACCGCTGACCACGAATTGCACGCGGCCGGTCGTGCGGACCCGGAACTCGACCGTGATCGGCATCCCCTCGGCGCCCCCCTGCCGGTCGGGAAGGGTGAATTCCAGCCGCTCCCGGGTGCCATCCAGCCGGCGCGTCGGCACCGGCTGACGCGCCAGCAGGCTGCCATCCGAGCCATGGACCTCCAGCATGATCTGCTCGTCCGCGATGGCGTTGCCCGGGAGGGCGGGGCCAAACGGCGCCAGATCGACCTCCAGCGCATAGCGGCCGGGGGGTAGTTGGCAGTACGGGCCGACAAGGACGTTCCCGGGACTCCGCCGGGCCACGACCCCGACCGGTTCGCGCAGTGCCCGGCCGCCGAGCCGCCCTTGCTGCGGGCGCAACAGAGCCCGCCAGCGGGACATTGGCGCCAGCGGCAGACCCGCCGGACCGATGACCATGAGCCGCAGCCAGTCGAACGGCTCGGGATCCGGTGATGCGGTCGCCGACAGGCGTTCGAGCGAGGCCGCCGTTAGACGCGCCGCCGCCAGCCCGGTGGTGGACAGCCGCACCTCCAGCCGCAGGCTCATGGCGTAGAACGCCAATTCCGGGGACACCTCGAACCCGATGACGACCTCGCCGGCGGCAAGCGCGGCTCCGGTGATCGGCTGGTGCGCGAGATGAACTGCACCGGAGATCACTTCGACCGACATCACTTCGGTTGCTGCGTTGCCGGGGGTAACGGGGTCGAAAACCAGGCGCAGCCGATAGCGTCCTGGCATCAGATCGTTGTATGGGCCGTAGAAGGCATGGCCGCGGGCGCCCAGCCGGATGTGCAGCGCAACGCCGTCGCGGCGGCCGGCCCCACCGACAGACAGCAGCGGCAACAGGTCGATCGGCCCATCCGGATCGGGCCGTACATGGCCCTGCCGCAGACGGGTCGCGATCGGTGAAGTCGCGGCTGACAGATGCGAGCGCACCATTGACTCGAACCGGCCATGCACCGCGTTCACCGCGATGAAGCGGCGCGGCGCGGTGGCGCCGCCCGACAGACGCTCACGTTCCGCCATGACCATCCGGCGAAATCCCTGAGCGACGTCCCGCAGCACGCGGATGGACGGCGCCTGGGACGGGTCGGCGCTCTCGGCCAACGGACTCGGGCCAAAATCCACCACCAGGGCATCGGCCTGCGCGCTGATGGCGGCCCAGTCCGCCGGCACGCAGGATTCGGGCAATTGGGGCGGCCTCGCCAGGCACCAGAATGGGTCCGACAAAGCCCAGCTCCCGCCAAGCGAGAGCGAAGCGCCGCAGCAGATCCGGCGAGGCCCCGATCCAGCCGAGGCTGATGTCCCGCCGATAGCTCGACAGCGCATCGACCAGGAAGGGGATCACATGGCGCGAATCGTAGCCGACCCGATCGTAATTCGCCGAAAGATACCCCAGGGACGAAAGCTCCGGCATGGCCTCGCCGATCGCCGCGTGCAGCGACTGTTGGTAACGGCTCGGACCCGCGGGCAGCCTGATCTCCTCGATCGCGGTTTCGGCAAAGCCCCATTCATCCGCCTGCTCCGGCACCGCGGCGGTGGTGACGTCATCGACGAATCGGCCGATGTCGTTTTCCACCCTGTCCGGTCGGTGCAGCAGCGTGACCTGCCTTGTGTGATCGCAATGGTAGCCGAACAGCTCATCGACCAGCGTGCCGGGCGCCCCATGCAGCAGACCCAGCCGCCGGGCGATATTGGAATCGACGTGCCAGCCGAGCATCATGCGCTCGTCGAAGCCGTGGATGCGGAACAGGTCGGCGCGCGCCATGAGCTGGAAATCGCCGGGCGCGTCGTAAAGGATGGACGGGAAACCATAGACGATCTCGTTCAGGTGCAGGTCCCATCCCCAACGGCCGACCGCGGCGATGGCACCGGCCGGGTCCATGCGGTCGAGCTCTTCCCACAGTGTCTCCGGCAACTCGAAGCGTGGCAGGTGGTAGAAACCGCTGGTCCGGCTGGCGGCGATCTCGGTCAGCGATCGCTCGCCGCGCGGGACGAAGATCATGTCGGTGTTGGTGGACAGCACCCATCGATTGGCCGGGTTCGACCGCCGCAGCGCGACGTTGCGGGCGTGCGGCTCCAGCGTTGGCAGATGGGTGCGGCCGCGGAACAGCGCGTGTTGTGCCGGCCGCACACGGAAAATGCGCAGCCGCTGGCGGGCCGCGGCGGTCAGTGTGTCGCGGATCGCCTCCGGAAAGCTGGGGTGGTCGTCGGGGGTGTTGTAATCGACGAATAGGATCTCGTCGTCGCCGCCGGTCAGTAGCTCCGCCATGCAATTGAGACTGAGCGCCGCCCGTTTGTGCAGGTTATAGCCGTAACTGTCGTTGCGTCCGTAGAGAATGATGGAAAGCACGCGAATACCCCGACCGTGAATACCCAGCTCTGGAACCTTGATCGCTTGCGGGCCACTTGCCGGGCTGGCTGAGGGCGGTCAAGGCCGTGGCCGCAGCAGTGGCGCGGACTCAGCTCACCTTGCGCGACCAGGTGAGCGGCAGGTCGAGTTCCACCCGGTCATGCGTGACCTTCGGCGTGATCCGGCCGCGGTCGCCGCGTTCCAGGCGGACCAGGCCGTAGCCCGCCATCGTCTTCAAGGTGCGCGACAGGTTCGACTTCGCCTTGCCAGTGATCCGCGCCAGTTCGTCGAGCGAGCCGGGCGCCTGCTCCACGATCACCCGCAGCAGGTCCCGGTTGCCGGCCGAGAGCACCTTGGCGAAGGACTCCGTCGAGGTGAACCACACCTTCGGTTCGTCCGGCGTGATGCGCTGCTCCCCGCGCGCCACCGCCATGGTACGGGCCTTCATGTCCTCGTAGCTGGCAATGCCCACTTTCAGGGTCGTCATGGGATCACTCCTCTCTCGCCCAACATCGCGTCCACTGTCTCCCAGAAATCGGCAAGCAAGGTCGCCGCGTCCTGGTACTGATACGGCCGGATCGTCCGCAGCCGATGGCGATGGTCCTGCGGCTCGCCGCGCTTCTGCCGCGCCACCGGATGGGCGTTGTCGAAGCCGACCAGCCGCTCGCCATCCGGTCCGTGCATCGTCAGCGAATAGTCGATGCCGTGCGGCTTCTCCGGCGACACGGGCACCCGTGTGACGACGAACCGGACCCAATGACCGCCGTCCGGGTCCACCACGAGAATCTGCCCGTCGAGGTCGAGAAGCACATCGAGGGTAGGGTCGCGTCGCTCCGTCACGGCTTTGAGTTATGAGATTGAAGCAACTTGATCAAGGAAAAATGGCCGGCCGGGGGCGGATGGCGCCACGAGGGGGGAGCCCCGTGCGATCTCCCGCCCTCAGCGTCGTTGCCCCGCCACCCGCGCTCGCCGGGCCAGTGCCAGCACGGCGTTGCGGCAGATCACCCCATCTGGCGCGCCGGTCCGCTTGCATCCCCGTTCGGCCTCCGCCATCCCCGCCATTGCCGACATCAGCGCTGCCGCCGGCCACAGCCCGAGCGCGCGGGCGAAGGCGCCGACCCGACGAAAGAACACCGGCGGGCGGGCCGCCTTGGCCGCCTCGGCCGCGCTGATCCCGCCATCCATCGCCAGCCGCGCCCGGTGCAGTCGCTGCAAATGCATCAGCGCCGCCCGGATCACCCCGACCGCGCTGGAGCCCTCGGCGATCGCCAGTTCCAAGGCCCGGTCAGCCAGCGCCACGTCGCCGATCGTTGCCGCAAACAGCGCATCGTCCATCGACAGTCCGGCAAGATCGCCCACCGAGGCCGCCGCCGCCTCCAGATCCACCCGCCCGCCGGGTCCGGCGTAGAGCGCGAGCTTCTCCACCTCCTGGCGGGTGGACCCACGGTCGGCGCCGAGCTGACCGGTCAGCCAGGCCAGCGCCTCCGGCTCCGCGGTCACCCCGGCGGCCGTCAGCGTGGTCCGGATGGTCGTCTCCAACGCGTGGCCTTCTTCCGGATAGCAGCCGATCGCCGCGGCATCCGGCGCTGCTTCCACAGCGGCGCGGAGCCGGGATCGGCTGACGAGGCTGCTGGCCTCCAGGATAACAAGCGCCGGCGCGGCGCTTTTCAGTATGGTCTGCACCGGGGCCAGCGCCGCCTCGCCGGCCTCGCGCACGCGCACCACGCGCCGGCCGCCGGTCAGCGACAGCGATGCGGCTTCTTCCGGCAGCCGGGCCAGTTCGTCACGCGCCAGCTCGACCACGCGGAACGGGTCATCGAGCGTGCCGGCCACCACCCGCACAAGTGCTTCGGCGCGATCGCGGATCAGGCCGGAATCGTCGCCATGCAGCAGCACGACGCGGCAGGTGCCGGGGTCGCGCAGGAAGGCCGGGACGCGCCGGGGATCGAGCTTCATGGATCGGCAGCCGCCCCGGGCGGGATCATCCGGTGCGGGCTTTGTTGCGGAAGAAGATCGCCAGCCGGTTGGTGATCTGATCGGCCACTGCTTTCGCGAGATAATGGTACGCCACGTCGGTCTGCAGATCGGCGCTGAAAAACTGCTCGTCGATGACGTTGACGGCATCCTGGGCGCGCGAATAACCGTCGGTCACGTGGGTCTGTGCGGGGTCACGGCCGAGAAGCACCCAATTGGCATTGCCGAACAGTCTGATGCGGGTGGTCGAATTGTCGGGTTGAATGCCGATGCCCTCGCCGGTGATCCAGTAGTTCACGGTCAGCGTATAGATCGGGGATGAGCTGCCGCCGGCGCCTTCCAGGCGCTGCTGCAAGGCCTGCCGCAGGAGTTGGCCCGGGCGGTCCGGGATCAGGTTGACATAGATGGTCGCCAGCTCGCGTTCGGCGACCCCGGTCTCGCCCCCGGCGCTCGGCATAAAGACCGGCTGAAAGCCGCAGCCGGCCAAGGGAAGGGCGGCCCCCAGCAAGGTACGGCGGGTCAGTTTCATCCGGCCACCACGAAGTTGACGATCCGGTTCGGCACGTGGACGCGCTTGACCACCCGCTTGCCCTCTATCGCGCGGGCCACATTGGGTTCAGCCGCCGCCGCTTGCAGCACCGCATCGGCCGGCGAGTCGGGCGGCACCTCGATCGTGCCGCGCAGCTTGCCCATCACCTGTACCGCGATCGTCACCGAATCGGCGGCGAGCAAGGCAGGGTCGGCGGCGGGCCAGGGCAGCTCCGCCATTAGGCCGGCGGTGGGATCGAGCCGCGCATGCATCTCCTCGGCCAGATGCGGCATCATCGGGCTGACCAGGCGGGCGAGCGTTTCCACGGCCTCGAACCGCGCCCAGGCCAGCCCTGCATCGTCGCCGGTACGCTCGGCTTCTGCGATTGCGTTGGCGAGTTCGTACAGGCGCGCGACCGCGACGTTGAAAGCGAAAGCTTTCCAGTGCCTCGGTGACCGCGGCGATGCTGCGGTGGGTGACGCGGCGCAGCGCGCGGGCGGCCGGGCCGAAGCTGTCCGGCATCGGCCCGCGTGCGTTGTGCCGTCCAGCGCCTCCGTCAGGCGGAAGATACGCTGGGTGAAGCGGAAAGCGCCGGCCACGCCGGCTTCGGTCCATTCCATGTCGCGCTCGGGCGGATTGTCCGACAGGATGAACCAGCGTGCGGTGTCGGCGCCGTAGCGGTCGATGATAGCGCCCGGATCAATCGTATTTCGCTTGGATTTGCTCATTGCCTGCACGCGTCCGACGGCGACGGGTTCACCGGTATCGCGATGCACGGCGGTGCCGTCAGGGCGTTTGGTCACTTCATCGGGGTAGAGCCAGTGTCCGTTGGCCCCGGGCGCCGTGCGGTAGCTTTCATGCGTCACCATGCCCTGGGTGAACAGGCCGGTGAACGGCTCGTCGATCCCCAGATGCCCGGTGTCGCGCATCGCGCGGGTGAAGAAGCGCGAATACAGCAGATGCAGAATGGCGTGCTCGATGCCGCCGATATACTGATCGACCGGCATCCAGTGATCGATCGCTTTGCGGTCCACCGGTTCGGTTGCGTGCGGGCTGCAGAAGCGCAGCAAAATACCACGAGCTATCGACGAAGACGTCGAACGTGTCGGTTTCCCGCCACGCCGGCGCGCCGCAGACCGGGCAGGGGACGTGTTTCCAGGTCGGGTGGAGGTCGAGCGGGTTGCCTGGCCGATCGAAGCTGACGTCGTCCGGAAGTTTCAAAGGCAACTGATCATCCGGCACCGGCACCACGCCGCAGGCGGGGCAATGGATCACCGGGATCGGGCACCCCCAGTAGCGTTGACGCGACACGCCCCAGTCGCGAAGACGCCAGTTCACCTCGCCGGCGCCGATGCCGCGCCGTTCCAGTTCGGCGACCACTGCTCGCTTGGCGGCGTTCCACCTCGAGCCCGTCCATGAAGCTGGAGTTGAAGATCGTGCCCGGTCCAACATAGGCGTTCATCGCCGATCGTGAAGCTGGCGGCGTCTGCGCCCGGCGGCAGCACCACCGGCAGGACGCACAGCCCGTATTTGCGGGCAAATTCGAGGTCGCGCTGGTCATGCGCCGGGCAGCCGAAGATGGCACCGGTGCCGTATTCCATCAGCACGAAATTGGCGATCCAGACCGGGAAGCTGGCGTCCAGGAACGGGTGACGCACGATCAGGCCGGTATCGTAGCCCCGTTTCTCGGCGGCCTCGATTACCGCTTCGCTGGTGCCCATGCGGCGGCACTCGGCGATGAACGCGGCGGCGTTCGGATCGCGCGCGGCAACCGCCGCAGCGAGCGGATGGTCCGGTGCCAGCGCGAGGAAGGACATGCCATAGAGCGTGTCCGGCCGGGTCGTGTACACCTCGACATCGGCAATCCCGGCTTCCGGCTGCGCCAGCGGGAAGCGCAACCTGGCGCCCTCGCTGCGGCCGATCCATCGCTGCTGCATCAGCCGCACCCGCTCGGGCCAACGTTCGAGCCCATCCAACGCCGTCAAGCAGCTCCGGCGCGTACTGGGTGATGCGCAGGAACCACTGGCTGAGCCGCTTCTTTTCGATCAGCGCGCCGGAGCGCCAGCCGCGGCCATCAATCACCTGCTCATTGGCCAGCACGGTGCCATCGACCGGGTCCCAGTTGACCCAGCTTTCGCGGCGCTCCGCGAGGCCGGCGCGGAGGAAATCGAGGAACAGCTTCTGCTCGTGGCCGTAATAGCCGGGGTCACAGGTGGCGATTTCGCGCTGCCAGTCGATCGACAAGCCCATGCGCTGGAGTTCGGCGCGCATCGCCGCGATGTTGTCCCAGGTCCATTTCGCCGGATGAATGCCGCGCTCGCGGGCGGCGTTCTCGGCCGGAAGGCCGAACGCGTCCCAACCCATCGGGTGCAGCACGGAGAAGCCACGCGCCCGCTTGTAGCGCGCCACCACGTCCCCCAGCGTGTAGTTGCGCACGTGCCCCATGTGGATCTTGCCGGAGGGGTAGGGGAACATCTCAAGCACGTAGTATTTCGGCTTGCTGTCGGCCGGCACGTCAGTCCGACGCGGAAGCAGCCGCGCGCCGCCCAGGCGGCCTGCCAGCGCGGCTCGGCGGCCCGGAAGTCGTAGCGCGGGGGGGATTCTGCCCACAGTCTCGTTCATGGTGGCCTGTATCGGGCCGAGGCCGGCGGTGTGCAAGCCATCAGTGGCCGGCGGAACTGACCGGCGGAACAGACCGGCGGGACAGAGAGGAGCGCGTTCATGTCCGACCCGTTGCATGCACCGGCCGAGCTGGCCTCGTTCGAGCGCCCGGTCAGCGGCATCCCCGGCAACGCGATGTTCGGCAGCGACGCGGTGGCCGAGACGCTGCGTGCTCTCGAGCGTACCGTATATCGCGCTGACTCCCGGCGCCAGCTACCGCGGTCTGCACGACAGCCTGGTCAATCATCTCGGCAATCAGCGCCCCCAGATGCTGCTCTGCCTGCATGAGGAGCACGCGGTGGCCCTGGCCCACGGCTGGGCCAAGGTCACCGGCCGCGCGATGGCGGTTGCGCTGCATTCGAATGTCGGGCTGTTTCACGCCACCATGGCGGTGTTCAATGCGTGGTGCGACCGCGCTCCGGTGCTGATTCTCGGCGCGACGGGCCCCGTCGATGCGGCCCGCCGGCGGCCCTGGATCGACTGGATCCACACCGCGCGCGACCAGGGCGCCATCGTTCGTCCCTATGTGAAATGGGACGACCAGCCGGCTTCCCCGGCAGCAGCGCGCGAGGCGCTGTTTCGCGCGGCCTGGCTGGCGCAGACGCCGCCTTGCGCCCCGGTCTATGTCAACCTCGACGCCGGCATGCAGGAGGCGGAACTGACCGAGCCCTTGCCGCCGCTCGACGCAGCGCGCTTCACCCCGGCGGTCGCTTCGGCGGCGCCCGCCGAACAAATGGCGCAGGCCGTCGCGTTGCTGGCGCGGGCGAAGCGGCCGGTTGTGCTGATCGGTCGCGTCTCACGCAATGAGGCCGCCTGGGCAATCCGTGTCGCCTTCGCCGAGGCACTGCGTGCGCGGGTCGTCACCGATCTGAAAGTCGCCGCTGCTTTTCCGACCGATCATCCGCTGCATGCCGGCGTGCCCGGCGTGTTTCTTGCTCCCGAAGCCGCGCGTATTATTGCCGAGGCCGACGCAATCCTCAGTCTCGACTGGGTTGATCTTGCGGGAACCTTGCAGAGCGCCTGCGGAACGGTTGCGCCATCCGCCACCGTCATCCAGGTCTCACTCGACCACCAGTTGCACAACGGCTGGAGCATGGATCATCAGGGATTGCCGGCGGTCGATCTGCTGCTGGCCGCCGATCCGGACGAAGTCGCACGGGCGATGGTCGGGATGCTGCCGACGCGTAAATCGAGCCCTGAGCCGCGGCCACCGATTTCCACTGCCGCGGAAACGGTCGCCGACGGCCTGATTTCGCTCGCCGATATGGGCCGGGTGCTCCGCCAGACCGCGGGCGAGCGTGCGGTTACGCTGCTCCACCTGCCGTCGTCCTGGGACAGCGCGGCGTGGCCGCTGCGTCATCCGCTCGATTACCTTGGCGGTGACGGCGGCGCCGGCCTTGGCAGCGGCCCGGGAATTGCCGTGGGTGCGGCGCTCGCGCTGCGCGGCACCGGACGCCTGCCGATCGCCATCTGCGGCGACGGCGATTTCCTGATGGGCGGCACCGCGCTGTGGACCGCGGCGCACTACCGCATCCCGTTGCTGGTCGTCGTCGCCAACAACCAAAGTTACTACAACGACGAGATGCACCAGGAGCGCGTGGCGCGCGTGCGCAACCGCCCTATTGAGAACAAATGGATCGGCCAACGCATCAGCGATCCCGACATCGACATCGCCCAACTCGCGCGGGCGCAGGGCTGCGAGGGATTCGGGCCGGTGCGCGACGCAGCCGCACTGCATCGCATATTCAGCGAGGCGATCGCGGCTGTTGAGGCCGGGGCTGTCGTTGTTGTCGATGTGCGCGTTCTTCCCGGCCAAACTCCGGCGAGTGCGGTTACGCGGGCAGCGCCGGGGTGATTTCCAATGCGGTCGCCGCAACATCCAGAATGATGGCGATAAGCGCCGAGCTGTCGATTACCATCAGTCGAACACACCGGAGTCATTGTAGCCGAGAATTTCCTCCGGCGTGCGTGGGTCGAGCACGGGAAGCTGAGCCACCCTGGCTTGCACGGCACGGATTGCAGCCCACGCTTTTTCCTTATCAAGGGGGGTGGACGGCTTTACCCCAGGCGTTACAAGGATCTCCGCTTCATGATCGCCGGGCGGGACTTCGCCGGGAGCATGGCCGGTAATGGTGCCGTCCCCGGCGACATGCAGGCGGGTTCGGATTACGTTCATGAGTGCTGTCGGAAGCAGAATTCCACTACAGCCACCGTACCACATCCGTTTGTTCACCACAACGCACGGTGGCCGGGCGATAGCCGTCTCCGGCGCCTTGCGGTCGCTTTCCGGGAACGCCAGCATGGCCTGATAACCTGCACCGTGCCTCTCCCGCCTGATCCGGGCCTTGCGCTCGCCACGCGTTGGCCTGCGGGAGAAGGACCGCTTTCGATCCGCCACAAGCAGACCGGCGCATACGATCTGTCCGGCCGCATCGGGCGCCGCCTGTAACATCGCAGGCATCGGCCTGAGCCGGTGCCTGCCCTGTTCCCGTTATTGCTCGCGGCCAGTGGCGAGCCGCTCGGCGGGCTTGCGCCGACCTACTTTCCCCAGCGCAGCACCAGCGGATTCAGCCGCCGCGCAATCTCGATCAACCCTGCGCGCACCTCTGGCTGCAGCGGTGGCAAGGGTGCCCGGGGCGCCTCGCAGCCGATCACCCCGCCCTCCTGCATCAGCGCCTTGCAGGCCAGCAGGCCGCACTGCCGGTTTTCATAGTTGATCAGCGGCAGCCAACGCTCATACCCGGCCACCGCCTGATCGCGCCGCCCGGCACGGAAGTCATCCAGGATTTGCCGAAACGCGTCGGGATAACCGCCGCCCGTCATGCTGCCCGTGGCGCCCGCATCGAGGTCGGCAAGCAGCGTGATGCCTTCCTCGCCGTCCCACGGACCCTCGATCGCGTCGCCGCCCAGCCGGATGATTTCGCGCAGCTTGGACGCAGCACCCGGCGTCTCGATCTTGAAATAGCCGACCTGGGCGATCTCGGTCGCCAGCCGCGCCAGCAGCGCCGCCGGCATCGGGGTGCCGCTGACGGGCGCATCCTGGATCATGATCGGGATGTCGATTGCGTCCGACACCGCACGGAAGAACTCGAAGAGACCGGCCTCGCCGACCCGGATCGTCGCGCCATGATATGGCGGCATCGCCATCACCATGGCCGCGCCGTACTCTTGCGCCCGCCGGCTGCGCTCGGCACAGACCTGCGAGCTGAAATGCGTCGTCGTCACGATGACCGGCACACGTCCGGCGACGTGCTGCAGGATTTCCCGCGTCAGCACCTCGCGTTCGTCGTCGGACAGCACGAACTGTTCCGAGTAGTTGGCCAGGATCGCCAGGCCGTTCGACCCGGCATCGATCATGAAATCGACCGCCCGGCGCTGGCCAGGAAGATCGAGGCCGCCCCGTTGGTCGAATACGGTCGGAACGACTGGAAATACCCCGCTGTAGCGGGGTCGCGAGGTTGATCCGCTCATCTCTGCCCACCATGGGGTTTCGCAGCCTGCCATGTCGCCCCATGCCTGGGCCAATGTCCATCGCCGGGTCGGTCGGAACCCTGGCACGACGCGGCTATTCCGGTATCCTTGTCCGGACCGGCGGAGCAGGGCAGGGGCGATGGGCGCGGAAGATGTCTGGCTGAACGCCTCGTATCATGCCTGCGCGGTGTCGGCCAGCCGCACCGATCCATAACAAGCTTATCCAGGAGCAGACGCGATGATCGAACGCGACGTGATCGTCACCACCAAACATGGCAGGATGCCGAGCTTCCTGGTCGCCCCGGATGGACCCGGACGGCACCCCGGCATCATCTTCTACATGGATGCCCCCGGCATCCGCGAAGAGCTGCGCAACATGTGCCGGCGCATCGCCAAGCACGGCTATGTCTGCCTGCTGCCCGACATGTACTACCGGCTCGGCCTGCTCCGCTTCGACATCCCGCGCCGCGACGACGCCATGTCCGCGGTCATCCGTCCGGCGATGAACAGCCTGACCAACGCAATGGTCGCCGACGACTCCGCGGCCATGATCGCCTTCCTCGACGCCGAGGAATCGGTCAAGCCCGGGCCGGTCGGCTGCGTCGGCCATTGCATGAGCGGGCGTTTCATCACCACCGTGGCAGCGCGCTTCCCGCACCGGATGGCCGCCGCCGCCTCGCTGTATGGCGTCGGGATCGTGACCGAGCAGGAGGATTCGCCGCACAAGTTGCTGAACCATGTGAAGGGTGAGCTCTATTACGCCTTCGCCGAGCACGACCAGTCGGTACCGGCGAACGTGATCCCGGCACTGAAATCGGCGCTGGAGAATTCCGGCGCGAAAAACACGCTGGAAGTCTATCCGGGCACGCATCACGGATTCTGCTTTCCGGAGCGGCAGGTGTACGACCCGCTGGCGGCCGAGGCGACATGGGGAAAGATCTTCGCGCTCTGGGATCGGCATCTGAAGTGATCCGTTCAAGCGGTCCGACCCGACGGCACACTGGCACGCGCGTCGCTTCGCGGGCATAGCACCAGCTTGTCACCATCGCGGAACCTTGGCGACGGGGAGGACCCGCCGGCCCCGATCGGGCCGCTTGCAATCATTGTGGGCCTGACCGGCTTCGTCGTGATCTGGACCCTGTATGGCAGCCTGGCCGGTGCCGGGCTGTCGCTGCACGGCGATGTCGCCGAGGCTTATGTCTGGGGGCGTGAGTTCCGTCTGGGCTACAACCAGCACCCGCCGTTCTGGGCGTGGATCGCCGGACTGTGGTTTCTGGTGTTTCCGAACCGGAACTGGTCGTTCGACTTGCTGGCGGTGGTCAATTCGGCGATCGGCCTGCTTGGTTGCTGGCGGCTGATCGGACGGTTCGCCGGCGGCTGGGAACGGCGGGCGGCGTTCGTGCTGCTGCTGTTGACACCGTTCTATACGTTCCTGAGCTTCAAATACAACGCCAACTCGATCTTCCTGTCGATCTGGCCTTGGACGCTTTATTTCTTCATGTCGTCCATGGACAGCGGGCGACGGGCGCCGGCGGTGTGGTTCGGCCTGACACTGGGGCTCGGGCTGTTATCGAAATACTACGCGGTGACGCTTGTCGGAACCTGTCTTGCCGCTTCCTTGGTGCATCCCAGGCGTGGTGCCTGGTACCGTTCGTGGTCGCCCTGGATCGCCGCCGGGATTTGTGGGCTGCTTTGTCTCCCGCATGTCGTCTGGCTGCTGTGCGCGGATGCCCCGCCCGTCGCCTACATCTGGGGTCGCACCGGCATCGGGCTGCCGCAGGCGATCGGCTTTGGCGCGCGCTTCCTGGTCTCCGTCGTGTTTTTCCAGGTTGCGGTGCTCCTGTTGGTTGCGGCCAGCGCCTTGGTGTCAGGCGCCGGGCGGGTGTGGCACTGTCCGTCCGACCGCGTGCTCGGGACGTTGGTGCTCGCCCCGGTGATCCTGACGCTGTTGTTCGGCCTGATCTTCGAGCTGAAAATCTCATCGAACATGACGATCGGCGTCTTTCCATTGGCACCGCTGCTGGCGATGCGGGCGGTATGCGTACTTGACGCGCGCGTGTTGTTTCGTCGGGCGCGCCTGATTGCCGCCGCGGTGACCGCCGGCGCGCTGATCGCTGCTCCGGTGATCGCGGTTGTCGTGTTTGCCAATGCCAGCGATCCCGACGCGACGGAACCGCGTCAGGAACTGGCGGGTTTCGTCACGCACCTGTGGCATGAGCAGATGCAGACGCAACTGCGCGTCGTCGCCGGATCCGATCCCTATGAAAACGCCATCGGTTTCTACAGTGCCGATCGTCCGGCGGTGTTCATCGATTTCAGCCGCCGCCGGGCACCCTGGATCACGCCAACGACGCTGGGCCAGAGCGGCCTGCTGGTTGCCTGCGTGCGCGGCGACGCGATCTGTGCGGATCAGGCGCGGCGGCTGCTGACGCCGGCCTCCCGCATCTTCGACGTGACCCTCAGTCACGCCTTCAGAGGGTATCGCCGGGCGGCGGTCTCGTTCGACATCTATCTCATACCGCCGGGCGCGCCGCCCGATCTTGTCGCGGCAGGCCGGCTTGGCAATTTCCCCCGCGGCGGGCAGGGGCTACCCTAAATCCATGCCGTATCCCACGCATCTGCTGCCCACCACCGTCGTCGGCAGCTACCCGCAACCCGAATGGCTGGTCGATCGCTCGGCGCTGCACGCGCACGGCGTGCCGCGGACCCACGCGCCGGACATCTGGCGGGTCGGTGAGCCGTGGCGTGAGGCGGCGCAGGACGACGCGACCAGCCTGGCCATCCGCGACATGGAGCGCGCCGGGATCGATATCGTTACCGACGGGGAGATCCGGCGCGAGAGCTACTCGAACCGTTTCGCGCTGGCGCTGGAGGGCATCGACGCGGACCGGCCGGGCGCACTGCGCCGCGGCGATCGCGTGACGCCCGTGCCGCGCGTGGTCGGCCGCATTCGCCGGGCGGCGCCGGTCGAGCTCCGCGATGTGCGGTTTCTGCTGCGCAACACCGAACGCGCCAGCAAAATCACGCTGCCCGGCCCGTTCACCCTGTCGCAGCAGGTGGAGAACGCGTTCTACGCCGAGGAGGCGGAGATGGCGATGGACTACGCCGTCGCCGTCAACGCTGAGCTTCAAGATCTGAAGGCGGCCGGCGTCGATGTCGTGCAGCTCGATGAACCGTGGGTGCGCACCGCGCCGGACAAGGCGGCGCGATGGGGTCTGGCGGCGATCAACCGGGCGCTGGAGGGGATTGAAGGACCGACGGTGGTGCATCTCTGTTTCGGCTACGCCGCCGTCGTGACCGACAAGCCGAGCGGATACAGTTTCCTGCCGCAACTCGCGGATTGCGTTGCGCGGCAAATCTCGATCGAGGCGGCGCAGCCGAGGCTCGATCTCGGCGTGCTGCGGGAGCTTGCCGGGAAGACTATCCTGCTGGGCGTTCTGGACCTTGGCGATCCCGCGGTGGAAACAGCCGAGACGGTGGCTGCACGGATCCGCGCAGGATTGCGGCATGTTCCGGCGGAACGACTGGTCCCGGCGCCGGACTGCGGCATGAAATACCTGCCGCGCGACACCGCCTTCGGCAAGCTGCGGGCACTGGCGGATGGCGCCGCGATCGTTCGCCGGGAGCTCGCCGGTTAGTCTCGCGTCGCAATTCGCGCTTGCCTGCCGGGGCAAATCGGCATCCCAATAGCACGCCGGCCAGCGCCGCGTGTCCGCCTCTATCGGCCGACGGCGCGCCGACCAACCACCAAATTCAAGCCGGGGAGCCTGCGATGAACGCCAAAACCGCCAATCCCAACCTCGATTTGCTGAAGCGCCAGTTGGCGGACCACCGCATCGATCGTCGCGACTTCGTCCGTTATGCGACGCTGCTGGGCCTCGCCGCGCCCGCCGCATATGCGCTTGCAGGCGGAACCGTCGCGATCCCCGCCGCCCGCGCGCAGTCGATGCCCAAAGGCGGCACCCTGCGCGTCGGCAATCGTGTGAAGGACATCAAGAATCCGCACACCTATTCGTGGGGCGCTTACGATAGCAATGTCAGCCGCCAGGTGGTCGAGTACCTGACCTTCACCGACGAGCACAACGTCACTCACCCGTATCTGCTTGAACAATGGCAAGTAAGTCCGGACCTGAAGACCTGGACATTGTCGGTTCGCAAGGGCGTGAAATGGCGCAACGGCCAGGACTTCACGGCGGACCAGGTGGTCTGGAACCTGAAACACCTGTGCGATCCCGCCACCGGCTCATCGTTTGCCGGGTTGGTCGCCGGATATTTGCTGAAAGAAGAGCCGAACGGCGTCGATGACAAAGGCAAGCCCAAGACCACGCTCGTGCTCTGGGACGCCAATGCGATCGAGAAGGTGGACGACCACACGGTACGGCTGAACTGCAAATCGCCGCAGATCTCGGTGCCCGAGCACCTGTTCCACTATCCGGCGGCGATGCTCTACCCCGACGAAAACGGCGTGTTCGGCGTCGGATCGCAAGGCACCGGCCCGTTCGAGCTGGCCGGCTTCGATGTCGGCAAGATCGCCCGGCTGAAATCCCGCGCCGGCTATTGGGGCGATCCGGCCTACCTCGATCAGCTCGAGTTTGTTGACATGGGCGATGATCCCGCCGCGGCGATTTCGGCACTCGCCTCGAAGCAGATCCACGGGCTGGTCAGTGCGGACCCGCTGCAGTACGACGCCATGAAGGCGCTGCCCGGTTTGCGGCTGTATCAGATCGCGACCGCTGAAACCGCTGTGTTGCGCATGAAGGTCACCGAGAAGCCATTCGACGATCCGCGCGTGCGCAAAGCGATGCGGCTGGCCATGAACACCCGGCAGGTGATGGAAGTCGCCCTGCGCGGCCTCGGTCAGCCCGGCGACCACACCCATGTTTCCCCGGCGCAGCCGGACTACGGCAAGATCGCCCCGATGGGCCAGGACGTCGCCGCCGCGAGGAAGCTGCTGGCCGAGGCCGGTCATCCGAACGGCTTCCAAACCACGCTGTTCGTGCCCGCCGACCCGCAATGGAACGCCGCCGAGTGTCAGGGCGCCATCGAGCAATGGAAGGCGATCGGCGTCGATGTGAAGCTGAACGTGATGCCTGGCGCCGAATACTGGGACGTGTGGACCAAAGTGCCATTCGGCTGCACGATCTGGTACCACCGCCCGCTCGGGCTGATGGTGCTGGAACTCGGCTATCGCACCGGCGCCGCATGGAATGAAAGCAGTTACTCGAACAAGGAGCTTGACGATCTTCTGGTGCAGGCCGGCGGGACCCTCGATATCGACAAGCGGCGCGACATCATGACCAGCATCGAGCAGATCATGCACGAAGACGGCCCGATCGCGCAGCCGCTGTGGCGCAGCAATTTCACCTTCTTCAGCGACAAGGTGCTGGGGTTCAGCATGCACCCGAGCAGCTATCTGTTCGGCAACAGGCTGGCATTGCAGCAAACCTGACGGAGATGACGATGACGCCCACATCCGGAAGCCGGATCCGTGCCATGAACCGCAGCGCCGGCCCGGAGGGGACAACCCGGCGCGCTGCCCCGCTCGGCTTCGATCTTGCCGCGCGTCAGGCCGAGATAGACCAGGCGGCACTCCGTAGCTGGCGGCTCGATCGTCTGCGGGCCGAGCTGCGACGGCGCGACTATGCCGGTGCGCTGCTGGCCGATCCGATGAACATCCGCTACGCGACCGGCACGCGCAACATGGCGATCTGGACGATGCACGCCCCCGGCCGCTACGCCTTCGTCGCGACCGAAGGACCGGTCGTGCTGTTCGACTTCTCCACCACGCACCATCTGGTCGAACCGATCGACACGGTGGATGAGCTTCGGATCAGCACACCCTGGTTCTGGTTTCTCGCCGGCCCGCGCGTGGCGGAGAAGACGCGGATCTGGGCGGGAGAAATTGCCACGCTGATGCAGACCCACGGCGGCGGCAACCGGCGCCTGGCGGTCGATCGCTGCGAACCGTGGGGCGCCGAGCGGCTGATCGCCCATGGCCTGCTACTGTTCGATGCACAGGAACCGCTGGAGCGCGCCCGCGCGATCAAAGCTCCCGATGAGATCAAGTGCATGCGCCTGTCGATGGAGGTCTGCGACACCGCGATCGACCGCATGCGCGCCGCACTGGAACCCGGTATCACCGAAAACCAGCTTTGGAGCATCCTGCACGAAACCAACATTGCGCATGACGGCGAGTGGATCGAATGTCGTCTTCTCGCATCCGGCGAGCGCACCAACCCCTGGTTCCAGGAATCCGGAAACCGCGTGATCCAGGCAGGCGATCTTGTCGGATTCGATACCGACATGGTCGGGCCGAATGGCTATCTTGCAGATATCTCACGCAGCTATGTCTGCCCGGGACGGGCACCGAGCAACAATCAGCGCCGGCTGCACGCGCTGGCGCAGGAGCAGGTGCTCACCAACGCGGCGCTGCTGCGGCCCGGCCTTGCGTTCCGGGAGTTCGTTGACCGTGCCTGGAAGGTGCCGGAAGTGTTCGTGCCGAATCGCTACATGGTCCAGGTCCACGGCGTCGGCTTTGTCGATGAGTACCCGTCGATCGCCTGCGCCGCCGATGTCGAGGACTGGGGCTACGACGGCACTTTCGAGGAAAACATGGTCGTCTCCGTCGAAAGTTACCTTGGTGAAACCGGTGGCGCGGAAGGGGTGAAGCTGGAGCAGCAGGTGCTGATCACCGCCACCGGCGCCGAGGTGCTGTCGCGGACGCCGTTCGAGGACTCCATCGAGCCATGACCGTGCATCTGGCCGCGCGCTGAGGGCACCGCCGTGCCGGTCCATCGAACTTGCAATTCCTGTCTCTCGAGAGAGGTTCCAAGATGACTGCAACAGAAACCACCGCCCGGCCGCTGTCCCGTCTGCCCGAAAGGCTTCACCACCACGCCTATGTGGTGAAGGACCACGAAGCCAACCGCCGTTTCTTTGAAGATACGCTGGGCATTCCCCTGGTCGCGACCTGGTGCGAGATGACCCATCACCCGCAATTCGGCCGTCCGGTCGCGATGTGCCACACCTTCTTTGCAATGGCGGACGGCGGAGCCCTGGCGTTCTTCCAGTTCGCCGACCCCGAAATTCACAAGCTCTGCATCGCCGAGCATCCGCCGGCGATCCCCAATTTCGACCACATCGCCTTCAAGGTCGAACCGGAGACCTACGACGAAATCATCACTCGCCTGCAACGGGCCGGCGAAGCGTTCCGCGAAACCGATCACGGCTACTGCAAATCTGCCTATGCAACCTCACCCGACGGACTGATCGTCGAATTCACGGTGGATCCGCCGGACGCCGGTGAAATCGAGACCACCCGGCGCGCCGATGCACATGCCGAATTGGCGCGCTGGCTCGCCGGCGACCACCGGGTCAACAACGATTTTCGGCCGCACGGCTGAGCCGCCGCGTCAGGGCAGCAGTACCGTGCTGCCGGTGGTCTGGCGCGCCTCCAGCGCCGCGTGCGCTTCGGCTGCGTCCTTCAGCGGGTACGTCTGGTTCACCGCGATCTTCACCGCGCCCTTCTGCACCACATCGAACAACTCGTTCGCGGTCGCTAGCAGGTCCGCGCGTTTGGCCGTGTAGGTCACCAGCGTCGGCCGTGTCAGATACAGGCTGCCCTTGGCGCCCAGGATGCTGATCTCAACCGGCGGAACCGGCCCCGACGCGCTCCCGTAACTCGCCATCAGACCAAGCGGGGCGAGGCAGTCGAGGCTGGCGGTGAACGTGTCCTTGCCGACGCTATCGTACACCACCGGCACCATCGCCCCGCGGGTGATGCGCTTGACCTCGGCGGCCAGATTGGCGTGGCCGATCACCGCATGGGCGACGCCGTGCGCCCGCGCCAGTTCAGCCTTTTCCTCGGTCGAAACCACGCCGATCACTGTGGCGCCGAGATGTTTGGCCCACTGACACAGGATAAGTCCCACACCACCGGCCGCGGCGTGGACCACGATGGTGTCGCCGGCCTTCACATTGTAGGTGCGCCGGACCAGGTATTGCGCCGTCATGCCCTGCAGCATCATCGCGGCGCCGGTCTTGGCGTCGATGCCGGACGGCAGCTTCACCAGCCGGTCCGCCGCGATCACCCGCGCGGTGGCATAGGCACCGATCGCGCCGGCGTAGGCAACGCGGTCGCCGACCGCCACATCTGTCACGCCCGGGCCCACCGCGGCAATCGTGCCGGCGCCCTCCATGCCGATGGTGATCGGCATGGAGGGTGCCTTGTAGAGACCGGTGCGGAAATAGACGTCGATATAGTTCAGGCCGACCGCCTCCTGCTTCACCAGCGCCTCATTCGGGCCGGGTTCGGGGGTCGGAACGTCCTCCCATTTCAGCACCTCGGGGCCGCCATAGGCGTGAATGCGGATGGCCTTGGTCATTCGGGTCTCCGTGGGATGGACGTGGTTGGCGTCTTACAGCAGTGCCGGCACGCGGCTTTCCAGCGCCAGCAGCGCGCGCTTGGTGACCAGCCCATCGCCGCCCGAGTAGCCGCCGATGCCGTCGCTCGCCACCACGCGATGGCAGGGGATCACGATCGGAATGGGGTTGGCGGCATTGGCCTGACCGACCGCACGGGCCGCGCTGCCGAGCCTGACTGCCAGTGCGCCGTAGCTGCGGGTCTCGCCATACGGGATGCGGCACAGCGCATCCCAGACGCGGCACTGGAACGCGGTGCCCGCGGCCGCCAGCGGCAGGTCGAATTCAGTCAGCTCATTGTCGAAATAGGCGAACAACTGTTCTCGGGCGGCTTGCAGCAACGTGGTTTCCTGCTGGTCGCGGCCCCAGCCCCAGTCGAGTGCAACGATGGCGCCGTCCTCCTCGGAGACGGTGATGTCGCCGAGCGGGCTGTGCAGCGAAAGCTGTGGCACCTCTGCCTCCGTTTTCGGGGCGCGGATCGCAGACCCGCCGCATCCGCCTGTCAAGGGCGGCTGCGGCGGGATTATTTTGGATTGGGGGTGCGAAACCGTCCGCTCTCCCCCGTGGGGGAGGACGGACATGCGGAACAATACCTTCTCCCCTACGGGGGAGAGCGAGCAATCAGGGGCGTCGGCAGGTCGCGTGTTACCAGGTGGCCTTCGCGTTGGGCCGCCGGCGCGTGCCGCGGACCAGCCCGGCCGCCACCAGACCGGCGACCAGCAAAGCCAGGGTGCCCGGCTCCGGCACGTTCCCGTTGTAGAGCGTCTGCGCGATCCCGCCCTGCGAGTTGAAGCCCGACAACGCCGCGCCGGTCGCCGACAGCAGCTCCGGCAGCAGCGTCCCCAGGTAATCCACTTCGGCTTCCAGCGTCGGGTTGGAGCCAGGAACGATCTCCACGTTGTATTCGAGGTCCCAGATCTCCGCCTGCACGGCTGCCGAAATGAGCGCGTTCGGGGTGGAAATGCCGAGCTGCTGGTCGCCCCAGGCCGCCAGCTTGCGGATATTTGTCGCCTCCGGGGCGATCGCCGGACCGAGCGTATAGACGATGCTGTTGGCGCCGATGTTGATGTCGTGGAACACGTCGATGCACCACGCAAAAATGCTGAATTGCTGCGCCGGATCATCGGTATTGCCATAATTCGCGGTCAAAGTCTGCCGTCCCGTGTATTCGGTGCCGCCACCCCACGGCCCGGCCGGCTTGGCTGGGTCCTGCTGGAACGACACCATGTCGTAGCCGTCGTTGAGGCCCATGTTCGAAACATAGACTTGCGTGGCGGACGCCGGTGCCGCGAGCCCGGCCGCACCCAGCGCTGCCACCGCGGCGATGGTCAAAAGGCGCATGACTGTTCTCCTGAGCCTGCCGGCGCCCGGATCGAGCCGCCTGGGCAACACTTACCCGCCCCGACCCTCTCAAACAACGAGATTCATGCAAATTAGGCGTATTCCGCTAAAAAACCTGCCATTGTCTGTTTATCCCACCGGCACGCCTCCCGCCTGCGCGATGGCCCCTCCGCCTGCGGCGATGGCCCCTCCGCCTGCGGTCTGCTGGCGGACCGTTCAGCCAGTTGCTGTTCCATCAGTTCCACCGCGTGAAACAACCGCCCGGCAGCGAGTTGCATGAAGTAGAAGCCGAAATCAGGGTTCTGAAAGAACAGTTCGCGCACCTGGTCGTAGCGGATGGCCAGCACCTCGCCGTGCTCGACGCATTCCAGCGACTGCGTGCGCTGGCCCTCCGGGGCGAGCAGACCAAGCTCGCCGACGAACTCGCCGGCGACCCGGAAAATGCCGATCTCCGGCAGGCGGAAGCGCCCGGAGACGATGTAGTACATGGCGTCGGCGACATCGCCTTTGTGGAACAGAACCTCGCCGCTGCGGCAGCGCCGGTGCGTCATGTACGGCTTCAGCCAGTCCATCGTCTGGTTGCCCCGCGCCGCGCTGCGCACCCGGCGAACCAGTTTCATCATCTGCACCATCCGCAGCAGGTTCAGCGGCAGCAGCGTCGCGTGCAGGAACAGCATCGGATACTCGGCGTCGTACAACGCGTACGCAATGAAACACAAATTGCTGGCCGCGCTCAGCGCGCGCAGCGGGATCATGGTCCGCACCACGAACGAGGCGATGACGAACAGCGCCCCGAGATACCCGGGCACCTGCCGCCAGGACCACGCGGTCAAATGGTGATAGATCAAATCCCAGTACATCCGCGGCTCCCTTGCGCCGACCCATGCGACCGTGAAGACCGGCGCCGCATTGTTTGCATCCCGATGATCGACGGCTTATGATGCGACTGCAATCAATTCACCGCCTCGGGGGACATGCGCCATTGCGCCCCGTCGCGGCCGAACCCAGGGATAGCACGTCCATGCGTCACCCGCGCTTCGGTGCCCTGCTGATCGCCGCCGGCTTGGCCGCAGCATTCGCGATGCTGCCGCCGGCAGGCCGGGCGGAAGAACTGCGCGACCTGCTGCCGTTCGGCCGCACCCACCGGATCGCCCGGATGCTGCCGACGGTGGTGAACATCACGATGCACAAGATGGTCAAGGACCCGCCTGGACCTTCCGCCGATCCCCAGCCGCATGTGGTCGAACTGGCCGGCTCCGGCTTCATCATCGACCCCTCCGGCCTGATCGTGACCAACCGGCATGTGGTCGACGGCGCGCTGGATATCACTGTTACGCTGCGGGACGGCACCGCGCTGGCGGCCAAGGTGCTCGGCACCGGCGGCAGCATCGATATCGCGCTGCTTGAGGTTTCACCGAACAAGCTGCTGCCGAAGATCACCTGGGGCAACAGCGACAGCGTGCGCATCGGCGATCAGGTGCTGGCGGTGGGCAACCCGCTCGGCATCGGCGAATCCGTCAGCGCCGGGATCGTCAGCGCCACCAACCGCGACATCATGACCTCGCCGTTCGACGACTACATCCAGACCGATGCGGCGATCAATCACGGCAATTCCGGCGGTCCGCTGTTCAACATGAGGGGCGATGTGATCGGCGTCAACACGTCGCTGTATTCGCCGACCGAAACCAGCGGTTCGATCGGCGTCGGGTTCGCAATTCCCGGCAACGACGTGCAGTACGTGGTGGACCAGTTGCGCCGCTTCGGGCGGGTGCACCGCGGCTGGCTCGGCGTGCGGATGCAGGACGTCACTCCGAACATCGCCGATGCGCTGGGCCTGCACGGCGCATTCGGCGCGATCATTGTCGGGGTGGAGAATGGCGGACCGGCCGCCGGCGCCAAGCTGCAGGTCGGCGACGTGATCCTGCGATTGGGCCGGCAGGCACCGAAGGACGCCAGGGCGCTCGCCCGCATGATCGCCATGAGCCAGGCAGGCGAGAGCGAACCGCTGGTGGTCTGGCGTGACGGCAAGGAGCAGACGGTCCCGGTCACCATCGCCGAATGGCCGCAGGAGGTGAAAGCCGCCGACACCAAGCCCGACAAGCCGGCGGCGACGGCGCAGCCGGCAGCGCCCGACCTCGGCTTGCAGGTTGCGCCGATTACCGATCAGACGCGCACCAAATACAAGCTGGCCGAAGCGCAGACCGGCGTCGTGGTGACCGGCACCGCACCGGGCAGCGTCGCCGCGGAGGATGGACTCGGGTCCGGCGACGTGATCCTGCGTGTCCAGCAGACGCCGGTCAGCACGCAAGCCGACCTGCATCAGCAACTGGATGATGTGCGCGGGGAAAAGCGCCACCATGTCCTGGTCCTGGTACAGGGACACAGCGGTCTGCGTTGGGTGCCGTTGGAGATCAGCCCGGTCCAGTAACGCCGGTTCGATCGCAGGTCATGGTCTGAAAAGCGGTTCCCGATATGCCGCGCTTTACCGAATAAGGGCTTGCGGTCTGCTCGCCACTGCCGCGGCCCGTCGGCGCTGAGCCGAAGGATCCTCGGCGATCCCCGGCATTGGCAATCGAGCCAATGGGACCAGCCGGCTTGATCGCCCATCCGGTTTCCCCTCCCCCTGTGGGAGGAGGCAGAGGGAGGGGCTCGTCAAGCTCGCCGGTACAACACAAGCAGCCGGATCGTCGCCGGCCAGACAGGAGATGATGCGGATGCGGCTGCTTTCCAACCTGCTGACAAAATTCATCCGCAACGGCACCCTTCGCCTGATCGCCGCGGACGGCAGCGTGCGCGTGTTCGGTGCCAAGCGCCCGGGCCCCAGCGTGACCGTGCGGCTGCAAGACCCGGCCTTGTACACCCGTCTCGCCCTCAATCCGGAGTACCACGCCGGTGAAGCCTACATGAACGGGACGCTGACCTTCGAGGATGGCTCGGAGATCGGCGATTTCATGTACCTGTTTTCGCTGAACCGCGGCGGCCTTGCCGGATCGGCGTCCCAACGGGTGCTGCGGCAGGTCTGGCGCGGCGTGCGCCGCTGGCACCAGGCGAATGCGGTCGGCAAGGCGGCGGCGAACGCGCGGCACCATTACGACATCTCTACCGAGATCTATCGGCTGTTTCTGGATGACGGCCTGAACTACTCGTGCGCCTTTTTTGAAGACCCCGAGCACGACACGCTGGAACAGGCGCAGGAACGCAAGCTGCGCCGGGCGACGGCGAAACTGCGTCTGTCTCCGGGGATGACGGTGGCCGAGATCGGTTCCGGATGGGGGTCTTTCGCGATCCATATCGCCGCCACGACCGGTGCCCGCGTGGTGGCGATCAACGTCTCGCCCGAGCAGATCCGCGTGGCGCGGGAGCGCGCGCAGGCGGCCGGTGTGGGCGAGCTGGTCGAGTTTCGCGAGATGGACTACCGGACGCTGACCGGACACTTCGATCGGGTGGTCTCGGTGGGCATGATGGAACATGTCGGCATCGGCCATTTCGATGCGTATTTCGGCAAGATCCGCGATTTGCTGACCGACGATGGCTACGCCTTCGTCCATTGCATCGGGCGCATGCTGCCGCCCGGGACCACCGGGCCTTTCATCCGCAAATACATCTTTCCGGGCGCCTACGTGCCGTCATTGTCGGAGGTGTTCGCCGCGACCGAGCGCACCGCATTGTGGGTCGCCGACATGGAGGTGCTGCGGCTGCACTACTACCACACGTTGCGGCATTGGCGCGCGCGGTTCGCCGCCAATCGTGCACAGGCCGCGGCGCTGGCGGACGAGCGGTTCTGCCGCATGTGGGAATACTACCTGGCGGCGGTGGAGATCGGGTTCCTGAACGGGTCGAACATGGTTTTCCAGCTTCTGCTCAGCACCAGGAACGACGCGGTGCCGATCGTGCGCGACTTCATGCTGGGCGGCGACAGCGCGGCTGCCGGACTGAGCGCCCGGTCGTCATATGCGCAACGGCGGGAATCCACGGGCTCGCTCACAGAACCGGAACTGCCCGTGGATGCCCGCTACCCACCCTCGCGGGCACCAGCTTCGCGTGCATGACGCCGGGTGGGTCGGGTGTTGCTGCACAGCACACTCCCATCCCTCGTTCTTCATCTGCCCCGCTCGCGGGAGCGGACACGAAATATTGCGCGTCCGGTGCGCCGCGCTGGCAACGTATTGATCCTTCCCCGCCTCGCCGGGCCGCGGCTTTGTGCTACGGAGCCGGGGAGTTCGAACGGATCCGACCTGTGCTGCACACCCTGTTGAACGCCGACTTCCTGAAGAAGGTCAGTGATCACGTGCTGACGTTCAGCACGGCCATCGTGCTGGCCACCTGGATCTCGGCAATAACCGGTGCGGCGCTGACATTCATCATCCGCTCCGACCATGGCTTCCCCAGGACCTTGAAGGGCTTCCTCGGGTTCTGCTTCCCTTCAGTGATCCTGCGGCACCGGTCCTGTCGGCTCGATCTGGGGTATACCGTGGCAAGCTATGTCGTGCATCCGCTGGTGGTTGCGCCGGTACTCGTCGGCAATATTGTGCTTGCCAAGCTTACCTATGATGGGCTGACCCGCAGCTTCGGGGCCCACGCTCAACGGCCGGAGAGTCTCTGGCTCTGGGGTGCGATCCTGCTGGCGGTCGTGGTTATCGCCGACCTGGCGAATTTCCTGGCTCACTATGCCGAACACAAGCTGCCGGCGCTATGGGAACTGCACAAGGTCCATCATTCCACGCTGTTCCTGATCCCGATCTCCAATCGCCGGATCCACCCGTTTCAGGAAATAATCGATGCCGGGCTGATCATCCTGAGCGTCGGCGCCTTCCTGGGTGCAACGTCCTACATCTTCCATCTGCCGATCCAGGATAATGCCGTGGTTGGCGTGGACGCTTATTTCCTGGCCAATCTCCTGTCGTTCTACCATCTGCGCCACTCGCACATTCCGATGTCGTATGGCTGGCTGGAGAATTTGTTCATGAGTCCGGCGCAACACCAGATCCATCACAGTGTCGAGCGGCAGCACTGGGACCGCAATTTCGGGCTGTTGCTGTCGTGCTGGGACAAGATGGCCGGCACTTTCGTCCGTTCGGGGGCGCGAGACTTCCGCCTGGGGCTGCCGCCGGACGAACAGCGCAGCTATACCAACGTGGTTCGACTTTATCTGTTCCCGCTGCTTGCGATAACCCGGATGGCCGCGGCGCCGGCGTTGCGCCGGCTTCGCGGCGTAACGGCGGCAGATCCGCTCCGACCTTTGATCAGGAACGATACGATCCATTGATGTCGATGTACCCGTGAGTCAGATCGCAGGTCCATGCGGTGGCCTTGCCGCGCCCCAGGCCCAGATCGATGGTGATCTGCACCTCGCGCCCGCGCATGTGCTGAACCACCGGCGTTTCATCGTAATCCGGCACCACGCCGCCATCGCGCGCCATCCACACGCCGCCGACCGCGATCGATAGCCGGTCGCGGTCGGCCGGCTCCCCGGCTTTGCCGACCGCCATGACGATCCGTCCCCAGTTCGCATCTTCCCCGGCGATCGCCGTCTTCACCAGCGGCGAGTTCGCCACCGCCATGGCGACCCGCTTCGCGGAACGTCCGGTCGTCGCGCCGGTCACGTCGATCCGGATCAGCTTCTGCGCGCCTTCGCCGTCACGCACCACCTGCAATGCCAGGTCCAGCAGCAGATCGTTCAGACTGGCACCGAAATCCGCCAGCGCCCGTCCGCCTTCACTCGGCACGCGCGGGTGCTTCGCCTCGCCGGTGGCGAATAGCAGCACAGTGTCCGAGGTGGAGGTATCGGAATCCACCGTGGTGCAGTTGAAGCTGCCATCGACGCCCTTTCGCAGCAGCGCATCCAGGGCCGGAGCCGGAATCTTCGCATCGGTCGCAACGAAACACAGCATCGTCGCCATATCTGGTGCGATCATGCCGCTGCCCTTGGCAATGCCGTTGATCCGCACCTCCATGTCGCCGATCTTCGCGACGCGCGTGGCGGCCTTGGGAAAGGTGTCGGTGGTCATGATACCACGCGCCGCATCTTCCCAGGCGTCGGCGCGCAACGCTGCGTGCAGTGCCGGCAGGGCGGCGGTCAGCTTGTCGTGCGGCAGCACTTCGCCGATCACCCCGGTGGAGGCGACGAACACCTGCTTCGCCGGACAGCCGACCAGGTCGGCCGCGGCGGCAGCGGTGGCCGCGCAGGCTTCCCGCCCGGCGCGACCGGTAAAGACATTGGCGTTGCCCGCATTCACCACCACCGCCCGCGCGCGGCCGCCCTTCAGCGACGCCCGACACCAATCGACCGGCGCCCCCGGACAGCGGTTGCTCGTGAACACGCCGGCGACGGTGGTGCCGGCCGCCAGTTCCAGCATCACCAGATCGGTGCGGTTGCGGTAGCGAATGCCGGCTTCCGCCGCGCCGAGCCGCACGCCCGCCAACGGCGGAACCTCGGCAAGTTGCACAGCCAGCGGCGATACCTGAACGTCCATCGTCTGTTCTCCGAACCGGTCAGTTCTTGCCGGCGTAACTTTTGGCCATGCCGTCGGCGGGCTCGGCCTGCGGCCCGAACGGCATGATCGGATAGCGCAGACCGGCCTTCGACAGACCTTGCAATCCCACCACGCCGCGCCGGAAATCCTCCGGCGGGCAGGCCATCAGCAATTCGTCGTCGGCCACCGCGCCATAGCGGCGTTCCGCATAGCACGGGATCGACAGGCTGACTTCGCGGGTCTTCAGCGCGTGTCCCCAGCTATCGGCACAGGCGCTCTCGCCGGTGATGCTGAAATCGTAGCGGCGATAGCTGCGCCACTGCAACCCGTTGATGAACAGGATCATCTGCGCCGGGTTGGCATAGAACAAACAGATATCCGGCGGATCGAGCCGGCCGCTGCGCAGCGGCGCCGCGACCAGGCCGTGGTAACGCCCCGGCGTCACCCGCGGCATCTGCGCCTGGTGCGCCGCCGCTGCCTCCCGGTTCTCGAACCACACGCCCTCCATCTTGCGCCCGGAGGTGTAGATGTCACCCGGCGCGTCCAACCCGATCACGCTGGAACAGCTTGAAAATGATGGGACGTTCTCGGTGGTGATGCCGAGCGTGAACCCGGCCATGCGCGCCTGGGTCACAAGCTGGCAGGTGGTGAATTTCTTGCCCTTCGCCGGACGGCGCAGGCCGGGGATGCGGGCCATCTCGTCCAGGTCCTCGAACAGCTTCATGCCGATCGGCAGGGTTCGCAGACGTAGGAGCTGGCCGAGTTGCTCGGCCAGCTCGGTGAGGGCGGTGGCGTCGAGCGCTGGGGTGTCGGCGATTTGCGGGGCGTCGTTCATGAAGGCTTCCTCCGGCTGGGCGCGGGCAGGCAAACACTCCGGCGACAATACGCCAATCCCCGGGCGATCATACCCGGGCGACGTGGATCAGGGGGGACCACTCCTAAACTCGCCGACCCAACCAACAGGGGAATCGGGTGAAGCAATCTATCCAGTGGCCAGGCTGGCGAGGAAGTCGTCATCCGATGGTGGTGGATATCCGGCACCTGTCAGAGCAGCAGCTCGCCCAACTCGGGATGGCGCAAAGCGCCTATATGAGGCCGGTGACGGTGAACGGAGAGGCCGGCTTCGCTATCCATGCGCCGACGGCACTCCGATGGCAGTCGCCGGCGAGTGGGAGGTGGCGATCGCCGCCATCCTGCAACACGACATGGTTGCCGCTCCGGTTCAAAGCCGTTTGCCCTCAGGAAGCGCAGGACCTTCTGCATCGGCTGATAGGTTAGCTGGTCGTACTACCGCGAACATTCGGCGGCAGTGTCTTGAGCAGCTACCGGCTCTTCTCGAAGTCGCCGGGCTTCCAGCTATAGTCGATGGCACTCTCGCCCGGCCCGTACAGTCGAAGAATAGCGAAAAAATCGCGCCCTGGGGCCGTGGGCAGCCAGTTTGCTGCCTTCCCTGCAGGTGCCTTCGGGCCGACGTAGAGATCGGTCGTCCCGTCGGCGTTCTGAACAGGCTTGTCGCGTGACCCGAGGGATGGGAAGCGCCGCGCCTCAGTCGCCAGCCCAGAGGCGTTTTCAGCCTCGTAGAGCGTGAGCGACCAGAAGAGCTTTGCCGGGATGTGCGGCGGAAGGGTCAGCTTGTAAGAGACATCGCCCGATAGCGGATCTCCATTGGCGTCGTTGAACGCAATCTCGTAAGCCGCGCCACGGCCGGCGATCTGTGACACCATACCCGGGCTGATTGAGTAGTAGTCGGTGGAGAACCAGACGCGCCGCTCAATGTCCGTGAAGCCGGCTGCCGTGTTATGAAAGGCCAGGTCCACCGATTTCTGCGGGCCGGGTTCGGCTGCGTTGTTGATCGGGTTCAACCAATGCCGATCCGGCCAGACGCGCAACGACTGCCCATGAATCTCATTACTGAACCCGATGACCCGGCTTATCTTGTAGGCCGTCTTGGCGGCCGCGTTGAGGATCGCGCGCGTTTCTGCGTCCGGCTTGAAGGGCCGGTCGGCAATGAGGCCCACATTGGCCAGCAGGCCCAACCCGTCCGGCGCTGGCGAGGTTCTTGCCTTCGTGGTCAAGCAGCCACTTCAGCTGCTCGAAGGCGGTTATGTCGGATCGCGGCAGCATGTTCGCCGGAACGCCTGACGCGTCGGGGAACTTCATCGGCTTGCGCTCGGACGCGGGAAGATTGAGCGGATATATCTTCGACCGCTCTATCAGCGCGACCGCCGGCGTCAGGTTCGCCGGGTCCTGATAGAAGGCGCGCAGGAAGATGAAGACATTATTGGTCGCTGAGCGATAGACATAGTAGCCGTCCGGCACCTTGCCCTTGTACCCCGGCGGCAAAATCAGGAATTTGCCGCCCTTCCCCGCATCGGGTCCAGGCAGCCCCACATCGCCCGCGAACCTGCCGCCATCGACCGGGATCGGGCGCTGCCAGAAGTCGAGCAGAATGCCTTGGAGGTTCGGCGGGGCCTCGAACACGATCGGACCGGTCTCGCCCATATCCACATAGCTCATCGCATAGAGCACATCGGAATTGGGCGTCGTAACCAGCGTCTTCGGATCAAGCCTCTCCTTCCAGATCGGCAGAACGTTGTAGCCTGCGCCAAATACCGCCTCCGAGCCGAACTTCATGCCGAGTGTGTTGATAAGCGGCAGCGCCCAGAGATAGGCTTGCGCGGCTTGCTGGAAGGTCAGTTCCTGGCGCAAGGTAGCGGCAGTTTCGGCCGTCGGGCGGCCGTGGACAAACGGCAAGTCGGTAAGTGCGTCGAAGCGGGTTTCCTGCGCCAAGGCTGGCGCGGTCAAGGCCGTCGCAAGCCCGAGAACAGCCGCCTGTGTGATAAAAGCTGTGCGTAGCATGGGGCATCTTTCGATTGGTGGCGGACGTTGAACGAGGGCGGCCGCCAGAGCGCGCCCCACGCTCACTTGATCACTTCGAAATCAGGCATCTTCCACGTCTTGTCGAAGAAAGCCTGCTCCGGTGCATAGAGCCGGAAATAGACAAACCAGCCGTCATTCTCGACTGTTTTCATGTGGTTGTTCTCGAAGCCCTTGGGCGCGTCCGGGCCGATGAAAAGGTCGATACTGCCATCCTGGTTGTATTTGAGATCCTTCATCGTGCTGTCGAGGTTCACGCTGCGGATCGCGGCGCCACCATTGTCATAGGGGCGGCGCGTGTTCTCGCTGTACAATGTCAGCGCCCAGAACTGGCCCACTGGCACGTGCGCCGGCACGTGCAGCTTGTAGGTCTCGTCTGCCCTGAATGTGCGCCCTTCGCTGTCGCGCTTGGTGGTCATGTAGACCTGTCCGGCGCCGGGGGTCGGATTGACCATGCCTTCGGTACTCGTGACGGCCTCATAGAACCAGGTGGCACGCTGGTCGAGCTCGACTTGTGTTTTGGTTTCCTGTGGGATGTGGAAATCGAAGCTCTTGTACCAGTACGTTCCCTTCCCAATATGGCTTGGTATAGCGTGGGTTGACCTGCAGGTTGCGGACCATCAGTTCTCCCATCGCCGCGCCCCTCTTCAGGATCGACTGGATGCGTTCGTCAGGCTGGAACGGCTTTCCCTTGTCGATGTCGAGCGGCTCGAGCATGGCCATCCAGGCCTTGTCCACCTCGCGAACAGGTTCCTCCTGGATGATCTCGGCGAGCTTCCGCCAGTACTCGAGGCCCCGTGGCGCGGTCGCGCTCCAGGGGACGTCCTTGCCCTTGATGAACTTGCTGGGCGTCACCTCGCCGCCGACTTTGCCCATCTTGTACTCGGACACGAACTTGTCGAAGTAGCCCGGATCCTTGTCCAGGATCCGCAGACCGATGAAGATATTGTCTGTCGCGCTCTGGTAGACGTGGACTCCCTCCTTCTTGTACTTTTGTGGATCATCGTTTGGGCCGACGACGATATAGGTCGCGCCTTGCCCCTTGTCCGGCCCTGTCAGGCCGAGATCAAAAACCGGCCGCTGCCAGAAATCGAGCACGCCGCCGGCGGTCTTGCCGGCTGGATAGTCGATCTGCAAGGCGCCGTCCGAGAGGTCGTAGAAGTTGAAGATGTAGGGGGTCGTCAAATTCCCGGTGACGATGCCGCGTTTTTCCTTCAGCGATTCCAAGACGACAAAATCGGTTCGGTTCTTGACGCCGTAGGCCGCACCCTGGTTGTCACGCCAGGTCGTCATGCTGACGAGCGGCGTGCTCCATATGTAGGTCTGCACGGCACGCTGATAATCCATATCGTCGAACAAACGCCTGGAGGCATCATCGTCGAAGTAGCTGTCTACAAGTCCGATCTCCCCAACCGGAGTTTGGATCATCTCGTCGCCGTGCAGCGTGGCCTCGCCGAGCGGAACTCCTTGGGCGTGAGTGACGCAGGCAAGCGCAACTGTAGAAAGAAACACTGTTGCCCCGACCCAAGTGGCAGGTCTGACTGTCAATTTCTTCTCCTTGTCGAACGGCAATTGGGAAGCGCTACTGCTGAAACGCGAACACGCGGCTCCAGTCCTTGGCCATGTCCACGACGACCCATCCTCGCGCGGGCGCTTCCTGCAGCGCTTCGACCAGCTTGCCGCTGCTCTGTGGGTGGGCATCGTAGGCGTATTCGCGTTTGGCATCGGTGTGATGCACGATCAGGCCGAAGCTTGGCCGCGGATTGTCGATCGTGGTGTATTCGAGCATCTCCTTGTCGCCGTCGCTGTTGCCGAAGGCGGCGATCGGGCGGCGGCCGATGAACTCGTGGATGCCGACAGGCTTGCCCGCCCTGTCGTCGACGAACAGATAATCCAGCGTCTTGACAAGCACCGGCCCGCTCGGGCGGAGTTCGTACCTGGTACGGGCGGCCGAGCCGACCACCTGCTCGGGCGGTATGCCATAGACGCGCTCGCTCCACACCCGCATGAAGTCGGCGCCACCGCCGGAGACGATGAAGGTCTTGAAGCCGTTCGCCCGCAAGTAACGCAGAAGCTCCTGCATCGGCTGATAGGTTAGCTGGTCGTACGGCTTGTCCAAGCGGGGATGTCGGGCGTGGGCGAGCCAGCTCTCGACCTGGGCCTTGAACTTGTCCGTGGTCATGCCCGCATGTGTCAGCGCGACGATGCGCATCAGGCCGTCGTGATGGGGGCCGGCAAGCAGCGCGGCGGTGTCGCCCTTCAGCGCGGCCCGGACCATCGGGTCGTTGCGCAGTGACGGGTTCTCGGCGGCCATCTGCTTCAGCGTGTAGAGCGCGTAGGCAAGCTGGAACGGCACCGGGTCCTCTGGCCACAGCGTGCCGTCATTATCGAACACCGCGATGCGCTCGGCCGGCGGCACGAAGTCGGGTGATCCCTGCTTCGTCACCCGGTCCACGAAGTCGATGATCGACTGTTTTGGCTTGCCGTCGTTCCAGGAAGGCAGCTTGTCGGTCGCGGCCAACGACGTGGACGGACGGAATGATCCGGCGATGACGGGAAGCGCAACCGCCGCGGTGAGCACGGTGCGGCGGCCAAGGCTACCCGCGTTGGTAGGAGGTGTCATGATCGATCCCCTTTTGACCCAGTCTCCGCGCTTGTCGCGCCTTGCCGGCTTGCGCGAACGCGAGCGCAAGCCGGCCGTCCCGCCTTGGATCGACGGTCAGTTCCCGGTCGGCAGCGGAATGCTCACTCCCTCCTTCTGCAGTTCATCTCGGACGAACTTGAAACGCTGATATTCGGTCAACGTGATCGGTCCGCTATAACCCTCGCCCTGCATCTTGCGCGGTGGGTATTTCACGTAGGTCGCCATGAGATCCTTGACCGCCTGGTTGATCGTGACCAAGCACCCACGTATGTTCGGTGTAGTTGTTCATGAAAATGTCGTAGCGTTCCTGCGGGTCCTGCCAAAGATCGAAGACCTGCGGAACGGTCGCGACATATTCCTCCGGCCCCTTCCAGCCCTGATTGGAATCGACCGCCAGGCCCCCGGTCTTCACGCCGTCGTCACCGCGGAGGTTGAACACCGCCTTGTAATTGCCAGCGCGGACGGCGCCGGGAGTGAGTTCGTTCTCGGTGAAGTAGAACCACGAGTTTCTTGGCGATTTTCCTGTACCGAAAAGAACCGGCGTGATGTCGTAACTGTCGAAGATGATCGGCTTGCCTTCACGATCGTTCTCCGGAAACTTCGCGCCGGCAAGCGCGGCGAACGTTGCCATGTAGTCCAGGCCGCCGACGATCTCGGCGTTCTTGCTTTCGGCCTTGATGCCCGGCCCCCAGGCGATCGACGGAACCCGCGAACCGCCCTCGCGGTCCGTTCCCTTGGTGCCGCGGAACGGCGTGTAGCCGGCATCGGGATAGACGTCCTGCCAGGCACCGTTATCGGTCGTCCAGAAAACGTAGGTGTTCTTGTCGAGGCCGAGTGCGCGCACCTTGTCCAGGATACGGCCGATGCGCGTGTCGTTCTCGACGATCGAATCCGCGTATTTGGATTTCGACATCGACTTATGCACGAATTCGGGTGCAGGCAGGTTGGGCTGGTGGACCTTCATGAAGTTGATGCTCATGAAGAACGGCTGGCCTGACTTGCCATTCTGATCGAGGTAATCGAGCGACGCCTTCTCGACGTACTCGTCGAAGAACGGGATCCCGACGACGCCCTTATCCGGTGTGTTGACGTATTCGCCGTTGATCTTGAAATCTTCATGCGGGGCCTCGCCGGCGTTGCCGGACAGTGCGCCCTTGGTCACCTTCTGAAAAAAGGCCCGCAGTTTCGGGTCCATGTCCGGGAACCACTTGGGATCGGCGTATGTGTAGGCGTTGAGGTGATAGAGCCCGCAATACTTCATCTCGTCATAGCCCTGCGCGTTGGGCAGCGCGTAATCCGATTCCCCGAGATGCCACTTGCCGACGAAGAAGGTCTTGTAATCCGCGGTCTTGAGCACCGACGCCAAGGTCCATTCAGCCGCAGGAAGTCCGCCGCCCTGCCCCTGGAAGGCGACCGTCGTCATGCCGCTGCGGTTCGGGATGCGGCCCGTCTGCATGGCGGCGCGACCGGGCGTGCAGCTCGGCTGCGCATAGAAGGACGTGAACAGCATGCCTTCGGCGGCCAGACGGTCGATATTCGGCGTCGGCATGCCCCGGTTTTCGCCGCCGAGATAGCAGCCGGCGTCGCCATAGCCGAAGTCATCGGATATGATCATGATGATATTCGGCTTGTTGCCGCTCGCCGCCGTCACCGGCTGAGCGGGCGCGGCGTGTTCTGCGCGTCCGCCGAGGCAGCCGCCAGGACCGTGGTTGCCGCCGCCGCCGTGGTGCCCAGCAGGATACCGCGGCGGCCGAGACCGCCCCTTTGTCCGCCGTTCGTGTTCTCGCTCATGATGTGCTCCCTGTCTCTGATATGACGCAACGAAATCCGAGATGACTCGTCGACGTATCGACGGGCTCCGCATGGCGCGCGGCCGGCCGGTAGCGGCGGCAGTAGTTGGGCGCGCAAAGATGCGACCCGCCCTTGATGACCTTGCGCGGAATTCTGATGTCAGGCAGCTGAGGGTCGTAGCTCGCGGCCTCCGGCCCGCCCCGCGGATTCTCGGGAACGCAGCATGCCTTGGGCGCGTCTGCCGTGTGCTTCGCCGACCACCAATCCGTGGTCCACTCCCACACATTGCCGATCATGTCGTAGACGCCGTAGCCGTTCGGCGGGAACGCCTTGACCGGCGAGGTGCGCCTGTAGCCCGGCCGTCTGTGATGCGGGAACTCGCCATGCCAGGTATTGGCCATCGCGTTTCCGCCGGGCATGAACTCGTCGCCCCAGGCGAACTCGACGCCGTCGAGGCCGCCGCGCGCGGCAAACTCCCACTGAGCCTCCGTCGGCAGCTTCTTTCCTGCCCAGGTGGCGTAAGCCAGCGCATCGCCGAAACTCACGTGCACGACGGGATGATGGCCGAGCCCCTTGATGCTGCTGCCCGGACCATAAGGCTGACGCCAGTTCGCGCCCTTGAGCAGGGTCCACCATTGGCTCCAATCGCGCAGGTCCACCCGCTGCTTCGGCGGCGTGAACACCAGCGAGCCGGCGAAGATCAGATGCGGCAGCGCACCGGGATAATCGTACGGATCGGGTACGGTCTCGGCGAAGGTGACGTGGCCGGTGGCGCGGACGAACTCCGCGAATTGCCGGTTGGCTACGGGCGTCACGTCGATCCAGAAGCCGTCGACCGTCACGAGGTGCGACGGGGCTTCCTCCGGGTAGTGGTGATCGGATCCGATGCGGAATGTCCCGCCGGGCACAGGGATCATTCCGGCAGGCGCGGCATCGCTGTTCAAGGCGGGCACTGATATCGTATCGGCCACTCCGGCCTCCTTAGAATATGAAAGCGGCCTGCAGGCGCAGGCTCCAGGTCGCGCCATATTGCGGCCGAATGGCATTGTAATAGGCGCCGACGAGCAAGTTGACGGGAAGCTTGTTCCCGATCTTGATCAGTCGTCCGCCCTGCAGTCCGACCGGCAGCGTCCATTTCGCGCCCGGCGCATCGAAGTTGGCGGTGACGATCGGCACCGTGCCAACGAACCACCCGCCCTTGAAATTGTAGTTGAAGAACGGATTGAGGGTGAACAGGCTGTAGCGGGTTCCGGTCGGCCCGGAGGAGCCGCCCATCGAGAAGGCCGTGTTGACAAGCGCACCCGCCACGATCGGCCCCGCGGTTTTGACGATGACGGCTGCCGGCCCGAGACCCCAGACATTCGATCCCAAGGAGGGGTCTGTGGCGGTCGGCAACTCGACGATGGGCCCAATCCCCCATATCCAGCCATTTGATGGTGTACGGGGAGACAGAAACGCGGTGAAGGATGTCGGCCCGAGCCCGAACGGTACGCTCCGGCCGGGTTCGTTGGATGGGCTCCACACGAGCGGCAGAATCGTCCGCGTGATCAAGTTCCAGTTGTTGTTGAGATGAAACGGGACGACGGGCTGGATGTTGAGGATGTCCTGGGTTCCCTTGTGCGGCCCGACGTTCAGATTGATGTTGTTCTGGAACGGTACACTCACCAGATCGCCAACCGGGTTTTGCAGCTTTTTCGCCAGATCGGAATCGCTGGATTGAGCGGACTGCTGGGAGGATGCACCGCTCATCACTTCTTGCCCGTTCGCCGTCACGGACATGCAAACGACGCCGAGAACCACGAGCGTTATCGTGAGTCCGTCGCGAATTCGGGCCATCCAAGCGGCCATTCCTGGGGCTGCAATCCTATGCATTTGTAATCCCATGACTGCTGTCATCTTTATCGTCGCCCGGTTCATTCAATCGCACTGTTGCGTGCAATTGAGAAATTATGTTCGATCACATGGCTGCGAGCAGCGGCGGCAGCACCCCGCATCTAGCCCTGTCGGATTGTGGGCGGTAAAGGAACGGCCACGCACCGAGCATCCCGGGCGACCGAAACGCTATCGAACAAGGAGCACCACTGGTGACATTGCTTGCAACAGTCGCCGACAAGAGCATTCTTGCGTTCGGATTGATCGTTTTGATCGTCCAGCTGCTCGCGCACGCCGCGGGATATTGGGTGGGAAGGCGGCGCGGAGACTCGGCAGCGAGCGCCGAGAACGTGGGGGCTGTCGTGGGCGCCATGCTGGGGCTGCTCGCATTCGTTCTTGCTCTGACGCTTTCCTTCGCCAACGCGAGGTTTGCCGAACGCCGTGCCGGAACGCTGGCCGAGGCCAACGCCATAGGCACGGCATGGCTGCGCGCTGAGGCGATCGATCACCCGCGCGGCAAGCAGATCGCAAGTCTTCTCGAACAGTACACACGGGTTCGCCGAGATTATGTCGCCGCGGGTCGGAACCGCGAGCGGACAAACGAACTCAACCAGAGGACGAGCAATTTGCAGTCGAGCATATGGGGTCACATGATGGCCATCGTGCGTGACCGGCCGGACACCGTCACAACGTCGCTCATGGCCTCGCTCAACGAGGTGTTCGACGAAAGCGCCGTAGAACGCTTCGCATTCGATCTGCGGCTTCCGCCCCAGGTTTTCTGGTTGCTTATCGGCATGGCCGTCCTAAGCATGGCCGCGCTTGGCTACCAGTTTGGTCTCAAGGGCAATCCATCGGGAGTACTCCTCTTGTTGCTCACCGTGATGTGGACTGCCGTGATGGTGGACATTCTCGACCTCGCCTCTCCTCAACTCGGTACGTTCCGAACTGCCACCGCGCCGTATGACTGGACACTGCAAAGCTTCAAAACTGGTGTCGCGATTCCGCTGATGCCGAAATAGGGGCTGAGGTCGAAGCCGTGACGTGATCATGATACCATACACGGCGGCGGGGCCGCTTCGCCCGAACTTCCGAAGGCGGTCGGCATGCGGACTGCCTGATCCATGGATACCGCAATGTGGAGAATGAAACGGTGTGGCGCGCAGTATGCGAGAGCCTGCCCACCGTTGCACGCCACGATCGCAGCGCTAGTGGCGGAGCTTGACGGGGAACCGTGATTCGGCGGGGCAGCGCGGCCGCGAGCAGCACTCACCCCCGGCCGCTTGAACGCCCCCGCCCGGACCTGCCACAACAAGCTGGTGGACAAAGCCCCCCAAGCTGCCGGCGGACACGATGCGGACGCGCTGCTGCGGCTGCCGCCGATGCACAACGCCGCGCTGCTGCTCGACGTGGACGGCACGCTGCTGGATTTCGCGTCCACACCCTTGGCAGTGGTGGTCCCGCCTGGGCTTCCCGGCACGCTGCGCGCCATGAAGCAGCGCCTGGGCGGCGCCCTCGGGATGATCAGCGGCCGTCCGGTGGAGCAGGTCGCCGCACTGTTCGGCGACATCCCGCAGGCGATCGCCGGCGAACATGGCGGCGCGATACGGCACGCGCCGGATGCGACGGTGGAGCGTGCGCCGCTTCCCACCGTTCCGCCGGAGTGGCTCGTACAGGCGGAAAACCTGGCGCTTGCACATCCCGGCGCTCTGCTTGAACAGAAGGCGCGTGGTTTCGTCCTGCACTATCGCGCTGCGCCGACGGCTGGCCCGGCGCTGCGCGACGCACTGGGCAAGATGCTGGCCAATGACGCGCGGTTCACGCTGTTGCCGGCGCACATGGCGTGGGAGGTGCGGCCGCGCGGTGCCGACAAGGGCACCGCAGTGGCAGAACTGATGGCGCGTGCGCCGTTCGCTGGGCGGCTTCCGGTGTTCATCGGTGACGACGAGACGGACAAGGACGCTATGAGGGCGGCCGACGCGATGGGCGGCGCCGGGTTTCTGGTGGCCGATACATTCGGCGATCCGGCGGGAGTGCGCACCTGGCTTGAGGGCGTGGTGAAACAGGGGTGGTGAGATGCGGTTGTCGGATTTCGATGTCCTGACGTTCGATTGCTACGGCACGCTGATCGACTGGGAGGCGGGGCTGTGGGCGGCGCTGCGTCTGCTTGCCGGACGCGCGGGGATCGCTCGCGAGCCTGCGCTGGAGGCGTTTGCAGCGATCGAATCGACGCAGGAGAAAGCAACGCCGGCGATGAAATACCGGTCGCTGCTGAAAGCCGTGCACGGTCAGCTCGCGCGCACCTGGGGCGTTGCAGCGGATGATGCGGAAAGCGAAGCGTTCGGTACCTCGGTCGGCGACTGGCCGGCGTTTCCCGATACCGCCGAGGCGCTGCGTTCGCTGCGGCACCACTACCGGTTGGTGATCCTGTCCAACGTGGATCGCGCGGGTTTCGCGGGATCTCTGCCGCGGCTGGGCGTGACATTCGATGCGGTGTTCACCGCCGAGGACATCGGTTCCTACAAGCCGGACCCACGCAACTTCGCGTATCTGATCGAGAAGCTTGCGGCGATGGGCATCGAACGAAAGCGGATTCTCCACACCGCACAGAGCCTTTATCACGACCATGCACCGGCCAATGCGGCGGGGCTGGCCTCGGCCTGGATCGACCGGCGGGCGGGCGCTTCCGGTGGCGGTGCGACGGCTGTTCCGCCGGCCGGCGTGCGCTACAATTTCCGGTTCACCACGCTGGGGGCAATGGCAGGGGCCCGCGCGGCGGAGGCAGCGTGACCGCTGCTGCCACCCGACAGTGAGCCCGCTGATCGCGGTTGCACTGGGGGCGGCGGCGGGCGGCTTCGTGCAGGGCCTTACGGGATTTGCCTTCGGGCTGGTGGCGATGCCGATCTGGGCGTTTTCGGTGTCGCCGGCGCTGGCGGGTCCGATGGTGGTGTTCGGCTCGCTGCTCGGCCAGGTGCTTTCACTCGCAACCGTCAGCCGCGGCTTCGATACGAGGCGGCTGTTGCCGTTCATCGTCGGCGGCGTGCTCGGCGTGCCGATCGGCGTGCTGCTGCTGCGGCGGATCGACCCTGTCAGCTTCAAGCTCGCGGTCGGATTTCTGCTGGTGCTGTGGTGTCCGGCGATGCTGTTGGCGCGCAACCTGCCGCATGTCCGGCACGGCGGGCGGATTGCGGATGGCGTCGCCGGTTGGGTGGGCGGGGTGATGGGTGGGCTGGGCGGTCTGACCGGACCGGCGCCGACGCTGTGGTGTGCGCTGCGCGGCTGGGACCGCGATGCGCAGCGGGCGGTGTTCCAGAGCTTCAACCTGGTGATGCAGGGCCTGACGATGGCGGCCTACATCGCGTCCGGCACGATCACCACCGAGACGCTGCGACCGTTCGCGGTGATCGCTCCGGCCATGCTGATCCCGGTGCTGATAGGCATGCGGCTGTATCGGCGATTCAGCAACGCCGGGTTTCGCCGCGCGATCCTGCTGCTGCTGACCGCGTCGGGAGCAGTTCTGGTGGTTTCCGGTGTATCGGGTTTGCTGTAGGGGGGGAACACCCTCACCCGGCTCGCTTCACGCGCCGACCTGCTATGAAAATGTCCCGGGCGGTCGAAGCCCTACACCGTCATGCCTGCGAATACGGGCATCCCCTCCCCCGTTCCCTCCCACAAAGGAGAGGGAGAAGTGCTCATGCAGGGGGGCGTCGGGCGTGCCAGTCGGTATCGCGCTGAAACGCATCGGCCACCTTCAGCACGCGCGCTTCCCCGAACGGCCGGCCGGCGAGTTGCAGCCCGATCGGCAGACCGTTCGGATCGAAACCACACGGCACGCTGATCGTCGGCAGCCCGAGGTAATTGAACGGCCGTGTATTCGCCGACACCGCCAGGAAGCGCGCTATCGTTTCAGGCGGCCCGTTATCGATATCGGTGTCCGACAGTGTCGGCAGGCAGGTGCGGATGGTCGGCGTGGCGATCAGGTCCACCTGCGCGAACACTTCGTCAGCGAAGGCGCGCACGATCGGTCCGCGCCGGCTCAGTGCCTCGATGTAATACGCCGCGGGAATTGCCAGCCCGGGATACATCCGCGCACTGAGATGCGCGGCGTAGTCGGCGGGCCGGTCGCGCAACCATTGCGTGTGAATGGTCGGCCCCTCGCAACGCGAGACAATCCCGCCATAGGCAGCGACTGCATCCATCAGCGGCAGTTTGATGCGCGATACGGCGGCGCCGCGTTCCTTCAATACGGCAATGGCCCGCTCCATCGCCTCGACCACCGGGGCATCGGCGTCGTCCAGGAACCAGGTTTCCGCCACACCGATCCGGGTGCCGCGCAGGTCCCCGGTCAACGCCGCTTCGTAATCCGGCACCGGCACATCCGCGCTGGTCGGGTCGCGCGGATCGGATCCGGCGATGACAGTCATGATGCGCGCGCAATCTCGCGCCGTGCGCGCCAGCGGCCCGACATTGTCGTGCGAGAACGACAGCGGCATCGCGCCATACCGCGATACCCGCGTCTGCGTCGGCTTGAGTCCGGTCACGCCGCACGCCGACGCCGGCAGCCGGATCGAACCGCCGGTATCGGATCCCAACGCCGCGTAGTTGAACCGCGCTGCCACCGAAGCGCCCGATCCGGAGGATGACCCGCCGGTGATATACGGCAGCGACCACGGATTGTGGCAGTCGCCGAACTCGCGGTTGTGCCCGGTCGGGTTCTGCGCGAACTCCGCCATATTGAGGCCGCCCCAGACATAGGCGCCCTCCGCGGCCAGCCGCTCGATCACGGTGGCGCTATAAGTCGGCCGGAAATCGGCACGGATGCGCGACCCACAGGTGCAGGGCCTGCCGGCCTGGTAATACATGTCCTTGTGCGCCATCGGCACGCCATGCAGCCGACCGAGCGGCGCGCGCACGCGTACCGCCGCATCAGCGCGTTCCGCCGCTGCCTGTGCGGCGTCGCGATCCAGCCAGATGGTTGCGTTCAGCTTCGGGTTAGCGCGCTCCAGATTGGCCCAGCACGCCGCAAGCAACTCCGCGGAGGTGGCGGCGCCGTTGCGCACCGCATCGGCTGCTTCGACCAGCGACAGGTCGGCGAGCCCGGCCATCACGGCTGCTCCATCGTGGCGCGCAGCGCGGCCTCGAAGCTGGAGGGTTCGTCCTCGAAACGCAGCGTGCCCCGCAGCGCCTCGAACTCGGCAATGATGCCGGCGAGGTCAGCGGCCATGCGGCGGGCCGGCTCATTGGGCGCCCCAACGCCGTGCCATCGCGCAATCGTGGTCTCGGTCTCGGCCAGGAAGTCGCCCATGTTTGTTCTCCCGTATTCTGTAGCGAGCGTAGCATGCCCGAAGGATCTGCGCCCCCGGTGGTCGAAACCGACGTCCCGGCACGGCTGGACCGGCTGCCCTGGGCACGGTTTCACTGGTTGGTGATCGCCGGCCTGGGGATCGCGTGGATCCTGGACGGGCTGGAGGTCACGCTGGTCGGCTCGCTGTCCGGCGCGATCGCGGAAAGCCCGGTGCTGCGGATGTCGGCCGAGCAGGTCGGCTTCACCGCGAGCGCGTACCTGATCGGCGCGGTGGCTGGCGCACTGCTGTTCGGCTATCTGACCGATATTCTGGGACGCAAGAAACTATTTAGCATCACGGTGCTGCTGTATCTGGTCGCCACGCTGGCGACCGGCGCATCCTGGAGCTTCTGGTCGTTCGCGCTGTTCCGGTTGCTGACCGGCGCCGGCATCGGTGGGGAATACGCGGCGGTGAACGCGGCGATCCAGGAACTGATCCCGGCGCGACGGCGCGGCTTCACCGACCTGGTGATCAACGGCAGCTTCTGGATCGGCGCGGCGATCGGCGCCGGCGGATCGCTGGTGGTGCTGGACCCCCACATCCTGCCGCCGGAGATCGGCTGGCGCGTCGCGTTCGTGATCGGCGGCGTGCTCGGCGGGGTCGTGCTGTTCCTGCGACATTGGATCCCGGAAAGCCCGCGCTGGCTGATGACGCACGGCCAACCGCACGAGGCGGAGGAAGTCGTGCGCCGGATCGAGGAACGGGTTGTGGCCGAGACCGGCCGGCCGCTGCCACCGGTGCCGCCGACCCGCATCCGGCTGCGCACCGATGTGCATTCGTGGTTTCTGGTGGGCATGCGTGCGCTGGTGACGCAATACCGGCGGCGGACGGTGCTGGGCGTCGTGCTGATGGCCACTCAGGCGTTCTGCTACAACGCGGTGTTCTTTACGTATGCGCTGATCCTGACGCGGTTCTATGGCGTCGCGCCGGGGCGGGTCGGGCTGTTCATCCTGCCGTTCGCGGCTGGGAATTTTCTGGGCCCGCTGGTGCTCGGGCACCTGTTCGACACGATCGGGCGGCGGCGGATGATCAGCGCAACGTACGCGTTGTCGGGCATCCTGATGGCGATCACCGGCTGGCTGTTCGCCCATGGCGGGTTGTCGGCGGAGGGGCAAACCGCGGCATGGACGGTGATCTTCTTCGTCGCCTCGGCGGCTGCGAGCTCGGCGTATCTGACGGTCGGCGAGAGCTTCCCGCTGGAGGTGCGCGCGGTGGCGATCGCGCTGTTCTATGCGTTCGGAACAGGCGTCGGCGGCGTGGCGGGGCCGGCGCTGTTCGGCGCGCTGATCGACACCGGGTCACGTGCGTCGATCATGTGGGGCTATCTGCTGGGCGGCGGGCTGATGGTGGTGGGGGCGGTGACGGCCGCGGTGCTGGCGGTGAATGCCGAGCGGCGCCCGCTGGAGGAGGTGGCACCGCCGTTGTCGGCGGTGGCGTGATAAGGACAGGATCCACGGCATCGCTCATTGCCGCGCGCCCGGGCACGCTGCTAACCTTCTCCCCAACGGGGGAAGGGGGCGTCATGACGCTCCGCGCGATCGTTCTGGGCGCCGGATCGGCAGGCGAGGGCCATGCCCTGGCGTTACGGCAGGCGGGTGTGGAGGTGGCGTGCATCGTCAGCCGCACCGCCGAGGCAGTCCGGCGCGTTGCCGACCGGCTGGGCATCGCCGATGCTTCGACCGATTGGCCCGGCGCACTGCGGCAGCATCGTCCTGATATCGTGGCGGTCGCCACGCCAGGCGACACGCATGTGCCCATGATCGAAGCGGCGCTGGGTCTGCGCTGTCATGTGCTGGTGGACAAGCCGGTCGCGCCGACCGCAGCGGATGCGCGCCACCTGTGGCAATTGGCGAAACGGGCGGAGGTCAAAACCGCCTATGCCGCGACATCGAATTATCAGCCGGCGGCGATCCTGGCGCGGGAGTTGGTGCAGACGGGCGCGATCGGCGACCTGCTGGAGGCCGAGTTCGTTTCGCATTATCACTGGCCGGAATTGCTGCCGTACGGCTGGCCGCATCGGCTTGCCAGCGGGGGCGGTCGGCTCAACAACAACTTCACCCACAAGCTGGCGATCGCTGAATCCGTCTGCGGCGGAGTCGCCCTGACAATCGCCGGGGAGACCCGCAACGACCTGAAGCGGGCGCCGCGCGCACCGTTCCCGCATGATTTCCGGGACTGGACGCGCCATCCGGTCGCGCCGGCGGACGCAGAACGGATGGGCTGGGGCGAGGTGGACAGCGACTGGTCCTATACCGTGCTGGCACGCATCGGCCCGGCCGGCACGGATCCGGCGGACGGCGTAAGCGCCACCTTCCGGCATTCCTGCCTGCGCACGGGAATGGTCGGCGATTATGTGGCGTTTTACGGTTCCACCGGCACGATCCACATCGATAAGGCTTACTGCCAGGGTGACGTGCATCTCTGGCAACAGGGCGACGCGGCGTTCCGCACGGTGCCGATCCCCGAGCGTATCCTGGCCGCTCTGCCGCCGGTGGACATGCTGCCGCACTGGCCGCCGGGATGGGAGGTGCCGCAGCGCGCCTGGAACGCGCTGGCACGCGAGTTCGTCGCCGACATCAGCGGCGAAGCGCACGCGCCCTACTTTACGCTCGGCGATGGGTGGCGCCACCAGGAAGCGATCGATGCCGTCAGGGCCGCCGCCGGATGGTCGCGCCTGCCGGAGAACCCATAACGTATGTAACCCGACTATAAACAGGCCCCACTATAAACAGGGAGGTCACGGATGACCGAACAGCAGGGCATCGGCCGGCGGCCGTTCCTGACCGGCGGCGGCACGCTATTCGGCGCGCTGATCGCGCAGGCTCGCCCAGCCGGCGCGGAGAGCGCGGCACGGCGTGAAACACTCGTGGTCGGATTGGATCTGAACGACACGACCGCGCTCGATCCCGGCCAGGTGACGTCCTACTCCAGCCCGATGCCGACGCGCGCCGCCTACGACCCGCTGGTCACGATGGCGCCCGGCGACTACATCACGCTGCGTCCCTGTGTCGCGAAGGAATGGTCGTACCTGCCGGACGGCAAGACGCTGCGTTTCAAACTGCGCGATGACGTCGTGTTCGTGTCAGGCAATCCGGTCACTGCCGAGGATGTCCGCTTCTCCTTCACCCGCCTTGTCAATCTCGGCTATCAGGCAAGCCAGTACGTGGCGCATGTCGATCATGTGGTCGCAGTCGATCCGCTGACCGTCGATTTCGTGTTGAAGGATCCGACGCAGCCGCTGGCAACGATCCTCGCCGCCCCGGAATACGGCGTGACCGAAAAGGCGGTCGTCGTGCAACACGGCGGCACCGACGCCCCGGACGCACACGACACCGACACGGCGACCCCCTGGCTGAACGAGAACTCGGTCGGCTCCGGCCCGTACCGGCTGGTCGGCTGGCAGCACAACCAGCAGGTCCAGATGGTGCGCAATCCGCGCTACTGGACGTCGCCCAAACCGGGCTACCAGCGCCTGCTGATCCGCCACATGAGTGATGGCGCCGCGCAGCTTCTGGCGCTGACGCATGGCGACCTGGACGCGGCGTTCAACCTGACCGCGGAACAGGCGGCGACGCTCAAGGGGAATCCGGAGATCAATGTCGTTCGCAACCAGAGCCTCGATTACCTCTACATGGCGGTCGCCGAGGCGCCGGATAATCCGGCGCTGCAGAAACAGCAGGCGCGCCAGGCGATCGGCTACGCGATCGACTACGACGGCATCATCAATGGTCTTGCGGGCGGTTTCGCGGTGCGTCCGGCGGCGTTCCTGCCGGTCGGCGTCAACGGCTCGACCGCGGAGCTGACGAAGCAGATCGGCTACCACCAGGACCTTGCGACGCGCCAGGCAACTGCTTGCGGATGCAGGACTGCCGGAAGGCTTCGGGTTCCGGCTGCACTATCCGTCGAACGCAATCCTTGCCGGGGTTGCCTACTCCGATGTGGCGCAAAAGCTGCAATCCGATCTGGCGAAAGTGAACATCAAGGTCGAGCTGGCGCCGACCGACCTGGTGAACATGTACACGCTCTACACCACCGGGCGGGTTCAGGCGGCTCTGGGTTTCTGGAATCCGCCGGCTGTTGAGAATCAGCTCTGGGCATCAGCGACGGTCGTGCGGGTCGCCAAACGGGTACACTGGAACGTGCCGCCGGAATTCAACCAGCTTGTCCACGATGCGGGAGCCGAGCGCGACCTGGCCAAGGCCGCCGTGCTGTGGCGCAAATACCAGGAGCAGATGGTCGGCTTCGCGCATCTGTTTGTGCTGATCCAGCCGATCTACCAGGTGGGGATTCGCAAAAGCGTGGCCGGCCTGAACGTGACGGCGGCCGGTTGGCTGGCGGAATTCAACGCGGCCAAGCCCGCCTGATCGCAGCCGGGTGAGGCCGCGCGGCACGTGACCCGCTACATCGCCTCCCGCCTGATGCTGTCGTTGGTCATGGTGCTGCTCGCTTCATTGGCGGTGTTCCTGATTTCCAACACCGTGCCCGGCGATCCCGTGCTGGCCCAGCTTGGCGAGATGGCCGCCTCCAACCCGGTCATGGTCGCGGCGTTCCGCCATAAATGGGGGCTCGATCTGCCACTGTGGGACCGTTACTGGATATTCCTGACCGGCCTGCTGCATGGCGACCTCGGCACCTCGATCGTGTCCCGCCGACCGGTCATGCAGGACATCATCGATTACGCGCCGGCCACGGTCGAGCTGGCATCGGCCGCCTTCCTGCTGTCGCTGCTGGTCGGCTTGCCGCTTGGTATTCTCGCTGCCGTGCGGCGGGACAGTTGGATCGACCATGTCGCCCGCGTTGCTTCGCTGCTCGGCGTGTCGGTGCCGGGGTTCTGGCTCGCCTTCATCATGCTGGCGGTGTTCTACGGAGGGCTGGGTGTTGCTCCCGGTCCGGGGCAGATCGATCCGACGGCGTTCCCGCCCGACCGGATCACCGGCATGCTGCTGGTGGACGTGGCGCTGCAGGGCGACTGGGGGGCTTTTCATGACGCCCTCGCGCATCTGGTCCTGCCGGCCACGGTGCTGGCGTTCGCGACGCTGGGACTGATCACCCGCACGATGCGCGCCGCCATGCTGGAAGCGCTGTCGCAGGACTACGTGCGCGTGGCGCGGGCGAAGGGCTTGCGGGCGCGTGCGGTGGTGCTGGGGCACGCGTTGCCGAACGCGGTGCTGCCGGTGGTGACGCTGGGTGGGCTTGCGTACGCCAACCTGCTCTCCGGCGCGGTGCTGACCGAGACGGTGTTCTCCTGGCCGGGGCTCGGGCGCTACACGTTCCAGAGCGCCGTGGCGCTCGATTTTCCCGCCATCATGGGGATCACGACGGTGGTCGCGGCGGTGTTCATCCTGGTGAATTTCATCGTCGATCTGTCTTACGCGGCGCTCGATCCGCGGGCGGTGAAGCGATGAGCGACGTTGCCGCCCTGGGGCTGATCGCACCGGCCAGCGCGTCGGTGCGCTGGCGACGGCGCTACGGGCTGGCGGTTGCCGGCGCCGGGGTGATCGTCATCTGGGCTTTGCTGACCGCCTTCGCGCCATGGATGGCGCCCTATCCGCCGGATGCCGTCGATGTAGCGCACCGGCTGGAGGCGCCGTCGCTGCTGCACTGGTTCGGCACGGACGGGTTGGGCCGCGATGTGGCCACGCGGGTGATCTACGGCGCGCGGGTGTCGCTGTCGGTGGGCTTCGCCGTGGTGCTGATCGCCGGCGGGTTCGGCACGCTGGTCGGGGCGTTCGCCGGATATGCGCGGGGCTGGATCGAGGAACTGGTGATGCGGCTGACCGACCTGGTGTTCTGCTTTCCGCCGATCATTCTGGCGATGGCGATTGCGGCTGCATTGGGGATCGGCACGCGCAACACAGTGCTGGCCATGCTGGTGGTCTGGTGGCCGAAATTCTCGCGGCTGGCGCGCAGCCTGATCATCCAGCAGCGCGCGTTGGATTATGTCGATGCGGCGCAGTCGGTGGGGTTTGGGCCGCTGCATATCGTGCTGCGGCAGATCCTGCCGAACGCGGTCGGGCCGCTGATCGTGCTGGCGACGCTGGATCTGGGCAATGCCATCCTGGTGTTTGCCGGGCTGTCGTTTCTTGGGCTCGGGGTGGTGCCGCCGACGCCGGAGTGGGGCTCGATGGTTTCGGAGGGGCGCGAACTGGTCAGCCAATGGTGGGTTGCGACGTTCCCGGGGCTTGCGATCCTGACGGTGGTGATGGGGTTCAACTTCATGGGGGACGGGTTGCGCGACTGGCTGGATCCGTATGCGAAGCGGCGGTGAGGGGGCAGCGGCGTCCGGCGAGCCTGGCCCGAGCTGCTCACAAGCTATCCAACAGCGAACCCTGTGTCAGAAGAAGAATAGCGCCAAGTGCGGGCAACGCCCGCGGGTGAAAAGCCGACATGGACGGCATGTCGAAAGAAAGTCCACAAGCGGAATCGAAGTACTCAGATCGACCGCCGGAAATAATGGGAGTCAACGGATCGGAGCTCGGGACAGCCCGTCAAACGGTCAAACTGCGTGCTGTCCAGAACAACGTCTGAACCGGATTCGAACAAGCGGGGCTGCCTTGCGCGCAGGCAGTGATGTCAAAGCAGTCTCGCCGGCTTGCGCATCTTCATGATGTGCAGCGCTCAGGCTAAACTTCTCTCCAGGACATCGCCGAAGGGGAACCGGGGATGAAGGCGCACATCGTCGGCGGCGGGTTCGGTGGACTAGCGGCAGCATTCTTCCTGATCCGCAACGCGGACGTACCCGGCGAGGACATAACCATCTACGAAGCCGACCGCCAAATGGGCGGCGGCTTGTTCCTCACCGGCGGGCCCGAGACGGGCTACAACATGCCCGGCTCCGTGTTCGATCGCGAATTTCGCTGCACGTTCGATCTGCTTCAGTCGATCCCCTCCGCCAGCGACCCCTCCGTCTCCGTCCGGGACGCATTCTTTGCTTTCAACGAACAGCATCCCTTTAACGATCGTGCGCACATCCTCGATCGCAACGGCAACATCGTCCAGGGCCCTCGCTTCGGCCTGACCCTGCGCGACGCCCTCGCCCTCGCCCGCCTCTCGCTGACGCCGGAGCCCAGGCTCGACGGCCGCCGCATCGATGAATTCTTTGGGCCCCGCTTCTTCGCCACCGAATTTTGGCTGCTCTGGTCGACGATCATGGGCTCGCTGCCCCAGCACAGCGCGACCGAGTTCCGCCGCTATCTGAATCGATTCCTGTACCTGTTTCCCGACCTATCGACGATGCAGCACGTCTTGCGCACGCCCGTTAATCAACACCAGGCCTTCATCGAACCGCTTCTGGCCTGGCTACGCGCCCGGTTTGTGACAGTCCGGACCGGAGCCTTCGTCCATGACCTCGGCTTCGCCGCCTCCGACCGTCTGACCGTTGACCGGCTCGAGATCGAGCAGGACGGGGCCACCAGTTCGGTGGCAGTCGCGCTCGGCGACGTCGTGCTCGTCACCCTTGGCTCACAGGCCGAGGACCTGTCGCAGGGCACCATGACCGAACCGCCCCCGCCACAGCGGGCCGGGCGCGCCTCCGCGCTCTGGCAACGACTCGCCCAGGCTTATCCCGGCTTTGGCAACCCCGCCCGCTTTTTCGGGGCGGACCAGATCTCCGACTCCCGCTGGGTTACTTTCACCGTGACCACCACCGGCGTCGAGTTCATCGAGCGCCTCTCCAAACTGACCAACAGCGAGCCCGGCATTGGTGGCCTCGTGACGCTCAAAGACTCCAGCTGGCTTTTGACGCTGACCATCTTTTACCAGCCGGAAGTGATCGGCCAACCGTCCGGCACTTCTCTCTGGTGGGGCTATGGCCTGTATCCCGAGCGTACCGGCGACTTTGTCAAGAAGCGGATGAGTTCCTGCACCGGCGCCGAGATCCTGGAGGAGGCCCTGCGTCACCTGCGCTTCGACCAGCTTCTCGACCGTGTCCGGGCCGATTCGATCTGCATCCCCTGTGACCTGCCTTACGTCAACAACATCTGGCTTCCGCGCCGTAGCACCGATCGTCCGCCTGTCGTACCCCAGGGTGCAACCAATCTCGGCCTCATCGGTCAATACGTTGAACTCTCGCGCGATATCGCCTTCACCATCGAATACTCCGCTCGCAGCGCCTGGGAGGCGATCCACCTTCTTCTGAAGCGCGGCCCCTCTCCACCCCCTGTCTACCAGGGCCAGTACGACCCTAAAGCCCTACTCGCCGCCCTGAGGGTATTCCTGAGCTTGTGAGATCCACGCACGAACGCGACGACTTGTCCGCTCTCGGCCACACCTGACGTTCGGGTCGCATCGACTGAACGTCCGAGAAGGGCGCGAGAGCCGTGGTATGACCGGGCTATTTGGCGCGGCTTCCAGTGCGACCAGTGCCCCTCAGCATCGCTGGGTTCATCACGTTCCCAATCGCTGACTGCCGGGCGACAGCCCCGCAGCGATCCCAGGCAGTTCAGCGAAACCCAGAGCGATGGCATCCGCACCGGCCGCCATTGCCGGCGTGCCATACCCCCAGCCGGCGAAGATGCACGGAACCCTGGCGCCATGTGCGGCTGCCACGTCGTTGGCATGATCCCCGACCATCACCGCCCCGGCGCGATCACCGCCCGCCCGTTCCAGGGTCGCCAGCAGGTGCGCCGGATCCGGCTTGCGGACCGGAAAACTGTCGCCGCCGCCGATCGCGGCGAACAGCCCGCCCAGCCCGAGCGTTTCCAGCAGCGCCCGCGCCGGCCGCTCCAGCTTGTTGGTGCAGACCGCAAGCCGCCAGCCCTCGGCCCGCATGGCGCGCAGCGTGATGTCCACATCCGGGTACAAGCGTGACGCCACCGCGTAGTGGGCACCATAATCGGCAACGTATTCGGCAATATCGCCGGGCGCCGGCGTCCGGCCCCGGGCGGCGAAGGCGCGCTGGACCAGCGGCTCCACCCCATCGCCCACCATTCCGGCGACCTCAGTCAACGAGAACGCGGCCAGCCCCCGGGCCGTCATCAGCCGGTTGAGCGCTGCCGCCAGGTCCGGCACCGAGTCCACCAGCGTGCCATCCAGGTCCAGCAGCAGGGTCCGGGGCACGCTATTAACCTCCGATACGCAATGTGAAGAGTGTCATGCCGACCGGCTTTGACACGGGCTAGGCTGCACCGCTAGGGCGTTGAGTGGAACGAGGAACCGTGATGCCTGCAACCGCTGTGATCCTGGCCGCCGGCCTCGAACACCCGCATGCAATCGTCCTTGCCCAAGGCGCTGCACAAGATTGCCGGCCGGCCGATGCTGCAATACCTGCTGGCGAGTTGTGCGGCGGCGTTCGACCAGGTGGTGGTGGTCGTGGGGCCTGACATGGCGGCGCTGGAAGCCGCCGCCCGGCCGCATCGCTGCGTGATCCAGAACGATCGGCTGGGCACCGCGCACGCCGCGCTGCAGGCCGCTCCCTGGTTCGGTACCGGCGACGTGGCGGTGCTGTACGCCGACAACCCGCTGATCCGACCGGAAACGCTCCGCGCCCTGCTGGACCGCCGGGCTGCCGGTGATGCCGGACTGGTGCTGCTGGCGATGCGGCCGGCCGATCCGGACCGCTACGGCCGGGTGATCGGCGACGGCCCCTATGTGGACCACATCGTCGAATGGGCCGACGCCTCGGCCACCGAGCGGGCGGTCGGCCTGTGCAACGCCGGCGTCCTGTGCGCCGCCGCCGCCGACATGGCGCGCTGGCTGGCAGCGGTGCGCGCCGACAACGCCCGCGGCGAATACTACCTCACCGACACGGTGGTGTTCGCGCGGACCGAGGGACGCCGGGTGGCCGCCGTGGAAGCGCCTGAGCAGGAGCTGGCCGGCATCAACTCCCGCGCCGAGCTGGCGACGGCCGAGGCGGTGGTGCAGGGCCGCCTGCGCGCTGCGGCGATGGACGCCGGGGTCACCATGACCGATCCCAACTCGGTGTTCCTGTGCGCCGATACCGCGCTGGCGGCGGACGTGACGCTCGGCCCCAGCGTGGTGTTCGGCCCCGGCGTGACCGTGGGGTCGGGGACGGAGATCCGCGCCTTCAGCCATCTGGAGGGCTGCACGGTGGGTGAGGACTGCCTGATCGGCCCGTTCGCGCGGCTGCGCCCCGGCACGGTGCTAGGCGCCGGCGCCCATGTCGGCAACTTCGTGGAGTTGAAGGCCGCCTCACTCGGCGCCGGGGCGAAGGCCAATCACCTGACCTATCTCGGCGATGCCGAGGTCGGCGAGGGCGCCAATATCGGCGCCGGCACCATCACCTGCAATTACGACGGTTTCGCCAAGCATCGCACCACGATCGGCGCCGGCGCCTTCATCGGCTCGAACACCGCGCTGGTGGCGCCGGTGCAAGTGGGCGCCGGCGCGATCACCGCGGCCGGCAGCGTGATCACCGAAGACGTGGCGGCCGACGCGCTGGCGATCGGCCGCGGCCGGCAGGTCGCCAAGCCGGGCCGCGCGGCGGTGTTCCGGGAACAGCAACGGACGAAAAGGCGCTAGGACATGTGCGGAATCATCGGCGTGATCGGGGCGCGGCCGGCCGCACCTCTGCTGGTCGAGGCGCTGCGGCGGCTGGAATATCGTGGCTACGACAGCGCCGGCGTCGCCACGCTGGTGAACGGTCACATCGAACGGCGGCGCGCCGAGGGAAAGCTCGGCAACCTCGCCACCGTGCTGGACCGGGCGCCGCTGCCGGGGACAACGGGGATCGGCCATACCCGCTGGGCCACCCACGGCGCGCCCACCGAAAGCAACGCCCACCCGCACGGCACCGCCCGTGTTTCCATCGTGCACAACGGCATCATCGAGAACCACGCGGAACTGCGCGCGGAGCTGGAGGCGGACGGGCAGGAATTCTCCACCGAGACAGACACGGAAACGGTGGCGCAGCTCGTCGATCTGAACCTGCGGCGTGGCATGGAGCCGATCGCGGCGGCCGGGGCGGCGTTCCGTCGGCTGGAAGGCGCCTATGCGCTGGCGATGATCTTCGCCGGCCATCCGGAGCTGATCGTTGGAGCGCAGCATGGGGCGCCGCTCGCGGTGGGATTCGGGGACGACGAGATGTTCGTCGGCTCCGACGCGCTGGCGCTGGCGCCGCTGACCAAACGGATCGCGTATCTGCAGGACGGCGACTGGACCGTGGTCGATCGCAAGGGCGCCCGCTTCTTCGATACCGCCGGCGACCAGATCGAGCGCGAGGTGAAGCTGACCCGGCTGACCGGCGCGGCGATCGGTAAGGGCAATTTCCGCCACTTCATGGAAAAGGAGTTGCACGAGCATCCGGCGGCGATCGGCGACACTCTGCACCGCATGGTCAATCCGGCGACGCGCGCGGTGGCGCTGCCGGACCTGCCATTCGATCTGGCGGCGCTATCGCGGATCAGCCTGACCGCATGCGGCGGCGCCTATTTCGCCGCCCTGGCCGGCCGGACACTGGATCGAGGAGATCGCCCGCCTGCCCGCCGACATAGATGTCGCCAGCGAGTTCCGCTATCGGTCACCGCCGCTCGGTCGGGGAACCCTGGGGCTGCTCGTCTCGCAATCGGGCGAGACCGCCGATGCGTTGGCGGCGCTGAAATACATGCGTGCGCAGCATGTGCCGGTGCTGTCCGTGCTGAACGTGCCCGAGAGCACGATGGCGCGGGAGAGCGACATCGTCCTGGACACCATGGCCGGGCCGGAGATCGCGGTTGCCTCCACCAAGGCGTTCACCGCGCAGCTTACGGTGCTGGCCTGCTTCGCCATCGCGGTGGCCCGCGCCCGCGGGGCGATCGATGCGGAACGCGAAGCGGCGATGACCAACGCCCTGTTGCAGGTTCCGGCCGCCGCGGCATCGGTGCTGGACGGTGTCGAAACGATCCAGGCGCTGGCGCAGCGGATCGCCCAGGCGCGCGACGTGCTGTACCTGGGCCGCGGCGCCTGTTTCCCGATCGCCCTGGAGGGCGCCCTGAAACTGAAGGAAATCTGCTACATCCATGCCGAGGGGTATGCCGCCGGGGAAATGAAGCACGGTCCGATCGCGCTGATCGATCCGGCGGTGCCGGTGATCGCGATCGTGCCGTCCGGTCCGCTGTTCGAGAAGACCGCGTCGAACTTGCAGGAGGCAGCGGCGCGCGGCGGCCAGGTGATTGTTTTCAGCGATGCCGCCGGGGCGGCGAAGCTGCGCGGGATCGCGGCGGAAACGATCGTGCTGCCGACGGTGGATCCGTTCGTGGCGCCGATCCTGTATGCGATCCCGGTGCAGTTGCTGGCATATCATGTGGCGGTGCTGAAGGGCACCGATGTGGACCAGCCGCGGAATTTGGCGAAGTCGGTGACGGTGGAGTGAAGGGGGCGGGTTGGGGTTTGCGCCGTCCGTCGCTGCGCAATCGTTGCTGACGAGCCACCGCAAACAGCGGCGCAAGCGGATCGCCCGCAAGACCGCCTACGCCCTACGCCTCCGGGGACGGCGGCTCGCCGGGTACTGGCGTGCCGCCCAGACTGAGGATCAACTGGCTCACCGCCTCGATCGCCGCCTTCAGCCGGGCCTTGTTGGTTCCCTTCGCAACGATCGCCACGCCGTTGCCGGACGCGCGGTAGAACGGATAGCTGCCGATCTCCACGTCCGGGTAGCCGTCCTGGATCAGGCCCAACCCCTCGGCCAGCGTCCCCTCACCCAGCCGCGACACGTGCACCGCCTCGGCGGTGATCGGCGGGCCGGCCTTCAGCAGCGGTGCCACGTTCTCGAACATCGCCCGCATGATCGCCGGTACCCCGGCCATGACGTGAACATTGCCGATCGTGAAGCCAGGCGCGGTGGAGATCGGATTGTCGATCAGCGCCGCGCCGCGCGGCATCGTCGCCATGCGCTGCCGGGCAGTGTTGAACTCGCCGGGCTTGTACCACCGCTCCATGCGGCCCCACGCCTCCGGGTGCGGCTCCCACGGCACGCCGAACGCAGCGGCGACGCATTCGCTGGTGATGTCGTCGTGCGTTGGCCCGATGCCGCCGGTGGTGAACACGTGATCGTATAGGGCTCGCACCTCGTTGATGGTGTTGATGATCATGTCGGGAACGTCGGGAATCACCCGCACCTCGCGCAGGCTGATGCCGAGCTCGCTCAGCCGCGCGGCGATGTATTTGATGTTGGCGTCCTGGGTGCGGCCCGACAGCACCTCATTGCCGATCACGACCAGGCACGCGGTGGGGTTGGCGTCGGGCATCGCCTGGTCCTTTCATAAGAAATCACGCAGCAGCGGGATCAGCGGCTTGTCGGCCGGCGGCATCGGGTAGTCGGCAAGCTTCTCGGGACGCACCCAGGCCAGCGTCTGGCCCTCGTTCGGTCGCGGGATGCCCTTCCATCGCCGGCAAAGATACAGCGGCATCAGCAGATGGAAGCGGTCATAAGCATGCGAGGCGAAGGCGAACGCCGCCAGGCAGGCGGCCGAGACGTCGATGCCCAGCTCTTCCTTCAATTCGCGGATCAGCGCGGCTTCCGGCGTTTCGCCGTCATGCAGCTTGCCGCCGGGAAATTCCCACAGCCCCGCCATCCGCTTGCCCTCCGGCCGGCGAGCCAGCAGCACACGCCCATCGGAATCGATCAGCGCGCAGGCGGCGACCAGCAGCAGCGGTTTGCCGGCCGGATCGGGGCTGGCGGTTGCCGCGGGCTCGCTGAACAGGTCGTCCCGCGTGGCTTCGAAGCGCAGCACAGGGTGCTCGCCGCCGCGTGACACGAAGTTTTCGGTCCCACGCCCGGTCTCGCGGAACCCGATATGCTTCAGCACGGCGACCGAGGCCGGGTTGTCGGTCGCGATATTCGCCTCCAACCGATCGAGGTCCAGATTGGCCAGCGCCCAGTGCGCCAGCCGCCTGGCCGCTTCGGTCGCGACCCCATGCCCCCAGAAACGGCGGCCGATCCAGTAGCCGAGCCGGCCGGTGCGGCGCCTTGGCATCGACGCGCAGGCCGACCACCCCGACCAGCAGCTCGTTCGCGCCGTCCTGGCCGGTGATCGCCAGATGCCAGGCGGTGCCTGCATCCAGCTCGCGGCCGGTCGAGGCGATCCAGTTGTCGGCCAGCTCCCGCGGGTACGGGAACGGCACTGCTGCCAGGGTGCGCGACACGTCCCAGTCGTTGATCAGCCGGTGCAGCGCTTCGGCGTCGGCGGGACGGAGCGGACGCAGCGTGAGCCGTTCGGTGGTGAGCGGGGTGAAGCCGAACGGCGGCGATGCCGCATCGGCCAGGGCGTTGGAGGCGGCATTGGAAGCAGCCGTGCGCCGGGCGCGCTTGCGCCGGGGTCGAATTCGGGGGGCCTCGTCAGCGGACGTCATGAGCGCATCATCGCGCGGCTGCGGCCGATCCGGTAGCCGCGCGCGGCGTAAACAGCGGGACCGTCGCAGCCCGGACACAGCCGTGTGAGTTGGCTTGTTGCCGCCGCAGCCACCGCATTACCCTCGCTGGCCGTCATCGGATCGAAATCACGACAACCTGCGGGAGAGCGCTCATGGCCAGGACCGTGGCTGACCAGATGGTAGAAACGCTCGCCGCGGCCGGTGTCCGCCGCATCTACGGCATCGTCGGCGACAGCCTCAATGGTTTCAACGACTCGCTGCGCCGCCACGGCGGCATCGACTGGCTGCATGTCCGCCACGAAGAAGTCGCCGCCTTCGCTGCCGGCGCCGAGGCGCATCTCACCGGCGACCTTTCGGTCTGCGCCGGAAGCTGCGGCCCCGGCAATCTGCACCTGATCAACGGGCTGTTCGATTGCCACCGCTCACGCGTCCCGGTCGTCGCGATCGCCGCCCACATCCCATCCCCGGAGATCGGCAGCGGTTATTTCCAGGAAACCCATCCCGAGCAACTGTTCCGCGAATGCAGCCTGTATTGCGAGCTCGTCTCCAGCCCCGACCAAATGCCGCGCGTCCTGGAAATCGCAATTCGGCGAGCCGTCGCCGAGCGCGGCGTCGCCGTCGTGGTCATTCCCGGCGATGTCGCGCTGCTGCCGGCTGCGTCATCCCAAACGCCGAAGCCGCTCGGCCTGCTACCCGCCGCAGCGACCGTCACGCCGGCCGAGGCATCCATCGCGCGTCTGGCCGGGCTGTTGAACAGCGGCAAGCGTGTCACTTTGCTGTGCGGCAGCGGTTGTGCCGGCGCCCATGATCTGCTGCTGCAACTGGCTGAGGCGTTGAAGGCGCCAATCGTTCATGCCTTGCGCGGCAAGGAGCACGTCGAGTGGGAGAACCCGTTCGACGTCGGCATGACCGGCCTGATCGGCTTTTCCTCCGGCTACTATGCCATGGAGGATTGCGACACGCTGCTGATGCTCGGCACCGATTTCCCCTATCGCCAGTTCTATCCCAAAAGCGCCCGCATCGCGCAGATCGATATCCGCGCGGAATCGATCGGCAAACGGGCGCCGGTCGAGCTCGGCGTGATCGGCGAAATCGGCGCAAGCCTGCGGCTGCTGCTGCCGCGCCTGACGGCCAAATCCGATCGCACGCATCTTGATGCCGCCGTGCAGCACTATCGCAATGCGCGGGCCGGGCTGGACGAACTCGCCTCGGGCAAGCGCGGCGGCCGCCTGCACCCGCAGCACATCGCCCGGGTCGTGAGCGAACTGGCGAGTGACGATGCGATCTTCACCTGCGATGTCGGATTACCGACAGTCTGGGCGGCGCGTTACCTGGCCATGAACGGCCGGCGGCGGCTGGTCGGCTCGTTCTGGCACGGCTCGATGGCCAATGCGATGGCGCAGGCGATCGGCGCCCAGGCAACCTTCCCGAACCGACAGGTCATCTCGCTGTCCGGCGATGGCGGCTTCGCCATGCTGATGGGCGACCTGCTGAGCCTGACACAACTGAAACTTCCGGTGAAGGTGGTCGTGTTCAACAACGGCACGCTCGGGTTTGTCGCGCTGGAGCAGAAATCCACCGGGTTTCTTGATACCGGGACCGAGCTGGTCAACCCGAATTTCGCCGCAATGGCCGAAGCGATCGGCATAAAAGGCGTGCGCATCGACGGCCCGGCGGATGTCGAAAGCAAGCTGAGCGAGGCACTGAGTCATCCCGGCCCTGTCCTGGTCGATGCGGTGGTCAACCGCATGGAACTCGCCATGCCGCCGAAAGTAACCGCTGAGATGGCCAAGGGATTTACCCTCTACATGATGCAGGCCGTCCTGAACGGACGCACTGACGAGATCATCGAGCTGGCGCGATCCAACCTGCGCCGGTGAGTCCGACGCGAAAACCTGTCCCAACCGCCGACGGGGCGGCGGCCATCCACGGGCTGCTCCGGTATCGCGAGGCGGCCTGGATGTGCGGCCATGGCGCAGCCCGAGGATCCGGTCCGCATAGCAGCGCGCCAACTCCGGCTGGTGCAGCACGCATAGCACCGCAAGACCGTCCTCCGACGCCAGACGCCGCAGGAGCTGCATGATCTCCTCCGCCGCCTCGGGGTCCAGACTTGCGACCGGCTCGTCAGCCAGCAGCGCCTTCGGTCGCTGCGCCAGCGCGCGGGCGATCGAGGCACGCTGCGCCTGTCCGCCCGACAGCGTCCCGGCGCGCTGTCCGGCAAAGGCGGTGAGCCCGACTTCGTCCAGACAGTCCAGCGCGTGCGATGTTTCCTGGCGTGGCAGGCGGCCCAGCGCGGTGGCAAGCGTGCGATGCCGCCCCAGAGTCCCGCACAGCACGTTCGCCAGCACGCTGCGCCGTCGCACCAGGTGCGCGTGCTGGAACACCATGCCGAGCGCCATGCGCGCTTCCGCCAGCGCGCGCCCGGCCAGCCGGCCGATGTCGCGGCCAGCCACCCGCACCGTACCGGCAGTCGGCCGCAGCATCCCGGCGATGCACCGAAGCATGGTCGATTTGCCGCTGCCGTTGTGGCCGAGGATCACCACCAGCTCGCCGCTTACAACCGACAGGCTGGCGCCATCCAGCGCCAGCCGGCCGGTCGGATGCCGCATGCCGAGGCCATCGGCCTCGATCATCGCAGACGTCACGACGCCAGCTTGTTCAGGTCGATATGCAGCACGTGAACCAGGTCGCGGATGCCGTTGTAGGCACCGTCGGTCTGCGGCACCAGCCGCGCGCCACTGGAGCCGATGATCTTGAGGTCGTCGGCCGACAACTCCTTCAGGTCGAGCGTCTGCAACACATTGATCAGATGCGACCGGAACGGCCCCTGCACGCTGGGGGCGACGGCGATCGGATCGATCGGGATCGGGTCGGAGCGCCACAGTTCGACGAACATCCCCGGCTGGTAACTGCCGGCGATCGTCGCCGCTTCGATCTCCTGGTTGTTCAACTCGCCGGCCTGGACTTTGTGGTTTCGGAGCGCCTCGAAACTGGCGCCGTGGCTGCCGGCGTAGAGCGCTTTCACGCCGGTGTCCGGGTCGATGCCGTTCTTGCTCAGCGCATAGGCCGGGAACAGGTGACCGGAGGTGGAGGCCGGGTCGGAATAGGCGAAGGTGTGGCCGGCAACCTCCTTCAAGGTTTGAATGCCGGACTTGGGCCAGGTGACAATACCGGCGGTATAGGTCTCCGGCTTGCCTTCACTGTTGCCGAACGTGGCGACCGCTTCGGCTCCGGCGACCTGATGCGCCAGCACGTAACCCAGCGGCCCGAATTCGCCCATTTCGAGCTTGCCGGCGCGCATGGCCTCGATCTCGGCCGTGTAGTTGGTGGTGATCCGCAACTCCACCTTGCAGCCGATCTTCTTGCCGATCAGCTCGGACAGATGGCCGTAGATCGGGGTCAGCTTCGCCGCCGCCTCATACGGCTCCACGCCGAAGCGGACGGTGCCGCCGTTCGGGCAGGCCGGATCGGCGGCCCGCGCCCCACCGCCGCCAAGCGCAAGCCCCGCCGCGAGGGCAAGGGCGGTCCAGGTCTTCATGTCACGACTCCCCGATTATCAGGTTTTGGTGCGAGCGGGAGTAGTCGGTGTGGCGCGTCGGATCGCTTTCACTTCCGTGAAGCTGGCGTGAAGCTTCCGTGTCACGATGCGGCGTGCGTACCCCGTCGATCCGGGCTAGTTTTGGCCAATGAGCATCGAAGAGATTCGCGCCGCCCTGGAAGCGGCAAATCGAGGCTTGCCCGAGGCAGCCTTGCGTGCGGCGGTCACGCAGTCCGACGCGCTTGCCCCCATTGTCGCCGCACTCCTGAAACGGGCGACGGAAGGCGAGGCATTGCTGCTGGCTGAGGAAAATCTGATCTTCTTCGGCGTGCACGCGATGGCGGCGGCGCGCGCCACCAGTGTTTGCCCTGCTTTCGTGGCGCTGCTGCGCGGGCCGGAGATCGCGTTGACCCGCGTATTTGGTGACGACTGGTCGGATTTGGTCGGACCGATCCTGATGTCGGTCTACGATGGCAATGATGTCGCGCTGCGCGATCTGGTTCTGCACACGGAAGCACCTGGTCAGGCCCGCGGTCTCGTCATCGACGCCCTGGCCCGCCTGGTCCGGGACGGACGCTCCGACCGGCAGTCCATGATGGACCTGCTCGACCGTTTCGAGCGCGACGTTCCCCCCGAGCCCGGCGATCTCGCCTGGCTGGACTGGCAGGAGGCGATCCTCGCGCTGCGGCTGACCGATTTCACTGATCGCGTGCGCCGGGGATGGACGCTTGATCGCGCCCCATATTGGAGAGAGGTCGATCAGGAGGACTGGTTACAATTGATCCAGACGCCGCTCGAAGCACAGCCCGCCTCGATCGACGACCGCCTGACGCCGATCGACGATCCGATCGAGGCGCTACGATTCCTTCGCGTGGACGATGAATCGAATCCCGGGTCGCTCTCGGACACCTCGCCGGCAGAGCGGGACTGGCTTGATTGGATACTGCTGCGGGGGTCGATTTCCGGCAAGGCGATGTCGCTCGAGCAGGCGGACGGCTACTTCACCGCTCTGCTCTGCGCACCGCAGCCCGCCGGGTACTCGGTGGATTTGTGGTCGGACGAGCCGATCGAAACGATCTTCCCGCGCCCCGAGCTGCGAGAGGAGGTCTGCCGCCTGATGGAGCGGCACTTCCGCTCGATCGCCGAGCGCCTGGAAAACGAAATCGAGCCGGAACCCTTTCTGGAGGACGGCCTGAGCGATAGTGCGGGTTCGCTTTGGGCCCTCGGATTTATCCAGGCGGCCGAGCGCAATCAGGCTGCCTGGGCGCCGCTGAGTGCCGACAAGCACGGCGCCAGGAAACTGTTGTTGATCGCCTCATTGGGGATCGATCCAAACGAAGTTTCGGGCCAGGCAGTGAAGCCGGAGCAGCGGTCGGCTGTGCTGGATCAACTTCCTGAGTTGGTCATGGGGATCCGGCGCTCCTGGCGATCCCCACGCCTGTCCGGGGGAGCCCCGGAACAACGAGCGCCAAAAATCGGCCGCAACGATCCTTGCCCCTGCGGATCAGGCAAGAAGTTCAAGAAATGCTGCGGAGCGGTTGGCACAGTGCGGGCGGAATCCGGAATCGCATGACATTGTTCGACGACTATCGGTCGGGTGTCGGCCCGGCCCCAGACAAAGGCCGGATGCTGAACGGCACTGATCCTTCGCTGGTCTCGCCCGACATCGAGCGAGCGGACCATTGCAGCTCGTAGTCGCCGGGGGGCAACCGTGGCGCAGAAGCTGCCAGCGCTTTCGGATCGGACCGCAAGATCGGCCTCAATCTCTGAACGACGTGACCGTGCTGGGTGACGGTGAGCAAGGAGTCCTGGTGATTGACCAGAGCATCGAACCGTACCAACGTACTGCGCATTGCGACCATCGATGATGGTCCTCGCCGATGGATAGGATTCCATCATGCGCATCGCGCGGACGGCGGTACTGCCGAACAGCAGACAGAGGCACAGGACCGAAAGGCCGTGCAGGCAGGTTCGCCGCAGCGGGCTCTGGCACGCTGGCACGCTCACGAATGCGGGCAGCCCGGCGCCTGGGGAGTCGCGTGGCAGTCGGGCCCGGGCACGTGCCGCGACGGGCGCGGCTGGGATGCGCGCACGACGGTGCCGTCCTTCGTCACGCCATGCGCCTTGCACTCGCAGTATCCGTCGATAGGCATGCTCGTCGGACAGGTGATTCCCTCGGCTTGGCAGGTGTTCGCCGACGCCTGGCCGCCTGCAAGCGCGGTCGCGGCGAGGAGGGCGCAGGTCAGGACGCTGGTCAATCTCATGACGGGCAGCCTTTCATTACGGCAAACCGAACCATGCCCCCATTGAGGGATTTTCGTCATCACAAAGCCGGATCGCTCTTTTCCGATCCGGCGAGGCAGCTGGCTCCATGCAGTCAACTATTCCGGGCCGCTTGGCCTCAAAGAAAGCTTTTACGCAAATTCAAGCGGATGGACGCGGATGCACGCAGATAGAAACCGGCTGTGCCCTCACCGAATTGCGAGCACTTCGTGGACGTACTGGTGAGGGGAAATCGAGCCGTCAGATCGCTGCCAGAAAGATGTTGATCACTCCAAGCACCACGTTGATCACGATCAACTGGCGGATGCGCTCCGCCGACGCGGCGGCGCGAGCGGTGCTGATGGCCGAGCGGAACCGCCGGTACGGCCCGAACACGATGACCAGGAAGATCGCCGCCATGATCAGCCCGATCGCCATCATCGCGTTCACGTTCCACGGCAGCTTGGCGAACCCGCCAAGAATTCCGAAGATCATCGCGAAGCCGCTGAGCAGAGCGATCGGCATGGCGTGCCAGACCACCAGGAAGAATCGGCGAAACACCCGGTTGTGCAGGGCGATGCGCTGCGCCGGCTCCAGCGCGGCCATGCTCGGGCGCACTACCAGCACCGCGAAGATCATGCCGCCGACCCAGACGACGATGCTCAGGATGTGGATGGCGAGCACCCATCCCCACGGGCTGGTTGCGGGATACGTCACGGCAGCTCCTCCAGTTCGGCGACCAGCGCCCTCAGTTCCGCGGCGGCCACGGATCGCGGCGCCGCTTCGGTCACACCCAGGCCGGCGGCGAATGCCAGCGCAAAACCGGTGCGGTTGCCGATGACGGTGCGCAGCATCGGCAATCCGCGTGCGGCGATATCGGCCTGCACGGTTTCGCGCAAGCGGGAGGCGGCGGGCACGCGGTTCAGCACGATGCGCGCGGTGCGACGCTCGACGGCGACCAGCTTCATCGTGCCATCGGCGGCCCACAGATCGGGCGGGCTCGGCTGCACCGGGATCAGCACCAGGTCGGCAGCGCGGATCGCCAGTCGTGCATCGGTATCGATCTGCGGCGGGCTGTCGATCAGGATCACGTCGTGGTCGCGCCGCAGTCGGTCCAGCTCCACCCCGAGCCGCCAGCCGGCGACTTCGGAAAACGCCAGCGCGGCGGCCGGTGCTTGGCGCGCGGCGCGAAGCTGGTGCCAGCGCGACAGGCTGTGCTGCGGATCGGTATCCAGCAGCGCGACCCGTCGCACGCCGGCCAGCGCCGCAGCAATGTTGGCGGCCAGCGTGGTCTTGCCAGTCCCGCCCTTCTGCTGCGCGAGGGTGATCACCGTCGCCATCCCGAACTCGACTCCGCGTTGCCGGGGGACAAGGAATCAGAACCGCGGCGGCGACGCCAGCGAAGCCTTGCCAGCGGAGCCTTGAGGAGCAGCCGGATGACCCGCGTATTGGTGATCAACCCGAACAGCTCCGCGGCGTGCGGGGCCGGCATCGACGATGCCATCGCACCGTTCCGGTTTGCCGGAGGGCCGGCGCTGGATGTCGTGTCCCTGCCGGACGGTCCCCCGGCGATCTATTCCTGGCGCGACTGGCATGCAGCAGTCGAGCCGATCTGCCGTTGCATCGAGCGCGAGCCGGCGGACGCCTACGTGATCGCCTGCGCCTCGGATCCCGGGATCGAGGCGGCACGGGCGGCGACGCACCGCCCCGTGCTCGGCGTGTTCCGCTCGGCGGTGGCGGCGGCGGTGGCGCAAGCGGAGCGCTTCGGGATCGTAGCGATCGTGGATGCATCCAAGGGGCGGCATTTGGCGGCGCTGCGGGCGATGGGGCTGGACGCTCGACTGGCCGCCGAAACCGCGTTGAATGTCAGCATGGACACGCTGCTGGATCCTGAACTGGCCCGCGCCGGTTTGATCGCCGCGGCCAAACGCTGCGTGGAGGCAGGCGCCGCGACGGTGATCCTGGGATGCACCGGAATGGCGCATCACCGGGCGACGGTGGAGCAAAGCGTCGGAGTGCCGGTGATCGAGCCATGCCGGGCCGCTGCGGCGCTGGCGCTGGCGGTTATCGGGGACTCCAACCGATCAGCCTGACCTCCCCATGCCCCTCTCAGAGGGCAGAGCGTCCGATGCAGCTAGACTAGACTAGCTCTTTGTCCGAGAGGGCAATTCACGCTTCGCTGGCTGCGCAGCCTGAAGCGATCGCGCTCTAGCTCTTTGTCCGAGAGGGCGATTGACGCTTCGCTGGCTGCGCCAGCTTGAAGCGATCGCGCTCTAACCACCCGGCGCGCTACGATGGCCGGGTATCGAAGGGCCGATCGCATTCGGCCGACCACCCCATCAGGGAACCCGGTGCATGAAGGTCCGCGACATCGAGTGCTACGTCCTGCTCGCACCGAACATGAGCACCGGCAGCACCTCATCCGCACAGGACAGCTTTATCGTCATCGTGCGTACCGACGAAGGCATCAGCGGTATCGGCGAATCCGACGTCAATCCGTGGATCGCCAAAGCCTGCGTCGAGGCGCCGGGGACGCACACCATGGGACTGGGCATGCGCGAGATGCTCATCGGAGCGGATCCGCTTGCGATCGAGGATCTCTGGCAGCGCATCTACGTCGGAACCTGCATGAACGGCCGGCGCGGCGCAGTGATCCACGCGCTCGGCGCCATCGAGATGGCTCTGTGGGACATTCGCGGCAAGGCCGCGGGCAGGCCGATCTTCGAACTCCTTGGCGGGCGCGCCGCCAGGAGCACGTCGTCCCCTACGCATCCCTGCAACCCGCCGGCAGCCGATGGGAGGAGTATCGGGAGTCCCTCTGCACATGGGCCGAGCGCGCAAAGCAGCTCGGATTCCGGGCGGTGAAGGCCGAAGTGACCATGAACGGTCCCTATGCCCATGACGGTATGCGCGAGGACGACGACAAGCACACCCGCGTCGTCGAAGCGGTACGTAAAACGCTCGGTGCGGACATCGCGTTGATGATCGACGTTCAGTACATGTGGCCCGACGCGGCAACGGCGCTGCGTACCGTCCGCGACTGGGCAGAGTTCGATATCTTCTTCCTGGAAACGCCGATCTGGATCGATCGCCTCGAGGAATACGCCAGATTGCACGCCGAAGCGCCGATGCGCATCGCTGCCGGTGAATGGCAGGCGACACGCTGGGAATTCGAGGACCTGCTGGACCGCGGACAGATCGATGTAGCCCAGCCCGATATCGGTCGCGTCGGTGGCTTCGGCGAGGCCAAGGCCGTCTGCGACATGGCCGCCGCGCGCGGCCGCCTGATCGTGCCGCATTGCTGGAAGACCGGCGTGTCGGTGACGGCGACCGCTCACCTCGCCTTCAACACCCCGCACTGCAGGTTCATCGAATACCTGCCGCCGAAGTTGTGCACCGAGACGTTGCGGCGGGAATTGGCGATCGACGGTTTCGAATTCGCCGATGGCCTGATCCAGCGTCCCACCAGGCCGGGCCTCGGCGTCGAACTGAATGAAGAGGCTCTAAATCGCTATCGAGTGGCGTGACCGGGGCAAAACCCTCCGGCCGCGCGCTCAGCGCGGGATAACGTACAGCTTCTCGATCCGGGTGACAGCCCGTGCGGTGATGAACGTCACTATGTAGTAGATGACCGCTACGAACGTGTAGGCCTCAAACGCCCGGAACGTGTCGGCCGCCACGATCATCCCGACGCGCATCAGGTCCGTAACCGACAGGATCGCCACGAGCGACAAATCCTTCAGCATGCCGATGAAGCTGTTCGCCAGCGGCGGAAATACGATCCGCAATGCCTGCGGCAGGACTACATGTCGCATCGTCTGCGGCCGGCTCAACCCCAGCGTATAGGCTGCCTCGGTCTGTCCCCGCGGGATCGCTTGCACCCCCGCTCTGAACACTTCCGCCAGATAGGCGCCTAACGTGACCCCCAGCCCCGACACGCCGGCGACAAATGCCGAGATGTTGATTCCAAACAGCAGTGCGACTCCGTAATATATCCACACCAAGGTCACCAGCAGTGGAATCCCGCGGAAGAAATCGATATACGCCATCGCCATGGTCTGCACGATGCGCCGATGTGACAACCGTGCCAGACCCGCGATCAACCCGATCACGATTCCCACCAGTTGCGCGACAATCGAAATTTCGAAAGTGACCAGCAACCCCTTTCCGAACATGGGAATGTACGGTACCAGGGCGCCCCATCGGAAAATGTATGCGCCGTTCAATCCGCACCCCCGTCACGCCGCATGAAATCGCCCGTGCCGGCCAAACCGCTCCACCGGCACGGGGTTGTTGGCGGTTGTTCAGTAGCCGCCGCGCGCGAGTTGCAGTTGGGCCAACGGCGGCGCCCAACCCACCTCCTTCAGGTAGGTGGATTGGTACGCACCTGAGTTGATCCAGTCCTGCACCTGCACGTCCACCCAACGGCAGAAATCTCCATTGCCACGAAGCACGCCGCCACCCGACGGGAAGTTGCGCAGGTAGGGCTGATGCCGGCCATCCAGCAGCACCTTGATGGACCCCGGATGCTCCTGCTGGTACTTCAGCGCACTCACGTCATCGGACAGTGTGGCATCGGCTCGCCCGGTGATCACCTGCAGGAACGCATCCAGGGGACCGCTCACGTCAACCGCCTGGCTGTTGGCAAACACGCTGCCGCGCAACTGCAATTCCACGGTGCTGAGCTGCACCGCGATCTTCACGTCGGATTTGTTGAGTGCATCCACTACATCTTTTGAGGTTGCGGTTTCGCTCAGTGGCGACTTTGGCGACATGATCACCACATCACCGGTCGCCTCGAATGGCTTGCAGAAATCCACAACCATCGCGCGAGCGGGGGTCAGCGCCATCTGCGCCACGATGATATCGATCTTGCCGGACTGCAGTGCCGGGATCAGCGCCGGGAACTCGACATCGACGAAGGTGCAAGTCACATTCAGCGTCTTGCACATCACCCGCGCCAGCTCGACCTCGAAGCCCTTCGGGTTGCCGCTCGCATCGCGGTACATGATCGGCGGATACTTGAGTTCCACGCCGACACGCAACTCCTTCCGGTCGAGCACCTGGTCCAGTAACGATCTTCGAGCCTGGGCTCTCGCCGAACCGCCGGCGAGTGCCGAGCCCACCAGGGCGACCGCCAAAATCGTCGCCGCAATCCGCCACCCGCTTTTGTGGTACCTGGTCATTTCCCTCTCCCGATCATTGTATCGTTTGCTTGTTCTGCACGCACGCACCGGCCGCTGGTCACGACCCAGCGGCGCCCCTGTTGGACACCGGGAACCATCGCCCGGTCGCATCATTCTCGCAAGCCTGGCCGAGCCGGAGCACATGGCGGCAGACCGGAATCGCCATACCAAGGACGAACGTTTTGTGAACTTGCGACACGCCGGCATCCTTCCGGCTGAGGTTCAACGGCCGGGGGATTGTTCAGCTGACAACCGACGCTCTGGCCTGCACAGGGGGAGGGGGCGAGCGCAGGTTTGGGTTACGCAGAGCAGCCCTGGCAGCGCAGCAGTGGTGCGGCCTCCTGACAGTGACTTAATGTTCGGTCTGTCCACCGCATCGCGAGACGCCCCTTGAGCGACGACGCCATCACTGCCCGCCTGCCGGCGGTCGAGACGACCACCTTCGCGATCCTCATGTCACTGAGCTTCTGTCATCTGCTCAACGACATGATCCAGTCGCTGGTACCGGCGATCTATCCGGTGCTGAAGACGTCCTACGGGCTGGATTTCGGCCAGATCGGCCTGATCACGCTGGCCTTCCAGCTCACCGCGTCGCTGTTGCAGCCGCTGGTGGGGTTGGCGGCGGATCGCCGACCGATGCCGTATTCGCTGCCGGTCGCGATGGGCTTCACGCTGGTCGGGCTGGTCGTTCTGTCGCGCGCCGGCAGCTTCCACGTGATCCTGCTGGCCGCCGCGCTGGTCGGTGTGGGGTCTTCGGTGTTCCACCCGGAATCCTCGCGCGTGGCGCGCATGGCGTCGGGCGGGCGGCATGGGCTGGCGCAATCGGTATTCCAGGTCGGCGGCAATGCCGGGTCGGCGCTGGGGCCGCTGCTGGCCGCTTTCGTGGTGGTGCCGCACGGTCAGGCCAGCATTATCTGGTTCACCGCCGCGGCGCTGCTGGCGATCGTGGTGCTGGCCAATGTCGGACGCTGGTACCAGACGAACGGCGCAGCCCATCGCGGACGGCGACGCAGCAAGGAGGCTGGCCCGGCGCTGCCGCGGGCGCGCGTGATGCTGGCACTCGGCGTGCTGGGAATGCTGATCTTCTCGAAGTTCTTCTACACCGCCAGCCTGAATTTGTACTACACGCTGTACCTGATCCAGCGGTTTCACGTCTCCACGGAAGCGGCGGAGCTGTACTTGTTCGTGTTTCTCGGGGCGATGGCGATCGGCACGTTTGCCGGCGGCCCGATCGGCGACCGGCTTGGGCGCAAGGTGGTGATCTGGTTTTCGATCCTGGGAGTGTTTCCGTTCACCTTCATGCTGCCGTTCGCCGACCTGTTCTGGACCGGCGTGCTGACGATCGCGATCGGGCTGATCCTGTCCTCGGCGTTTTCCGCGATCCTGGTCTATGCGACGGAACTGGTTCCGGGGCGGGTCGGGATGATCGCCGGGATGTTCTTCGGGCTGGCGTTCGGCATGGGCGGGCTTGGTGCGGCGTTGCTTGGCTGGCTGGCGGATGCCACGAGTCTGGACACGGTGTATCGCATTTGTGCGTTTCTGCCACTGATCGGGCTGCTGACGGTGTTCCTGCCGAACCTGGAACGGTCGCGCGCATCGTGATCGCAGCGTACCGGCGAGCCTCACGCCCACCTGAGCGTCGTCATGCACCATCCGAAATCCGCGTGGCTGGTGTCGGGGGCCGGTAGCGCCTTGATTGCCTGCATGTTCGCCAGTTGCGTAAGATACGGTAGATAAGTCCTCGCCGTGCCCGACCAGTCGGAGCCGGAGCCGCCGCCGGGCCGTCCTACCGGGAGAATGAGGGTGCGGCATTTCGGGCCGAGACCGGTTGCCGATCCCGCGCACCGCGGGGATTACTTTGCGGCCCCGTTTTCGATTTGGTGGATAGTCAAAACCAGTTAGCCGCTTTCACGCTCGATCACACAACATCTAAAAACACGGCGGGGAGGCACACCGCCGCTCGATGTGAAGCTCATGCCGCGCCCCGCTCATACCATCCGCGCGAGCGGCGAACGATTTGGACGACCGAGAGCATCACTGGCACTTCGACCAGCACGCCGACGACCGTTGAGAGTGCCGCGCCGGACTGAAAGCCGAACAGCGCGATTGCTGTTGCCACCGCCAGCTCAAAGAAATTGCTGGCCCCGATCAGCGCCGAAGGCCCGGCCACGCACCATTCGACGCCAAGCTTCCGGTTCAGCCAGTAGGCAAGCCCTGCGTTAAAATAGACCTGAATGATGATCGGCACTGCGAGCAGCGCGATAACGACCGGTTGACGCATGATCTGCTCGCCTTGCAGACCGAAGAGCAGCACGAGCGTCAATAAAAGCGCACAGAGAGACAGCGGAGCCAGGGTGCGCAGCGTACCGGTCAAAGCCGCTGGCCCGCCCTGTGATAGCAGCGCATGACGCCAAAGCTGGGCCACGATCACCGGCACGACGATGTAGAGCACGACCGACAGGATCAGCGTATTCCAAGGCACGGCGATTGAGGACAGCCCGAGCAGCAGCCCGACGATTGGCGCGAAGGCGATCACCATGATCGTGTCGTTGAGTGCAACCTGGCTCAGCGTGAAATGCGGCTCGCCATCAACAAGGTTCGACCATACGAACACCATGGCCGTGCAGGGGGCTGCCGCCAGTAGAATGAGGCCCGCCGTGTAGCTGCTGATTTGCTCCGCCGGCAGCCATGGACGGAACAGATGCGCGACAAAGATCCAGGCGAGAAGCGCCATCGAAAATGGCTTGATTAGCCAGTTGACGCCGACCGTGGAGGCAATGCCGCGCCAGTGCTGTCTCACTTCACGCAGTGCCGCCGGGTCGATCTTGAGCAGCATCGGCACGATCATGAGCCAGACCAGCACCGCGACGGGCAGATTGACCTGAGCAACCGTCGCGTCACCGATGACATGGAACAGGCCCGGCATCATTTGCCCGAGAGCGATGCCGGTGATGATGCAAAGCGCGACCCACAACGTGAGAAAACGCTCGAAGAAGCTCATTGCAGGCTTCCGCGCGGCGGCGATGCCGGCGGCTATGGCGGATTCGCTCACGATGCGCGACCCTTAACAATATCAGAACGGAGACGGCCGATTGCATCGACCTGGCGCTGAAGCGCCATGCGATCGAGTGAGACGATCGGTAGTGCGAGGAACAGCTTGATGCGCCATTCCAGCACGCGGAAAGCGTCGCGGAAGGCGAGCATTTGGCGGCCTGCGCCGTCATCCGCAACAGCCGCGGGGTCAGGGATGCCCCAATGTGCCGTCACAGGATGACCGGGCCACACCGGACACACTTCGCCGGCCGCCTGATCGCTAGCAAAGCCCTGTTCCTTCACCAGCCGCAGCGCGAGCGGATGCACCTCGCGCTTGGGAAAGCTGCCAGCGCTGAAAGTGTCGAAGCGGCCCTTGCCCAGTTCGCGCAAAAGACACTCGGCGAGGATGCTCCGCACCGAATTGCCGGTGCAGAGAAACAGGGCGTTGTAGGTTTGTCCGCTCATTCGCAGCAGCTTGGGGCGCAGCATGCAGCGCCGGGCTTGCTGGCCTCGATGATAGCCGAGGCAACGTAATTCTCGACGCCGCGGCCCGGTGCCCAGCTCGCAATCATGTCGCGGCTTTCCGGCTTGACGGTCACACGGATGCCAGTGAACCCGGTATCTGCAAGCCACTCTTCAATCTGGTGTGCGGGAGCAGCCCCCACGACGCACCCGCAGATGAGTGCGCGATCTGCGGCAAGATCAGGCGACAGTGGCGCAGTGTTCACCACGTCAGAGATTGCGAGGCGGCCGCCCGGCTTCAGCACGCGGAAAGCCTCTCTGAATACTTGGGCCTTGTCGGGCACCAGGTTAATGACGCAGTTCGAGAGGATGACGTCCGCGGTGTTGTCGGCGATCGGCAGATGCTCGAGTTCGCCAAGGCGGAATTCGACATTGGACGCGCCAACCTTGGCCGCGTTCTCACGTGCTTTCTTCAGCATCTCATGGGTCATATCGACGCCGATCACGCGGCCGGTTGCGCCGACCTGGCGCGCGGAGAGGAGGCAGTCGAATCCGGCTCCGCTGCCGAGATCGACAACGACCTCGCCGACTTTCATCGCCGCGATCGCCGGTGGATTACCGCAGCCAAGGCCAAGGTTTGCGCCTTCGGGCACGGCAGCAATATCCTCGGCCGAATAGCCCATCTCTCGTGCCTGGCCGTCCACGGTTGGCGTGACATCGCAGCACGATGATGCGGCCGGCGCGCAGCAGACGGACGCTATGCCGGCGGCAATGCCACCATAACGCGCACGCACCATCTCCTTGACCTCGGTTTCATCAGTGAGCTTGTCCGACATGGGTTCAGGCGCTCCTTTTCGCAGATGGTGCAGGCTGGCAGTTCTCAGGCAAGCAGACCGGCACGAAGCCGGAGTTTGGACGGCCGCAGCAGTTTTCGGTGAGGTAGAACAGCAGCGCGTTCATGGCTGAATATTCGGCCGCATAGATCAGGGAGCGGCCGTTGCGTGTGCATGTGACCAGGCCCGCGTTTTTCAGTTCCTTGAGATGGAAGGCGAGCGTCGCCGAAGGCAGACCGAGTTGCTCGCCGATCTGGCCGGCGGGCAACCCGCCGGGGCCGGCCTGAACAAGCAGACGGTAGATATCGAGACGGGACTCCTGGGCGAGAGCGGCCAGGGCCAAGAGGGCGGCTTTCTTCTCCATGATTTTGGAGATATCGAGATAACTTGCCTGTGTCAAGGGCGATGATTGCCCGACGGCCGCGGTCGGATGCACGGGTCACCGGGCGGAGGGCGCGCCAGATGGATGTGGAAATTACGATCCGCTACTCAGATGACCGGCTTTGCATAGTGACGGTTGCGCGGCCGGACAGTGGCAAAATCCTCTATCAAATCGCCACACGGCGCGGCGGCAGCCCCGTTGACGTGGTGACGCTGACGCGCATCGACCGATTGGCCCGCTCGACCTTCGACCTGTTCGCGCGATTTCATGTCGGGCGCGAGATAGGTGTGCATCCCGCGCTGCTGCGATTTTATACGGTAAGAGAGCCGGTTTCGGGTCGATTCCGGCGTGGATCGGCAGTCCGTTGCGTTCCGATCGGGTTTATGGCATGGTTATCATGGCGTGCAACCGGAATTGATGGAATGTTGGTCCAAACGGAGATGTCTAATGACTGGTCGTATCTTTCGTTGCAGCGGCTGGGCGGTGTTCTTGGCATTGCTAACTCTCCTGCAGTTACCCGATTTGGCCCTTGGGATGCCATGTGTAAGCGGCTCTCTGGATACTTTCCTGGGGAGTAGCTGCACAATTGGCAATGCGCAGTTCAATGTGGAAGGGTCCATATCGGAAGGTAATACTGACAACCAAAACCCTCCCCTCTCCCCAGCGGCAATTCAATTGACCATAGACGGTTCAAATCCCAACCATCCAGGGTTTATTTTGACCGGAGATTTTTCAACGATCCCCATCGACCCGACAGATATCGCTGCACAGGCATTGGTGTTTTTTTATACCGTGACGCCCTTGCCCCACTTTCAGATGCTCGGGATGGATAGCTCGGTAGGTAATGTAAGCGTAGTTGGATCTGGACACGCCGACGCAGAGACCTTCTATTGTATCGGCACGCTTATCATCCTCGACCCGACGCAGTGCTCCATTATTGATCCTCTGGTCTCGGACAGTGGTTCGTCCAACCCACAAAGCGCATCCTTTTCGGGAGCTTTCCGTTTGGGTAGTCAGATCGGGGAAACGAGCTTCGGTACATTTACCTTTGGTGGCACGGTTTCTTTTGACACCGTTGCAGTCCATTACACCACGTCGCCCGTGCCGGAACCCGGCTCGGTCGCCCTGCTCGGCTTTGGCTTGGTTGGGCTTATCGGAATACGTCGCTTGAGCGGGCCATCTTACCGGACCAGTTAGCGTGGGTGCCCGCTCGGCGCTACCGCGAGCCGGCACACGATGCAGCCTGTGCAGCACCCCGCCGGAACTCGCCCGGCTGACCGAGCATGACCTGATCACCTGGCGCCAGCACATGATGACGCAGGGCGGACTGAAGGCGGCTCCATCAATCGCCGTATGGAGGCGGTACGCCGCTTGCTGCGCTGGGCCGAAGCCAATGGCGCCGTGACACGTAATGTCGCCCTCCACGTCAAGTCGGTTCGCGTCGTCGCGACCGCGGGCCGCTCGGCCTGACGACCGCCGAGGTGCACGGATTGCTGCGTGCCGCCGGCGAGATTGGCAGTGCCGCCACGATCTTCGCCGACGGGTTGCCCACCAACAGCTTCGCCTGCGTCGATCAGGACCAATTGACCCTGCGCCCGCCTGACGCGCTCGCTGTCACCGCCGAGCTGCGGTCCCTGCGTCGGCTGATCGAGAGCCGCATGCCCAGGATCCGGCTGGAAGATGTCCTGCTGGACGGTGACCGGCGCTGCGGTTTCACCCGCGCGTTCCGACAGCTCGCTGGCTACGAGCCACACGGCACGGACACCTATCGTGCGCTGCTCGCCACCCTGATCGCCCATGGTACCAACCTCGGGCTCACCGCCATGGGCAGCAGCGTCCAAGGGTTGGCCGCAGCCGATCTCCAGCATACTTCCCGATGGCTGGTACGCGACGCGACATTGAAGGCCGCCAACGCCCAGATCATCGAGCATCAGCATCGGCTGCCGTTTGCTGCGCGCTGGGGCGTCGGACGACTTCGTCGTCCGACGGCCAACGCTTTGCCGTACCGCCCGGCACCCTGATCGGCGCCTATCAGCCACGGCATTTCGGCTATTACGACCGGGCCGTGAGCGTCTACAGCCACCTCAGCGATCGGCTCAGTGTGTATGGCACCTTGGTCATCTCCTGCGCGCCGCGGGAAGCCACCTACGTGCTCACCGGCATTCTGGACAACGACACCAGCATCGACCCGAGATGCACACCACCGATACGCATGGCTTCACCGAGGCGTTGTGGGGCCTCTGCCATTTGCTCGGCATCGACTTCATGCCGCGCCTAAAGGACCTCGCCGATCAACGGCTCTGGCGGATCCACAATAGCCAGATCCCAGATGTGCTCGCCGGGTTGTTTGCCGGCAATGCCGATGCCGTGGCGATCACCGAGCAATGGGATCAACTCGTCCGCATCGCGGCTTCGCTGAAAGCGCGCACCGCGCCGGCCCGTGTCGTGCTGCAGCGGCGGACTGCCAGCAGCCCCTCCGACCGCGTCGCCAAGGCGCTCGCCGCTCTCGGTCGGCTGGTGAAAAGCCGCAACATCCTGCGCTACATGCACGATGAGCCGCTCCGTCGGCGCATCCACATCCAGCTCAACCACGGCGAGGCCCGCCGCGGCTTGGCCAGGTGGTTGTTCTTCGCAGAGCAGGGCGAGTTCCGCACCTCTGACTTCGAGATGATTATGAACAAGGCCAGTTGCCTCAGCCTGCTGTCCAACGCCGTCGTGCTGTGGAACACCCTGCAGATCGAGCGCATCGTCTCGGAACTGCGCGCCGGCGGCACGACGACCCGCGACAAAGACATCGTCCATGTCTGGCCGCTGCAGCGCCGCCATATCACTCCAAACGGCGTCTATTTCGCCAACCGCACCATGCCGGCCTTCGTCCTGCCGGAACCGGTCGAAACGTGACCTCCGCCCGGCCGGGCGCGCCATATCTAGGGGGTCAACATGGCGTGCAATACGCTACCGTATAAAATCGCAGCTGCGCGGGAGGCACACCAGGTAGTCGTCCTTGCACGGTAGCAAATATTCACCATGCCCACCGACCGGCTCGGACCCGTCGTGACGTCGCTGTCCGGCGACGCGGATAGTGACCGGATCATCCGAGCGATCGACGAGCTGATCACCCGCACCTACGGCTGATCATCCCTGGCGGCTGATCACCCCTGGCGGTTGATCACCCCTGCGCCACCGCCCCCGACCACGGCGAGGCCCAATCGCTGATCCCCGTCCGCGTGCCGTCGGCGTGAAGCTGGATCAGGTTCGGACAGGCGAAATTGATCGGCATGACGCCGTGCTCCACCACTTCGGTCTCGCCCTCCGCCTGCAACGCCTTGATCACCGCGGCCGGCATCCGCCGATCCACGGAAACCTGATCCGGCCCGGACACGTCGATGCGCGGATGATGCTGCGCGTCCGCCAGCGACATGCCGAAATCCGCGGCATAGGTCAGCGTCTGGAACACCGCGGCCAGGATGCGCCGGCCGCCCGAGGCGCCGGCCGCGATCCACGGCCGCGCCCCATCCCGCAGGATCACCGGCAGCATGTTGGTCAGCGGCCGCTTGCCGGGCGCCATCGAGTTCGGCTGCCCCGGGCGCGGATCGAACCACATCACGCCGTTGTTCAGCAGCACGCCCGAGCCGGGAAGCACGACGCGGCTGCCCATCGAGGACAGCAGTGTCGTTGTCACCGCAACCATCGTGCCCTCGGCGTCGCACGCTGTCAGGTGGGTGGTGCAGGTCTCGGCGGCTTTCGTCTCCGCGTCGCCCAAACCGGCCAGCCGCTCCGCATAGGCCGCCTTCATCGCCCGCGCCAGCGCCACATACCATTCCGGCGACGGCGCCGCGGAATAGGGCGCCTCCGCCATGCGCTCCAGCACGCGCGTCAGGGTGGGCGCGGCGGTCAGTCCGCCGGTCAGTTGCAAGGTGCGGCCGCGCCAGCTCACTTCGGTGGCCGGTCGCGTGCGCGCCTGGCAGCCGCGCAGATCCTCGGCCGACAGCACACCGCCCATCGCCTTCACGTCGGCGGCGATGCTGGCTGCGATCTCGCCTTCATAGAGGTCGCGCAGCCCGGCCTGCGCCAGTTGTTCCAGTGTGGCCGGCAAGTTTCCCAATCGGAAGAAACCGGGCGTCCCCTGATACGGCGCGATCGGCGGCAGCCCGTCCGGCAGATAGATGCGCGCGCTTTCAGGATAGCAGCCGCAGCACGGATGCCGACGACGCCACCTTGATCGTGGTGTACCAGTCCGCCGGCAACCCTCGTTTCGCCAACGCAATCGCCGGCGCGATCACGTCGGCCAGCGGCAGCTTGCCCCAGCGTTCATGCATGAACGCGTAGCCGGCGGTGGAGGACGGAATGGCGAAGGACAGCGGCCCGTGGATGTTGGTATCGCCCTCGACCTCCGGCCAGGCGAACAGGTCCTGCTTCATCCGCCCGGTCAGCTTGAAGCGCGACGGATCGAGGCCGCGCGGCGCCACCGGGCCGAAATCCACCACCTCGGCGCGCGGCTGCCCGGCGCGGTGCACCAGCGCGAAGCCGATGCCGCCGAGGCCGGAATTCCACGGCTCCGTCGTCGCCAGGGCAAGCGCGGTCGCCACCGCCGCATCGATCGCATTGCCGCCGGCATCCAGCACCGCCACGCCGGCTTCGGCGGCGGCTTTGACCTGGGACACGACGATGCCGCGCCGACCGGTCGCCGAGGGCTTGCTGAGCTGCCAGTTCTGCGTGACGTGCGGCGGTGGCGTGTAGTGCATCTGGCGGCTCCCTCGGCTGGGGGAGGTATGCTCGGACGGGACGCAGCTGATGGCAACCCCGGCGGCTTGCGTAATGAGGGCGGAGGCCGAGCCGGAAATTGCTGTGGCATGCAACCAGGAATGTCACTAAATGAGGGATGCCATAATCGAAGGAAGGGCAGATTCCACTATGGGTCATGATCGCCTGACCATCCGGGTTGCCGAAAATGGCCGAATGAGCATCCCGGCAAAATACCGGAAGCTTCTCGGTGTCGAGTTCGGTGGCCTGCTCGTCGCTGAGCTGGAGAATGGGGAGCTGCGTCTGCGACCCATCAGGGAGGTCCTGGCTGCGCTACAGGCGGAGGTGCGACAGTATATAGCGCCCGGCGGTCCTGATCTCACCGACGAGTTGATTGCCGAACGCCGCGCTGAAGCTGCTCGGGAAGAGGCCGAACCGTGATCCTCGACGCCAGTGCCCTGGTCGCCTTTTTCCGGGACGAACGGGGTCAGGAGGTCGTCGCGAACGCCCTTGCCGAAAGCGCTGGCGTCTGCACTGTGAATGTCTCCGAGGCGGCCGTCGCGCTCGCTCGCAGGGGCATGCCGTATGAGCGAATCGCATCGCTGATCGAGCGCCTGCCAGTCATCATGTACTCAGCAGACCTGCCGCTGTCACTCGCTGCGGCGCAAATCCATCCGCTTACCAGGCAATTCGGCCTTTCGCTGGGCGATCGCTTTTGCCTTGCCCTGGCCAAACGCGAAAACCGTCCGGTCCTGACCGGCGACCCCATCTGGCGTGATGCCGGTCCGCTGATCGGGGTCGAGGTCCGGCTGATCCGCTGATCCCATGCTCCGCGGCGCACCTCCCGGAACTGCAGAACCCGGGGGAGTGTCACCTCTGTCTTGCAGAGGGGTGTCTCTCTATATTGCTGCTGCATAAGCGCCTTTAGGGAAACTCGGGGTGATCCCCCGCCCAATCAGCCGCCACCGAGCGTAGCTTTGCGGGCTTGGGCAGCGTGATGGGTGCCGGGCACGCATCCGGGAATTTTGGGCAACTCGTTGTGCAAGTCCTGCGGCATGGGATAGCCGGGTTTCGTGCCGCCGTCCGAGATTTCTGAGCCAGTTCGTAACAGTGGGGTTCGGAAAGCCCTCAAAGTAGAGGTAGAGTTTTCCGGTATCGTCGGATTGCTGACAAGTATGGCCGCCAAGGCCAAATATGCCACTAAAATTTTGCGTGGGGTCGCCGACGATGGTTTGCTTGATCGTCGGTGTCTGCGCGAAGGCTGGTGAGGTTAACTGAAGGGTCGCTGCGGTCGCTATTCCTATAATGGAAGGGGTCTTCATTCGCATTCCTCTCAAAAATCGAAGATTAAAAATACCCGGGGTCGTATCGGCGAGGAATAGCTGCAACAACAACAATGAATGGTTAACGGCGCGCTTTGTTTACTCGGCAAGCCGCGCAATTGTGCTGTTGTGGACGTTATAGCTGCGGGCGATATCGCGGATCGGCTCGCCGTTCGCCCGCCGCCGCCGTGCTTCCTGCTGCTGGTGTGGGGTGAGCTTCGGCTTCCGGCCCATCTTCACGCCGCGCGCTTTCGCCCGCTCCCGGCTTCCGCCGTCCGCACCCGGATAAGCTCGCGCTCGAACTCTGCAAGCCCGCCTAGCACCGTCAGCATGAGCCGCCCGTGTGATGTGGTGGTGTCGGCCCATGCGTCGCCTAGCGAGCGGAATCCGGCCTTCCTGTCGGTGATGGCGGCGAGGGTGTTCAACAGGTCGCGGGTAGATCGGGCCAGCCGGTCAAGCCGCGTCACCGTCAGCACGTCGCCGGGTTCCAGCGCCTCGATCACGCGGCGAAGCTGCGCGCGGTCGGTCTTGGCTCCGCTCACATGCGGGTCGCGGAACACCTTCTTGCATCCGGCTTTGGCGAGTTGCCGCGCCTGTGCGTCAACGCTCTCGCTCTTGCCGCCCGGTGATACCCGCGCATACCCGTATTTCATGGGGGTCATTATGTGCATATATTACGCACAGAAAAAAGCCCCTGTTTTCAATGGCCTAATCTTTGAACGAAATTCTTGAATTCTGTAGTCCTCCTCGTCCGGCGCTACGCACCCGATTATCACCGCCGGGGTCTCTTGATCGTTGGGCATGCCGTGGATAACGTGAGGGCGGATGGCGAAAGCATGTCGGCTTGTTACGACCTTACTGGTGCTGGTGGCGATTTCAGCCGGCGGCACACGGCTGCGCGCCGCCAATGATCCATCCGCAGATATCCGGGCCGCCCTCGAACAGTGGCGTGCCGATTTCAACGCGCGACGGACGGCGCACATATGCGATCTGTTCGCGCCAAGCCTGCGCTACGATTTCCAAGGCTTGCCGGAGCAGAACTACACGCTGCTCTGTGATCGGCTGCACCGCGCGCTCGCCGATCACACGAAGTCCCTCCAGTATCGGCTCGACATAAAGGAAGTCATTACGTCGGGAGCGCTCGCCGTGGTGCGCTTAACATGGATCTCGACCGTGACCGGATCGGATGGACGCAGCACGACGGACGATGAGACTGGGTTAGATGTATTCCAGCGTCAGAGAGGCGGATCGTGGAAGATCATCCGCTACATTGCATTTCCGGCAAACCCGTGACGTGCGGCCAGTCGGTGTGGTATCGGTCCGGTCATACCTTCCGGGAAATCCGGAAGTATTGAATAACGCAACTGCTGTCGTCGCCTCCGGCATCCGCGTGGGCGGGGGCTTCATCGGGACGGGTCTGGTTCCGACTCGCGCTGCGGCCCGCTGCGCTGCTCACTCAGCAAGCCGTCAATCTGCTGTTTCAGCCGGGGCAAGTCGTCTTTGACGGTGCCCCAGACAACCCTTGTTGCGCACGGTCCGCATCTCGATCCACGGCAATTCGGGATGGGCCGTCACGAATTCCGGTGCGGTGGTGCTGAATTTGGCGGGCGGCTCCGCCAATAAACTCGATATTGCGTATGACGGCGTCCTGATCGCGCTGATTGGACCCGGAGTCCCAGAGTAGCATATCAAGCCGACTGAACTCCCGCTTGCTCATTGACACCACCGACATGGCGCACCTCCGAGGCCCCTGAAACCCCGCCCAGTGTCACCTCAACTTTGCAGAAGGGTGTCATCTCTATATGGCGCGTACATGTTGCTGCCACCGACTCTGAATTATGGTAAGGCGGCTGCCGTTCCGAGGGTTATGCGCGCGCGCCCGGCATGCTGGAAGGGTCACGCGCCCCATGGCGAACGGCGTGGATGATGATCTCGGTTTCCGTGGCCTCATAGAATATCAGATAGGGGTATGGCAACGCTGTCATGCGCCGGATGGCCGGATCGTCCGTGCGGGTGCCGATGCCGGGATACAGCAACAGAAGATCAATGATCGCCTGAATGCGGGCCTGAACGCGCCGCGCGCCTTGCGGTGAATGGGCCGCGATGTAATCGAGGACTGAGTTGAGGTCGGCAAGCGCCGGAAGGGTATAGCGAAGCTTCACAAGCCGTGTTTGGCCCATGTCGCCCGCACATGATCGTCGGTGGCAAATTCACCACGGGCGGCGGCGGCTTTCGAGGCGGCAATAGCGGCACGTTCGTCAGTCGAGAGCGCAACCGGCGCTTCGTCGTCCCTCCCCGTCAGGCGCAGCACAACGCGGGCGATGCTGTCCTGATCGTCGGGCGGCAAATTCCGCGCGGCTTCAAGCGCATCATCGAGGAGCTTTGTCATGGCTCAAATGTAGCACGGCGGGGGCGGCAAAGAAACCGTCTTTGACGGCCTGCCGGGATGGAAAGTCGAAGCGGTGGCGATGAAAGCGCAGATTACTCGGACGGCCGGCCTCGCCAATGCTCTCGATATTGCGTATCACGGCGTCCTGTTCGAGTTGGCTTTGTTGAAAGGCGCCCACGCTGCCCACATGCTCAACGTATTCCGTCGCTCGCTGGATCGCCTGCGCGATATGTTCGAGATAGTCTTCAACGCGCTCCGGATGCCTCATAGCGGCTGCGCCTGTTGCAGCACTCGATCCCGAAACTTCACGGGCAAATCCCCCGGCGTCACGACCGACACCGGAACACTGAGCAACTCTTGCGCGGAATGTTGCAGCCTTGCGAGCCTGAACAGGGTTGTCGTTTCCGTCGCGTCCACGAGCAAATCAAGGTCGCTCTGGTCGGTGTCGGTGCCGCTCAAAACCGACCCAAAGACGCGCGGACGCGCCAATCCGTGGCGGCTGACAAGCTGCCGCAACTCGGCGCGATGGGCCGCAAGTGCTTCGGATGGCTTCATTCGGGCATTGTAGCACAAGGCAAACTGCTGCAAAATCGTTGCGTTAATGTTGGGTTTCGGAACGAACGCCTTCCAACCACCCGGGTGGGGCCGCGGGCCAACCGTGCCACAGACCTGATCCGGAGGGCCTGGCCTGGGCGCCGACCGGGAAGCCGACCTGGGGCACCGGCCCGAGGGTCGCCGGACAGAGCGCGACGGAACAGCGGTGTGGTGCGGTCCGCGCCCCATCCCGATGCTCGAAGCCGTCGGATATCCACGATAACCCTTGACTGACACCACTAACTAACACCATACCTGCCCACCCATGTCCCACACCGCCCCGCCCACCCACGCCGACCTCGCCGCCCAATTGCCCGCCGACGCCTACTACCAACTCATCCACACCCTGCGCCTCACCCTCCCACCACCGCTCACCGACAGCCCGGAAGACCTCGCCCGGCGAGATCACGCCGCCATCGCCCGTATCGCCGCGCTGCATCCCGCCAACGCCACCGAGGCTGATCTCGCCGGGCTCTATGTCGCCGCCTCCGAGCAGTGGAAGGATTGCCTGCGCCTCGCCCTGCAACCCGAACTGTCGGCGTCTTGGGTGATGAAATGCCGCGCCCAGGCCAATGCCATGATGCGCCAGGCGCAGAGTGCGCTCAGGCTGCTGCTGCGCATGCAGGCAACCCGCCAGAAGACAGAGGCCGACAACGAAGCCTGTGACCGCGCGGCATGGATCGAGCATTGTGCCATCGGCCTGATGGTACACGCGCTGTCACCTCAGGCAGCGCCGGCGGAGATCGCAGAGGCACCCGCGCCAGAGCCAGCGCCGCAATCGGAACCTGATCCCGTCCAGCAACCCCAACCCAGCCCGCTCGCCGCGGCCGGGCCGCTCGCCGCGGCCGGGCCGCTCGCCGCTGCCGAGCAATATGCCGCCATCTATCCCGAAAGGGCCGCACTGATCCGCCGGATCGGCCGGGTGCCCGAGGATGTCTCCTTCGGCCCCCCCGACGAAAATCTGGTTCAGGCGCTCATCACCGCCCGGACCCCGGCTTTCATCACGCTGGATTGCCAGTTCACCGAAACCCAATCCACTTAGGGCGTGATCGCTTGAGGCGGAACCGCCAGAAAGCGCAGAATCACGCTCCGAACCCGAGGCCAGGACGGCTCTGCCGGTTCACGATGCAAGCGCCAGAACCGATTCTCCACACGGAAGCCGCCCTGCGCCAGGGATCCGATACCACTTCAGTGCAGTCTTCGCGAACGCCGTGTTAACCCCGGCATATCAATCGTCTCGCCCCCGATCAAACCGTCTCACGTACCGGGAAACGAGACGGCAATGAAGATCGTCCAAGCCCCTTGCCGACCGGCCGACAAACCGCACAGGCTGATCGAAGCATAATTCGCGGCATCCTGACGGTCGGCGGCTGGACCATGGCGAGCCGCATTCTCGGCTTCGCCCGGGACATGCTGATCGCCGCCATGCTCGGCGCCGGGCCGGTGGCCGACGCGTTCTTCGTCGCGCTGAAACTGCCCAACCTGTTCCGCCGCCTGTTCGGCGAGGGCGCCTTCAACGCCGCCTTCGTGCCCGCCTTCTCCGGCCTGCTGGCCGCCGAGGGCCGCCCGGCCGCCCGCCGCTTCGCCGCCGAGGCATTCGCGGTGATGACCTTCTGGCTCGGCCTGCTGACCATCGCCGGCGAGGTGTTCATGCCGCAGATGATGCTGGTGCTGGCGCCCGGCTTCGCGGCGATCCCGGCGAAGTTCGCGCTGGCCGTGACGCTGTCGCGCATCACCTTTCCCTATCTGATCCTGATCTGCCTGGCCGCGCTGGTTTCGGGCGTGCTGAACGGGCTCGACCGGTTCACCGCGGCGTCGGCATCGTACCTGTTGTTCAACGTGATCTCGATCGCCTTCATGATCGGGTTGGCGCCGTATGTGCCCACCGTTGGGCACGCGCTGTCATGGGGGATTACCGCGTCCGGCGTGGCGCAGCTCGCACTGCTGATGCTGGCGCTGCGACGGGCCGGGATGGGATTGCGGCTGCCCTGGCCGCGCATGACGCCCGACATGCGTCAGTTGCTGCGGCGCATGGCGCCCGGGCTGGTCGGCGCCGGGGTGACACAGCTCAATCTCGCGGTGGATGTGATCATCGCCAGCCTGCTTCCGGCCGGAACCGTCTCCGTGCTGTACTACGCCGACCGCGTGCAGCAGCTTCCGTTGGGGGTGATCGGCACCGCCGTGGGCACGGCGCTGCTGCCGCTGCTGTCGCGCCAGGTGCGCGCCGGTGAGGCGGCGGCGTCGCTGGCAACGCTCAATCGGGCGATCGAATTTGCGCTGTTGCTGACCTTGCCGGCCGCCGCTGGCCCTGATCGTGATTGCCTGGCCGGTCATCTGGGTGCTGTTCGGCCATGGCGCCTTCAGCGCCGAGAGCGCCCGCCTCGCGTCCCATGCCCTGGCGGCCTATGCGGTGGGATTGCCGGCGTTCGTGCTGGTGAAGGTGCTCGCCCCCGGCTTTTTCGCCCGCGGCGATACCGCAATGCCGGTGAAAATCGGGCTGGTGGCCGTGGTGCTCAATCTGGGGCTCAACCTGGCGTTCATGCGGCCGCTGCAGTCGATGGGTCCGGCGCTGGCGACCAGCATCGCGGCGATGGTCAACACGGCCGGTCTGGGGATCGTGCTGGCGCGCCGAGGCCAATGGCGGCTGGACGCCCAGCTTCGGCAGCGCGCGCCGCGGATGCTGGCCGCCGCGATCGCCATGGCGGTCGTGCTATGGGGTGTCCGCACCGTGTTGTTCGGGCTGATGGAGCCGCTCGGGGCGATGAAGCTGCTGGCGCTGGCGGCGCTGGTAACCGCCGGTCTGACGAGCTACGGCGCCGCGCTGCAGGGGCTTGGCGCCTACGACATCCGGGAGGCCGGTCGGATGCTGCGCCGGCGCGCCTTGCGCCCGGGCGGGGGATCGGCCATCAGTCCGCCGACCCGACCGACCTGACCGTTTAACAGCGATACGCGATATGCCCCGCATCTTCTCCGGTATCCAGCCTTCGGGCGATTTCCACCTCGGCAACTATCTCGGCGCGATCCGCAACTGGGTCGATCTGCAGGTCGAGTACGACTGCATCTGGTGCGTGGTCGATCTGCACGCGATCACCGTCTGGCAGGAGCCGGCGGAACTGGCCCGGCAGACGCGGGAGATGGCGGCGGTGCTGCTGGCCTGCGGCCTGGATCCGAAGCGGCACATCCTGTTCGTGCAGTCGCACGTACGGGCGCATGCGCAGCTTGCCTGGGTCTTCAATTGCGTGGCCCGGCTCGGCTGGCTCAACCGGATGACGCAGTTCAAGGACAAGGCGGGCAAGGATCGGGAGAACGCCTCGGCGGGGCTGTATGTGTATCCCTGTCTGATGGCGGCCGACATCCTGGCCTATCACGCGACGCACGTGCCTGTCGGCGACGACCAGCGCCAGCATCTGGAGTTTGCGAATGACGTCGCGAAGAAATTCAACCACGATTGCAACACCGATTTCTTTCCGCAGATCGAGCCGCTGATCCTGGGTCCGGCGGCGCGCGTCATGAGCTTGCGCGACGGCACCAAGAAAATGTCGAAGTCCGATGCGTCCGAGCAGAGCCGGATCAACCTGAACGACGACGCCGACACGATCGCGCTGAAGATCCGCCGGGCGAAGACCGACCCGGAGCCGCTGCCGTCGGAGCCGCGCGGGCTGGAGAACCGGCCGGAGGCGCGGAACCTGGTCGGGATCTACGCCGCCCTGGCCCGCACCGACCTCGCCGGCGTGCTGCGCGAGCATGGCGGCAAGGGATTCGGCGCATTCAAGGAGGCGCTGACGGCATTGCTGGTGGAGACCGTGGCGCCGATCGCGCAGGAAACCGGGCGTCTGCTGGGCGACCCGGCGCAGATCGACGCTGTGCTGCGGGAAGGCGCCGGGCGGGCCGCGGCGATTGCCGATCCGATCGTGGCGGAGGCGGAGCGGCTGGTAGGGTTTTTGCCGCCTGGGCCGTAGGCTGCGCGCCCGATAACACCAACTACTGGTTCCCGACTTCCCCTCTCGTTGCAGGAGGGGAGAAACGTCTGCAAGTCAGGAACTAAGCAAGTTGTTTACGCAGATTTTCAGGAGATGCACGCCGATGCACGCAGATGGGACTGGATCGCAGGCGGTCAGGCGCGTACAAGCGGGCGTATTGATGCCCCGGCTGATCGTTCAGCCTGTTTCCATCTGCGTGTATCTGCGTGTATCTGCGTGCATCTGCGTGCATCTCCTGAAAATCTGCGTAAAATATTTCTTTTCGACAATGTTATACCAATCGCCCATACAGATCGACTCGCCCACGGCCGGCTTCACGCTCCGCGACTGGGTGCATCGCTACAACGCCGCAGGGGTGGAGGGCCTTCGCTCGCGCACAGGTCCCGGGCGGCCGCGGTTTCTGACCGACGCGCGGATGGAGGAATTACGCGCAATCGTGCTGACTGGGCCAAACCCCGAGCGGCACACAGTGATACGCTGGCGGTGCGTTGATCTGTGCGCAGAAATCGTCGAGCGATGGTCAGTCAGGGTGTCCGAGCAAACCCTGGGCAAGTGGTTACGCCGGTTGGAAATGACCCGTTTGCAGCCGCGGCCGTATCACCCGAAGAAGGATCCTGCGGCGGAGTTGGCTTTTAAAAAAACTTCAGCGGCTTGGTGAAGGCGGCGTTACTCGGCTCGGTAGCGGGCAAGCCGATTGAGATTTGGTTCCAGGATGAAGCCAGGGTGGGGCAGCAGGGCTCGCTGGAACACATCTGGGCGCCGATAGGCTCACGCCCCCGAGCCGTGCGGGATAACCGCCATGATTCAGTCTATCTTTTCGGCACACTCATTGCGTTTCATCCAATCCTTTGCTTTGGCCGGCATCAGGTCGAATTTGGACGCCATGATGCCCGGCCCCACCACATGTCACTTGCGTTGGAAACTACAAAACAGCGCCTCGAATCTCAGACCCGTGCCGGAAGAAAACCGGCGGCTCGCCCAGCGGAGCCGGTACCGTCGCCTCCCGGCCGCCCTCGTACGATGCGCCCGTCCAGACATGGGTCCATCCCGCACCGGCCGGCAGCCACGCGCGCCGGGTCCGCGCACCCTCGGTCTGCACCGGAGCCACCAGCAGATCGGGCCCGAACAGGTACGCATCCTGCACCGCGTATCCGGCGGCATCGTCCGGGAACTCCTGAAACAATGCCCGCTGCATCGGCAGGCCGCGCGCCGCTGCCTCGGCCACCAGCGCCCGCCGATACGGCGCCAGCGTCCGGAACACCCGGGTCATCCGCGCAAAATGCGCCAGCAGCGCCGGAGAGCTGTCGATCTGCAGGTTTTCCCCCGGCCGGTTGCCCTCATGCGTGCGCATCACCGCGGTGAACGCCGCCATCTCTGCCCAGCGCATCAGCAGCTCCGGCGTGCGGCGGTTGCCATACAGGCTCATGTAACCGCCGATATCGCTGTGGTGATACGGGTTGCCGACCAGGCCGGACGACAGCGCCGCACAGATTGCGCTCGGCAACCCGTCATGGCGGGAGAAATCCACCGACTGATCGCCGCCCCACAGCAGCGGGCAATGGCGTTGCACCCCGGTGAAACCCGCCCGCATGAAGAACAGCGCGTCGCCCGACAGCCCCGCCTCAGCCACCGCGCGCGCATTCACCTCGGCCCACAGCGCTGGCCAGGCATTGTGCAGCAGCAGCGGATCGCCGGCGAACAGCCGCGCATCGGCAGGGACGAACTCGCCGAAATCCGCCATCCAGCCGGATATGCCGAGGTCCAGCATGTTCCGCTTCAGGATGCGCTCAATGAACCAGCGCGCCGCGTCCGGGTTGGTGAAATCCACCATTCCTCCGCTGAACCCGCCGAAATCGACGCGATAGGTCCCGCCCGCCGGATCCCGGATGAACAGCCCCAACGCCTCGGCTTCGGCGAACAGCGCGCCCTCGGTGTTGAGGTACGGGTTGGCATAGGCCAGGAATCGGATGCCCCGGTCACCGAGTTCCACGATGCGGCGCGGCAGGTCCGGGTAACGCTCCGGGTCCCATTGCCAGTTCCAGAACAGGCGCGTGCCGAATGAGGTCCGCCGCACCCCGGCCCAGTCCTCGCACCACAGGCCCGCCACCTGCACGCCGGCATCGATGATGCGGTCCAGCCGCTCGAAGCTGCACGCACCGTCTTTCAGGCCGATGATCGCCCCGGTGTCCGTCCACGCCGGCAATCCCGGCGTTCGGCCGAAGCGGTCCGACAGCGCCGACACCAGCCCGGCAAAATCCGGCGCGGCGTGCAGTTCCAGCGCGGCCGGCACGGCCCAGGCCTCGATCTCGTGGAAATCGGGGTGGCGAAAGTCGAGCGCCGTGTACGCCGTTGTATCCAGATGCGCTGCGTATCGGCGGGAGGACAGGAACGTCGGCTGCGGATAGTAGGTGCTCGACCGGTCTCCGCCCCGTGCGCCGTCCTGATCGGCCTGCCATGTCACGAAGGTGCTGCGGTCGCGCCCGACGCCCGGCTCCGACACCCAGAGCGGGAATTGCCGGCCGCGCAGGTTCAGGTATGAGAACTGCTCGCCGGCGCCCCAGACATGCTCGGCTGCCTCGGCAAGCAGGCGGATCCAGACACGATTGATCGCCGGATCCGTTGCGTTGAAATCAAGCGCCGCGTCTTGCTCGCCGCCGCTGAGCGTGATCGTGACCACCGGCGGCCCGGATGCGGTGGCCCGGCAATCCAGCCGCCAGCCGAACTCCGCCGGCAAGATCGCAACGTGCCGCAGCGGTGTCCGCTCAGTCAGGCACTCGTCGATCGCGAAGTACCCGTTGTGCATCGCGACCATCGGCTCGCCGCGGCCGACGAACAGGAACGGTGACTCCGGGCGGTGCCGGATCAACGCGCGGCCGGCAAGGGACAGGAGGAAGCCGGCGGCGTCCTGATCGAGCTGCATCGGTCCCATTCCGCTATGCGCCCGAGGATCAGGATCAACCGGGCGGGGAGCGCTCCAACCCGGTCAGGGCCGCCTCGTACTCCGCCAGGATGTCATGGCTGAAGCAAGCGAACACGACCCGCTCGATGCCCGGCAGACCGGGCAGCATCGCCGCGGTTGTGCGCACCGCGATGGCGGTCGCCGCCGGGACGGGATAGCCGTAGATGCCGCAACTGATGGCCGGAAATGCGATGCTGCGTACCCCGTTATCAGCGGCCAAACGCAGGCTTTCCGTGTAGCAGCTCGCCAGCAGGTCCGGTTCGTGATGCGTGCCGCCTCGCCAGCGCGGCCCGACGGCGTGAATCACATGTCGCGCCGGAAGGCGGTGGCCGCCGGTGATGCGGGCCTCGCCGGTGGGACAGCCGCCCAGACGGCGGCATTCCTCCAGCAGCTCCGGTCCGGCGGCGCGATGGATTGCGCCATCAACCCCGCCGCCGCCGAGCAGCGACTGGTTGGCCGCATTGACAATGGCATCGACCTCCAGCCGGGTGATATCCGCCTGGATTGCCAGCATCCGGCCCGGCATCACCGAGCTTCAGGACTCCGGCGGCGCGGCGGCGATCGGGATGTCCCGCGGTTCGGGCTGGTCCCCGGTGCCGGGCGCTGAATTGCCTTGTGGCGGATGGGCTTGTGGCGGAGGGACTTGTGACGGATGGCCGGGCGCCGGGTTGCCTGGTGCCTGATCCTCGTTTTCCTCGCCCTCGGCCAGCATCGGCTGGGAGTTCTCTTCGCCGTTGTATTGGCGGCGGGGGGGATTTTGGCCGTTTTGCGGGCCGAACTGGCTCTGCTGGGCAGCCTGGGTCATGGCATTCAGGATGCGGAAATAATGCTCCGCATGCTGGAAGTAGCTCTCCGCCATCACCCGGTCACCGCTGCTCGTCGCATCGCGGCCGAGCTGGAGATATTTTTCAAAAAGCTGCTGCGCGGTGCCGCGGATGCGAAGATCGGGCCCGTTGCTGTCGAAAACGTGGTTGCGATTGAGCGGAATGCCGCCCCCGTGATGGCGCAGCCCGGCACCGCCGCCGGTCCCACCGCCACCGCCAGGCCCGCCGCCACCGGTGCGGTGTCCGCGGCCACGCATGCGTTTCATATTCATTCTGTTGCGTCGCGCCTTCTCGCTGCCGGCCGGGATTATGCCTGGGACGCACAAGTTTCAGTTTGCGTCCGGCGGCAGGTCTCCGCGGCTGGGCTTCAATCCTTCGACGTTGGTGCTGGCCCGCACCCGTTCAGCCGTGCCGTCCCAAGGGAGCGGAGCTGATCGGAGTGCCCGGGGACGGCCGCGAACGGCGATCCCCTGCCATAAGCTCGAAGGTAGACTCCCCTACCGGCTCTGCCAAACGGTTTTTTTGTGGCAGAGCGTTTCGCAGGACGATGGCCCGGGGGATGCCGGCCAGATCCTTGTGGGTGGAGGTGGTAAGCCCGCAGATCGATTGCCAAGGCGGAAACCGCCTCGGCCTGTCCGGCGCCGAGTTCCAGCACCGCGACGCCGGAGGTTTCCAGCAGGTCGGGCAGCCGGCCCAAAATGGCCCGGTAGGCGGCCAGCCCGTCTTTGCCGCCGTCCAGCGCGCGTTGTGGCTCGTACCGTGACACATCCGGCATCAACGAGGCCAGGTCGCCGGTGGCGATATAGGGTGGGTTGGCCAGCACGAGATCGAATCGGGCCGACACCGCCGTCGCCCAATTGCCGCACAGAAAAGCGGCTCTTCTCTCCATTTTATGCATGGCAGCATTGCGGATCGCGAGATCCACCGCGGCGGGAACCACGTCGATCCCGATCCCGCATGCCTGCGGAAACTCGCGCAGCGCCGCCACCAGCAGGCAGCCGCTGCCGGTGCCGAGATCGAGGATGCGTCGCGGGCCGCCGCCGGCGAATGCAGCACGCGCCGCCTCGATCAGTGTCTCGGACTCCGGGCGGGGGATCAGCGTCGCCGGCGAGACGGCGAACTCCATGCTCCAGAATTCGCGGCGGCCAAGGATCAATGCCAGGGGCTCGCGCAATTCGCGGCGGGCGAGCAGCGCTTCGTAGGGACCGGTCTGCGTTGCAAGTTCCTGGTCGCGTAGCACGGCTTCGGGCGAGATGCCGAGAGCATGGGCGAGCAGCAGTCGCGCTTCCAGACGCGCGCCATCGATCCCGGCGGCACGCAGGCGTTTGGCACCCTCGTTGATGGCGTCTCGGCGTGTCATTCCTCCGCCGGCCAGTCCTTCGTCATCGTCTTTGCTGATACATCAAGGTTGGTGAGACCGACTCTCCGGCACCATGCCCACAACCGGCGTAATATACCTCGACTCCGAGAGAGTTCGAAAATACCGCTTGCGCCGACGCGGCGCGGTGCGATTCGCTGCGGTCATGGCGGGAGCGGTTCGGAGCACGCCTCTTGGCTCAACGTAGAGTCGAGATTGGCGTCCTGCGCGGGCAATGTGCGCCGCGGCAAAGGTCGGACAGATGACCGCACTCGTTCCGTGAGCCAGATCAAGCAAGAAACCTTCGCGCTCCGGGGGGCCTCCGCACATGCAACAAAGTGCTCGCGCGTCGGCTCAGTGTCTGCACCAAGACCCCAGGTCGCTCCTGGCCGTGGTTGCGGAATGGCTCGAGGCGGGATCGATCTCATCAGGTGACGATATCAGACGGGGATCGCATCCTGAACGTGCTCGCGCACCATCAGCGTCAGCAGCCCGCTGAGTAGCAGGGCGCCCGCCATGATGAGGTACGACAGGTCGGGACCGCCGGTCGCAGCGTTCAGCCATCCCACCGCGTAGGAACCGACGAACGACCCCAGCGCCCCGCAGCTGTTGATCAGCGCAATCGCCCCGCCGGCGACGTTACGTGGCAGTGCCTCGGGGAACCAGGCGAAAAACGGCCCGTATGGCGCGTACATCGCTCCGCCCGCCACCACCAACAGCACGAAGCTCGGCCAGAAGCTCGTTCGGCCAAGGAGATACGAGCCCAGGAACGCCGCCGCGCCAACCACCAGGAACGGCCAGACGAACACCCGCCGCCGACCGGATCGGTCGGAGAGGTACGAAACCAGAATCATCAGCAAGGTGGCGAGCAGATACGGGGCCGCCGACAGCCAGCCGATCTCGACGATGCCGATCGAGCGGCCCCCACGCAGCATCGAGGGCAGCCAGATCACGAACCCATAGACGCCAATGCTCCAGCAGAAATATTGCAGAGCCAGCACGACCACCAGCGGCGTCCGGAACGCCTCGGCGTAGTTGCGAACTGGTGGCAGTCTGCGCTGCTCCTCGGCCAACGTCGCCTCGAGCGTCTTGCGTTCTCGCGGATCGAGCCAGCCGGCTTGCGCCGGCGTGTCCTGCACGAACCGCCACCACAAGAAGGCCCAGATGATCGCCGGGACACCCTCGGCGATGAACATGCCGCGCCAGCCCACCGCATGCACCAGGTAGCCGGAGACCACGGACATCCACAGCACGGTCACCGGGTTGCCCAAGATCAGGAAGGCGTTGGCACGCGATCGCTCCCCTCGGGTGAACCAGTGGCCCAGGAAGATCAGCATGCCAGGCAGCACCACGCTTTCCGCCACGCCCAGCAGGAAGCGGTCAAGATATAGTAGATGGACGTCGCGGATCACGCCGGTCAACGACGCCAGCACGCCCCAGAGCAGCAGGCTCCAGAAGATCAGCCGCTTGGCGCTGCGGGCTTCGGCGTACCAGGCGGCGGGGATCTGGAACAGGAAATAGCCGAGGAAGAACAGCGCCCCCAGCAGCGCGTCCTGCTCGCCGGTTATGCCAAGATCCTTGCCAAGCCCCGCCGCCGAGCCGATGCTGTAGTTGGCGCGGTCAACGTACGCCAGGCTATAGGTGATGAACGCCACTGGGATCAGCCGCTGCCAGCGGGCAGTCCCGATTCCTGTGGAGGGCATTGGGCCGTCGGGAGGCATCGGGCACTCCTGCGCGGTGCAGCCGGACATTAGCGGCCGGCTGACAGTGGAATGCAATCGGCGCAAGGAGAGCGCCCATGAAGCCAGAGATCTTGCTGATCGAGCCGATGATGCCGGAGGTGGAGGCGCGGCTTGACGCGAGTTATCACGTGCATCGGCTGTTCCAGGCGACCGACTCGGCAAACCTGGTCGCAGCCGCCGGTCCCCGCATCCGGGCGATTGTCACCGGTGGCGGTTCGGGGGCGCCCACGGCGCTGGTCGATACACTACCCGCGCTCGAAATCATTGCAATCAACGGTATCGGCACTGACGCGGTCGATCTGCAACAGGCGCGGGCGCGGGGCATCCGGGTGACCACGACGCCCGACGTGCTGACCGATGACGTGGCTGACATGGCCTTCGCCCTGATGCTCGCGGTGGCGCGACGTATCTGCACTGGCGACCGCCTGGTGCGCGAGGGACGTTGGCCGGCGGGCAACATTCCGCTGGGACGGAAGGTCAGCGGCAAGCGCCTTGGGATACTCGGCCTCGGCCGGGTCGGCCGCGCGGTCGCGCGCCGGGCCGAAGGCTTCGGGATGACGATCGCGTACACCGACCTGCATGCGGTCGAGGGGATCCGTTACCACCATCACTCGATCCTGGAGGACCTTGCGCGGGAATCCGACGTTCTTGTGATCGCCGCGGCCGGCGGACCCGGCTCGCGCGGAATCGTTGGCACCGCGGTGCTTGACGCGCTCGGCCCGGACGGCGTCCTGGTGAATGTAGCCCGCGGCAGCGTGGTCGATGAGCCGGCGCTGGTCGCGGCGCTGACCGACGGGCGCCTCGGCGGCGCTGGACTTGACGTGTTCGCCCATGAACCGGAGGTGCCGCCGACGTTGTTGGGGATGCAGAACGTGGTGCTGGCGCCCCACCAGGCGAGCGCCACGGTGGAGACACGCCGGGCAATGGCAGATCTGGTCCTCGGCAATTTGGAGGCACACTTCGCCGGGCGCGAGCCACTGACCGCGATCGTGTGATTCGAGCGAAGCTGATTCCTGACTGGACTGCGCTCTCGCCGGCATTCCCGGACAAACGCCACTTTCGCTCACGCCCCAACCAGCCGGGTCATGTCCCCGGCGGTGGCGTAGGAGCTGTGAATAGGTGGCCTGCCGGAGCAACCATCAAGAGTCTGACGTAGCCAGGCCACTTATCCACGGCGGCGGCCACTGCGGTGAACCTGGGTAGAATCGGGTCGCAACTTGCAACTCTGACCCAAGGACACCGCAATGACCGACCACAAGATCGCTCTTCGCCTATGCGTTCGCTCACTCATCCGCCGCCAGTCGCGCCGCCTGGTCCTCGGCGGTCAGCGCGTCGATGAACTCGTCCAACTCGCCGGCCATGATGCGATCGATCTTGTAGAGGGTCAGCCCGATGCGGTGGTCCGACACGCGCCCCTGCGGGAAATTGTAGGTGCGGATGCGCTCGCTGCGGTCTCCGGTGCCGACCTGGGACTTGCGGTCGGCCGCACGGGTCGCGTGCAGCGCCGCGCGCTGCTGCTCGTAAAGCCGCGCGCGCAGGATCGTCATCGCCTTGGCGCGGTTCTTGTGCTGGCTTTTCTCCTCCTGCATCGCCACCGCGATCCCGGTGGGCAGGTGGGTGATCCGCACCGCGCTTTCGGTCTTGTTAACGTGCTGGCCGCCGGCCCCCGAGGCACGGAACACGTCGATGCGAAGATCGCCGTCATTGATCTGCACATCGACCTCCTCGGCCTCCGGCAGCACGGCGACCGTTACAGTGGAGGTGTGAATGCGACCCTGGCTTTCGGTGGTCGGCACACGCTGGACGCGATGGACGCCGGATTCGTATTTGAGGCGAGCGAAGACGTTGCGCCCGGTGATCTCGGCGATGCCTTCCTTCAGGCCGCCGAGTTCGGTGTCGTTGTACTCGAGTATCTCGAATCGCCAGCCGAGCAGCGCGGCGTATTTCTGGTACATCGCGAACAGGTCGGTGGCGAACAAGGCCGCCTCATCGCCACCTGCTGCCGGGCGCACTTCCAGGATCGCGCTGCGCGCATCGGCCTCGTCCTTCGGCAGCAGAGCGACGCTGATCTCGTGCGCCAGAGCCGGAATGCGATCTTTCAGGGCCAGCAGCTCGGCCTCGGCCAGCTGGCGCATCTCCGGGTCGGACAGCAGCTTTTCGGCGTCGCCGCGGGCCGTCTCAGCGGCGCGAAGGTCGCCGATACGGGCGACCACGGGCTCGATCTCCGCCAGCTCGCGTGACGCCCGGACATAGGCCTCGCCGGTACGACCCTCGTCGACCAGCAACGCCCGCAGCTCATCGGCGCGGGCGGCGATGCGGTCCAGCCTGGCGGCAAAATTCATGTCGCTTTACGGGGCGTCGTGACCGGCCCCCTGCTGCGCGGGGAGCAGGGTCAGGCGGTCGGTAATCTCGGTCAGCGGAACCGCGACCTGCTCGCCGGTACGAAGGTCCTTGACCTGGGCAACGCCGGATTTGATGTCATCGTCGCCGAGGATGACGGCGGCGCGGGCGCCGATCCGGTTGGCACGCTCCAGGCGGCGGCGAAGATTGCCGCGATAGGCCATCTCGGCACGAATACCGGCGTGGCGGAGCGTTTGCAGCAGGGCCAGTGCCTCAGGTTCCGCGGCCTCGCCGATCGGCACGACGGCGACCGCTGCCGCCGGTTCCGGCGCGGCATCGAGCAGCATGGCCAGCCGCTCGATCCCGGCGGCCCAGCCGACGGCGGGGGTTGGCGGGCCGCCCATCTCCTCCACCAGCCCATCATAGCGCCCGCCGCCCATCACGGTGCCCTGCGCGCCGAGCTTGTTGGTAACGAACTCGAATGCGGTGTGGCCGTAATAATCCAGGCCGCGGACGATGCGCGGGTTTTCGCGATACGGCACGCCGAACGCGTCCAGGTGGCGCTTGAGCGCGGTGTAGAATTCGGCCGCCGTCGGCGTGAGATAGCGCTCGATCGTCGGCGCGCCGGCGACGATGCGCCGATCCCGTTCCTCCTTGCTGTCCAGGATGCGCAGCGGGTTGCGTTCCAGCCGCGCAAGACTGTCTGTCGACAGCGCGTCCTTGTGCGCCTCGAAGTAGCTGACCAGCGCGTCGCGGTACGCCTGCCGGCTGTCCTTGTCGCCGAGTGTGTTGACCTCCAGCACCGTATCCGCGGCAACGCCGAGGGCCACCAGGATGTCCCAGCCGCAGGCGATCACCTCGGCGTCGGCGAGCGGTTCGGCCGGGCCGATCAGCTCGATGTCGATCTGATGGAACTGCCGGTAGCGGCCCTTCTGCGGACGCTCGAAGCGGAACATCGGGCCGGCGCAGAACACCTTCTGCGGCAGCGATTGTGTCAGACCGTTGCTGACCAGCGCGCGGCAGACACCGGCGGTGGCTTCGGGACGCAGCGTGATTGCATCGCCGCCGCGGTCGGTGAAGGAATACATCTCCTTGGTAACCACGTCGGACGTCTCACCGAGGGTGCGGGAGAACACGCGTGTGTCCTCGAAGATGGGCGTGACCCATTCGTCGAACCCATACAGATCGGCGATGCGGCGGGCGGTGTCGATGACATGCTGGTGCCGGCGCTGTTCGTCACCGATCAGGTCGTGGGTGCCGCGGACGGGCTGGAGTTGGGTCACGTCGTTTCTTTCGCGTTCAACGGCAGCGGGACCAGATCGGCGGCGATGCGCGCCCGAAAGCCGGGGTCAAGCTCTGACAGGTCCACGATATCGACTTTGTATGGCAGGTCGGATTCAGAAAGCGCCTCGGCGATCTGCCCGATCAGGGCAAAGCCGAGCGGCCGGTCTCCTTCGATCGCCAGATCAAGGTCCGAGAACCGCCGTGCCCCGCCATGCGCACGAGAGCCGAACACGAACGCGCGTGCGCCGTGTGGAAGGTGCCGGAGCAGGATCGCGCGAACGATGGTCGAATGCTCCTGGGCCATATCTATCGTTGCGGTCATGCCAAGCGTCGTCTGAGCTGGTCGCGCAGATGCATCGCTTCCGCCAAAAAATCCGGTATTCCGGCGACCACATCGGCGGCAATGCGAGCCGAATACGCGTGACTGGTTTTTGCGCGCATGTCCCGGTATCGCCTCCAGGCGGCCCAATCGCCAGCCAGCAATCCCTGTTCATTGGCAGACCGGATCAGGTCCTGAAACGGCATCTGGTCGTAAATCCCCGGCGAGGCGGACACCTGCCGGAGGAAACGCCGGAGCGTCCGATGGCTAATCTCATAGGTGAACTCGAAGCGCTGAATCAGGCCGTCCCGGAGCTGATCATCGGCAGGTTGCCGACGATGCCGCTCAAGCCCTTCGAGCAGGCGCTCTAAGGCGTTGGCCAGCGGACTGATATCGAGATCTCCAGGGGGCGTCACATTCCTCATGCCGATGGGTACAAAACCACTCCGACAAAGGACTGAAATTCAGTCACTGGGCTCGCCGCCCTCAGTCCAGGGGACCAGCAGATCAAGCTCGACGCAGAGTGCTCGGGCGATTGCCGCAAAGTCGCTGAGCGAGACGCCGTCACCCTCACCGATATCGATCACACTCAGCGTCAGGATCGGGACGCCCGAAGCGTCGGACAGTTCTTGAACGGATAGACCCCGGTGCTCGCGCCACACACGCACCGGGGGCTCGCGCGCGGACAGCCGCTTGATGACGCTGAGCGGGATCGGCTCGTCGTTAGCTGATTCCATGCGCGCGAGGAGCGCTGCATAGTCGTCGCGCTCGTCTTCGAGGTCTTCGATCTGTTGAGCAACAGAGTTTCGACTTGCACTCATTTGTAAACCTCACGCCTATGCGCCACCTGTTCTACGGTGAACCGTCCGCCGGGGCCCGGTCTCATTACCACTCTATAGTCGCCCACCCAAAGCCGGCGCGCCTTGCTGCTCGCCAACACCTTGATGTCGTGATGCGGTGACGCGGGACTTTCAGCAAACGCGCTCAATGCGGTCCACTATACGCTCTCGATCCCGTTGCGGGATTTTTCTCAGCTCCTTTGCGGCCGTCTTGACGACGTCAACACCGCGCATCGTGACGATAGGCTCGTCTCCTGGTGGTTCAACGTCGTTTCGGCTCACTCGGACTACTCCGCCGCCACCTTCTCCGACTCCGCGGCCTTCAGCGCCGCCGCCTTCGCCTCCACCAGCTCCACGATGTGGTCGATCATCCGACCGGCCTCGATCGTGTGGTCGGTCTTGCCGGCCTTGTAGATCATGTGCCGCCCGGCGCCGCCGCCGGTCAGGCCGATATCCGTCATCAGCGCCTCGCCCGGCCCGTTCACCACGCAGCCGATGATCGACAGGGTCAGCGGCGTTTCGATATGTGCCAGCCGGTCCTCCAGCTCCTTCACCGTCTCGATCACGTTGAATCCCTGCCGGGCGCACGACGGACACGAGATCACCTTCACCCCGCGGTGCCGGATCCCGAGCGCCTTCAGCAGGTCCCACCCGACCCGCACTTCTTCTTCCGGCTCGTCCGACAGCGAGACCCGCAAGGTGTCGCCGATACCCGCCCAGAGCAGCGAGCCGAGCCCGATCGCCGACTTCACGGTGCCCATGCGTCGCCCGCCCGCCTCGGTGATGCCGATATGTAACGGGTGATCGCAAACTTCGGCCAGTTGCTGATACGCCGCCACCGCCAGGAACACGTCGGAGGCCTTCACACTGATCTTGAAGTCGTGAAAGTCGTGCTGCTGCAGGACGTTCGCGTGATACAGCGCGCTTTCCACCAGCGCCTCGGGGTTCGGCTCGCCATACTTTTCCAGCAGGTGCTTCTCCAGCGACCCGGCGTTGACCCCGATCCGCATGGAGCAGCCGTGGTCGCGGGCCGCCTTGATGACTTCCTTCACCCGCTCGTCGCTGCCGATGTTGCCGGGGTTGATGCGCAGGCAGGCGGCGCCGCTGTCGGCCGCTTCGATCGCCCGGCGGTAGTGGAAATGGATGTCGGCCACGATCGGCACATCGACCTGCCGCACGATGTCGCGCAGCGCCAGAGCACTCTCCCGGTCGGGGCAGGACACCCTTACGATATCCACCCCGGCCGCCTGCGCCCGCTGGATCTGCGCCACGGTTCCGGCAACATCGGTGGTCAGCGTGTTGGTCATGGTCTGCACGCTGATCGGCGTCCCGCCGCCCACCGGCACGCGGCCGACATGGACCTGGCGAGACGCCCGGCGGGCGATATCCTGATACGGACGATAGCTCATTGGTCGGCCTTCTCCGTCGATGCGGCGACGCGCGTTGCCCAGAGAGAATAGGGGTCCAGAGAATGGGGAGTGTTGCGCCGCGGTGCTACCGTGTTGCGGCGACCGGTGCCAGCCGTCCGCTGCGGATCGCATCCATGTCCAGTGGCAGGTCGCGCCGCACCGCGCCGGGATTGCCCAGGGGTGCGGTCGCCACGCCGTCCAACAGCAATTCGGTCCCGCCGGCATTGCCGGTGGTAAGCAGCAGATTGCCGCCAGGCGGCACCGGCCAGCTTTCGCCGCTATGGAGGATGCGGCTGAACAGCACCTGACCGGCACGGTCGCGCACCTGGATCCAGGAATCCGCACTCGCCCGCACCACCAGCCCCTGTACCGGCGAGAAGTCGGCGGCGCCTGCCACGGCCATCGGCGGTTTGTCCGGCGAGGCTTGTTGCGCCGTCACCGGGGTGGCGGCAGCAGCGGACCCTGGCGACACGGCAGGATCGGCCGGCTGGCTGTCGGCGACCCGCGACGGTGCCGCCGTGCTAGGCGTCTGGCTGCCCGGGGCCAGAGTGCCGGTACTCGGCGAGGCGGGCAGTGCCGCGACCGTCACCGGCGCTGCAAGCGGCACGGCCTGCTCGGCGAGCGGGGCCAGTCGGGCGGGCACCGGCGCGATCGCCTCCGCCGGCAGCCGTCCTTCACCGGAAAGCTGGTACCAGCCGGCATAGGCACCCACCGCCAGCACCAGCCCGATCAGGGCAACCGCACCGGCCGGCACGCCACGTTCCGGCGGCGGCGCCGGGAAATCCAGTTCCGATTGGCGGCCGATCTCGGCGGCTTCAGCCTTGAAGCGGCGGGCCAATTCGTCGGGGTCCAGGCCGAGCGCTGCCGCATAGCTTCGCAGAAACACCAATGCGTAGGCGTTACCCGGAAGATCGGTGATCCGGCCTTGCTCAAGCGCGATCAGGTAGGGCAGACGGATGCGCAGGTCCACGGCCATGTCGGGCAGGCTGCGGCCCAGACGCTCGCGCGCCGTCACCAAGTCCGCGCCGACACGCGGTGCTGCCACGCCGTCCTTCGTGGCAGATCCTTGCGGCCGATTTTCGGCCAAAATCGCTCTGCGGCCTTGCAGCACGGCAGCCCCGACCCCCAAACGATCTCGACGCAGCAGCGCAGCACCGATCAGTGCGGCCCGTGAAGGGGGCGGCGCAATCTAGGCCAGACCCTTTCCCTTGCCAACGCCATAATTTGCCGCGTTTCGCGGGGTACGTCGAACTCGACAACGAAGGCCACCACAAATTATTTCGCGCTCAGACGTCCAGCCCTCGTTCGCGTGCCCAGGTCGCGATCGGTTCCCGCAGGCTGGCCGCGCCGGCCGCGGTGCGACGGATGGATGCCAGCACCGCGCGGAATGCCGCCAGGTCGAGCCCCCCAGCAGCGCCTTCACCGACGGAAGGCCGGCGGCCGGCATCGACAGGGTGGTCATCCCCAAGCCCGGCCAGGGCCATCGCCTCGATCGGCCGGCCGGCGGCCTCGCCGCACAACGACACCGGCACGCCGGCGCCGTCGCGCGCGCCGGCCGCGGCATGCAGGAGCTGATCCAGCAGGTCGAACACCGGCGGCGACATCAGGTCGTAGCGTCCGGCCAGCGCCGGCGCGCCGCGGTCGGCCGCGAACAGGAATTGCAGCGGTCGTTGGAACCCACCGACACGAAATCCACCTCGGCCAGCAGTTCGGTCAACTGCCACATCAGCGCCGGCACTTCGAGCATGGTGCCCACCACCAGCCGGTCGGGTGCCGGGTGTACCCGTCTGGCCTCGGTCAGCAGCAGCGCGCGGGCGGCGCGGAACTCGGCCACCGTTGCCACCATCGGGAACATGACCGAGAGCGGCCGCCCGGCCGCGGCCAGCAGCAGCGCCCGAAGCTGCCGGCGCATGATCGCCGGGCGGTCCAGACCGACACGCAGGCTGCGCCACCCCATGGCGGGATTGGCTTCTTCGGGCGCCTCGGCCCCGGTCAGCAGCTTGTCGCTGCCGAGATCGAGCGTGCGGAACAGCACCGGGCGATCGCCGGCCACATCCAGGACGCGTGCATACAGCGTGGCCTGCTCCGCCACATCCAGAACGGCGCCGCGCGCCAGCATGGCGATCTCGGTGCGAAACAGGCCGATGCCTTCGGCGCCGGTCCGCTCGAGTTCATCCAGCTCCAGCGCCAGGCCGGCATTCAGCATCAGCCGCACGCGGGTGCCGTCCGCGGTGGCGGCCGGGCGGTGCCGCAGCCGTTCCAGTCCGGCCTGTTGCGCACTCGCGCCTCCCGCGCGCGCAGATAGATCCGCGTGACGTCCGTGTCAGGTCGCAAATACAGCGCGGCCTCATCGCCATCGAGGACTGCGTCATCCCCCGGCTCCGCGGCAGCCAACGCACCGCGCGCCCCGCCGAGTGCCGGCAGGCCGAGGGCGCGAGCCAGGATGGCGGCGTGCCCGGCCGGGCTGGCTTCCTCAATCACCAGGCCGGCGATGCCGCTGCCGTGCCAGCCAGCAGCTCGGCCGGACCAGCCGCCGGGCGACCAAAATGGCGCCCGGCGGCACAGGCGGACGTTCAGCCGCGCCGGCCAGTTCGGCCAACAGGCGGCCGGCCATGTCTTCGATATCCCCCAACCGCTCACGGATGTATGGGTCCGGACTGGCGCATCCGGTCGTGCAACTCGCCGGCCACCCGTTGGACGGCCGCCTCGGCCGTGAGCCCGCCGCGGATCACCTCGGCCGCGCGGCGTAGCCAGCCGGCATCGGCGGCGACCAGCCGATACGCTTCCAGCACCTCGCGCGAGGCGGCCCCGTCGGGCGTGCCGTCCGGCAACCGGCCGTCCAGCAACTCGTCCAGGCCGCGCTGCATGCGGTCGGCCGCCTCCCGCAGCACGTCCAGCTCGGCCGCCGGGTCGTCGGCCAGCAGGCGCTCGCAGCCGAGCCGGAGCCGTGCAGCACGATCGGTCCGATGACGATCCGCCGACCAGCCGGACACCCGGGAAAATGCGGGGGACATACCCCGCACCCCTTCCTCCGACCCGGTCGCCGCGCCGGCCGCGCCAGCGGCGCCGCCAGCAGCATCGCGACGGTTTCCAGCTCATCGACTTCTTCCGGGGTGTATTGTCGGGGGGCCCGGCCCTGCACGGAATACACCACCGTCTGGCCGGCGCGCCGGACCGGCACGGCCAGAATGGACCAACGGCTCCTCGCTGGTTTCCGGACGATAGGCGAAGCGCGGATGGTTCTGCGCGTCGGGCGAGGTTCATCACCCGCGCCCTGGCAGCACACAGGCCGATGATGCCTTCCCCCACGCGCAGCCGGGTGCGCCCGACCGCCCTCGGGTTGAGACCATGCGTGGCGGTCAGCTCCAGGATATCGCCGGGCCGCTTGATATAGATCGAGCAGACCTCGGCGACCATTTCGGCGGCCACCAGCGTCCACCAGTTCCGCCAGGGCCGGCGAGCCGCGCGCCAGCACCTCGCGCAGCTCGGCGAGCAGCCGACGCGGCGGGGTCAGGGCGGCATCAGACGGTTGCACAATCAGGCGGGGGCACAAGCGGCAACGACCGCGTTGACGCGCAACCAGGGCGGCGACCGCCTGTTCCACCAACTCGGCAATGATCGCCGCGGTCGGCTGTTCGGAGGTGACCATGCCCGACCGACTGTCCGGCCATCACGGACCCCTGCTCGACATCGCCGTCCATCGCCGCGCGGCGCAGTGCTCCGGCCCAGAAATGCTCGATTTCGAGCTGTGCCGCCTCGCGGCTCAGACCGCCGGACTGGAAGCGGCGGATAATTTCGGCCTGATGGGCAAGGAACCGCTTGGTGCCCTGGTTCACCAAACCACGCACCGGAATGACCGGAAAGCGATCGTCGAGCTGGGATCGAGGGCAGCGCGTCGCGCGCGTTGGCGCGGATGAAGACCTGCTTGAAGCGTGGATGGGCGATCGATTTGGTCGCCGCGGCGAAGCGCGTCCCGAGCTGCCGCACCGGCCGCGCCCATCTCAAGATACGCCAGGATCGCCCTCGCCGCGGCCAAGCCCGCCGGCAACGAACACCGGAAATGTCCCGGATGTGCGGCAGTATCTCCTGAGCGAGCACGCTCGAGCGAGACGGGGCCGATATGACCGCCCGCCTCCGAGCCCTCAATGACCAGCGCGTCGGCACCTGAACGCACCAGCCGCTTCGCCAGGACCAGCGCCGGGGTGAAGGCGATCAGTTTCGCCCCGC